>JBEKWW010000022.1:0-83657 GCA_049512655.1 Candidatus Sulfotelmatobacter sp. | reverse complement strand
TCTTCCGTATGTTCGCCGAGCCTGGGAGGCGGAGTTGTGTGCGAAACAGGCGTGCGAGAAAAGTTGATGGGACTCCCAACCAGTCGGATGGGAGTCTGATCGCCATTAGGAAATTCAACTATTAAATTCCTGGCAGCCACCTGTGGCTCATCAAATACGGCCTCTCTACCATGCAAAATATTGATCACATGTAACACTCTTTTAATGAGTATGTCTATTGACATACTAGACATTACTCTTTTATATTCGTCCTGCGGTCGTGATGTCGCAACAGTTATTTCCATCCCCTTCTTGAAGCTTCTATGTAGTACCCAGATCGTGGGACGTCGATAACGACACATGATCCGGCCTGCGACTGAAAATAGTAGTTTTGTGCCCTAGCTGTCTCAGAGAGTTTCCGCTGTGATAAATGAGAACGCTAAAGCTGTGGGCGTTCTGTGCTCAAAAAAGGACTGGCTCGAAAGTGATTCGCGGTCAGAGAGGATCGTCATGAAGAAATTGCGGCGTATTGCGGTGCTGGTTGCGATGTTGGCTGCTACATTTGCGCTGGCAGCGCAGATCGTCGAAACCGGCACCATCACCGGCGTGGTGCGGGATAACTCTGGCGCCGTCATCGCTAAGGCCCAAGTTACCATACGAAACACTGCGACTGGCTTAGCCAATAACACGGCGACGGATGCTCAAGGCCTCTTTGTCTCGCCTCCACTTAATCCCGGTGATTACACCGTCGAATTTGAGGCTCCCGGCTTTGGCAAAGTCCGGGAGCAGGTGAGACTTGAGGTGGGCCAGCGCGCCGCTGCGGATGCGACTTTGACGGTGGGCCAAAATACCCAGACTGTGACTGTCGAGGCCACCCACGAGCTCCTGGAAAGCGAAACCTCGACCGTCTCGAACCTTCGTACCGAGGAGGCAGTCAAGGATCTTCCCTTGAATGGACGCAACTTCGCCGAATTGGTGGGGCTGGGCGCGGGCGTGTTGCCGGCGCAAACCCAGATCGTGAGCATCCCTTACACCCAGCAGCGCGGACCGACGTCCTACGCCTTCAACGGCCTTCGCTTTCAGGAAAACCGGTTGCTGCTGGATGGAATCGGTGACAACGAGAACCACAACGGTCTCGCCGTCGTCATCTTCCCTCCGATCGATGCGGTGCAGGAATTCTCGGAAGAAACCACCGACGCAGACGCGCGTTACGGACGAGGGAATGCGGGCACCATCAACCTCATATACAAGTCCGGCACCAACCACTATCACGGGGAGGTATTCGAATTTTTCCGCAACTCGGCTTTAGACGCCAGGAATTATTTCGACACCGCCGCCAAGCCCGGCTTTCGGATGAACGAGTTCGGTGCAACCTTCGGCGGTCCGCTATTTAAAAGAGACAATCCCAAGACTTTCTTCTTCGCGGACTATTCCGGGCAGCGCACCCGGCAGGGCTTGACCTATGTGGACACAGTTCCAGACTTCCAGTTAACGCCCACGGGTTACAACTTCTCGGCTTATAAGCAAGTCATCAAGAACCCCGTAACCGGACTTCCTTACGCGAACAATTTCATTCCCCTGAGCGATGTGAATGCTACCGGCGCGAACATTCTTAATTTTTATCAGAAATACGCGTCGCCAAACATCGCGGGCGCGACGACTGCCAATAACTTTCTTTTCAATCCCGAGCGCGCGGTGACGGAAGACGCGTTTGACGTGAAGGTAGATCATCGCTTCAGCGACTCGGATAGCGCTTTCATCCGCTACAGCCAAGCACGGGACGCGATCGCCCAGCCCGGCATACTTCCGGTGCCGCTGGTGGGAGACGTAATTTGTGGTCCGGCACAGGACCCCGCTCATCAAGCTGTGATCAGCGAAACGCACATCTTTTCGCCGACCACAATTAATTCTGCGCGCTTCGGGTGGTCCCGGTTTTTTGTCTACGCACAAAACTGGGACGCGGGTTTGGGCCTTCCGACTCTGCTGGGCATTCCCGGAGTTGAAGTTCCCGGAAATCCGGCCTCCGACGGACTACCTGTGATGACCTTTGCCGGCGACTCGCCCATCGGCGATGCCGGAAACAGCCCGACACACATCGGAACCAACAATTACCAGTTGGATGACAACGTCAATCTGGTGCGCGGCAAGCACTCACTCGATATTGGCGTCGAACTGGTACGCCTGGAATACAACATGTTCCAGACTGGGGACGAGCACGGCTCCTTCTCCTTCGGCACCGTTTACAGCGGATTGGCCTGGTCGGATCTCCTTTTTGGAGCGCCGAAGACGGGGGTGTACGCATTCCCCAACGACAATAAGGGATTCGGATTCCGGCAAACCGACCTTTCGTTTTATGCGCAGGATAACTATAAGGTCAGCAGCCGGTTAACCTTGAACCTCGGCGTGCGCTACGAAAACTTTCTCGGCTGGCCGTGGACTGAAGTGGAAAACCGAATGTACAACTTCGTTCCAAGTCTTTCGACGACGCAGTTGTTTCAAGTGGGAACGAACGGCGTTCCGCGAAGTGGTGCGAATGGCAACAATACAAACTTCATGCCGCGCATAGGATCAGCCTTTAAGGTGACGGACAAGACTGTTTTCCAGGCGGGATACGGACTTTACTATTCGGCACCCAACGTGACGAACTCAGATGGCCTGTCAAACAACGCACCGGCGCTCGATTACTGGGCGTTCAATAACTCGTCGGTATACGGCGCGGCCAGCAACAGCACCCCTTTTGCCTATGCGTCTGACGGATTTGTCCACACTTCGGCGACTTCGGCCAGCGATCTCCCGCCCGGTTTACCTGTATACGCCCAGGATCCTCACGCCAAGACTCCTTACAGCGAGCAGTGGCACGCAAGTATCCAGCAGCAACTGCCGTCCTCGACCGTGCTCACCGTTGACTATGTCGGGACGCACGGCGAGCATCTCGACGACCTAAGGGACATCAACGCGGGTTCACCGGGTACCACCAACGTGACCGTGAACCGTCCCTATCCTTTCTTCGCCCAGATCTACCAACTGGAGACCAATCAGATCTCCAATTACAACGCGCTACAGATCTCGGCTGAGCGCCGTGCGCGCGGCTTGAGCTTTCTCGCGTCCTACACCTACAGCCACGCTCTCGACGAAAATACCAACAGTCCTGGCACTAACAACGCCAGCGGCAACGCGATGAATCCCTACGATCTTCGCGCCGACTACGGAAACTCAGACTTAGATGTTCCCAATCGTTTCGTGGCCAGCGTCAATTATCAGCTTCCTTTCCAGACTTCAGGAAAGTTTAACTCGGTGGTACAGGGCTGGCAGGTGAATGCCATTCTGCAGTACTTCGATGGCTTGCCATTCTCCGTTGTGTCTGCGAACGGAGTAGGTGATGGTCTTACGCCGCGCGCAGACCTGGTTCCCGGCGATGGTAACGGAACGCTGCCCACGGACAAGCGCAATATTCATGAGTGGTTCAACACCACCGCCTTCGTAAGCATTCCCCTCACGGGACCGCTGGCGAACGGGCGGTGGGGAGATTCTGGACGAAATATTCTTGAAGGTCCGGCAACGAAGAACGTGGATTTCTCCGTCTTCAAGAATTTCCAGGTGGCGGAATCGAAGGCGTTGCAGATCCGCGCGGAGTTCTTCAACCTTTTCAACACTCCGCAATTCAACAATCCCAACGCGACCGCTCCGACGCCTGCCGCGACCAGCACGACGCTGGTGCCGAATATTACGACGGGTTCGGCGTACGGAACCATCGCTTCGGCGGGTTCTCCCACAACGTTCCAAAGAATTTCCCGGGAGATCCAGTTGGCGGCGAAGTTCACTTTCTAGAAGTGAAGCGCAATGGAGAAGCGAAGATGAACTTTACGGATGCGTGGCTTCTTACAAGAAAGATTGTGGTTGGAATTGTCATAACTCTAGTTCCTTTGGCGATCCTGGCCGGAGGACTTTGGCTTACGCAACGGCTAGTCGGCAATCATGCGCATGAGAAACAAACTACTTCGACAAAGGGGGTGACGTATGCAAGTTGACGCTGCGGTTCGCAGAAGCATTTTCAGAGGCGTATCGCTAAGCCTATTCATCTATGCGCTGCCGGTTGCGCTGTTGTTTCTAACATTCCCGCTGAGAGGTCAGCATCCCTGGCAGAACCCGCTTTCGTCCCAGCAAAGCTGGTGGCTTGGCCGCTGGAACGACTGGGGCATTACGGGCTTCATGGTGGTTTTAGGGCTGAGCGAATTTCTGCTGGGCCTTTACGACCACGACCGCTGGAATGGCAACGAGAAGCTCACTGACATTGTTTGCTTTGCCTTTCCCAAGATCATCGTGCGGCCGTTCTTCACTTACTTCAGTTTGAAAGTGTTGCCCCTGGTTCTGCCGGGAGCGGGAAATATTTTCCATTGGGTGCCGTTCTGGTGGGGATTCTTCATCATTTGCATCGCCGATGATCTTACACAGTATTGGTATCACCGACTTCACCATCAGGTTCCCTGGCTATGGCGCTTTCATCGCACCCATCACTCTGCGCCGTACATGGGAATGTCGATGGCCAGCCGGCAGAATGCCTTCTACACCATCTTTTTCTCGCAAACCTATCTCACTTCATCGCTGGTCTATCTGGGCCTCGGCCCGTCGGCTCTGGTGGTGCACGCCATCAAGAGCATGATTACGACGCTGGCACATTCCAGTATTCCGTGGGATAAGCCGCTCTATCAGCATCGCGTTCTTCGTCCCGCTGGATGGGTGCTGGAACGTTTGATTTCGACCCCCGCTACGCATCACGCCCATCATGCCGACTCCACGGATGATGGCGTGGGCTATTACAAGGGCAACTTCGGAAACATGTTTTTTCTATGGGACGTGATGTTCGGCACAGCCCACATCTCACGGCGGTACCCGAAGTCGTATGGCATTTCGCATTATGAGGGAGATCCGTGGTACGCGCAGTTTCTGTGGCCGGTATTGAAGTCCAACATAGAAGGCAGCGAGCTGGCGGCGAACGGACCGGTGGTGAAAGAAGAAGCATTGCCAAGGAATTCGCCGGGAATTGAGGCCGACAGCGTAGCGGTGGAGTACGGTTCGCAACCTGTTTTAGCAGGGGATTGATCGTTGCCCGATTAGCATGGCGCGACTTACAGGTCCCGATTAGTCACACTTTAATGGTTTAGACCCCTGGGAGCTTATGAGAACAAGCAGAGTATTGAAGATGTGGACAGCCATGTTATTACTGGCGAGTGCGGAACTCGCACTTCATGCTCAGGCGACTCAGCCATATCAAGGAGTCGTCGGCAGGACCCTCGCCGAGTCAAAAGAATGGTGGCCGGAACCTGTGAAAGCGCCGGTCGGCGCGCCCAACGTAGTTTGGATCCTGATCGATGATGTGGGCTATGGCGCTGCCGGCACATTCGGCGGCCTGATCCAGACGCCCACCTTCGACAGCCTGGCCGACAATGGATTGCGCTATATCAACTTCCATACGGCTGCGATCTGCGCCCCCACTCGCTCCGCTCTGCTGACTGGCCGGAACAGCGCGTCGGTGCACGAATCTGGATTCTCACACGTTGGTTCGTCCGCCGGTTTTCCCGGCTGGGACGGCCGCGTACCTGCCGCGGCCGGGACTATCGCAGAAATTCTTCGCGACAATGGCTACAACACATTCGCGGTTGGCAAATATGGCGTAACCCCAGACGAAGAGGCTACCGATGCCGGCCCATTCGATCACTGGCCAACCGGCAAGGGCTTTGACCACTTCTTCGGATTTCTGGGTTCGGCAACCGATCAATACAAACCGGATCTGGTGGAGGATCAGGCGCACGTAGCTCCTGACGGCCGCCACCTGAGCGAGCAGATCACCGACAAGGCGATCTTTTATATCGACCGCCAGAAGAAGGCCGCACCAGACAAACCTTTCTTCCTTTACTACGCGCCCGCCGCCACCCACGCTCCGCACATGGTCGACAGATTCTGGAGCGACCAGTACAAGGGTAAATTCGACAAAGGTTGGGACGCTTATCGTCAGGAGGTATTTGATCGTCAGAAGAAACTTGGCGTGATTCCTGCCAATGCAATCCTTCCCGACCGCAATCCGAACGTCAAGGCATGGGACAAGCTGACGCCGGATGAGAAGAAACTCTACGCGCGCTTCATGGAAGTGTATGCCGGCTATCTCACCTACACAGACTTTTTGGTCGGACGCCTGGTCAACCACCTGAAGGAGATCGGACAGCTCGACAACACGCTGATTTTTATCTCGATCGGCGATAACGGCGCCAGCAAAGAGGGATCGCTCGAAGGCGCCATCGACCGTTCCATTTCGCGCAAGGAGATTAGCGAGGAACAGAACATCGCCTATAACCTGGCCAGGATCGACAAGATCGGTACCCGCGATAACAGGAATGGCAACTATCCGCTGGGCTGGGCACAGGCATGCGACACTCCGTTCAAGTACTGGAAATCAGATGCCAACAGCGAAGGCGGAACCCACAATCCTCTCATCGTCTACTGGCAGAAGGGTATCAAGGACAAGGGTGGTATTCGCACCCAGTACGGCCATGTGATCGATCTTCTTCCCACCACGCTTGATCTGATTGGCATCAAGGCGCCGGAAGAAATTCGCGGCATCAAGCAGCAGCCGATTGAAGGAACGTCCCTAGCCTACTCGATTAACGACGCCAACGCACCCAACCGCCACACGCTGCAGTATTACTACATCTTTGGGTCGCGGTCGATCTACGACGACGGATGGAAGGCCGAACTTGCGTATCCCAATGACGTCCTCACCAAACATGTAGTCAGTAATCCGCCGCTGGATGAAAACACGTGGGAACTCTACAACCTGAACGACGATCCGACGGAGCGCATCGATCTGGCCAAGAAGTATCCGGAGAAGCTGGCGCAGTTGAAGGCCGAATACGAAGAGCTAGCCCAGTCGCATCACCTCTATCCCTACATCACTTTTGACGATATGTATAACGAACGCATTCACCACACCTACCTGCCCCAGTGGTATATCGAGCGGGAAAAAGAGCGGGAAAAACAGCTGGAGCAGGAGAAGCAGCAGGCACAGAGCAGCAACAAGTGACCATTGCCGGTATGTTTTTAGCGCGCGGCTGATACGGAAAGGCCGAGCTTGCATCGGCCAGAGTGTTGATGCCCGGCTTGTTCCGGTTGCAGACAGGTTGCCCAGTTATCGCTGAATAATTGAATTCAAAAGGAGCTTCATGAACGGGAAACGCGCATTGAGGGTGTTGACATCGATATTGATACTGGCATGGAGTGCGGGACAGGCACTCCATGCTCAAGACGCCCAGCCATATCAGGGAGTCGTTGGCCGAACCCTCGCCGAGTCGAAGGAATGGTGGCCCGCGCCTGTGAAAGCCCCGGCCGGCGCACCAAATGTAGTGTGGATACTGCTGGACGATGTGGGCTTTGGCGCCACCGCTACGTTCGGCGGCATCATCCAGACGCCTACATTCGATGCCCTCGGCGCCGATGGTTTGCGCTACACCAACTTTCATACCACCGCAATCTGCGCCCCGACCCGCTCCGCACTGTTAACTGGCCGCAACAGCGCATCCGTGCATGAATCCGGTTTTTCCCACACCATTATGTCCGCCGGATTCCCCGGCTGGGATGGCAGAGTTCCTTCCACGGCCGGTACTATAGCGGAAATTCTTCGTGACAATGGCTACAACACTTTCGCAGTCGGCAAATATGGTGTGACCCCGGACGAAGAGGCAACCGATGCAGGCCCATTTGATCATTGGCCAACCGGAAAAGGCTTTGATCATTTCTTCGGATTTCTTGGTTCGCAGACTGATCAATACAAGCCGGACCTGGTGGAAGATCAGGCCCACATCCGTCCCGATGGTCGCCACCTCAGCGCGCAAATCACCGACAAAGCCATCTTTTATATTGATCGTCAGAAGAAAGCAGCTCCGGACAAACCGTTCTTCCTTTATTACGCGCCAGGCGCGACCCATGCTCCCCACCAGGTCGACAAATACTGGAGCGATCAATACAAGGGGCAATTCGACAAGGGCTGGGACGTTTTTCGTGAGCAGGTTTTCGAACGCCAGAAAAAACTCGGCATTATCCCTGCCAATGCGATACTGCCCGATCGCAACCCGCACATCAAGCCTTGGGATCGATTGTCAGCCGACGAGAAAAAGCTTTATGCGCGCTTCATGGAAATCTATGCGGGCTATCTGACGTACACGGATTATGAAGTCGGCCGTTTGATCAATCACTTAAAAGAGATCAACCAACTGGATAACACTCTGGTATTCGTCATGCTAGGCGACAATGGCGCCAGCAAAGAAGGCACTTTGAACGGAGTCATCGACCAGGGCTTCGTGCGCAAGCCCGAAACGGAAGAACAAAGTATTGCTTATAACCTTAATAAGATTGGTGAAATCGGCACGGCCGACGCGACGAACGGAAATTATCCGCTGGGCTGGGCGCAGGCTGCCAACACGCCTTTCAAGTTCTGGAAGCAGGATGCGAACAGCGAAGGCGGCACGCGCAACGGGCTCATCGTTTATTACCCGAAAGGTGTCAAGGACAAGGGAGGAATTCGTACCCAGTACAGCCACGTGATTGACGTTCTTCCGACGACACTCGATATTGTGGGCCTAAAGGCACCCGAGCAGATCCGGGGAATCCAGCAGCAGCCCATCGAGGGAACTTCCTTCGCATATTCGATTGACGATGCCAAGGCGCCGTCCCGCCACACACTGCAGTATTACTACATCTTTGGTGCGAGATCGATTTATGACAAGGGGTGGAAAGCTGAATTGGCATATCCAAGCAGCTTTATCACCGGAAACTTCCAAAGCAAAGAGCCTTTTGACGAAAACGCCTGGGAGCTCTACAACCTGAATGAGGACTTCACCGAACGAATTGACTTAGCCAAGAAGTACCCCGAAAAACTGGCTGAACTAAAGGCTGAGTTCGAAGAACAGGCCAAATCTCATCATCTTTATCCCTACATCACATGGGATGACGTTTTCAATGGACGAATTCACCACACCAAAGACTCCAAGTCGTTCGCTGATGCGGTGAAGGATGTAACTAAGAGCAGTGGCAACCAGTAGCGTTGGATGGCGTGGCGTTGCCTTCACTGGAGCGTCGCCACAGTGAAGATCCACCTTGTGGAAACTATTGAAGTGATCGATCGCACCTGCTCCGCCGCTAGGAGCAGCTGCGTGGTTATGAGAGGAGAGTGGAATGAGACGGCATTTTCTGACTGCATTCTTTCTTATCGGTCTTTTTTCCTTCGCATTCGCCGGCGATGACAGCAACAGCAATCTTCCGAATCCGGACCCAGCGTTCAAGGGAAAAATCGGCGCGACTCGCGACGATTCAAAAGCTGACTGGCCGCAGCGTCCTAAAGCGCACCCCGGGGCGCCGAGCGTGGTTCTGATTCTTCTGGACGACGTTGGTTTCGGTGCGACCAGCGTTTTCGGCGGCCCGGTGGAAACACCTGAACTTCAGAAACTGGCCGACGGCGGACTGAAATACAATCGATTCCACGTCAACGCCATGTGCTCGCCGACTCGCGCCGCGCTGCTCTCAGGACGCAACAGTCACGAGATGGGTTTCGGCAACATAGAAGAGCTTGCCTCGGGCTACCCCGGATACAACACGCTGTGGCCGAAAGAGTCAGCATCGGTGGCAGAGGTGCTCAAGGAGAACGGTTACAGTACAGCTGCATTCGGCAAATGGCACAACACTCCCATGTGGGAGATTAACGCCGCCGGGCCTTTCGATCGCTGGCCCACGGGACTTGGATTCGAGTATTTCTACGGCTTTTTGAGCGCCCAGACCAGCCAGTGGGAGCCGACCCTATATCGCAACACATTGCCGGTTGATCCGTTGCTCGCGCGCCGTGTAGGCGATCATTTGACTACCGATCTGGCGGACGACGCGATTGGGTGGGTGCATAGGCACGACGCGCTCGCACCTGACAAACCGTTCTTCCTGTATTTTGCCACCGGCGCGACCCACGTGCCCCACCATGTCCCGGCAGAATGGGTCGCAAAGTATAAAGGCAAGTTTGACGAAGGATGGGATGCGATTCGGGCGCGTTCGTTCGAGCGCCAGAAACAACTCGGCGTAATTCCGGCGAACGCCGAACTCACTCCGCGTCCTAAAGAAATGCCCGCATGGGATTCTCTTATAGCGGAAGAAAAGAAACTGGTTACGCGACAAATGGAAGTCTACGCCGGATTTCTGGCGCAGACCGACTATGAAGTCGGGCGTCTTCTGGCCGCTATCCGCGCCGATGGCCACAACGAAGACACGATCGTTTTTTATATTCCAGGCGACAACGGCGCTAGCGCCGAAGGCACTGCCGATGGCCACGACGCGGTCAATGTTGACGGCAAATCACTCAGCGTAGCCGACCGTCTCCCGCGAATCGACGATCTGGGCAGCGAGTTTTTCCTCAATCATTACGCCACCGCGTGGGCGTGGGCGCTCAATTCCCCATTCCAGTGGGCCAAGGAAGTCGCCTCTCACCTTGGCGGAACCCGCGATCCTCTAGTCGTTTCCTGGCCCGGACACATTAAGCAGACGGGTGGGGTACGCAGCCAATTTACCCACGTGAACGATATCGCGCCGACCATCTATGAACTGGCCTCGATCACGCCACCGGCCGAAGTGAATGGGATCAAGCAAACGCCACTCGAGGGCGTGAGCTTCGCTTATACCTTCGATCATCCCGACGCAGCGGGCCTTCACAACGTACAGTATTTCGAGATGCTCGGCAGTCGCGGCATTTACAAGGACGGCTGGTGGGCGGGATCGTTCAACCATATTCCATGGCCGACCGATAAATCAGGGTTCAACTCTGTGCCGGAACCGAAACCGTGGGAGCTGTACCATCTGGACAACGACTACAGCCAAGCGCACGATTTGGCCAGCCAGAACCCCGACAAGTTGAAGGAACTGATAGCTCTGTTCGATTCAGAAGCGAAGCGCAACCACGCTTATCCGCTGGAGCCTCTCCGCAACGACGTGCCATTGATCACCAATGGAAAAACTTCGTTCCTATATCGCTCCGGGCAAGATCCAATCATGCCCGCTTCGGCTCCACGACTTTCACAGCATGCCCACGTGATTACCGCCGACCTCCAGGTACCGGCAGGCGGAGCTAGCGGCGCAATCGTAGTGCAGGGCGGGCGCTATAGCGGGTTTACGCTTTACGTCAAGGGCGGCAGCCTGATCTACGAGAGCAACATCAACTCACATCGCGTAGGCCAGGTCGTATCTTCTGAACCACTGCCCGCAGGCAAGGTAACGGTTGCGGTCGAGTTCGCCCCCGACGCTCCGGTTCCAGAGCAGTCCAGCGTAACCTTCGCGCCGGCGCGCCTGGTGGGCGGAGTCATCACGCTTTCGATTAACGGTAAAGTGGTTGGCTCTGGGCACATACCCGGCATCGGTAATAATAGCGATACGTTCGATATTGGCTACGACCGCGGTTCCCCGGTCTCAGCCAGCTATACCGGTCCGTTTGCCTTCAACGGAGAGGTTGAGAGCGTCCGGGTCGAGCTGAAGTGAGGCAGAAACCAAAGTCCAGGAGGCGCGGAGTCAATCGGAGAGAATATGTTCAAAAAAACTCGTCCTTCAAGATTCTCAACTGGGAACTGGCTGCTATTAGCTCTAGCCATTTGCGGGATAGCGCAAAATCGCTCTGTCGGAGCTCAAAGCGCGCCCCCGCAGAGTCCTATGCAATGTGACACTGGAATATCTCGTCACTCACTGTATGCGGCGGCGATGGGCGACAACAAAGACATTGTCGCTCCCGCGAAGTTGGCAAGCTCACAGAACGCTCCGGCGCGCATGGCTTGGATACCGGGTGGACGCTTTTGGATGGGAACGGATCACATGGAAGATGCGCAGCCGGTTCATCAGGTGGAAGTGAAGGGCTTCTGGATGGATCGAAATGATGTCACCAACGAAGAGTTTGCGCGATTCGTGAAAGCCACCGGCTATGTCACCGTCGCGGAGCGTCCCCTCGATCCCAAAGAATTTCCCAATCTTTCGCCCAAAGATTTAGCGCCTGGCTCGGTCGTGTTTACCCCTCCGGCCGGTCCGGTGCCACTTGATCACCCACTCGCGTGGTGGAAGTTTGTGCGGGGCGCGAACTGGCGTCATCCCAACGGACCCAACAGCGATCTTCGCGGGAAGGAAAAATATCCGGCGGTTCAAATTGCATGGTCGGACGCCGTGGCCTATGCAAAATGGGCAGGCAAGCGCCTCCCCACCGAGGCCGAGTGGGAGTTCGCCGCGCGTGGCGGCCGCGACCGGCAAGACTATCCCTGGGGCAGTGAGCTCAATCCAAAAGGGAAGTGGATGGCCAATACTTTTCAGGGACACTTTCCCGACAAGAATACTTCCGCAGATGGCTACACTGGTATCGCTCCGGTCGCATCCTTTCCGCCGAACGATTTTGGCCTATATGACATGGCGGGGAACGTCTGGCAGTGGGTCTCGGACTGGTACCGGCCCGACTACTATGCGCACCTGCGGCAAATTGGAGAGATTGCCATCGCTCCCGAAGGTCCCTCCGATAGCTTCGATCCGCAAGAGCCAGGAATACCCAAGCGAGTGCAGAAGGGCGGGTCTTTTCTCTGTACCGACCAATATTGCGAACGGTATATCTCCGGCTCAAGGGGCAAGGGCGATCCAGAAACAGGAACGAACCATACGGGCTTTCGTTGCGTGCGTGCACAATAGCAAAACATCAATAGCGTAAGAGCCCAAACTCAAATCGGCATGAGGAGGCACGGCGGCGGCCACCAGCTCGGCCCACCATGGCAGTGACAGTCACCGTTGCCGGTTCGCTGAGTCTTATCTTGCAGTCCGATGCCAGCGGGATGACGCTAACGAACTCGGGAACCTCTGCGGTAACCGCAGCCTTCGGCGCCATGTCCGCTTGCGGGGAACCATCCCAACGAGTGTTACCAAAACCGTGAACGCGCCCAGCAACTGTCAGCACACCTTTTTGATACGGCCGTCGAGATAGCAAATCAGACCAGCGCCCGCTACACCTTAACCGCAGAATTGCAGACTGCGGATTCCACCAACCGCAAGCAACATGATGTCCGGCAGCACTAGAGAAATCCACGTTGGCACTCACTGGTTGCTCCAGGAAGTTTGGCCCCGAACTTGCGGTCGCAGCGCGAGCAAGGCATGGCTCAGACATTGGTGACTTTCTGACCTAAGGCTTGGTATCTGCTCGCTTTATAGAACAACTCCAGAAATCCGTTTGTTGAGCAGATCATGGTAAAACTGATCTCGGAGCAACGAAATTTTGAAGGTCTTGGAGTTGATGCGTGGCGCTGTAATTCCGGAAGAGCGGTGAGCTTGGAGCCACAGACGCTGTGTGGTAATCGTCGATCAGATGGAATGTCTTTCGCAAATAGGTAAGTAGAAATCGTCCGGCCGATCAAAATTCAGGAGATCTGAATGCTTCCGTCATTTCCGTTGCGCGCCATCTGGTGTCTGGTTCTTGTCGTTTGCGCGTCCGCGTCGGGCCAAACCGCGACGCCTTCCTCCAACTCCATCCCAACCCAGATCCCCGGTCAGGATGCGATTCTGATGGGGACTGCCTGGTATCCCGAGCAGTGGCCCGAGTCTCGGTGGGAGGAAGACCTGCGGATGATGGAAGCCGCAAATATCAAGGTGGTACGCATCGCGGAATTTGCCTGGAGCCGGATGGAGCCAGCGGAGAGCAAATATGATTTCGACTGGCTGGAACGTGCCATCAACCTGGCGGGCAAGCATCACATCATTTCTGTTCTTGGAACGCCCACGGCTACGCCTCCAGCGTGGCTCACGCAGAAATATCCCGACACCCTGCGGGTGGAAGCCAACGGGCAACGCTTAACCCACGGCAACCGCGCACACGCCTCGGCCAGATCTCCACGCTACCGGGAATTCTGCCGCCGCATCGCCGAGCAGATGGCGATGCGATTCGGGCACAATCCCAATGTCGTGGGCTGGCAGATCGACAATGAATACGGCTACGCGGAAATGTCCTACGATGATGGCACTCACGCGCAATTTCAGGATTGGCTGAAGGCAAAATATAAAACGCTGGACAACCTGAATACGCACTGGGCCACCGCCTACTGGAGCCAGGCTTACGACAACTGGGCGGAAATCCCGATTCCCGTCGGCGAGCACAATCCCGGACTGATGCTCGACTGGAAACACTTCGTCACCTATGTCTGGACGTCGTACCAGCAGAATCAGATCGATGTAATCCGTAAGCATGCCGAACCGCGCCAGTTCATAACCGGGAACTTCATGGGCTTTTTTGACGGCTTCGATCATTACCCGATTGCCGAGCCGCTCACCTTCGCCTCCTGGGATGATTATGTCGGCACTGGCCACGTCGATCCCGCATATAACGGTCTGGCTCATGACCTAACGCGGGGCTTCAAGCGCCAGAACTTCTGGGTGATGGAGACCCAACCGGGAGCGGTGAATTGGTCTTCTCTGAACAACTTTCTGAATCGCGGCGAGGCGCGCGCCATGGCGTGGCAAGCGATTGGCCACGGAGCGGATGACGTCAACTATTGGCAATGGCGCAGCGCGCTCAACGGGCAGGAAGAAATTCACGGTACTCTGGTGGGCGCCGATGGAACTCCAGTTCCCTTCCTTGACGAGGTCAGCCAGACGGCACATGAGTTCGCGAAAGCGGAAAGCAGTTTCCGCAATACCGCGCCGGTCTCGCAGGTAGCTCTGCTTTACTCCTACGACAGCCATTGGGCGGTGCAGTTCCAGGTGCACACCGAAAAGTACGACGACAATGCGCTGCTGAAGAGCTATTACCGCTCGTTGAGGCAGATCTCGCAATCGGTCGACGTGGTCAGCGCCTATGCTCCGCTTGATGGCTACAAACTGGTGGCCGCGCCCAGTCTGAACGTGCTGCCTGAGGATCTTGCGGATCATTTACTGGCTTACGTGTGCCAGGGCGGGCATCTCGTTCTCGGTCCTCGCTCCGGCTTGAAAGACGAATTCAACTCACTGCTGACCCAACGGCAGCCGGGATTCCTGGTGGACGCTCTCGGAGCGCGGGTCGAGCAGTACTACGCGCTCGAGAAAGATGTCCCCGTTTCTGGCGCATGGGGTAGCGGAGAAGCCAGCATCTGGGCGGAGCAACTGAAGAGTCAGGCTCCCGGCAGCGAAGTTCTATTGAAGTATGGCAAGAGCAACGGCTGGCTTGACGATCAGCCGGCCGTCATCACTCGGGCTTATGGCAAGGGCCGGATTACATACATTGGGGCCGTGCTGGACGAAAAATTGATGGCAGCGGCGGCGGCTTGGATGACGCAAGAATCTGGCGTGACGACGGTGTTCGGTCCGGTGCCCGAAGGTGTAGAGGTCAGCCGCCGTGTCGGCCCGGGCAAGCAGGTCTTCGTTCTCGTCAATTACTCCCAGGAAAACCGCCGGGTGAATCTGCCTCACTCAATGAATCTGGTCCTCGAGGGCAAACGGGCGGATGCCGTCGACCTCGCTCCTTACGGAGTCGCGGTTGCTCTTGATCCGGTGAAGTGAAAAGCGGGACCCAGCAAGGCTCACAGTACAAGACGGAAGACCTGTTCCCGTCTATTATTAGGACTCCATTCGTGTTGTCCATTCGTATCGTTCATTCGTTTCGTCCATGCGTGCGACTAAGAGAGGGAACAACATCGGGAATCGCCAGTACGATTCCTGTTAAAACTCTGTACCTCATGTCCACCGAGGCGCCTTTGAAAACTCCCGGCACGACGACAGCAAACCCTATTTGAGCTGCTTGCATCCACGTTGTGGCAATGCGGAGGCCTAATGGCAAAACAAGAAGCCGCTCTTGCAGATCCCACGCGACTTAAGCCGTTCGATTCCGCTGACAAACAAATGCTTCAGGTCGTCATCGAGACTCCGAAAGGAAGCCGCAACAAGTTTGCTTTTAACGTTGACGATCACATTTTCGAACTGAAGAAAGTTTTGCCGGCTGGTATGGCCTTTCCTTACGACTTCGGATTTGTTCCCTCTACCGAAGCCGACGATGGTGACCCCGTTGACGTATTGGTGCTGATGGATGAACCCGCCTTTCCAGGGTGCGTCCTCAAATGCCGCCCGATTGGCGTTATCCAGGGCCAGCAGGGCGACAAGAAGAAAAAGATCCGAAACGATCGCATCATCGCAGTCGAAAAAGATGCTCACAGCTGGGCTGACATCAAAACCAGTGCCGATCTCGGTAAACAATTCGTTCGGGAACTGGAAGAGTTCTTTGTGGACTATCACAAGCTTTCGGGCGAGCAGTACCGCGTGCTAGGTCTGAAGGGGCGAGCAGAGGCACGGAAATTGGTCAAATCGAGCAGGAAATGAAGAAATGACTGCCATGATTCAGAGTCTCTTTCGGTTCATCATTGGCGGTGTAATCGTGTCCGCATTCGCTATCGTCGGTGACGTTCTGAAACCCAAAAGCTTTGCGGGCTTATTTGGCGCTGCCCCTTCGGTTGCGCTAGCTACCTTGGGACTGACAATAGTGGCTGACGGTCTGGCCTATGTTGGCACCGAGGCCCGTTCGATGATGGCGGGGGCAACGGCATTCTTTATTTATGCGTCTCTCGTAAGCCGCATCATGATGCGATACAAATTCCCGGCCATCTGGGTCGCGTCGTGCTCATTACCTCTATGGCTCGGCGTGGCGGGCGGCATCTACTATTTCGTGTTGGTCAGCGCGTGATGCGAATCCGAGTTGATCTGTCGGCCCTTCGGCAAACGAAGTGGCATGATTACGCTGTTCGATTTCTCTTTGGCGGTTTCATCACCGCCTTGGCCGGAATTATCGCCAAGAAGTTTGGCCCCGGTATTGGGGGATTGTTTTTAGCGTTCCCGGCGATTTTTCCTGCAAGCGCAACGCTCATCGAGAAACATGAGAAGGAGAAAAAGAAATCTCTCGGACTTGACGGCAGCGCGCGGGGAAGGAGTGCAGCCGGTGTCGATGCCGCGGGATCATCAATGGGAAGCCTCGGGTTGTTCGTCTTCGCATTGGTGGTTTGGCAGTTTGTACAGAGATCGAGCATGGATCGTTCTTACCGGGGCGACGCTTCTATGGCTGATAGTCTCAGTGGCAGCTTGGCAGATTCGAAAGGCATTGTAGGTTTTGATGGCGAGTATTGCTCGCCTACAACAGGCGAAAAGCCTGCCAACAGGATTTAGAGGGAACTCACACCAAGTTCATTAGCTATTTCGAGCCTCCTCAGCTTGCGAAAAAGATAACCCTCTAGCGTGAGCAGGGCTAGCTGCCGCGCTACGGATTACGCTACGGTTGTGCTCCGGCTGCCGAAAAGTTTCAACGACTTAGAGGTCGTCAGCCTCTTTTCCTAATGTTTGTACGCAGACGCTTAGGCGAACATCTGCGATGGTCGCAGAATGGTCACAATAATTTGGCCTCTCTGACGAGTTAAGTGTTGATTGAAAATGTAGTTAGGCGCTAAAGAGCGGCCCTGAAAAGGCTGCGCTGATGCCGTCGTCGCTGGCGTCAACTCCGGAGTGCCGGAGGTGTGGCTGTGATTGTGGCTGTACGTTGCCAAATACGTCGAACTTTTCAAGCACTTGGAGCGAATTCTCTGTGCGCGCAAGACTCTTGTAAGTTAATGGTTTATTGTGAGTTGTTAGTTTCTGGATGTTGGGGCCGACGTGACTCTTAATCAGTAGGTTGAAGGTTCGATTCCTTCCGCGCTCACCATCTTAAACTCCGATCATCGTTTGATTTGCGGGTCGGGGCGTGAGTGGAACACGTAACCCACGATTCCTACTAGTGACCCCCGCAGGTGACCCCTCTGGACTGATCCCTGGCATTACGAAAGGAGGGGCAACTTCGCAAACGCGCGCTCGATGGCCTCAGCCTGTGGATGACAGTATCTCTGGGTAATCGTGATGGAGGAGTGGCCAGCAATTTTTGCGAGTGTGAAGGCATCACATCCCGCCTCTGCGAGCCGAGTTAGCGCCGTATGACGAAGGCAATACGGCTCGAATTCTGCAAAGCCGCTCGTCACCACGAAGGCATGACGCCGGATGAAGGATTTGGCCGCGCCGGTCTTTCTGGCGGCTTGCTCGATCCAATCGCCTTTTGCTCCGTGCTTTTTCCATAACACGTAAGCTGCCGATGCGCTGGCCAATATCCGTACGGCCTTAGCGTGCTGATTCTTAGCTGAGCCTTGTTCTACGTGTCCGGACCTCGATGTTGCGGGAAAAACCCACCCCGTTTCCGGTTTACCTTGCTGGAGATGGCGATTCAGCAATGCTGCATGCACCTGCGGGGTCATCGGTAATTGACGGCGAGCAGCCTTGGATTTGCCTGAGACTATAAGGGTCAAACCGTTCAGATCGAGCGAGAGGTTTTCCCAGCGGAGGTCGTATACCTCGCCTGGCCGTAGGCACTCGTAACGAATTAAGACTGCTATATCCCGCCAGGGCTGCTCACACAATTCCAGATAGGCTGCGAAATCTGCTTCGGTAACAACGCGATCCCGGTGACGTTCCCCCGCAGCCAGTGGAATCTTTGGAGCGCGGGGCAAAGTTCCCCACTCTTCTGCCAGGTTCAGTGCACGCCGCAAAGTTCGGAGAGCACAGTTGATTGTGGAAGGTGAGAGCTTTCGAGTATGTGCGGCCACAAACTGTTTTGCGTGTTGCGACGTGACTTCGTCGATTCGAAGCTCACCAAAGAAGCTGAGCAGACGCACAGTGCCGTACTGATAGTACGCGCGCGTTTTACTTTTCGCGATGGTCAGCACCGGCAGAAAGTCGCAGTTAAGAAAATCTTTAAGCATCGGCACTGGCCGACATCGCTTGTTCCAAATATCCCGGCAGGCATCCTGACAGAGGCGAGCTCCATCAACAGCCACCATTACACGATCTGAACGAAATAGGCGACTACATTCTGGGCAGTGGCTGAGCGCCTCTGGGGCGACGCCAAGACGAGTCGCGGCACAGTCGATCTCTTCCTGCTGGCGATTAAACTCGCTTCGAAGCCGCGACTCGGTTTTGCGAGCGGCATTCTTGTTGGTATCGCGCGTGGAGCGGCGGATCACTTGTCCGCGAAACTTCCATTTCGCCATCCAATAGCCGCCGTCCTTTGGTCGGTAAATCATCATTCCTCCCGTCCGAACTTCTTCGGAACTTTCAGGTTGTTGATGTTTCTCGTCAGAAAAGCTTTGGTGAGCCCAGTTTTCTTTGCCACCCACGGCTTCCAATTCTTTGTCTTACACTTCTCGAGTGCTTTGTTTGCCCGGTCAATTGCCTGAAGTTTTCGTCTGTCTCTATCCTGCTTCAGGTTCTGAAGAGCCCGCATATTGATTCTCTGCTGCGCATGAGCTCGTGAGCAGAATTCACGCCGGCCACCCAAATTCAAGAAATACCTCCCGCAATCTTTTGCGGGACACCTGCGAAGCTGCGTGGAAAGCTCCGAGCGTAGAAGAATTATGAAGAGGTGGATGGCTTCTGCTTCGGCACCGAGAAGCGGGTCATCAGAACTGAAGAATGTGGTCGCAAATTCAATCCCCAGATCTCGGCTGTAAGAGCTGAGAAAACCACTCTCGAACAGATAGCGGAAAATCGCGACTCTAAGTTTGAAGTGCTGGTCGCCGGTGATCTGCCCTCGGGGTTGAAACGCAAAGAGCTGCCGAGGGATGTTCTCTGGCAGTCCAATCCTTTTGCTTACGCCGATAAATTCCTTGCGGGCAGTGCGGTTGCCGTAAAGGTATTCAGCAACATAGTTCTCGCGATCCTCACCTGCTGAAGGAAGCTTTGTCTTTCGCCACTCTTCAACCCATCCCACCAGGGCCCCTCGCAATCGATTGGCTGCGTCCACGTACAGAAAAGCCGAATCAGGGTCGCTTTCGAGCGGATCTTTTCCCTCAACATCGCGAATGTCTTTGATCATTCGCAGGTAGGAGTAGTGGCCATTGAGGACGTCGAGGACAGGATTAAGCTTCTCGACATCCCTCGCTCGATTGTCACTAGTCTTAGGCATGTCAAAAAAGAAAAGTTAATACGTATACAGAAATACACATCATTAGAAGAAATAGTATTGCATCGAAGGTGCCGATGTAAAGAGGCATCAAATCGGGAGAATCCGGAATGAAAAGAAGAGCAAGAATTATGCCGATGAACGGTGCGAGTACAAACCAATCTATCCCTGTTCTGGGCGATCTACGCAACGAGCAGCATGTAAGCGAACGCATCGTTGCTGAGGTCACGGGTCTCAGCCTGAGCTGGGTTCGAAAACAGCGGTTTCTGAAACAGGGCCCGCTGTGGAAAAAAATCGGGAAATCTGTCAGGTATCCAGTCTGTGGATTACGCGAATGGTTGGCAGGCATCCAGCAGCAGCAAGGTGGCTCAAATGTCTAATCTCAAGGACGATTCATCTACAACCCTCGATGCGGGCCGTATTGGCGCCGCACTGGCGTATCAACGGCGCGGCTGGGCGCCAATTCCGATTGCCAGCCGTTCGAAGAAGGCTGACTATCAGGAGTGGCAGAAATCAAACTTCTCCGAGGCAGAGATTCCTTACAAGTTCGTCGGCGTGGGTAATATCGGCATTCTATTGGGAGCGAATTCCGGGAACCTTGTTGATGTCGATTTGGATGTGGCGGAAGCCGTCAAGCTTGCGCGGGCCTTTCTTCCAAAGACTGCGACGTTCGGCCACAGGACCAATCCCGACAGCCACTGGATCTACTATGTTGCTCCTTTGCCGGAAACCAGGAAGTTCGCTGATCCTTCCACCGCAGACGAGGCGATGCTGGTCGAGTTCCGCTCTACGGGGGCGCAAACCGTCTTTCCTCCCAGCTGCCACTCTGATACGGGCGAGCCGATCACCTGGGGTGACGACCAGGAGCCGGTAATGGCTGACGGTGATTCACTGCTCAGGTCTGTGGCGAGATTGGCGGCTGCTGTTTTAGTCGCGCGCCATTGGCCCGAAGGCAACCGGCATCATGCTGCGTTGTCCTTGGCGGGAGCGCTTTTGCGGGATGGGCACTCGCCCGAGGACGTGGAATTCTTTGCCAGACACGCCGCAATTGCGGCCGGTGACAACGAGGTCGAGGACAGAGTAAACGCGGTGCGCACGACTGTTGCCAGTCTTAAGGAGGGCAGAGAAGTCACCGGCTGGCCACGACTTTCCGAAATCATTGGCGATTCCATCGTGATCCGTGTTCGCGACTGGGTGGGGGCAAAGCTGCCAAGCACAGCTTCCACATCGCTCTTACCGAGCCCCGGTGACAGCTGGGAAAAACTCGCGGAGCGATTGGATGAAATCCGCGTGGGCATCGACATTATCGGCGAGAAAAAGATTCGGCGTCCGCGCCACATTGTTCAGGAACGTATCTTGAACTTTATTGTTGAAGCGCTGCGCCAAAGGGGTCGGTTCTTCTTCGACGCTTATCCATTCGTTTTCCTGGACGGAGAAGCGAAAGTCATCCGACTTTCGAATGAAGACCATGCTTACCAGCTACTCAGCCAGTTGCGCCTCCGCGCAGAGCAGCCAGACGCGCGGTTCGCACATTCCAATCTTGAGTTGCACATACTCAGTCAAGGTGAGGCCGTTCGGGTTGAACAGCTGGGATGCTGGCGCGACGACGCCATCTTCGTCAACAACGGACGTGGCGGCATGTTCAAAATCACCGCAGACTCCATCGCGGAGGTTAAGAACGGAACAGACCTCGTGTTCATGTTATCTTCCGCAGAGTTCAAGAGGCCTTGGCCGACATTAACACGAAGATGCCAGGAGAGAGATTGAAACTCAACTTGCTGCGAAGGGCCTATTGGCCAGCGACACTCCGTTGACGCGTTACCTAAACGCGCACTTCGATGTGGGGCCGGGTCTCCAGCCACAACAGTATCATCAGTTATTTCTGGTTTGGTTCTTATCGTTTTTTCTAGGTGGACCGCATCTGAGCCTTCGTCCTATACTCACTGCTCTTGGAGAGCAGAACTCCGGGAAGTCCACACTGTTTGAGAAGGCGCTTTGGCTTGTTTACGGTAATTACGATGACGAGTCGGGAGAATCGGAAGGGCTTCCCGTCGATTTGCGAAGCTTTCAGGCCGCCATCACCAACTCCCATATCAAAATTGTCGATAATATCGATGGCGCATCGCTTGAGAAAATGGGCTTCGCCGACTTCATTTGTAAGTGTGCGACGGGCGGAGCCGTGTCTATTGCACAGCTTTACAAGACTAACGTCGAGCGCAGGTACAGTCTTCGCTGCGACCTGATGCTCACGTCTCGATACAATCCCTTTCCCCCGCATAGGACCGATCTGTCTCGCCGCACTCTCTTTTTCCCGATCCGAAAACCCGAGCCGCAGGAGTTCTTAACGGTTGAGCAGATTAAACAGCAAGTGGAGCAGGGCCGGGATGGAATGTTGAGAGAAGTCTTGGTCCGGTTGCAACTTGCGCTACGCGGGTTGCGTGCCAACGGCCACAAAAACTATTCCCCTCTCAGCGAAATGCATAGCTTCGAAACCCTTACCATGCGGGTGGCGGAGTATGAGGGGTGGTCCGAGGAGATGCGGAAAATCTGGAGAGGATATTACCGCGATCTCCAGGACCATGACCGAGTTCAATCCTCTGGTTCAAGAACTCCGTCGCTGGCTGGGACGTGCCGCTAGGGATCGTAGCTTCCCCAACATGGGTCGATGGGTTCGGACTGCACAGCTCTATCACGAGTTGAAGTACTCACCTCATATAGATCGCGAGTTTACTTGGAAGAGCGAGGTCGTACTCGGCAGGGCCTTGGTGCGGAATTCCGCGGCACTCCGAGTGCTGGGCATGGAGAAAAAGTCTGTCAACGGCGCGCCGCAATATCGCTTCGTCCCTAACGACGAGCAAAAGCGGATCTGCATCGACGCGGCTCGACCTCTCGACGAAGACAGCACCGACCAGGCGGAATTTTGAGACGGTATCACTGGCTGAGAGTACGAGTGGGGAAGCGGTGGGGATAAGGTGGAGTGACGAAGTGGACATAACGCACACGAAATAAAGAAAAAGTGGGGTTAGTGGAGGATCGACCCGATGGAGTGGATCTAAAAATAAAGGACGGGCTCGAATTTACGAGCGGGAAGACCGAACGGCAATTTTCTCCACTTCCCCCACTTTCTCCTTCGTTTTAAAGGGTTAACTCCACCTCCGATTTCTTCTTAAGAGCCGTAAATCCACTTTGGCTAATTCTCGGGACCTAGAATCGAGCGTTAGTTAGGTAGGTGGAGTGTGGAGGTCAGGAGCGCTTGTGTGGTGTTAAGCAAAAACTCTCCTCCGCCACCTGCCTGCACTATCTCACCATCAGGGTTGTAGACGCTATTGAGGGTAGATTCGCCGTCGGAGTCGCCCCAATTCACGATAACGAAGCCATATTTATCCACCGTAATTGCAGTGACAATTCCGTTGCCGGAGCCCTGGTCTACGATTTCGGTCTGCTCAAAATTATTCTTCTGGATTTGGATCGCGAGGCCCCCCTTGTTCGTCCCGATGTAAAGGAATTTGTTATTCGCGGCCATGGAGATCAAGGCTCCGCTACCGCCGGTAAGAGATAGGTTGACAGTCTTGGACAAGGTAATGGTGACCGAGTCGTTGGCCCCTACTACCGTGTCCTTCTTGTCGTAAACATACAAAATCACGCCAGTTTTATTACTGCCGGCGCCGATATCCAAAACATAAATGGCACGCGTGATGGTATCGCCTTTCGTTGACGGATTGCCTTCCATCAAAGCGCCCACGTACCCGAAAGGCCCCAGAGATCCGGTGCCATAACAGCCGTCTGAGTCCGGTAAGGAACCGCATACAAACCAGATAATGCTTTCAGCGGCCGGCAGTACTTCGTAGTTGGTAAAGAGTGTGGCATCGAGTGCCGCGCTTGGGGTTTGGGCGCGCGC
Organism: Candidatus Sulfotelmatobacter sp.; assembly: GCA_049512655.1. Classification (GTDB taxonomy): domain Bacteria; phylum Acidobacteriota; class Terriglobia; order Terriglobales; family Acidobacteriaceae; genus Sulfotelmatobacter. Next base: position 59,754 of record JBEKWW010000022.1, on the reverse strand, counting down.
GGGAACAAACGCACTCAAACACACTGCAAACAGGGATATCGCTAAGGCCGATTGTCTACCAAGTCCGGGCATGATGATATCTCCTTTGAACTATCCAATTACCGCAGGCACATTCTACTCGATACTTACCCGCTTGCTAGCAACTGCTTTCTGGGTCGGAAACTCGCGCCCGATATTCACCTCGTTAGCAGCGACGGCTTACGATTAGTGGTATGGGCCGACCCTCTCGATTCACGCCGGAAGAGAAGTTGCAGATAGTGTTGCGCCACTTGCGAGGCGAGACCCTGGCCTCGCTTCATCGCGAGCTGGGCATCGGAACCAGCAACCTGAAACTCTGGAAAAAGATTGCGCTGGCGGCGGCGTTGAAGCGCTTCCAACATCCCATCGAAACCAACCCGAGCGCGATCACACAAATGCGGGGCGTGCTTGACCGCATCGTCGCCGAGACTAAGGACTGGTGGCCCGAAATCTGAGCTTTACCTAAAGCAGGTTATCGGTCACGCCCTGATAATTGCCTAAGTTTTGAATGTCTTACCGGAAGCGCCTCTAACGCTCTCGGAGTTTCGCCTAGAACATAAATCGAAACCGGGGCGAAAATGGGTATCGCCGAGTTTATGGAGGCTAGAACGCCGCCCGGAGGCCTGCCCTGGCAGCCGCAATTCGGTGGGGCGAACGCTACCAGGCGGCGGAGTCGCGGGATTCAGGATTGTTTTTCGAACAACGAGTGGAAAAGGTGTGGTATGGGCGAATCACAGGGTTTATCACGCTGCGATTTTTCAGCGGGTTTCTCTCCCGCTAGCGACTGGCCCGGACACTAGCGACTGTCCAGGACAATGGATAAAATGCTCTGGGTAAGCCACCAATGAGACAGTTCTTGAAATCACTGGCCTCAATCTTTGTGGTTCTAGGCGGAATCGCGTCTGTGATTGGTTTGCTTATCTTTCTATTGTCCATTTTCGCGGACAGGTCCAGCGTGCCAGTCGGCATCGCCACGACACTTTCAGGCGCGGCTATCATGCTCGCTCCTGGTACGGTTTACTTACTTGCTGAAATCGCCGGAGCTTTGATCGATCCAAACCCTAACCCTCCAACACTGAATACAAAGCCCCTAACATCACTCAGCATACCGCCAAGCGCCAGACGATGAAAGTAAGGAATGGAACGGCAGGAATTGTTCTGCCCAATATGGATGCATGGGCGACCTGCCAGGCGGGATACAGGATTGTTTTCTATACAACCAGCGCATAACCCGTGGTAAAGGCGATTTTGCTTCATCTATCGCGCTGCGATTTTTAGCGCAAGCCCCGTGCGCTAGCCGGACGGGGAATTTTCTAAGGCTTTACTTATTCGAAAGCAATTTATTAATCGTAGTCTCAAACACCGTATACGGAACTGCACCGACAATCCGAGTTCCCGACATTTCATCTCTTGCTGTGTTGCCGATGACAAAGCTGGGCGTGCCGCTGATTCCCAGAGCACCAGCCTCAGCCACATCTTTCTGAATCGCCGGTATGTATCTCTTCGCCTGTAGGCATCCGCCAAACGCCACCATGTCGAGACTAGCGTTCTGACCATATTTGATAATGGAATCAGCGGCCAGGCCGGCCTCCGAGTCCCGCATCATGGCATCGCGCATCTCCCAGAATTTATTCTGCTCCCCGGCGCAGCGCGCTGCTAGGGCGGCGGCGGTTGCATTGGAGTGAAACTCCAGAGGCATGTCCCGACTGATGAATCGTACCTTGCCGGTATCGATGTATTCTTTTTTCAACTTTGCAAAGCCATCGGTCTCAAATCGACGACAAAAAGGGCACTGATAGTCTGCGAACTCTATCACGGTGACGGGCGCATCGTCGTGGCCCAAGATATACCAATCTTTTCCTACACTCATCTTCACCCTGTCGACATCCGGGTTCGCAACTTGCTTAGGCTGTTCGATTGAAGACGAATGAGTCCCGAATCTTGGAGGGCAGGGTCCCCATCCATTTCTCCCACAATTGCATAGATACGCACCGGCAGAGCAGGCATTTCCGCCACCCCCTGGAGGTGAGACGCAGACGTATCCAGTACCAAAAGAATTAAGAGCCGGGCTAGTGTTGTTCGTGCATAAACAAGAGTTCCTCATGTTAACGACTTCCGGGCCGGACTGTCCGCAGCCGCAGGTGCCATTAACAAGGAGTTCGTTGCCTGGGCAGGCGCATTGCAGGCTACCATTTATCTCCTGTGGGGCCTGCCCACCGGGGCACATACATTGGTTTTGTGAGACGGTCTCCCCTGGGGCGGGGCAAGCGCATGCTCCTTGAATCGGTACCTCTCCCAGAACGTCGCATGTACATTGATTGTTCGCAAGTTGGGAATTGGGTGGGCAGGAGCATTGACCCGTTGTGCTGTTGATCGTCTCTCCCGGTACATTGCATGAACATGATAGGTTGCTTTGACTCCACGTCGATCCAGAAGGACAAACACATACGGGCGACGTAGCATTCGATTCGGTAAAGGTTATTTGTCCGCCGCTGGAAAAGCAGCCACATGACGAATTGAGATTGTTCGTCTCCGCCGTGTATTCTTGTGTACTACATGACGCCGAAATCGCGGCTCCGCTTTGACCGGACAGTGCGTTGACGACCGTGATCGTCGTTCCCTCTTTGAAGTTTGCTTCTGAGCCATTTGCAAACCCTAATACATTAAATTGTGCCCCCGTCCAAGCCTGGCTCAGACCAAGCGTATTACTTGGAATCGATGCGGAATAAGCCAGACCATGCATAATGTCAACGAAGGTAGCCTTGTCCAGTCCGTTCTGACCGGCGCTGCCAGAGAGCACAAATTGACCAAGGTCGAAGATACTTTGAACGAAAACGATCGCGGGTTTGCTGTTGAGGACACAATCGTTGCCACCGCCACCTTGGTTCCATATCGTCCCGTCTGGCTCGGGGCCCGGGCAAAATCCATAATCCAAGTGAAATCCAATCAACCAAATCTCTACCTCCAACGTTGCCCCTTCGCTGTCGTTCTGCAGGGCAAATTGCTCCCAGCCTGTGCAGGGATTCATTAAGCTGCATGGATTGGTGCTATGGCCAGTTGTTGGCTGGAATCCCTCGAATAAAGTCTGAAAGGGGGCGGAGGCATTCATTTGAAGAGAAAAGGCGTTTGTCCCGAACTGGGTATCGCTTTCGCTTCCCAATCCCGTGATATTTTGAAACGACCCGCTCGCAGTTGCGATCAATTGTTCCGCTTGCGCTTGCGCGCTATACTCGTTGCCGCCCGCTGGAGTGAGCGTATACGCAGACGGTTTACCGCACGGAGCCGGAACCCAAGTCCTTCTGGGATATTTCGCCGTGAAGCAACCTTCGTACGGCAATGCAAGATTAGATAGGTGCTCCTGCCATACTTTCAATTGTTTCAACCTTTGGGGAGACGGCGGCGAAGAGATTACCTGCGCTTGCGATTCAAAGCTAGACGCGATTGGCGTCATTAGGAGAATGGCGAAAGCAAAAAGTACGCGATGCCAGTTGCAAATCAGAAATGGTCGTTTTTTCGATGTTGTAGTCGGGTTCATAACTACCTCGCAGATAGAATCTAAACGGGGTTTGACCTCTACTCGGCCGAGTGAAGCTAACTTACTTGGGGAAAACCTGGGAATGGAATGAAGCCCTGACTTGTGAACGGCGACAAAAGACGAGCAAGCATATATTAATGCGCCGCAAATATTCAACTAGAAACAGTTGGCCAATATCTTCCAGGCTGTCCCTCTGAGAAGAGATCTGTTAATTCGCGACCATTGTTATGAGTTCCGAACAGTTCTAGCGAATGTCCCTGAGGCCTTGATGGGGACCGGGAGACTCGGGCACCTTCGCGGCACAAGTGAAACCGGACGGTTGAGGTTCCGGACATTGGCAGCGGAGTCATGCGGAGAATTGAGTCACTGATTTCGTGGCTCGGGTCTCGATGTCAGGGATTGAGCATTGTAATTGAAACAATCAGCGCAAACATGGGGGCAGCCCGTTTACGCTCTCTCTACCACGCTGCGATTTTTAAGGCACTCTTCTACTTCCCAGAGGGAACGAAAGTCACGTTATTGTTCTTGGAGTCAAGATGGGACCCTAGTGGACCGGTTAAAGGGTCCCACCCTAACTTCCCTAAGAATTTTTTCCCGACACCACGGAATGTCTAAACTTACTTCAACATTACAAACTGCCAGAGTTCATTATCTCCGCCTGTTTGTCCATAGAGTTGGATTCTGCTTCCTTGGCTCACATTGGGGCCGTCGGCGTTGATCAGCAACCCGCTCTTCTTTTGTCGGATTCTGAAAAAGCCGTTGCCCGCATCCTCAAGTCGCCACACTCCATTGTCACCAGGTGAAAGAGTAGAACCAGAGTCCCACACTTGAACCTTGCAATGGGTGAAACCAGGAGGACACGGAACACCATTAACCCAAAACAATGGGTTCTCGCGCGACTGGAGACCGAAATCGCCGCCACCGAGATCGATTAGTTTCCAATGTTGATTTACGCCGTGATCTTTTATTGTCGTTCCGGGGCCGCCAAACAGTTGCAGTGGAATGCCGTTGTCCAAATCCACGTTACCAGATTTTAGGTATCCGTTCACACTTGGATCGGGGCCGAAAAAGTTGCCATTGGTGCCCGTGTCGTCAGAAACGACAATTTCCCAAGAGTTGGTCGTTCTCGTTCGATCGAGCACCAAATTCTGTTGGGCTCCCGCTTTGTTAAACAACTTGTAGTATTGGTTCGGAGCCGGAGTGCCTTGCGCCAGAAGTGAAGTTGACCCTGCAAGCCCGCACAGCAAAATCGCAACGATGCTAACCCACCGATTCTCGATTTGCATATCGTGCCTCCTATTAAGCAGAGACACTAGTCCGAAAGCGTTTTGGCTGTCAATATCCTTGTGAGTGGTTCATGGAGGCTTGGGTATGTTGCGAAGGCGGCCCTTCGGGCCACTCAATAAACGCAAAACTTCGTTGTTTTACAGGCTATTCTCCTGCGCCGGCACTTTTGGCAAAAGCCCGGACGCCGGTTGCCTCTCAACAGAAAATGTTATGCTTTTCGACGTTTGTTATCTGAACTCGTGGTCTATACGTAAGTGCCCAAACCTTTGAAAGCTTTTCTCGGCAGGTTGCTCACTGCAATCGTTGCTGGAACGATTCTTGCGTTCTTAATCTCGCTGTTTCAGCCATTCCTAGATTGGAGTATCAAGCTTTTTACCCCATACTTAAGACTAAACCGGCCCCATTATGCGATCGTACAAGCCTTTTTAATTCTTCTCTCTTTGCTCCTCCTTGGTCTCCTCGCAAAGTTCCCACAAAAGTTATGGCATTCGCTAAGGCTTGGACTTATCCCTTTCCAACAATGGGTGTGGGCGTCGTCGGTAATGATTTTCTAGGTTATGCTTGAATTCCATCAAGCACGGGTTGCGTGGGGAATCGTTGGTGTCACGATACTCCTCACTGCGGGATACAACCTAATCCAACGACGTGCCGCGACGGTCGAGCCGAAACAGCTGGGACTCTTAGACTCGGACCTTCCGATACCCGAAGATGGCGAAGACCTACTCGGACGTCGGCCAATCATAAACGACCTTATATCCGACATTGTTTTAGAAAAGCCGGAGGTCATTGCCATCACGGGAGCATACGGAGAAGGTAAAACCTGAACCTAACGGTTGGTGAGTTGAGAAAACTAAAGGAGGACGATCAAGTTGTTATAGTCAGGTTTAATCCGTGGTTGGCCGCCGACTCAAACGCTCTTGTCATTTCTTTGTTAAACAGCATCGTCGTTGAGCTAAGAAGAACCTTTGTTGTTCCGAGACTAGGCCGCGACGCCGCCCGTTATGCGCGTACTCTGCTGAGCGCTATTCCGAGGGCCGAATGGTTGAAACATCTTATAGAGAATCCATCCCAAGAGCAGAGAATCGGTGCCTTGGCCAAGCACGTAGACAAAACACGGCGGAGAGTATTGGTTGTGCTCGACGACCTCGACAGAATGGAAGCGAAAGAACTGGAAACGGTTTTTAAGCTTCTCAGAGGATCGGACAGACTTTCAAATATTACATTCTTATGTGCGTATTCCGCTAATGAACTCGCTCGAATCCTTGAGACCACACGCCCTTCTCAGGATACGTCTACATTCATTGAGAAATTCTTTCCCGTTCGATATTCTTTGCCACCTGTTGATCGAGCTCATCTCGAGAGTATTTTCTTGCAAAGACTCACCGACATTATTACTCGCTTTGTGCCTTCACCTAACGACGATCTATCGAAGAGCCTTACGGGCATTTGGGCAGAAGGGGCCGAGTCCTACCTCGGAAACCTCCGTCGGATAAAGCTCTTTCTAAACAGGATTGTTCATTCGCTCGAACGAATCGCTCAGGAGGTAAATGCGCAAGACTTCGTTAGGCTTGAGTTGATCCGGGAAATCGAGCCAAATCTCTACGAACGAATCTATGATAGCCCGGAATACTTCTGGAGCCGAGAGTTCGCGTTTGAGGCGCCTTTCAAAGGGCCCAGCGCTTTCGACGAGGACGATGCTAAGAAAGAACGAGCTGCATTTTACAATCAGTTGAAGGCCACGGTTCCACCGAACAAACACTACGTTCTTAAGTTAGTTTCAGACCTGTTTCCGCACTTTGCCGCTCACGAGAACAAATTCACAGACTCCATAGATGCGGTGGCCGCCGAAAAAGAAAGGCGACTTTGTCATCCGCGTTATTTTCGACCGTACTTTCTCTTGAAAGCTCCAACAGAGCTATTCAGCCAAAAAGACTTCCAGCTTTTTTGTAAATCGCTATCCGGTCAAAGCGACGGCCGAACAATCGATGTGTTCAATAGGACGTACCGTGCAATTAAGGAGGATTACACGCGATGGCATTTCATGCACCTAATTGACATTGCTTTCGATGATTTCCAACTCAACGCTAGACAAGCCCTTTGTAGGGCTATGGCTCAGACCTTACTATGGCAGGCTGATGCGTTTGAACTATTGATTGCAAACAGAAGAACAGGCGAAATATTTAAAGGGATCGCAACCAGCGGTGAAAGGCAACAGTTCGTTAGGGCCATTGTTGCCGAGTCAGCTTCGACGCTTTACACGTTGATTCTTATTCGAAGGATTGAACATGATCTTGGCTCGGTGCTGCCGGAAGGAGTGCAGTATCGGGTCATAGGATTCGATCGCCCGGATTCCGGCCTGCTGCGGTCAGATATCGAGAATGTGAAGATGTTTGCGACGCTGCACGTTCGGCAGCTTTACCTCAAGCCTGATCTGCCATCGGTATTTGAGCAGTTCGGTGGCCTCGGCTCGGGGGTAAATCGTATAGAACCGAACATGTTTTTGTTTAACTGGCAACATCTAGGCACCGATGCTCAAACAGACGAGAGAAAGTACATCCAGGAGCTCTTCACTCGGCGACCCGAAGACCTCAATCGATTCCTTAGTCTCATGTTTAGAGCCCCATTCATCGATGACTACACACAATTAAAACCTCTGATCGACTACAAAGCACTGTCCGAATTGATAATTGCAAATGAAGATGTTCTTGATCGGCAGAAAGTAGAACAATTCCGCGAGCGATATAAAGCAGAGCCGCGACCCGACGCGTAGGTTTAATTAGGATTGTATTTGGGTGCAGCCTTCCATGAGGTATGGTTCTCACACTGATCCGGACCGGGCGTTACGAGGACCCGGTCCGGATGGCGCCGCGTGTCGTCGGCAACGCGGGGCCGCTCTGCCCACCGGAGCCTGGGTGGGCAAACTTGATCAGTCCTCGACCGTTTCGCCGAAGGCATCCACCTTTTTGGACTTGACGAATTTTTCTGGGGTACCAACATTTGGGATTACGGGCTTCTGGTCATCGTCGAGGCCACAATCTTTCATGGAATCGTCATTCACTTTTTCTAAACGGTTTACTTTGCCTCCTCGCAGCCTCGTGATGTAATTGAAAATCGCCATCTGCAGCCGCTTATGTACCCTGCCGGCCTCGTATTGGACTTGGAAAAGTTGCGCCTTCGAAAGTGTGGGCGCGCGTTGCTCCAGCGTCTCTATTGCCTTGCACATTCGTTCCAAGTTTTGAGCGGTCAATTCGTCGGCGGACTTCACTACGGTTGGCGCCGCAGGATCAAGACCTGCGTCGTCCATATTCCCCTGTATTTTTCTTCCCATGTGTCTACCTCCGATTTCCCGGCGCATTCGGCCCTGCGCTTTTCTGCCATTGCACTTTCAAAACCTCTTGCGCCGCCAACTGCTCGGCGACCGCTTGCTGGTCGCGGAAGGCCGTGAGTGCAAAGAAGGATTTGTCGGCGGCCTTCTGCGCCGCCAGCAAGGCACGGTCGGCCTGCCTAACCCGCTCTAGGTTTTTGTTATGGGCCACGCGAAGCTCTTCCAATTTGTTTCTGCGCTCCGTTTCCATCCGTCGTTTGCACTCGGATTCGAACGTGGGCAGCAACGCCTCGCGTTCTTCCTCTGCCTCACTGATGGTCGCAATCAAACCTTTTAGTTCGCGCTCTAGGTTAATGCGCTGGTCGGCGCCGGCATCGATGTGCTTCCGCAGGTTTTGCTTCTCTTTACCGATTTCGTCGGCGAAAGAGCGAATCAGCCGCGCCTCCTGCCTACTTAACCGTTCAAGTTCAGCTTCCGTCTTCTTACGGCGAGTGCGTAGGCTGTCGAGGCGCGAGTCCAGCGCTTTAATTTTCCTTTCAACGTCCATGAGCGGTCTTTCTTGCTCCACGATTGCAGCACTCATATGATTCCTTTTAAGTCGGGAAAGTTAATTTCTGGAAATAATGATCGACGCTTGCCCTGTGGGTAGAAACGGATCGAGACTTCTTTTTCTCTAAACGCGCGGATCGCTAGATTTGCAACGGTGAAGCGAACTCTGTCTTGATCGAAGACATACGCGCCGCTGGCCCGCAGCACATTGCGAAACTGGGCGGGGAATACCACAACCACGGGACCGCCGATAGGAGCAAGGCCAGTCTGAACCGGAAGGTCTATATTGGTGATGCCGTTCACTTCCAGCCGGGGCACGGTGGCGCTGATCTCGGACGATGAGGCGGATGGTGGACCGGTAAGTCCACCGCTCCGCCGCGTCGTATGCGTTTTCCCAGGAGTTTTCCGCATGTAGGTCTACCGTACCGTGGGGTGCGGGGGTCTGCATGCATCACGAACGTAATGCGCGGGAACATTACGTTGCGACTTAGGGCAAGTGAAGTCGGAAATTTAGGAAAGGATTTTAGTCTTTGACTCCTCTGCTCACCGGCGGCGGAGCGTCACACGTTCGACTTCAGTTCGTCGTGCAACTCTTTCGCCGTCTCCATATTGCTGAGGACTACAGAACCGTCTTTGAATACGAAGCTCACGCCTCGATGCGGACAATTGAAAAGACACAATACGTCCGGGTTAGTGATAATTACCTCCACGGTAAGGTCAGCACAGTTATCGTAGCGAGCCGAAAGCAGGGGAGCTGATGGTCTGGGACTCTCAATCCGGCGGGCGATTGTCTTCCCTAAGAGCTTCAAGCCCCGATTATCTGGGAATATGATCTCTCCGTCGTCAACGAACATCAACGCATGTCGCGCGAAGAACAAATCCAGCCTGTGCAAACCTCTACCAGCTTTCTCCTCGCGATTGCGATCGATTCGAGCTATCCGTTTGGCCAGCATTTTCTCTTGCCTAGTAGGAGTCTTCTCAAGAGCGATTGGCGGCGGAGTGGTGTTTGGTAATGAACCGGGTACTACTACGGCCCGTATGCGTGTCCTTCGTCGTTCCAAAGAGGCGAGCAGTCTGTGCTTGTTCAATCCGATCACCCGACACAGGTCTGAAATCTGGTTTCGTTCCGCTCGCCAGTCCGACGGAGTGGACCCGGCCACAAAGGTGACGCCGTCCTCGCGTTTGTAAATTCTGTGCTTTTTTTGACGAGCGAGCTCGAAGCCATGACTGCTGAGAAGTTGCTCAATTACGGTGGAACTCATTGCACTCCTTAATTTTGATTTGTGCGACGTGGTGCCACACTGGCCGGAGTTGGCGCCGTCTTGTACACAGCTCAACGTCGCCGCACAAGCCCGATAGCTTGAAGATAGCTTGAAGGAATGGAAGGAGGAGGGGTCTATTCACGTATTAACATTTATTGGGGAACGTAGTGGAGTGTTAGTTGCCTCATGCCCGGAATGAAGCCTTAAAACTGCGCAAGAAAAAAGACATCTACGAAGTGACCCCCGCGAGTGACCCCTCTGGAGTGTTCTAGTTTGCTATTCTTTATTCGCGGTCGGTGGGTAACTCTTGAGAAAGAAGTAAGTTATGGGAATTAGGAGCAAATAAGGGCAGTCTGAGATAAGTGCTTTAGTTACATGGTACTTGCAATTCTTAATCAGTAGGTTGAAGGTTCGATTCCTTCCGCGCTCACCACTTTTTAGAATCAACCAAAAAGTCCACAGGTTCTCCACCACGTTTGATCGCGACGATACTGGCGCAGAAAATCCCGTCCAATTAAGAACAACTGGAATTGCTTTCGATACTCATATAAAACATCAAGCGGGGGTTTGCTATGAGGAAGTGGAGTCCTGTTTGTCGGCTTCAGTGGATGATCGTAAGGACGATCGTTCTAAGGGCGATCGGTCTAACGAGCTTGGTGTTTGCCGTAATGTCTGTTGCGAGCGGCGAAACCTTCCCACCGTTCTTTGCGGAGCAGCCCCCTGCTCTTGTCGGCCAGACGTTGTCCGCCTCGGGTGTTCCCGCGCTGCACGCTATTGTGGATTCAGGACGTAATGCCGATCTTCGCTGGCCTGACTTCACTCCCTACCAAGCAGAGGTCGCCAAGCTTTACGAGACGAACGGTTATGCTTTGCTTTGGATTCAGAATGGCAGCGTCCGTTCCCAGGGGCTGGCCGTAATCGAGCTCTTACAAAATGCCGACTCTAGAGGACTCGACCCCGAAGATTATGACGGTTCACGATGGCAAGGCCGCCTCCTTAAGCTGGGGCAAATGAAACTCGGTCAAAAGCCGTCCGACCAGGACTTGGCCTCGTTCGATACGGCGCTTACGGTCTCGGCGATGCGCTACATCCGAGCCGTCCACTGTGGCCGGGTGAATCCCAAGGAGTTCAAGTTTCAGCTCGATATGGGATGGGTACAACTTTCGTTGGCCGACTTTCTTCAGACCCATGTCGTGAATGCGAGCGATCCGGCCGCTGAAATCCAGAAACTGGAACCGCCCTTCCTGGGCTATCGGAAGCTGGTCGCGCTCTTGCCGGTTTATGAAGGATACGCAAACCGAGATGACGGAGAGAAGCTACCAACGAGCACGAAGACGGTGCGGCCCGGCCAACCCTACGCGGGCGTAGTCCGCCTGGGACGCTTTCTTCAGCTCATCGGCGACATTCCTGCAAGCGCGCAACTGAATCCGAATGCGACTATCTATGACGGGGTGCTCGTCGATGGCGTGAAGCATTATCAGGACAGACATGGGGAAACTCCCACCGGCAACCTTGACCAGCGCACCGTCAATGAACTCAATACACCTCCGGCGGTCCGCATTCGTCAGATCAAGCTGACGCTCGAACGGTGGCGCTGGATTCCACACTCCTTTCCGCAACCACCCGTGGTGGTGAATCTTCCTGAGTATCGTGTACGCGCGATGAACCCGGATGGCACAGTCGCGTTCTACAAGAATGTCATCATTGGAAAGTCCTACGGCCACAAGTCTCCGATTTTTGAGAAAGAGATCCAATATGTAGTCTTCCGACCCTACTGGGACGTAACTCCCAGCATTCAGCGGAACGAAATCGTGCCCCACATTCAAAAGGACCCGAACTACATCGCCAAGCATAATTTTGAAGTCGTCACGCCCCAAGGCCAGATCGTGACCGACAATCAGGTGAGCCCGGAGGTTTTAGAGGGCATCAAATCGTTCCACCTGATGGTGCGGCAAAAGCCCGGCGATACAAATTCTCTGGGACTGGTGAAGATCATCTTTCCCAATCCGGATAACGTGTATCTGCATGGCACCGATGCTCCGGAATTGTTCACGCAGGACGTCCGCGATTTCAGTCATGGATGCATTCGCGTGCAGAAGCCTGAGGATCTCGTCGCCTGGGTGTTGCGAAACAATCCTGGCTGGGATTTGCAGCGGGTGAAGGCGACGATGAACGGCGAGAAAAACAATCTTCAAGTGAACCTCGCCACGCGAATTCCGGTTCTGATTGTCTACGGCACAGCTACGGTGAACGAGGAAAATCAGATTCGCTTTTTCGACGATATCTATGGTTATGACGCGGAACTCGATAAAGCGTTGGCCACGGAACATCCCTAAGTCGTGGTGGTTCTTGGGATTTACATGGATGCACCGCATCTGCTTTGAACCGCATCTAATGGCGTGTGCGCCCTTTCGCCTACAGTGAAATTAGCCTCTTGCTAGGACGTAAGGCATTTTCGGCGGCTTTGCTAAGAGGGAGTCGCAGATTCTGTTTACCGTTGTTTCTTCTTCTGCTGCCGACGCTGGGGAGTACAGCAGCATCGACGGTTCCAGCCCCACACGAATACCGGCTCCGCTTCTATCACACTCATACCGGTGAGCGGCTGGATGTTGTCTATCGTCGCGGTGATCAGTACATTCCCGAAGCGCTCGACGAGCTCGACCATTTTCTGCGCGATCACCGTACCGGTGATGTGCATCATTTCGATCCTCATCTCTTCGACCTTCTCCACGACCTGACCGCGTCGCTCGGCGATTCCGGTGGCGAAATCGATGTAATTTGCGGCTACCGTACGCCCTGGAGCAACGAATTCCTGCGCACGCGCAGCCCGCACACCGGCGTGGCGCAGCACAGCCTGCATATGCAGGCCGAAGCGATAGACATTCGCCTGCCTGGAATTCCTACGGCCGAGCTGCGCGACGCAGCCCTGCGCCTGCATCGCGGAGGAGTGGGGTATTATCGCAGCTCCGACTTCGTGCATGTCGACGTCGGACGTGTGCGCCACTGGTAATTGCTGCAAGGCTCTGTGGCCGGTCGCGGACGCCACCTGAGGCGCTCAGGATGAAAACTTGGAAAGGCCGCACAGACGCGGCACGCTGCCGTTAATTCAAGGTCGTCACCGCTACACTAGCCGAACCTTCCACTACTCTGCCGGATGTCTTGAAGTAGACATAGATCCGATTTACATCCGGATCGTGGGCGACGGATCCAGAAGCCGACACGAAAATCAAAAAAGTTGGAGTCGCACCGGGCGCAAAGCTTAGCGTTATCGTAGGCGCGGGCGCAGCAAGGTACTGCCCCGTCACCGCATTTGCCTGGCACACAGTCATGATGAGGGGCAGCGTAGCCGAACCGGTCGGGGTCGAGAGGGTGATGGATGAAAGTGTGGTCTTGCCGGCGTGCGGGAAGGGGACGGCGGGTAAGTCCTGTTGGCCTGACCGATACACTAAAGATGCGGTGGTGGATTAATTTGAGTTTCGTTGAAAGAGCGCGGATTCAGACGTGACGCAAGAGCCGCATTTTATTGCGGCTTTTAACCGCTGAGGGACGATGATTTTCAAGTGAACCCACTACCTGAGCGCTGACTAGTTGCGCCGGGGTGCGTTCTTCCGACAAAGTTGGTGCATCTACTATTTGAAGGGAGCACTAAAGCAATGGCAAAGAGCAGTGCAAGCAACGTGACTCCGATCCAGGGCGCGGGAATTCTCCCGGCTGGGGCGGCCGCCCCGAATTTCACTTTGCATGTGACGCCTGATCAAACGCTCACTTTGACTGACTTGCTGGGACGTCCCGTGATCCTGGCGTTTTATCCTGCGGACTGGAGTCCGGTATGCGGCGACCAAATGGCTCTTTACAACGAGATCCTCCCCGAATTTCGGAAGTTTAATGCGGAATTGCTGGGGCTATCTGTGGATGGCGCCTGGTGTCACGCGGCATTTGCGGAGAACCGTCATCTCCATTTTCCCTTGCTCGCCGATTTTGAGCCTAAGGGTGCGGTCGCACGCCAATACGGTGCCTACCGCGCTAGCGATGGGGTTTGCGAGCGCGCTCTGTTCGTCATCGATAAGAGCGGAATCATCTCCTGGAGTTACTGCTCGCCGGTTGCCTTGAATCCTGGTGCGGACGGGATTCTACAGGCGCTCGAAGATCTGCCAAGGGAAGATCCGCCCAAAGAAAATCTGCCAAAATAAGATCATCAAATAAGTAGGAGGAATTTATGGCCACGCTCAAAGTACCCATCACTGCCGAAGACCATGCCCAGGGTCCAGAAAACGCGGAAGTGACCTTGGTGGAGTACGGCGACTACGAGTGTCCGTATTGCGGACAAGCCTATCCCATCGTCCAGCGAGTTCAGAAGCAGTTTGGAAAACGCCTCCGCTTTGTGTTTCGCAATTTTCCCCTGGGCGAAATGCATCCTCACGCCAAAACGGCCGCCGAGGTCGCGGAGTTTGCCGGCGCGCACGGCAAGTTCTGGGAGATGCACGATAAGTTGTACGAAAATCAAGCGCGCTTGGGCGAAGCACTTTATGTAGATCTCGCTGAAGAGCTCAAGCTGTCGGCCACCGCATTACGTCAGGCGTTGGAGCAGCGGACCTTCGAAACCCGTGTCCAGGCAGACTTCACCGGCGGCGTTCGAAGTGGAGTGAATGGGACACCGACATTCTTCATCAACGGCCATCGGCATGACGGTTCCTTCGACTTTGAAACCCTGGTTTCAGCCATTCACCAAGCCACCGGAACGGCGAAAAGCGCCTAGGGACATGCCAGGCCCACCGTACCTTTGCATGACCTAGGGTCATTAGGCGGACGGGTCGAAGTGAGATGAAGGTTCGAATCGCGGCGAGCCAGTTACGGTCGTCCCATTTTACGGTCGTCCCATGATGTGGAGATGGGCGTACGGCGATCCCGCTCACCTGATGCAGGCGCCGGTATCTCGATGAGTCGTCGGCTAGCTGCTGCGACTCTTAACTTGACAGGGTTGCCGATGTATCCTAGTATGTCTACGTATATAGTAGGATTTAAAAAGATGTCACTCTCGCCTGTTCCCAAGCCACTTCTAAGTTTCCTCAGCCCGCCCGTCGCGCCATTGCGCCCAAGGGCGTCTGCTCTGGTTTTTGAGGACATTAAGTCCAAGGCTCTCTTGGAGAGAATCCATTTGATCGGACCCAGCACCG
Source organism: Candidatus Sulfotelmatobacter sp. (assembly GCA_049512655.1). Taxonomy (GTDB): domain Bacteria; phylum Acidobacteriota; class Terriglobia; order Terriglobales; family Acidobacteriaceae; genus Sulfotelmatobacter. Next base: position 44,604 of record JBEKWW010000022.1, on the reverse strand, counting down.
CCAACGTGCTGGTTACTGGGGAAACGGGTACCGGTAAAGAACTCATTGCCAGGCACGTGCATAAGCTGAGCCCGCGGGCTGACGGCCCTTTTGTGGCGGTGAATTGCGGAGCCTTTTCCGAAAGCCTGGTTGAGAGCGAATTATTTGGTCATGAGCGCGGCTCGTTCACCGGCGCAACTGTCGCCCGAGCGGGGTGGTTTGAAGCGGCTCGGGGTGGAACGTTATTCCTGGACGAGATCGGAGACTTGCCCTTCGCCATGCAAGTGAAGTTGCTCCGAGTGTTGCAGGAGCGCCAGGTCGTTCGGCTGGGTTCTCGCAGTCCGGTAGCGATTGACGTTCGCGTGGTCGCCGCAACCAACGTGAATCTTGAGGATGCGGTTGCCGCGGGACGTTTCCGCGAAGATCTTTATTACCGGCTCCAGGTTGCCACGCTGCATATTCTTCCGTTGCGCGAACGGTCCGGTGACATTCTGCCCTTGGCCCAATATTTTCTTGGAATTTACGGAGAACGCCTGGGATTGAAGGATCCCGCACTGAGCAGGGAAGCGATCGATGTTCTGGTGAGCGGGCATTCCTGGCCAGGCAATACGCGGGAACTGGAAAATGTCATCCATCACGCCCTGCTGGTTTGCCGGGAGAATTTAGTTCGACCCGAAGACCTGAGGCTTTCTCCCCTTGGGCTCCGAGTTGCGACCAACCGGCCAGCGGAGCCCTTCAAAGCGTTGGAAGACGCGTTACTGGCGCTTTTTGAAGATGGCCGTCCCAACCTATACGCCGAGATTGAGAACGCAATCACCAAGACGGCCTATGAGTTTTGTCATCGCAATCAGGTTCAGACGGCGCGACTGCTCGGCATCAGCCGGAACATCGTTCGCGCGAAGCTGATCCAATGCGGAGAGTTGCCTGACAGTCGAAAACCGAAGGCCGCCGCTCATCATTCTTTCCCTGATACATTTGCCAGCTAGCGATTCTCCGTGGCAAGTTGCGCAATGCTGTCCGACCCAAACAGTTCATCGTGGATCGATTTGCGTATGCGTACAAATTCTCGATCCGTACGGGCACGCGGCCGTGGCAAATGTACCGGCAAGATATTCCGAATGGTGCCCGGCTGCGGAGACATGATGACGACCCGATCCGCGAGATATACCGCTTCCTCAATGTCATGTGTGACCAACACCACCGTGGTTCGTTCAGCCTCCCAAATCCGCAGAATTTCCTGTTGCATGCGCATTCGAGTCAGGGCGTCCAGGGATGCGAATGGTTCGTCCAACAACAGGACTTCGGGCCGCCCCGCCAGCGCTCGCGCAATGGCCACTCGCTGCGACATGCCACCGGAAAGCTGGTGAGGATATTCATGTTCGAACTTATCCAGCCCAACCAGGCTGATGTAGTGTCGAATATCTCCGCTTCGTTCTTCGGGAGTCAGACCTGCGAGTCCGAAACCGACATTGTCATGCACCGTGAGCCACGAAAGCAGTCGATGCTCCTGAAAAACCACTCCGCGATCCAATCCCGTCCCTGTGAGCTTCTTGCCGTCGAGAAAAACGGCGCCTTCGTACTGAGTCTCCAGACCCGCGATAATTCTCAATAAGGTTGTCTTCCCGCACCCACTGCCTCCGACAATGCACACGAATTCACCGGGGTTGATTGTCAGCAGAATATTTTCCAACGCCAGAAGCGTACCCTTGGAACCAGAAAAGGCCTTACGCACGATTTCAATGTTGACGGTGCCGCGTTGATTGAAACCATTGTCCATATGATTTGACATGTGCGTCAGCGAGCTCTGTGCCCAAGAAGCTCGCGGCCAGCCGCGTTCAGGCTCCAGTCGGTGACCTTGCCGAAGATGGCGAAAAGTATCACGCTGGCTAAGATGATGGATGCACGTCCCGTCATCTCGCCATCGACCATGAGGTATCCGAGCCCGCTGCTTGCACCTAGGAGTTCCGCAGCCACGACAAACATCCACGCCAGTCCCAACCCGCTGCGAAGCCCAACGATGTATTCCGGCAGAACAGCCGGAAGGATGATTCGGCGAACCATCTGAAAAGTGCTCAGCCGGTATAACTCGCCAACTTCAAGCAACTTTGGATCGACGTGACGCATGGCGGCAGAAAGATTCAGGTAAACCGGAAAGAACGCACCCACTGAGATGAGCGCAATTTTCGAGGTCTCCTGAATGCCTAGCCATAACAAGAAAAGTGGAACCCACGCGATCGAAGGAACGCTGCGCAACGCCTGCAACGATGGATCAAGCAGCTTGCGAGCGACCGGCAGGTAACCGGTGAGCCCGCCGAAGAGCGTGCCTGCACTTGCTCCCAGCAGAAATCCCACCGCCACGCGCGCCATAGTTATTCCCGCGTGCTTCAACAAATCGCCGGAAACGGTTAACTGATAAATTGTCTTACCGACCACGGTGGGCGCAGGCAACCAATTGGCGGGGAGCATTCCCAGGCGCGCCAGCAGTTCCCACAGCAGCAGTGCGCTTACCGGAATGATCCAGCCTAACAGCCGATCCGGGATATAGATTCGTTTGATTTTGCCTGGCGGGTTCGCACTTACTTCCGTGGTAGCGCTTTTCCACGCGAGCCTTCGATTCTGCTCCGCGGTACTCATTTCTGCGCCAGGCTTTTGTTGACCACATCTTGCGCGTATCGGGGCTCGATCAGATTGTTCACCGTTCCGCTCACATCGGTGTTGCTGTTGATCACATTGTTCTGTTTCAATACATCGCCGCTGGCGACAATCACTCGGCGCTGCCTGTCTCCGATTGTTGAATTGGTGAGGTCGGTGCGCTGCAGCACTTTTGTCACAACCGCATCGTCGAGCTTGGCATCGCTGGCAAACAATTTGCGAAATTCCTCCGGATTCTGAAGGGCCCACAGACGAGCCTTCTCATAAGCTGCCAACACGCGCTCCACATACGCCGGATACTGCTGAGCAAACTCTTCGCGCACGTTGAGTACACCGTAGCTGTTGAAATTCACGTTCCGATAGAAAAGCCGGGATCCACTTTGAATCTCGGTCTGCGCCATCATCGGATCCAACCCGGCCCAGGCATCGACGTCTCCTTTCTCGAGCGCGATCCTTCCCTCGGGATGCTGCAACACTACGATCTCAACATCTTTTTCGGTTAGCCCTGCTTCGTGAAGCGCACGCAAAAGGAATATGTGGGGATCGGTTCCGCGCGTCACCGCCACTCTCTTTCCCTTGAGATCTTCTATTTTTGTGATCGGGGAGTCTTTGCGAACGACAAGTGCCGTCCATTCAGGACGGGAGTACACATAGATCGCTTTGATCGGATTCCCATTGGCTTTTCCAATGAGAGCCGCTGCCCCAGCCGTCGATCCGAAGTCGACGCTCTTGCTGTTCAGCAGCTCCAACGCTTTGTTACTGCCCAGACTTTGTGTCCACTCAACCGAGATGCCATCGCTGGCAAGATCTTGCTCCAGAAACTTCTTGTCTTTCAGTACCAGGCTCATGGGGTTGTAATACGCATAGTCGAGCCTGATGGATTGTGGTTTTCCTGCTGGCGTACGGCTGCAGGCCGCCGTGATTGCGACAAGAATTAGGGTGGATGCGAGGCCTAGAGTTTTTGTCTCGTGCGTATTCAACCGTCCTCCGAAAACCCCACCATTCATTTGTTTTCATCTCAATTATTGTTTTTGTCGTCCCGAGCAAAGTGAAGGACCTATGCATCTGTGCCCGGGGTTAGCAGAATGCGTGCGTCGTTCGCCCCCCCAAGGGGACACCAGAAATGCGTATCCGCTCACGAGACACTAACTTTGTTGCGCAGGCACGGGTGTCGCCGTGGCCGTGCGCGGCTGGTATTCATTGGCGACCAGTTCTCCGAACGGCCCCGTAATGTTTCCAACCGACTTCTCCGATCCCGCCGAAATCGGCAGATGCGGAAACAGTAGATCAGCTACGCGATACGCCTCTTCGAGATGTGGATAACCTGACAGAATGAACGTCTCAATTCCCAGGTCGGCATACTCCTGCATTCTTTTCGCTACGGTAGTTGGATCGCCAACCAGCGCGGTGCCGGCGCCTCCGCGCACCAGGCCCACGCCTGCCCAGAGATTAGGACTTACCTCCAGCTTTTCGCGGCCGCCGCGATGCAACTCCGCCATGCGGCGCTGTCCCTCAGAGTCGAACCGGGCGAATGTTTTTTGCGCTCTGGCGATTGTGTCGTCGTCAACATGGCGAATCAGATCGTTCGCCGCGGTCCACGCTTGCTGCTCCGTTTCGCGAACAATCACGTGCAGCCGAATTCCGAATTTAACGGAGCGGCCCTGTTCCTCGGCCATTCGTCGAACCGTCGAAACTTTTTCCTCGACCGCCTGCGGCGGTTCACCCCAGGTAAGGTAAACATTAACCTGCCGTGCGGCCAGTCCGTAAGCTACCTTGGACGATCCTCCGAAATAGAGCGGGGGATGCGGCTTCTGCACTGACGGGTACAGCACCTTTGCATTTTCCACATGAAGGTGCTTGCCGTTCAACGAAATCGCATTGCCGGCCACGGCTTCGCGCCAGATCTGGAGAAATTCCTCCGTCACTTCATAGCGTTCATCGTGAGTCAGGAACACTCCGTCGCCGAGCGCTTCGTCGGGGTCGCCGCCCGTCACCACATTGATCAGCAACCGTCCCTCGGAGAGCCGGTCGAACGTCGCCGCCATGCGCGCCGCAGCCGTTGGCGAAGTAATTCCCGGGCGAATCGCTACCAGAAACTTCAACTTGGTTGTCACCGGGACCAGAGTCGAAGCCACGACCCAGGCGTCTTCACACGACCTACCGGTGGGCAGCAGCACGCCCTGAAACCCCAGTTGGTCGGCGGCTTGTGCGATCTGCTTCAAATATCCGTAGCTGACGGTTCGAGCCTGTTCGGCGCTGCCAAGGTAACGACCGTCTCCGTGAGTGGGTAAGAACCAAAACACTTCCATGTTTGCGGTCTCTTTCTGGCAAGGACTAAGTTCCATATGAGCTTTGGCAATTGTCTTGCCACTAGAAGGGTGCGGCTATGTCCATGAATTTCAAGTTTTCACGCGGTTACAGCGAATCTCAGGCACTTCAACTGACAGAGGTGTGTTGCGATAGCAACACCAGTTCAGCAGATGTGCTGGTGGAGCAGCAGTTGGCAACTGCGCGGAGTACGGGCCACATGCTTGACCACACGGGAGGGCTGTAGTGATTTCTACGGTGAATCACATCGCACTGAATGTCCCACCCCGGCAGCATGCTTTCGAGATTGCCGATCAATTAGCCGCGGTGTTTGCTCAAACCGCCGTTGAACGCGACCGGCGTGGCGGCACAGCGAAAGTTGAGCGGGACCTATTGCGCGCCAGCGGACTACTCAACGTAACAATTCCGGCGGATCTTGGCGGCTGGGGCATGGAATGGACGGACACGATGAAGCTCATACGAGTTTTCGCTCGAGTCGATAGTTCGATTGCACATCTCTTCGGATTTCAGCATCTCATGCTAGCTTCCGTGTCGCTCTACGGATCGCGCGCGCAGACCGAAGAGCTTTTTTCTGAAACCCTCTGCAATCAATGGTTCTGGGGCAATGCGGTCAATCCCCTCGACAAACGAACGATCCTGACGTCCGACCGTGGTGGACGATACCTCATCAATGGGCGCAAGAGTTTTTGTTCCGGCGCGGTCGATTCCGACATGCTGATCGTCTCCGCGATTCGCTCCGTGGACGACAAATTCATGATCGCCGCCATACCTTCCAGCCGCTCCGGGATTCGCATTCTCGATGACTGGGACGCCATGGGGCAGCGGCAAACCGATAGTGGAACCGTGGAGTTCTGCGACGTGGCCACCGGGCAGGAAGAGTTCTTGAAGACACCCGGCCCGCTCGGGAGTATCCGGGCGTCTCTGCGTTCGTGCATCGCGCAGCTGATTCTCAGCAATATTTTTCTGGGAATCGCAGAAGGAGCACTGGAGGAATCGCGCAATTACACTCTGGCGCAAACCCGGCCCTGGATTGCATCAACCGCGAAGAGCGCGACGGAAGATCCGTACATCCTGGCGAATTACGGCGATTTCTTCGTGAACCTGCAGGCAGCGCAGGCGCTCACTGACATTGCGGGAGAGTCTTTGCAGCGGGCCTGGGAAAGCGGAGACGCGATCACTGAAAATCAGCGTGGCAAGTGCGCACTGGATATTGCCACCTCGAAGGTGATCACCAACAACGTTGGCTTGCAGATCACCACTCGGATGTTCGAAGTCATGGGAGCGCGCGCCGCCGCCGGTCCTGCGCGGATCGACCGCTTTTGGCGTAACCTGCGCACTCACACCCTGCACGATCCGGTCGACTACAAGATTCGCGAGCTGGGAAGCTGGGCTTTGAATCGCCAACTTCCGAAGCCGTCATTTTATTCGTGAGCACAACGCTTGCGTAAGGACTCAGAGTTATGCGTAATCTTCGATCTGCAAAGTTTCACAGCGCGGTGCCCGCGGCGATCTTAATACTGATGGTTGTGGCGCCATTCACTCAGGCCCAGAACGCCGATAACGTTATTCGCATTGGATACCAGAAATACGGCACGCTGGTGCTGCTGAAAGCGCGCGGCAGCCTGGAGAAGCGGCTGGCGCCGATGCACGTTGAAGTGAGATGGACCGAATTTCCAGCCGGCCCGCAACTGCTCGAAGGACTGAATGTCGGCGCTATCGACTTCGGTATTGCGGGCGAGGCCCCGCCCATCTTTGCCCAGGCTGCTGGAGCGGATCTGGTCTACGTCGGAAATGAACCGCAGGCATCAGCGGGTGAGGCCATTCTCGTTCCTAAAGATTCGCCCATCAAAACAGTTGCCGAACTGAAGGGCAAGAAAGTGGCGCTCAATAAAGGCTCCAATGTTCACTTTATGCTCGTCAAACTGCTGGAGCAGGCAGGAGTGCAATACAAGCAAATCGACACGATTTTCCTTACGCCGGCAGACGCGCGAGCGGCCTTTGAGCGCGGTAGTGTAGACGCATGGGCGATCTGGGAGCCGTTTCTCGCTGCGGCTCAAAGGCAAACTGGCGCACGCATTCTCGCCGATGGCAACGGCGTGGTTAGCAATCATCAGTTTTTTCTTGCATCCCGATCCTATGCCACGAAGCGGGCCGATGTAACTGCGATTGTCCTGGAAGAACTCTCCGTCGTGGATCAGTGGGCAAAAACTAATCCGAAAGCCGCAGCCGCAGCATTGCAACCGCAAATCGGTTTGGATCAAGCCACACTGGAGTTGGCACTATCGCGCGGCGGCTACGGTGTAACTCCCGTCAATGATGCCGTGCTGGCAGAGCAACAAAGAATCGCGGATACCTTCTACGATCTCAAGTTGATTCCCAAACACATCAATGTACGCGATGCGACGCTGCAGGGAACTGCCAGTGGAACCCAGGCTAAACGCTGAGCGGAATTATGAACCTGAAACAGAAAATATCCGGAGAAAAGATCCAACTTCACCCGAGTGTTTTGGCCAAGCAAGCACTGCCCTGGGTCGTGCCTGTTTTGCTGCTGATCTCTTGGCAGTGGGCATCCTCCGCGGGGGTTTTGCCCAGCCGATTCCTGCCCTCGCCACGCGCGGTGGTGACTTCGTTCATCGAACTCAGCGCCTCCGGCGAGTTATGGATGCACGTCCGGGTTAGCACCCTTCGCGCCTTGTCGGGTTTCCTCGTCGGTGGCGGGATTGGACTTCTGCTCGGGATGCTTACGGCCTCGCTGCACTGGGCTGAAGTTCTGCTCGATACCACGATTCAAATGGTACGTAACATTCCGCCGCTCGCGCTGATCCCGCTGGTCATTCTGTGGTTCGGCATCGACGAATCGGCGAAGCTCTTTCTGGTTGCTCTCGGAGTTTTCTTTCCTGTCTACATCAATACCTTTCACGGGATTCGCTCAGTCGACCGCGGGCTTCTCGAGATGGGGCGGACTTACGGCCTGTCTGGCTGGCGGCTCTACCGTGAGATCATCCTGCCCGGAGCGTTGCCCTCCATTCTGGTCGGCGTTCGCTTTTCTCTCGGTCTGATGTGGGTCATCTTGATCGTCGCCGAAACTATTTCGGCGCGTTCGGGCATCGGCTACATGACCATGAACGCACGTGAGTTCATGCAGACCGACGTCATGGTAGTTGGCATTCTGCTCTACGCGATTTTAGGAAAACTCGCCGATCTTCTGGCGAAAGCATCGGAACGCTACTGGCTGCGGTGGAATCCGGCGTATCAATCCGCGGGATAAGGGATCACGTTTGTCTGTCACTTGCAGTTCGAGAGAGATTGCGACCAGCGAACACCGTGGAACACGCGGTGTTTCAGTCGCCATCAAAAACGTCAGTATTGCCTTCGGTGGGCGCACCGTGCTCGAAAACTTTGACGTTGAAATCTCCGCCGGTGAATTTGTCGCCATTGTCGGCCGCAGCGGATGCGGCAAGAGTACTCTCTTGCGGTCCGTCGTTGGCTTGGAAACGCCGCAATCCGGAACCATTACTGTAGGTAACGTTGCGGACAACCGCGCCGGCATTCCTGCAAAGCACAACGGCAAGCCGGACGTTCGCGTCATGTTCCAGGACTCTCGCTTGCTGCCCTGGCGGCGAGTTCTTCGCAACGTCATGCTCGGTCTTGAGCGTCCACTCATCCCGCAGGCGCGAAAAGTTTTGGCACAAGTGGGCCTGGCGGAAAGAGCCAACGACTGGCCTGCCACCTTATCGGGCGGGCAACGGCAAAGGGTCGCATTGGCTCGCGCTCTGGTTCATGACCCGAATTTGTTGCTACTGGATGAACCTCTGGGCTCACTCGATGCGCTTACCCGTATCGAAATGCAGCAGCTCATCGAAGACATTTGGCGAAACCGCGGCTTCACCGCCATGCTCGTAACTCACGATGTTGCCGAGGCCATCAGTCTGGCGGACCGTGTAATCCTGATCGAGGGAGGCCGCGTCGCCTTGGATGAAGTGGTAAACATCCCCCGACCGCGAACTCGTGGCAGCGCCCGCTTCGCCGCTCTCGAAGAACGCATCCTCGGCCGCGTACTGCAGCGGCGGCCCATCTTTTGAAAGCGTAGACTTGACCGCCTGCGGGTTGCATTTGATTTTGAGTGGCGCGGCGGTTCACGCTGCGATTTCCATTGTTTTCGGAAAATCAAAAGAACAGAACCACGCATCCTGCCACCAGCAACGCGATCGCCCACACTAGATCGAAATTGAGCCACGTGTGCCGCAGTAGCCGTAAGCCCACCTTTTCATAAGTTTCGAAAAACACTATCGCGAGGATTCCAGCCACAGCCAACATGCTTGCCGTATGGATCAGTACTGCGAATCCAATTGCGGATGCACCCAACGAAGAGGGAAGTACGGATGATCCACCGGCCATCCTGTGCGTCATCCCAGCCATTGGCTGTGCCATGAGTACCGGCAAGAGCATCAACCCCGCTCCGTGGGCAGATGCCATCAGGAAAGACCAGACGAATAGATCCCTCCCTCCGACTCTCATCCCAGCACCACGCGGATGGCTCGCGCGAAAAAGTCGATAGACGCCAAGCGTGAAAAGGAATAATGCAACTCCCCATTTCAAAACATTCATGGAAAGAAAATGCTGAAAGAACCGGAGCGTGAGAATCGCTAGCGTGATGGCGGCAGCATGTCCGAGAGCAATCGGCAGCATCGCGCCGACGACCGCGGACCAGCGCTTTTCCTGTAGCCCAAGACTCAGCGCAAACAGCCAGCCCATGGCGGGATTCAGGCCGTGGTAAGCCCCGAGAACGGCCAGGGTAACCCACGGCCAGCTGTGATTCATTGTCGGTTGTAACTCATGGATAGCAGTAGAAGTCCGACGAGGCGTCGCCGCCCTGCAGCTTTACCTGATGCGGGCGGAGATCGCCGAACTCGGTAAATAAGCTGCGATCAAGTTGAATGCCGCCATCCTGCGCAACATCGAGCTTCACCATCCAGCCCCGGATGCCGTCAGGATAGAACTGCTTGTCCCACGCCGCGTACAACGAGTTGGTGAAATAAACCCGGCGGCCATCGCGGCTGATTTCCACCATCTGGGGTCCGCCGTTCAACGGCTCGCCTGGCCTGGCAGGATGAGAAGCACGACGCACGATGCCACCAACATGTACCGAGCCGATCAACTTGGGATGAAAAGGATCGGAGACATCGTACTGGCGCATTTCTCCCGTGCCCCAACAGGAAGCGTACAGAAAGCGATCGTCCACAGAAAGATTGATGTCCGTTAGTAGCGGCGGCACAGCTTTGAAGCCCTGCAACAACGGAGGCAGTTGGCTGGGATCGGCTGGTTCAGCCGGAATCTCAATCACTTTCGTTATCTCAAACTTTCCGTTCGACTCTCCACCAGGCCGGTGCCATAACCAGATCGAGCTGGAAAGATCTTTCAGCGATACCACCACTCCGACAAAACCATAGGCCTTGGTCGGATCGTGCGCGGCGCGTAGCTCAAGCACCATCTGCTGTTCCGCACCCACGTCCAGGGTTTGAATATGGCGTCGTTTGCGGAGATCCCAGATATGAATGCTATGCCCGTATTTGCCGGCAAGCAGTAGTTCAGGATTCACGCCGTTCTCCACCATGTTCGGCGTGCCCCACTCGCTAGTCACGGCAATGTCATGTCCCAGGTGCCACGCGAAGTCGTAGCCAAAGTATTGCGGACCACGATCGACCTCCCAGCGGCCCAGAGGCTCGAAGTTGTAATGATCCAGGGCGAAGATTCCGCCGGGACCATCGCCGTTGGGCGCGCCCAGCGCGCTCAGGTAGATGCCGTCGGGTCCGCAGTGAATCGTGTGCGGTCGGCTGTAACCAGTCCTCTCCGCCACATCCTGCGGCTCAATCACTTTTACAATCTTCGGCTGCTTCGGATTTTCCTTGGTATCGATCACATGGACGCGTGACGAACGCAACCCCGGAACAATCAGATAGCGCCGCTCCACATGCGGGTGCGGAGCATAGGGACACAGCGCGGAACTGCACGCGTTCCATCCGAAGTGATGAAGTTCATCTCCCACATTCGGCATATCTACACGCCCCACGATCTGACCGTACTTGCCGGACGTGCGGTCTACGTCCACCACGACTAGAGCATCAGGCTGATTGCCGCCGTTGGCATTCAATGCAGCCACATATGCCAGTTTCTCAACTGGCGCCTGCATGGCAAGCTTAGGAGAGGGATAGAATGTTGGATCAGTCTTCCAGAGCATGGGAGGCCTCCTCACCACATCTTATAGCCCATTGGCGTACTAGAGTATAGGCTGGTCGTCCTCGCGGCAGCCGCCGGCGCAGCCCGTCAGCTGACCAGGTAATACAGGCGGCGCCGGTCAGTTCCTGCAAAGTCCGCCCGCGTGCAGTGTTCGCAGGAATTATCATCCAGGAGTTCGTAAACGCGGTAAACCGCCTTGAGCGTGGCAGAAAATTTTTCCGCTTCTTCCGGAAACACCTGATTGGCCGGTAGCCAATCGTGGAAGCGCAGATTCGCCATGGCCTTCGCGAAAGGCGGCCGAACGCCGCAAAGCAAAACTGTCACTCCGCGCGCTTCCATGTCATGCAGAAAATGATCGAAACGTTCGAGCGAAACCATGTCCGGATTGCGCGTTCGCTTAATGCGCAATACGACGAAATGAATATCTTCTTCCTCGGTGCGCCGTTTCAGATAATCGAAACAGCGGTCGAGTTCCGGAGCGGCGCCAAAGAATAATTCGCCTTCCAAATCGTAGAGCACCATCGCTGTGCAAGGCTCGTCCTCCGGCAGGCGCTCCCGGATCACGCGGTCACCGCTCACCACCAATTCGTTCCAACGGAGCAGCGAGGCGCGCGGCACAAACAACAGAATCGACAAGGCTACGCCAATCAGAATGGAAAACTCAACACTGATGAAGATCGCAGAGAAGGCAGTCACTAAAACTAATGCGGCATCGTAGCGTGAGGCCCGCATGGCATAGCTCAGCCGCTTCCAATCGACCAGTCGCACCGCCGTTACCATCAGCAACCCGGCGAGAGCAGCCTTGGGAATGAACCGTGCGAAGGGCGCGAGCGCAACTACCGTTAGTGCAACTGTTCCTGCCGCGAAGACTCCGGAAACACGGCTCACGGCCCCGGCCTGAAAATTAATTGCGGAGCGCGTCAGAGAACCGGAACCCGGCAGACACTGGAAAAATCCGCCAGTAAGATTCGCTAGACCTTCAGCCAGACACTGCCGGTTGTAATCGAGTGTCTGGCGCGTCGTGTTGGCAATCGATTTTGCGATGGCCAACGCCTCCAGGAGCCCGAGAAAAGCAATGGCCAACGCGCTTCCCGATAACTCTTTCACCCACCAGAATTGAATGTGTGGAAGATGCGGCATCGGCAGATTGCGCGGGACGCTGCCAACCACAGAGATCACGGTTGTTCCATCAATCGCTGGCTTCGACCAACCGAAGGCGGCGGCCACAAGCGCTGCAATGATCAAAGCCATTAGCATGTCAAATTGCGGCAGATGGAATTTGCGCGCCAATTTTCTCAGCACGACGACAAGAACAATGGTTCCTACTCCTATGCCGAGTGCCCGCGAATTCACGTGGCCGGCGCTTAGCGTAAGCCAGATGCGGTAAAGCACATGCTGTTGCCCCGTTCCGCGATCGCGTAAACCGGTCAGGTTGCCCAGTTGGGTTATTCCTACCAACGTGCCGGCCCCAGCCATAAAACCGATCACCACGGATTCTGAGATATAGCGCGTCAAATCTCCAAGTTTGAATACCGCGATCAGAATCTGGATGCAGCCAATCATGATCCCCAACAGGAACATGGCCTGATAAGCTTCGAGCCGCGCGTCGAGACTGAAGAACCCGAGGGCGCTGAAAACCACGAGTGAAATAGCATTCGTGGGACCGTTAATCAAGTGTGAGGACGAGCCAAAAATCGAAGCCACGAGAGTGACTATGATGGCGGAATACAGCCCAAAACGCGGGTCAACCCCTGCGATCATCGCGTAAGCCATGGCTTGCGGCAAAGAGATTGCAGCGACGGTTACGCCGGCAAGCAGATCGTTGCGCGTTTTTCCGCAGGAGTAGTCGAACTTCATTCTTACCTCGCCCTTCGCGCGAAAACGATACACACTCTACGGGCCGATCGTCGTTTGACCCGCATGAGTCCGTGCAATAAGTGCCAGGGGAGGGCACACCACGAAAGTGGTGCTCAATCAAGACTTTCGGCAGTGTACTACATAACCGATGGCAATACTAGACATTATGCGCTCCAAGTTGCGGCTGAATTTCCCAGCCACTGCCGGCATTCCGCAGATGCGGAAGAGAGCCAGATTCGTAGAAAAAACCAGAATCCTATTCAGAGTTGCCGTAAAAATCAGGCTTTCATTGCGGCGTCAGCCGCCGACCGGCGAGATCTCCTGATCTTATCTTCCCTGACCGTTGGGAAGTGGAGGCAGAGCAGGAAGCGCAACCTTCTGCTGAATTCCCGAACCTTCCACAATCGTGTAAATGAAATCTGCCGGTACGTCGTGCAGAAGTTCCGTTTCGCCATTCGGCCAACGGATGTTTACGTCGCTCATCCGGGCAGCCTTGCCCAGCCCAAAGTGCAGCCGCAAATCGTTCTGCGAAAGGTAGCTTGCTCCGCCGCAGACCTCACTCATCTGCGAAAAACCACCAGACTTCACCGTGACACGGGCGCCGATGGCGGCTTTATTGCTCTTGTTTCCGACCAGCTTAAATAGAACTCGATGATTCGCCGTAGCCGTGCGGTTCATCAACAGCGACGGCGGTTCGCCCACGTTGAGCACGAAGATATCGATGTTGCCATCGTTATTAATATCTCCAAAAGCCGCGCCCCGCCTGGATTGCAGCGGCATCTCAGCCAAAGCTTGCGAGGCATCGTCAAAGGTTCCATCGCGATGGTTGCGAAAAAGCAGCATTGGCTGGCGATAGGCGGCGCTGGTGCCGGTCACCTCATCGGCCTGCGGATAAACATGGCCATTGGCAATGAATAAATCCAGCCAGCCGTCGTTATCCATATCGAAGAAACTTGTCCCCCAACTCACAAATGGATACGTAGGCTTCAGCAATTTGGCGCGTAAGGTGACATCCGAGAAGTCGTCTTTACCCAGATTGCGATAAAGCGCCGCCCCCTGCTCAACAAAGTTGGTGACGATCATCGACAATCTTCCCTCGTGCAGATAATCGCCCCAGTCCACGCCCATGGAGCCTTGTTCCAGGCCATCGCCGCTCAGCGCAACCCCATCCAGTAGTCCGACGTCCTCGAAGGTCCCGTCATGTTTATTTCGATAAAGAAAGTTGGGACCAGCGTCATTGGCAACGTAGAGATCGGGCCAGCCGTCATTGTCGTAGTCGCCCCAGGTCGCGCCCAGCCCGTAATAATGGTTTGGATCATCCATGCCAGCTTTCTTCGACACTTCTTCAAAGGTGCCATCGCCTTTATTGTGAAACAGCAGATCAGATTCTCCCGGCATTCCCCAGGGCCCGCACTGCACCAGCACACCCTTGAAGCGGCAGAAGCGAGGATCGTTGCCAAACTGCGGCAGGTTGTCGATATCTACATGAACATAGCGCGAGACAAAAAGGTCAACGTGGCCGTCGCGGTCATAATCTGCCCAGGCAGCGCCAGTACTGAAGCCTCCACCGCCCACTCCAGCCTTGTCCGTTACATCTTCAAATTTGCAATTGCCCAGATTGTGATAAAGCGCATTGCCACCGAAGCCGGTGACGTAAATATCCTGCAAGCCGTCGTTGTCATAATCGGCCACGGCCACGCCCATGCCCCAGCCTTTTCGCGTCAGCCCGGCGGCTTTCGTTATGTCAGTGAAATGTGGGTCGCCGTTGTTCTTGTCTGCGTCCTGATGCGCATCCTGGTGATAAAGCGTAATCATCGGGTCGCCGCCCGCGCGGTAACGCGCCACCGTCGAGCCGTTTACGGTGATGATGTCGAGTTTTCCATCGTTGTCGCAGTCAATAAGGCCAACCCCGCCGCTCATCGATTCCACGATGTACTTCTTGTCCGGAGAAGAGATGTGCGAAACCGTGAGGCCGGCCTTACTGCCGATGTCTTCAAATAGGAGTGCGGGAAATGCGGGTGCAGGCTGAATCGCCGTTTTAGGACGGCCCGCTTGTGCCATCAGCAATGGAATCAGCAAGAATCCCGCACAGAAGGAAAGCAAGTGGCGCATAGGAAGAAAAAAGATTATACAGCGCGGCCTGTCGACATTCCCGGTATCCACCGCGCAGGTTTCATCTCAGTTAAACTAGATATTAATCTCGGGAAACGATAGAGCGATAGATAGATGCTAGACCGGTGGTTCATCCCCTGTGCGGCAAGCGTAATGCTGCTATGTTCGTGTTTCGTGATTTTGTGCGAAACCACTCCGACCCATGCTGCAACGGACACCGCTCCTGCAGCTTCGCAACCTCCACTTACAGTCGAGCAAGTCGTCGAGCGACTCGAAGAGAAGAATGGCGAGAGAGCGGCGGCCTTGCGGGAGTACTCGGCCACGCGCGATTACTCGATGCAGTACAGCGGGTTTCCGAGCAACCATGCGGCAAATATGGTCGTGAAGATGCATTACAGCGCCCCGGCTTCAAAAACGTTCACCATCGTTTCGACGACCGGATTTAGATTCATCATCGAGCACGTGTTCAAGCGCTTGATGGACGCGGAACGGGAAGCCACGGCGAACCCGGAGATTCGCCGTGGAATGGAACTTGCCACCGAAAATTACGACTTCAGCATGGCCGGATATGAAAATTCCTCCACGGGCGGCCGCTACATCCTGAATCTCACTCCGAGAAAAAAAGGCAGATATCTTTATCGTGGCAAAATCTGGGTCGATGATAAAGACTTCGCCGTAGTTCAAATGAAAGGACAACCGGTTAGCGATTTCTCTTTTTGGATCAGGGAAACGAATGTCGAATTGACCTACGAAAAAGTCGGAGACTTCTGGTTGCCGGCCGAGAACCATACCCAAAGCGTGATGCGGCTCAGCGGCCTCGCTCAACTCTCCATCGAATACAACGACTACAAAATTCTGAAAGCCAAAGCGCTGAGTTCGGCTGCAACGGTGGCCGGGAAGTGACGCTTCTACCTGCTGGAGATTACTCAGTGCTCAGTGGATACCCATTCTCCCGCCACTCCCGAATTCCGCCATCCATCGAGATCACATTCGTATAGCCCATCTTCTGCAAATTGTCCGCCGCGAGCGCCGACCGAAATCCTCCGCCGCAATAAAGAACGATTTCGCGATCTAGCTCAGGCACTCGTGCTTCGATGTCCCGCTCAATGATTCCTTTGCCCAGATGAATTGCTCCTGGCAAGTGATCCTTGGCAAACTCACTTTCTTCGCGCACATCGACCAGCAGAAACTTCTCGCCTCCGCCGATCCTCTTCTTTACCGCATCAACATTGGTCTCGCGCACGCGTGTCCTGGCGTCGTCTACAATTTTTAAAAATCGCGGCGGATGATGAGCCATAAATTCTCCTGTTAAGAAGTAATACCCCATATCCTATCAATCCCAAACTCAATTTTGGAATTGCCTTCTCCTGTGTCCTCTGTGGTTAAGCTCTTCGCCACTCTTTCGACTACCATAAAGCTCTTGGCAGCGAAAAAAACAACCCGTCACATCGGTCTGGCCCGTACCCTATCGAAACTGGGCTACTGCTCCCGTTCCGCCGCCGCTGGACTGATTCGCTCCGGACGCGTCACGCTGAACGGAAAACTTCGTCGCGATCCTGAAACCCCAGTTTCCAGCGAACGCGCCCAGATCCAAATCGATGGGGAACTAATCAGCTCGCGCAGCAAAATCTACCTGATGATGAATAAGCCCCGCGGCCTTATCACAACCGCATCCGATGAAAAGGGCAGAGACACCGTTTACACCCTTCTCCAAAATAATTCCTGGCTCGCTCCGGTTGGCCGCCTCGATAAAGGCAGCGAAGGTTTGTTGTTACTTACCAACGATTCCGAATGGTCCGCTAACATCGCCAGCCCCGAAACGCACCTCGAGAAGACCTATCATGTGCAACTGGGAATTCTCGCCGACGAAGATTTTACGAGCCGTTTAATCAAAGGGGTGACAACCGCGGATGGCGAACTGCTGCGAGCCAAGCGGGCGCGCCTTCTACGTTCCGGCCAGAAAAATTGCTGGCTCGAAATTACGCTCGACGAAGGCAAGAATCGGCAAATCCGCCGCATGATGCAAGCCATGCGTATCCATGCCGCGAATGTAGAAGTCTTGCGCCTTGTCCGGGTAGCCATCGGCCCGCTGAAGTTAGGCGATCTGGCGAAAGGAAAATCGCGTCCGCTCACCTCGGGTGAGAAAAGTCTGCTGGACCACGCATTGAGTCTGAATCCATGAAAGATCTCACATTTCTTCCGGCCCACAGCATGGCCGAACTCATCCGGCAAAAAGTACTTTCGCCGCTGGAGCTGGTTAACGCTCATCTGGCCCAGATCGAAAAACTTAACCCCAAGCTAAACGCGTTCGTCGAGGTCGATGCGTACCGCGCCCGCCAAGCCGCGCGGGAAGCCGAGTCTGCCGTAATGCACGGTGGCCTTCTTGCTCCGCTCCACGGAGTTCCCATCAGCATAAAAAGTTCGATAAGCGTAGCCGGCCTGCGTTGGGAAGCCGGAACCCGCCTGCGCCAAGGCTTGGTCGCCGCTCAGGACGCACCTCTGGTCGCCCGCTTGAAAAATGCGGGAGCCATCATCCTCGGCGCTACCAACACTCCCGAACTTTTGATGGCTTGGGAAACCGATAATCGCCTCTACGGCCGCACCAACAATCCCTGGGATTTATCGCGCACCGCCGGAGGCTCCAGCGGAGGCGAAGCTGCTGCTATCGCGGCAGGAATGTCGGCGGGCGGTGTTGGTAGCGACGGTGGAGGCTCCATCCGCGTGCCCGCGCATTTTACCGGTATCTGCGGTCTTAAGCCCACTCCTGGCCGCATCCCCTCCACCGGCCACTATCCTGCTTCCGCCGGGCCTTTTGCCCTCCTTGGCGTAGTGGGGCCGATGGCTCGCACCGCCGCCGACCTCAAACGTCTTTTCGAGTCAATGCAGGGCCCCGAGGTGGAGGACACGTGTTCAGCGCCGGTTCCTCTTCGCTGGCCGAGTGCCGCCGAAACCAGAAAACTTAAGATCGGCTACTTTGAAGAGGATGGCCGCACTCCCGTCACGCAGGAGACCAGAGCCGCGGTGCTCACGGCTGCGGAAGCCTTGCGCAACGCGGGTTTCCAGGTCGAACCGTTTCGCCCCGACGTGCTCGAAGAAGCCCGTCAACTCTGGCGCAAATTCTTCGTGGTCTCCGGGGGGATGGTTCTGCGGCCTATGTTCCGCGGCAGGGAGGTTGATCTGAGTCCAATCCTTGCCCAGTTTCTCGAATGGTCCGCCGCTGAAGAGCCCCTCACCGACCAAACTCTGCTCGACGCCTGGATTTCCCGCGACGTGGTCCGCGCCAGGTGTTTCACACAAATGCGAACAAAAAATATTTCCATTCTGCTTTGTCCCTCCGCCGCCATTCCCGCCTTTCGCCACGGTGAACGCAGTTGGACGATTGCAGGGAAGTCCGTCCATTATCTCGACGCATGGAGCTACACAGCATTCTTCAATCTTTTGGGCAATCCCGCAGTCGCGGTTCCGGTAAGCCAATCATCCGAAGGCCTTCCCATCGGAGTGCAGCTCGTCGGACGTCCCTGGGAAGAAGAACAAATCTTGTCCGTCGCCGAGATCCTGGAAAAACAGTGCTGCGCCTGGAAGATTCCTCCAAACAGTTGAGCGCGTCCCCCCGCCCCGTAAAAAGTTGTCGAAACAGTGCCTTCCCTCTGTGCTCCCGGTCCCCTCTGTGGTAAAGGTTCTAATCAGATGTCCATCAAAATCTCACTAACGTCAGCTGGAATCCTCGCCGCCGCCTTTGCCCTGTTTGCCACAGGAGCACAAATTCCGAAAGAAAATCCCCCCGAAGCCGCCCGCCTGAACAATCTCGGCTCCGCCTACATGAATCAGCAGCTCTTCGAGAAAGCCCTTAAAGATTTTCAGGAAGCCGCCGCGCTCGATCCCAAGCTGACCATCGCCCGCCTCAACCAGGGCATCGCTCTCTTGAATCTGCAAAAGATTGACGAAGCGAAGTCCGTACTCGAGGGCGCACTCAAGCAAGATCAAGATAATCCGAATGCCTGGTACAACCTCGGCCTGCTCGCGAAAAATACAGGTGACGCGCAAACTGCTGTCAATGCCTTCCACCACGTAACCGAGATCGATCCCAACGACGCCGACACCTGGTATTTCCTCGGCACGTCGTACGTACAGGCCAGGCAGTTTCCCCAGGCCATCGACGCCTTCCAGCACGCGCTCCAACTCAACCCGCTGCACGCCTCCGCCGAGTTCGGCCTCTCCCGCGCCTACCAGCAATCCAGCGAACTCGACCACGCCCGCGAACACCTGAAAAAATTCCAGTACATCACGCAAAACAAACTCGGCGCGCCCATCAGCCTTGCCTACGGAGAGCAAGGCAAATATTCGCGCACCGTCGAGTCGCCATCCGCCATGCTGAAAGCTCCTGCCCAAATCAAGGTGCAGTTTGTGGATGTGACGAAGGAAGCCGGACTGGCTGCCGAACCTGCGTCAATGTCAGCCGATCGTCGGCCGATCTCGACTGGTTACCCGATTGGTCCAGGCGCGTGTTTTTTTGATTTCGACAACGACGGCAGGATTGATCTATTCGTAGCTGACAACGGCACGCAGGGCGGGATCTCGCTCTACCACAATCTGGGCGGCGGCAAGTTTGAAGACATTACGAAACGAGCTGATCTCGATCCTTCTGCGCATGGCAACAGTTGCACCGCCGGCGATTACGACAATGATGGATATGCTGATCTTGCCGCAAGCCTGGAGGATGGATTTGTACTTTGGCACAACGAGAAAAATGGCAGCTTTAAGAACCTCGCTCCAGTGGCCGGAATTAAGGGAGTAGGGACCGATCAGTTGTTGGGAATTAGCGGCATGGCCTTTGTTGACTATGACCACGATGGAGACTTGGACCTATATACGGCGAGCGGAATGGCGCAATGTGTTGGTCAGAATTGCCTTGGTGGAGGAGCGATGTGGCGCAACAACGGCAATGCAACTTTCACACGTGTCGATATTGGAACCTCCATTCCAGTAGCAGCCGTGAATGCGGTCGGTAGCGATTACAACAATGATCGCGCCGTTGATCTTGTCGCGGCTGACTCCTCGGGCGGCACTATCTTTCAGAATCCTCGCGAAGGGAAGTTCATCCCTCTGCATCCGTTTAGTGAGTCAACGATCAAGGCGAATTCATCTCAGGCATCACTCACCACACTTGGGGTCGCAGTCCTCGACTTTGACCACGATGGCTGGATGGATATTGCCTTCACGGAGTCTGATGAGCCGGGCCTGACCCTCTGGCGCAACAATCACGGCAAGAGCTTCGAACAAGTGAAACTTCCTCCCACCTACTGGGTGCGCGCCTACGGCGTCGCCGCCATCGACTACGACAACGATGGCTGGGTCGACCTGGTCGCCGTCGGCGAAACCAAAGAAGGCAAGGGAGAAGTCAAGCTGTTTCGCAATCTCGGCGCCGACGGATTCAAAGACGTCACCGCCGACGTTGGCCTGGACAAGATTCAACTCAAAGAGCCGCGCGCCATCATCACCGGTGACTACGACAACGACGGCGCGACCGATCTCCTCATCACGCAAAATCATGGTCCCGCCGTCCTGCTGCGCAACGAAGGTGGCAATCAGAACCACTGGCTGCGTCTCGCACTCAAAGGACTCGCCGATAACAAGAGCGCCATCGGAACGAAAGTGGAAGTCTTCGCCGGAGGCAATCGACAGAAGTTCGAGATTTACGGCTCGAACGGCTATCTCGGCCAGAATTCTCCCTACCTCACCGTCGGCCTGGGCGACGCCAAACAAGCTGACGTTGTACGCATGCTGTGGCCCACCGGCGTCTTGCAGGACGAAATCAATGTCGCGGGCGACAAGCAACAAAATTTCACTGAGATGGATCGCCGCGGCAGCTCTTGCCCGACGCTCTTCGTCTGGAATGGCAAGCGCTACGAATTCGTCGCTGACATGCTTGGCGCCGGAGTAGTCGGCCACTGGATCGGCCCCGACCAGCGCGACATTCCGCGCCCTGTCGAGTGGATCAAGATTGATCGAGGAGCGATTCGAGAAAAAGATTTTCCATCCCATGTCTCGCAAAACCCGCGAGACATGCTGTACCCGATGAATGAAGATAACAACAAGAATGAGGGTGCCCCACTTCTCGCAGGGGTTGCGAGAAGCGGGAAGCACGGAATACTTAGCTTCCGCTTTATGGAGCCTCTCGAGGAAGCCGTCTACCTGGACCAGGCGCGTTTGCTGGCGGTCGATCACCCCGCCGATCTGGACGTCTATCCCAACGAGTATTTCGCGTCGACTCCGCCCTACCCGCAATTCAAAGTAGTGTTAAGTCGTAACCCGCAGCTTCCCGCGGGCGCGTGGGACGAGCACGGTCACGATGCGCTCCCCGATCTGCGGGCGCATCGTTACTTCGGCGATTTCCCCCTGACGCAGTTTCAAGGCTTTGCCAAGCCGCACGCTCTAACGCTCGACTTAGGAGAGCCCTACCGCGGCGGCCCGCTATGGCTGCTGATGCATGGCGAAGTCGAATACTTCTCCGCCAACAGCATGTATGCCGCGTCGCAAGCCGACGTGCACGCCATTGCGCCTTACGTGGAAGCCCTCGTCTTTGAAAAAAATGGAGACGGAAAATGGCTGCGTGTAGTCGACGACATGGGATTTCCCGCCGGTGGCCCGCGCACCATGACTGCCGATCTCACCCACAACCTGCCCCTTGGCACGCAGAAAATCCGCATCACTACCAATCTGCAAATCTACTGGGACAACATTCTTATCGACCGCACCACGCAGCCTGCTCAAGATGAAAATAACGAAGCGAAGGAACAACCCATCCGTTTAACACCTCTTCCGCTCACCCGCGCTGATCTGGAATTTCACGGCTACCCGCAGAAGATCGAAGGTACTCCGCCGGGCAACGTGCAATACATCTACGAAAAAACCAGCGCGACGGGGCCTTACACTCGTCCGGCAGGCAATTACACTCGCTACGGCGACGTGCTCCGGCTGCTCACCGCAACCGACGACAAGCTCGCCGTCTTCGGATCAGGCGACGAAGTCAGGCTCGACTTCGATCCCTCGGAACTACCTGCATTGCCGCAAGGCTGGGTGCGGGATTACTTCTTCGCGGCAAACGGCTACGAAAAAGATATGGATTTCTACGCCGCCCAGGGCGATTACGTCGCCCCGCTGCCATTCCTCAGCATGGGCGACTATCCTTACACGCCGAAGATATCGTTTCCGCTCGATGACGCGCACCTGAAATATCTTCTCGAATACAACACTCGCCAGATGTCCGGCAACGAACAGCGCGGATATTGGTTCGATTACGGTGAAAAGAGGTAGTTCACTGAGCGAATCAGAATATCCAGGTTTTTGCACTGCTGATTTTCCGTTGGTACGCTCGTGCTCTTTGTGGTGGATCGTTTTGGTTTATGGTTTGGTACAAAAACGTTTTAATATTGACATTCCATCCCTCCGCATAATCCAATAGCCCCACTCATGGAAACTTCCTCGGTTTCAGTGTCTTCCGCTCCCCGCCTGCGTCGCACGCTCACGCTTTGGGATCTCATTCTTTACGGCGTCATCGTCATTCAGCCGGTCGCGCCCATGTCGGTATTCGGCGTGCTCAGCGACCGCGGTCACGGCCACGTAGTCACTGCGATTCTCATCGCCATGGTAGCAATGTTATTTACCGGCATCAGTTACGGGCGAATGGCGCGCGCCTATCCCAGCGCTGGCTCCGCCTTCACCTATGTGGCGCAGGAGATCAACCCCGCCGTAGGATTTGTGACCGGTTGGAGCATGGTCATGGATTACATGCTCAACCCGCTCATCTGCACGGTATGGTGCGCCGGGCAGGCCAATCAATTTGCCCCCGGCGTTCCATCATGGATTTGGAAGATCTTCTTTGCCGTGGTTTTCACCTTGCTTAACATCCGCGGAATCAAAACCTCGGCAAGGATCAACGCCGGGATGGCCCTTTTAATGGGCATCGTGGTGGTCGCCATCTTCATCGCGGGGGCACGCTACATTCTTGGGGCGCCGCAAGGGACCGTTTCTTATTGGACCCCTTTCTACGATCCTCATACCTTTAGCTGGGGCAACCTGATGGGTTGTACCTCCATTGCCGTCCTGACTTATATCGGTTTTGACGGAATTTCCACGCTCTCGGAAGAGGCCGAGAATCCGCGGCGAAATATCTTGCTGGCGACCGTGTACACCTGCCTGCTCATTGGGATTCTCTCCGCCGTAGAGGTCTATGTCGCTCAATTGATCTGGCCCGCGAGCCAGCCCTTTCCAGACATCAACACCGCCTACTCCTACGTAGCCGGGCGCTCCTGGAAGCCGTTGTTCCCTATCGTCGGGTTTACTCTTCTCCTGGCGAATTTCGGTTCTGGATTCGGCGCTCAACTCGGAGCAGCCCGTCTCCTCTTCGGAATGGGACGAAGCAACGCCTTGCCAAAATCTTTTTTCGGCAAGATTGACGCTAAAAGTCGCGTACCCCTGAACAGCGTCATCTTCGTCGGCGTGGTGGCTCTGCTCGGAGCTTTCCTCCTCGAGATCGTTGCCGGCTTCAGAACCTATTCTTTGAGCCTAACGACCGTGACTTGGGAAACCCTGAAGCGGATCCTGAACGGTGGTGAGGCTTACGGATTGGGCGCGGAGATGTTGAATTTCGGCGCTTTGATTGCTTTCATGGGCGTCAATGTGGCCGCGTTTCTTCGCTATTATGTGCGTGCGGAAGAAAAGAAACTTGGCTATCTCCTGCCGCCAGTTCTCGGATTCCTGATCTGCTTCGGCTTATGGCTCAACCTCAGCCGCCCGGCCATGATCGTAGGCTCGATCTGGATGGCTGCAGGTATTCTGTTCGGCGCAATCCGCACCAAAGGCTTTCGCGCCAATTTGATCGATTTCGAATTGCCACCGGAAGAAGTAACAGAAGAGAAGTAGGAAAACGGTATGCCCGGTTTTGATCGCGACTCAGCCAGCGGGAGCATTGCATGCTCGGTTCGCTAAATATCGTGGCTTTTGTCCCTACAACGGACACGCAGAAGGCACGCGCATTCTACGAGAGCGTCTTAGGATTGCGCTTTGTGAAAGACGATGGCTTCGCCCTGGTATTCGATGCCAATGGAATCATGGTTCGCATAGCGAAAGCCCAATTCACGCCAGTTCCTTTTACGATCTTGGGATGGCAGGTCACTCGGATCGAGGAAACGGTAAAAGGACTACGCGCCAAAGGCGTCCACTTCGAGCGCTTCGGATTCCTTGAGCAGGACGAACTCGCTATCTGGACCGCCCCGACTGGAGACAAAGTCGCCTGGTTCAAAGATCCCGATGGCAATATGCTCTCCGTTTCACAGCACGTATAAAACTTCGAACCACGGGTCAAGAAGGCGATCGATCCGCAGACTTTCCTTCGCGTACCTTCTTGCCCTTGGTGGCTGAAGCTCCTCTAGGTCCGCACAACTACTCCACGTTCCATCCAGTTACTTCAACCGCGGGCTTCGCCCCGTCAAGATCGCTGGTGCGGTACGTCGCGCTCACCTCACGCCGTTCTCCCGGCAGCAGAGAAATATAATTGTCCTGCCACACCACCGGAAGAATCTCTTCGCCCTTGCCCTTCTTTACCTTCAACCGCACAAAGAAAGCCAGCGTCTTGCTGGGATTTTCCAGCGTGACACGCGTGACCGAATCCGCGCCACTCTGTTCGGTTCGCTCATGCACCTTGAGCTTTACTTTGGAAAGCTGCGAAAGCGCAGTGTAATCCGCGAAAGAATCGGTAGGGGTCATCCACCAAGTCGATTTCCCCCAGTCGATCGTCTCGCGCTTAGTCGACAGCCAATAGAAGTTCGACCCAACCAGTTTTCCGCTTGCATCCGTAAGCCGCAATGCCAGGAAATATACCGGACTCAGACCCTGTACTTCAGGCAACGTAAATATTTTTGCCGTACTGTCGGCTGAAGCGTCCAGTGAATCTTCGTGAGAGAATTTCTCGCTGGCGTCCAGGTCGTAGATCTTCGTAGTGAGCTTCAGCCCTTTTGCATCCTCATACTGGCTGCTCACCACCCAAATCGAATTGTCGTCGTATCCATAAATCGGATGCAGCGCTTCCATCGAGCGCTTCGCCCCAAAATAGCCGCCCGCCGGACGCAAATAATAGTCATACAAATGCCAGATCATCGACGGCCACGCATTGTTCAGCATCCATTGGATCACGCCCGTCGATTGATATTTGTTCCGGCTATACGCCTCATACATCGCCCGTACGCCTTCATAAGTTTGCAGTTGGGACTTCTCGGCAAAGTCTTCCACATTGTTTGCTTTGCCATACCGTGATTCCAGCGCATCGGTAAATACTTTGATATTTTTGAATTCGCCGCCACCCGCGTGGTAGTTCCAAACGTCGTCGATTGGCCAGAGATGATCGCTTCCGACCATGGCTCGGATGCTATCGACCGGTGGAACCGCCGGCCCCATGCTGGTTTCCGTGTTAAATCCATACGCTCCGCCGCAGCCTCCGGCATTGCATGACTTGCGATCGGCATGACCCTTCGGCGTGTCATCCTCCCAATAGCTCGGGGCGACGTACTCGTAAGGCCCCGTCATCTTTACGCCACTCTTTCCGGTCACAGTAGTAGGTTTCCCCGTTGCGGACGAAACCACCGGATTCGGCCACAGAAGCTGCTTCTCGATATTCAAATACAACTGTTCCACATCCGGCGGGGGCGGATTGTCGCTCCCATTCAGCCACATCACCAGACTTGGATGGCTCCGCAGCCGGTAAATCTGATCCCGCAGCGATTGCTGCGCGATTTCAAAATCCTGCGGCTTCCATCGCGACCAGCGCTCCCAGAAATCGCAGCAGCACCAACCCGCCATCACCAGAATTCCTTTATGATCGGCAA
The DNA here is from genome assembly GCA_049512655.1 of Candidatus Sulfotelmatobacter sp. Lineage (GTDB taxonomy): Bacteria > Acidobacteriota > Terriglobia > Terriglobales > Acidobacteriaceae > Sulfotelmatobacter. The sequence goes on along the minus strand of JBEKWW010000022.1, from coordinate 18,559 downwards.
GATCGAAAAATTCCTGACTCTCCAACTTTCCTTCCAGCCGAACCGTATTCAGTCCCATGTCCTGTACGTAGCGAAATTCATCGTGTAGCCGCTGCGAGTCTTCGCGCAACATCATGTCCGGCGTCCACCCGCCTCCGCGAATCAGAATGTTCTTGCCGTTTATGTGAAATTGCCGCCCACCTACCGAGTTGAAATCCGAGGTCACTTCCCGAATGCCAAACTCAGTTTTAGATTGATCGCTGACCGCGCCATCAATCTCAAAGTCCACGGTGAGCGGATAAAGGTTCGGTTCCCCCATCTGCGCCGGCCACCATAGCCGTGGATTTGAAAACACAAGCTGAGGAAACTGTTCCGGAGTGAAAGTAACGTCTTTGCTCTCGTTCGCCGCCAGTTCCACATCCTGCTCGAACTTCACCGATTCAATGGTTCCGTGCAGCTTGCCTTTTACCGGATGCCCGGTGCTGTTCTTGACCTGCGCCGTAACCGTGAGCTTAGCGGAATCATTCTGAGGCAAATTCAACTTTGAAATGACGGTGGGATACCGCAGAGCTACAGGTCCGCTGGCGGTCAAGTAAACTTCGCGGAATAGCCCCATATCCTTATCCGGTGGCGCTGGGTTCCAGTCCACAAATGTGATCGCAAGGTTATTTTCCGTAGGAGCGTAAACCTGCACCGCCAGCACATTCTCGGCACCAGGCTTCAATGCGTCGGTCACATTTAGTTCGTAAGTGCGCCACGCTCCGGCGATGTCGTCAGCATTCGCAACCTGTTTTCCGTTAAGCCAAACATTGGCGCGATAGTTGATGCCCTTAAAATTCAGCCAGACGGTTTTGCCCCCGTAAGACGCAGGCGCCGAAAACTGCTTCCGGTACCACCATGAGACCGCATACGGGCTATCGGATTGCATCGCGATGTTGGAAAAATTGCCGCCGATCGGATAATTCACGCCCTCAAACTTGCGCAGGTTCATCGCGAAGAAGGGATCAGGCAACGTCTTATCTTTCACCAGCGCCGCGACCACCGTTGTTGGAACGGTGACCTCGTGCCATCCCGCGGTCGCAAATCCGGGAGCCGAAATCGTTTCGCCCTTGGCATCGATCTTGCTGGAGGTTTGCAATGCCCACCCCTCCCGCAAAGTAACTCGCGCGCCGAGCGCTTGCGAAGTCGTAGACTGCGCTCCGAGAATCTGTGGAGCCACCAATAAAAATGCCAACAGAAATGTTGGCGCTAAACCCAGAACCTGTTTTCTAAAAATCATTTTCGCTCCGTTTGTGCGTCGGCTCTTTACTTGGCGTTCAATGTCCCGGGGCTGGATTGGGAAATAAGACCGGGAAGAAGATGGATAACACGTCTATTGATACGTTTCAATAGAAGAATTCTAAAGCGTAGCGACATTCGCAGCGAACCGGCGCCGGATAGTCGTAAGACTTGTCCTAACTAAGTACACCTGAAAAGTTTGTCATTCCGAGGGCCTTAAGTTCTGGCGCGAGGAATCTGCTTTTGACCGGCCACCGCAAACTCCTCATCGCAAGAGACGCCGGCCTGAATAGCACACGGAAATGTTCTTCAAACTGTTCCAGCAAGCGATCCTTACCAGCTTCGGCGGGAGGGAATTAGTTTATAATTGTTGGTTCTACCGTCACTTCTGCACCGATAAAGGCGACAACAAGATGATTCGATTTCTGCAAACTGAAGGGCCGTTCAAGAAAATTGTGCTGAGCGGCCTCTTGCTGCTGATCTGCGCCGCCATGGTGATTGCCTTTATTCCCGGTAATCTGGGCAACGACTTGATGGGCACGCCCGGCAAGGGCGTCGTAGCCAAGGTGGATGGCGAAGACATTACGACCGAAGAAGTCCGCGACACCGCGCGCGGCATGCTGCAACAGCAAGGCTCGCAGCTCGGCGCGAATGCCGCTATCTTGTTGCCGTTCTTCGCGCAGCGCGCCGCCGACCAGTTGGTGGATCGTCAGGCGCTGGTCGCTGAGGCGCAGCATCTCGGATTTAAAGCCACGCCGGCAGAGATCAAGGACGAGCTGGAGCATGGGCGTTATTCCGAAATCTTCTTCCCCAATGGAACCTTTATCGGCCAGGCGGAATATCAGGATCTGTTGCAGCAGCACAATCTGACCCCTGCAATGTTCGAAGATTCTGTTGGCAAAGAGATTCTGATCAGCAAACTCCAGGCTCTGATCACCGGCAGCGCCTCCGTCAGCGATGACGCGATTCGCAAAGAGTTCAACAAAGAGAACACTAAGGTAAAGTTCGACTATGCGGTTCTCAGCGAAGATGAAATCAAGAAGGGCCTTCATCCGACCGGCGAAGAGTTGAAAGCCTACTATGACAGCCATGTGAAGTCTTATGCGAACTCGATTCCGGAGAAACGCAAAGTCAAGTATGCTGCCATCGACTTTTCAAAAGTCGCAGGGGGAGTGCAGGTCACGCAAGCCGACTTGCAATCCTATTACGACCAGCATCGCGATCAATATCGCACCCCGGAGCAGGCGAAGGTCAGTCACATTCTCATCAAGACTCCGCTTCCTGGGCCTGATGGCAAAGTGGATGACAAGGGCGTAGCCGAAGCTCAAAAGCGTGCGGAAGACCTCTTGAAGCAACTACAGGGCGGAGCTAATTTCGAAGACCTTGCCAAGAAATATTCTGAAGATCCCGGCAGCGCGAAGCAGGGCGGGTCTCTGGGTTGGATCGGCAAGGGCCGCACCGTACCGGAGTTTGAAAAAGCCGCCTTCTCGCAGCCGATCGGAAAGGTGGGCGATCTGGTGAAAAGCAGTTACGGCTTTCACATTATTCGCGTCGACGCCCGCCAGGACGCGCACTTGAAAACACTCGATGAAGTGAAAGATCAAATCGAGCCGCTTCTGAAACAGCAAAAGGCCCAACAGGTCGCACAAACCCAAGCCCAAGATTTGCTGGAGGCTGCCAAGAGCAAGGGACTGGATGTCGCCGCTGCCGCTCAAGGTGTTCCCCTCGTGACTTCAGATTACTTCGGCCGCAAGGATGTCGTGCCCGGTCTGGGCCCATCGCCCCAATTCATGGATGCTGTCTTCACCGATGCCGAAAAATCCCCGCCGGAAATGGCTCCCACTTCGCAAGGTGTCGCTGTGTTCGATCTGCTTTCCATAAAGCCCCAATCTACGCCGACTTTCGACGAAATTCGTTCCAAGGTGGAAGAGGAATTCAAGAACGAACGCGCTAATGTTTTGTTATCCCAGAAGACGCAAGAGCTTTCCGACCGCGCCAAAGCCGATCATGATCTCAAGAAAGCTGCGAAAGAATTAGGCGCTACCATGAAGACCAGCGAATTGGTTGCTCCCGACGGCCAGGTTCCGGATGTCGGCTCCATGACCGGCCAGGCAGCCGTTGCTTTCACTATGAAGCCCGGAGAGATTAGCGCTCCCATCAACAGCGGAGCCAACGGCATTGTGCTTTCTGTCACCGAAGTGCAAGCCCCAACCGAAGCGGACTTCCTCGCCAAGCGCGACCAGATTCGCGACACGCTCCTCCAGGCCAAAGAGCAGGAACTTTTCGGACTATTCGTCAACAATCTCCGCGATCAGATGGAGAAATCCGGAAAGATCAAAATTAATCAGGATGAATTGAAGACTCTCACTCGTGCGGGGAGCGAATCTGGGCTCTAAGCTGGCCGGATTTTAATCCAGCCGAACGTTAAACTAGCCGGACGTTAAACTAGGCGCCCTTTAAATTAGATCGATCGGTATGGCCTTCCCTCGCGCTGCAGGCATTCTGTTGCATCCCACGTCGTTGCCTTCCTGCGGCGGCATCGGTGATTTCGGTCCCGCGGCCTACCGGTTCGCGGACTCTCTTGCGTCCGCCCGCCAGGGCCTGTGGCAGGTACTCCCGCTCGGTCCGGTCGGCTACGGCAATTCTCCTTATTCCTCAACCTCGGCGTTCGCCGGCAATCCACTCCTCATCAGCTTGGAGCGCCTTGCCGCGCGCGGCTGGATTGACCCCGCAAAGATCTCTCATCTCTCGGCTGAACCGCTCGCCGTAGATTACGCGAAAATCTTCGCTGCAAAATTGCCTCTATTGTTTGAAGCTGGCCGCGGTTTTCTTGCTTCCGCCTCGTCCAGCGACCGCGAACGCTTTGATCGTTTCTGTGCCGAGAACGCCTGGTGGTTGGATGACTTTGTTCTCTTCGACGGATTGCGGGCGCGGCATAAATTAGCCAGTTGGAACAGTTGGCCCACCGATCAGAAGCATAGTAAAAAAGCCGCCCTCGACCGTGCGCGCAACGAACTCGCCGCTGACCTTAAAGTGCGCTGCGTCTTGCAATTCGCTTTCTACGAACAATGGCAGGCTCTGCGCCGCTATTGCGCCGAACGCATGATTCGCATCGTTGGCGATGTTGCCATCTTCGTAAACTACGACAGCGCCGATGTCTGGACCCATCCCGATCTTTTCCGCTTGAACGAAAATCTAGAGCCTGATTTTGTCTCCGGAGTGCCTCCTGATTTTTTCAGCAAGACCGGCCAGCGCTGGGGCAATCCTCTTTATCGCTGGGACGTGATGAAAGAGCGCGGTTATGAGTGGTGGGTACAGCGTCTGCGCTGGGCCACGCGAAATTGCGACTACATTCGCCTCGATCATTTCCGCGGCTTCGATCAGTTCTGGGAGATTCCAGCATCCGATCCTACGGCCATCAATGGCCGCTGGGTCGATGGACCACGCGACGATCTGTTCCACGAATTGCGCGAAGCTCTGGGCGGCTTGCCGTTCTTCGCGGAGGATCTCGGTTACATCACTCCCGAAGTTCATGCGCTGCGCGAGCGTCTTCAGATTCCCGGCATGGCTGTTCTGCAATTCGGCTTCAGCGATGAGGGCGCGCGCATGTATCTGCCCCATCGCGCCGCCGGAAAAGTCATCTACACCGGAACCCATGATAATGACACGACCATCGGCTGGTTCGAATCCGCAGCCGCCGATCACGAACGCAGCCACGCCGAATGCTATCTCGGCCGCTGCGATGACGGCATCCAATGGGCATTCATTCGTGCCGCGCAAAGTTCCATCGCCGATCTTGCATTGATCCCGATGCAGGATGTTCTTGGCCTGGGCAGCGAAGCGCGCATGAACACGCCCAGCCTCGAGAAGGGCAACTGGCAGTGGCGCTTCTCGCTCGATCAGTTCACTCCGGCCTTGGCAGCAAAGCTGGCCAACCTCGCCGAGGTAACCGACCGTTTGCCGAAGCCGGCTCCCGTTCCGCCCGATGAAAGCTTCGCTGCCTGAAATAATGGATCTGTCGATAGTGAATTACCCGCTTCTGCTTTGCACCCAGCGCTGGCTCGTGTATAGGTAGTTCGTGTATAGAAGTTAGGGGGAGTTTTTCTTGTCCACTGAACCGATTATTGAAGCGCGTGCCATCGAAAAGTCCTATCAGCAACCCGATGGCACGCGTATTCAGGTCGTCGGACTCACCGACTTTTCCATCGAGCCGGGGAAAATCGTGTGCCTTTTAGGCGCCTCGGGCTGCGGCAAGTCGACTCTTCTACGCATCCTGAGCGGGCTCTCAAAACCTTCCTCCGGCGCTCTGTTCTGGCACGGCAAGCCGCTGGCCGACCAATCCCCAAACGTTGCCATCGTCTTCCAAAGCTTCGCGCTGTTTCCCTGGCTCACCGTCCTGGAAAATGTGGAAGCGCCCCTCGAAGCGCGAGGTGCGGCCGCCGTCGAACGCCGCAAACGCGCGCTGCGCACGCTCGATACCGTAGGTCTTGACGGTTTTGAAACCGCATATCCCAAGGAACTTTCCGGCGGAATGAAGCAACGCGTCGGTTTCGCCCGTGCCCTGGTCGTCGAGCCCGAAGTCCTCTTCATGGACGAACCATTTTCCGCTCTCGATGTCCTCACCGCCGAAAGCCTGCGCGGCGAATTGCTCGAGCTCTGGCTCAACAAGAAGATGACGACCAATGCCATCTTCATCGTGACTCACAATATTGAAGAGGCAGTCATCCTCGCCGACCGCATCGTGGTGCTGGGCAGAAATCCCGCGCGCATACGCTCCGATTTCAACGTCCGGCTCGCGCACCCGCGTGATCGCAAATCTGCACGCTTCGTCGAAATCGTCGACTACGTTTACAAAATCATGACTCAGCCCGATGTCGACCATCCTCTTCCAGATCCCGAAAGCACAGGGGAGATTGTTGTCCCCGCCGGAGGTTTGCGGAACCGGCAAGCGCCGCTCCGCGTGAGCAAATACCAGATTCTTCCGCACGCTCGCGTCGGTGGACTGGCGGGCTTGCTCGAGTTACTGAACGATCGCGGAGGCCGCGAAGATTTGTTCCGCCTCAGCGAAGAGCTGGTTATGGACGTAGAAGATCTCCTCCCTATTCTTGAATCCTGCGTGCTGCTCGGCTTCGCCACGTTGAAGGAGGGCGACGTGGAAATCACGCCCCAGGGTATCGCTTTTGCCGACGCCGACATTCAAACCAGGAAGACTTTGTTTCGTCAGGCGGCGCTCGAGCATGTCACTATCCTGAAACAAATCGATAGTATTTTGACGCGAAAATCCGATCACTCCATGTCCGACGAATTCTTTCGCGACATCCTCGACGAGCATTTTTCCGAAGACGAAATGCAGCGTCAGTTCGATACCGCGGTGAACTGGGGCCGCTACGCCGAAATCTTTGACTACGATCGTGAGTCTGGTCGTCTAACCCAAACCGAATCCAGGGAAGACGTGAAACTGTAGGGTTTACTTTAGGGTGCCTTCGTGCCCTTAGTGGTTAATGATTTTGGTTAAGGATCCTGACTGATTCTCCATCGCCACCCAGCAATCGCTCATGAGCAAAAACTCCAATCCGCGGCAGCTCCTGGCCTATCGCCTGTGGGCGCAACTTCCCAGCCTGGAATCCTCGCACCTGCCAGACGTGATCATGTTTTCCGCCGCGATTGCGTTGTTCTATGGCCTGGTAACCGTCGGCCGCACCTGGTTCGCCCCGTTCACTCCATCGGTCGAAATCTCCCGTAGCCTGTGGGCCCTGCCTGCCTACGCGGGCTACTCGTTGCTGCGCATCACCATTGCCTACATCCTGAGTCTGATCTTCACCCTCGTCTACGGTTACATTGCTGCTTACAATCCTCGAGCCGAACGCTTCATGATTCCGCTTCTCGACGTCCTCCAGTCCATCCCTCTGCTCAGTTTTCTTCCCGGCGTGATGCTGGCCATGGTCGCGCTTTTTCCTACTCGCCAGCTCGGCGTGGAGATGGGCGTCATTCTCGTGATCTTCACCAGTCAGGTGTGGAACATGGCCTTCAGTTTTTACGCTTCGCTCAAAAGCATACCCAAAGACATGCGCGAAGCCGCTATCGTCTATCGCTTCAGTTGGTGGCAGCGTTTTACGCAGCTTGAACTGCCCTTCTCCGCCATCGGATTGGTCTGGAACTCCATGATGTCAGTCGCCGGTGGATGGTTTGCTCTTATGGCATGCGAAATGTTCGTGCTTGGCTCGCATGACTTCCGCCTCCCAGGCTTAGGCTCGTATCTGCAAACCGCAGCCAGCGCCGGCGATATGCCTTCCATCCTCTGGGGAATCGCCACCATGGTTGCCGTCATCGTTTTGCTCGATCAATTTATCTGGCGGCCCGTAATTGCGTGGGCGGAGAAATTTAAGGTCGAGCAAGTCGAGAGCACGGATACTTCCAGCTCCTGGGTCTTGAATCTGGTACAGCATTCCACCGCTCTCGCCAAAATTCGGCAGAAAACATTTCACCCCTTAAGCGAACGCCTGCTCCTTCATTTCGCGCAGAAGAATACGGAAAAGGTTCACGCTCAGCCCGCATCTCCATTTCTCGAGTGGATCGCACGCGCCGTCGGGCTGCTCGCCCTGGTGGGAACTGGCTACGGCATCGTCCGGGTTGTCATCATCCTAAGCGGACTCCAGGCCGCCGAACTGCATCAAGCGGCGCTTGGCCTTGGCGCAACTTTCCTGCGGGTAAATCTCGCGCTGTTCCTGGCCGCGCTCTGGACCATTCCGGTCGGCGTTGCCATCGGCTTCAACCCTCGCCTGGCGCGAATTGCCCAACCAATAGCGCAAATTGCCGCTTCCATTCCCGCAACCGCGTTATTGCCCGTGATTCTTCTCATCCTGATCCGCCTCGGTGGCGGCCTCGGACTCGCAGCCATGGTCGTTCTTCTGCTTGGCACGCAGTGGTATGTGCTGTTCAATGTGATCGCCGGCGCCATTGCTATCCCTACCGACCTGAAGGAATGCTGCTCCGTTTTTCACATCCGTAGTTTCCAGCGCTGGAAAAAACTGATCCTCCCCGGAATCTTTCCCTACCTGCTCACTGGCTTGGTAACCGCATCCGGCGGAGCCTGGAACGCCAGCATTATCGCCGAATATTTTCACTTCAAGGGCCGCACCTACACCACGACCGGCTTGGGTGCAACCATCAGCCAGGCCACCGATGCCGGCGACTACAAAATGCTCATCGCCGCCACCATGTTGATGGCTGCGACTGTGGTCACTGTCAACCGCCTCGTATGGCGAAAGCTCTACGGCCTCGCCGAAACCCGCTTCCGCCTCGAAAGCTAAACTTCGTTGCCAGAACATTCATGTAGGGAAAGCGCACGACCACCAAACCCTCGCCGATGTATCCTTGAAGCCATGGCCAACTCCGCCGAGTTCCAACTCTCCGAGACTGTCGCAATTCTCACCCGAACCCCCGCCACCCTGAACGCGATGTTACGCGGATTACCCGACACATGGGTGCGCTGCAATGAAGGGAAGGACAGTTGGAGTGCGTTCGATGTCGTCGGTCATCTCGTTGTCGGCGAGCGCACCGACTGGATGCCTCGCGTACGCATCATTCTGGAGAAAGGCGAAGCCCGGCCGTTCGATCCCTTCGATCGCTTTGCCCAGATGCGAGAACCAGCCCAGTCGCTCGATCAGAGATTGGATGAGTTCGCCTCGCTGCGAAGCATCAATCTGGCTGCCTTGCAGGCTCTAAATTTACAGAAAGAAGATTTTCTTCGCCGGGGAAGGCATCCCGCCCTGGGGTCGGTGACCCTAGAGGAACTTCTGGCCACGTGGGCGGTACATGACCTTACCCACCTGCATCAGCTATCGCGAGTGATGGCCCACCAATATCGCGAAGCCGTAGGCCCCTGGAGAGCCTATGTCGGAGTTCTGAAATGCGGGGGGCACAGCGCGTAAAAAGCTCCGGCCAAGATTGACTGCTCCATTGCCATAGACAACAGATGTGCGACTCGAAAAGTTTGTCATTCCGAAGCCCAGTTTTATCGCGCGTGGAATCTGCTTCTGTGTGGGCCAAAGCAGATTCCGGCCCAATCATCACGATTACTTCACCTTAACGTTGACCGCCGCCGTATGGATGCTCTTGTACCCGTTGTTTGGATTGACATCCAGAATCGACAGTTGGTACTCCCCGGCCGCTGGCAAGGTCACGGTCTGGTTGATGAACACGCTATTGACCCCCGTTCCTACGGGAGACTGCCCCAGCTTGATGCCGTGCGTGCTGTCCCACACTTCGATGTGATCCACCAATGGCGTGCTTGAACCGCTTTGCTCATATGCGTATGCGTTGATCGGAATCGTCGTAGTCGACCATGTGGAATTGTTCGCCGGAGAATTGACGAAAACTCCCAGGCGCGACACTACAGTAAAGCTAACGTTCGATTCGTGCAGGCGCTCGCCTGTTTCCGTGACATCCTTGACCGTCAGGGTATATTTTCCCGGCGTTAGCGAGAACCATTGGCTGATGCTGGTCGCCTTCGGCGAATCACCCAGCTTCGTGTTTCCGTTCCAAATCTCGATATGGTCAATCCCCGAGTTCGATTCCTCCGCTCCCGCTTCCACCGCGAATGCACTGAGGGGAAATAGCGTGGCTTGTGTCGAACCATCCGCCGGAGTGTTGATCGTCACGCCATACGCCGAAGTCACCGTATAGGTCGTAACTTCTTTATGCAGCACGGCATACGTCGGCGCGACTCCAATGTCTTGCACCGTCATCTGATGAAGCCCATCTCCGCTCACTCTGTACGACTGGTTTACTGCCTTGCTATAAACATTCCCTAGTTTCGTCGCTTTGTTGTTGAACGTGTCCCATACCTCCACATGGTCAACTTCCGCGCTTAGCTCGGACACTCCTGCATTTACCAGCACGGACGATCCCTGCATCGATCCATTCGGTGGCGAGTTCAACACCACGCTTCCCGCCGTCGGACTAAAAAAGTCCGACATATCGGCCGCCGTTGCCGACCATCCCGGATAGGTCTGAATACCTAGCGAGTCCAGTATGGTGCGTAACGCATTCTCGTGTTTGTACGCGATATTGGAAACATGGCCGCGCTTTACGTTCGGACCAATCAGTCCCGTGTAGATCTGCCCGGCATCGTCGCCGGCGCCGTTATCGAAAGTTACGATTACAAGTCCACTTCCGCCAGGCTGGAAATCAGGAAGGTTGAGCATAGGCGTCAAATTGTCATTCAGGAAATTGTCGGCATTGGGCAGAGTCGAGCACTCGTCATGTAGATCCCAGCATCCGTCCGGAACGATGATCGCAAACCGGGGCAGCGTGCCGTTCGCTACATCAATGCCAAACTGCTCAAAATCAACAATATTACCCTGCGAACCTAAAGTATCGCTCAAAACTTCCTCGTACCAAACCGCCGCATTGTGCCGGGCATAGTAATTCGTATAACGAGGCTGGTTCGCCGACGTGAAATCGGGAACATTCACGTTCCCGCCCGCATTCAGATAATTCTGCGCGTACACTTTCCACGAAATTGGCTGGTTGTCCATCAACTGAAAGATGTTCGCGTCCGTAATCGGATCCTTAGCGACCGTCGGCTGGCAGCTGTCTTGCTTGAAACAATCGTTGCCATTGCAGTAAAAATTGTGGCTTCCTGAAGGCAGCGCGCACTCCGGATTCCCCGCGCAGGAATAATTCGATTCGCAACTGCCCGACGCCAAATACAAATAATCCAGCAGCGATCCGCTGTGGTCGGAATCGTAGTTGTTGGCAAACCCGTACTTATTTCCCTGGCTCACCAGCCACGGCATGCCCGAGGGGTGTACTGTGCCGAACGAAGTATTCTCATCGATGATTAAAACCACATGTTGCGCCAACGGAACCACCTGGGCTGAAGCTGTCAAACTTGCGCAGAGCCCGAAGGTGCAGCTGAGGCTAAGAAGAGATAGAGCAGCTTTCACGAAGTGACGATGGATGCGCATTACAGACTTCCTCCACATATTTCCTGATTTGGTCGTTCCTTCTTTCGTCTTTCCGGTTTCGCGATTCAAGGTGGGATTTGTTGTGTTCAGATCCTTGCAAACAGGATTCTTGTCATTCCGAACCGGGCGCAAGCCCGGTGAGGAAGCTGCTTCTGTTCCCACTACCTGTCTTTCGCGCAGGGATATCCCTCTTTCGCGCGACACTCTTTAAATTGTTAGTTGGAGGTCGACAAATAGGGGGGTCTGCCGCCTGCCCACAAAATAGGACCTCTCACAATTTCCGTCAAGGTATCAGAAGGGCAGCCCAACCCCTTATAAATTGTTGGTGAATGTCGGATGAAAGGAAGATGAACATCAGAATTGTCCTTCATCGCCACGGAAGAACATCACTCCTCGGCGAAACTAAACACTATGACCGTAAACTCTTGGCTCTTCTCAAAGCAATACTTCAGCACACATTTATTTCTATAAGTTCCCATAGCGGAACGCTGCTCGTGCTTAATTTGAAACTTTGGCTTGGCGACTCCGTGGGAGACCCGGAAAAGTGAGACTCTGCCCTCCTGAGTAAGGAAGTTGCTTTGCGGTAGCAAAGCAACTCTGCAGTCGAAGGATCCCGACCGTTATGCGCAAACGAGGGTGAAATAGCCTTGTCTTATGCCCTCTGCACTCCGCCCAGTTCCCGCAGCGCCTTCACAATCTTCTCCGCCCACTGCGCAATCTGCTCATCCCTTAGCGTCGCTTCAGCCGATTGCAACCGCGCCCGCAGCAGAATTGAATACTTGCCGGCTTCAATCGTCCCGCCGCGAAAAACCTCGATCGGCTCGAATCCCCGCAACTCCGCAATCGCCAGCCGGAAAACCGCGCGCCGCATGGCGTCAAACTCCACCTCATCGGCAAACACAAACGAAAAATCCCGTTCCACCGCCGGATACTTCCCGAGCGGCGCAAACCACACCGTCCGTAGCCCGCGCTTATGCAACTCCTCCAGATCAAGTTCCGCCAGAAAAATATCCTGACGCAGTTTTCTGGTGGCTTTCACATCCTCGGAAATCTGTCCAAACTGCGCCACCACGGACCCATCCAGCAGTACTCGCGCCGATCGTCCCGGATGAAAATATTCAGCCGTCTCGCGATCAAAACTCAGTTGCTTGTAAGCAAACACAGCGAGAAGATTTTCCACGTCGCCCTTCAACGAGCGGAACGCCTCTGCCGCCGCTGCGCGCTCCCCTTTGCTTACATCCAGCACGCCGCCGGCGGGCAGGGAAGTCTTCACCGCTGCGAGCGTCGCCCCCAGGCACGCGCGCGCCGGTTCAATGCGCTCGCTGCCTCGCATCTCGTACGTGCGTCCCATTTCAAAGAGCCGGACACTATCGAGATCCCGATTCAAATTCCATGCCAGCATATCCAGCATGCCCGGAGCCAGCGAAGTCCGCATCACGGAAGCCTCCTCGCTCAGCGGATTTTCCAACTCCAAAACCGCCGCCGAGGAAAACTGTTCCGCGTCCGCATGCGAAATAAACGTCAGCGAAACCGCTTCGTTGTATCCCAACGCCAAAGCTCGCTCACGGAAAGTTGCGTCCATGTCGGCATTCGGCAGATCCCGCACCGCACCGCTATAAGCCGGCAAAGTGTTTTCGAACTTGTCGTAACCATGCAGCCGCGCGACTTCTTCGATCAAGTCAATCTCGCGCTCTACGTCCAGCCGCCAACTCGGAATCTGAACTCGAAATTCCGCGTCCGCCTGTCCCTCCGGAATCAACCAAAACCCCAGCTTTTTCAGAATGTGGAAAACATGCCCGCCCGTGAGATGCCCGCCCAGAATGCGTTGCACCTCCGAAACTCGCAGCACAATTGGCGCTTGATCGATCTGTCGTGAGACCACGTCGATCGTATCGCCGCTAAGCTCTCCGCCGCCCGATTCCAGAATCAGCTTGGCCACCAAATCGCACGACAGCACCGTCGACTCAAAATCCGCTCCACGCTCGAACCGGTGCGAGGCGTCGGTATGAATCCCATGCCGCCGCGACATCTTGCGCACAATCCCTGGATCCCACCATGCCGATTCGATCAAAATATTCTTCGTCTTCTCGGTAATCATGGTGTCGAACCCGCCCATCACGCCCGCGAGCCCCACCGGCCTTTTGGCATCGGCGACAACCAGATCTTCAGCGGTCAGCGTCCGCTCCACGCCGTCCAGCGTCTTCAGCTTTTCGCCCTTCTTCGCTTTGCGAATAATAAGCCGTCCGCCCTCCAGCAAATCCATGTCGAACACATGCGTCGGCTTGCCCATCTCCCACAAAACATAATTCGTCGCATCCACCGCATTGCTGATCGGCCGCTGGTCGAGCAATTGCAAGCGATGCGCAATCTTCTTGGGCGACGGCTTGATCGTCGTCCCACGAATCACCCGCGCCGAAAAGCGCGGACAAAGCTGCGGCTCTTCCACAGTGATTGGAAAAGGATTGTTCGGGAAGGGCACGACTTCAGTCGTGCCGTCGCGGGCGGATGAGGTTTTAGCGGCCGACGAATGCTTTGGATCGAGCGCTTTCAGCGGCAAGTCGTAGATCGCCGCCGCCTCCCGCGCCACGCCATAATGATTCATCGCGTCCGGACGATTCGTCCCAATCTCCATCTCGAAGACTGTATTCGGGCCTGTACCATTGATTCCTTCGACCGCAATACCAACCGCAGTCAAATCCTCAGCCAGTTGCCGGTCATCGACGGCAAGATCGACAAAGTCGCGAATCCATTGTGGGGAAAGTTTCATGAAGAAAGTTCGGCGTTACAAAGCTCTGTCATCCTGAGGCGCGCACTTTGCATCGGGACCCATGCAACTGTTAGTTGGAAACTCTCCGTCCGCCGAAGCGCTTGCGCAGTCTTTGCGCAGATGAGCTACGCCCACTGCCGCAAAAACCTAACGTCTCCCTGAAAAAATAACTGGATATCATCCACGCCATACTTCAACAGCGCGATCCGATCCGCGCCCATGCCAAATGCAAATCCCGAAACTTTTTTCGGGTCGTAACCATTATCCTTCGCAAACTCAAACACATTCGGGTCGACCATGCCACAGCCTAGAATCTCAATCCATCCCGTCTGCTTGCACGGACGGCACGGCGCGTCATTCGGTCCGCGCTTGCCGCTCCCTCCGCAGATGAAGCACGAAACATACATCTCCGCGCTGGGCTCGGTAAACGGAAAAAACGACGGACGAAAACTGGTCTTCACGCTCGAGCCAAAAAACTCCTTCATCGCGTGATCCAGTGTCCCTTTCAAGTCGCCGAACGTAATGTTCGTATCGACTGCCAGCCCCTCGATCTGGTGAAACATCGGTGAATGGCTTGCATCTGGAGGATCATTGCGGTGCACGGTTCCGGGAATCACAATGCGCAAGGGCGGCCGCATTTTTTCCATCGTGCGAATCTGCACCGGAGAAGTATGCGTGCGCAGCAACAACCGCTCCCGCTGCGCTTTCGACTGCTGCCCCGCGATAAACAAAGTATCCTGCGTATCCCGCGCCGGATGGTTCGGCGGAAAGTTCAGCGCCTCAAAATTGTAGTAATCGGTCTCGACGACGGGCCCCTCGGCCACCGAGTAGCCGAGTTTTTGAAACACGCGAACCATCTCGTTCGTCGTCTGGATGACCGGATGCTCTGCCCCGATAGGACGACGCAGTCCGGGAAGGGAAATATCGACTCGTTCTGTCGCCTCGGTCCCAACAGCTGCACTGCCGACATGCGCTCCATCCACCAACTCTTGGATTCGAGCCTTCAATTCGTTGACGCGAATACCCGCTTTCCGCTTCGCATTCTTGGGCGCACCCTTTAACCACAGATCATTAATCTGTGTCAGGATCCCGTTCTTGCGTCCCACCCACCGGTCGCGAAACGTCTTCAGCTCCGCATCGTTACGAACCGCAGCCGCCTCATCCGTACACGCGCGAACGCAATCCGCCGCCGCCTTTTCCAGCGCCGCCGCCGAGTAATCCTTCAATTTGGAAACGGTATAGGGCACTTTGCACCAAGACTGTCATTCTGAGCGGAATAACCGATTCGCAAAGCGAATCGGTTATGAAGTCGAAGGATCCCTGGGTCTAGATCGAACCTCACTGTTGCAGGGTATTTCTACCCACGATCCAAAGCAGATTCCTAGCCGTGCTCTTCCCGGTTTACAAGATTGGCAGCCGAACCGTTATGCCGCCGCGATCGCCGTCTTCGCCTGCGCAGCCAGATCCGAAAATGCCGCCGCATCCTTTACTGCCAGGTCCGCCAGAATCTTGCGGTCCAGTTCCACTCCCGCTACTTTCAATCCGTGGATGAACTGGTTATAGCTCAACCCGTTTAGCTTGGCCGCGGCTCCAATACGCACAATCCATAGTGAGCGATACTGCCGCTTCCGCTGCTTGCGCCCGGAGAAAGCAAACTTCATCCCGCGCTCAGTAGCTTCTTTCGCTGCTCGGTAGAGTTTGGATTTAGTTAGAAAGTAACCGCTGGCGCGGTCTAATATTTTTTTGCGCTTGGCGCGGCGTTTGGTTCCGCGTTTTACACGTGGCATTGTTGTTCTCCTTTTTTATTTCTCTCTACTGGCGGCTGGAGGTAAGGATGATCAAGCCTTGCGGCGACCACTGCCTCTTCACGCGCCTAAAACATTGTTGATTGTCGATTGCTGATTGTCGATTAAAATCCCCTGCCCTGAAGGTTTTTTAATCATCAATCAACAATCACACAATCATCAATCCTTTACTGGTACGGAATCATCCGCTTAACCTTGCGCAGATCTCCCGGACTCACCAGGGTCGATTTCCCCAGTTTACGTTTCTTCTTCTTATCCTTCGAGGTCAGGATGTGGCGGAGTTTGGCATGTCCACGCTTCACCTTCCCCGTCCCCGTTTTCTTGAAGCGCTTTGCGGCGCCCTTGTGCGTCTTTAATTTCGGCATAGCTCCTCGGAATCAACCGCCTGGCACAAGCCGGCAGTTTGTAATTTCAACTCTTTCCTTTAATTTGCTTTGGAAATGGTGGCGCGACTCGCGCCCTTCCTCGGCGATTCTAACAGCGCAGCTATTTTTTGAAGCCAGATCAGCAAAGTCTGCGAAGCGAAATCCACGATACTGGAAGCTAGGACCCCGAATTCGGCACTGCACCAGCAGCCACCGGCTCGGATTGAGCTTCCTTCTTCTCCGCCGGGTTTTCCGGAGGAGTTGCCTTGGCCTGCGCCATCTTTTCTTGCAACATCTTCTCTTGGCGCTCCGCTTTGGCTTTGGCCTTCGCTTCTTTCTCTTTCTCTTTTTCGCGCTCCGCCGCCGATTTCTTCGGCGCCAGAATCGCGTGCAACGTATTACCTTCTTGTCGCGGCCGGAACTCCACGATACTTTGCGGTTCCACGTCCTTAATCAGCCGCTCCAGAATCTGCCGCCCCAGTCCGGTGCGCGTCATTTCGCGGCCCCGGAAAAATATCGTGGCCTTTACTTTGTCGCCTTCGTCCAGGAAGCGCAGCACATGATTCTTTTTGGTTTCGTAATCGTGGTCGTCCACATTGATGCGGAACTTGACCTCTTTTACGGTGATCGTCTTCTGGTGCTTCTTGGCCTCGCGCTCTTTCTTTTCCTGCTGGTAGAGATATTTCCCGTAGTCCATGATGCGGCAGACGGGGGGTTGAGCGGTGGGCGAAATCTCGACCAGATCCAGGTTCTTGCTGCGGGCCAACTTGAGGGCTTCGAAGGGAGGCATTACGCCGATTTGTTCGCCTTCGTCACCGATCACGCGAATCTCGCGGGCACGAATACGGTCATTGGTTCGGATAAAACGTTTGTCGATACGGTCCTCCGCGCTTTGAGCGACTGGGAATAGGAAATTATAGCATGGGGAGTTGGGATGGGATGGCTGAGACGCAAGCTTCGGTGATGGTGCAGGTTGGCTTACGCGCTGAGCCGGTTGAGCGGGAGATCCTTCGCTACGCCTGAAAGACGGCTCCGCTCAGGATGACGCCGAAATAGAGTGCTGAAGGTTTAAATTGAGCCACCGCCAAGTTTCGCGTTCTTTGCGGAGTTAGAGCCTATGTGGAGTATACTGTGGAATGGATTACACATATGGAAATCGTTCAAATCGTGTTGGATAAAAAGCTGTTACACGCCGCCGACCAGGCCGCGAAGCGCACGAAGCGAAACCGGTCCGCGTTGGTGCGCGACGCCCTGCGGGAACATCTGCGCCAGTTGGAACTGCGAGCCAGTGAAGAGCGCGATCGCCAGGGTTACTCGGGGAAGTCGCAAGCCGACGCGGAAGCGCGGGGTTGGGAAGTGGAGGCCGCGTGGCCGGGAGAATAGCCCGAGGCCAGATAGCCCGGGGCGACGTTCGGCTCTACCAATTCGCCGCGCCTGACAAGAAACGGCCGGCCCTCGTGCTCACCCGCAACAGTGCCATCACGTATTTATCCACAGTCACGGTTGCTCCGGTCACTTCCACCATTCGCGGCGTGCCGTCGGAAGTCGTGCTGAATGAGGAAGACGGCATGAAGTCGCCGTGCGCGGTGAACCTGCACAATCCAGTTACGGTGTCGCAACAGCGCCTGGGGAAACGTGTGGCCCAGCTTAGTTCCGCGCGAATGAATGAGGTGTGTGCCGCTCTGCGGTTCTCTCTGGGGTGTGATGCAGGCTAGTCGCTGGGAAGTTTCCGTCTGTCGGCGAATTTCTCGTCGAACTGCCCCACTCAAGCCAAAGGACGGCTTGAATGGGCCACCCGTGGCGAGGAGGGGTTGCGGGGTAGGGATTCCCTCGGCTTCGCTCGGGACAGGCTCTTCGACCCCGCCAACCGATTAGCGTTGCGAATCTGTGGATGACAATCTTGTCGGGCTAAAGCCCGGTTCATTATTTAAGGAGCTGAACGCGGCGCTGAAGCGCCGCTCTTCCACGGTGCTGCCTGCATTTAGTTTGCGATTTTCAGGCTTTCTCGGGTTGTGGCGGGGAGTCCACTCAAGCCCGGTTTAGGCTTGGGTGGGGTGTTCACGTGTCACAGACTTAGTCCGCGAACGAAACTAGATTGTCCTCTCACAGGAATTGGTGAGGTGTCGTTAGTGTAGGGCTGATGGGTTTGGGGTGGGAATGCCTTGCCGGGCCGATGGTTCGGTGCGCGGGGTAGGGATCCCCTCGGCTTCGCTCGGGGCAGGCTCTTCGACCCCGCCAACCGATTAGCGTTGCGAATCGGTTGGCTGCACTATGGATGACAATCTTGTCGGGCTAAAGCCCGGTTCATTATTTAAGGAGCTGAACGCGGCGCTGAAGCGCCGCTCTTCCACGGTGCTGCCTGCATTTAGTTTGCGATTTTCAGGCTTTCTCGGG
>JBEKWW010000021.1:0-147892 GCA_049512655.1 Candidatus Sulfotelmatobacter sp. | reverse complement strand
CAACGGCATATCCTTTAAGTTGAAATTGAAATTCATTTTCAAAATTGAATCGGTGTCATAAGGCAAACCAAGGATGCTTCAGGCTTTCATAGTTACGCTGCGCGAAGGGGTTGAAGCAGCTTTAATCGTGGGGATCACGCTGGCGTACCTGGCGAAGATCGGGCGCAACGATTTACGCAATACGGTGTATTTGGCTTTGGGTGCGGCATTTCTGGGCAGCATTGGCGTGGCGATTATAATTTCGCGGCTCAACCTGAACGAAGATGTGTTCGAGGGCTGGGTAATGCTGGTTGCCGCATTCTTCGTCATCACGATGGTGGTTTTCATGATGAGGACCGGCCGCAAGCTGAAGGGTGAGATCGAGGGTAAAGTAGGGTTGCTGGCCGGGAACGATGCGTGGATAGGACTGTTCTTTTTTGTCTTCCTGATGGTGCTGCGCGAGGGCGCGGAGACAGTTCTCATCCTGTCTGCGGTGACTTTGAATTCCACTGAACTGATGAGCTTTCTGGGCACACTACTCGGCGTGCTGTGTGCGATTGGGTTCGGTGTGATGTTCGTGAAGGGCAGTGTGCGCATTAATCTACAGAAATTCTTCCGGGTTACGACGGCGATCTTATTCCTAGTGGCGGCTCAGTTGATCGTGGCCGGGCTCCACGAACTCTCGGAGAGTGGCGTGATTCCCTCCTCCAAGCGCGAGATGGCGATTATTGGACCAATCGTCGGTAATGAAGAATTCTTTGTGGTTACGATTCTGGCATTGGCTGCGCTGATGATTTTGTTTGACGCCAAGCGGCGGCAGGCAGTGCCTAGCCCGGCTTCGCCAGCGGAGCGGCGGAAGGCGGTGTGGACGGCGCGCAAGGAACGCTTGTGGATGGGATCGGTGTATACCGCATCCTTCCTGTTTATCGCGATGATGACAGCAGAATTTGTTTACGCCAAAAGCGAGAGCGCGCTGTCCCCGTCCACCGAGGTCAGTTTTACCCGCGGTGAAGTGAAGATTCCGCTGTCTCAGGTCTCCGATGGCGATTTGCACCGATATCAAGCGCAGGAGCACGGTACGCAGATTCGCTTCTGGCTTTATAAGAAGCCGGATGGAAAGATCGCAACGGTTTTCGATGCGTGCCAGATTTGCGGCGCGGTGGGATTTTACAAGTCGGGAAATCAAATCGTGTGCAAGAACTGCGCCGCACCGATTAATGGACAATCGGTGGGCACAACCGGAGGATGCAATCCTATCCCGCTGAAGGCAACGGAGACGTCGGATGCCGTGATCATTCAGGAGGCGGACATCGCTGCCGGCAGCCGTGTGTTCGAAAAGCAGTAGGTGTTCGCAAGGCTGGTCTACGAATCCTTCCGGCGGCAGAAGCGGCGCAAGTTACTGGCTGGAGCTGCGATCACTTTAGGTGTGACCGTGGCGACGGCGATGATCGCTGTTGCCACCGATATTGGGGACAAGATCAATCGCGAACTGCGGACAATCGGCGCTAACATTTTAGTGACTCCGCAGGACGATACGCTAGACGTGGAAATTGGCGGCGTCAACTTGAAGCCGCCGAGCGACGGCGCCTTCCTGAGCGAATCTGACCTTCCAAAAATTAAAGGAACATTCTGGCATAACAACATCACTGGCTTTGCTCCAATGCTGCCGGTGAGCGTGACAATTCAGCGCGATGGAAGCTCCGAAACTTTCACGCTGCTGGGTACCTACTTCGCTAAGAAGATTACCTTTGGCAACGAGGAGTTCACCACTGGAGTGCGCTCGACAAACTCCTGGTGGAAAGTTGCGGGAGCGTGGCCCAACGATAGCTCCCAGGATGTGTTGCTTGGGGAGCGGTTGGCGGCAAGGCTTTCGGCGCGGGCGGGCGATGAGATCACGCTGTCTGGCCGTACTTTGCACGTGAGTGGAATTCTTTCCGCGGGCGGCGCTGAAGATGACGAAGTGGTAGCACCGATTGCTTTGGCTCAGGCGATCCTGGGCAAACCGGACGCGGTGCGGCGGGTCTATGTGAGTGCGTTAACCAAGCCGGAAGATGCGTTCGCGCGCCGCGATCCCAAAAGCATGTCTGGAGCGGTTTACGACCGCTGGTATTGTTCCCCGTATCCTCAGTCAATCGCGTTTCAGTTGCAGGAGGCGATTCCGCACTCTCACGCTGAACAGATACGGCAGGTCGCGCAGAATGAGGGTGCGGTGCTCACGCGTATTGAAGGCCTGATTTTTCTGGTAACGCTGGCTGCATTGTTTGCTTCCGCGCTGGCAGTTTCCGCGGCAATGGCGACGGCGATTTTCGAGCGCCGCGCGGAAGTCGGGCTGATGAAGGCATTGGGCGCGGGAAAGGTTGCGGTCGCCTCGATATTTTTGGCTGAAGCAACTCTGCTGGCTCTGATTGGCGGGACAATCGGCTTCGCGGCCGGAGAGTTGCTGGCACGACAAATTGGCCGCTCGATTTTTAATTCGCAGATTACGATCGCGCCAGTGGTTTTTCCGGTGATCCTGGGGATTGCGGTGATCGTGACTTTTGCGGGAAGCGCGGTGGCGATTCGTAAAGCGATTGGACTTGATCCTGTGTTTGCGCTGCGGGGGGAATTGTGAACTCGAGCGTTCTGCAGTCCGCGAAGAAAGTTCAGGCGAGCCGGGCTCAGTCTCCCCACACCTCGATGTTTCTCCGCATGCTGGTGCGCGCCGCCGTACTTCGCCGAGGACGCGCGGCTTCCGCACTGACTGCCATGGTGGTCGCCGCGGCGGTAGCGACAGCGGTAATGAATCTTTATGTGGACGTGCAGACCAAGCTGCGGCGCGAGTTCCGCAATTACGGCGCGAATATTATTCTGGTTGGAAGGGATGGCGCTTCCCTTCCCGCCGATTCCGTGGCGAAAATGGAGTCGGCTATTGCCGGGCGCGGCGTGGCCTCTCCGTTCGCTCTCGTCGTGGCGCGGACAAGCGATGGGCATCCGGTGGTTGTGGTGGGGACGGATTTCGATAAGGTCCGACAACTGGATCGATGGTGGTCGGTGAGTAACTGGCCTGCGGCAACGGGGCAAGCACTGGTCGGAGTGAGGGCGCAGGCAGTGGTGTCGTCGAAAAATGAGCCGTTTTATCTTGAGTTTCGAGGGCGCACGATACATCTCACGTCAGCAGGAACGGTACAGACGGGAGCAGCCGAGGACAGCCGAGTTTATCTTTCGCTCCAAGATTTCGTTTCGTGGACGGGAGTTCAACCTTCCACGGTCGAGGTAGCGACGAGTGGAGGTCGCGATGAGATTCTGACTGTGATGCGCCAGCTTCAGCAGATGATTCCAAACGCCGACGTACAACCCGTGCGTCAGATTGTGGACGGTGAGGCGCGGGTCCTGGGAAAGACTCGGGCCACTTTGCTCGCTGCGGCCGCGCTTATCATATGCACTTCTGCGCTGTGTGTGCTTTCTACTTTGATGGGATGGGTTTTCGATCGGCGGCGCGATTTCGCCATCATGAAGGCGCTGGGTGCGTCGGATCGTTTACTGAACGGATTTTTCGCGGCGGAAGCGGCGGCTTTGGGCGCAACCGGAGCCCTGGTTGGATTTGTGCTGGGAATCGGAATTGCGGCGTGGATTGGGCGGGTTAACTTCCATGAATCTGTGGCTCCGCGTTTTAGTATTCTGCCCTTGGTTCTGGCTGGTAGCATCATAGTTACGCTGTTGGCGGCGATCCTTCCGATTTCGTTGCTGCGCCGGGTGCAGCCCGCGGTCATCCTGAGGGGAGAGTGAAATGATCGAGATCAAAAACGTAACCAAACTCTACCCTGCCAAAGCCGCTGGAAATGGGAAGGCTAACGGCGGCGTCAGTAACGCGATTCACGCTCTGGATCACATCTCGTTGCATGTTGCACCAGGCGAGTGGCTCTCGATTATGGGACCCTCCGGGTCGGGAAAATCCACACTGGTGAATTTGGTTGGGTGCCTGGATCGTCCGTCGTCCGGAGAGATTTGGCTGGATGGGCAGAATGTGGCGGGCATTTCTGCCAGCGAATTAAATCGCGTGCGGGCGGAGAAGATTGGGTTCATTTTTCAGCAGTTTCATCTGATTCCATTTCTAACTGCGGTGGAAAACGTGATGCTGGCGCAATATTTTCACAGCATGACGGATGAGAAAGAAGCCGCGGACGCGCTAGCACAAGTCGGACTGGGCGATCGTGCGCATCATTTGCCGGCGCAACTTTCGGGCGGAGAGCAACAGCGCGTCTGCATCGCGCGGGCGCTGATTAACGATCCGAAGATTATTCTTGCGGACGAGCCCACGGGCAACCTGGACGCGGTTAATGAAGAGTTGGTGCTGAGGCTGCTGCGTGAGTTCCACCAGCAGGGGCGAACGATTGTGATGGTCACGCATGACCCGGTGGTGGCGCGGTTGGCCGACCGGCGGATTGAATTCCATCATGGCAAGATTGCGTCGCAGGAAGTTTTTTCGATGGCGGACGAGGAGCAGTTCGACGAAGTTCTGGAGGAACTGTGGGTGCTGGCCGAGCACGGCGAGATTGCCGAAGTGGAGCGCATGGAGGTTCACGGTGCTCTGCCGGTGAGCCTTGCGATTGAAAAGATGATTCAGATGGGGCTGGTGGTTTCCACGCCGCATCCGCCAATGGAACACGGGCATAAGCCGTTTGTGAACCCTTGTCATGACGCGCTGAAACCGGTTTCAGCCTCGATTGGCGATGGTTCGCTGATTGTGGAGCTTACCGCAAGAGGCCGAGAACGCGCGGGCAGCATTATCCGGCGGCACCGACTGGCGGAGCGGCTCTTTACGGATAGCTTGGCCATGGATAGCGAATCAGAAATCGAGCAGCAGGCATGCAAGTTCGAGCACATTCTCTCGCCCGAGGCGACCGATAAAATCTGCACATTCTTGGGGCATCCCAGAACGTGTCCGCACGGAGCGCCGATTCCGGCCGGAGCTTGTTGCGGGGGTTCTACGGAACGAAGCCAGCGGCAGGAAGCGACTGTTGAAGAAGAACCCTCCCGAGAAGACGTCCGGTGACGAAACCCCGTCCTACGATTGGTGTGTTCGATTCCGGTTTCGGCGGCCTAACGGTCCTTAAAGCTTTACTTGACGTAATTCCGGATGGCGACTACGTCTATTTTGGAGATACAGCCCGGCTTCCCTATGGTTCGAAATCTGTGGAAACGGTGGCGCGGTATGCCGTGGAGGCTTCGAGATTTCTCGAGGCACACCGGGCCGCGTTGCTGGTTATCGCCTGTAATACGGCGACTGCTCTGGCACTCGATCAGATAACGGCTGCAGCTCGTGTTCCGGTCGTGGGAGTGGTGGGACCTGGCGCTGTCGCCGCGGCACGGGTCAGCAAGAATCGGAAAGTGGTGGTGGTGGGCACTGAAGCTACAGTGAGCAGCCACGCTTACCGTAAAGCTCTAGAGGCCAGGGGACTGACGGCGCGCGAGAAGGCATGTCCATTGTTAGTTCCGCTGGTTGAAGAGGGATGGGTTGAGCATCCTGTAACCGAGCAGGTAGCGCGCATTTACCTGGAGGAGGCGTTTTCCGATGGCTTCGACGACGCGGACGTACTGGTGCTGGGTTGCACGCATTATCCCCTGCTGAAGCCCCTGCTGCGCCGGGTTGCGCCCGAGCATGTGAGCATTGTCGACTCGGCTGAATCTACGGCTCATGTTGTGGCGGACAAACTAAGAATGCTTTCTTCGAGGCCATCGGTCGAGCAAGAGCGTAGATCTTTGCCTCGACTGTCGTTCTTTGCCACTGATTCGGTGGAGAAATTTCGTCGCCTTGGGGCGCGATTCCTTGGGCACTCTATCGAAAATGTGCAACATGTCGATTTGAAGGAATAGGCCTGGGTCGCGATTTGTTTTGAGAGCAAGGTTCGGATAGCCGCATCCCTTCGGCGGCGTTACCTTTCGGTGGGGACTCAAGCTTATTCAAAGGAATAACTGCTCAGCTCACATGGATCCGCTCGACAATGTAATCTGGCATGCGCTGAAGACGCGTCATTCTCGATTCGCAGAAATCTACGGGAACGCAGCCCGGTTTACACCTGACGTCACCTTATTTGCGGCGTTTGAGGGCGATCCTGCTGAAGGCTACGCATCCCTGACCACATTAGCGAGCCCGGAGGGGGTCATCAGACTTTTCCTCGAATCGCCTTACGAAGAGCGTCAGGGATGGACTCATGTGGCGGGGGCTCGCGTAGTGCAGATGATTTGGGACGGAGAACCTGAACGAAGAACTTCTCTCTCGGGTTCGATATCGACGAATGCGAAGACAGAGGGTCTCGCGACGAACCACCACGTAGAAGCAGAGATAGTCCAGCTCGGCGCGGCAGACTCGCGCGAAATGATGGAACTTACCGCTCTGACAAAACCTGGTCCTTTTGAAAAGCGAACGCACGAATTGGGAACTTACCTTGGGATTCGGCGCGAAGGAAAGCTCATTGCTATCACTGGCGAACGCATGAAAGTTCCGGGATTTACCGAAGTGAGCGCAGTCTGTACTCATCCCCAGCATACAGGGCGAGGCTATGCGCGAATGCTTATGAACAAAGTGATGCAAGGGATTTTCGATCGGGGCGAAACACCCTTCCTGCACGTGCGGGAAGGTAACGCGCGGGCGATTGAGCTTTACGAGAGACTTGGATTCCGCGAGCGCAAAGTGGTGAACCTAGCGGTGCTGAGAAAGCAGTCCTGAGAAAACTGACTCGCCGAACGTGAAACTCAGTACAAGTGGAAATCAACTTCCACGGCCATCTCAACTTTCACGGGATGACCATCTTTCAGACCGGGCTCAAAGCGCCAGGTGCGGACGGTTTCGAGCGCTTTTTCATCGAGTCCCATGCCCAGGGAGTTAACTACCCGAATATTGGTAGGCTTCCCGTCAGTATCTACGACGATCATCAAGGTGCAGGTGCCCTGGTATTTTGCCTTGCGGGCTTCTTCGGAGAACTCGGGATCGGGAGAATAGATTGGCCGAGGTGGTGTGACTCCGCGGCCGGGACGGAACACGCCGCCGCCGATGCCGGCTTCTTCGCCGGGACCAACGCCGCGGCCATTACCTGGACCAACGCCGCCGCCGCTTCCGGAACCGATGCCGCTGCCGGAGCCCGTGCCGTTCGACGGGATAACGGCAGACGATTTCGGGTCGCCAAGGTTTGGCATGTTGCTCATGGCAACTTTAATTTCCGGAGGCACCACGACCGTAGGCTCGACTGCGAGCTTAGGGTTATCGTTACGAATCACAGCTGCGGGAGGTGCGAGCTGCGGCTGTAGAGAAAACTTGGGCAGACGCCCCTTCGAGGCCTGCAATACATCACGATCGCCGCCGCCGCCGCCGCCGCCAGCTTGAGTCTTCGCTGGCTTCAGATCGATGAAATCACCTGGGTCGATCAACTCCGTAGTGGTTTTAGGCTTCTCGGTGGGCGTGACATGATGCCATGTAATCAGCGTGCCGCCGATGATTAGCCCCAGCACGACCAAGTGGGCAGCGGTGGAACCTAATGCGCCATTTTTCTTGTAATTATAGAAGCCCCAAATATCCTTGACCGGCTCGGGTTTCGATTCCAGCTTGAGTGGGGGAAGCTTCTTGGGAAAAAGGAACTCATCGAGCGAACGGGGCAAAGACTTCCAAAGAGGCTCAAACGTGTCGGGAGCGAGCAACAGATGAAGCTCTGGATCGTTACCGGATTTCGGAGTGGTTTCTACCGGGTTTACTTCTGAAGTTGGCATGTTCCCCAAATTGGCTTACCTTGGATGGACAGGTCGAGCCCACCCCTCCGTCCGACGCCCTGCCTAACACTGATGATCAGTTTTTCCAACAAGTTGCTTGTGTAAATATACAAATTTTGAGCATAGACTTCGCGGAATTACCCAGAATCAGCGCGATGCCCCAATTCTTTAGCTACGCATAAAATTGTACCTCTTCTGTTGGAAGTTTACGAAGTGTATTTCGATGTGCCTGTGATTCCTTTCAATGTTCATGAGGCGTGTCAATGGCACACGGCCAGAGCGCAAATCAGTAGTAATTTCGCGGGTCACGGTGAATGGACGGGCCGAACGGCTCTCCCTATAATAAAGAATTCAACCAAAAAGGGAGAGTCCAATCGAGTGCCGCTCGAACTGAAAGCGACCATCAATCTGCCAAAAACCGCCTTTCCGATGAAGGCGAACTTGCCCCAGAACGAGCCGAAGATGCTGGCTCGCTGGGAGCAGGTGCGTATCTACGAGCGTATTCGCGAAGCCCGCAAAGGCTCGCCTACCTATATTTTGCATGATGGCCCTCCTTACACCAGCGGCCCCATTCATATGGGGACGGCGATGAATAAGTGCCTGAAGGATTTCATTGTGAAGTCAAAAACCATGGCGGGCATCGATGCGCCGTACATTCCGGGCTGGGATTGCCACGGACTTCCGATTGAAATCAAAGTCGACAAGGAACTTGGCGGCAAAAAGCTACAGATGCGTCCGCTGGACGTGCGGGCGGAATGCCGGAAGTACGCGCAGAAATATCTCAACCTACAGAGGCAGCAGTTTAAGCGGATCGGCGTCTTTGGGCGCTTTGACCAGCCCTATGCCACGATGAATCCGGAGTACGAGTCGGTGGTGCTCTCCACTTTTTTCTCGTTCCTGGAAAAAGGATTCGTCTACAAAGGATTGCGCGCGGTTTATTGGTGCATGTGCGACGAGACCGCGCTAGCCGAGGCCGAGGTCGAGTACGAGAACCATGTCAGCCCTACGGTTTACGTGAAATACGGATTGCTCGACGATCCTACCAAGATCGATCCGGCCCTGGCTGGGAAAAAAGTTTCGACCATCATCTGGACCACGACACCGTGGACGTTGCCTGCATCCATGGCCGTGGCTTTTCATCCGGATGCAGAATATGTCGCTCTGGAATCCGGCGGCGAGGTTTATATTGTGGCGGCGAAGCTGGCGAAAGAGGTTGCGGAGAAGTGCAATCTGCGCGGACCGCACGATCTGGCGCATTTTCCCGGGCGCAAAATGGAGCGTCTGAGCTTCCAGCATCCGTTTCTGGATCGGAAAGTTCTTGGCGTGCTCGCCGATTACGTCACCATGGATACAGGGACGGGCGTGGTGCATACCGCGCCTTCGCACGGGGCAGAGGATTTTATTACGGGCGTGAAATATGGACTGGATGCGACCAGCAATGTGGATGAAAAAGGAATCCTGCGCAATGGCCTGCCGGAATACACAGGCAAACGGGTGTGGGATGCGAACCAGCCGATCATCGACTTGCTGAAGAGCCGCGGGGCGCTCCTGCATACGGAGAAGACGGAACACTCGTATCCGCATTGCTGGCGCTGCCATAATCCTGTAATCTTCCGCGCGACCGAGCAATGGTTCATTTCCATGGAAACGCCCATGCCGGGAGCTAAGTCGAACGAGGACAAGCTTCGGTCACGCACGCTCGAAGACATTAAACGTGTGAAGTGGGATCCGGCTTGGGGCGAAGAGCGAATGTCGAACATGATCGCTACGCGCCCCGATTGGTGCATCTCCAGGCAGCGGGTGTGGGGCGTGCCGATTGCGGTGTTTCTCTGCAAGGGTTGCGGCAAGCCACTGAATGATCCCACTGTCAATCGCAAAGTTGTGGAATTGTTTGCGCGATCCGGCGCCGATTCCTGGTTTACGGACGAGCCCGATACGATTGTTCCGGCGGACACTAAGTGCGCGCACTGCGGCAGTAATAAGTTCGATCGAGAAACGGATATTTTTGATGTGTGGCTGGAATCCGGGGCGAGTTATCTTGCATTGGCGGCGAATGAGCCTACTTTTCCGTGGCCGTCTGACCTCTATCTGGAGGGCGGCGATCAGTATCGCGGCTGGTTTCAGTCCTCGCTTCTTTGCGCCATGGGCACGCGGGGCGCGCCACCGTATAAGAGCGTAGTTACGCCTGGCTGGACGCTGGATGAAAAGGGCCAAGCCATGTCCAAGTCGCGCGGCAACGACGTTGATCCAGTAGACATTGCCGATCGTCTGGGCGCGGAAGTGGTGCGGCTGTGGGTGGCATCGGTCGATTTTCGCGAGGATGTGGTCGGCTCCGAACAGTTGATGCTGCGCATCGCTGAGAACTATCGCAAGATAAGAAATACTTTCCGGTACATCCTGGGTAATCTTGGAGACTTCGATCCGCAAGCAGATGCGGTCCACTTCGAGAATATGGAAGCTCTTGATCAATACATGCTGCGACAGACTCTTGCGTTTGCGGCGGATGTCCGCAGTGGCTATGACGAATTCGAATTTCACCGGATCTATCACCGCCTGAATCATTTTTGCATCGTGGATTTGAGCGCGTTTTATTTCGATGTGCTCAAGGATAGACTGTACATCTCTGCGCCTAAGTCGCAGGGACGCCGAAGCGCGCAGACGGCAATCTGGCGTATTGGCGAGGCCTTGGTGCGACTGCTCGCGCCGATTATGAGTTTCACCGCCGAAGAGGTCTGGGATTATCTGCCGAAAATTGTAGGACGGCCTGAAAGCGTGCATCTGGCGCTCTTCCCTTCCGTGGCAGAGATTCTCGTCGACGTGGAGCGAGCCAGTACGGAATCCGGCTCAATCCCACTCAGCTCCGGCGAAGATTGGACGACGTTGCGCTCGGTGCGGGACGAAGTGCTGAAGGCGCTGGAAGACGCCCGCAACAATAAACTGATTGGAACCGGATTGGAGGCTCAGGTCGCCATTGCCTCTTCCGAACCGGTTTATTCAGTGCTGGCTCGACATGCCGAGCAGTTGCGGTATTTGTTTATCGTGTCAGCCGTAACCCTCTCGCAGGGTTCGGGTAACGGCACCGGCAGTTTGCATGTCGAGATTAAGAAAGCGGACGGATTAAAGTGCGAGCGTTGCTGGAACTACTCAACTCGTGTTGGCGAAGATAAAGCTCACCCGACAGTATGCGAGCGTTGCAGTGCAGTGCTGAAGGAGATTGGCACGTAAGGGCACTTGTGAATTGGAAAAAGGTACGAACGTTTATTCTGACGGTGCTGGTTCTGTGCCTGATTCCAGCCACACGGTATTATCAAATCGACGTTCCGATAGTGCGATTCTTTGCGGGATCCCGCCGCGTCGACCCTTTAGCTCTCCATCTCAGCGGGGAGTTTGTCGAAGATAACCTTGGCACCGAGCAGGATCCGGACGGATCGGTGACGGTGCGCATGATTGCGCAGCAGTATCTCTTTATTCCCCATTGCATTTTGGTTCCCGCTGGCGTCCCGATTCATCTACGCATCACCAGCGCTGACGCGGTTCATTCTCTCGTCCTGGCCAGCCCCGACTATAACGTAAAAGTGCTGCCTGGAACGATTACCCTGGCCCAGCTTCAATTTTCGACTCCGGGTGAATATAAGACTAAATGCGGTGAATTCTGTGGCGCGGGACACTATGCCATGCGGTCACAATTGAAGGTCGTGCCTCGCATACAGTTCCCCGCTTTACCAAATGGAGGGAGGGCTACTTGTGCGGCTGAGTAATGCAACAATTCTGCCGGCAAGCAACCGCACGCGTTTGCTCGCAACACTGTTGGCGGCGACTTCGCTTCTCCTGATGGCAAGCGACCAACCTCAGGGTCATATTCCATCCTATGTGGAATGGACACAGCAGACGATTGCACTGGCTTCGGCCGGAAGCGCGTTTCGAGGGCTGCTGCTGGCGAGACGCTGCGAACATTGCCACGGCCTAGAAGGTTTCAGCACCATGGCTTACACTCCAAATCTTGCCGGTTTGGGCAGGTTGGCACTCTGGAAACAATTGCAGGATTTTCATGCCCACAAGCGTTCATCGCCCGTGATGGTTCCGATTGCCGATTCACTGGCTGGGCGGGATATCGCTGACCTGGTGGCGTACTATTCTTCTCTTCCTTTGTTTAGCGATCCGCAGGACAATCGAAGTTTTCCTCAGTTGCAGCCTGATTTCGCGCATGCATCCTTGGCGTCGCATCTGATTTCTTTTGGAGATGGAGAACGCGGGATTCCACCTTGCCAGGCTTGCCACGGACCCGTGGCTTACCGCCCGGGCGCACCGGCGCTCATGTATCAGAATTCCGATTACGTTCTGAACGAGTTGGAGGCTTTTGCCAGCGGCAACCGCGCAAACGATATCAACATGCCGATGCGTACCATCTCAGCTTTGCTGACCGACGACGAAAGACACGCTCTGGCGCAATATTACGGAGCTGGGTTTGGGCTTCAGTCAGAGAGTGCAAAATAACCGAGCGCCAAATATTAAAGAGTTCCAAATAAGCTTAGCGCAGCTCTTCCATCGCCGCCTCAAGCACTTCCCTTCCCGGCCTGGTCAGTGATTCCGGAAGTGTGGCGAGCGGCTGATCGACCATATTTAACATGTCGAGAAAGCTGGGGGCCTTGGTGTTGACATAAAAGACTCCCGTCAGAACTTCGCCCTTATCGTGAGCTTCACTTAAACGCTTCATCGCGTCGATCCTGTTGGTCGGATCGTAATTTTCCTCAAGCTTCCGCAGTTGCAGGTGCGAGCCGTCGTGCATGGTAACCGTGGTTGTGGTTCCGGCATCGTATTCAACATCAATTTCCTCGAAGTGCGGGACGAAGCTCATCTCTTGCAAAGTCTCTTCGTGATCCTTTACGTATTTGTAGGATTTGGTCGAGCCCTCGTGATCGTTGAAGGTAACGCAGGGAGAAACCACATCCAACATAACGGTCCCGTGATGGGCGACTGCGGCTTTCAACATTGTGCTCAACTGGCGCTTGTCGCCGGAAAAAGAACGGCCCACGAAGGTGGCGCCCAGTTCGATGGCAAGGCCACAGGTATCGATTGGCGGAAGATCGTTGAGCACGCCGGATTTTAGCTTCGAACCAAGGTCGGCAGTCGCAGAAAATTGGCCTTTGGTCAGGCCATAAACGCCGTTATCTTCGATGATGTAGATCATGGGAAGATTGCGGCGCATGAGATGGACAAACTGGCCGATGCCGATGGAAGCGGTGTCACCGTCACCGCTAACGCCGAGGGCGATCAGATTGCGATTCGCGAGCATTGCGCCGGTGGCGACCGAGGGCATGCGCCCGTGCACAGAATTAAAGCTGTGGGAACGGTTCATGAAATACGCGGGACTCTTTGAGGAGCAGCCGATGCCACTCAATTTTGCGACCCGCTCCGGCTGCACGCCCATCTCGTACATGGCCTCGATGATGCGCTCTGAAATCGCGTTGTGGCCGCAACCCGCGCATAGAGTGGTTTTGCCGCCTTTATAATCGATGACGCTCAATCCGATGCGGTTGGTTTTCGGTTCCGGAGTTTTTAAGTCAGCGGGCGTGGTAGCCATTTACTTCCCCTCCATCATGGTCAGTTCGTCGGTAACGGAACGCGCATCGAGCGGCAACCCGTCAAGATGGGCAATGCTGCGCAGCCGCGTGGTCAATTCAGGCTTGATATCGAGCTTGAGCAGGCTCAGCATTTGTGCATCGCGATTCTGCTCGACGACATAAGTGCGGTCATGCTGTTCGATGAACTCGTGCACCTCACGCGTGAACGGATAGGCTCGTAGACGCAGGTAATCGGTTTCAATTGCGTACTCGTTGCGCAGTTGATCGCGGCTTTCGCTTACGCCCCAGTGTGAAGTTCCATAGGCAATGATTCCGATTTTTGCATTATTGCCTTTGAAAATCTCCGGCCGTGGAACGAACCCGCGCGCGGTTTCGAATTTGCGATTGAGCCGCTCCATATTGTTTTCGTAATCGTCAGGGCGCTCGCTGTAGTTGGATTTATCGTTGTGTCCGCTGCCGCGGGTAAAGTATGCGGCAGCGGGATGCTCCGTCCCAGGAAGTGTGCGGTAACCCACGCCATCGCCGTCCAAATCTTTGTAGCGCGCAAACCCGCCCAGTTTCAAAAGATCTTCCTTATCCAATACTTTTCCTCGCTTGATGGGCGTGGTCGGATATTCGAACGGATCGGACATCCAGTTGTTCATGCCAAGATCCAGATCGGACATGACGAAAACCAGAGTTTGGAATTGCTCTGCCAGATTAAAGGCGTCGGAAGCCATGGTGAAGCATTCCGAAACGGAAGATGGAATCAGCATGATGTGCTTGGTATCGCCGTGCGAAAGGAATGCGGTAGCAAGAATGTCGCCTTGCGAGGTGCGCGTGGGCAGTCCGGTTGACGGACCCACGCGCTGAATGTCCCAGATGACTCCTGGAATTTCGGCATAGTAAGCCAGACCGGCAAATTCTGACATCAGCGAAATGCCTGGACCGGCGGTGGCGGTCATGCTGCGCGCACCGGCCCATCCAGCGCCGATCACCATGCCGATGGCGGCCAGTTCGTCCTCGGCTTGCACGATCGCGAAGGTGGCCTTGCCATCAGGGCCGATGCGGTATTCCTTCATATATTCGATCATGGTTTCGACCAGCGAAGAAGAAGGCGTGATTGGATACCAGGTGACCACCGTGCATCCCGCGAACATGCAGCCCAATGCCGCAGCCGAATTGCCGTCAACAATAATCTTTCCGGCGGTCTTATTCATGCGCTCAATGTAGAACGCGCCGCGTTTTTGCAGATTAGCTTTTGCATGTTCGAATCCGGCTTGAGCGGCGCCGAGATTCAAGTTAGCGGCTTTTACTTTCTTCGCGAACTGCTTCCGGATGGCCTTCTCGACCTCGCCCATTTCGATTCCGAGTAGATAAGCGACCACGCCGACGTACACCATATTCTTGACCAGTTTGCGCAGCTTGGCTTCCGGACAAACGGCGGCAACGATCTTGTCGTAAGGGACCGAATAGAAAATAAGGTCGTCGCGCAGCTTGTTGAGAGCCAGTGGCTCGTCATAAAGAACGGAAGCGCCTGCGGCAAGAGACATCACATCATGCTGCGCGGTCTCAGGATTCATGGCGACCAGGAAATCAATTTCCTTCTTGCGGCCGATGTAACCATCTTTATTCGCGCGAATGGTGTACCAGGTAGGAAGGCCGGCAATATTGGAAGGAAAAAGATTCTTGCCCGAAATCGGCACACCCATCTGAAAGATGGCGCGCAATAGAACTGTATTCGAACTCTGCGACCCTGAGCCATTCACGGTCGCGACCTGAATGCTCATGTCATTGACGATGCGATTGCGCCCTAGTTGCCCACCCGACCCCTGGGGCACAATATCCGTAGTGGCCATCCCGACACCTTCCTTCTAATTTAAGAGCCAGAGTTCGCCCAAACTAAAAAATGAAGAGGAACTGTAATTATACGGCGGTGCCGTCATCACGGAACAGAAATCCGCTACCACAGCCTGTTCTGAAGAAGGTTCCGACGCAGTGACCACAAATGGGGTTAGGATACAGTTTCAAAAAACTGGGCAATCTTACGAAACTTGCCGTAGCGGGAAGAAAGCAATTCGGCAGGCGGCATTTTCTGCAGCTCCCCCAAGTGCTTCTGCAAGGCGGCATCCAGCAAACTCGCTGCTGCTTGATGATCGCGGTGGGCACCGCTCGGGGGCTCCGGCACTATGTCATCAATGCAGCCAAGCTCGCTGAGATCCGTGGCGGTAATACGCATAGCTTCCGCGGCCAACTCTTTTTTGGTAGCATCGCGCCACATGATAGCGGCGCAGCCTTCCGGAGAAATCACGGAGTAGATCGAGTTCTCCATCATCAGGACGCGGTCAGCAACCGCGATGGCCAGAGCTCCACCGCTGCCGCCCACGCCGATTACCGTTGCGATGATGGGTACTTCCAGCCGAGCCATCTCACGCAAGTTATGGGCAATCGCTTCCGCCTGTCCGCGCTCTTCCGCATGAATGCCGGGATATGCTCCATCCGTATCCACTAGGCTGATAATCGGTCTGCGAAATTTCTCCGCAATTTGCATTACGCGTAGCGCCTTGCGGTAACCTTCGGGATGAGGCGTGCCGAAGTTCCGGTAGACGCGCTGCTTCATGTCGCGTCCCTTTTGCGTTCCAACCACCAAAACTTCCTGACCGTGAAAACGCGCCATGCCGCAAATGATAGCCGGGTCGTCGCCGAAGGTGCGGTCGCCATGAATCTCGCTCCAGTCGGTGAAAAGACGCTCAATATAATCGAGAGTCTGTGGACGTTGCGGATGACGGGCCAGTTCAGTTTTTTGCCATGCAGTCTGCGGCACCTTTATCTCTATCTCCTGGCGTAAGGCATGGACGCGATCCTGAAGTTTGGCTAACTCGAATTCAGTCTGCTCGTTCTCACTAGGAGCGGCTTCAATCGAAGCCACTTGGCGCTCAATCTCTCTTGATTCCTGTTGCGCTTTGTCGTTTGATTCCATGCTAGCTGATCACGCGCACACTTCCGCGCCCGCAAAGTTGTTCCACGCGGGCAATGAAGGCCCGGTCCGGCAGAACATTATAGCCTTGCGCTTCCATCACCACCATGAAATCTCCGGAGCGTTCCACATCGAACAATACTCGTGCCTCGCCTTTACGCTCCTGGAAAAGCGCGTGCAGGTCGTCAATGGTAGCTTCAGCGGCAGTTTCCAGAGGCACTCGAATGCGAATAGCGCGCGGCAGAGGAACCTTGGCGTCTTCCAAAGGCATAATCTCGGCGGCGGTGATTTTTGGATTTGCCCCTTCTTCGATCCTTACTCCAGCTTTTACAAGGACTGGAACTTCCAGCTTCACTTTCTCACCCAACCGCTTGTAGGCTTCAGGGAAAACGATCATGTCGATGGAGCCAGACATGTCTTCCAGCGTGGCCTGGGCGTAGAAATCCCCCTTCTTGCTCTTCAGCACGCGCAAATTGGCAATGATTCCGGCGGTCGCGATAGTCTCGTCTTTCCCGGTGGATTTCGTCATCGCCCCGATTTCCAAGATGCTTAGGGCTCGTAGATCCTGCAACTTGTTTTTGTATTTTTCCAGCGGATGTCCGCTGATGAAAAATCCCAGGATTTCTTTTTCAGAGGCAAGGCGCACCTGCTCGTCCCAGTCTGGCGTGTTTGGCAGTTTGTCGTTATAGGCCTGGGATTCTTCCTGCTGGAATACTCCGAACAGCCCGTGCTGGCCGGATTCCGCATCGCGCTGCGCTTTTTGAGCTTGCTCCATGGCGCGGTCGAGGACGGCCATGAGTTGAGAACGGCGGCCTAGAGAATCCATTGCGCCACTCTTAATTAACGACTCAAGCACGCGCTTGTTGAGAAGACGAAGGTCCACGTTCTCGCAGAATTCGTAAATGGATTTCAAGCGGCCAAGTTTTTTTCGTGCTGCGACAATCGATTCGATGGCATTGCCACCGACGTTTTTGACAGCGGCCAGTCCAAAACGGATTGCTTCCCCGTGCGGCGTGAAGTTAGCGTCGGAGACGTTGATGTCAGGTGCTTCGACCGGGATACCCATCTCGCGGCATTCGTTGATGTACTTGACGACGTCGTCCGTGCTGCCGGTCACGGAAGTCAGCAAGGCAGCCATGAATTCTACGGGATAGTGGGTTTTGAGATAAGCCGTATGGTAGGCAAGGAGCGCGTAGGCAGCAGAGTGCGACTTATTGAAGCCGTATCCGGCGAACTGTGCCATGAGATCGAAAATCTTTTCGATCTTCTTCGGAGGGAATTTGCGCTGGGCCGCGCCTTCCACGAAGCGCTCGCGCTGCTGCGCCATTTCTTCGGCTTTTTTCTTTCCCATGGCGCGGCGGAGGAGATCGGCTTCCCCGAGCGAATATCCAGCCAGGCGGTTGGCAATCTGCATTACCTGTTCTTGATACACGATCACGCCCAGTGTCTCTTGCAGAATTTCTTTCAACTCCGGAAGTTCGTATTCGACTTTCTTGCGGCCGTGCTTGCGATCGACGAAGTCATCGATCATGCCACCCTGGATGGGGCCGGGGCGATAAAGAGCGTTCAGCGCAGTCAGATCTTCAATGGAATTCGGCTGATATTTGCGCAGGACATCGCGCATGCCGTTAGATTCAAACTGGAAAACTCCGGAAGTCAGTCCTTTGTAAAAGACCTTTTGGTAAGTTTCGGCATCGTCAAGCGGAAGGGTCTCGAGAGTAATCGCCGTGCCACGCGTGTGCAAGATCAGCTTCAGCGCATCGGTAAGAATGGTGAGCGTGGTCAAGCCGAGGAAGTCCATCTTCAGCAGGCCCATCTTTTCGATGGCGACCATGTCGAAGGCAGTTACGATTTCGTCGTTCTTGGTTTTGTGCAGCGGGACAAGATCGGTGAGCGGCTTGGGCGAGATTACGACCCCCGCGGCATGCACCCCGGAGTTCCGCACCATGCCTTCCAGTTTTTTGGCCGTCTGCATCAGTTCACGAATCTGCCCATCTTTCTCCATGGCTTCGCGCAGTTGAGGAGAATCCTCGATGGCCTGATCGAGTGTGATGTTCAGTTGCGTAGGTACCATTTTCGCGATGCGATCGACGTCGGCATAAGGAATGTCCATAGCCCGGCCAACGTCTTTGATCGCGGCTTTCGCAGCCATGGTGCCGAAAGTGATGATCTGCGCTACATTGTCCCGGCCATATTTCTGGGTCACGTAATCGATCACTTCGCCGCGGCGGTTCATGCAGAAATCGATATCGATATCGGGCATGGACACGCGCTCGGGATTGAGGAATCGCTCGAAAAGCAACTCATGCTGAAGGGGATCGATGTCAGTAATTCCGAGTGCGTAAGAAACCAGCGAACCGGCCGCGGAGCCTCGGCCCGGGCCTACGGGAATGTCGTGCTCTTTCGCGTAGCGGATGAAGTCCCAAACAATCAGGAAATATCCGGGAAACTTCATCTGCTGGATAATGGACAGCTCTCGCTCCAGCCGCTGCTCATAGTCAGTGATTGAATGCTTCAGCTTGCCTTGCTCGTGGAGAGGGCGCAGAGCCGCCAGTCGTTTGGCAAAACCTTCCCGCGAAACGTGCACGAAGTAGCTATCGATGGTGTAGCCGGGGGGAACGTCGAATTGCGGAAACGGGGTTGCTACTTTCTCCAGGCGCATGTTGCAGCGCTCGGCGATATCGAGGGTTCGCGTGAGAACTTCGGGGGAATCTTTGAAGACGCGGTACATCTCGTCGTGGTTCTTGACGAAGAACTGAGTGCCGTCAAATTTCATCCGCGCGGTATCGTGAATCGATTTTCCCGTCTGGATGCACAACATCACGTCCTGCGCGTGAGCATCGTCTTCGCAGAGGTAGTGGCTGTCATTGGTGGCGACCAACGGCAGCCCGAGATCTTTTTCCAGTTGAAACAGTCCAGGATGGATCTTGTGTTCCATCGCAAGGCCCTGATCCTGAATCTCGAGGTAGAAATTTTCTTTTCCGAAGATGTCGCGGTAGGTGGAAGCTGCGGCGCGAGCGGCTTCGTACTTGCCTTCCATCAACCGTTCGGCGACTTCACCCTTCAGGCATCCGGAGAGTCCGATTAGTCCGCGGGAGTGCTCGGCCAGAAAGTTTTTGCTCACGCGCGGTTTGTAATAGAAACCGTGCAGCGAAGCCTCTGAGGTGATCTTTACCAGGTTTCGATAGCCCTCTTCGTTTTCGGCAAGCACCAGAAGATGGTTGTAGGTGTCTCCATCCGGCGGGGTGCGCTCGATGTTATGGTCGTCTTTTTTGCAGACGTAGAGTTCGCATCCGATGATCGGCTTCACCCCATATTTGTGCGCCGCGTTGACGAAGTGAACCGCGCCAAAAATGTTTCCGTGATCGGTCATGGCCACGGCGGGCATGCCAAGCTCTTTCACCCGCTGGCATAGCTGTTCCACATCGCAGGCTCCATCCAGCAGGGAGTAGTCGGTGTGCAGGTGCAGGTGTACGAATTGGGACATAGGTTTGAAAAGTAATTGTTGATTAATGATTGTCGATTGCTGATCGAGCCCAGAATCATCTTGGGTTTCAATCAACAATCAAAAATCAGCAATTTCGTGTTCGCGTCATTCTAACGGTAACGAGGCTGTGCAAACGGGAGTTATCCACAGCGCGGAGATCAGGTCTCGAAACCTCTTGCCGAATTACTGACCTTCATTCGAACCGGGAATGTTGAAATTCACTCCACGATCCTCATTTGCTTTGGTGGTGGCGGGTATATCCAAATCCGACAGGGGAATCTTTTGGGTGTGTTGTGGAGCGAAGTCCCATAACGTCTGGCCAATGATGGCATAGTTCTGAATCTCTTCCTTATGCTGATCGCGGAAGACAATCACAGTCACGGGAGCTGCTTCGGTTCGGGGCGCGGGACGCTGTGCCATGGGAGGGGCAGATCGCGCATATGGAGCTTGGTTATATTGCTGCTGCTGGCTATATTGCTGTTGCTGGCGCATGGCCTGTTCATCAAGGCTCTGCTGATTCATTTGGTTGGCGAGGCCAAGCTGATCGTAATAGTCCGGGTCGTTGTCCTCGTCGTTGGAAGAACCGTCCCACCACCAATAGGGGTCAATTCCGCCCCCTAGATAAGGATAGCCGTAGCCATAGCCCAATCCACAGCCGTACGCATAGCAATTGTTTCCGTAACCGTAGCGGCCGTAGCCGTAAGTTCGAAGGCGCAGGCCGACGCCAGAGTGGTTGTAATTGCGGGAGTACAAGCCACGCGATGCGGCCCTTGAACGGAATGCAGAGCCTCGCGACATCGCACGCGAAGCAAAACCGCCGGAGCGCGCCCCACTGAAGGAATGACCGACAGAGGAATGACCAGCGAAACCACCGCCGCCAAATCCGGCGTGGCCGCCACCGCCAGCATGACCACCACCGCCACCACGCTGCGCAGCGGCTTGCAAGGAGGCTGCGAGCACCGCGCAAACCATCAAAACCATTAGGCGCCGCATGCCACCATTATATTCCCATTCGGGCGCGCAAGAATGGGAATCTGCGGGCATCAGATGCTACTTTTTCTTTGTTTTTCCGCCGCTGGTTTTCTTGGCGCTTGCTTTCTTAGGAGTAGGCTTCCATGCTTTGGAAGGTTTTCCCTGTGTTTTTGAAGGTTTGGCCGTAGCTTTCGACTTTGGCTTGGCCTCCGGCTTTGGCGGTTTGGCCGGCGCCGCCACCTGCTGCGGCGGAGTTAACGCCTTCTTTCCTTTTCCTTTTGCCGGCTGGTCTTTTTCTGGCTTAGCTGTGGCTTCCGCTGGCGGCGCGACCACGGCTGCGCCTTTGGGACCGCGCCCACGCCGTGGTGGAGGTGGGGGCGGTGGGGGCGGTGGGGCAAACGGCTTCAGATATTTCAAAGTTTCCGTTCGGGATCGCAGCTTGCCATCCAGCAGGAGCATAAAGACATTGCGGGCGATCTCGGGATACTCCGGCAACTGCGGGGTAATCAGAAGTTCGGTCATCTCGGGCAATGGAATTCGCTTCTGTACATCACGCCACTTCGTAAAGTAATTCTTGATTTTTTGCGCCACCGCTTGTTGACGAGCAGTCACGGCCAGGAACAGGATCATTTCTGGTCGAGCGGAAGACAATAGATTCCAGGTGCGCGAAGGCGTGGCTGCCTCTTTTCCCATCAACCGCTTTGCCAATTCCTTCGCGTGATCCTCAATGTCGCGCCAGGCTTCCACCAGGTCTTTGCGGGGGATCTGACGTCGGATATCCGTAACGTCCTTCTCGGGCAGGTGCGCGGTAAGGAAATGCATTACGCCTGCGGATGGATCGACGGTGTAACCGAGATCCACGATCTGCTGGCGCGTTTTCATCAACTGGCTTAGGCCGTTTGTGTCTACTTTCGCGGTCGTCCAGTGGGGATGCAAAACCTTTAGAAATTCTTCCTTCTCGAGAGAGCGCACCACGTTCAGAGGATCGTCTTCATGGGCCAACTGGGCGATCTCATGTCCTATAGAGCCACGCGAAATGTGCTCGATATACTTATTCTCTTTGGCGGAATCGTAGCGTTGTTGGGTGCGCTCCTCAAGCGGCCAGTGAAAACGGGCTGCGAAGCGCGTCGCCCGGATCAGCCGCGAAGGGTCTTCCACGAACGAGTAATTGTGCAGAATTCGAAGGACTTTAGCTTCGATATCCGCCACGCCATTGAAAGGATCGAGTAAGAGCCCACGCGAGCCCTCATTGAGCGACAAAGCCATCGCATTGACGGTGAAGTCGCGGCGGCGCAGGTCGTCGTGAATACTGGCGGGAGTAACGATGGGCGGCTTGCCCACTTTGTCGTAGCGCTCCGACCGGGCCATGCCTACTTCAGCGCGAACGTTCCCCGGTAACACGAGGAAAAGCGTTCGTACATCTTCCTCGTGACCGGCGATCTGAGCGCCGGCTCGCTCGAAATCCTTTTGCAGCTTGAGTGGATTGCCCTGAACGGTGAAGTCGAGGTCCCGGATGGTGAAGCCGCTAATGATGTCGCGGATCGCGCCACCGGTAAGGTAAAGGGTCATTCCCGCCGCGCGGGCTACGTCCTGCACCAGATTGACGCCCTTCGACTGATCCGGCGTCAACCGGATTTCCATGGTGTAAATGTAATCAGCCATTCGTCTTCAAGCGATCCGAGTCAAGCGGCTGAACCGTGGTTCCATTAACGCCGGGGCCGCCCGAAATAAATGTTTTCCACAACATTTCCACAGCTTGATGAGGCCTACCCTGGCGATCCCTGCTCCCGTTTAAGCACAAGCCATTCAATACACTAGACTTATGGCCAGGAAGGCGCGCCGAGGCAAGTTAAAGGAATAACACAACGTTTACAGTTTGGCTACTGCCAACGTAGATTCCAACGACTTCCGTCGAATTAGTGCGAAAATGCAGGCTATGCTCGAAGTTTAGGCCTTGCGCCTCCGCTAAGCGGAAGCGCACTTACATAATTCAACCATAACGGTTTTCCCTTGGATGTAAGTCTTTCGCTAACGCTCTGCTGTTACAGCGCTTATGCCGTCAACTCACAAGAAAGTGATTGTCCGCAAGATGGATCGGGATTCCATCTCGGGCTATGTCTCGCCGACCCAGTTTGTAAATGAAGGCAAGCTTGAAGTGCTAAACACGGCGGGAAACGTGGTTGCCATGGAGCTACGCGAGATCAAAGGTGTGTATTTTGTGCGCGAATTCGGCGACTCCGAATCGCTTACTCGAAAGACCTTCACCTCTCGTCCCCGTTCCGAAGGGCTTTGGGTGCGGTTGCGCTTTAAAGATAATGAAATCCTCGAAGGGTTGATGCCCGCCGATCTCACCCAAAATATGCCGGAAGGTTTTCTGGTAAACCCTCCCGACCAGCGCTCGAATACGCAGCGCATTTTCGTGCCGCGAACCGCTTTGGAATCATTGACCGTGCTCGCCGTGATTGGCGCCACGCGGCGTTCGCGGCGCGCCCCAGCGGACGATCAGCGCCAGGTGCCCATGTTTGAAGACCGATAAAGAACTTCAAAGAATTCTCCGTCAAGATGGGGAGTTTCAAGGTCCGATGCGTGCATCCCTTAGGACCCCGCCAGTCAACAACCCGGCGCGCAAGTAATCTTGCAATCCAGATGTATTTACGATAATAAAAGATTCGTCCCACGCGTGGTTTCATTGCGATGCGAGCGAGATGGATCGGGCAAGCCTTCCCTCCCTTCCGTTCCACTCTCCAGGCGAAGCCACGCCTTATTTAAGGAGTCGATTCATGAAGCTTTGCCGTTTCCACTCTGCCGCGCTCCTGGCACTCGCGCTTCCTCTGGCGTTAGCCATACCGCCGATTTTGCTTGCGCAATCGCCCACGGCGTCGACTGCTGTGGCGACACCGGCTCCACTGATTACTCAGCCGGTCAATGAAGCGCAACTGACGATTTTAAGGGGCAACACACATCCTTTGGCGCGGCCTGAGTTCGACCTTGGAACGGCCCCCGCAACCCTTCCCATGCTTCGTATGCTTTTGGTGTTGAAGCGCGGTCCCGGGCAGGAAGCAGCACTGCGAAAACTTCTGGACGATCAACAAGACAGGTCTTCGCCAAGCTATAAAAGATGGCTTACTCCGGCACAGTTCGGCCAATTGTTCGGCCCCACTGACAGCGACATCCAGATGATCACGTCATGGTTGCAATCCCAC
Source organism: Candidatus Sulfotelmatobacter sp. (assembly GCA_049512655.1). Classification (GTDB taxonomy): domain Bacteria; phylum Acidobacteriota; class Terriglobia; order Terriglobales; family Acidobacteriaceae; genus Sulfotelmatobacter. The sequence continues at coordinate 123,973 of JBEKWW010000021.1, read as the reverse complement.
GGATTTCAAGTTGGCACAACCCAGGGGCGCACCCTCCTGGAGTTCTCCGGCTCGGCCAGCCAGGTGCAGGAAGCATTTCACACGACCATTCACAAGTACTTAGTCAAAGGAGAACAGCACTGGGCGAATTCCAGCGACCCATCGATTCCGACTGCGCTTACGCCGGCAGTGGCGGGCGTGCTTACGCTGCATAACTTCATCAGCAAACCACATATTCATTTTTCCGGCCAGCGAGTGGCTGCGAAACTAGTCTCGGCAGGCCCAGGCAAGCGGCCACAGGTTACCTTTCCAGCAGAGGGTACACAGCCCGTTAGCTATGCGCTTGGACCCGCGGACTACGCGACCATCTACAACATCAACCCGGTTTACAACACAAGTATCAATGGCGCCGCAACGACAATCGGGGTGGTCGGACGGAGCAATCTTTTTGATAACGGACAAGATGTTGCGGAATTTCAAGAAACTTTCAACCTCGCCGCGGGTAATTTCCACATTATCCTCGATGGTCCTGATCCGGGTGATTTAGGTGGAGGCGAAGAAGCCGAGGCAACGCTTGACTCTACGTGGTCCGGCGCAATCGCACCGGGGGCGACGGTGGACTTGGTTGTATCTGCCACCACGAATACGACCGATGGAATTGACCTTTCTGAGGCATACATCATCGACAACAACTTGGCCGACGTGATGACCGAGAGTTTCGGCACGTGTGAATTCGACGCGACCAATTCCCAAATTACCGGAGTGAGCCAACTCGCCGAGCAGGCAGCAGCTCAAGGTATTACCTACTTTGTTTCCGCCGGAGATGACGGTGCGGAAGGCTGCGATGATCAAGACACCGAAACCGTCGCCAGCGGCCCGTTATCGGTGAACCTGCTAGCTTCCACGCCATTCACCGTGGCCGTGGGTGGGACCCAGTTCAATGAGAGCAGCGACTACAGCAAGTATTGGGGGACCACGGCTCCTCTCAACGAGACAGCGATCTCTTATATTCCGGAAAACGTGTGGAATGCCAGTTGCCTAGTCTCCGCGTGTGGATCTACTGATGCCGGCATCTGGGCAGGAAGCGGTGGCGTAAGCTCGGGGAACGTCGGAAATCCGTACGGCGGTACCTCCACCGGATTTCCCCAACCTTCCTGGCAGTCGGGAGTGAGCGGTATCCCGAGTGGGGGGAACCGAGACGTACCAGATGTGGCATTAACGGCCGCCGGACACGATCCTTATCTTTTGTGCCTGGAAGGTTCGTGTGAGCCCAATAGCCACGGCGATGTCGACGTGTACTTTGTATGGGGCACATCCGCCGCGGCGCCGTCATTTGCGGGCATTATGGCGCTGGTCGACCAGCAGATTGCGAATCTTAACCCCGGCCAAAGCTTTCGGCAGGGCCAGGCCGATTACGTTCTTTATCGCCTTGCAGCTTCGGAGACCTCTGCCCTTGCGCAGTGCAATGCCTCTAGCACCACAGGTCTGCCCGCCAGCACTTGCATCTTTAACGACGTGACCGTCGGCAACAACGCCGTACCGGGGGAAGTGAATTACGGTTCTTCGACTGCGGAATATCAGGCCGGCGTGGGTTATGACATGGCCTCCGGGCTGGGATCAGTCAATGTTGCGAATCTGGTCAATCAGTGGAACTCGATCACCTTCAATCCTACGACAACCACGTTAACTGTAGCTCCGGGCCAAACCTTGGTTCATGGCACACCGTTGAGTTTCGGCGCCACCGTTGCTCCCAATAGTGGAACCGGTACTCCTACGGGGGATGTGGCATTGATCGCCTATCCCAGCACTGCGGGCACAAGCGGAGTAGGGGAAGGATACTTTCCGCTCACCTCAGGCTCGGTCGCCGCAGGAAGCGCCGTCAACGGGCTGCCCGGCGGCACTTATTATCTTGCAGCTCGATACGGCGGCGATGCGACCTACGCCTCAAGCATCTCGGCCGATAGCCCTCCCGTGACCATCACGCAAGAGCCCAGCACAACCGCGCTCTCCGTGCTTACTCCCGTGGTTACCACAAATGGCACCAATTGGGTGAATTTCACCAGTGGACCATTTGGCAGTTTCGTCTATTTGCGGGCTGACGTGGCGGGAAACTCTGGAGCTGGGATTCCTACCGGAACCGTTACGTTCGCGGATAGTGGTAATCCCATCTCCACCGCTACCTCTCTTGCACTCAACAGCCAGGGTAATACGGGAACCCCCAGTGGCATTGTCACCTTTGACACGGGGACGCACACCATCTCCGCAAGCTACAGCGGCGATCCCAGCTTTAATGCCAGCAGCAGCGCACCACCGATAAACTTCTCGATCCAGGCGGGATTCTTCGCGGCCGTGCCCGCGAGCGGATCCACGGTGGCAATCAGCGCTCCCGGCGGAACCGGGACAAGTTCGGTAGCAGTTTCCTACTCTACGGGATTCACCGGGACGATTGCGCTGGCATGCACGGGACTGCCCGCGGGCGCGGCTTGCACATTCAACCCTGCTTCGATCGCGGCCACAGGCAAGATAACTTCCACCGGTTCCGCCATCACAGTGACCACTACTGCCGCTTCAGCCGGGATGCTGCATTCGCCGCGTCAGGTTTACTTTGCTCAGTGGGTAACCGGGATTGGCTTCCTATTCTCCGTCGTTTTAGTGGGCTCGTCTAAAAAACGACGCACACCGGGAATGCTTCTGGGGATCATCCTCCTGGCCTTGGTCGCCACACCCGGATGTGGAGGTGGTTCCAAGGCAGCGTCAACGCTCCCGCCCACACCGCCTCCGGTGATAGCTACTCCGGCAGGGACTTATACGATCACGGTCAATGCCACCAGCGGCGCAAGCACTTCCAGCACCGGGTTTACACTCACGGTTCAGTAATCCCGGTGCAGCAATTAAGTGCAACAACAGGCTTAGCAGCGTATTTTAATCGCGGACTTCGCATCATCGTAGTTGGTCGTACCGTGGAAACGCTGTTCTCTGGTGTACGATTTAAGCGCACCGTACTTCAGCGACCATGAAACTTGCAGAAATTGCATCCGCGCTTCAGGCGCGGCTCGAAAACGGCTCTCCTGAAACTGAAATCAATGGCCTGAACGGCATCGAGCAAGCCGGTCCGGGCGAACTGGCATTCATCTCCAATCCAAAATATGCCACTGCGGCACGCTCCACGCGAGCGTCGGCGGTAATCGTGTCCGAGGACTTCCCTGCCATTTCGGCCGCGATGCTGCGCGCCAAAGATCCTTACCTTGCCTTCGCTCACGCGCTTGAGCTTTTTCATCAGCCGCCGCGCTTCGCGCCAGGAATTCATGCGACTGCGGTGATTCATGCCACGGCAAAGTTGGGACGGGATGCGCATATTGGTCCGTATGTCGTTGTGGGCGAGAACGTTGAAATCGGCGACAACGCTGTTCTGCTCGCCCACGTTGTTATCTATTCGGGCGTGAAGATCGGTCGTAATTTTTTCTCCCACGCCCACTCCGTAGTGCGCGAGAACTGCCGCATCGGCAATAACGTTTTATTGCAGAATGGAGTTGTGATTGGATCGGACGGCTTCGGCTTCGCCAAGACTCAAGAGAAGCGCTGGCACAAGATTCCGCAACCCAGCCCGGTGGTGATCGGGGACGACGTCGAGATTCAGGCGAACTCCTGCATCGACCGCGCCAGCGTTGGCGAAACTCGCATTGGGCGGGGAGTAAAGATCGACAATCTTGTGCAAGTAGGCCACGGATCGCGGGTGGGCGAGGATGCGCTGCTCTGTTCGCAGGTTGGGCTGGCGGGTTCCACCGAAATTGGCGATCGTGTGATCCTTACTGGGCAAGTCGGCGTGGTGGGCCACTGCAAGGTTGGAGACGATGCCATTGTTACTCCGCAGAGCGGCGTGGCACACGATATTGCCGCTGGCGCGCTGGTCAGCGGTGCTCCCGCCGTCGATCATAAGCTGTGGCTAAAGTACTCGGCGCTTTTAGCGAAATTACCAGAGATGGCGCGCGCTTTGCGGAGCAAAAAGGATTGAGGTGTTCGCTTCTATCAGAATGGTCCGATCGGACACCCAGAGTTTAAATTCTATTGCAGTTCCCCTTTAATTCAGGAATGCCGCTTCGACCGTTCTGCATTCCTCCGGTAAGCCGCTCTCGATGGCCACGCGCACTTTTTCCATCAAGCATTCGCGGCTGCCAAAATTCTCCGGCTCAATCGGCGAATGAAAATTAACCGTTACCGTTCCCGGCCTGATAGCAAACCTTCCCTTAGGCATCACAGCTAGCGTACCGGTGATGGTGATGGGAACGATGGGCACTCCACACTCCATTGCCAGATAAAACGGGCCTTTCTTGAACGGCAAGAGCTTGCCATCAAATGACCGTTTGCCTTCAATGTAGATGGTCATGTTGAGACCTTGTCCAATGACCTGCTTTGCGGCACGAACCGCTTCAATGCCCGCATCGCGGTTGCCGCGGTCGACCGGCAGGAGCGATCCCATGCGCATTGCGCGGCCCAGAATCGGGACGCGAAACAATTCCTTTTTTACCAAGACCGATGTGCGCTTCGGAATCAGCGGAACGGTAATGGGCGGGTCCAAGTTTGACACGTGATTGGACATGAAAATGTAAGTGCGGGCGGGATCCAGTTTGTCGAGGCCAATGCTTTGAACACGAACTCCGGCCAGCCGCACCCCATTCCACGCGCCGAACATAAACATTCTGTACAGGAATGAAATGTCGCCGGTGATAAATGTCCAGGGAAACCCGATCAGAGCGGCAACCGGCAATGCCAGCGCCCAGAAGACGAGCATCGCCACGGTGCGGATCATTTCTCAGTGCTCCCGGAATAATATTTAGTTCGGCTGCGAGTCTTGCTGATTCTCCGCTTCACCTTTGAGCCACGCTGCCCGGCGGATACGCTGTTGCGGACTGACACTCTCTAGATCCTTTAACTGATAAGTGATTTGCGCATGGCTTCCCATTTTCCATTTCATCTCGCGCTCGCCGCCACGCGGTCCTCGTACTTTTACCGCCAGTGTATCGCCAACCGTCAGCCCAACCAGTGAATCCGCGGATTCCTCGCCAACGGTCTTTCCGTTTATCTCCAGAATTACGTCTCCGACATGGAGTCCGGCGCCTTCCGCATCGCTCCCCGGGGTAATCTCTGCGACCGTCATGGGACCATCAAAATCTCTTGACGCAGCAAAACCTGCATCCGGAACAGTATCAGTTGCCGCAGCCAACTTCAGCCCCACGCCTCGGAAAAAATCGTTCCAGGGAATTTCCTCAGTACCTTTTACATATTTCTCAAAGAAAGATTTCAGGTCGGCGTGACTCACGGCTTCGGCGGCTGTGAGGATGCCATCTGATTCAGGAAACGGTTTTTCCTGCTTCGCGTAGTTACCGTTCATCCATTGGAACATTTCGCGCAAAGACGATTTGCCCTGACTGGTATCCCGTAACACCAGATCGAGAATGACGCCCAGCAATTCGCCTTTGTTGTAGTAAGAGATGCTTCGCTCCGGTTGGCGGTAATACGCATCGTCTTCCAGCCACGCGTCCAGACTGGATTCCTCCGCCGATTGCCAGAGATGCGCGGGACGCCGCTCCAACTCCGTGATGCCCGCCGCCAACTGAGTTTCGAATTGTCTTTCATTCGTCAGCCCGCTGCGCAGCTCGATAAAGTCGGCCGCTGTGCTGGTGCAGCCTTCGCTAAACCAAAGCGCGTGCGTGTAATTTTCCTTGGTGTAGTCGACGGGATCAAGACCTTGCGGGCGAATGCGCTTCACGTTCCAAAGGTGAAAGAATTCGTGGGTGGTGATCGAGGCAAGAGCGTCTGGCGAGCGATTTAAAGCGTCGGCGCTGATCTCGATAGCGGTCGAATAGGCGTGTTCCATGCCGCCGCCCGAGGGCCCTCTCGGAAAGTGATAAAGGAACATGTATTGATCGAAGGGGCGATCTTCCATCCAGCTTGTGGCCGAAGCAACAATTTTCTGCAGCATGACGATAATCTTTGCCATGTCATAATCACCGGCTTCCGCGTCCACAATCACTCGATAATGCGCTCCGCCCTGCTCGAAGTCCGATTCCTGAAAGGCCCCAATCTCCACCGGAGAATCGACTAGTCGGTCGTAATTTGCCGCGGTGAATCCTCCATCCGGGGAAGAGTCCAACGGACTAGCGACATGCCAATCTTGCGGAATCGTAGCAAAGCGCAGACGCATCGGGCCGTCCCGCGCGCCGACGGGATACATCAGAACTTCAGCGAGATTTAAAAAAGCGTGCCGCGCATTCAATTCAGCACCGAACGGTCCGGACAAATTGAGGAAGACTTCATACTCGACAAGTGCCCCGCCCTCGGCGCCCATCACTTCCCAACAGCTCGGATTCAGTTGCCGCACCGAAAGTGCCCGGCCAGTGCGATCCTTGGCGTGAATCCAATTGACGTATTGTGAAAAATCGCGAATCTGGTATAGGGCATTCCACACCGGGAGTTGCAACTCCCGGTGCGCCGATCCTTCAGGCAGGGCAAGATGCACCTCAACTAAATGCTGCTCAGGATGAGCCAGAACGATGGTGTACTCAGTCGCAGCAGATGCGGAGTGGAACGCGCCGCATAAAAATAGAGAAATGAACAAAAGCCAACGCCCGAAGTGCGGACGGCTCATCTTTTTACCGCCGCGTTTACGGAATCCGCATTTCCAGCGTCAGCCGCCAATGCTCGCAGGCGCGACGGCAGTTTTTCATAAATGCCACCAAATCCGCCGTTGGAAAGAATCGCAACCACATCGCCTGTGCGCATCTCGGGCGCGACCGTATTTACAATTTCGTCCGCATCCGCGAGCAGCCGGGCGCGCTTGCCGTGGCGCTGAATGTCTGCCGCGAGTTCGGACACATCCAGCCGCTCATTTTGCGGGATCGCTTCCGAACGGAATACGCCGGCTACAACAACCTCATCGGCATTGGCCAGACTGTAAGCTAACTCGCTCTGCAACACGCGACGACGCAAGGTATTCGACCGCGGCTCGAGGATCGCCCACAATCTGGCTCCCGCGTAGCGGGCGCGCAAAGCTTTGAGAGTGCCCGCGATGGCCGTAGGATGATGCGCAAAGTCGTCAATGATGGTGATCCCGTTCACTTCGGCCTTTACTTCCAAACGGCGTTTGACGCTCTTGAAAGTTTTTAAGGCAGCCGAAATTTCTTCCTTTGAGATTCCGTAACCCGCCGCCATTGCAGCGGCCGCGGTGGCATTCCAAACGTTGTATTCACCGGCCAGCCCAAACTCGAGATTCGCCCAGGGTTTCCCTTTATGCAGCACGGTCCAGGAGGTTCGGCTGGGCTCAAACGTTATTTCAGCGATCCTCCACTCGGCTCGCTCGCCTGATCCATAACGCTCGACCGGACTAAATGATTTGTTCAGACAGCGGTCGAGGCTGGCGCTCTCGGAAACTGCTCCCACGGCACCATCGAAGGCGACGATGCGCCCGCGACGCGGAATCAGATTCACCAGCCTCTTGAACGCCGTCTCCACCGCATCCAAGTCTTTATAGATATCGGCATGATCGAACTCAACAGAAGTCAAAAGTACGGAGTCCGGGAAGTAGTGCAGAAACTTTGGTCCTTTATCAAAGAAGGCAGTGTCATACTCGTCGCCCTCCAGAATGAAATGCTTTCCTTGTCCCAAATGAAAACTCGATCCAAAGTTCTCCGCGATGCCGCCAATCAGAAATGAGGGCTGCATGCCAGCCGTGTGAAAAATCCACGCCAGCATGGAGGTCGTGGTGGTCTTGCCATGAGTTCCTGCGACCACAAGGACCTCCTTTCCGAGCAGGAATTCGTCATGCAGCAAGTGCGGCAGCGAACAAAATGGAATGCGGCGGTCGAGTACTTCTTCCAATTCCGCATTTCCGCGAGAAATTGCATTGCCCACTACTACCAAGTCGGGCGTGGGATTCAGATTCCGCGCGGCAAAGGGTTCCGCCACCGGGATACCCAACTCCGCGAGGAAATCGGACATGGGCGGATAAGCCGCCGCATCCGAGCCGCTCACGCGAAACCCGCGCTGCTTCAACATCCCCGCCAATGACGCCATCGCGGTGCCGCAGATTCCTATGAGATGAATATGCTTTGTGTTGTCCATGCTTTTTTCGAACTTTCTTCACTCATCACTCACCGGCAACCGCGGCTTCCATAATTTTGGCGTTCACTTTTCCGCTGCGGACCTCTAACTGAGTCCGCGCGCCAAGCGGCAACGTCATATTGCGCCCAGAAACGTGCCCTGACCTAACGCCATAGGCAACCGGCACGCCGAACCCTTCCACGATTCGCTTCACTACTTCCTGCAGCGTGTATCCCTGCTGGGCGGTCTGGAAACAATCCTTCATCTCACCAAACATAATTCCGCGGACACCCTTGAACTTGCCGGCGAGTTTCAACTGCATCAGCATGCGATCAATCTGATAGGGCTTCGCGGCCACGTCTTCGATAAACAGAATCGTACCCGCAGTCTCGATCTCGTAAGGAGTCCCGAGAGACGCCACTAATATTGAAAGGCAGCCTCCGTAGAGAATCCCCTCAGCCGATCCCTCGACTAGCGCGCTCACCCCAGAGTCCGCGTCCAGATTCAGACCCCAGGGCGCAGCAGTGGAAACCGCCGACAGCCAGGACGCGAGATCAACTCCATCCTCGTGAGCCCAATCTTTCGCCACCATCGGTCCGTGAAAAGTGACCAGTCCAGTAGCATCCGAAAAATATGTAAGCAGCGCGGTGAGGTCGCTATAGCCCACGAAGATTTTAGGATGCGACCTGACCTGGTCTAAGTCGAAGGCGTCCAGAAGATAATTTGCTCCATACCCGCCGCGTGCGCAGATAATCGCCCGCACCTCATCGCGAGCAAACATCTCCTCCAGTTCGCGCAAACGGCGCTTTGCAGTTCCAGCGAAATAAAGATCTCGATCGAAGATCGAGTCAAAGTAAAAAGGCCGGTATCCCTCGCGCCGTAACGCCTCGCAACCGGCTTCCAGATCGCTGCGTTTCACATTACTTGCCGGCGCGACGATGCCGACCGTGTCCCCCGGTCTAAGGGCGGGCGGCTTCACGCGGCGAACTGGGATGGAGGGAGCCATTTAAATTATTCGCGCAAAACCGCACTGCGGGTCAGATCAAAAAAACTCTCCTCGACACACTAAACGGGCCGACCCTCGAAGAAAGATCAGGTTATCCTTTTGGCTTACGATCTGCGTACCGCCGGGTGCATGAATACGAACTGGGAACTCAGCTTTGCCACTGCTCACAGCGGCGACCGCAGCCGCGCAGGATCCGGTTCCGGAGGATTGTGTTTCTCCCGCTCCGCGTTCGAAAAATCGCACTTGCGCGTCATGCGATCCGTCGACCACGACCATCTCGATATTCACACCCTGTGCGAAATACGAGTTGCGCTGAATTGCGGCCGCATTTTCCCGCCACTCTTCCTCAAACTCCGGAACAAAAACCACGTAATGCGGGTTCCCTATCGAAACCAGAATTCCGCGAACTTCTTTCTTCGCCAAAGTAACAGCCAGTTCCGCGCCTACCGTGGCCATTCCCATTTCGACTTCAAACTCGTATTCGAGCCCACTTTGCCGCATCAGGGTGCACGTCTTCAACCCCGCACCGGTTAAAATTGAAACCCGCTCTTTCTGCCGCGTTTGGCAGAGATATGCCGCCACACACCGCGTGCCATTGCCTGAGATTTCCGCTTCTGATCCATCTGAGTTGATCAGACGAATCTCAACATCCGCCGAAGTGTGCGGGAAAATCCACTCCACTCCATCGGCGCCAACTCCTTCGTGCCGATCGCAAATCCGGCGAGTGAATGAGGCGAGGTCTCCGGAAGCTATCTTGCCCTCCGTCTTCTCAAATTCGATCAACAGGAAGTCGTTGCCACACGCACTGGCCTTCCCGAAGGGTACGCCGACGGAAGCCAATCTCACTCCGACTCTACCGGTCCCAGGCAAGTCACGCTGCCCAGCACCGCAGACTGTTTAAGCTCGCGCAATAATTCCCGCTGTTCGCGGCTACGGCCGTTCACATCGAACTGCACGCGGACGTGCTCGCGCGTGCTGCCACTCAGCGTGTTCTGCATCATGCGGTGCCGGCGCTCCAGAATTCGATTGACCTCCAAATTTATCTCTTCCACGCTGGAGCCGGTGACTTCATAACTGGTGAGCAGGGTCTTTAAGTTGAAGGTCTGTTCCAGGTGGCCCAGGACAAACAATGAGATTACAACCATCAAAGTCGCGAACACGGCGGTCAAGTACAGTCCCCCGCCGGCAGCCATCCCTACTGAAGCGACAACGAAGAGCGTGGATGCGGTTGTGAGTCCCGAGGTTAGTCCGCGAGTGTGCAGAATCGATCCTGCGCCGATGAATCCAATGCCAGGAATAATCTGGGCGGCGATTCGCGCGGCATCTGCCGGAACGCCAGCCAGTCCGCTGGAGAGCAGCGTGAACATGGCAGCGCCAAAGCAGATAAACATATTCGTCCGCAATCCGGCAGGCCGCTGCTTTATCTCGCGCTCGAGTCCGATCACGCCTCCCAGAGTCGCTGCCAGTATCAGCCGAGCCATGGAGGTTGCCACAAAGCCGCTCGCCATCTCGCGGTGCAACAATCCGAAAATGTTCTGCCAATTCATTCGGCGAATGAGTTCAGGGACGTTAGCGATGGCCGGATTTTAACACCGCAACACCGCGCCCCTTCGATAGCTACGTTAACCCGCCTGATTACCGCCTTTCTTGTGTCGTCGCCCGAACGCCACCCTGGAAGATGACCGCTGCCGGTTGCCCGGTCACGTGAATTTCAACGATGGCTGGCAGATGTCGGGCCATCGCTGCATTCCACACCGGATCACCTTTAAATCCCAAAATAAAATTTCCATATGCCGTCGGATCGGCCAGCGCACGCTCCCACAGGCCTTCGGGATCGGAAGGCTGCTTCCATACGCGATGATTTCCTTCGTTGATCGTCCTCTTCAGAGGAACGCCAGCCCGTTCCAACGCCCCCACGTGATCGCCCAGGTACATCAGCAGCGTGGAATCCGACGGTAAAGATTTAAGCCACTCTTCCAGCTGCTTATCCAAGGCAATACGTCCCCGCGAGTTGACCTGCGCCTCGCGAAGACAGATGGGGTCGCTCTGCCAGATGGCCGCGTAGCCTGCTATCACCAGCAGCAGCACGGCGGGAAACGTGGCCGTACCCGCCCAGCGGGTCTCGAAAGCGGGAGTCGAAAAAACTTTAAAAAACAATCTCACCAGAAAATGAATACCAAGAAACACAAACACCGCAAAAGCCGGAAGCAACTGCAAACCATATCGCACGTTGTAAACGGAAAATGGCCACCACGTCGGCACAAAGATCGGAACGCTCCCATAAGCAATGCTGAGCGCGTAAAACGGCAGCGGCGTCCACAGGAATAAAGCTAGACGACCCCGGCGCTCGATCAATACTGCCAAACTTCCCAGCAAAGCTAACACCAGCCACAGTCGCCCCGGCCAAGTGGAATTCGCCACATTCAGCTCGGCGGCTTTTAGAAAATACGCTCCGGCAGCCAACAGGTTTCCTTGTGCCGGATTAACCGTGTCAGTCTTCTGCGCAATTGCTCTCGCCGAGTAAGCTCCGTTGGCAAACTCCAGCGGGTTTTGATAAACCGCCGCGTTATAAACCAGCCACAGAATTGGCGCGGCTATCGCGATCAAGACAAATTTAACGATCGCCGCTGTGACGATTCCTCCTCGCAAACCTGCGGCTTGAGCATTCGCCGCCTTAGAGTTTCCAGATCCCGGGGCGTTCACGTTACGTTCACGGAAGGCCAGCCGTATTGCGGCAAGCACCAGAACGGCCGCCAGGAACCATCCGTCATAGCGGGTCAAGCACGCGGCTGCCAGGCACCATCCACACCTGGTAAGCGCTTTGCTGTTTCCCTGCGCAAATTCAACAAAGAACGCGACCGCCCATATAAAAAAGGCCAGGTACAGCGACTCGCCCATCGCAGTAGCCTGCATGTAAATCAGATTAGGATTCGCGATGTATACAATCGCCGCCGCCCAGGCTCCTGCTTTTGCGATGCTGTCAACTTGTCCGTTAACAGTCAACGCGGTCCGCGCGAGCCGGAATATTCCCAGCACCCCGACGATGAATGCGGCCATCGACGGGATTGAGCCGCCGGAACCGCTCTGCCACAACTGCTTTGAGATGATGAAGGGCAAAATCAGCAGGTGGGGCAGCGGCAGCCAAACAGTTCCGAGTTGCAAAAGACCGGGAGTCCGTGAATCGAACACGCGCCGTGCGATGTTGATGTGCGCCACCGCATCGCCATAGAGCAGCAAATCCCCATTTCGATAGTAGAAGAGAACGGAAAATAGCGAAACGAACAGCGCCAGCCATAGCAGGCGTGCCGTCGACAGATCCGAGCGAGGCTTGGCGGGTTGCTTACGCGTTGCACGCGCTTGTGGTTTCATTCCAGGTGAGTGAGTTCGCGGAAAATCTGAAAGCGCCCGTCGATCTCATCCCGAGTGAGCGATTGCAACCGTTCCGTGCCAAAGCTCTCCACTGCGAACGAGCCCATCACTCCACCATAGAACAGCGCCCGCTTCAGCACTTCGCGATTGATCTCTTTTTGCGAGGCGATGTAACCCATGAACCCTCCGGCAAACGAATCACCGGCGCCGGTTGGATCTTTTACTTCATCGAGCGGCAGTGTCGGCGCGCGGAATGGATGCCGCCCCAACCCGAATGCTCCCTCGCGAAAGAAAATGGTAGCCCCGTATTCGCCGTGCTTGATCACCAACGCCTGAGGCCCCATGGCCAGCACTTTCTGTGCTGCGCGCGGCAGATTCTTTTCGTTCGCCAGCATTTTCGTTTCCGTGTCATTAATCAGAAGAACATTTACCAGCTTGAGGGTCTCCGCCAGTTCGTTGCGCGCACCATGAATCCAGTAATTCATGGTGTCGCAGCCGGTCAGTCTGACACCATTCATCTTGCGGCGCACATTCGCTTGCAGAGTGGGTTGGATGTTGGCCAGAAACAAATACTCCGAATCCTCATACTCTTTCGGAATCTCGGGATGAAACTTTTCAAACACATTTAAATCGGTGAAGTTTGTTTTGGCTTCATTCAGATTGTCTGCATACGAGCCGCCCCAACGAAACGTTTTCCCCGCTTCGCGCGCGATGCCGCGCGTATCGACTGCCCGCTTCTTCAGGACAGCTTCGTGCTCAGCACCAAAATCCTCTCCGACAACCGCGACTACGCGCACCTGCGTGAAATAACTTGCCGCCAGCGAGAAATAAGTCGCCGCGCCGCCCAGAATGCCGGTCACGCTGCCCGAAGGCGACGTGATGTCATCAAACGCAACCGAACCCACAACCACAATGCTCATGTGAACCCGTATTTCCTTTCGAAGGCGTCCCCTCGGTCACCAGTGGCCAGTGGCTAGTGGTTAGTGATCAGCAAAATCCCGATGCTATGCTTTTACTGGTCACTGACCACTCATGCCACTGCTTCTTCACTTTACATACTTCCCCAAAATCAAGTTCAATTTTTTCTTTGTCGCCGCAGGAATTTTCTTCCGATCCGTCAAGATCGCATGCGCTAGGGCCGCGCCACACTTGCATGAGCGCTCGCGCGGCATTGCAGCCACTGTCTCCCGTACAACTCTCGCCGCATTCTCCGCGTTCTTCCCCAACACGGCTATGATTTGATCCACCGTCACCGCATCATGATGCGGATGCCAGCAGTCGTAATCCGTCACCATCGCCACGGTCACATAACAAAGTTCGGCTTCTCGCGCCAGCTTGGCCTCTTGCAGATTGGTCATGCCGATCACATCCATTCCCATGCCGCGATACACATTCGACTCTGCCTTCGTCGAGAACTGCGGACCTTCCATGCACAAATAAGTTCCGCCACGCTTGCCGTTCACGCCGATCTTCGTGCAGGCACTCTCCACCACCCGCGCCATCTCTCCGCAGACGGGATCGGCAAAAGCAATATGCGCCACCACCCCGCCGCCAAAAAAAGTATCGACACGATGCCGCGTGCGATCGAAAAACTGATCCGGAATCACAAAATCCAACGGCGCGTGCTCGTCTTTCAGAGATCCCACGGCCGAAAGCGAAATGATTCTCTCCACTCCAAGTTGTTTAAAGCCGTGAATGTTGGCCCGAAAATTCAGCTCGCTCGGAGAAATTCGGTGCCCACGCCCATGCCGTGCCAGAAACGCGACCTTGCGGCCTTCGAGCAGGCCGCAGACATAAGCGTCCGAAGGCGCGCCAAACGGCGTTTTCAGCCGGACTTCTGTCGTCTTGGTAAGCCCCGGCATGGAATACAAGCCGCTGCCCCCAACAATCCCAATCTCCGCTCGTGCCAAGCCTCCTCCGAAAGTACACGCCAACAAAACAGCGCTCTACGCAATAGGCCAAATCTGCGACGAGCCAAACGGTCGATTATACAAGACGCTTTGTCTTGTTAACCCGCTTCGCCGTTTACAATCTCCGCATGCGCCCTTCAACTCTAACTGTTTTGGCCCTGGCCGCGGTCTCGATGTTCGTCTACACAGCTCTCGCTCAGGACATGGCCAAACCGGAACCAGAATCGGCCACCGTTCCTATCACCCTCGATCACGACCGCATCGTCATCGATGTTTACCTGGCGCTACCCGATGGGTCGACTAAGCGCGTTCGCGGTTGGGTGGATAACGGAAATCCTGAACTGCGAATATCCCGGCAGGCCGCCACCCTCATGGGACTGAGCGTGAACTGCGATGGTCAGACCTGCTCTGCTTCAAAAGTTTCACCCGCGCCTCCGCTTCAAATCTTGATTGGCGGAATGAAAATCGTCCTTCCATCTTCGAAAATAACGATTCCCGCTGGCATATCCACGGTCGCTCCAGGCATGAGCGCCGAAATCGCAATTCCAGCCTCGATCCTTCGCAACTACGACGTTCTTATCAACTTTCCTGACCGCGAGTTCAGTATCGGAGATCCCGGTACGCTCAAATTTAACGGCGTCATCAGCAAGATGCTCGTCGATGGAGACACCGGGCTCATCCAAATTCCAAGCAAGTTGGAAAACAAAAGCTACAACCTTCTTCTCGATCTCGGCATACCAGTAACGTTTCTCTCCGAAGGACTGTTTTCTAAGCTGGCTACAGCGCATCCAAACTGGCCACAGATGACCGGGGCCATTGGACCCGCCAATATGTGGGGCGCAAGCGAGGAAGCTAAGTGGCAACTGATGCGGATTGACCGCATTCAATTTGGTCCACTTTATCTGACGGACGTTCCGGTAATTGCATGGCCCACGGCTCTGGAAAAGCTTGTCTCATCCAACGGAAAGATTTCCCTTGTTGGCGCGATAGGGTCCAGTGCGCTGATGAACTACCGCATCGGCCTCGATTACACGCACTCCAAGGTCTACTTCGACCTCGGCAATACTTTTAAATTGCCGGAGTTCGACGTTGTCGGTCTGATTCTTCGTCCCGATCCCGACACTCGCTTTACCATCATTGGCATTGCTGATTATGACGGCAAATCTTCAGTCCCTTTTGGAGAGGATGGCGTTCGAGTCGGCGACCACCTGGTTACAGTCGATGGCATTCCTGTAGCTGACTCGACCATGGGGCAGGTTTGGTCGCTGCTGGAAGGCTCTCCGGGGCAGGAGCGAAAGCTGACAGTGGAGCGTGAGGGAAAGCAGTTTACAGTGAGTGCGAAAGTTCGGCACTTTTTGGCGAAGCCTGAACAAGATCAATCGGTGGGAAAATCCGGCAAGCAGAACTAGTCGTTGACCTGCTCTTACTTTTGAAACACTTCCTTCTCCAAAGTCGCGGTCGTGGCCGCATTCAAGCTTTCGCACACCAGCACAGTGTCTCCTTTTTGCTCAATGATGACCGGACCTTCTTCCGTGTTCCACGCATGCCGGCCCTGCAAAAGTTCAATTTTGTATTTGGAATGGTGGGGCGTGGCATCGGCGGGCGCTGACTTCCCTGTTTCTTGCAGCTTGGTATACCGTTTTGCCAAAGACTCGGCGTAAAGTCCGGCAAACTCACTGGCCTTCTCCGCGTCTGACCAGCGCGAAACATAGAACAGACCCAGCGGCGCGGTCTTATCATCTTTCGGACGCGCTGCGTAGTAGTAGCCGCCGCGCCAGGCGGGATACACCCGCTCGGAAGCCTTCTTGCCGGCGTATTGCTCTGCCAGCACGGCAACATCGAACTCGCCCATGGCTCCAATATCGAATTTCGTATAGTCCTTGAAGTCGCGTTTGAAATCGACCACGGGCATGGCGGGAATCTGCTCGCCGGCTAAATAGGTTTCCGGCTGCATGATTTCTCGCGTGGTATGCGGGGGATTCGTTAGCACGTCGGCGAACGCCTTTTGCTTTCCTCCGCTTTGCAACAGCTTTACTTCGAATTTTAATCCGTAGCTGTAAGGGAAGGTCAGCGATTCGCGCAAGAAAATGGGAGCGTCTTTGAATACTTTGGAGTCGTCAGTGCCGCTGGCCATCTGCGATTCCATCGAATCCACAAGGTCGGGAGAATCCAGAATCGAGCGTCCTACCGGCACAAGTTCGTATTGCAGCATCACCATCTCGGCCTGGCCTTCGACCACGGCCTCGCGCGTGTCATCCATTTCGTCGTCTTCAATGTCGGCGGGAGTGGGATCTTTTTTCATCTCGCCCAAATCCCGTTCTCCGCGCCTCATCCACTTATCCAGACCGATATATTGATCCTGCAGCGCGTGAGTCAACTCATGGGCGAGCACGGGCTCTTGCTCTTCCACCGGAACCCAATCGAGTAGATTCACTGTTTTTGTTTTGGGATCGTAATATCCGGCGATCTGTTCGCGCAGCAACTCGACCAGCAATTTCTCAAGATCGAAGTCGCGCGGCAGCAATCCGAACTTCTTCAACACCAATTCTGAGCGCTGCAAGCGCTTCACATCTTCGTCCTTCATGTGTTTGGTCAAATAGGCTTCGACCTCGTTGCGGCTGGTCAGGCGGCGCTTGACCTGCTTCTTGATCGCGAGCCCGGTCTGCTGGCTGTCGAAGGTCATGATCTCGTCGACGGAGTGAAAAAGTTCTTCCGCTTCACGCGGAGTGATCTTTACCTCGGGCTTCTCGGTGGAAGACGCCTGCGCTGAGGGAGCGCTACTATCCGGCTGCGCTTGATCTTGCTTCTGATTCTGGTTTTGATTCGGGCTCTGATTTTGGCTTTGCGGTTGCTGCGCTGCCGAGTATCGGGCCGCAACACCAACTAACAGCACAACCGCCAAAAGCAGTCTCAGAACCCTCGCGGGTTGCAGCTTAACGGTATCCATTAGCAACGAGTCTATCCTGTTTGCCTATACTCCCTTCAAGGACAAACACCTTCTTTCAGGAGAGATATGCCCGCGAATAACGCCGTCAATCTTTGGAGTTCCAGCAGCCATGCGGCCGATTATCTGGGCCGCGCTAATTCCATCCCGCATCGCACGGAGGGCGAGTCGACGCTTCTGGAATTCATTCCGGCGAATGTTCACCGGATACTGGATCTCGGTACCGGGGATGGACGCTTGCTGGCGCTGGCGAAATCTCATCTGGCCGCGCGGGATGCGAAGTTAGAAGCCGTGGCGGTGGATTTTTCACCGGCGATGCTCGAAGCTGCACGCAATCGCTTCGCGGGAGACTCATCATCGGTCACTGTGGTCTCTCACAATCTGGATAACCCGCTGCCCTCGCTGGGCAAGTTCGATGCGGTTGTTTCCAGCTTTGCCATCCATCATCTTGTGCACGATCGCAAGCGTGAGCTGTATGCCGAGATCTACAACCTGCTCAATCCCGGCGGAGTGTTTTGCAACCTCGAACATGTAGCCTCACCCACGGCACGGTTGCATGAAGAATTTCTGCACTTGCTCGGCATCACTCCTGAAACCGAGGACCCGTCCAACAAGTTGCTCGATTTGGAAACCCAGCTCCACTGGCTGCGGGAGATCGGCTTCATCGATGTAGATTGCCACTGGAAGTGGCGCGAACTGGCGCTGTTCGTCGGGCGGAAGGCATAAATTATTTTGCGATGATGGGCGTCTGGATTGCGTGATTTGCTCTCGAACGACGACGCACCCCTCCCCCCTATTTTTGTAAGATCCTTAGAATCTCCATCTTGGTGGGTTTTCGTCGGCAAACATCCTTTTCTAAAGAACTTAGATGGCTAGTTCCTTTGAATCATCGACTTGCGGCCGCTTTTCGCCTTTCAGATTCGAGCGTCATCACGGTGTCAGTTCCTTTGTGCTGGGCGATGATGGAATGATTTGGCTGTGGATCGCAAGGGCGGATGTCACATGCCCCGGACTGTTATCTCTTTACCTGTTCCGCCTCTGACCGAGGAACATACCGGGGAGAGTTCGCAGCAGCCCACCCGTGAAACCGCCACGGGTGGGGCATCCTGTGTCAGGTTAGAATACGGTTGGGCCAGCCCCCAATGGACTGCCCGCAAGCGAGAGCAGATGGGAATTACGCCTCAGATTTGGGAGTGAAAGTCAAAGTCCCCGCCCTGTCGCACAGAACGCGACAAGGACGGGGCACCCGATTTTTCCGGGTCATAAGTTCCCCGCCACCCACTTCCCCGCTTCTCGCGTTCCCAGAGTGCCGCCAATGTCCTGCGTAGTTTTTTTCTGGCGCACTGCCTCGAGCACTGCGGCTTCGATCTTTTCCGACTCCTTCACAAATCCCAGATGAGCCAGCATCATGGCCGCGGTCAGGATTGCGCCGAATGGATTCGCTAAATTCTTTCCGGCGATTGGCGGGGCGGAGCCGTGAACGGGTTCGAACATTGAGGTTTTTCCGGGATGAATATTTCCGCTGGCGGCCATGCCCAGGCCGCCCTGCAATCCGGCGGCGAGATCGGTGATGATGTCGCCGAACATGTTGTTGGTGACGATTACGTCGAACTGGCGCGGATCGCGGACCATTTGCATGCAGAGGGCGTCGACATACATGTGCTGGGTGGCGAGGTTGGGATAATCTCCGCTGACTTCTTTGAAGGTGCGCTGCCAGAGGCCGCCGGCGTGGGTCATGGCATTCGATTTATCACACATCAAGACGCGAGTGCGGGGCGAGCCATCGAGTTTCGTATGCCGCTCACAATATTCGAAGGCGTAGCGGATGATGCGCTCGACGCCCTTGCGGGTGTTGATATCCTCCTGCGTGGCAATTTCATCGGGAGTGCCTTGTTTGAAGACGCCGCCGGCGTCGGTATAAACGCCTTCGGTGTTCTCGCGGATCACGACAAAATCCACGTCTTTAGGTTCGACATTTTTCAGCGGGCAGAGGGCGGCATCCAGCAGGCGCACGGGACGCACGTTGGCGTAGAGATCCATTTTGAAGCGCATGCCGAGGAGAATTTCCTTGGCATGGATATTGGTCTTCACGCGGGGATCGCCGAAGGCTCCGGCAAGGATGGCGTCGAAGTCGCGGGCCAGCATGGCGAAGCCGTCGGGAGGGACGGTGGTTCCGTCGCGAAGATAGCGGTCGGCGCCCCAGTCAAATTCGGTGAGATCGACGTTGGCACCCGAGGCTTTGATTATGTTGAGAGCCTGAGGAATGACTTCCTGGCCGATGCCATCGCCGGGGATGACCGCGATACGTTTTCTGGAGGGCTTGGAGGTGTCCATTTTTTGCGAAGCTCCGGCAGAGACGTTAACACAAGGGTTGGCGGTTTGAGTAGGCTCGGGGATCTCATCACGGATAGGTCAAGAGCTTTAACACAGGGGATACGGAGGAGAACACGGAGGGAGAGCGCGGGGTCGAGACTATAGGCGAAGTCACAAGGTGGAATGTGAAGGCGGTTCAGGAGGGCAAAACGGGAATCAGAATGTAACGCTGCTCATACTGAACTCTGGAGGTTGCACGGGCATTGCTGAAAGTACAGAGATCCTTCGACCGCGGTTGATCTTCGCTCAGGATGACAAAGGGATAAGGTTGATAAAAGCATTAGCAGCAGCATAAGCATTAGCCGAAATTGTTCCCGACTCGATGAATCAGCATTCGATGAATCGGTGCGGGCTTCGTTATAATCAATATTCCGATGGTTTTCACTCCACTCCAACAGGCGCTTCGGCAGCGGGATGGCGGAAACACCAGTCCGATGGCGGAATCCGATTACCGCGGGGCGACGACGGCGGCGAATTTTGGTGATGCAAGCGAAGAGTTTGCCGCTCTGCGGGAGGGTTGCGGCGTCCATGACTTAGGATTTCGGGCGCGGGTCTCGGTAAAGGGCGGCGACCGGGCGCGGTGGATGAATGGCATGGTCACCAATAACATCCGCGATCTTGCCGTGGGTCACGGCGTCTACGCGTTTCTGCTGAATGCACAGGGGCGCATTTTAGGCGATATGAATGTCTACAACCTCGGCGAGTCGCTGGAGGTTGAAACTGATCGCGCGCAGCTGGATAAAATCCTGAGCACGTTTGACCATTTCATCATCATGGACGATGTGGAGATTGCGAGTATCGGTGAGAACCGGACGGCGCTGGGAGTGACTGGGCCGAAATCGCGAGAGATTTTGCGCGCGGCGGGGATTGAAATTCCGAGTCATCCTCAGGAACACGATCATGAACTGCAGTCCTTGCAAATGGCTACGACGAAGTGCAACTGCGGTTGTGTTGAGTGCACGATCGTGCGCAGCGACTCGGCCGAAGGATCTTACGAGATATGTCTTGCAGCGAAAGATGTTTACAAAACCTGGCAAGCGCTGACCGCCGCGGGGGCAAAACCGGCGGGCAGCGAGGCTTGGGAAATGCTGCGGATTTCTTTGGGCGTGCCGGTTTACGGAGCGGACATCCGAGAGCGCGATCTGCCGCAGGAAACAGAACAGGCGCGAGCGCTTAACTTCAACAAAGGCTGTTACGTGGGCCAGGAAATTGTGGAGCGCATTCGGTCGCGAGGGAATGTCCGTCGCAAATTTACCGGCTTTTTGAGCCCCGGTGCGGTGAGAATTACTGCGGGAGATAAGATCGTGGTGGCCGAAAAAGAGGTGGGGGAGATTACGAGCGCAGCAATTCTGCCGTCTTCCTCTGGCTCCGGAGGACAAACCATTGCGCTGGGCTATATTCGGCGCGAAGTAGGTCCGGGGCAGGAGGTCGCAATTGGCGGTGTGAAGGCGACGGTGACTCAGTTGCCGCTCAAAGGCGCTCTGCCAGACGTGGCCGAGGATGTTGTTCTGTATCGGGCCTAGATCGAGCTGTCAGGCGAGGGCGCTGAGATATTTTCAAAATACCAAGGCAGCGAAAATTCCAGTTTAGTCTGTAAGCGAGGATAAGTTATGGCTGAGAAAAGACAAGACTCTGGTTTCACGGTAACCGACCGCCGCTTGTTCACCGAGGATGGCGAGTTGCGCAGCGACGCGCGCGAGGAAGCGCAGAAAGAAACCGCGAGGATAGAAAAAGAAAGAGAAGCGGAAAAACCGAAGCCGCCGACCTCGAGCGCGGTGAAGGACGCTGCTTCCGCGCCTGTGACTCCATTTCCTTCGGACGGCGAAGCGAACCTGCACACGGATGCGCCTCCGCCGCCGACTGTGGCCGAGCAGCAGGAGCAGGCCGATGCGTACCGTAAGTCTTCCGAAGCGTTGAACTCGCGCGTGGAACTCAGCGGCCGTTCGGCGAAGGAATTCGAGATGACGTTCGAGCGCTTTATGGCGTCGCTTTACATGACTGCCATGCTGCAACTCGGCTTGATGCACCAGCAGGGTGAGCAGCCGCGGGTTGACATCATTGGCGCACGGCAGACCATCGATACGCTGGCGCTTTTGTCGGAGAAAACGAAAGGCAACCTGACTCCCACCGAAGAAAACTTCCTGCAAAACAGCCTTTACGAAGTCCGCATGGCTTATGTGGAAGTGACCAATGCGCTGACGCGACCGCCCCAACCCGGAGTTGCCACCGGAACCAGCGGACGATGAACCTTGCTGTGTTCGCAAGCGATGAGGCTAGTGCGTGAAAGCTACACTGACCGTGCTCGGCAGCGGCACATCCATGGGCGTGCCTACGCTCGGTTGCGACTGCGCTGTGTGCCATTCGGCGGATCCCCGCGACCGCCGCACCCGGCCTTCGGTAATGATCGAATACGCCGGCAAAGCGGTGCTCATCGATACCACTCCTGATTTTTATGCGCAGGCAATTCGCGAGCGCATCACCCGCCTCGACGCAGTTTTTTATACTCATACTCATGCCGACCATATTCTCGGCATTGATGATTTGCGTCCGCTAAGCTACCGGCACAAACCGCAGAAGTTACCGCTTTATGCGCGGCCCGATGCCGCCGCGTTTCTGCGCAGGATGTTCAGCTATATCTTTGACGCCAATTACAAGTATGGAGGATTGCCGCTGCTGGAGCTGTGCCCGATCGATGGTCCGGTGGATTTGTTTGGCGCGCGATTCGAGCCGGTGCGCTTGATTCACGGCGAAACTGAAATTTATGGATTTCGCTTCGGATCGGCGGCTTATCTCACCGACCACAGCGAAATTCCCGAGACCTCATATCAACAGCTTCAAGGGCTCGATGTGCTTTTCCTGGATGCGCTGCGCCACAAGCCGCATCCCACACACTCGACCGTGGAGAATTCATTGCGCATTGTTGATCGAGTAAAAGCGAAGCGGGCTTTCTTTACCCACATTTGTCATGACCTGCCGCACGAGGAGACTAATGCCACCCTGCCACCGCATGTGCGGTTGGCCTACGACGGGATGAAGCTGGATTTCGAAATTTAGGCAGGTGAAGTAAACGTTCCTGCGCAGTTTATATCGCGCGAGAAATCTGCTTTTGTCCGAACGAAGTAGCTTCCCAACCGGCTGAAGCCGGTTCGGAATGACAAAATGAAACTACTATGCAAGTGTTCCACAAACTTGAAGATGTTTCTTTGGAACTTGGCCCATGCGTAGTAACCGTGGGAAATTTTGATGGAGTACACCGCGCCCACACGCAGGTTCTGCAAGAAATTGTCCGGCGTGCCAAAGAGACCGGTGCCAAGGCCGTCGCGGTCACGTTTGATCCCCATCCCGCGCGCATTTTGCGCCCGGATTGTGGTCTCAAGCTGCTGACTCCTCTGCCGGAGAAATTACGTTTGCTGGAAGCAACAGGCCTCGATGCCGTGCTAGCGCTTCCCTTTGGCCGTGACCTTTCTCTTCTGACGCCTCGCCAATTCGCGGAACGCATCTTGAAAAAAAGGCTGCACGCCCGGGAAGTGCATGAAGGTTATAACTTCCGTTTCGGACATAAAGCGGCGGGCGACGTGAACCAGCTCATGCAATTCGGCCAGGAAATGGGCTTTGACGTAAAAATCTATACCGAGCAAAAGTTGCGCGGAGAAGCAGTTTCAAGCAGTCACATCCGCAAGTTGCTCAGTGAAGGACGCGTGAGCCGCGCGCGGCACCTGCTGGCACGGCCGTTCAGCATTTTGGGCACACCCGGACGCGGACGCGGCTATGGAACGAAGTACACTGTCCCGACGATCAATTTGGCGCGCTATGACGAGATGGTGCCGAAGGACGGCGTTTACATTACATGCACGCGGGTTGGAGCGGAGAGCTTCGATTCCGTTACCAATGTCGGCAACCGGCCTACGTTCGGGGCTGATTCGTTTGCCATTGAGAGCCACTTGCTGAATTTCCATCCTATTGAGTTGACGCCGGAGAGCGAAGTGGAAATCAGTTTTCTGAATCGAGTCCGCGACGAGGTTAAGTTTTCCTCAGTGGAAGCATTGCGCGAACAGATCGCTCGCGATGTGCGGAAAGCACAAAGATATTTCCACTTGTTGCGGATTGGGCTGCGGATTGGAAAGTAGTGTTGGCGCGTTTGCCGTCGTTGGGAGAAGGAGTCGAGCTTTGCTCGACTGGACAGCCGAGCGCGGCTGTCCCGACATAAGCATCGTCGTGACCTCCCTTCTATTCGATAGGTTGGATTGTGACCGAATCTGCGTGCACGACTGAATCTCGACGTGCACTGGGGTCTGGGCGTTGCACGATCACGATGGCGGCCAGCACGAAAACAATGCCCACAGTCTGGATCGGGCGTAAGACCTCGCCCAACAGCCCCGCGGCAAGAAGAATCGAGAACACTGGTTCCAGGCAACTTGCTACGATGGCGCGAGTCGGTTCTAGATATTGCAGGCCGAGAAAGTAAAGCGAGAATGCTGCGAGAACTGAGATCATTGAAAACAGGAACAGGAATATCCACTGCGCGGGCGCGTAGTGCGCGGCCACGATTTTCCACGGCGGATTAACAATTAGCCAGAAGATGGCGGAGGCCGCCAGCGTCCACACCAGGACGCGCCAACGATCGTGACGAGCCAGAATGCCATGGCCTGCAACGTTGTAGAAAGCGAATGAAAACGAGGCGAGAAGCGAAGCAATAATTCCATACGCGTCCAGACGCAGCGCGGACGAAGAACCAATTGCGAAAAGATTGATGACAAATGCGATACCCACCAACGCTAAAGCGACGGCAGCGACTTTTTGCGCTGTCAGTTTCTGCTGACGCCGCGCAACCACGTAGATCAATACCCACACTGGAGCGGTGTACTGCACGATAATCGCAATCGCAACATTCGTTCTTTGAATGGCGACGTAGTAAAAGTAATTCGACAGTGCAACGCCCACCGTTCCCAGCACAAAGCAATTCACGAGTTCGCGCACCGGCAGGCGGATTCGCCGCCATCCCCTGGCGGCGACTAGAACTGGAAGCAATACCAGCAAAGAGAATGTTGTGCGTGTCTGCGAAAGAATCAGCGGGTCGATAGGATGAAGTAATGTTGCGCTGAGAGGCAGCTTTCCGGTGAATACGGCGCGACCCAGAACAGCCGAAATCCCCCATAGGAACGCGGCCGAACCGATGAAGAAATATCCGCGCAATGGGTGGGGTTGGCGATTAGAAATGTGTGGCCTCAAAGTGAGAGTGTTCAGTAATCAGAAAAAAGGGCTGCTCTAACGATGCGGTCATTCAGTCAACACTGACCACCGGTCATTGACCACCAGCTTTTCCATCATCAGGCAGCGGAGAGGTGGCGGTCAATCCGATCCGGATTGAAGCCTTCAATCACTTCCGGGCCGCTGGGCGTCAGGATCACGACGGTGGGCGCGCTGCTGCCGTGATACACATCCACCAACTCAGCGAGGGCGAGCGGATCCAGGCTAATGTCGCGCTCCTCGAAGGCAATCTCTCTGACCTCCAGAAAGAGCCTTACGATTTCGCAAGGAAGGCAGTTGGGTTGACTGAAAAGGAAAACACGAGGAGTCATGGGCGCTTTGCGTCTGGTAACTCAATCTCGGTGGTAATCTTGGCGGTCTTCTGAAGCATCGCGGACACCGAGCAATATTTTTCTTCTGAAAGACGGACAGCGTCCTCTACCGCTTTGCGCGATACGTTGCCGCCAACGCGATAGATCAACTTGATTGTTGTATAAACCATAGGCGGGTCCTGGGCGCGCTCCGCTTCGGCACGGACCTCGATACTGGTAAAAGCCTCGCGTTTTTTCTGAAGAATAGAGACGACATCGTACCCTGTGCAGCCGCAGAGGCCAATCAGTACCAGTTCCATGGGACTGTTCCCGGCTGCGTGATCGCCATCGACGATGATGGTGTGGCCGCTATCGGAGACTCCGTTGAATTTTTGCTTTTCAATCCAGGTGGTGCGTGCGGTTGTCATGAGGCCCTCATCGTAGGAATTTTGATTGTTGATTGATGATTGATGATTGGGAAACTTTCTTTGCCGTCATGCTAGAGGCATTAAATATAGCGACAAGCTGGTTGGCCCCTGATTTTAGATCCTTCCTCTTTGCTTCTGAAACGAGGCCGGCATCGACCAGGAGTTCAAGCCAGAAAGCCGATTCATCGGCCTTTTCGATTTCGATGGCAAGTTTCGATAGAAACTCTGGCCGAGAGCGAGCGCGGCATACGGCACGATAGTTGGCTGCCACTGACATGCCTGATCGTAACAACTATTTCCTATGATGCGGCCTTCGGCACTCCGAGGCAAGGATCGAATGAGGCGGATGATCCGCAAGCCGAATTGCTTCGTTCGAGCCTTTAGCGCTTCGGCCTGATTGGTGGGACTTTCCATGTTGGAACTCCAAAAGCAATGGATGATTACTAATGGTTGATTGATGATTAAAAACTTTGCCTTTGATTTTACTCGTCAATCAACAATCAACAATCGTCAATCCCCTTGTCTGTGACAGATGTCACCTCATCGTCGATTGTCGGTGCTGGGTTCGGGATGAATCAGGACACGAAAGAGTTCGGGAGCGTCTTGCTTGAAATAGATTTCGAGTTCGGTTTGGATGTCGTGAACGCGGGCCAGAGGAAGATCGTCGGAGAGCGTGCAGTGACAGGAAACATAGAGGCGCCCGCGAACCTTTTTGATCTGAATATCGTGCATGTCGATAATCTCGGGAAAGCGGGCTGCAACGACTTTCAGACGGCGTTCAAGATCAGCGTCGCGGACCATCTCGTCCCCGGTTTCGATGGTAGCGGGTTCGCTTTCGATGTGGGTGAGAATGTCGGCGATCTCTGGGACTTCGCGGCGCATGTCGGCTTCGAGTTCGGTGACTTGATCGTGCGCGGTTTTGAGTGTCATGCGCTCGTCGAGCTCCACGTGTTGCTCTACGTGCAGAGCTCCGGCAAGATCCTGGACGCTGATGTCATGAACATTTAAGTTGTGGCGCGTGGCAACGGCGCGAATACGGTCAAAAATATTTTCCGAGCGTTGCGCCCGGGGGAGCGGCTGCACGGTGACGTCGGCACCGGGCAGAATTTTTCGTACCGCATCGGTAACAGCGCTGACGGTTTGCTCGGAGCGCTGGAAGGTGACGGTGCGCGCCAGGCCGACGGCGAGATCGGCGAAGTAGCGGTTGCCGGCGCGGCGAATGCGGACGCGGCCGACTTCGAGCACGCCATCGACGCGCAGGACTGCGGCGATGATCTGGCCGCGAATGCCGGTGGGTGCGGCGTCAAGCAGGGCGTCGACGGTGCGGCGCGCCAGGCGCCAACTTACGCTGATGATCACTCCGGCGACGAACAGAGCAGCAATGGGATCGGCGCGGAGAAGCCAATCGATGTGGTAAAGACGACCGACGAGGATCAACGCCAATCCCAGTACGACCACTCCTGCGGACCAGACGTCGGTGGAAAAGTGCAATGCATCGGCTTCAAGCGCCTGACTGTCGTATTTTGTGGCGATGCGGCCGAGCGCGCGGGAACGCCAGTAATCCACGGCCATCGAGACCAACATCACGACAAAGGCCCAGACGGAAGGCTCGACTTCCACGCGACGGAAGAACAGACGGTTGACGGCTTCATAGACGACCCAGATGCAGGTCAGCAGGAGCAATGCGGTTTCGACGAAGGCGGAAAAGTTTTCGACTTTACCGTGGCCGTATTGGTGGTCGGCATCAGCGGGCTTGTCGGAGACTCCCACGGATAGATAAGTGAGCAGCGCGGCGATTAGATCAAGCGCCGAATGGGCGGCCTCGGAGAGAATGCCCAGGCTGCCAGTGGTGAAGCCGACGATGATTTTTCCAACGGTTACCAGCAGAGCGGCAATGACAGAACTACCTGCCACGGCGCGCTTTTCGGCGCGCATGGCGTTCGGCGAATATAGGGCCGGGTTGCCTGAGATGTTGCCGGACATGTTGGGATTATCCGCGATAAGCCGGAATTGCGCCAAGGGAATCGAGTGGTGGTCGGCGTGTCAGGTGCCGTTTCCGTGTGCTCTTGTGGTGGCGACAGGCAAAATTTCGCTCGCGGTTCAGAAACGGCAGTGGCAAGGACAGGATCAAATTCCCCGCCCTGTCCCCGCAAAGAACGCAGGGACAAGGACGGGGCAACCAATATTTATTTGAAAAAAGTGGGCTCCGCGCTAGTTGGCGCGCTTGCCGGCGGCTCGGCGGGGATCCGGTTTGGGCTTCTTCTGGTTCTTCCCATCGAGATTAAGCGCCACGGCTGCGCGGATGAGATCCTTCAATGCCGTATCGTTGATCTTGTCGCCTTCGTGGATGTCGACGGCGCGGCGGACATTGCCCTCGAGGCTGGAGTTGAATAGGCCGGAAGGGTCTTTCAGCGCAGCTCCTTTGGCAAAAGTTATCTTGACGACGTTCTTGTAGGTCTCTCCGGTGCAGACGATACCGCCATGGGAGAAGACGGGTGTTCCGGGCGATGTCGCCCGGACCCACTTCCGCTCTTCGACGATCTCGGGGTCTGCCGCGTGTATGAGTTCGCGGACTTTCGCGAGTGTCTTGCCGCGCCAGTCGCCAAGATCCTTGATCTTCGCGTCGATGAATGCGGAAGCAGATTCCACGGGGACGGGATTTTTCATGGTATGGCTCCAACTCTTGCAGATAATTTAGCCGTGGAATACCGTAACCTGCAAGCTGTGAGCTGGAAAACGAGTACCCATGCTAACTTTAGTTAGAGGCTCTGTTCGAATTTTCTCCCGTGACGATGCCGTCATCCTGTAGCGCGGCATACTTTACAATTACCGTGAAGTAGCAGCGACGAAGAGCTTTTTGGGTAGTAACGAAAACTCAAAGGCGCTCGCCGCAAGACGCTATCTACCCACTCTTCGAAAAGCGCGAAGGGTGGGGCATCCCCTGTTGTTGAGTCGAATAACAACATGGTGAGACATCTCCACCTGCATAGGGCGGAGGCGAACGAAGGATTATTGCCATGCGAGAAATGCTTAACAGAGCCGCTTCGGCGGGCGTGATCATGCTGGTGTTGGGCTGCGTCCTGACAAATGCGGCGAGCGAAAAGTCGAGCGGGTCACCGATTGGATCGTCTATTCTCGAACCTTCATCCGGTGCGTTGCTTGGGCAATATTATGGCGCCGGCAGCATCGAGCAAACGGCGCGAAAGCTTGGGCGGACGCCTGTCATTCATCTCGCTTACTACGGGTGGGCAGCCGATTGGACGGGGAGCGTGACCCAGGCAGACCTGGCGGCGGGACGCATTCCGCTCATCAGTTGGGAACCTCACAAGATTGATTTCGGCAAGATCATCGATGGGAGCCTCGATGCCACGATCATGGCGCGGGCGAAAGGTTCTAAAGCCCTGGGTAAGAAATTGTTTCTCGACTTTGCCGCTGAGATGAATGGTGATGAGGCGTGGAACGGCAATAACGCTCCGCAGTACGTCTCCGCTTACCGGCACATTCACGACCTGTTCGTTGCCGCGGGCGCGAGCAATGTAGTTTGGGCGTGGTGTCCGAACGTCACCGACAACCACGGCGGCAACCGAACGACGATGGATTACTATCCCGGCGATGCCTACGTAGATTGGACCGGGGTTGATGGCTATAACTGGGGTACGAAGAACGGGGGTTGGCAGACCTTCCAACAGGTGTTTCAGGACATCTACCCGCTGCTGGCAGCCAAGGGAAAGCCAATCCTGATTGGAGAGATGGCGTCGGGTGAAGAGGGCGGAGATAAAGCAAAATGGATCGCCGACATTATCCCCACGCTGCGCACCCGCTTCCCGCTCATCAAGGGTGTCGTGTGGTTCGACATCAATAAGGAGGAGGATTGGCGAATCAGTTCATCTCCGGCCTCGGAAGCGTCGTTCATTCGTATGGCGAAGGATCCTTACTTCAATCCCTGATGCTGAAAGAAGACGCCTCAGGGCTAAAGCCTGCGTATTTGCTGCTTCGTTACGGCACGAGTAGAACTCGTGCCCTTCCCGAGCCCTTTCTGAGAGAGTTTCCAGAGCGATCCCGCGCGGCTTGTCGGTTTCGCTCAGGGCAGGTTGGCCGAGGGCAGCTTCCCTGCATCGATTCACGGGGTTTCCATATCGAACTTCTTGGCATACTCGGCGTTCAGGCGCTGCCAACCAAATTTGATGGCCTCGGGACCGACCATGCGGCCGAGGGGAGTTCCGCTGAGCAGGTGATCGAGAACATCGAAACAGATGTGCCATCCGGCTGCGCCCATTGAAATGAAGCGGCGGCCGATATTGGTCCACAGGGTCAGGCGCGTGCCGCCTTCGGAGGCTTCGAGTTCCCAGCGCATATCGTGGTCGCCCCAGTTGTACTCGAGCACCGCGGGAGGGTCAGCCCGGGTCACAGTGGTTTCGGTAACGTGCAGTTTGGGCGCTGCCACAGTGGTGAGCTTAACCGTGGTTCCAGCGGTGCCCAGGTTGCCATCGGCGTCGAACGGAGCCCATTCGCGGAGATGGGCTGGGTCGGTGAGCGCCTGCCAAACTTTTTCCGGCGAGTGGCGCAGTTCGCGGACGAGAATGAGCGTCCACTGGTCTTCATTGGTTTGTGTCTTTCGTATTTGCGCCCCATGAGCCGGACCCGGTGTGTAGTGATCGCGATCGGTCATCTTTCTTTTCCTTGCTCAAAGCTTGCCTGAAGGCGCATTCGTGAGTTCATGCTTGCGGTATGCCGAAGGCATATACGATACGAATCTCTAATAACCCACGCGCATCCGCGCTACCAGCGAGCCAGTTGGGTGAGCTGAATCAGGTTGCCGCAGGTGTCGTTTAACACAGCGATGGTTGCGCCAGTCACGTCGCTGGGTGGCATGGTGAACACGGCTCCGCGGGATATGATCCGCTCGTAATCGCTCTTGATGTCATCGGTAATAAAATTGGCCGCGGGCTGGTTCTGTTGAAAGACGGCTTGCTGATAGGTTTTGGCTGCGGGGTTGTTATTCAGCGCCAGCTGGAGCTCGGTGCCGTCCGGTTCCTCGGGCGAGGCTACGGTCAGCCAGCGAAAGGGACCGTTGCTGAAATCGGCTTTCTTGGTGAAGCCCAAGACTTCCGTATAGAAGCGCAGGGCTTTGCTCTGGTCGTCGACGAATATGCTGGTCAGTTTGATTTTCATTTTGTCTCTCCTTTATCGATCGCATATATCTATTGCGTTCGCGGCTTGGGCCGCGTCATATTCCTGGTCTTCTTTTTCGCGGGGCTGATTTTCATTGATATTGTCTGATAGCGATCCTTCTCCATCCGATCGAGGTGGCGTTCGAGAGCATCCACATGAACCGACCAGAAGCGGCGGAACTGAGCCAGCCAGGCGTCTACCTGCTGAAACGGTTCGGGCCTCAGCCGGTAGAGGCGGCGCTGTGCATCCACTGTGGATTCGACGAAACCGGCGTCGCGCAGCACGCGCAGGTGTTTGGACACGGTCGGCTGTGGCATGCGAAGTTGGCGCTCGATCTCTCCTACCGACTGCTGTGACGAAACCAGGAGGGTCAAGATGGCGCGGCGGTTGGGCTCGGCGATGATTTCGAAGATTGATTCCACTCTCATCATATACTTTAAATGGCATATACGTGTCAAGGCATATAAGCAGCGGGCGGTGGTGGTCGGCTGGTGAAAAGGGCAGAACGCCGGACTGGCGTCGTGGCGGATTTCGCCTCAAAATGAGGCACTACGCAACTTTTTTCACTCAATCAGCGAGGGGGAATGGGTGTAAACTCGTGGCCATTGTTTTGGCCCGGCAGTAGTTCCTTCCCCTCTCAGCAGCAATGGTTCACGATTCCATCCACTAAGGAGCTTCCGATGATTCGCAAATCCCACATGTTGGCAGCAGCAATGACTATTCTCAGCCTTCAGGTCAATCATGCGGTTGCCCAGGATGACCGCGGCGGGCGGGAAACGCAGGCGAAAAGTGGTCGGGTAACTGAGGTTCGCCGAGACGCAATTGTGGCAGTGCCAACGCCAGCTGTACTCAGCTTTCATGCCGCGGCAGTCGAGATTGCGGAGTCTTCTGCGCAGAAACTTACGGAGACGTTCAAAGTCTCTGGCTACTCCGGGAGTTTCACACCCACAGCCAGCATGCATTACGGCCACGATTACACGCTGAGCGCGGTTAAGTGTGTGGTCAGCGGCAGCAGCGAGACTTGTAAGGTAACGGTTTCGTTTGTGCCTACGCTGCCGGGCGCACGCAAAGACGCACTGCTTCTGCTGGACGGTGCGACTACGCTCGCAACCGTATTGGTGGGTGGGACCGGGCAGTCTCCGTTGGCGCTGATACAGCCGGGAATCGTGACCAGTCCCATTACCGACACCCCCGGTTCCGACTATATCTATCAGTCTGTCGTGGACGAAAACGGGACGGTGTACTTCCTTTCCGATAACAGCGACGCCGTTTTCAGCTATACCAGGGCAGGCGTTCTGACCCAGTTGCCGATTACCGGGCTTAGTTCCCCACATGCCATCGCAATTGATGGCGCGGGAACGCTCTACATCGCCCAGAATACATACAGCACGGAGATTGTGACCTATAAAGCCGGCGGAGTGCAGGGCTCCATCACCGTGGTTCCACCTTCGCCGCCCTATAATCCGTGCTCGACTTTGGAATATCTTTATTCGGTGGCAGTCGATCAGCTGGGAAATCTATTTGTGCTGGAGATCGAGTGTGGTGACATTTTTGAGCTCAAGGCCAATGGGACTTATGCCACGACGGCAATTGATCCTGTGATGACTCAACCCTCGGAGATTGCAGTGGACGCCAATGACAACCTCTTTCTTGGCGGATACGCGATCAACAAGCTGACCGCCAGTGGAGTTCAGACTCAGATCAATACGGAGGGCGCCAGCGAGGGGGTCCCGACCGATGCCGCCAGCACGGTTTATGCGACCCGCTATGCCGGAGGTGGGGTGGCGGAATTGCCAGCGTCAGGTTATGCAAATTCGATTGCCAACCTTGATCCCGCAGCTTCGCCACTTGGCGATTCAGTTGCTTCTGACGGCACGGTCTATGTGGGCAATTATTACGATCTCGACAAAGTGGACCGGTCGCAGGGCGCGATTGCTTTCGGCGAGCAGGATTCCGGCGTGAGTAGCCCGGTTGAAGAAATCAGCATGTACAACGGAGGGAACAAAGAACTCACCATATCGAGCATTGTACGCAGCGGAGCCGCAGCGTTTGCCATGAAGACGACCACTACAAAACCGTGCAAGAACGGAATTGTGCTGGCGCCGGGTGCGTACTGTCAGGTTGGGGCTACGATGACCGCGCCGCACGCGGGAACTTTCTCCGGGACCATCACCTTTACGTCTGACAGCCTGAACACCGCCAGCACGGCACAGACTGTGGCGCTCTCGGGATTCGTCTACGGAGTCTACATGACGGCGACGCCCACTTCGCTGGCGTTCCCCTCGCAGAAGGTGGGCACGACGAGCGCTGTCAAACACGTCACCCTGACTAATCACGGGGATCTGTACGACGCTCTGGTGGGCACTCCGGTCTCGAACAATCCAGTTTTCGACGTTGGCCTTGGCACTTGCACTGCCGCCATCCCGGTGGGGTCAAGTTGCCAACTCAGCGTTACATTTACCCCGACTGCGGCGACGGCTTACAGCGGCACTACAACCGTCCCTCTCAGCAGCACGGGAGGGGGCACGACGCCATCGGTGACGTTCACCGTTAGCGGCACCGGCACGGCCGCTGCGACGGTGGCTTCAGCGAAATAACCACGCGCCCGGCGGGTTTACGGGTACGCGGGTATGCCGTAGCGTGCTCTCCTCCAGCTGAGCGAACCACCGCCGGAGCTTCCCACTTAGACGCGCCCACTCAAGCCGGCGGGGTTGCGTGGGCCACCCATCCACCGGCGTTTCGGGCAATGAAACTGCGTGCTGCTGACTGCTATCATTGCAGCCATGACCACAGCACAAACTTGGGACCCGGAGGTTTATGCGCGCAATGCGAGATTTGTGTCTGACTTAGGATCGCCCGTCGTAGATTTGCTGGCACCGCAACCCGGCGAAAAGATCCTCGACCTGGGTTGCGGAGACGGCGTACTCACGAAAAAACTAGCGGACGCAGGTTGCGAAGTGGTTGCGGTCGATTCGAGCGTCGCGCAGGTCGAGGCGGCCAGGAAGCTCGGCTTGAACGCATCCGCGATCGGCGGCGAAGAGCTGCCATACGAAGAAGAGTTCGATGCCGTGTTTAGCAATGCCGTACTGCACTGGATTAAGCGCGCCGACGTGATGCTGGCCGGAGTGTATCGTTCCTTGAAACCAGGCGGACGATTTGTTGCGGAATGCGGAGGCTACGGTTGCGTTCGGAAGATCCGAACTGCTTTGGTGGAAGCCTTGGACCGCCGTGGGTTAGATGGCGAGGCTCGCGTTCCCTGGTACTTCCCTACCCCCGGCGATTACGCCACCCGGCTGGAACACGCCGGGTTTCGTGTGGATAGCATTGCGCTGATTCCGCGTCCAACTCCCTTGCCGGGCGACGTTGTTGGCTGGCTAGAAACTTTTGCGCTCAACTTTTTTCAAGGCCTCTCCGAGGAAGAGCGCAACAACTATCTGGAGGAAGTTCGCAGGGTTCTGGAACCACAACTTCGCGGTGCCGATGGAACCTGGGTGGCCGACTACGTGCGACTACGATTCGCGGCGACCAAGGTTCGTGGCTAAATTACACCGCCACCGCAGGCGGGTTACTCCTTGGGAGTTGACAAGCTCAATGGAGAGGAAGCAATCAGATACTTGGCCTGGTCGCTATCGACCGCACCCAGAAACAAGTAGGCCTGAGCTTCTTCTCCGTAAATGACCTGGGCACTGAAGTAATAAACCTCTCCTGCCTCCGCCGTGAAATGTAGGAGCCCGACGGGATGCCCTCGATGGGACTGCACGTTCACACAGACATGATGCTCTCCCGGCTCCACGGACACAGCGAGATAGGAACTGTTCTTATTTGCGCCCACCCATGCTCCGTCCAACCCGACACGGGCCGTCAAGCCAAGGGCATCAGCGCCTTTTTCCTGAATGAAGTAAGCCAGAGCCTTTCCGGGCTGGGGCTGCGCCAGAACGTGCTGAGATTCGTCGAGCTTCACGTTGAAGCCGGTCTTCTCTGAGCCACAGGCCGCGGTGGCAGTGGCAACCGTGACCGGTACCTGGGCTAATGCGGACACGGCAAAAAGCATAACCGTGCCGATGATTCTCATGTCGATGATTCTCATATCTTTTCTCCACTCAGCGCCTCGGCTGTTACAACTGGACTATAGCCCATCCCGCGCAAACCGTGTAAAGCTCGCCACTTTGTTGGCGGTCAGATACCCGGTTATTAAGACGAAGTGACTTGACAGCAATAAAGGAAGATGAAGAGAAAATTGGCGAGATGAAGTTGGCTATTACAAGCACCTTGTGCCTGGAGGTTTTACGAGCGCGAAGCCAACGTTCTGGCAGATTAAGGATCCCGCGCGGATTTAGCCCCGAAACGTAGAAAATATCGCGAACGCACTCGAAATCAGAAGCGCGTCCACGATCACTGCGCGGCGACGTTTCCGGTCGATGATTGCCAGAAGCCCGACGAAGATTACTGCATCAAGAGTTGTCATTCCGCCTCACGATCACCAGCCCTCAATCTACGGTGGCGACGGCCAGATGAAAATGGCTGCAAAGTATGCTCGAAAGTAACCAGCAAGTAACCTTGTTGGGCTGTTTCCAGGTGCAAAACGGCCAAGGACCATTAACCACTAAGATCGCGAAGTTTCACGAAGGAAACCGATTCGCCGGCACTTCTTCGTGTAACCTCTTAACCTTTAGTGATTAACGGTTTGCGAACTGGCCACCACTAACCTGCACTCGGGCTGCGGAAAGCGGGCGCCTATGTGCTAGGATGCTAGGTTCGGGCGGTTGCAACTTCCTGATTTACCAATCCTGGAGGATTTATTTATGCGT
The DNA here is from genome assembly GCA_049512655.1 of Candidatus Sulfotelmatobacter sp. GTDB lineage: Bacteria > Acidobacteriota > Terriglobia > Terriglobales > Acidobacteriaceae > Sulfotelmatobacter. The sequence goes on along the minus strand of JBEKWW010000021.1, from coordinate 88,329 downwards.
AAGAGTTGGCTGCTGTGTGTGTTGATGGGGGCAATGGCGTGGGGACAGGCGTCGCCGGGAGCGGCTCCTGCGGGCACCATGCAGGGTCCAACCCCGAAGGCGGCTGCTCCGGCTGGAGCTGCAGCGACACCTGCCGCTGAAATTCCGGAGAATGCCGCGGTGCTGACGATTACCGGCGTATGTCCTGCCCCTTCCACGGCTTCAGCGAAGACTGCCGCGAGTAAGACTGCGACGGGTAAGACCACGACTGCCAAGGCGGGAGCGAAGAATCCTGCCGACTGCAAGACGGTGATCACGCGCAAAGAGTTTGAGAAGATCGCCAGCGGGCTGTCTCCGAACGTGACGCCGCAGTTGAAGCGTCAACTGGCGACGGCGCTGCCGAAGTTTATGGCGATGTCGGAAGCGGCGGAGAAGAAGGGTTTGGAAAATACCGAGTCTTTTAAGGAAACGCTGAAAATTGCCAAGATGCAGATTTTGACCACGCAATTGCAGCGCCAGGTGCAGGAAGACGCCGACAAGGTTTCCGACTCGGACATTGAGGCCTACTATAAGAAAAATCCCGAAGCTTTTGAGCAGTTTTCGCTGGACCGGCTGTTCATTCCGCGCAACAAGCAGATGGCACAGGAAAAGACCGAGGGCGATGAAAAGCTGACAGACGAGCAGCAGAAGGCGAGGGCGGACGCCGAAAAGGCCAAGCAGGAACAGGGCCAGAAAGATATGGACCAACTGGCGGAAGCGCTGCAGAAGCGGGCCGCGGCCGGAGAAGATTTTGCCAAGCTGCAGAAAGAGGCTTATGACGCGGCGGGCATGAAGATGGACAATCCCACGGTGAACCTGCCCTCGGTGCGACGCACGGGGCTGCCGCCAGCGCAAGCAGCGGTGTTCGATTTGAAGGCGGGAGACGTATCTGCGGTGATCAGCGATGCGGGGGGGCACTACGTTTATAAAGTTGTAAGCAAGACCGAGGCACCGCTCGATGACAAGTTGAAAGCCGAAATTCACAATACGCTGAAGACCCAACGGCTGCGCGAGATGATGGACACTTACCAGAATTCCTACAAGGTGGATCAGAACGAGGCCTATTTTGGACCGGCAACGATGCCGGGGGGGCGTCCGGGACCGCCGCATATGGGATTGCGGCCCCCGCAAGGCCAGCAGGGCCCGTCGTCGGGAAATGCGCCGTCACCGGCTCCAAGCGCAGCTCCGGCACCACCGACCGCGCAAAACTAAATTAAATAAATAGATGGAGAGCGAAAAGCCTGTCGTCGTAGTTACGGGCATCTCAGGCAATCTGGGATCGCGGCTGATGCCGATGCTCGGAAGCTTTTCGGTGATTGGGGTGGACGTAACTTCACCCCAAACCGATTTGCCGCTGAAGTTTGAGCGCCTGGATCTGGGCGAAGAATCTTCCACGCGCGCGTTGTATGAAATTCTTCGCGACTCCCGCCCAGCCGCAGTAGTACATCTCGCGTTTGTAATCGATCCGGTGCGCTCGGGAGTGCTGGAGACCGAACGCATGTGGCAGATCAATGTGGCCGGTACCGCACGGGTGATGGAAGCCATCACGGAAGCCAATCGCACGGCGGAATCGGTGATCAGACAGTTCATCTTTCCCAGCAGCGTTTCGGTATACGGGTCGCAATTGGCAGCTCCGGCGACGGAGCAATCGCCGATGGCGGCGCACACGCTGGCTTACGCCATTCATAAGAAACAGTGTGATGAGGTGGTACAGCAACGTTCGCCGGCGCTGCGGGGATGCAGCGTTTATATATTGCGTCCGCACATTTTTGCGGGAGCCACGGTGGAGAATTATCTGTTGGGCGCGTTCCGCGGAACTCCGAACGGCAAGAGCGCGCGGGCGGAGAAAATGCGGAGCGAAGGAAAACGGCTGCCCTGCATGCTACCGCGCGGCGAGGAGTATCTGGAGAACAAAATACAATTCGTACACGTGGATGATATGTCACGGCTGATCGCGCACATTCTGCGCCGCGATCCGGAGCCGCAGCGGCTCACCGTTCTGAACGTGGCCGGCCCGGGCGAGCCGCTTACTTTCGGACGCTGCATTCAGATGGCGCAGGCCAAACTGGTGCGGGTGCCGGGAAGATGGGCGATGCGCAAGGTTCTAGAGTATCTGTGGTACCGGCAGATCTCGGCGATTCCTCCCGAAGCCGTGCCCTATATGACGGGCGAATACATTATGGACACCTCCCGCCTGCAGAACTTTCTCGGAGCCGAGTACCAGGACGTGATGCGGTACACCATTGAGGATGCATTCGCCGACAGCTTTAAAGCGTCGCCCGACGCCGCTCACGAGGCGAGCGCAGGCTAAGACGACGGGCTAAAGCCTCGCCAGTCCGGTTGCTACGGGTGGCACGGCTGAAGGTAGGCCCTGATACGAATCTCCCTGAGCTTTGCGGCGTAACGCGTCCAATGACCAGCGGCCCGGCCCATCAATCAGCAGAAAGGCGACTACCATAGCTTGCGCATACTCAGAACGGACCTCATGCAAGACGGCCCACATGCCGATTTGAGGAGGAGCGGGCGGGCGTGGCAGAGGCGATGTACCTAAGAAAAGCGAAATCTTGGTGGAGAGAACCGCCACGATCATTTCCACGACAAACGGGATGGATATCCAACGGGTCAGGAAGCCGAAGAGTAAGAGCAGGCCTCCAACAATCTCCAGGACGGCGACAAAATCCGCGGTGAAGTGAGGAACAGGCATGCCCAGCTTAGTGAATCGGCCAACGCCCTGGTTGGCGTAAACGAACTTGAGAATTCCCTCCCAAAGAAAAACTCCTCCGGCCATCAACCGTAGGAGCAACGTCGATTCCGGGCCGGTGGTGGGCGGATTATTCAGCCAGTGAATAATGTTCTTCATAGGTTTCTCCTTTTTGTACTGCTTCTTATGTTCCTCCGGCATGTCTTTGCCGTTCGTTGCGTGGATAACTGGACCAGAGGCAATTTATTCCAGGAATTATTTTTCGTGGCAGAGGGAATAAAGCGGAGGCCGGCTAGTTTACTCTATGCGGGTGTCGAATGAGGGGCTCAACACGGCGTCGTTTGAAGATCTCGCGTTGCCTTTGTTCGAGCAGCTTTACAACTTCGCGCATTGGCTGACGCAGGACAGGGCGGAGGCGGAGGATCTGGTGCAGGAAACCTATGCCAAGGCGTTACGGGGATTTTCTTCGTTTCAGCCAGGTACGAATTTCAGGGCATGGATGTATCGGATCCTGCGAAATACGTTTTTGAGCTCGCGCACCGGGCTAAGAACCATGGTCGTACTGGACGAGGAAAACGGAGAGTCCTTCCCGGCCGAAACAGCAACTGCCGAAGCGTTGTTAATTGAGCGGGCCAACCAACAATTGGTGCAGCAAGCCATGGAGGCGCTGCCCCTGCCGTTCCGCGAAATTCTGTTGCTTTGCGAAGTAGAGGAAATGTCATATCAGGAGATTTCGGAGGCATTAGCCATTCCGATCGGCACCGTCATGTCGCGACTGTCTCGTGCGCGGAAAGCTCTGCGCGGCGCTTTGCAAACCAGGATGACGGGAGGCCGGCGTGGCATGTGAAACCTGGCGTGCAAATCTAGACCGTTATCTAGATGGAGAGCTTGCACCTGCGGACGCTGCGGACTTCAGCGCGCATCTTCGAAGTTGCGCCGACTGTACGGGCGAGATTTTGCAGCGGGTGCAGATCAGGCGCCTCGTGCATTCGGCGGGAAAGCGCTACACGCCAAGCGCGGAGTTTCGCAACAAGATCGGCAAGCAATTTGCTTCGAAACCTCGCCGCGCGCGCTTCAGCAAGTGGAGTATTGTTTTCGTGCCTGCTTTGGTGTTGCTGGCAGCCGCGTTGCTTTTGAGCTCCTACTTTGATCGTCAGCAGAAGGCGGAGCAGGAGATCTTCAGCGAACTCGCGGACCTGCATGTGGCGACTCTCGCCAGTTCCACGCCGGTGGATGTTCTTTCTTCCGACCGGCACACAGTGAAACCATGGTTTCAGGGCAAAATTCCGTTCACATTTAATTTGCCGGAGTTGGCGGGAACGGAGTTCAGTCTGCTGGGCGGACGCGTTTTCTATCTTCACCAAACGCCCGGCGCACACCTGATTTACCAAGTGCGAAAGCATGAGATTTCGGTCTTTATTTTGCCGGACAGCGCCGGGACTCTCAAAAGCTTGACGGAAGGTACCGCGAGCGTCTTGACGTTCAATACGGATACGTGGACGGAGAACGGGCTGCGCTATTTTGTCGTAGGAGATGCCAATGCCGGCGATCTGCGGACGCTGGCTAAGCTGCTACAAGGTGCGGGATAGAAAAGGTGCTCGGGACGCAATCATTTGCTTCCTCGATACAAACCTGCGATGCCGAAAGTGTAGGGAGTCCAACTGGCTTCGCGGAAACCGGCGCGGCGCATGCGATCGAGCATCTCTTTTGGCTCGGGAAATCTTTCCACTGAATTAGGCAGATAGGAATAGGGCCCTTTCACGCCGGAGACCATCGTCCCAACCCGCGGTAAGACTTGTTTGAAATAAATGCGGTAGAGGCTGCCCATCAGACCTTTGGGCTCGCTGAAATCGAGGATGCCGCACTGGCCAGCAGGCTTTAGCACGCGGACGATTTCGCGCAGGCCGGCGTCGTAATCGGCCAGATTGCGGAAGCCGAAGGCTGAGGTCACAAGGTCGAAGTGGTGATCGGGAAAGGGCAGGCTGAGTGCATCCGCTTCGATCCATCGCGGAGTTGGCTTCTTTTCCAGCGAACGTTGGATGGATTTTGCGCCGGCGCGCTGAAGCATGGCGTGAGAGAAATCCGCACCGACGATCTGCGGTCGAGGTTTTCTGGCTTGATTCTGTAGGGCGAACGTCATATCGCCGGTTCCACAGCAGAGATCGAGTATTTGCGCATCGCTCGAAGCGAGAACCGGCGCGAAGGTGCGAGCTGTACGCCACCACCACAGGCGATCCACGTTAAACGAGAGCACGTGGTTCAGCAGATCGTAGCGCGGAGCGATGGAGCTGAACATCTCCCGCACCGCGCGACCGGCCGATTGGGGATCGTGCGCGCCTTCCGGAGCGGCTCCGATCACAGGGATGGAGGAGTTGGGCATAGTGAAATCTTAATTGTTGATTGATGATTGATGATTAAAAACCTCAACTTACAGTTTTTTAATCGACAATCAGCAATCATCAATCATCGATTCTTTGCTTTTCTCTACCCTCTGTGCGATAGGCGAAGAAGTTCCTCGACGGCGCTGAGCACGACTTGATCGGGCACATCGGCGGCGATTTCTACCTTGCCGATTTCGCGGGGAAGGACGAAATGAACCGCGCCACTTTGCGTCTTCTTATCGGCCTGCAAGCGCGCCAGAATCTTACGCGGATTCACCTTCAGTTCGGGCAAAGGACCGAGGCTTAAGACTGCGTCTGCAATGCGGCCAGCGGTAATGCTGTCGGTGCGGCCAACCGAAAGGGAGATGTTGGTGGCGGCGATCAATCCCCAGGCTACAGCTTCGCCGTGAAGCAGGGTCTTATAGCCGGTTTCAACTTCGAGCGCGTGGCCGATAGTGTGGCCGAGATTCAGCACACGGCGCAAGCCGCCTTCTTGTTCGTCGGCGGAAACGATTTCGGCTTTCAGCTTCACACTAGCTGCGATCAGTCCTTCCACTTCGACGGAGTCGCGTTTGAGGATCTGCGCTCGCTTCTGTTCGAAGCGCAGGAAGAGATCGAGATCGCCGATGATGCCGCACTTGAGAGCTTCGTAGAGTCCAGAGCGAAAGGCGCGCTGGGAGAGCGTGTGCAGAACTTCGGGATCGATCAGCACGACGCGCGGATGGTGATAGGTTCCGAGCAGGTTCTTCCCTGCCCCCAGATTTACACCGGTTTTGCCGCCGACGGATGCGTCGACCTGCGCCAAGACCGTGGTTGGAATCTGGACGAGATCGACGCCGCGCATATAGAGTGACGCGAGCAATCCAGTGACGTCGCCGACTACTCCGCCGCCCAGGGCGATGAGAACGGCTTTGCGGTCTGCGCCCAGGCGCACGAGTTTTTCCGCCAAGGTTTCAATCGTAGCTAGTCTTTTGGCTGGTTCGCCGTCTGGCAATTGCAGAACGTGAGGTTTGAATCCGGCTGCGGTGAGCGAACTGAGCAACTTCGCGCCCCAGCGGCGGCGGATTGGAGCCGCCGTGATCACAAAAAGCTTGCTGGACTGGGGCAGCAATTCCGCGAGCAGCGCTCCAGAACGGGTCAGCAGCCCGTTCTCAATCCGGGCCTGATAGGGACGCGGCGGGACGTGTATGGTGACTTGCGCCATAGTCCACCATCATAGCGTATGGAAACTTGTGGGTAGAATATTGAACTGGCCCTGGGGTCAGGTTTTAAAACCGTTAACGCACTGAGGACACGAAGGTGAGATTGCCGAGTTGCGACGGGCAGATATTGACGGGGATTCATTCAGGGCAGGCGCAATGATGCTGGTTAACTACACTCTTGCCATCCCGCCACAGGCCACGACCCGGTTAGAAATTTGACGTAGCACTCCTCGTGCACAGCTTTTCCTTTTTCGTCGGTAGACAGGTCCACCGTGAGATTGACCGGCTCGGAACAAATTGCACAATGTAAAACCGTGATTGTGCAACGTAAAACGGTGAAGGGGTGACCACCCATGCGATCTCCTTTGGACGGTCAGCAGCGGCTTATGTGAAAGTGGATCAGAACGCTCGAATCTACAATCGACCAGTGTCTATAGGAACACCGGCGTTCGTGATTTGTTTCGCGGTTCCCGGAAGTTCGACCAAACTTTGACATCCGTGCAGGGACGCTCAGCCGATCTACCGATAGATTGTCGGGCTGTGACGTGTTTTCAGCGATCTACAGGCAGCGATGGGTGTCTAGAGGTCACTTGTGCGCATGTGCGCGGGGTGCACGAAAGCAGCCCCGCTAATTTTCCCTCGGCTTGGTGCCGGGATGTACGACCGAGGCCAGTATGGAGATAAGAAGGATGCCGGATACGACGCTGAGCACGGCCAGGGTTGGGACTTTGAGGTAATCCTGGGCGATCATCTTTAATCCCATGAGAACAAGAATGATGGCCAGGCCGCTATGCAGATGGCGGAATGTTTTCAGGAGTTCGGATACGGCAAAGAATAGCGAGCGCAGACCGATGATGGCGAATGCGTTCGCGGTGTAGACGATGAATGCGTTGAGCGTGATCGCCATGACGGCCGGGATTGAATCCATGGCGAAGAGCAGATCAGTAGTTTCAACGACTAGCAGCACGACCAGAAGCGGCGTGGCATAAAAGCCCGGACTTCCCTGCCAGTCTCGCACAAAGAATTTGCTCCCTGAGTAACCGGTTGTGACTGGCATGAGCCGGCGCAAGGCCCTTACGATGGGATTCTTTGCTGGGTCGACTTGGTGCTCGCCGATAAAGCCCAGGCGAATTCCGCTGTAGATGAGGAGTGCGCCGAGACCGTAGAAAATCCAGTGGAAGCGCTGCACGAGGCCAATGCCGGCTACGATGAGGACGCCGCGCATGAGCAGCGCGCCGAGGATTCCCCAGAACAACACGCGGTACTGGTGCTCGTACGGGACAGCGAAGAAGCGGAAGATTACGAGGAAAAGAAAAAGATTGTCGACGCTCAGCGAGAGTTCGACGAGATATCCGGTAACGAACTCAATTGCGACTTGCCTTCCCTGCCAGAAGAAAATCAGAACGGCAAATGCCATGGCCAGGGAAAACCACATGGCGCAGCGAATGAGGGCATCACGCGTGCGCCCGGCGCGTCCGCTCTGGAAGGCAAAGAAATCCAGCGCGAGTGCGGCGAGCGCGAAGATGTTGAAGAAGACCCAAGGATAGAGCAATGGGCTTACATGCTAAATCAGAATGCAGGATTGTTGAAGGGCGCTTGAGTAGCAACGCGATTCGCCGTCATCAGAAGAGAAAGAGCCGAGCTTCGCTCGGCGGACAGCCCGGGGGCGGCTGTTCCTACATGAGCAACTACGTTTTTGGAGGCAATGTGTCCATCTTGTTGAGGATGCGAATCGTTTCCAGAATTGTAGTGCCTGTGATTTCCAGGCTTTTAGGGCTGAGCTTGTCAACTGTGTCTTGCGGGGTGTGCCAGAAGACGTTGTTGTAGCCGTAGTTGAAGTCGATCAAGTCGGCGCAGGCCACGCCCTTTTGCATGAAAGGAATGTGATCGTCGGTTACCTGGTTGATGGTCGCGAAGAAATGGGATTGATATCCCATGCGGGTCGCGGCCTGATAGACCACTGCTTCCAGCCACGGGGTCGAGTTCAGATCGCGATCGATGTTGAGGTCGGCGTCGCCGATCATATCGGCTAACAAAAACGCTTTGATGTTTTTCAGCGTGCCGTCGCGCTGCCAATTCTGCGCGAGATGGCTGATGCCGTAGAGGCTGTCTTTATCGAAGGGCATTTCCGTTTCCGGTTTCATGGCCTCTTCGGCGTCATCCCAGACCAGCCACACGCTGTAACCGTCGTTCTTTTTGCCGCGCAGCTGGTTGGCGATTTCGAGCAGCAGCGCGCTCGAAGAAGCGCCGTCGTTGGCGCCGATGTAGGAGGTGTTGCGCAGGGGATAATTTGTATCGTAGTGGCTGGCGATGACGATGACACCGTCGCGAGTGCCGGGGAATTTGGCGACGATGTTGCGCACAGGAAACTTACCCTCAGGGGTGTCGGCGGTGAAAACATCGTCGTCTATCGCATCGCCCTTCAGATTGGAAACGATGAAATCCTCCACTTTCCTGTGATTGGCGCTGCCGAGCGGGCGCGGACCGTAGGCGACTATTTCCTTTACATATTGCATGGCGCGAGCCGAGTCAAAGGTGGGCGTAGCGCCTGTGTCAGAGGGGAGGTTGAGATTGGGAAGCTCTTGATTCGCCGGAGCCGCGGCAGGCGGGGTCTGAGATCCAGCTTGAGCGGTATTCTTGCCGTCCTGATCGCAAGCAGCAAGAATCGCGATTAGCAGGAGCAACAAAATTCGAATCGTTGTCTTTTTGCTTGTCATGCTTATCTTTTTCTCATTGCTTTTCTACTTCTCATCGCTTCTGACTGAAAGTCCTTCGCGGCGAAATCGACTCTTGCGAAATTATGCGCCGAGTTTTTCCTTCCGGGCCAGGCGTTGCTTGGGATGCACAAAGTAGGCGATTGCGATGCTCACGACATACAGCCCGATCATGGGAGCGGCAAAGATGCACATATTCAGAACGTCTGGCGTGGGCGTGACGATGGCAGCGATGATGAAGATAATCAAAATCGCGTAGCGGAAATTCTTCCACATGAAGCCCGCGGTGATGATGCCCATCAATGCGAGGAAGAAGATCAGAATCGGCATTTCGAAGATGAGGCCCATGCCCAGGATGATGCTCAGAAACAGCGAAGTATATTCGCCGATAGTGATCATGGGCTGGAACTGGCGGCCGAAATGAATGAGAAAGCCCAGCGCCTGGGGATAGACAATTTTGAAGCCGAAATATCCTCCCGCGCTGAATAGGAAAATGGTTGAGACCATGAAGGGCACGACGTAGCGTTTTTCATTGCGATAGAGGCCGGGTGAGATGAACATCCAGACCTGATAAAGAACGAATGGCGAGGTCAGAAAGAGTCCGGCCAGCGCTGCGATCTTGAGATAGAGATTGAAGGGCTCGGTGGGATTGAGATAGACGAGCTTTTCCGACATGCCGTTATCTTTAAGCGCCTTCATGATGGGGCGCTGCATCACTTCGTAGATCTTGTCGACCTTCCACCAGCAGGCGCAAAATCCCACGCCGACGGCGGCGATGGAATAGACGAGCCTGGTGCGCAGTTCCTCGAGGTGATCGAGGAAGCCCATGGTGGGCATGTCAGGCTTCGATTCCTCGGCGGTGGCCGCGGTCCGGCTTTCAAACATGCGAGTCCTGCGTGGCCGGGGCAGGCTCGTTTTCAGGGATGGATGCGGAAGGTAGTGCCGGAGGAACCTCGGAATTCTCAGCGATAACGTTGGCCTCGGCTAAGTTGGTCATGGCTACGCCGCTGCCGGCAAGTGTGGCCTCGGCGGGCGCGGCTAAGGACAAAGACGCGCCGGTTTCCTGCGGTAGAGCTTCGCTTGCGGCGGGGTTCAGGCTCAGGCTGGCGACGGCACCTTTGGGCGGGCCCGTGGCAGAGAGGAGTTCCTGCTTCTTCTGAGTTTCTTTCTGCGTTTCCAGATGGTTGATCTCGCTTTCGATCTGCGATTTGAATTCGTTGGAAGCGCGGCGCAGTTCGGCGAGAAGCTTACCTGCCTGGCGAGCGATTTCCGGCAGCTTCTTGGGCCCAAAGACGACCAGGGCCAGAATGAACAAGAAGATTGTTTCGGAAAAGCTCACCGGTTCATCATAACTGCGGAAGGTAAAGTGCGGCAATGCCGGGAAATGTGTGATGCCCTTGGTAACTATCGGGGCTTCGGCGCATCTAACCGGAGTGGTATACTGCGTGTATTTAGCGCTGTAGCTGGGGAAAGTTCAACATCCCTCAATCGAAGGAAATATTCAAGATGGCAAGTAGTTCTCGCCGGTCTGATTTACGCCGATCTAGTTCTCGCCGATCGCTCTTTCTAGTGGCTTTTTTTCTGCTAGCCTGCGGGTTCCTGGGCATTCTTTTTGCCCAGCACACCGGCGAGCAGTCGGATTCGCTCTCCAGCGACTCTGACGTTAAGCAGAGCCTTAAGCAGTTCACCGACGTTTACGCCACGATTGAGGATAACTACGCGGAGCCGGTGAATCCCGACAAGGCGATCTACAACGGCGCGATTCCGGGCATGCTGCACGCGCTCGACCCGCACTCGAACTTTTTCGATCCTAAATCCTATGCCCTGATGCGCGAAGACCAGCGCGGCAAGTACTACGGCGTGGGCATGACGGTGGGGCCGCGGAACAACAAAGTGATCGTGATTTTTCCATTCACTGGGACGCCGGCTTATAAGGCGGGCATTCATCCGGGTGACGTGATTATTGGGGTGGATGGCAAGTCCACCGAAAACATGAGCACCGGCGATGTGGCCGATCTGCTCAAAGGGCCGAAGGGCACGACGGTTCACATCAGCATCTCGCGCGAGGGCGTGGAGAAGCCGATGGAGTTCACCCTGATCCGCGACGAGATTCCGCGCTACAGCGTAGATGTGCACTTCATGATTAAGCCCGGCATTGGATACCTGCACGTGACCGGGTTTAACGAGACCACGGAAGAAGAGGTTTCAAAAGCACTGGATGAGATGGGTCCCGATCTCAAGGGACTGATTTTGGATCTGCGCGGAAACCCAGGCGGCTTATTGAGTGAGGGAGTAGGAGTGGCCGATAAGTTCCTGAAGAAAGGCCAGCTCATCGTCTCGCATCATGGCCGCGCCTCAGCGGAGAAGCGTTATGTAGCACAGCATGGCAATGGCGGAAGAGATTATCCGTTGGTCGTGCTGGTGAACCGGCTGACGGCTTCGGCGGCGGAGATTGTTTCGGGAGCGATTCAGGATCATGACCGCGGCCTGATTGCAGGCGAAGTGACGTTTGGTAAGGGATTGGTTCAGACGGTATATCCCTTGTCTGAAAATACCGGATTGGCGCTAACCACGGCGCACTACTACACGCCCAGTGGGCGGCTGATCCAGCGGGATTACAGCAACATTTCGCTCTACGACTATTACTACAATCGCGATTCGGAATCGGGCAGCAACGCCAACCGCGAAGTGAAGCTGACGGACAGCGGGCGGACGGTTTACGGCGGCGGCGGCATCAGCCCCGACGTGGTGATTCCTCCGGTGAAGGGCAACCACTTCCAGGACACGCTGTTGCAGCATTATGCCTTCTTTAACTTTGCCAAGGTTTATGTAGTAAATCATCATCCGACTAAGAGTTTCGAAGTGGATGACGCCACGCTGCAGGAGTTCCGTAAATCGCTCGACGAGGCTAGCATTCCTTACACGCAGGCCGATTTTGTGGACAACAACGAATGGCTGCGAGCCAATATCAAGGCGGAGATTTTCGTCGATGCGTTTGGTCAGGACGAGGGCTTGAAGGTGAGGACGGAAGCCGACCCTGAGGTGCAGAAGGCTCTGGAATTGCTTCCGCAAGCGAAGGCTCTGGTGGATAACGCCAGGAAGATTGTGGCGGAACACAATAACAATGGAGCGTTCAATCGGTAGCGTTCGAAGAACGTCCAATCGAGAGCGCTTAATCGAGAACTGGATTGCTCTTAAATTCTTAAGGCCCGGGACCAAATGTCCGGGCCTTTTGTTTGGCTGGTGGTTATATTGACTTCGCTATCCTGCTATGTGAGAATCCGCGTCAGAGTGGCCCGAGGCCCGATTGCCGGACCTTGGAATGGGCTTTTTATCGGAGCGGATTTTATTGGGAAAGCAGTGCTGCGTGGAATGAAGGGTATGGGGCAAGTGCGGGGTAGGAATCGTGACGGCCGGGCTTTCGGGCCGGAGCCGGTTTGAATCCGGTTGCGCTTGGCCCGGCTCTGGCCCTGGCATTGATTGCAGGATATTCGGACTGGCGCTTCCGCCGCATTCCGAACTGGCTGACGGTCTCGGGATTGATTGCGGGAATCGCGGCGAATGCAATAGTGGGCCGCTGGGGCGGGTTGAAGACTTCCTTGCTGGGAGCGGGATTGGGGCTGCTGCTTCTGTTGCCCTTTGTTCTATTACGCAGCCTGGGGGCGGGCGATTGGAAGCTGGCGGGCGCCCTGGGCGCGTGCGTGGGACCGGCGGTATTGGCGGACCTGCTGATGGGATCGATCTTTGTGGCGGGAATCATGGCAGTCGCGCTGGTGATTTATAAACGGCGGACGCTGGAGACGCTACGGAATATTGGTCGAATGCTGGGGGCGATTTTTACGCTCCACATGCCGGGGCCTGAGGTCTCGCTGGATAATCCGCAGGCTCTGAAGGTGCCCTATGGGGTGGCACTGGCGCTGACGACGGTATTGTTTTGCGGGGTTTGGGCGTGGAAGATAAAGTGGGGAAGGTAGAGATGCAGAGGTTGGACGCAAGCGGAACGGCGCGCTGGCGTGGCTTGGCGCGAGAGACACATGGTCAGGAGATTGCCGAAACTGCCGTGGTCTTGCCGTTGCTTTTCCTTGTGCTGATTGGCATCTTTTGGTTTGGGCAAGCATTTCGCATCTATGGCACGCTGACCCAGGCGGCAAGAGCGGGGGCTCGTGCCGCGGTCGCTCCAGCGTGCGCCACTTGTGGTGCCGCCACTAATACGCCTACGCAAAATGCCGTCAACGCGGTCACGAATTCCATGTCGGCCGCTCATTTGAATACCGCACAGCTCAAGCCGTGGGGAACAGGTTGGAATCCGCCTACGCTCTGCTCCTGCGGGAGCACGGATTCTGCCTGCGACGGCGGTGCTCCAGTGCAATGTGACACCAGCGTCGCAGGCAATAATGTTTGCGTGAAACCCAACGTGCAGCTCTCCTACACAACGGTGTTAAATGGGGCCGGCGTTTGTGGCACTTCCGTCAGCATGGGCTACAAGTATCCGGCTTCTTTCACCCTGCCTTGCTGGCCGCAGCCTTGCACGTCGCTTGACCTGAGCCAGATGACCTTGACCGGAGAGGCTGAATTAAGGCTGGAGACGCAATGAACGAGGCTTTACATCCGAGGCCTGGCTCCCGATGGCTGCGGCGGACGCTGACCGAGGAACGCGCTGCCCAGATTGTAGAGTTTGCGGTTTCGCTTCCCTTGCTACTGCTATTCCTGGTGGGAATTTTCGATTTCAGCGGAGCCATTTCGCTCAAGCAAAAACTCACCAACGCGGCGCGGGACGGGGCGCGGGTGGCTGCGGCCGACCCAGCGACCGATCTTGGCTCTCCATCTACAACCGTTCCGGTTTCGATCAGCGATGCGTATCAGACGGTCGATAATGATTTGCTTTCCGCGAAGGTCAACGACTGTGGTATGACGGGAACTACACCCACTCTAGCCACTGGAGTTCTCGCGTGGAAGTCGCCGCCCTTAACAGGTTGCGCGGGTGGGACTGGATTGGTGGTAACGATTCAGCGTGGATGCGTGGCGCTCATCACGGGCACGACCACCGACATGGTGAATACGTGCGTCACTATCCAGTATCCATACCAGTGGACATTCACCAGCGTGTCCGGGTTGCTGGGTGGTTCGTTTATCCCCCCAAGCAAAATTACGACCACTTCTACATCGTTCAATGAAAATTGAAGACCAAGGATTGAGGAAGGCATGCTGGCACCGCTAATTCGAAGGCCGAGACGAGGGGCGGATTCGCGTTCGGGCGAACGGGGCGTGACCCTTGCACTGGTCGCGATAGCAATGTTCAGCATCATTGCCATGGCAGGCCTCTCAATTGATGTGGGCACGCTCTACGAAGCCAACGCCGAGGCCCAGCGCAGCGCAGATGCGGCGGCGCTGGCGGCGGCCAGAGTGCTTTCGTTAACCGGGATTACGGGAGATCCAACGAATTCGACGGGGCTATGGAGCACTGCTTGTGCGGCCGCAACAACTGTGGCTCAGGCAGTAGCCAATCAGGATACGATCGGCGGCGCGGTACCCTCGGCAGTCACCGTCACTTATCTTTCCACCGATGGTACCAATTGCGGTTCCGCGAGTGGCGGGGCTTTCGGAGTCAATCCGATGGTAAAAGTTCAAGTGCAGCAAGCCAGCTTACGGACTTACTTTGCTCGTATCTGGGGACGAACCGCGAACAGTGTGAGCGCGACCGCTATTGCGGAGGCCTTTAATCCTTCGCAAACGGACAGCTTATACGGCACCACGACGCCGGTGCAGCCAAGGTGCGTGAAACCATGGATTGTACCGAATAAAGATCCAGGAAGTACGACAAATCAATTTGTCAGCACCACAGCAACAACTCAGGGAGCGATTCAACGCGGGAAAATTAGTGTAAGTAACAACGGGGCGGGCGTGATTGGGGAGCAATTCACTCTGTCGGCTGACTGTAACCCTGGCGGACGCTGCGGCACCGGCACGTCGTATACGGCACCGATAGTTACCGGCGGGGCCACGCAGTTTATGCCTGCGCTGGTTAGCGGTACGCCTACGGCGGTGCCTAGTTGTTCTGGAGGGACTGCATTTGAGCAGGCGGTCACCGGTTGTGATCAGACGACGGCTTACCAGTGTGGCGTATTAAGTGCGGTTGCCTCTAACCCTAATGAAGCGGACCTGAATGAACGAAACGTTCCCAGCAACACTTATAGCGACGTGCAATGCTTGACGATTGGGGCTGGCGGCGGCGGGACGCCAGATTCCATTAATACGGGCACATATCCTTATCAAATTACCGCTGGCTCGAGCAATCCCCTGGGCGTGAGTGGGACTCCGATTACCAGCAGCAACTCAATTGTGAGCATCCCGATCTATGACGGAGCGACTCTGTCGGGCAGCAACACGCCTCCCGTCACGATCGTAGGGTTCCTCCAATTGTTCATACAATCTGTTACCCCGGCGGGCCAGATGACGGTGACGGTGTTAAATGTGGCTGGCTGCGGGAATGCCGTTCCTAACGGAACCCAGCCGATCTACGGCAGTTCTCCCGTGCCGATCCGCTTAATCACGCCGCAGTAAATCGCAATCAACAGAACTCCCTCGCGGTGGTGGGAGTTGCCGCGTCGGGAAGAGAAGGCGTCGAACTGCGCTCGATGGACAGCCGGGGGCGGCTATCCCTACATAAACATCTTCCTGGCTCAATTTGGGACGTTGTTCGGAGCGCTGCCTTCGGCGTTTATCGGGTCGACGGCTGGGTCAGGATTTTGCGGGGGTGGTTGAATTCGCTCCTGCTCGGCCTGGTCCACGGGTTGCACGGGGGGCATCTGTTGCAAGGGGTGGATGGCGGGATTGGGAGCGTCCGGACGGGTGCTTAGAATGACGCGGTCGAGAATGGCGGGATCGTTGGCGGAACTTAGAATCAGGAAATTAAATCTCGATCCGTTCAGCAAGTGGGAGAGCACTTCCGGCGCGGGGGCGGGGCCGAGATCGGCGACCACCTGCTCCTGCTCTGCGCCGGCGGGAATGGGGATTTGAGCGCCGGTGCGCTGATGAATCGCCGAGAGCACTTCCGACAGGCTGGCTTTATTGGATTTCACCGTGAGCTGCCCGTTCTGGAATGTCACCACCAACGGCAGAGGCGGCGGGGGCGTGATCTTATACGACTGCACCGAAGGCTGCACCGGGTAGTTGGTGGTGACCAGTTTCGCACCGGAAGCCGAAGGAGTGAATGTCGCTAGCTGCGCGGCCGTTGTACCAACCTTTGTGCTAAGCCCAGTGCCCAGCTTAATGAGCACAGTTCTGGCGGAAGGAAAAATCTGATAAGGCTGGGGACCGTCCAAATCAAAAACCACTCGCGTAACCGGCGGCTTGGAGGAATAGAGCGCGACCCGCACGCTCTTGACGCCGGCACGATTCAGGCTCTGGTTGCGGAGTTGGGCGGCGGGAGCGGCATTGGGGAAATCAACCACCAAGCGATCTGGATTGGCTAAGATCTGGGCTTGTGGAACCACCCGGTCGGCGCCAGCAACTTCAATCTCAATTTCCACGGGAGCGCGAGTGCCCAGCACCTGCACGCTCTTCACCGAAGATACGGCTTGCGCAGCGACGGTTGGGCTCATGGCCAGACAGGTTGCGGGAGTGAGAACGAAAAAGCGTAGAAGTAAAGCGCGTACAAGTCGGGGGGAGCGATGCATAAGAATCCTTCGATTGTGTGGACTTAAAGCGATTCTAGCAGCGCCTTCCGCACGAGAGTGACTCAAGAGTGACTCAAAGGTGCTGCTACTTTGGGTTCCTGGGGCGATGCGGGTCAAGGCGGGAACCAACGCAGGAGAGTTCGTGGCAGGGGTACAACTTGCGGCCGTCGGAATACCGTGGCTGGAAAGTAAGGAGTCGAGCTGCGCTCGAGGGACAGCCGAGGGCGGCGGTTCCTGTATAGACACTCTGGAGAATCGCACCACTGGGCTTACAAGCTAAAACCGTTGAGCCACGCCTGCGTTCTGAACCATTTTTCGGCGCGCCTGCCAGCCGATGAACAGCAGGCCGGAGGCAAACAACACCCAGGTCCCAGGCTCCGGGACGACGCCGGGCCCTCCGCCGCAGCCAGGTGTCTTCTTGCCCTTGCCAGGACCTTCGTCGCCGACGCAACATCCGGAATCGCCGCTTCCCTTCTTCCGGTTGGGTCCGCAGAGCGCGCTCGGTAATGGGGGAGGCGAAAGCGGAACCCAGCCGCCGCCGCCAACTGGATCGTAAAGGCTTAAGGGACCCACATTGTTCAGGCCATTTGGATGGCTCAGCAGGGCCGACTCGAATGGAACCCCAGGAGATTGCATCGCGCTACCGCTGGGCATTCGAATAGGTTGATCGAAGGCCATGGCGGGAGGTTCGACCGCAGCCTCCACACCAGTCCGCGGACCGTTTTCAACCCGATTGCCGCAGCGGGCGCGCGCCCAGATCTTGCCATCGGTGATAAGTTTTTCGCCTTTGTGCAGAGTCACGCTGTGATGCATCCAGTAGACGTGATTGCCGATGCGGTAGGACATGTATACCGTGCTGGATAAGGCCGCGCGCACCACCCGCGCATGGTCATAGTCGAAGCCTGCGTAGTGGGTGGCGACAATAGGATCATGTTCCGCGACCCACTTCAATTCCTTGGCATCCTCGATGCCGCCGGGGATGAGCGAATATGGGTACACCGGGCGCTCGGGAGATGGAGCAGCTTGCGAGACCAATTTGTTAAGCGTAAGGAGGCGCTCACGGCTTAACTCCGCTTGCTCGAACGTGGCCGGCAAAGACCGGCGGGCGCGAAATAAAGAGGGGGTCAGATATTTCAGAGTAATTGCTGATACACCGAGCGTAAAGAAGACCAGCAGAGCCACAGCACCGCGGCGGATCATACGGTTGCGGCGATGACGACGGCTGCGCCGCTTTTTCCCGGGTTTGTTCCCCTGCACCGAATCGCTCAAGAACAGCTCCTACTGCACATGACTAGCCTGGGATGCAGATTTCGACACTCCACCGAGGTTAGATAGGCAGTTTAAGTTCCATCGCTTGGCGGGGGATCCAAACAATCTAAACGAGATCGACGACATCTTGGCGACTATGGTAGCAGAGACCGCAAGGGTTTGCGCAATAGATGTCTCACCTTGCACTAATGACTTTCCTGAGTCAGGCTGTGCAAAACTTCGTCAAGACCATAGGAAATGCGGGCTCTCGGCCTGTGTCTGGAATATTGAAACTTTGCCGCTGCTCCGGACGTAACAATCTTTGACTGATTTGTGCTTTGATTCCTGCCTTTATCGATTTGCACCCAAAAGGTCTGTACCTGGACTTGTATCGTGCCCAATATTGGTTGCGGAAGGCAGAGTTCAACCCACGCAGGGTTACAATAGCTCCCGGTTTGCGATGAAGTATGAGAGAAGGTCAGTCGGAGTCCGATAAACATTTCTGCAATTGGAGGTGGATGTGGCACTCACGATTCAGGGTCTTTCGAAGACCTATCCCAATGGAGTGAAGGCGCTGAAGAACCTTTCGCTCACGATCGGCAACAGCATGTTTGGACTGGTAGGGCCGAACGGTGCGGGGAAGAGTTCGTTGATGCGTACCATTGCCACGCTGCAGGATCCAGACTCGGGCAGCATCCACCTCGACGGGATCGACGTGTTGCGCCAAAAAGATGAGGTGCGCCGGATTCTGGGCTACTTGCCACAGGAGTTTGGAGTCTATCCCAAGCTATCGGCGCTCGACATGCTTCATCATCTGGCCATCATGAAAGGGATTTCGTCGAGGGCAGAGCGCAAGGAGATCGTGGATCTACTGTTGCAGCAGACCAATCTCTGGGAGGTTCGCAAGAAGGCGCTCTCGACCTACTCCGGCGGGATGAAGCAGCGATTTGGCATTGCACAGGCTTTGCTGGGCAATCCCCGGCTCATCATCGTCGACGAACCTACGGCGGGTCTCGATCCCGCGGAGCGCAACCGCTTTCTGAACCTGCTGTCATCGCTGGGCAGCGACCGCACTGTAATTCTATCGACCCATATTGTGGATGACGTGCGGCAACTGTGTCCCCGCATGGCGATCATCGCTTCGGGAGAATTGCTTCTGGAGGGAGCTCCGAATGAGGCTATTGCCGGACTTCGCGGAAGGGTCTGGAAGAAGGTGGCCACCACGGCTGATGAGTTGCAAAAGATAGGAAGCCAGCTTCATGTGATTTCGACGCACCTGGTTGGCGGCCAGCAGGAGATTCGCGTCTACGCGGATGCCTCGCCGGGGGATGGTTTCTCGCCTGTGGATTCCGATCTTGAGGATGTGTATTTCGTGAACCTTTCGCGGCAAGCGAAGGGCGCGCTACCGAATTAGCGTCTTCACCTGTAGAGGATTTCGCCATGCGGCTTTTCTGGGAATTTTTCAGCTTCGAGCTTAAGTTCAGATTCAAGAGTCTTTCCACTTACGTCTACTTTCTGCTGTGGCTGACGTACTCGTTTTTGAGTGTCGCTTCGGAAAGCTTCGGACCGGTCGGGGCCAGCAACGGGAGAGTGCTGCTCAATTCGCCCTATGCCAATACCTTCAACGATATCGGCGCGGCCTTGTTTGGCATTATCGTGATCGCGGCTATCTTTGGAACCTCGATCCTGCGCGACTTTCAACGAGACACGTACCAGATCCTTTTCACCAAGCCGATCACCAAATTTGCCTATCTTGGCGGACGCTGGGCCGGGTCTTACGTGGCCACGCTGTTCGCCTTCTCCGGACTGATGCTAGGCACGTTTCTGGGAACATTCGCGCCCTGGGCGGATCACACGCGAATCGAGCCGAATCATCTTTGGAACTACCTTCAGCCATTTCTTTCCATCATTGCGGTTCAGATATTTTTTCTCGGCGCTTTGTTTTTTGTTGTCTCCGCTCTCACCCGCAAGATTTTCATTGTCTATCTCCAAGGCGTGACTTTGTTCATGCTCTACGTGATTGGCATAACGGTGTTTTCGGCGACGCGATCCCTGGAGCGTTTTTGGTCGGGGATTCTTGATCCAGTCGGCTTCATTTTGTTCGACGGCGTCACACGTTACTGGACGGTGCTGGAAAAGAACACGCTGTTCGTCACCTGGTCGGCGCATGAGGTAAACGGAATCTTCCTTTACAACCGTTTGCTCTGGATGGGGGTTGGAGTGCTGGCCCTGGGTGCGGTCTGGGCTTTTTTCCCCATGTCGGTCGAGGCGCTGACGGCGCGGTCGCAGGGGCGGCGAGCGGCCCGCGCGAAAGAGCAGGAACTTGCGGAAGCCGCGCCTGCCAGGGCTCTGGCTCCGGCGCGCATACCGATTGTGCACTATTCGTTCACCTTTGCGACTGGGTTCGCGCAATATCTATCGCTCTCGCGTTTGCGGCTCAAGAACATTCTGCGTGACATCCCTTTCTGGGGAATTCTGGCTCTGCTGATTGCGTTTGGCGTTAACAACGGCCATTTTGCGGGCCATCTCGCCGATGAGAATGTATGGCCGGTCACCTACCTGATGTTGCAATCGGTGGAGGGCAGTGCGATGTTGTTTCTCTACATCGTGGCTACGCTCTACGCGGCGGAATTGCTTTGGCGCGAGCGCGACATTCATTTTGACGGCATCCATGACGCGCTCCCCATGCGCGAATCGACCGACTGGTTGAGCCGGCTTACTGCCGTGGTCGTGATCGAACTGATCCTTTTGACCGTGGCGATGATGGTTGGGGTTCTGATGCAGACCATCGCCGGCTATTATCACTACGAATTGGCGCAGTATTTCAAAGAGCTTTACATCGTGACGTTCCCGCAGGTATTTACTTTCCTTTTACTGGCGATGTTCGTGCAGACCGTCGTGTCGAACAAGTTCGTGGGGCATGGAATTCTGATCGGGATTTTCGTGCTGGTGCCGATCCTGAACAGCTTCGGCTGGGAGAACACGCTCTATCTGTTCGGGCAAGTGCCGACCTATACCTATTCAGACATGAACGGCTACGGTCATTTTGTGCCGATTATTTTCTGGTCAATCACTTACTGGCTGGCGATTGCGGCGGTGCTCGGCGTGGCTTCCATTGCATGGGCCCGGCGTGGAGCGGAGGACTCGCTGAGAGCCCGGACGCGGCAGGCGCGACTGCTGGCTCCGCGGCTTGCCCCCATCGCATTGCTCTTTGCGGTGGTCGCAGCAGGTGCGGGGGGATGGTATTACTACAACGCTCACATTCTGAATGAATATCTGGATTCGCAGGCGCGTCGCGACATCCAGGCCGATTACGAGCGCAAGTACAAGCAATATGAGAACCTTCTCCAGCCCAAAGCTACGTCAGTAGACGCGACCATCGACATCTATCCCAACCGGCGTTCCTTTGACGGAAAGGTGCGCATGGTTCTTCAGAACAAGACCGGGCAGCCAATCCCGCAGATTCACATCACCGACATCAAGCAGTCCGTCACCAATTTGCAATTTGACCGGCCGGTTCATCTGGTGAGTTCGGCGCCGCGGAATATTTATTCCATTTATGCTTTCGAACAGCCGCTGGCACCCGGCGAAACGGTTATGCTCACCTGCAATGTGGGTCACCAGACGCACGGGTTTCGCGACGGCAACGAACTGCCGGAGTTTGCCTCCAACGGTACATTTTTTGACTCCGATTACATGCCTTTTGTTGGTTACAGGAACGACGAAGAACTGGACGATCCGCGGCGGCGGCGCGAAGAACATCTTCCGCCGCTCGAAGAAATGGCTCACCGTGGCGAACCGATTCATTCGGTCAACCAAATCTTCCCGAAAGACGCCGACTGGGTTACTTATCACACGGTCGTCAGCACCGTGCCGGATCAGATGGCCATTGCGCCGGGATACCTTCAGCGCGACTGGCAGGCGAACGGCAGGCACTACTACGAATACAGCATGGGCTCGACCCACATCCTCGATTTCTATTCTTATATCTCCGCACGTTATCAGTCGCGCAAGCAGATGTACCGGGGTGTTGGCGGCGATGTATCGCTGGAGGTTTACTACGATCCGGCCCACACGTATGACATTGATGACATGCTGGCGAGTTCGCGCGCGGGGCTAGACTACTACCAGCAGGTTTTTAGCCCCTACCAGTTCACGCAGTTCCGCATCTTCGAATTTCCCCGGTATCGCGGCTTCGCGCAGTCCTTCCCCAACACGATTCCCTTCTCGGAAGGGATCGGATTCATCGAACGGCTGTTGAAGCCAACTGATATTGACATCACCTATTTCGTTACGGCGCACGAACTAGGACATCAATGGTGGGCGCATCAGTTGATTGGAGCGGACGTAGAAGGCTCCAACATGATGGCGGAGAGCCTGGCGGAATACTCGGCGTTGCAGGTGATGCAGCACAAGTACGGGCGCGATTTGATGCACCGTTTTCTGAAGCATGAGCTCGATGGTTATCTCCGTGGTAGAGCCGGCGAATTCCGCCACGAGCCTCCGCTTGCGTTGGTGCAGCGCGAGCCTTACGTCTGGTACCAGAAGGGCGGACAGGTACTCTACACGCTGGCGGACTACATCGGCGAAGACAAAATGAATCTTGCGCTGCATAACTTCCTGATGCAGTACCGGTATGCCAATGCGAACAATCAGGTGGACGCAGTCGACAATAGTAAGGACCCTGCAACGGCTTCTGCCGCGGTCGACAGTCCGTATCCCGATACGCGCATGCTGGTAGATGCGATTCGGGTGCAAACTCCGTCTGAGTTGCAATATCTGGTGGATGATGGCTTCAACCGCATCGTTCTCTACGACAACAAGGCAATTTCAGCGACGTCAGAAAAGACTCCGGACGGTAAATACAAAGTCACCTTGGAGGTGCAGGCGCGCAAAATGCAGGCGGATGGCAATGGCGCGGAAACGCCGATGCCTCTAGCCGATTACATCGAGATTGGAGTCTTCAGCGGCAAGAAAGATGAAGAGAAGCCTCTGTATCTGAAAAAGGAAAAGATCAGCGAGGAACATCGGACGTTTGTGATCACGGTGGATCAGCAGCCCACGCTAGCGGGGATTGATCCTTATAACAAGCTGATTGACCGCAATGCGGATGACAATATGATTGATGTGGCGAAACGGTAGTAGGCCGACTTACGTCGTTGCGCATAGTGTCGTTGAGAATAGTAATGTGGAGCATTCGTGCGACCGGACAGCCCCTTCGGCTCAGGGCAGGCTTAGGCGGCTGTCCCTACATAATTTTCCGGAAGGAAATGGAGCGGGAGACCGGGATCGAACCGGCGACATCCAGCTTGGGAAGCTGGCGTTCTACCGCTGAACTACTCCCGCCCGGCGGAAAGACTGATGGTCTTACTTCGAATCCAACCAAAGTCTAGCATTCGATGGCGGAGGAAACAATCGGATGGCAAGTTTAAGGACAGTACCGCAGCTTGCGCCGGGAGGTTCCTTCGGCTGTGCCTCAGGATGACGCCTCGACTGGCGGTCGGCTGTTAGACTGAAGATCAGACTGAAAGAGAGACCTTGGTTTTGTCGACTACTTCTCCACGAAAACACGCGGGGCCCGGCCCATCCGGGGATCAACCTGCGGTTCCCGAGCCAACTTTTTCGGAGCGAGCGCGGACCTTGGTGCACCTCGGCCGCATTGGCAGCCTCTCGACGTTATCGCGCAAGCAGCCGGGATTTCCTTTTGGGTCGGTGATGCCTTACGGGCTGGATGAGCGTGGGCGCCCCGTTTTCCTAATCAGCACCATGGCCATGCATACGCAGAACTTGCAGAGCGACCCCCGCGCCAGTTTGCTGGTAACGCAGGCCGACGGAGATGGCGATCCGCTGGGCGCGTCGCGAGTTACGCTGGTGGGAAACGTCGCAACCATACCTGAGGGCGAAACCGCCGGGGCGCGGAAGCTTTATCTGGAACGCTATGCCAATAGCAAGTACTGGGTGGACTTCGAGGATTTTTCTTTTTACCGCATGGATGTGCTGGATGTTTATTACGTGGGTGGGTTTGGCGTGATGGGGTGGGTAAAGGCCTCGGACTATGACACAGCGCAGCCTGACCCGCTGGCCGATGCGGCGGCAGGGATTCTTTCGCACATGAATGCCGACCATAAAGATGCGTTGGTGCTGCTTGCGCGATCATGCGCGGGAATTGAGGCGCAGGAAGCAGCGATGACGTCGGTCGATCGGTTGGGATTTCAAGTGCGGCTGAAGACGCAGGACGGCATGCGGGGCGCTCGCATTGGATTTCTAAGCGAAGTGAGCAATGCGAACGATACCCGGAAGGTTCTAGTGGAGATGGTGCAGAAGGCGCGGGAAAAAAGTGGGCAGTGATCGGTGGTCAGTGGGTCGGCGAAAATCGGGCTGGGATTTGCTGCCCTCGACCACTTATCACCGGCTACTGCCCACCGACTTATAAATTCTCCGCCTGCCAGCCCTTGGGGCCCTTGGTCACGTCGAACTGCACGGTTTGGCCTTCTTGCAGGCTGCGGAAGCCGCCAGCCTGAATCGCGGAGAAATGCACGAAAACGTCTTCGCCATTTTGACGGCTGATAAAGCCATAGCCCTTGGCGTCATTAAACCACTTCACTGTTCCTTGTTCTGCCATTGATAGTTCCTATTCTTGTTTCTGTGAATTGTGCTATGGAAGATTCGCTGCTAGTGAGGGGGTGACGCTGGTTGGCGATACCGACCTTCAATTGCTTGTGAGTCAAACTTAGCTGGAACCGATTATACAGTTTTGGACCAAAATTGCACACAAAATCTTGCAAATCCGCCGGCGGAGGCTGAAAACAGGATAAACCTCGGCTACGATTGGGTTTAGGAACCGATTTGAGGCCTGACCGGGCCACCTCCGAGGTTATCCATGGCGAATTTTTATACAGATGTAATCTCTCCGGATCTACGGTTTGAGTCGATAAGCCGGGTCAGCGACGTTTCCCTGCTGGAGCCGGCAACGCGGCAGTTGGTGGCGGGGATTCTCTCCGCCGCCAAACAGATGGGCATCGAACTCATGATCTATGAGACCTACCGGAGCCAGCAGCGGCAGCAGGAGCTGTTCAATCAGGGCGCGACCAAATTACACCGGGTGGGGGTGCATCACTACGGATTGGCCTGTGACATTGTGAAGGTGGTGGGCGGGGAGCCTTCGTGGAAGGGTGATTTCTCGTTTCTTGGGCAACTGGCGCAGAGCAGTGGGATGATCTGGGGTGGGGATTGGGGCTCGCCGCAGATCCGGCATTCGTTCATTGACGCGGTACACGTGCAGCGCTGCACCGTGGCGCGGCAAAGCGATTTATTTGCGGGCGTGTGGTTTCCCGATGCTGGCTACAATCCGTATGACGACCGACAACATTTGTGGGTTGCAACGAATAAGCTCGCCTCCGGAGTGGCGGCAGGAGAAGTATCCAGCGGCAAGCGAAGCTAGGTAAATGCCGGCAGATGTGGAAGGGGAAGCGGCCGGCTTTGCTCGACGGACGACCGGGACGGCTATCCCTGCATGCCTGGGCCTCAGGTTCGCGGCTGACGTATTATGGTCGTTCAGCTTTTCCAAATGTTTTGCCAAAAGTTTGAGAGGCGCCCCACTCATGTCCCGAAGGCAATCTGATCAGGAAGCGAATGCGAGCCGACGCTCTTTTCTAAAAACCTCCCTGCAAGCGTCAATGATCGGCAGTGCGGCTGTCGGTCTGACCCCACTTTATCCTGCTCTCGGCGCAGCGCGCGAGATTTCAAGCACTTCCCCTGCTACCGACGTGAAGCCCTTCGAACTCGATGAAGTCACAATTTCTGATCTGCAGGAAGGAATGAAGTCGGGGAAGTTCACTGCGCGGGAATTGGTGGAGAAATACTCCACTCGCATTCAGGAGATCGACAAGAGTAAGAATGGGCCTGCTCTGAACAGCGTGATTGAACTGAATCCCGACGCGGAAGCGATTGCGGATGCGCTGGATCAGGAACGAAAAGCCACGGGAGCGCGTGGACCGCTGCACGGAATTCCGGTTTTCATCAAAGACAACATCGATACCGCCGACAAGATGCTGACCACGGCGGGGTCGCTCGCACTGGTTGGATCGAAGCCCGCGAGGGATTCTTTCGTCGCCGAAAGGCTGCGAGCCGCAGGGGCGGTGATTCTCGCGAAGACGAATCTGAGCGAGTGGGCGAATATCCGCTCCAGTCATTCCACCAGCGGATGGAGCGGGCGCGGCGGGCTGACGAAAAATCCTTACGTGCTGGACCGCAATCCTTGCGGATCGAGCTCAGGCTCGGGCGCGGGGGTGTCGGCGAATCTGTGCGCCGCAGCGATTGGTACGGAGACCGACGGCTCTATTGTTTGTCCGTCTTCCGCGAATGGCGTAGCGGGCATCAAGCCGACGGTTGGTCTGGTCAGCCGCGCCGGAATCATTCCGATTTCTCACAGCCAGGACGGCGCTGGCCCGATCTGCCGCACGGTCCGTGATGCTGCGATTATGTTGGGCGCGCTCACCGGCGCTGATCCGCGGGACTCCGCAACTGCGGCGAGCCAGGGAAAGTCTTTCACCGACTACGCTCAGTTCTGCAATGCCAATGGATTAAAGGGTGCGCGCATCGGCGTGGCCAGAAAGTATTTTGGATTTAGCGATTCCGTGGATGCGTTGATGGAGCAATCTCTCGATGCCATGAAGACACAAGGCGCCGTTCTGGTGGATCCGGCAGACATTGAGACGCTGGGTAAGTTTGATGAGAGCGAGTTGTTGGTCTTTATGTATGAACTGAAGGCTGATCTTAATGCCTATCTGGCTGGACTTGGGCCTGCAGCTCAGGTTCACAGCTTGAAGGATGTTATCGACTTCAACGAGCGCAATCGGCAGAAAGAAATGCCTTACTTTGGGCAGGATTTATTCGGGAAAGCCGAGAGCAAAGGGCCGCTTACCGAGAAGGCTTACCTCGATGCTATTGAAAAGAATCATCAGTTTGCGCGAGCGGAAGGCATCGACGCGACGATGGATAAGTATCATCTGGACGCAATTGTCGCGCCGACCGGAGGGCCGGCCTGGATTACTGATCTTATTAATGGAGACCATGTGGCAGGCGGAAGCTCAAATGCAGCTGCTGTGGCAGGCTATCCGAACATAAACGTCACGGCCGGATTCATTGCCGGCTTACCCGTGGGTATCTCCATCTTTGGGCGAGCTTGGAGCGAGCCAACGCTGATTCGCCTAGCCTATGCATTTGAACAAGCCACGAACGCGCGGCAAAAGCCGCTTTTTCTATCGACGATTGGCGCTGGGTAGCATTACCCTGGCCGGGAAAAAGTTCCAACTGAGGATACTTGAACGCTGTCTGCCCAGAGGTGCGGCGTGAAGTTTCTATTCGATCAATCACCCATGTTAAGTTAGTAACAGGGGGTGGGAATGATGATGAATCAAGTAGTAGCTTCCCTGCAAAGGGAGTACTCCCGACTTGAAAAAGAAATGGGGAGGGTGGGGAAAGCGCTGGAAGCTCTAGGTCATTCTGGCGGCAAGAAGCTCAGAACCAGGCGTACTTTGAGCAAGGATGCGCGTCGGCGAATTGCCGAAGCGCAGAGGTTGCGGTGGGCGAAAGTAAAGAAGCAATCCGCAAAGCTGGCAAAGGCTTCATAGATACAACGTGCTTCCTTCGTCTCATATCCGGCCTCGTTCGTAACTTCTCTCAAAACTTTCGGACGAGGCCAAGTTTCACACTCGCAGAATGCTTCGTGCCGGTTTTCCTAAAACTCTTGCGATCTTGAGTCGATTTAAGTCCAGCGGAACCATCGCAATGCCAGCGCGAACGAGATACTCCCCCACACGATCAAAATAATAAGTCTCGACCATTGGTGAATGAGCGGTGTGCCTTCCAGAATGCTTGCGCGCAACGCATCATTGAGAGCCGTGAGCGGAAGAAGCTTGATCAAGGGCTGAATGACCAGGGGAAATCTTTCATAGGAGAAAAACACTCCCGAGAAAATCCACATGGGCATCATGACAAGATTCATGAGGCCGCTGACGCTTTCAATTTTTTGCGCGCGGCTGGCAGTGAGGAGTCCGATGCCTCCGAAGGCGATCGCGCCGATGGCACCGACCAGGAGGATGGCGAATAGCGAACCCAGCACTTTCATGTGAAAAACCAGAACTCCGAGCGTGAGGAGCAATCCGATTTCAATAATCATCAGCACCAAGCGACTGGACATGAGAGCGAGCAGGAAATCTCCTCGCCGCATGGGAGTGCCTACAAAACGCTTGAGCAGCTTGCGCTGCCGCATATCCACCAGGGCAAAGCCTATGCCCCACATTCCGGAATTCATCAGATTCATGCCGAGCAATCCGGGGATCAGGAAATCGATATAACGAGAACCCGGGTCGGAGGAGGTGACAACGCTGGTGGCGATAACATTCTTACGACCGGCAGCGGATTGCAGCGCATCGTCAACTTCTTCACGCGCCAGAACGCTCTCCGGCCGAGCAGGATCGTAGAGGTATTGTAAGCCTCCATTTTCATCGGACTCGATTACAAGATCGTACTTGCCCAGTCGAAATCCCTTGCGCGAGGTTTGCTCATCCTGAATGCTTATCTTGAACGAAGCATGTTGCGGGGAGCGTGTGAGCAACGATTGCGCCTGCTGCGCTTCAACTCCCTGCACAATCGCGACGGATGAGGCTTCGCCGGGCTTGTTGCGGAAAGCTACTCCTAATCCCACTGCGAGTAGAAGCGGAAATACAAATACCCAGAAGACGACCTCGGGCTCGCGCTTTAATTCCAGCATGCGGGCCATCAGAAGATGCAGATAACCGGACCATCGGCCGTTGCGCCTGGGCGGGCGTTTCTTCGAAATGCTTCCCACGGGTGCTTGCTCAGCAACGCTCATAAGGCGAATCCAAAACCACTCTCGTCATCAATCATCTTTGCTTTGTCATACCGTGCATAGCGAGGGAATTTGGTTCTTGGCTGCACAACTTGCACTTTGTGCATTGCCGCTGCAGGCAAGCACCAGGATCCCTCGCTGTGCTCGGGATGACAGGCTCACGTCGAGATATACGGCTAGACAGAAAACCACTCTACCTCGCCTCTGGCCGCCATTTATTCAAGAACTCCAGCAGCGCTTCCGGCGTAAGCGACCGCGCATCTTCGAACTCGCCATTTTTCTGGCTCATTACTACTTTGCCATCGCTCTCGGCTACCACCAGCGTAGGGATGCCTTTATCCAAAGTGGCGTCGAACTGCTTTACTACATCCGCATTCTTTTTCTCGTCGTCGCCAAGGTCGACGTGCACCACTTCGTAGCCTGCCATTGCCGAAGCAAAGTCGGGCCGATGAAACGCCAGATCGAGCACGTGGCAGTCAAAGCACCAGTTCGCGCCAAACACGAGCAACACGCGCTTGTGCTCGCTGGCTGCCTTCTCTTCCGCTGCCTTGATCTCGGCATGCGTGTCCGCATCGGCGGGATAAATGTTCTTGTTCATGTCCGAAGGCTGCGCCAAGTGAGGTTCGTCCGCTCTCTCGACTCCCGTTACCTGCCAATGATCTCCTTGCTGCCGCCATCCCTGACCATCGGTCACGTGCGCGGTGAGACCGTTTGGTAATTTCGCTTCGGCTTTGAAAACAATACTCGCCCGGCCAGGCTTCTCTTTTATCCGGACGATCTCGATCTTGATACTTTGCGCCTTTAGGGCCAGCCAGAAATTCGCGTCCGCATCGGCGCTGGTGTTGACGCCGTTGGCCATCACCTGGGCCACCGGATCGACGCTGTAGAGCGCCTTTAAGGCCGCCGCATCGCCCGCGACGATCGCGTTCCTCCACTGATCCAGCGGAGGGAAGCCGGTCGAGTCCGCGGCTGAGGTCTGCGCCCAGGCATACCGTCCGCCGAGCATCACAGTCGCCATCAAAAACAGAAGAACGATGTAGCGAAGTTTTCTCTGTAGAGTCGCGCCCATTTTTTTCCTTTTAGTCATCTCACTCCTCCCGCAGATGCCGCCCAGTCAAACGAACAAATACATCTTCCAGACTCGCCTGGCGCGTGGTCAGATGTTGCAGCTTACTTCCCTGCTTTCCCACCACGTCCAGCAATGCCGGAATCGTCAAGTGCGGTTCCTTCACGCTTAATGCCACCATGCCATCTTCCTCGCGCGCGGAATCCACACCAGGAAGCGCGCGCCAGGCCTCGAGCGAGCCGCCATCGTTATTTTCCGCCGCATTTCCTCCTACGGAAAATTCTACGAAGTGGTGGCCTCCAAGTTTTTCGATCAAGTTTGCCGGCGAGCCCTCGGCGATAATCTGTCCATGATCGACGATGGCCAGGCGGTCACAAAGACGTTCGGCTTCATCCATGTAGTGGGTAGTCAACAACACGGTGCCGCCATTTCGCTGAAAGCCTCGGATGATGTCCCACAACTGGCGGCGGCTCTGGGGATCGAGGCCGGTGGTGGGCTCATCGAGAAATAAGATTTTGGGATTGCAGACAAGTGCGGTTGCGACGGCCAACCGCTGCCGCTGTCCGCCGGAAAGCTTTCCCACCCAGGCGTCGGCCTTTTCGGTGAGCTGCAACTGTTCCAGAACTTCTTTGGAGTCGCGTGGCTCGCGGTAAAAGCTGGCAAACAGGTTCACGGTTTCGCGCACGGTAAGTTTTTCGGAAAGCCGCGTTTCCTGGAGCGATATGCCCAGCCACTCGCGCATCTCTCTGGCATCGGTATTCCAGGTACGGCCGAAAATGGAGACCTCGCCGGAAGTTGGTTGCAACAGGCCTTCGAGAATCTCGATGGTCGTGGTCTTCCCCGCCCCGTTCGGGCCGAGTAAGCCGAAGCATTCGCCGGCCTCAATCTGAATGTTCAGCCCGCGCACGGCTTCGACTTTGCCGTCGTAGGTCTTGCGCAGGTCGCGACATTGGATGGCGACAGCCACGCAGGCATTCTAAATGAAATCGCCGGCAGGCAGGCTTGCAGGCTTCGGCGCCGATTGGGATTCTGCTGTTAAAATATCGCATCGACCAGTGCCGGTGCTTCATCTTTTCTTCATGCGCAACATCCTTACGCGCAACGTCCTTATGCTCAACCCTGGGCGCGGCTTTACTTGACGGTCTTCCTTCTAAGACGCCCGTGTGTCGTTTCCAAAACAAGTTTTAGTTGCCTCGCTCAACTTCGGGTTGAGTACGAAAGGAAGCCGCTTATGCTGCGCAAGCTTTGCGTATTACTGTCCTTGTTTGTCGCCGTGACCTTATCACTTGCCGCTCAGGACTCCCGCCACTTTAGCTTTCATTACTCATTCACCGTGAAGAACCTGGCCGCGGGAAAGAGAGTTCGTATCTGGATTCCCGCGGCACATTCGGATGCCTACCAGCAAGTGAAAGTCGTTTCGGTTAAGAGCGATCTGCCGTTAAACAAAAATACCGACTCAAAGTACGGCAATCAGATCTACTATGCGGAAACCGGTTCGCCGCACTCAGAGCTGCACTTCGATATTGAATATGACATAGTCCGACACGAGCGAGTGGCACTGAGTGATGGCATGCCTCGCATCACTGCAGCATCGCTTTCAACCTCTGAGAGGCAACAAGACTTGCAAGCAGACGTTCTTGTCCCGGTCACCGGGCGGCCGGCGGAGCTGGCCGCCCAGGTCACGCAAGGCAAGACGCAAACTCTCGATAAGGCATGGGCAATTTATGACTACGTCTTCACCACCCTGAGCTACGACAAAACTGGCACCGGCTGGGGCCGTGGGGACGTTCTTTATGCCTGCGACACCAAGAAGGGTAACTGCACCGACTTTCATTCCTTATTCATTGCGATGGCGCGCTCGCAAGCAATTCCGGCGCGCTTCGAGATCGGTTTTCCTATTCCATCCGATAGGCATTCCGGCGAAGTGGCGGGCTATCACTGCTGGTCTGACTTCTATGTGGATGGAAAAGGATGGATCCCAGTCGATATATCCGAGGCGTGGAAGCATCCCGAAAAGCGAGATTATTTTTTCGGCGCGCATGATGTGAATCGAATAGAGTTCAGTATGGGCCGCGATCTGAAATTGAACCCTGAGCAAGACGGCAAGCCCCTCAATTATTTTGTTTATCCGTATGTCGAGGTGGACGGGAAGGAGTATCCCAACGTTTCGTTAGACTTCTCGTTCGCGGACCAGTCGCCTACAGTCGCCATGGCCAAATGATTATGGGTAGGGAACATACCACCCATAGCGTCATTAAGTCCAAGCTATCTTTGCGAAATCAAATCCGGGCCGTTAGGCTGTGGTAGATCGGGAGGAGGCGGGGGTGGGGCCGGCGTTGCGCCACTGGCGGGCTGAGGCACATCCTGGGAATCTTCTCCGGGGCGGCGAAGGCTGGGAGCACTTGAGGGACGTTCCTCGGGCTCCTTTTTCGCTTCCTTGTCCGTCTCCTTGGGCAGCAAAATCACTTCTTTTTCCGTGCGGACAATTTTTTCGCCATTCACTCGCATAATTTCGACGCGAACCACCTCATCCTCGACAAAGCGTACGAAAACGACATCCTCCGGAGCTTCTCCGTAAATCCACTCTTCGTATTGGGTTTCTCCGTCGCGTTCCCGGACTTTTTTAGGCGGCTTGCCTTTGGAGTGCAGGACCATCTCCTGATTCATGCCTACCAGCACGCGATGTTGCTGGATTGCCTCCTTTACTTTCGGCGGCATGGTGTCAATGTAAGCCTGCTGCTTGTTTTGAGCATGGAAATCGAGCACGGGGTAGAGTAAGGCGCGCAATTGGGGCGCGCTCATTTCGGGGACGTAGTTATCAAAATAGAGATCCACGTAAGAACCATGAGGGTTCTGTTGCGCAGCTTCTTCCTGGGTCAAGGGACCATTGGCGCCACCAACCTCGATGTGTTGGTACCACTTTTTGCGCACTATGGCGCCGCCATTGATTTCAAAGTGAATGTGGTCGTTCTTGATTTGAACGAAAGAAATATGCGCAGGATCTCCGGGCTTTACTGACGGCCCGTAAAGGTTGAGGATCTGCTGCAATTCGATTCCATGCGGAGTGACCACTCCGTCTTTGAGCACGAGTCCCTTGGTCCCCATAGGGAAAGGCGTTCGGGCGTAGACGAGTTGCATTTCGAAGTCGTGAATAATCTGGTAACGCGTCTGCTTCGCGATATGAGGCGCATTGGGAGGAATGGGCGGCGCAGGAGGAGCCTCCTGATTCTGAGCGTCCGGTGTACTCGACGACGGGCCATGCGACAGGGAGGTCCGCAACTGCCCGTTGTTCGACTGCGCATGAAGTGGAAGCAGACCGGACAAAAGCAGAAATGGCAGGAATGAAAGAAGGGCCTTACACCGAGAGAGAGTCATGCAACACCCCGAGGCGCTTGCAAGCATTATATGCGATGCCAAGGCTGGGGGTTGCTATGAAATTGAGCCGAAATACTGCACTACGTCTATGCGCTCTCAGGTCCGCGCTTTTTATGCTGTTGACATTTGGTCATGATGGCGGCACGAAGCTTGCCGCGCAGATCTTCGGGCAGTTCGTAGAGCTGCGAGTCGCGGTAGATCTCGATGGTCTTTTTGGTGGTGTCGCAAACCACGTAACAGTTATGGCACCAGGAAAGATGATTCTCCAGTTCGACTTTGGTGTTTTCGTCGATCACACCGTCCAGATAATTGGTGAGCTCGTGTAAAAATTCAGCGCATTTCACTGGTTGCCATCTCCACGGTTGCCATCTCCATTGTTCTCGCGTCTCTGGAAAAACCGTCCCAACCGCTCACGAAGCTGCAAACGTGCCCGCAACAGCCTCGATTTCACCGCCGGGACGCTCAATTCCAGCGCCGCCGCGGTTTCCTCGGTCGAAAGTCCTTCCACATCTCTTAGTACGAACACGGTCCGAAACCCTGGGGGAAGGCCTTGGATCGTCTTACTCAAAATCTCCCGCAACTCAGCCTGCGTATACTGCTGCTCGGGATTCGGACTCCAATCCGCAATTTCACGCGGAAGCGAGTCGTCTTCCGTCTTAATATCTTCATCCAGGGAAACCGTACGTTCCGGTTTCTTGCGGCGCAACTTCATCAACGCTTCGTTGACGGCGATGCGCACCAGCCAGGTATAAAACTTCGACTGCTCCTGGAACTTCTGCAAATTCCCGTACGCCTTTAGGAACGCTTCCTGCACCACATCTTCCGCATCTTCGCGATTTTGCGTGATGTGTTGCGCGATCCGAAAAACGTTACGGTCGTAGCGGCGAACCAACTCTTCAAAGGCCGAGTCGTCGCCTTGCTTCGCGGCCCGTACCAGAGTCAGCTCATCACTGACAGGCCCTTCTAGCTTGTTTTGGATGGCTCCCATTGTCTCGACGATGCAGTATTTTGATGGCGGACCAGAAACCTTACAACACCAAGGTAATCTTCATTATTCTACTTGGTAGCGGGAGATTTGCCCAATCGGGAAAGGGTACGGGAGCGCCGGTCAGCTGCGAATTCGGTTCAAAGCCTGCGAAAGGGCGTCGAGGGAAAGCTGAGCGGCGTGCGTTGAAGCATGAGGAAGGCCTCCGACAGCGGAGTCTAAGTCCGCGCGGCGCAGAGTTCTTGCCTCTTGCAAAGTCTTGCCCACAAGCAGTTCGGTAAGGGCGGAGCCGCAAGCCAATGTTGCCACGCAGCCTTTTGCCTTAAAAAGCGCATGAGTGATTCGTCCACCGCTTACCTTCAGACTTAAAAGCAAAATGTCGCCACACGCAGGATTCTCAAGGCTGGCGGTGGCATCGGCATCCGCGAGTTCTCCAACGTTGCGCGGATTCTGGAAGTGATCAAGCAACTGTGTGGAATACATCGGAGGGATAATTGTAAACGCCGGAGTGGGTCGACTTAACCTTGCTTGCGAGTACCGTCGGGGAAATAGATTTGCCATCCATTCGCTCGAGCTAAAGCTTCCAGATCGGGATTTGGATTTACCGCGAAGGCATGTCTCGCCATGGTCAGCATTTCGATATCCCAACGGGAGTTGCCGAAAGCCGTATCCATCTCTTTTTTGGCCACTTCGCGCAGCGCCTGCGTTTTCCCGGGCCCGGAAGGCACGCGAATCAGGCGATCTGTGGCGATATTGCCGTCAAGTTCTACCTTGGCCGCCAGTACATGGCTTGCGGGTATATTGAAATATTTCATCGCGGCGCGAATTACCCACTCATTCGAGGAGGAGACGGCCCAAATTTCGCAGCCTTTTTCCTGGAGTCTCCGGACCAATTCGCGCATTTCCGGGAATATCTGCTGTGCAAAAAACTGCTCGAAAAACTGTCCGCCCGCTTCCAGCATTTGTTGGTCCGAGTTGCCGCGATACATGGTCGTCATCTCGCCGCACATTGCAGCCTCATCGATCTCGCCGCGCTTGTAAGCGGCGAAACGATCACGCATGGCTTGGGGAGTAATGCCGTGGATTAGGAGATTCGGTGCACTTCCCTCCCCTCGCAAGGTCCAGTCAAAAAAGCGCTCGCCTGCATCGCCAGCCCATAAGGTTCCGTCGCAATCAAAGGCCGCTACGCGCGGCTCAAGCTTGAGAACTGAATCCAGGAATTGGGTTGCGAGTGGGGCGAGAGTCTGCGATTGGGTAACCGGCATCCTTCGACGATAACCCGCTGAAGGGCGCACGCGCAATGCGAAAGCTGGCTATTGAGGGATGAGATTTTCAGCGGAAAGGTTAGCGTCTGCTTCCTGTTTGCAGCGGTTGCTGCGCCGCCAGTGCGGCGTATTCCTCCGGCGTATTGATATTCAATGCCACGAAGGGATTGTCAACCTTCACATACTTGATATGAGGCTGATTGGCGTGTTCCACTTCGCGGGCAGTTGAAGTTGTGGGAACGCGAAGAAATGCCTCCATCATTTCGCGGCCGATCAGGTAAGGATGACCATGCTTGCCGGAGAACTCGGGAACAACCGCCCAGGTTGGCTGATCCGACGATTCAAAAGCATCGTGCAGGAGATTTAGCGTGTTGCGGTCAACCGGAGGCCGGTCGACCAGCGTGATCATGGCAGCATCGCGACCACGGTCCAGCACTTCGCGAATCCCTACCTGCAAGGAACTGAACTGGCCGCGATCAGGATCGGGATTAACCGCCAGAGACGCTCCTTGCGAATAAATTACCGGAGCTAATGTCTTCTGGTTCTTGCCCGCAACCACTACCACAAAGTCGCAAGCTTCCAGCAAAGAACGAATGGCGGCGGAAAGGAATGTTTCACTAGACGATCCTTTTCCGGCGACGGCGGGCGGCCAGGGCAATAATGCTTTATCCGTTCCCATGCGCGAGGATTCGCCGGCAGCGAGGATTATTCCGCCGAATGTAGAAGCGCGGATCATGCAGCGAAGATAGCAGGAACGGGGAGAAATTGCTGATCGTTGCTTGTTGATCGTTGCTTGCTGATTGATGATTAAAAGCTCGGTGCGATCGCCGGTATTCAATCAACAATCATCTATCACTCAATCAACAGTTTCTTTGTCCAACGCCGCGTTCAGCTCGTCTTTGTCTGCGCCATTGACCTCTTGCGAATGAAACCAGCTCATGTGCGGCAACTTGACACCGGCGTGGCGCCGGACGGCAATCAACTCAGCCGTAATCGCAACCGCAATTTCTTCCGGGGTGATTGCACCAATGTCGAGTCCGATGGGAGCGTGGACTCGATCGAAAAGATGAGCCGGAACACCTTCCCCGGTGAGCGTTTTGAAGATTTCGATGATTTTTCTTCTGGAGCCAATCATGCCTACGTAACGGGCGTGAGTCTTAACCGCCCAGCGGAGAACTTTCATGTCGTCGCGATGACCGCGGGTAACGATGACAACGTAGGCGGCCTCATTCGGATCAAATTTGTGAGTTGCTTCCTCGAAGTCAAGCGCATGAACTTCGCGGGCGGCGGGAAAGCGTTCCTGGGTGGCGTAGGATGTTCGGTCGTCGATGACGATGACATCGAATCCAGCATTGGAGGCCACCTGACAGAGGTTCATGGCCACGTGACCTGCACCAAAAACATAAAGCAGAGCTGGAGGCAGAACAGGTTCAATGAATACTTCAAGAGTTCCTCCACAAACCAATCCAGTATCGTACTTTGGGTCCTGGTTAAGATCGAACGTCAGAGTGCGCGGTCTCTCCGATTCCATTACTTCGCGGGCGGCTTGCCAGACATCTGCCTCGACGCAACCGCCACCGATGGTTCCCACGATCGAGCCATCGTCACGCACCAACATCTTCGCGGTGCGAAACGAAGGAATGGATCCGCGAACATTGACGATCGTGGCGACTGCCCCGCGCCGACCGTCACGGCGCAGTTGGACGATTTGCTCGTAGATGTCCATCGGTCTGAAACCTGGTTGCGACTTCGATTATCGGTGGGTAAACAGGAGGAGTCAATCGGTAGGAAAGCAAAAGCCGCTGGTCATCACTCCGGGGCATGGGCGGTGTTTCAAAAAGCACTGACTGGTTTGTCAAACCATCTCTATCAAACCATCTCTCTGGTTGCGCGATGGAAGAGTGCTGTCAATTGTTAGAGCAATGTATCCTTTGTGTAAACATGACTCGCGGGAGAGCTTCTATGAAAGCAGTACGCATTCATCAGTTTGGTGGTCCGGAAGTTTTGCAATATGAGGATGTGCCCGATCCGCAACCGCGGAAAGATCAGGTGCTGGTGCGAGTGCGGGCCTGCGCGCTAAATCATCTTGATCTGTTTGTGCGGCAGGGTTTGCCAGGAGTGAAACTGCCGCATATTCTGGGCAGCGATATTGCGGGAGAGATTGTTGAGGCGGGAGAATATGTCAGCAGACTGAAAGCCGGCCAGCGCGTGCTGATCGCTCCCATGCATTTTTGCGGGCAGTGCGAAAAGTGTTTGGCGGGGCTGCAAAATCAGTGCCGGGAATTTACTGTCCTGGGCAATGCGGTGG
The DNA here is from genome assembly GCA_049512655.1 of Candidatus Sulfotelmatobacter sp. Lineage (GTDB taxonomy): Bacteria > Acidobacteriota > Terriglobia > Terriglobales > Acidobacteriaceae > Sulfotelmatobacter. The sequence continues at coordinate 50,517 of JBEKWW010000021.1, read as the reverse complement.
ATGGAGGAAACTGCGAGCTGATTGCGGTGCCTGGGGCGAATGTGATTCCAATTCCCGATTCGCTCGATTTCATTCAGGCGGCCAGCGTACCGCTGGTATTCGTTACCGCATGGCACATGCTGGTGGGCCGTGCGGGTGTGCGTCCGGGGCAGACGGTGCTGGTTCTCGGCGCAGGCTCCGGGGTGGGAATCGCTGCGATTCAGATTGCCAAATTTTTCCATTGCCGCGTAATCACCACGGCGGGCACCGACGCCAAGCTCGCGAAGGGGAAAGAACTGGGAGCAGATTATGGCATCAATCACTACCAGCAGAAAATCTCGGAAGAGGTCCGCAAGATTACAAACAAAGAAGGCGTCGATATCGTTTTGGAGCACGTGGGCGCGGCTACATGGGATGAGAGTGTGAAGTCGCTTAAAAGCAGTGGCACGCTGGTGACCTGCGGCGCTACGACTGGGTACAACGCGGCCATCGATCTGCGGCATTTGTTCGCGCGACAGCTTACCATTTTGGGCTCCTACATGGGGACCATCAGCGAATTGCACGAGGTGTTACGGCATGTGTTTGCCGGGCGCTTAAAACCAGTTGTAGACCGCGTGTTTCCGCTGCGCGAGGCACGCGAGGCGCACGAGTACCTGGCGAAGAGCCAGATGTTTGGGAAAGTTGTGTTGAGCGTGTAATTTGGTCGTTAGCTGATTGTCAATAGCCGTTAGTCGTTGTCGAATCATTACCTATTAACGTCCACCAACCAACGACTATCGACCGGCGTCTCCGTTCACCGTTTCTTTTTTGAGGCCGCCGTAGGCTTCGTTCCCTTTCCTGGCGTGCCGGCATGTGCCGTGGTCACTGTGTTCTTTTTCAAGTCGATTACAAAACTGTCGATCATGGTTGCGCTGGGAGCAGATCCGGTCACGTATGGAGCTGAACTGTAAGTTCCGACGATCTGCGTTTTGCTCACTTCGAAGCGCAGAAATCCGAAGTTCTTCTGATCATATTGCTCGAGCGTTAAACCGTTGGGAAGAACCAGTGGAACTTTCGGAGGCGCGCCATTTACGGTGTGGAGCGTCCCCAGCTTGGTGTAGCCACCGGCGCCAGCCACCAAATAAGGGATTGCTAGCTGGCCTTTCGGTCCCTTCACGACGTTAGTAAAACGCTGATAGTTGTGAACGTGGCCCGACAAAACCAGATTGGGATATCGTCCCGTGGCTTTGAAGCTGCTGGAAAGAATCTGATCGGCAACGCTGCTGCCCGAATGCTCGGTATCGCCCGAAAATGGCGGGTGATGAATGGTCACGATCAATGCAAGGTTGGGGTCGGCAGCCTTCAGTTCGCCCTGAAACCAATTGATCTGATCCTGATGAATCTCCGCCTCGGTCTCGCCGACGTTCGAAAATAGGCCGATGATCGTGGCGAACGGCGTGGTGAATGTCCAATAAACGTTGGGCAAATCCATCTGCGTGCGGTTAGCGCCGGTTTTGAACGAACCTGACTGGGTTGGATTCTTCGACATGAAATTTTGCACCCAACCGTCGAGCGGGACTTTGGTTGGATCAACCGGGCCGTCTTGCGGATCGTCGGGTTGGCAATCGTGGTTGCCCGCAATGGCAACGATAAAGGCGGGATAGTCTTTGTAGGTTTCGTAGAAGTAGGCGCCGTACTTATCGATATCGCCGGCAAAATAAATCACGTCGCCGAGGTGGTAGTAAAACGCCGGTTGCTTGGCATCGGGTGAGTTTTGAATATCCTGCGTCATGATCTGGGCGACCAAATCTTGCGGACCCGAGTTCCGGTAGTCGCCGGTATCGCCGACGGTGTGGAACACCATGGTACCTGTGCTCTTAATGCTCGCAATGTCGGCGGCGGGTAGCAATTGGGATAAGTCAAAACGATAGGGCGCAGGTCCATTCGGCGTGGGAAGGGGCTGGAAAGGATAGTTGGGGAGCTGTACCGCTGCGCCAGACCGCGAGGCCTGAACGGGAAAATTGGCCGCGGGAATTGGCGGAACATGGCTCTTCCTCTGGCCGGCCCCGGTGCCGGTGGTTAAAGAACGGAGTGGACTCATAAACGTCTCCTTCAAATTGTGAGCTTGAGGCGTGGGTAATACGCGGCTCGCATCTCTCATTTAGATGCGCAGCGCTGCCATTGATTAGACGGGGCCCATACTTCTGGAGGGGAAGACGCAAGCAGATTACAACAAATACTTGGATTGTCAAGAGCGGGGCGAAGAATCGAGCAAGGACTCTATTGCAGGGCAGTTCCAAATGCGGCTGGCAAGAAGCTTGAACCACTAAGGTCACGAAGTTTCGCAAAGGAAATCGATCCAAGAGCGTTTCTTCGTGCTTCTTCAGGGCTTTGGTGGTTGACGGTTTTGCAAACCGACCCAAGTAATCGCTCTATGCCTATTCTTCCAGCGTCGATAGCGCAATGGGTTAAACTAGATTCATGGCTCCCGAATTAAATTTTGGTCCCTACGTAGATTTTGAAAACGGCAAGAAGGTCGTTAAGGATTTGACCTTTGGCAACCCCACGCCTGAGGGCGTTGTACTCACGACGCTGGATTCCGCAGTGAACTGGATGCGCAAGGGATCGATTTGGCCGATGACCTTCGGTCTGGCGTGCTGCGCGATCGAGATGATGTCGATGGGCGCATCCCGCTTCGATATTGCGCGCTTTGGAGCGGAAGTATTTCGGCCATCGCCACGGCAGAGCGATCTGATGATCATCGCGGGGCGCGTATCGAATAAGATGGCGCCGGTCATTCGGCAATTGTGGGAGCAGATGCCGGAGCCGAAGTGGGTGATCTCGATGGGCGCATGCGCGACCTCGGGGGGAGTGTTCAACAATTATGCGCTGGTGCAGAGTGTGAACCAGGTGATTCCTGTCGACATCTATGTGCCCGGTTGCCCGCCGCGCCCGGAGCAGCTGATTTACAGCATCACTTTATTGCAGGAAAAGATTCAAAACGAACGCGGCACGATCAAGAAGGCGCTAAACCTATCCTGATTAAGCTCTGCCCTTCCGAGCCTGTTCCAACATTCTTTTGATAATTAGCAGGAGCCAATTCCTAAGGCAGAGGGGCGGCATAAATATCGCTTCCCCCTCGTCGATTTTCGAAAACAATGCCTGCCCGCGATCCGTTCCTATCAGAAAACAGTTGGAGCATGGAGGATAAAAAGCCGTCCAGCCTTCGGACGTCCCTGTTCTTGAAAAGAAATTAGACTGGCCGTCGTAATCGTCATCAGAGCTCCAGACTTGCGCCAAAAGATGTCCGGACCCAGCTTATTGTGCGAAGCGTAGCCGGAAGCGGACAGGATGGGCAACTCAGCCTTCAACTTTATTTCGTCGTACCAAGTCATTTGATCGTTCCCAAGTCGGGAATTTACAACTCTATTCTCTTCAACAGCTTAACTTTTTTCAGACTTTGTCCCGATAGCTCTCCTGGCGGATTGCGAAACCATTTCATTCTGAGCGGAATCTAACTCAACGTGTGCGAATGACGTTTCATTTGGGGGCCGCACACTCACTACAACTTAGCATTACAACCCAGGTGAAACCCAGGGATGGAAGGTGCTCCATGTTGGAAAAATTGTTTGATGCGATGTTCGGCTGCCGTCACTCTCGTTACAGTTTCCCCGTGACAGTTCGCGGAAAAGCCCGGCCTCAAGCTGGCGCGTTGACGGGAACATATGTTGCCTGCCTAGACTGTGGCAGCGAATTTCCCTATGACTGGCAGGAAATGAAGGTAATTCACTCTTCCGCGGAAAAGCGCGAGTATGTCGCTTCGCTCGCCAGCAGGCAGCCAGCTTAGAGAAGTATTAACGAACGAATATCAACAAGCGATAGATAACGAACGACAAGATTGGCTCGCGCAATTGTGAGCGCAGGCATGCTGTAGTCTGGCAATACTCAGCTTTCGATTCAGCGTCGAAATTTAGTTAGAGGAAGAATCGTCGCGCCGTTTCAACGTCGGACGGTCATCATCGGTCTGCCCGCTGCCGTTCGTCGAATCGCCGTTATTCGTAGAAGCCCGGCGCAGGCTGGGTTTGTTCTCATCTTTCTTGTCCAGCACTTTGTGCTTGTTCTCAATTGACGCCAGCCGCGCTTTCACATCGTCAAATTCCGACGTGGTGACAATATATTCCTGCTTCGCTGGCAAAATCTTGGCGATTTCTTCTTGCGTCTTCTCGATTCGATCCGGAGTCTGCGGGTGCGTGTCAAAAGCTTTCGCCAAAGTTCCGGGCTTCTTCTTCTCCATAGCCTGAATCTTCTCGAAGAAGGAAACAAACGCCGAGGGATCATACCCGGCGCGATACATGGTTTGGACGCCAAGATAATCAGCTTCAGCTTCGAAACCGCGGGAGAATTTTAAGAAGCCCAACATCGCCGCGGGGCCGGCGGCTTCATACGCACCGTAGCCAATGCCACCGCCGATGAAAATCAGCGGAATCGTGGCCAACTGCATCAGGGTGCCGCGAGTCTGTTCGCGAGCCAGGTGGCATGCCGCCACATGCGATATCTCGTGCGCCATAACGCCCGCCAGTTCCGCTTCTTCATCCGCGGCCAGAATCAATCCCGAATTCACATAGAAGAATCCGCCAGGAAGCGCCATGGCATTCACCACGTCAGAGTCGATCACTTTAATTGTGAAGGGCACTTGCGCGTCGGAGTTCCGCACCAGGTTCTGCCCAATACGGTTCACATACTCAGTGACGACAGAATCGTTCACCAACTTAACTTGCGACTCGATCTGCTGCGCATAGGAGCGGCCCATGGCAACTTGCCTTTCTATGCTGTACCAATTGCCCACGCCGCGGCCGCAGCCCACGTTCCGGTTGCCTATCGCATCCACGTCATTCTTGCCGCCATCGTGCTTAATCTGACTATCGTCCTGGGTAGGCAAATTCGCCGGGGGCTGGGCTGGTGCGTTTTGCACATCACCAGCTTTCGGCTGCCCGGCGTTCGGATCCGAAGTCGGCACCTGCTGCGGTTGGGTTTGCGTCTGAGGCTGAGTCTGGCCCGGGGTTTGACTAGGACCAGGCTGTGGATTTTGCGCAGAAACCGAGAGGCCTGCGCCAAATACAGCCACCACTACCGCACTTGCCAGCCAACGGAACTTCATTGGGAACTCCTTGAGGACCGCCTCTTAATGCGGATTATACGCCCAGCGTGCGCGCGGAAGCTGGGAACTTTCGATCTGGATTGTTAGAGGCAAGAGTCTCTTTCGGGGTTACCTGGAAAGGCGGAGGGTAGCGTTTTTAAGAGCGTCGAAATGCGCCCTCGTCGCGAACGGCGACTGACGCTCGGGCGCAAGGAAGGAGCAAGATCAGGCTGCCGCTGGACTGGCAGAGGCAACGGCCACTGGCAGTCGGGCTACAATGAGCGTCCCCTTGCCGTTCGAACGGATTTCGAGGGTGCCACCCAATTGCCGGAACCTTTCTCGCATGCCCCGGACTCCCACTCCCGGGGTGCCTGCCGAAGCCATCTCAAGTTGTTTTTCGCGTGGTATGCCCCTACCTTGATCCTCGACTTCTACGAAAACGTGCCCGTCGGAGGTGGTAATGCGAATTCTCGCTGTAGGGCTCTGCGAATGGCGATGAATATTCGTGAGGCACTCCTGCACAGTCCGGAAAATTGCCGTTTCCGACTCGCGCGCCAGGCGCTCAAAATCCGCGGGGACCTCCAAGTTCACCTGGATCTTGCTGCGTCGGGTAAAGCCTTCCACATACCAGCGGAGGGCCGAAGCGAGTCCAGCTTCATCCAGCAGAGGCGGATGAAGTAAGTGGGAGATGGTGCGGACCTCCTGACTGAGTTCCTGTACCAGAGCCGCACTGTCAGTAACCGTGTTGGCGGTCTCAGTGAGACGTTTGAGATCGGCTCCCACGGAGGCGAGGTTCATTCCCAGAGCTGCCAGCATCTGGCCCACACTGTCATGCAACTCGCGGGCGATACGCCGTCTCTCCTCATCTTGCAATTGCATCAGACGGGCTGACAGTTCCCGCAGATTTTGATTGGATCTGTCGAGGTCTGCGGTACGCTCAAGTACGGCTTGCTCAAGTTCTACCTGCGCTGCTGATAACGCTTCCTCGCGGCGGCGGCGAGCTTCTCCCATCATCACCAGGACACCAGAAGCTAGCAAGAACACCAAAATACCAACCACCCGCTCCGTGCCCACGATGCGAAGGGAGTGTACCGGCGGGATGAACCAATATTTCGTCCCAATGAGCCCAAGCACCATGCTGACGATAGACGGGCCGACCCCACAGTACCAGGAACAGAAAGCTATCGAGGGAAACAGCGTGATGTAGGGTACATAGTCGCCCAAAAAGCGACTTAGTTCCCAACGGACCAGCAAGGCCACTGCAGTCGCCAAAAGAGCGAGAGTGTAACGCATTCCGGTCGTCTTCGAGATTTGGGTGGACAGCGAAGTGCTGGTCGCCATAATTTCATCCCCGCTTTGGCAAATCTATAAAGGCAACACAGAAATTGCTAAGAGCACTGCCAAGAAAGCAACAACAATTTTATAACGAGAATCTTCAATAAAGCAGATTTTTACAGGACAAGCGTGCCACCCGAATGTGAACCTGTCCGATCAAGTAACACCATGGGCTCCGGTCTGTGTTCCTGAGAAATACAGGGTTCGCTTTAGCGCAGATTTGCTCGATCACCCGGCGAAAGTTCCTGTATCGGCGCTCGACCAGCGCGTTAAACCAAAGAAAATAGAGGTCGCGGCCAATGGCATGACTCGTGCTTTTACAGTTTTCATAAGTCGAGCGCTGGAGAAAAGTTAATGTTGAACGTACACATCAATAACATCGGCGACATGGCGATTATCGAGTGCGAAGGCAGAATTGTGCGGAGCGAGGCGGCCCTCAAACTACGCCAGGTAGTCAACTCGCAATGCGATGCGCGAACTATTGTGCTTGATCTCTCGGAAGTGGCTGCCTTCGAAGCGGGAGGCTTAGGGATGCTTGTGTTCTTGCAGCGATGGGCCCTCGATCACGATATTCGCCTGAAGTTGTTCAATCCACGTCAGTCGGTTCGCTACAGGTTAGAGCAAGTGAGCTCGATGCGACAGTTTGACATTGTTACTCGCGACGAAATGATGGCACTGCTCGCTCTCGCTTATCAGGGCGAAAACGCATTAGCTGCCTGAACCGCGAAGGACTACCGGTTGACGATTTGCCACTGGCTGGTAACCTCAATCCGCGTGTGCAGTCGGCAGCAAATTCCTTCAATCATTAAACCCGTCCCAAAGGCTTTTTAATCATTAATCGTCAATCCACGTCATCAATCAACAATCATCAATTCCAGAATCCTCTCGATCCCTTCCTGAAATTCATCCTCCGGCGCAATCAAACTGAGCACCAAATACCCTTCGCCGGGAAAATCATAAAAATGTCCAGGGTGCGCCAGCACGGATCTCTCCCGTAATAATCTGATCGCCAGATCTTCATCGGTCTGCGTTACTGGCACGCGCAGCACCGCGTACCATCCCGCTTCCACGTGCAGGCGCTCACAGGATTTTTGTCCGGAAAGCTGCTGATCCAACTGGCGATCTAGCCCAGCTAGATTTGTCCGCACACGATCCTTGAGTTGCTGCTGAATTGGTTTTCGCTCCGCCAACAGTGCAGGCGTTGCCCATTGGATCGGCGCATTCATCGAGAGGAACGTATCGGCGATGATTTCGAGCCGTGCCAATGCCGGCTCGACGTCCCTCGAGGGACCGCTGGTAGCAACCCACGCTACTTTCATTTGCGGCAGCGCGCAGATTTTAGAAATGCCGCTCAGCGTAAAGGTGAGCACTTCCTGATTTGCGGCGAAGCTTTGGCGTGGCGAACTATCTAAAGCATAGTCGAGAAAAACTTCGTCGGAGATAATTGCCAGCTCATGCCTATTGCAAAAACCATTGAGCAGGTCGCGCTCGTTCTTACTCACATAAGAGCCGGTGGGGTTGTTGGGATGGACCACCACCACTCCTTTTGTGCGGTGCGTCACTGCTTTTTCTAATGACGGGAAGTCCATCTGCCAGCCGTGGTCATAGATCAGCGGGTAGGGCACCAATTTCACATCCTGCAAGTCCGCGAGAAATTCAAACAACGGATAGCTCGGCTTGGGGACCAGTAACTCATCCCCGGGATTGCAAAGCAAACGGAAGACAAACGAATAGCCTTCGCTGGTGCTGGTGGTGAGGATCAGATGTTCGGGATCGAACGCCGTAATGCTCTGTGAAGCGCGGTAGTAATCCGCAACCGCTTCCCGGGCCGCAAGCAAGCCTTTCGGTTGCGGATCGTAATCCATGGCATGCTGCGAAGCGAGAGATTGCAGAATCTTCGGCTCGTCGTAATGTAGTCCGGCGCGCGTGGGATTCGACAGCGTTAGATCCAACACTCGCCTTTGGACTTGCACAGCTTGAACTTTCGCTTCTTCGAGCGCGTCGGTGAGCCGGTTCCGCGTCAACCTCCAGCCCGTGCGGTCAGAAAACATCGTCAGGAAGCCTCTTTAATCTTTCGGTACAGGTCGGCTCGAAGTGTGGACCGGAAAAAATCCCGCCCACCAAAATCACGGAAGTGCACCGAGTCAGCGATCCGGCCTTCGTCCGCGCGCCTTCGTGTCCTTTCTGGTTAAGGTTTTTTCGCACTAAGGCTGCAAATAGAATCCCAGCTCTTGCGGAGGCCGCAAAACTTTCGTCGCGTCGTATTGCCGCCGGGCCTGGTGCACCGCGACGATCTTTGCTTCCAACTCGAGCGCAAAATTATCGTAGCGGACCATAACATTTTCCAGCCAATACGGGCTGTATTCCCGCAGCCAGGCATCGTGATACATCTTACCCAGTCGAGTCGTGGCGTCTCGCAGATCCTCAATACGCGCGTTAATGTCCGAGATCTCGGCCAGGTCGTTGTCTACGCGATCCGCGTCGCCTTGGTTTTGAAAGGCATCCCAGTAAAACTGATTAATCTCCTGGATAAACTGCGCCTTCATTCCCAGAACATCCCATTTCCACGCGGCGAGCACCATGTCGTCAAGCGAAAACTGGTTGGCGTGAGCCTGGTCGCGGTTGCGGTAGAGCGACACCAGCGCATGCTCCGCGCCCAAACGCATGTCGCTGGCGGCGGGCAGAATTTTCTGGGTAAGCTTTGCGCCCTCCGGCGTAAAGGGATCTGCCCAGAATAATTCGTCCGTCTCCATATCAACTTTAATTTTTCCCAAGGCCTCGTGTCCCTCGTCCAGATCCTGCAACACATCGCGGAATGTAGCGCCATCGCTGCGGTAAAACGCCCAGTCGTAGGCATCTTTAAATTGATCAAGATTGCTATCGGAATTGCTCGCTTGCCAGCCTTCCGCCGCTCCATACACCAGCGCAGGCCACGCCATGCCGTAGATCGACTCGCCATCGTCGTTCCACGTGGTGTTAAGCATCCCTATCGCGCCCAGGCTTTGGCCATCGCGCACAAAATTGTGAATGTTCACATAGGCGTCGTCCAGATTCGGCCAGATCTGGCTCCAATTGTTCGCCCCAGGCGCGACTACTACGTTAAGGCCCGCATCGCGAAACGGTTTGATAATGCTCACGTAGCTTGGCTTGGGATCGTAATCCCACGGCACGGCAATCATGTCCTTCGGAAGCGTCCCGAGCAATTGCGGATATTTCACCGCGATATCACCCCAGAACATGAGTTGCTTGTGATAGGGCTCGAGAATGCCGTTCACCTTCTCAATGTGTTCGAGATAGACGCGGCCCAGCCCTACTTCGGCGGCGCGGGACGCGGTTTGTCCATGGCCGAGCTCGAAAGTTTCGTCGCCGCCAATGTGCAGGAAGGGCCCGGGAAACAGCGGCACCAGATCGGCGTACATGTCTTTGATGAGGTTATAAGAGCGCTCTTTGGTAGGAGTGAGCACATGCCCGTGCGGACGTTCCGCTACATCGGAATAGATCTCGTACTTCAACATTTGGTGAAGATGGCCGAAGGTTTGCTGCTCGGGAAGAATGGTCACATAGCGGTTCTTCGCATAGGCCACGAGCGCTTTGATTTCTTCCGGCGTAAGCGCAGATTCCTTGGGCGCGGCCAGCGGCTGGCTGGGAAAATCGAAGACATCTTCCATGTAGAGGGCGAATACGTTCACTTTATAAGCTGCCAGCGTGGCGATCTGGCGCTTCATAAAATCCTCGGTAGGAATCGGGCCGCGGCTGATGTCATCCTGCACGCCTCGCCATTCCATGTTGGGCCAGTCGCGGATCGACACCGCCGGGCACACCAGATGACCGGCGTCCTTGTGAATCAGTTGGCGTAAAGTTTGCACTCCGTAGAAAAGTCCCTGCCCGGTGTTGGCCGCAACGATCAAATGTTCTTTATCGGAGAACAAAAGATAACCCTGGTCGCCAATCGAATCTGCCTTCAGCCCCTTGGACGCGAGGAATGCCTTTACTCTCTGGTCTTGCAGCCGGGCAAGAATAATGGCGCTGCGGGACTGCTTCGCGTCCGCTTTCTCGCCTGTGATCTGTACATTCAGACCGGACTGATCGTGGATCTCTTCTGCCAGAGTCTCGGCGGCGATGCGATCTTCTTCCTGGTGTCCGAACTCCACCAGAATCTTGGTCGTCGGCCGGACGCGAAAACTGCCGTCGCCCAGTTGCACTTCCTTCGGCAGAGGAATCAATCTCAATTGGTTCCTGGGTTGAGTTTCGGCATTAGAAGCCAGAGCAATAGAAATAAGAGTAAATAGCAAAACTATTTTCATTAGGGTCCTTGAAGCGATACTTACAGCGAACTATAACGATTATGACTTCCACAACATTTCACCTTGTCATTCCGAACCGGCTGTCAAGCCGGTGAGAACCTGCCCTGAGCGAAGCCGAAAGGAATCTGCTTTGTGCACGCAAAAGCAGATTCCTCGCGCGATAATGCCGCGCTTCGGAATGACAAAGCTTCCACCCTTGCTACGCAAACGCCTCTTTGTTTACCACATACGGCATCTTCGCAACATCTCCACCATAGTTCGATTCAAGCACATCGATCAATCCCTGCACACAACGTCCGGCCATGCCTTTATTGGGGTCGGAATCGAGGCGCGTAATGCGCGCCGCGCTGGCGAAGTGCGGCAGGAGACGGCATCGGTCGGCGATGGCCGGGTCGCGCAGCGGCGAATCCGCTGGCAACGGTTCTTTCTCGTAGACATCCAGCGCCGCGCCGCCAATCCAATTCTCCTTCAAGGCGCGGGCCAACGCGGCTTCATCCACCACCGGCCCCCGCGAAGTATTCACCAGGAAAGCGGTCGGCTTCATCATTCGCAGAGTGTCTTCATTAAAAAGATGATAGGTCGGAGTGGCGCTCTCGCCCGGCCGAATCAGCGGCACGTGTACGCTGATGAAATCCGCATTGCGCAGCGCTTCCTCAAACGATACGTATTTGATCCAGTTTTTCTCCGGCGAGATCCCACGCGAGAAGCGCAGATCCATCGTCTCCTGAATCGCGCCAATGTAGTTGTGATTCTCGTACGCCGGGTCGTAACACAACATGTTCATATCAAAACCGGCGCACTTCTTGATCATGGCGAGACCAATGCGCCCCGTGCCGATGATGGCGATCATCTTGCCGGTTACTTCGTCGCCCAGAAACGGAAGATAAGGATGCCAGAACCCCCACCGGTTCTCGCGCGTGAGATGTTCGGCCGGCCACATCTTGCGAGCCAGCATGCCCAGCATAAAAAAGGCGAACTCCGCCGTGGCTTCGGTCAGCACGTCGGCGGTATTGGTAAAAGGAATCTTAAAGCGATTGGCGTCGGGGCGATTGATGTTATCGAAGCCCACGGCAAACTGCGCCACCACTTTTAGCGAGTTCTTGCCTGCCTCAAAAATCTCTGCGTCGATCGGATCGCGCAACGTGGTGATCAACCCGTCAATGCCGGACTTCACTTTCTCAATGATCAGGCTCTTTGGTGGGGCTTTGGGCTCCGGGTAAACCTCCAATTCGTAGCCGCGCTCGCGCAAACGGTTCAGCGACGCTCCAATGTCGCAAGTCGCAAACACACGGAATTTCTTGCTCATGTATGTTCTTCCGAAGCTCGGGAACTGAAATCACCCATGAACGTGTCGGGCACCCGAGCCAACGAAATATCATACGCGGAGATCGGATCGTCTGGCGGTTTTCAAACGGAAGAGAAACTTTATCGCGCTCCGCGAGGGTGCGGATCGGGCACCGAGCTCTTAACTTTTTTCGCCGAATGTCGCTCACTACATCCATGATACGGGTTTGGATGTCGCGAACGACTGAGCCCATATGGGTGAAACAGCCAGCATCAGCGCAAGTCCAGAAAGTGCTAATGGCTTCGAAAGCATGAAGATACCTCTCAGGTGCTCGAATTTATCTGTAATCCTGAGTCCTGCGGATCCATCCCGCGAATCCTGATGCTACAGAGGCGAGGGCCGGGCCATTTTATAGGGGGTCCGAATCCAGGGCAAACTTATTTCTAGAACTATCCAGAGAGTCCCCATCGGTCAACGTGGGGCAACTTGAAAAGTTTGTCATCAAAAAAGTTTGTCATTCCGAAGCAGTGTATTATGGCGCGAGAAATCTGCTTTTGCCCGGCCAAAGCGGATTCTCTTCGGCTTCTCCCTGAACTTCACCCGGGGGTTGGCAAACAAGGCAGGCTCTCACCGGGCAAGGAACACCCGTTCGGAATGACAAAAATGAAAGGTTATTCAAACTAGACCACAACTCTTATTCGTGCCGCTTTGCTCGGAAGGCCTTACTCGGACTTCCAGGCAATTTTGAAGCTTGAGCCATCCGTCGAAAGGGCTGCCGGAACCGCTTCATCCTTGGCGGTGGTCTTGCTGACCATCGTGATCTTTTCGAGACTGGTGCCAAAATCACTGATCGGCCCGGCGACCTTTGCGTCGGTCGCGTAATTTGTGTCATTCACATCGGTATAGTCTTCGCCGTACGAGGCTGTACCGAAAGCCGAGAGAGGATAGTAGCCGCCGCCGCTGGTGCAGCAAGGCGCCTCGGCAATCCACTCCGCCGATGTGCGTTTCGCCGTCGGGGACTTTGCTATTTTGGTGAAGGTCTTTCCGGTGGTTTCGTTGGTAATGGTAAGAGAGAACTCTGAGTCGCTATAGTTGACCGCGGCTGAGATCTTGTTGCCCGGTGACACTGCTACGGTTGGGATAAGCTCGATGTCCTCCACCGGGTAGAATTCGTACCAGGCGTAATACTTTACAGTTGTGCCCGTGCAAATCGCCAGAGTTCCGGTTTGCTCCACGGAAGTGTCGGAGAGTCCGTCAAGACCCACCCAGAAAGCAGCGTAACTATTGGGAGTTTTAGTGCAGTTAACCGTGGGCTGCTTCCACGAGCCTGAGGCGTTGGTAAACGATGTGCCCTTCACAGCGTAGCCGGCCCAGTTGTAGGACTCCAGTGAACCATCGGAGCGCACCCCGCGCAACTTCATGGGAGAGTGCTCGAGCTTAAATTGTTCGAGTGGGTTTGGCGATGGAGGTACGGAGGGTGTCTGTGCAAATACCGATGCCACTAAGGCAATCGCAAAGAGGCATCCTAAGCTTTTCAATAGCATTGACGTCCTTTCTCGGAAACTGTTTCTTGTTAGTAATTGGCTGGTGGAACTAAGCCATCTTATATGCAACCCGAGCGCTGTCAAGGTGAGGGACTTGGTAACCCGGATGGAATTGGAATAGGTCGAAATTAATATTAGGTTAGTGAAACCAAGCTGCCTTATATGGAGCCTGGGTACCGTTACGATAAGTTACGCGGCTACCAAGGGGCGGGGTTGGAGTAAGTTGAAATTGTATTCAGGTTAGAGGTTTGTTCCGGCCCACTTATCGATACGATCCAAGGCTTGCTGCAAATTCTCCAGCGAGTTGGCGACGCTGAAGCGAAGGTAGCCTTCACCGAATTGCCCAAACGCGGTGCCCGAAAGCGCGGCCACGCCGGCTTGTTCCAGTAGGGCATCCGCGAGTGGCTTGGACTTCCATCCGGTTCGGGTAATGTTCGGGAAGGTGTAGAAAGCTCCCTTGGGCATGCGGCAGGAGAAACCTTTGATCTTGTTCAGGCCCGCGACGAACACGTCGCGCCGCCGCTTGAACTCCTCACACATGTGCTCCACGGAAGACTGATCGCCGCGGAGCGCCTCGATTCCGGCCACCTGTGTGAAACTGGCCGTGCAGGAGTTGGAGTTCGTCATAAGGCGCGTGATCTGCGCCGCCAGGTCGGGACGCATCACGCCGTAACCCATTCGCCATCCAGTCATAGCATAGGTCTTGGAGAATCCATCCAGCAGGATGGTCCGCTCCTGCATCCCGGGAACGGACATGATGGAAAAATGTTCGCCCTCGAACAGCAAACGGCTGTAAATCTCGTCGGATAAGACCAGGATATTGCGATCCCCGATCATACGGGCAACCTGTTCGACATCTTTCCGCTGCATCACTCCGCCGGTTGGATTCTGCGGAGAGTTCAGAATGATCAGCTTGGTTCGATCGGTAATCAGCTTGGCGAGTTCGTTCACGTCGAGCGAAAAATCATGGTCCTCGCGCAATTGGATGGGCACGGCTTTGCCGCCAACATACTGGATCATCGACTCGTAGATGGGGAATCCAGGGTTGGGATAAATGACCTCGTCCCCTTCATCGATCAGGGAAAGAATGGTAAAGAAGATAATCGGCTTGCCGCCGGGAACAACCACAACTTCATCGGCTGCGACCTTCACGCCACGAGTGCGGGCTACGTATTCTGCGATGGTCTGGCGAAGCTCGGGCAAGCCGGCGGAGGGGCCGTAATGAGTCCAACCCTTGTGAAGGGCGTCGACTGCGGCTTCGATCACATTCGAAGGAGTATCGAAATCAGGTTCACCGATCTCAAGATGAATAATGCTTTTACCCTGGCGCTCCAGCGCGCGAGCTTTGTTGAGAACTTCGAAAGCGGTCTCTGTACCCAGGCGCGACATACGGCGGGCAAGTTGTAATTCATACTGCGCGGTTGGCGCCATGATGAAATCTCCCGACAATCAAACTGCACATTATACGATGGCGCCGGAATAAATACCGCGACTTTGGTACACAGCAATTTGTCCTCTTCAGCAGGGGAAGAGTCGAGCTTCGCTCAACGGACAGCCGAGCGCGGCTGTCCCTACATAGAGGATCAATTACATAGAGGATCAGTTGAGTTCAGATCCGGGCGGGGCGACGGCCGATTCTGTTCTGCCAATGAGTCCACACGAACCACACTGCTCCCAAAAGCAAAGCCGCGGCAATGACGGCATCGAACTTGTGAAAATACTTTCCCAGTTCGCGCCAGTTCTGACCTAGCTTCATCCCAAAATACGCCAGCGCCAGGCACCACGGCCACGATCCTAGGAATGTATAGAGATGAAAACGCCCGCGTGGCATGCGGGCAATTCCCGCAGGCAAAGCAATGAAGGTACGGATCACCGGTAGAAGCCGCCCGAAAAATACGGCCAGGTATCCCCAGCGCAGGAAAAATCTGTCGGCCCAATCCAGTTCGCGCTTGCCCATCAAGATCCATCGGCCATAGCGTTCCACCAGCGGACGACCGCCGTAACATCCGATTTCATAGGCCACCAGTGAGCCTAGATTGCAACCGATCGCCCCCGCGGTCGCTACCCACAGGAGCTTAAAGGTTCCCGTAAATACGAGATAGCCGGCGAACGGCATGATGAGTTCCGAAGGCAATGGGATACAAGCCGACTCAATTGCCATCAACAGCGTGATTCCGGCATAGCCGCTCGTGCTGATCACGGAGTTGATGAAGACAAAAATTAGAGCGAGAAGTTTTTCCGTCATGAGGTAGTTGTAGGAATCGATTTCCGGTTCTCAGGTCTCAGGTCTTGACGAAAACTCGATCAGAAACTCAGAAACTAAAGATCCGCGTACGAGGATTTCGATCTGATTTTGCTAACTAATCTAGTGTAACGGAAGTTATGAAACGCCCGGCTTTCCAAGGGACTTAGAACGAGCCATCCTGGGTGAAGGTATAGCCGGGAAGGCCAGCGCCCTGCGGCGTTTTAGCTACTTTAACGCGGACCGTAGGGGCGTCCGGCGCGGAGATACCCGCGGGACGAAGCATGGCGTACTGCGTGAACACTTCGCTATAAACCTTGGTGACCAGATAATCCCGGCCATCGGAGTCGCTGCGCCACACTTGCCCGAGTTGAATCGAGTTGACAGCCATAGGAGAAATTCAAGCAGCAGGAGATTGATCTCCAGAGTACCCAGCCCACCTGCACGAGTCAACCACTCCCGAGGTTACCGAGGTCTCTGCTAAGATGTTGCCCTCATGCCCCGGGGCAGAACTCCTCGCCAACCCGCCAGAACCGGACGCCAAGACCGCGTGACGAGGATACCGGTTCGCTCGGCTCCAGATGCACCGACAGGCGCGAAAGCGGCTGGGTCGCGAAAGATCGCGGACCAAGCCGCACAGCGATCACAGAAACCGCTAGCCAAAGGCGTACCTGCTAAGAACAAGGGCTACAACCCGTTGGCGCCGGATCGCGTTGCGGAAATCCTGCGGCGTCTTAATGAACTTTATCCAGGCGTTACCTGCGCGCTCACTCACACCAGCGCATGGGAACTCTTGGTCGCAACCATTCTTTCGGCGCAATCCACGGACGTGAACGTCAATCGGGTCACTCCGGAACTGTTCCGCAAATACCCCACCGTGGAAGCCTTTGCTGCGATCACCCCCGAGCAATTGGAGCCCGATGTGCGCTCCACCGGATTCTTCCGTAACAAATCCAAATCCGTAGTTGGCGCCGCGAAGAAAATCGTCGCCGACTTCGGCGGACAGGTTCCCATGAACATGGACGACCTGCTCACGCTACCCGGCGTCGCCCGAAAAACCGCGAACGTTGTACTGGGATCCTGGTTCAAGATCGCAGATGGAATAGTTGTTGATACTCACGTTCACAGAATCTCTCGCCGGCTGGAGCTGACAACGAACAATGATCCGCAGAAGATTGAGCAGGACCTTATGCGGATCATCCCGCGCGAAAAATGGATTCTTTTCTCTCACCAAGTCATCTGGCATGGCCGTAAACTCTGCATCGCTCGCAAGCCTAAGTGCGTTGACTGCGCCCTCGAAAACATTTGCCATGCTGCCGACAAGACGTGGAGCACGGTCGAGATGCATAAGGACGCAAAGGCCTAGACTCCGCGTTTGCCAAAGCTTCCCTTTTCGGCGCCTACGGGCTTCTCGCCGCTAATCTTTATCGCTTCCTGAGGGATTTCCCAGATGCGTACCCTGCTCGACAACGACTACTTGCGCTCCGAACTCAAGCGACCCACGATATTTCCAACCTGCGCGAATGTGTCACCAGGCTGGAAGTCGAGCGGGGCGCGTCCGCCAATCGTCGCTTCTCAACTACTCCCAGAAAAAATCCTTTCTTCCATTCTGCTAGACTTTTGCTTCGAACTTAACCCTCGACCAACCTCCATGCGCTCTTTCATTTCGTTTGCTATTGTCATTCTTATGACCACAGTTGCCGTGGAAACTCTCTCGGCGCAGACTCTGCCCGCGCCTGAAGCCATCACTGATCCCAAGCAGGTCGCCAGCAAACCGAACGCCGAGGTCGAACCACGGAACCTAACCATCGAGAAGCTGTACATGACTCGCCAGGTCGGCCTTCCCACCTGGTCGCCGGATGGTAAACAGGTCGCCTTCATCTCGAATATGAGCGGGCGAAATAATATTTGGCTGGTTCCCGCCGAGGGCGGTTGGCCCGTGCAACTTACGGTGAGCGACCAGCGTCAGACCGCGCCCGCATGGTCGCCTGACGGCAAGTGGATCGCCTACCAATCTGATTACGACGGCGACGAACTGTGGGACATTTTTCTGGTTTCGCCCAAAACCGGCAGAGTGGTGAACCTCACCAGCACGCGCGAGATAGCCGAACTGAATCCAACTTGGTCACCGGATGGGCGGTATCTGGCATATGAGGTCAAAGCGAAGACTTCCGCCGCTTATGAAATCGACATTTACGACACCCTGATGCGCGAGGTGAAGCATCTCACCACCAGCACTCCACAGGATAAGAGTAATTACGATCCCATCTGGCTAAAAGACGGAAAATCCATCGTTTACACGCAGGATCAAGCCAAAGGGACGGATTCGAATATTTTTATCGCTGAGATGGCGACGGGCAAGAGCACTTTGCTCACGCCGCACGAGGGCGAACAACGCTATTCCGCCGATGATGTTTCGCCCGATGGAAAGCGTGTTCTGATCACTTCGAATGCGGCGAACGGCTATCAAAACATTGGCTTGCTGGAAATCTCGACTAAGAAAATCTCATGGCTAACCAAGGACAAATGGGCGATCCGCGGCAGTGAGTTTTCTCCTGATGGCAAGCGCATCACCTTCACTGCCAACGTCGACGGAAGCCAGGATATCTACCTGCATGACCTCGCAACTGGCAAGTCGACCGCGCTGCCCGTACCCAAGGGAGTGAACGAGCCCACGGGTGGCCATTCGGCGTTCACCAAAGATGGTTCACGCCTTCTCTACTATCACAACGGTCCTACCGCTCCCGGCGATCTTTGGGTCTATACGCTGGCCACCGGCAAGTCGCATCAAGTCACACATTCGCTCGTGGCCGGAGTGCGCTCCGAAGACATGGTCGAGCCGTATCTTGTGCACTATCCCAGCCGCGACGGTAAATGGACCATCTCCGCGTTTCTCTACGTTCCCTTCAACATGGCGCGCAACGGACAGAATGCCGCCATTGTTTACATTCACGGCGGCCCGACATCGCAAACGATGAATTCGTTCAACCGCTTCGTGCAGTACGCTGCGAATCAGGGCTACATGGTGCTTGCGCCCAACTACCGCGGATCTACAGGATACGGGAAAGAATTTCAGCAGGCGAATTTGTTCGACATGGGCGGAGGCGATTTGCAGGATGTGCTCGCAGGCGTCGACTGGATCAAACAGACGGGCCATCTCGACCCGAAGAAGATTGCCGTGATGGGCGCCAGCTACGGCGGCTATCTCAGCATGATGGCGGTCACGAAGGCGCCGGAGGTGTGGGCTGCGGGGGTGCCCATTGTGCCTTTCGTGAACTGGTTCACGGAAATCGAGAATGAAGATCCGGAGTTGCGACAATCCGATTTGGCCACCATGGGCGACGTAGTGAAGAACAAGTCTCTGTATGAAGACCGCTCGCCCATCAACTTCGTCGACCAAATCAAGGCGCCATTACTACTGCTCGCCGGGGGACACGATCCCCGCTGCCCGAAGTCAGAAACTCAGCAGGTCGTCGATGCAATCAAGAAACGCGGCGGCACGGTCGATTACAAGATTTACGAGAACGAGGGACATGGCTTCGCGCGCGTCGAGAATCAAATCGATGCCTATCAGCGCGTCGCCGACTTTCTGCTGGCCCACGTTCCACCGGCAGATTGCAGTTGCTCATTGACCGAGTAACCTTTACTTGTTTGCCAACTTGCGTGGACCGGACGGCGCGCGACGTGGGTTCTTTATATCCTCGACAATAGCTTCCACGAGCCCCGGAATCGTGAACTCGTTAGCAACGATATCCACGCGCAAGCCCACATCAAGCAAGGTTGACGAAGTAATTGGGCCGATTGAAGCCAATCGAATCCTATTGAGATCGCTGAGCGCGCGAGGGCCAGCCAGCGCTGCGAAGTTGCGAGCGGTCGAAGAACTGGTGAAGGTAACAACATTTGGTCGCCGAGCCGGGTTTGCGAGCGTACTCCGCAAGCGCATTCGGGAAGCCCGTGGAACAACTGTTTCATAGGCTTCCACCACATCTACATGCGCGCCAGCTTTGCGTAATTCGCGGGGAATCACGTCGCGCGCGACTCGGGCGCGCACTAGCAGAAACCGCTTCCCTTTCACTCGCCGCTGGAGGCTGCGGACCACTGATTCGGCGACGTATTCTTTGGGAACCACATCAACCTTCACTCTGTGTTGTTCGATGGCTTTTTGGGTCGCCGGCCCGATGGCGACGATGCGCAAATGGTTGAGATCGCTTGATTTCAGTCCGAGCTTGCCGATGCGTTCCCACATCGCTTCCACGCCGTTCACACTGGTGAGAATGAGCCAGTCGTAGGCTGAAATATTCCTGAGGGCGGAATCGAGCGGCCTGTAGCTGCGCGGTTTGCGAATTTCGATGAATGGAATTTCGAGCACAGTTGCGCCGAGCTTCCGCAGTTCGGCCGAGAGCGCTCCGGCCTGATGGCGGGCTCGGCCCACCAGAATGCGCACTCCGCTTAGTGGCCCGTTCCTCCGGGGTGTCGCTTTCTTTCTCATCTTTATGATCCCGCAGAGAGCCTCCCCAAGCTCATCACGCAGGCGCTCGCACCTAACTAGCTCTTGTCTTCCTTGCCGAGATGCTGCTCTTTCATCATGAGGGCTACGCCGGAAATCGTTGAGTCTTCGGAGTTCTCCAACGATGTGATCACGTTCGCCTGATCTTCCCGCGTACGGTTCTGGCTCAGCTTGAACTTGCCTTCGATTTTAGTAGCGACGATTTGAAAGCCCACAATCTGCCGGAGCATGTTGTCACGAAACTTCGGACTCAATTCTTCCCACTGCGCCCGGTACGCGGGCTCAAAAGTATTTATCAGCTCGTTGAGCATGGAATGAACATCCTGTTCCTGCGTAAAAAGCCGCGCATTGCCGTAAACATGAACCGCCGCATAATTCCAAGTGGGAACGCTTTCGTGCGCGGTGTAGTTGGTAGGCGAAATGTAAGAGTGCGGTCCATGGAAGATCGTCAGACACTGCGACTGCTGTTCGAGATAACGCCAGTGCGGGTTGGCTTTGGCCACGTGCCCGCGGAGAACGACTTCTTCCTGAGTCTGATGAACGGAGAGCGGCAGGTGCGTGGCATACGGACCAAATTCAGTGGATGAGATCAGAATGGCAAATGGGTTCGCCTGCATGAAAGCGATGCCCTCTTCGTCGTGGCGCAGGCGGAAGTGTTCGGGAATGTACATAGGTTGATTATCGCCGCTTATGCCTATTGACGAAAATCTGAATTACCAAATCAAAGTTGCGGCGGAACGGCTAGACCGCGAGCGTAAACCGCTTCCAGAATCTGATCGCCACCACGGCTAAGTAGAGTTTCACCCACGTTATAGCCAAGTTGTTCGGCGTCCTTGAGTTCAGCTTCGCGCGATTCGCGTAGAACGTTCGAGCCATCGGGATCGGCGACAACGGCTTCGAGATGCAGCTTGCCGTCCCGTATTTCCGCAAAAGCGCCGATGGGCACCTGGCATCCGCCGCCGAGGCGATTGAGCAGGGCGCGCTCGCAGCTGGTCGCGGCTCGCGCGGCCGGGTCGTTCAGAAATTCAAGGTGCTGGCGCATAGCCGCATCGCCTTTGCGAATTTCAATGCCGAGCGCACCTTGTCCGGCGGCGGGGCACATGATTTGGGCAGGAATGATCTGTCTGACTAATTCCGTTTTGCCTAATCGGGTCAAGCCGGCGTTGGCGAGAATGATAGCGTCGTATTCCCCTTGTTCGAGCTTGCGCAGGCGAGTGTCCACGTTGCCGCGCAGGGAGTGAATATCAAGATCGGGGCGGATGGCCTTCAGTTGCGCCTGACGGCGCAGGCTACTGGTGCCGACGAGGGCTTTATGAGGAAGATTTTCGATGCTTGTGTAGTTTCGCGAGCAGAAGGCGTCACGCGGGTCTTCCCTTTTGGTGATCGCGGTAATTTCGAATCCCGGAGCAAGCTCCGTGGGCAAGTCTTTCAAGGAATGCACCGCAAGATCGACGCGGCCGGCGGCGAGGGCTTCTTCAATTTCTTTGGTAAAAATTCCTTTGCCTGAGCCGCCCTTGGCTCCGACCATAGCGAGGGGAACGTCAGTGATTTTGTCGCCAGTGGTGTGGATGATTTCGATTTCCACTTCGTGGCTGTGGGCGCGCAGCAGCGTGGAGATGTGGTTTGCCTGCCAGAGCGCGAGTTGGGAACCGCGGGAGCCTATGCGGAGTTTAGGCATGCGCGACCATACGGGGCAGGATATCGCGCAAAAGCGAAAGGCGGCTGGTCAGGCCGCCTAGAAATTGTGCTGGACCGCGCTTGAGAACCGACTTGAAGGTAGCATCTGTTAAGAGCTCTATCAAGAAGCATCCGCTGGTTAAGCAGGCCTTAGGATGAGTATGCTGTAGGTTGCCTACATCGGCGAGTGCATCGCTCACAATCATTCTTCTCTTTCGTCCCTACGGGACTTGGTTCCAATCTTTTCCACCTACCCCGGAGTTACGTCCGGCGCTATTGTCTGCCGTCGCTGTGCGACTATGATCAATGGCGCGTTTCGATCTTTTTCTTGGCTGGCGATTCCCTTTCCGCTTGCGACGCGGGACCCTTTTCTTTGTCGTGCAGGTTGAACAGTCTTCGCACTACATCAATCACCGTGGTCGCCTCTGCCTCTCGCGCGGCGGTTTTCAGTGTGGTGATCGGTGTGTGCATGACTTTATTGATGATGCCGCGAGTGAGCGCCTCTACCGCCATTTCCTGCTCCAGGGTCAACGGACCCATGCGGCTGCGGACGCGGTCGATTTCGGCTTGGCGGATGGTCTCCAGGTGATCTTGAAGGCTGACGATAGTCGGAACCACATCGAGAGTGTGGAGCTTGGCTTCGAAACGCTCAACTTCGCTGCTGATGATGGCTTCGGCGAGTTCGGCTTCGTGGTGGCGGTCGGCTACGTGGCTGCTGACAGCTTGTTGCAGATCGTCGATATCGTAGGCGAAGATGCCGTCAAGTTTGGCCATCTCCGGTGAAACGTCGCGGGGGACAGCGATGTCGATGAAGAACATCGGCTTGTTCTTGCGGCGGGAGAGGAATTGTTCGCCGTGCTCGCGGCGGAAGATGGCCTGCGGCGAGCCGGTTGAAGTGATGACAATATCAGCCTTGTCGCAGTTGTCGTATAAGTCATCGAAGCGGATGGCCTGTCCGTTGAAGCGATGCGCCAGGCCGACGGCGCGGTCGTAGGTGCGGTTGGAAACAAAAATGGATTCGCAGCCGTGCGCGATCAGATGGCGTGCGGCGAGTTCGCTCATTTTTCCAGCGCCCACGATGAAAACGGTTTTGCCTTGTAAAGATCCGAAGATTTTTTTGGCGAGCTCAACCGCGACCGAAGCGATTGAAACCGAGGAAGAGCCAACGGCGGTTTCAGTGCGGACACGCTTGGCGACGGCGAAGGCGCGGGTAAAGAGCTGATCGAGCTGGCTGCGAACCGCGCCCACAGCGCGGGCGGTGGCATAGGCTTCTTTCACCTGTCCGAGAATTTGGGCCTCGCCGACCACCATTGAATCCAGGCTGGAGGCCACACGGAATACATGCCGCACGACGTCTTTTTCGCGGAATTCATACAAATGCGCGTCCAACTCCTCGGCGGTCAGATGGAAATGATCGTGGAGGAAGCCACGAAGATCGGCCGATCCATTGGTCGTGTGAGTAATCATTTCCACACGGTTGCAGGTGGAAATGATCATGCCCTCTTCAATTCCGGGGTGAGCGCTGAGATCGCGGCAACAATCGGGCAGGCGCGAGTCAGGAATCGCCAGGCGCTCCCGCACTTCGAGCGGGGCGCTCTTGTGGTTCACGCCGATCAGCTGGTATCTCATGCGGCAAACCTGTGAATGGTGGAGAAATAATTGGCCGCCCACGCGACGATGGCGGCGACGAATGCGCAGGTGGCCAAGACAGCGGCGCGGCGGCCTCTCCAGCCGGAATTCCAGCGGGTGACGACCATGATCATGTAGACCACCCACATAAGAAGCGACAACAGGATCTTGGGATCGCTGAAATCGATGTGGCCGTACGCCGACATTGCTACTATGGAGCCGGTAATCAGCCCGAGCGTCATGAATGGAAAACCGAGCAGCAGGGATCGGTAGCCGATTTGGTCGATGACTTCGAGTGCGGGCAGAAAGGAAATCAGGCTGCTAGGTTTCTTGGACTTCAGGCGATGCTCCTGCAACAAGTAGAGCAAGCTGGCACCGAAGCTGAGGACCAGCGCCGCATATCCGGTAAAGATGAGGATAATGTGAGCAATGAGCCAGCCTTTGTGCTGGATAAAAGACATCTGAAGCACAGGCTGCTCATCGAGTGCCGCGACAAACGTAAGAAAAAATACCACTGGAAACACAACCACGCCAGGGGATGTCGTGTGATAGACAGCATAGACGATCATGAAGAACGCCATCGAAAGGAACGCCAGCAGCGATTCGGCGTTGTGCACCGAAGTCCAGAGCAAGTGATCGGAGAGAAAAAGCTCTACCAGCGAGACGAAGTGAAAAACCATGCCCAAACTGGCGGCATGCAGCGCGACGCGGCTAAAGAGATCGCTCGTGCGGGTGAGCGCAAAAAACGCGTAGATCAGCCCGACAAGGTAGCACGCGAGCGCGAAACGCAACCAAAGTAATGCCATACGCCAGGTAAGTATCAGAGTCCGTGGAGTTTAATGCAAGTCAAAAGGCCGATGCGCATCTCAAACTTCGCTGCTTTGCCTTTCTAGGTATTATATTCTGCACTGAAACCGAGCAGTGCGGAAATACCGGTCATCGCGGGTCGATATAACCTGCGTCGCCATGGCTTTTGCCGCGGGCGTACCTCACTTCTTTCCTGTCAGTTGCCGAATCAACTCCACTTCGGCTTGCCGGTAGGGGGTTCCATCGGAATGCAGGACTTCGTGGAACCACACGGGCGGTTCCTCCAGGACATAGGGGCGTTGCCATGAATCCCAAGGCAGGTTAGTTTGAGTTTTACCCACGACGAAGCCCCAGTTGATTGCGCCGACGTGCTCCTGCTTTGCAATGGGCAATATGCCGTCAAATGTGCTGCCGATGGAACGGGCCATGAATTCGGTACAAATCACGGGCCGGTTGAATTTTTTCTTGAGCCATATGATCTCGCTTTTGAACGACTCCGGCCAATCGTAATTGTGGAAGGTAACAATGTCAGACTCGCGGAGCTCGATTTGCTCCAGGTCACTCATGTTTCCGCTGTCTGAGGAAGTGTCCACGTCCCACACGCCGGCGGTAAGGGGTTGGGTGGGATTTGCGGCCCGAGCCCACTCGAACACTTGCGGCAAGAGAGTCTTCACCCGGGCGCGTTTGTCTTCAGCTTTCAACTCCTGATGAAGATAGATTCCAGCATTATCGGCGCCAGGCTCGTTCCATAAATCCCACGCGAGGATACGGTCATCTTTCGCAAAGGCTCCCACAATACCTTGCACGTATCCTTTGAGCCGGGGATATTGTTGAGGATCGGTGAGCGCAGCCGCGCCGGGACTCTGTACCCAGCCAGAATTGTGAACCCCGGGAATGGGAGGATGCTGGGGACCGAGGTGGGGTAAAGGATCCCAGCAGGAATCGAAAATGACCAACACGGGACGGATGTGGTGACGCGCTGCGATCGTGAGAAAACGATCGATGCGCTTCTGAAATCCTGCGGCGTCCTGCAGCCAAAGCAGATCGTGCAGAAAAACACGCATGGTATTCATGCCCATGGCTTCTGCCCAGGTTAGCTCTTGGTCGATCTCGGCGGCATCGAAGGTGGCGTCCTGCCACATCTCCAATTGGTTGATGGCTGATCTTGGGATGTAATTGCTGCCCACCAGCCAGGGCTGCTGGGCATACCAGGCATTCGCCTTCTGCTCGGACCAGCGCGTGGTTTGGGATGAGGCTGCGCCGATAAGAATGAAAGACAGAATAAGAGCTTTAAAGGTATGAGTAAATTTGTTCACGCGTTGTCCTTTGGGAGGTAGGCATTTTTATTTGGGACAGCTATGCAGCGATTAAAGACGCAGTCTTTTCGTTGGCGGAAGCGGCATGCCTGAAGGCACACCCTGATACAAAGCTTGTACGGATGCGAATTATATAAATCTGATACGGATGCGAATCTAATCGAAGAGCTACTCTACACCCAGGCTCGCTAAGGCTTCTTCGAGCAGCCCTGGGTCTATTACTAATCGCCGACCGTGCGTCTTCATATCATCAAGTTCATCAAAAGCCCGGAATAATCGGAGCTTAGCTGCGGCATATTGTTCGGAATCGGTGAGCGGACGCCGGTGAGCCGCTGCCCAGGCGGTAAGCGACTTTGCCGGCAGGAGAACGCTGACCGCATAAGTAACTTTGCGATCCGAGGTCACGTCGAAGACAAACTCGGTGCCTGGCGCCTCGGGATCGGCCGGCAAAGCCGCCCGTTGTCCCACGAAGTAATACTGATAGACATATCCCTGCGCCCCAGCATATGTCTTCAGGCGGCGGACGGTCATGAAGACATTATGAACGTTGCGGAGATCGGATGGAAGATTGCCCCTGTGAATTGACTCGGAGCTAATCGGGACGTGATACGGAAGCTCAACCCTGCATGCTACGACTGCAGGCGATAATAATCGGCGATTCACTTGGCATCTTTCGTCTCACTTCCTCAACTGGGTTCCCATGTCTATACTTTTTCTTCCGGCAAAGACCGATGTCTACTACTCCCTCACAGCCCGGTTCCGCCGCCAGGCAGGTCAGGCGAACCACCTGGGCGATTACGGCCTTGCAAATAGGCGCGGTGTTGTTTGCCGGGGGACTAGCGTTTCTCTATCTAAATCCCTTCTGGCACTTCGATGAGGGTGGTTTTTTAGATTGGCAAGTGCATTGGTGGAATGGCGCGGCGCAGGCGATGATCGCCGCAGGGCTGCCGATCATTACCTTGGCGCTGGTTGGGCTGGTCGCGGTCTTAGTATCGCGACTTGCCGGCGGCCGCTTCTGGCCTTATGCCGTGGCGGCATTGCTGGTGCTTTGTGCGCTGGCCTGGGCTCTCTCCTCGGGCTTCGTTCGACACATGAATGCTCATTTCGAATGGAACGCAGCCGACGGCTTTAGCGATTTCAGTTTGCGATCGTGGGATCCGTCAACGAGCACCTGGCTTTCAGCAGGCCGGCCTGCCTGGCAATCGTTTGCAGTAATTCAGATTGAACCGCTCTTGCGCGGATACTTCCGGCTGAATGACTGGCAGAAGATGAATGGGGACGTAAATGTCAGGATCACCAGAATTGTTCCGGTAGTTCTCCCGATCTCATTAGAAGGCGAAGGGCTGACACTTCAGGATCCAGATCAGACTCCCCTTATGCGCGCCGCAGTCGCTGGAGACTTAAAGACTGTTCAGCAGCTTCTGAGCGACAAAGGTACGGTCAACATTAACGCTTTGGATCAAGCTGGAGAATCCGCCTTGATTCTTGCCTGTCAGAATCCATCGGCAGACCCTGAAATGGTGAAAGCGCTACTGGCTGCTGGTGCGGATGTAAACCTTCGCAGCCGGACCGGATATGCGGCGCTTACCTGGGCCCTGGCGCGCAAAAATAGCAACGTTAGCCGAATCCTGCGGAAGGCTGGTGCCAGGCAATAGCTCAATCAATGCGGCCTAACGCGACTCATTATTAATTATTATTTCAGCCATCCATCTACATTCAGCCATCAATTTTCGCCTCTCGCAGTTGTTTCACGGCTGTCTCCGAACTAACCGGCGAGTAATAAACCTCTTTGAACGTGTAAGAGCGGGCTTTGGTAGCGATCACCGGCATGATCTCAATATGCCAGTGGTAGTCGTCATCGATGGTCTTCCAATACCCCAGGGTCTTCGAAGGATGCAGGCTGTTGGGCGAAGTATGCAGCACCATATGGAAATCTCCGGTGATGGTGCGAATCCTTTGCAGGGTGCGGCGCAGCAAAGCAGCCAGATTCACCCGCAAGCCCGGCTTCGACAGGCCAGTGCGCTCGAATGAAGCCTCATGATTGCGCGGCAAGATCCAGGTCTCGTAGGGAACGCGGGGCGCGTAAGGTCCAAGGGCAACATAGTCGCCGCGTGCTTCGATCACACGAGTCGCATGGCGTTCCTCCTGATGCAAAATGTCGCAGAATACGCAGCGCTCTTTGCTTACGAAATAATCACGCCCCGCACGCAGCTCATATAACACACGCCTTGGAACGAACATGGTTGCAGTGATTTCCGATGTGGGATGGCTGAACTCCTGCCCGGCATTTTTGCCGAAGTCTTTGAAGAAACTCACATACTTAATGCGCGGATCCCGCTTCAGATCAAGGATGCGCTCGGCGGCAAGGCGCAGGAACTGTCCGATCTCATCGTCGCTGGCATTCCATAGATGACGATCATGCCTGGAATTTTCAACCAAAACTTCATGGGCCCCCACCGAACGCATGCGGTCGTAAAGACCATCGCCTCGCCGCTCCGGCTCACCCTCGATGTGGTAAAGCGGTGTTGGATGCACCATGGACCTAGCCGACCAGGCTCCCGAGCTGGGCAGCGCGGCGATGGTCTGCGTGGGATTGGCTGCATTCGGACAAAAACGGCAAGGGCCTTCGAGGGAACTCAGCTCAATTGGGTCATCTCCCGTTATAACCCAGGAACGAGTGATAGGATCTTTGCGCAGTTCCATACTTTAGGTAAACATCACGGAAGAAGTTGCGTCAACCGACATTTGCACGTTTGCCAGTGTGGTCCGGCACTGAGGTATGCTCCTTCCTTTGTTATAATCCGCGCCAGCCCTCCCGAATCGAATGACCGAACCGTCCACTCCGCTAATGCGGCAGTATGCTGCCGTAAAGAAAGAGCATCCCACCGCCCTTTTATTTTTTCGCCTGGGGGATTTCTACGAATTGTTCTTCGATGACGCCATCGTGGCCGCCAAAGAGCTACAGATCACGCTTACATCGCGCAACAAAGAAAAAGGCATCGCCGTGCCGATGTGCGGCGTTCCTCACCATGCCGCCGAGGGTTACATCGGCAAACTAATTCGCAAGGGATTCAAGGTAGCCATTTGCGAACAAATGGAAGACGCGCGTGTGGCGAAGAAGCAGATTGGGACGAAACTGGTTCGCCGCGAAGTGACGCGGGTAGTCACTCCCGGAACGGCAGCCGACTCGTCGCTAGAATCCGAAGAAAACAATTTTCTCGCGGCTCTGGCTCAAGTGGGCGACCGCGTGGGATTTGCCGCGCTTGATCTTTCCACAGGAGAGTTTCGCGCCACAGAGTTTTCCGGCGAAGGCGCGCTTCGGCGAGTGCAGGAAGAGCTTGAGCAACTGCGTCCTAAAGAGCTTTTATACGGTTCCGCGGCTCCGCTGTTTGACGCGAAGCTTCAAGCTCAGGCATCTCAACCGCGAGCATCCGGAGCTTCCTGCACCGAGACTCCGCTGGATGACTGGATCTTCGCGCCGGATCATGCCATTCCTTTGCTGGAAAATCACTTTGGAGTTTTGTCGCTTGAAGGATTTGGATTATCCGGACGGACCGCCGCGGCTGCTGCAGCCGGGGCAATTCTCTATTACGTGCGATCGACACAGCGCGGCTCGCTGCATCACGTGGATCGCATTGGCTGGTATGAGCGGCAGAACTGTTTAGTGCTCGATGCCGTCACCGTACGAAATCTGGAGTTGATCGAGCCTCTGTTTGCAGGATCCGACGCGGGTCTCACGTTATTTCGTTCCATCGATTATGCGAGTACCCCGATGGGCAAACGGCTGCTGCGGGCATGGTTGCTACGGCCATCGCTGGATCTGGCGGAGATCAACGCTCGCTTTGATGCAGTGCAAGCGGGAGTAGAAAATACAATAGCGCGCGAAGAACTGCGCCACGCTTTCGATGGCGTGCTGGATCTGGAGCGGTTGCTGAGCCGCGTGACGCTGGAAACCGCGAATCCGCGGGATGTTCTGGCCCTGGCGGCATCGCTAGCCAAAATTCCCGCAATTAAAAGTGCCGTGAACCGCCTTAGATCAAAGCGCCTGAATACTTTGCACGAATCTATCGACGAACTCGGCGACCTCTACCAGCGCATCCAGAAAACAATTGTTGACGAGCCTCCGCTCAGCTTTACTGATGGTGGAGTGATTGCCAGAGGCGTGGATCGCGATCTTGACGAACTCCGCGAATTGTCACGCAACAGCAAGTTAGTGCTGGCACAGATCGAGCAACGCGAGCGCGGACGGACCGGAATTGGCTCGCTGAAGGTCAAGTTCAATTCCATCTTCGGCTATTACATTGAAGTCTCGAAGGCAAACCTGCACCTGGTGCCCCAGGATTACGAACGAAAGCAGACTCTTGTGGGAGCGGAGCGCTTCACGACTCCGGAACTGAAGGAGTATGAAGCCAAGATCCTTGATGCGCAGGAAAAGATTGTGGAGATCGAGCGCCGGCTCTTCACCGAATTGCGCTCGGCGATTGCGGCTGAGGCAAAGCGAATACGGCAAACCGCGCTGGCATTGGCCGAAGTGGATGTGCTGGCATCGCTCGCACAGGTCGCGGCGCTTAGAAATTACTGCCGCCCGAAGTTGATTGCAGCCAATGATGAGGCCGGCGAGCTGGAAGTAATCGAAGGACGCCATCCAGTGATCGAGCAGCAGGAGATGGCCGGTGGTAGCGAACGTTTTGTCCCCAATGACCTTTATCTGAACGCATCGACTCATACGATTCTGCTGCTGACCGGACCTAACATGGGCGGCAAGTCCACCTACTTGCGGCAAACTGCTTTGATCGTAATTCTTGCGCAGATGGGCTCATTCGTTCCGGCTCGCTCAGCCCGGCTTGGCATTGTGGACCGTGTATTCACTCGCATCGGTGCCAGCGACAACCTGGCTCGCGGGCGCTCTACATTTATGGTGGAGATGACGGAGACAGCGGCAATCCTGCATACTGCCACGCCGAGCTCGCTCATTTTGCTGGACGAAGTTGGCCGCGGTACGTCCACATACGACGGTTTGGCGATCGCCTGGGCCGCGGTCGAGTTTCTGCATGCACGCGTTCGCGCAAAAGCGCTTTTTGCCACGCACTATTTCGAACTCACAGAATTGGCCGAGCAGCTTGCAGGAGTGAAGAACTATCACGTGTCCGTGAAAGAAACGGGGGCAGGGATTGCCTTTTTGCGTAAAGTTGAACCCGGCGCAGCCGACCGCAGTTACGGGATTGAGGTGGCGAAGCTCGCGGGCTTACCCAGCGAAGTCATCACTCGTGCGCGAGAGGTGCTGGTTGAGCACGAGTCTGCGGAACGGGAATTGAGCGAGCATCTCTCGCCCGGCGCATCTCCCCCAGCCACGCAGTTGACTATCTTCACACCGCTCTCGCAGCCGGTGTTGGACAAACTGCGCGAGGTGGATTTGAACCGGATTACGCCGCTCGACGCGTTGAATCTGCTCGCAGAGTTGAAAAAGGAAATCTAACGACACCGACCGGATGAAACTTCACCGAAATCCAGGCGATATCAATACAGCCAACAGCATCGGAGTCGGCCAACTTCTGATCGTTGGCTTCGACGGCACCGAACTGACACCTCGGCTCGGTTCCCTGCTCAAGCGCGTTCAGCCTGCTGGAGTAATTTTGTTCGCCCGCAATATTAAGCGCGCCGAACAAACCTGGCGTCTGCTACACGACTGCCAGAAATACGTTTCGACTCCACTATTGACATGCGTCGATCTCGAGGGTGGCAGCGTGGACCGTTTCCGGGATTTGCTCGGCCCTGCGCCTTCGGCGGCGGAGGTGTTTGCGGCATGCGATCGCAAATTGTTCCGCAAGCACGGTCAGGTCATTGGAGAGAACTGCCGCGCGCTCGGATTTAATGTAGACTTCGCCCCGGTGCTTGATTTGGCATTTGAAGCCTCGCGCAGCGTGATGAGTTCGCGAGCGGTCTCGGCAAATCCGCGGGAAGCGGCGACTTACGCGAGCGAGTTCCTAAAAGGACTGCGCTCCACCGGCGTGCTGGGGTGCGGCAAGCACTTCCCAGGCCTGGGGGAAGGCAATCTTGACAGCCATCACGAACTGCCTGTCATCCATAAGCAGCTGAAACAAATGTGGGTAGAAGATCTGCTTCCCTACCGAAAGCTGCGAGCGCAATTGCCTATGGTAATGGTTTCGCACGCAGCCTATCCGTCGGTCACGAAAAATAAAGTTCCTGCCTCGCTCTCTAAAGTGTGGATCACCGACGTTCTTCGCAAACGCATCAGCTACCGCAATCTGATCGTCTCTGACGATCTGGAGATGGGTGCTGTACTATCAGCGGGATCGGTTGGCGAGTCAGCCACAGAGCACATCCGCGCCGGCGGCGACCTATGCCTGGTATGCCACCGCGAGGATTACGTGGAGCAAGCTTATGCGGAACTTGTAAAAACGGCTGAACGAGAGCCGAAGTTTGCCAGGCGTGTTGCCGAATCCGTCCGACGCTTACTTTCTTTCAAGAAGAAGTCCGCGAAACTGTTGCGTAGCGCGGCGATTCCCTCAGCAGCAAAAGTAGAGAAACTATCGCGCAGGCTGTGGGAGTTCGGCGAAGAGGTGCGAGTGGAAGTTATGGCTCTCGAAGAGAACAGGCGGCGGAAATCGTGAAAAAACGTCGTCGCGGGATAAAGATGATCGTTGCCGGAGTGATGAGTGGAACCTCCGCCGATGGCATTAACGTGGCGTTAGTACAAATCGGAGACGGTTCAATTGCACCTGGAAGAAGACGTGCTCCCCAAATCAACCTTCTGGGGCACGCAGAATATTCTTACCCAAAGAAAGTTCGTGCCGCGATTTTGGCGGCGATGAACGCCTCAAAAGCGAGCGTGGCTGACCTGGCGCGGTTGAACTTTCTATTGGGTGAACTTTATGCGGACTCGATCCTGGCAACCGAGCGGCAGTTCAAATTGAAAGCGGATCTCATCGGCTGTCATGGGCAAACCCTTTACCACCACGGCGAACTCCAGCGCTTTCTCGGTCGCAAGGTTGCGGCAACGTGGCAAACCGGCGAGGCTGCAATCGTAGCGGCGAGAGTTGGCGCGCCAGTGATTTCAGACTTTCGTCCGGCCGATATGGCCGCCGGAGGCAAAGGCGCACCGCTGGTTCCGTTTCTCGACTACGCTCTCTTCCGCGATGTGAACGCTGGAAGGATCGTGCAAAACATCGGTGGCATTGCCAACCTGACGATGATTCCGGCCGGGGCCAGCGCCGACAAAATAATCGCTTTCGACACCGGTCCGGGCAACATGGTGATCGACGCTGTTACAGAAAAACTTTATGGACAACCATTCGACCGCGGGGGAAGAATCGCCGCTTCCGGCGAAGCGATGGATGACGTGATCGATGAAATCCTGCTGCAGGAATTCTTTCGCAGGAAACCTCCGAAGACGGCGGGGCGCGAGGAGTTTGGCCGCGAATTTGTCGAAGCATTCTTCGAGCGCAGCAAAGGCTGCCGCAAACAAGACATTGTCGCGACTGCTACTGTCCTTACCGCGAAATCGATTTCGTTCGCTGTGAGCCGGTATTGCGGGCGAGGCCGGAGCGCCGAACGAAAGCCGGCATTTCAGGACATGATTATTTCCGGGGGAGGGGTAAAGAACGCAACGCTTATATCGATGTTGAGCCGCGAGATTGCACCTTTAGGATTGCGACTGCGTTCCTCGGACGAATTCGGCATCCCCTCGGCGGCAAAAGAGGCAGTGGCGTTCGCCGCCCTTGCGTACGAAACCTGGCATCGGCGTCCATCCAACGTGCCGTCCGCGACTGGAGCCAGGCGCTCGGCAGTGCTGGGCAAAATCTCGTATCCTTAGGTGGGCAAACAAGAAATTACAAACCAGCAATATTCAAAACATGCCTGTCTACATTTCCCTGCTTCGCGGCGTTAACGTTGGTCCGCACAATCGTATGAAGATGGAGCCGCTTCGAACCTGCTTGGAGGGACTGGGTTATGAACGGGTGAGGACATATTTGCAAAGCGGTAACGCCGTATTTAACTGCCGCAAACTGTCGACCGCCGAACTGTCGCACAAAATCGAGCAGCAGATTTGTGCCGTCTTCAATTTGTCTGTCAGTGTCATTTCTCTCACCGCCGAAGAAATAGCTGGGGCGATTCGGAACAATCCTTTTCTAGCACAGCGAGGTATCGACACTACTAAACTGCTCATCACTTTCTTGTCAGAATCTCCCGCTCCAAGTGCCGTAAAAACACTCGACTCGTTATCCGGAGGCAACGATCAATTCCGTTCCTCTGGGAAAGTGATTTACCTGTTCTGTCCAAATGGCTACGGAGAAACCAAGCTCTCGAATAGTGCTTTTGAAAAACGCCTTTCGGTTCGCGCCACGACGCGCAATTGGAAGACAGCGAACAGCCTTTATCAAATGGCGGCGCAGACAGCAAAAATGGGCAAGGGCAAGGATTGATGCCGACGCCCTCTCAGGAATTTGATTCGAGAGTGCTCACGAGTCTTGCCGTGCTAGCACTGACTTGCCTGGCGCTCACTTGCTTCATCTCGTGTTCCGCCAAGTCCGATCCCAACACTCTGGTGATGCTCATCGAGTCGAGTCCCACCAATCTTGATCCTCGAATCGGCGTGGATGCTCAGTCAGAGCGAATCGACAACCTTATCTTCGACGACCTTCTCTCGCGCGGCGACAATCTCGATGTTGCCCCCGGCTTGGCAGAGCGCTGGGAGATTCCCGATCCGCTCACTTACATTTTTCATCTGCATCCAGGCGTTACATTTCACGATGGGCGTCCACTGACCTCTCGCGACGTGAAATGGACGTTCGATTCTCTTTTGCAAGGGAAAGTTCGCAGCACCAAAGCTGCCGTTTATCGGTTCGTCGATCACATCGATGCACCAGACGATTTCACCGTGGTCTTTCACCTCAAAGAACCATTCGCTACGCTGTTATGGAATTTGTCCGATGGCGCAATTGGAATTGTGCCCTATGGCAGCGGACGCGATATCACCGAGCATCCCATCGGCTCTGGACCGTTCAAGTTTGTCAGCAACGAGACCGACAAAGAGGTCACTATTGAACGCAATGCCGACTACTGGGGAGTCAAGGCCAAACTAAATCGAATACGATTTGCCGTGGTGCCAGACGCCACTACGCGCGCACTGGAATTGCGCAAGGGCAGCGCCGATGCGACCATCAACTCTCTCACTCCCGACACCGTGCTCACCCTCCAGCGCAACCCCTCACTAGCCGTCGAGAGTGCGCCCGGCACTGTCCTGGCATATCTTGGCTTCAACTTACGCGATCCTATTCTTCAGGATGTTCGGGTGCGCCAGGCGATTGCGTACGCTCTCAACCGGAAGCCGATGATTGAATATTTGTGGCGAGGGCAGGCGCAGATCGCGCGCAGCATTCTTCCTCCGCAAAGTTGGGCATATAACGGCAACGTGCCGTCCTACGATCATGATCCCGACAAGGCTCGCAGCCTGTTGGATGCGGCCGGCTATCCCGCGAAGAATGGCATACGCTTCCATCTCACCATGAAGACTTCGACCGATGAGAACACGCGCCTGATGGTTGTGGTGATGCAGCAGCAACTGCGGGAGGTCGGGATCGCGCTCGACATTCGCAGCTTCGAGTTCGCCACTTTTTTCGCCGACGTAACCCACGGGGCCTTCCAGCTCTACGGACTGCGCTGGATCGGCGGGAATGAAGATCCCGACATTTTCGAGTATGCCTTTCATTCCGCGAAATTTCCGCCCAATGGCGCGAATCGCGGTTACTACTCCAATCCGAAAATCGACGCGCTGATCGATCAGGCTCGAAAGGAAGTTGATCCCAGCGTGCGAAAGCAGATCTACTCCCAGGTGCAGCGCATTCTTGCTGAAGACCTGCCGTATATCGATCTTTGGTATCTGAATAATGTGCTGGTTCACAACAAGCGGGTACACAATCTGCAACTGAATCCCGCCGGGAATTATGACTTTCTACGGACGGCGGAGCTCGCTCCTTAACATTCTGAAGCTTCTAGCAATCCGGCGCGGACGCATAATTCACGCATTTGGAATGTTTGTCGCCCAAATACCACAGGGCTGACATGTCGGTTCGATTCGCGAACGCGGTAAACCAGAAGGTGTATTCCGCCGATCCAAGATTCAGTAATTGTCCAAATCCAAACTGATCCGCAACATCTTTCGCATCGCAGGTTGAACCGTAGTAAAGAACGGCATTGAAGGAATAGGAACCCGGTTTGCCAACCTTAACATCGACGGCCTGATAGCGGTCGTCACCCTGTTTGTACCAGCATCCTTTGAACGTCGCGTCGGGGTTTGTAGTACCGCGCTGCACGGCGACACTGGCGGCTGCCATCCCAGTAACCGGCGCGCTCGCCGCTGGAAGCACGGAAAGATTTGCGCCTGCGATGGAGTCTCCCAGTTCGGCGCGCACGGTGACTGAAACAGCCGCAGATACAGCATCGGTAAAAACCGGGATATTCAGGCTCTCTTGTCCCTCCGGAAACTCAACACTCTGCGGAAGCTGCACCACCTTAGGCTGGGAAGTGTTCAGCGCGACCTGGATGTTACCGGCCGGCGCGGGTTGCGACAGGCTAAGCACGATTTCTGATGAGCCGCCTCCGATTACGCTCGAATCAGAAAACTTTAGCGACGTCAGATGAATGGAGCCTTCTTTCGCTGCCGCGCTGTTCGATCGTGGTGAAGCCAGCATGCCAAAACCGCCAGAGCCCTTAGCTGCAGTTTGGGAGCTGCAACTCGAAATCAACAAAAAGGCGGCGAACGCGGTAAACACTAGGCTACGTCCGTTTTCAGCGTAAAAAGGAGATTTCATACTTCACCTATCTCATCCTCCCCTGGGCGACGGAAGGGCTGAAAGGTTCGAGAACCAACGATTTCTTGAGTTTCGTTCAGATCCTGTTCGGCGGCTCTAAGCCGGCAGAATGTTACCATCAGAGTTCCGCCGTTTCGCACTGCGGGGCTAAGCTCATGCGAATTCTTTTCATCGGCGATATTTTCGGACGGCCGGGACGCACTATTGTGAAAGACCGTTTACCGGGGATTGTGCGCAATCAGATGATCGATCTGGTCATCGCCAACGGCGAAAATTCGGCGGCTGGTTTCGGCATTACCCCCGCTTTGGCCGAAGAACTTTTCGAATTGAACATTGATGTGATTACAACCGGCAATCACGTTTGGGACAAGCGCGAGATCATCGATTATTTCCAGATGGCCGAAGGAAACGGCGCCGGACCGTCGCGTCGGATTTTGCGACCGGCAAACTATCCTGCAGATTTGCCTGGTTGGGGGTTATACGAAGGCCAAAAGGCAAAGGTTCCTTATGCGGTGATCAACCTGCAAGGGCGCATCTTCATGGCCTCGAACGAAGATCCATTTCGCGTAGCCGATCAACTCTTAAACAAGATTGAAGCCAAGATAATTTTCGTCGACTTCCATGCCGAGGCAACTTCGGAGAAGATTTCACTCGGCTGGTACCTGGACGGCCGGGTAACCGCCGTCGTGGGAACACATACGCACGTGCCGACGGCAGACGAGCGCGTGCTGCCGAAGGGAACGGCCTACATAACCGATGTGGGAATGACCGGCCCCTATGACGGCGTAATTGGCGTGAAAAAAGAGTTGGTGGTGGGCAAGTTTCTCAATGGGATGCCAGTGCGTTTTGAACCCGCCACGGGGGATGTACGGCTATGCGCGGTAGTGGTTGATTGCGATGAAAAAACCGGCAGGGCGCGCGATATTGAACGGATTATGCTGAGTTGAGCTTTCGGACGCAAGAAGGCTCCGGGCTTCCGTTCTAACCTCGCAGAATGCCTGGACCGAAACCCTCTTATAACTAAAGGTACCCGGCACCATCGGGTATCTGCCGGGACCGCAGCGCAAGGTAAAATCGATCCGATGATGAGCAGAGCGCATCTTATGCTGGCGGCTTGCCTGGTAACAGGGCTGCCAATAATTCCCGCGCTCGCCGCCAGTGATCCGCCAGTTGAGGCTCCCGTCATCTCGTGCGGCAATGGTGTTCCAGGTGGGATTGATTGCGTCGCCTCAAAAAAAGATGAGAAGGCCGCGCGTAAAGCTTACTCGCAAGGATTGAAACTAGAGGAGCGCAAGAGCTTCGACGAGGCCTTTGCAGCCTTCGACGAGGCTTCCAAGCTTAATCCGGAGCAAGCGAAATTCTTTTCTGCGCGCGAAGTGGCTAAATCTCAGATCGTCTTTCAGCACACCCAGCTTGGAGACGCATACTTGTCGAAGGGCCAGCGCCAGCAGGCTGCGGCCGAGTTTCAAGCTGCCTTATCACTGGATCCAGATAATTCGTATATGCGAGGGCGCCTCGCCGAAGCGATCCCGAGCGCTCGTGCAGCCGATGCTTCCGGTCCCGTCCCAGTGCTCGTCGATTCCGACGAACTCCACTTGCAGCCTACAAACGCACTAGCCACTTTCCACTATACCGGGGATGTGCAGGGGTTATTCACCGAATTGGCTTCCGCTTACGGCATGACAGTGGAATTCGACGAATCGGTGAAGGCCCGGCAGGTTCGATTTTATGTGGATAACGTAGATTTCTTTACCGCTCTGAACCTGGCATGCAAGGTCAGCGAGAGCATGTGGGCAGCG
This sequence comes from Candidatus Sulfotelmatobacter sp., assembly GCA_049512655.1. Classification (GTDB taxonomy): domain Bacteria; phylum Acidobacteriota; class Terriglobia; order Terriglobales; family Acidobacteriaceae; genus Sulfotelmatobacter. The sequence goes on along the minus strand of JBEKWW010000021.1, from coordinate 12,145 downwards.
CTTGATCCGAAGCAGTTCCTGGTAGCCGCCAGCACAACGGAAAATCACAAGATGTTTGACCGCATGGCGCTTGGAACGTTTTCAATTCCGGGAGCTGGTTCGCAGCAGGAGGCGACAGAGATGGTCGGTGCCCTGCGCAACATCTGCGAATTCCAGAAAATCGGCTCCGGGCAGTTAGGAACAGTGCAGGTGCGCGCCCCCCAGCCGATTCTGGCGGCTTGCACTCAACTATTGAAGCAGATGGGCGATGGGAACCCGCAAGTCGCTCTCCAGATTGAAATCTACGAGATCGATCACAACTTTACGCGCGAGATCGGGATGCATCTTCCCGATACGTTTAATCTTTACAACATTCCCGTAGCAGCAATAGCGGCGCTGGGCGGGCAGAGTATTCAATCGCTGGTCAACCAGTTGATTTCTTCGGGAGGAATCAACCAGGCAGGAAGTTCGGCGCTCTCCGGCCTGCTGGCGCAATTACAAGGCCAGGGAGGCATATTCAGCCAGCCCCTGGCCACGTTTGGCGGCGGTCTTACTTTTTCCGGGGTAAGCCTGGATCAACTTACCGCCGCTCTCTCGCTGAATGAGTCGTGGTCCCGCAGCCTGAGCCGGGCTACTCTACGCACAGGACAGGGGAAAGAAGCGACGTTGCACATCGGGGAGCGTTATCCCATTCTGAATGCGTCCTACGCGCCTATTTACAACTCGCCGCAGATTTCCCAGGTGCTGGGGAATAATAGCTATGTCGCCCCGTTCCCTTCCGTCAGCTACGAAGATTTAGGCTTGAATATCAAAGCCACTACCGCGATTCACGGCGACGAATCCGTGAGCCTGAAGCTGGAATTGCAAGTACGATCGCTGACGGGAAACAGCGCGAACGGTGTACCAGTGATTTCTAATCAGGAGTATCAAGGTAGTATCCGGTTACGCGATGGCGAGCCCGCCGTGGTAGCCGGGGAGATTACAACCAACGATCAGTTTTCCATGGCCGGGATTCCCGGCCTCGCGGCCATCCCGGGTATAAACCAAGGCTTAGCCGACAATACACGGATGAAAGAAGATGATGAATTGCTCCTCATCATCACGCCGCACATCGTGGCGGATCGCAACCGTTCCACGGAGGCGATCTGGGTAACGCAAAATTAAAGCCGAGACGCGGATGGCCTCGGCTCTTGCCAACGGAAAAAAATCCACAACAGCTTACTTGACTGGCTTTGCCGCGAAATCGACCAACGCCTTCAACGTTTCCGCCGGGACCTGACTGATGCTTCCGATACTGCGCCCATTGATAAACAGTGTGGGCGTCGCAGTGACGTTTACAGTCTTGCCCAGCGCGATCGAGGCCTCAACTTTCGTTTTGGTTTCCGGCTTAGCAGCGCACGCCGCAATATCAGCGCCTTTTACGCCAGCTCCATCTGCGAGAGCGGTCAGTTTCTCATCGGCATTTGCCGCGGTTATGTCGGACTGAGTTTCATACGTCTTGGCAATAAACTTCCAAAAGGCTTCATTGGACGCCTCTGCCACGCATTGCGCATAATTGGCGCCTTTCGCGGCCCAATTGTGCATTTCCAGGGGAAAATTCTGGAACACGAAGCGGACATTAGGTTCAGCTGCAACTAGCGCTTCTATTGCCGGTTGGGCCGCTTTGCAGGCGGGACATTGCAGGTCGCCGAACTCGACGATCAATACCGGAGCGTCCTTCGGTCCGCGTGATGGGCCATTCACCCCCTTCTCTAAAAGTCCTCGCGTATGGGCAAAGGGACGAGCCCCGAACGGAATGATATCGCCAACGACCGCATGGTCTCCATCCGCGGTCACGTAGAACCTGCTTAACTGCTGGCCTTGCGGGCTGGCCAGTACCACGTCAACCTGAGCCAAGCCGGGCACAGGCGCCGGTTTGATGCTGGCAATCTTCCAGGTCAGTTGTGTCTCGTAGCCAAAGGTCTGCTCCAAGAAAGAATTCACTGTCTCTTCAGAAGGAAGGTTGGCGGCTGGAGCAGCGTAATCCGGCTTTTCGCCGGGCTTCGTCAGGCTCGGAGCCTGAGCGCCAGCCAGAGCGCAAGTTAGGGTCAAGAAACAAATTGTCGCGATAGAAATTCTCATTATTCCCCTTAGATTTAGATCAAACTTTTTATTGATGCGGGCAAAACGGATCCGGACGAGCAAGCTCAAACTTCACCCCTGGCGGCGATAGGAAAACGGCGGCCATATCCGAATGCCTTGGGAGAAATCTTAATTCCCGGCGCTGCTTGCTGGCGCTTGTATTCGGCCCGGTCCACCATGCGCACGATCCGCTTCACCATCTCAATATCAAAGCCACGATCGGCGGCAATGCGTTCCACCGAATGCGCATCCTCCACGTAATCCTCGAGCACGGCGTCCAGGATTTCGTATGGTGGCAAGGAGTCGCTGTCTTTCTGATCAGGCCGCAGCTCAGCCGAGGGCGGTTTTTCCAGCGTGGCCACGGGAATCACCGGCTTGCGGGAATTCACGTAATGGCTTAAGCGGTAAACCAAGGTCTTCGGCACATCGGAGATTACGGCAAGTCCCCCAACCATGTCCCCATAGAGTGTACAGTAGCCTACGCCCAGTTCGCTTTTGTTGCCGGTCGAGAGCACGATGGATCCGAATTTATTGGAAAGCGCCATGAGAAGCGTGCCGCGCGCGCGGGATTGAATGTTCTCCTCGGTGACGTCTTCTTTCTTCCCTGCAAACACGTCCGCCAAAGTATCGCGATAAGCTTCAACCACGCGATCGATGGAGAGCAACTCGAAACGAATGCCGAGATTGTTGGCAAGGGATTCAGCATCCTGGATGGAGCCTGGCGAAGAATATGGGCCGGGCATACCGACTCCGATGACGTTGTCTGGGCCAACCGCATCGGCGGCGATGACGGCAGTCAGTGCCGAATCGATGCCCCCGCTCAACCCGATAATCGCCCGTTCGAAGCCGCATTTGTGCATGTAGTCGCGCGTGCCCAGAACCAGCGCGGCGTAGACGCTAGCCTCTTCGCCTTCGAGCTGTGGGTGAATATCGCCGACTAAACTCCTCGAATCGAAATAAATCAAATCTTCTTCGAAGGAACTAGCTTGGGCCACGATTTTTCCATCCGAGTTGAGAACGATGCTGGAGCCGTCGAAGAGCAGGCTGTCATTTCCGCCGACCTGGTTCACCATTGCAACCGGCACCTTGTGCTGGCGGGCAAGCGAGGCCAGCATGTCGCGGCGCACTTCGCGCTTGCCGATCCAGAACGGTGAAGCGGAAATATTGAGAACTAATTTGCCACCAGCTTTCACAAGTGTATCGATGGGATCGACGGTGTAGAGCCGCTTTGGCCAAAAAAGCTTGTCGTTCCAGGCATCCTCGCAGATGGTGAGGGCAACCGGTTCGTCCTGAAAGGAAAACAAATTCTGCTTCCGAGCGGGAGCGAAGTTGCGCATTTCGTCGAAGACATCGTAGGTGGGCAAAAGCATTTTGGATTGCAGGAAGGCAATCTTGCCGTCGCGCAAAAGGGCGGCAGAGTTCATGACGGACTTGCCGGTGTCTGAATCGGCCGGCGTGACCAAGCCGCAGATAACGGCGATGCCGGTTGTTGCGGCGGCAATCTGCTCGGCGGTTTCGCGATTGCGCGCAACAAAGGACGGTCGCTCGACCAAATCACGGGGAGGGTAGCCGCAGATGGATAATTCCGGAAACAGAATAAGTGCGGCACCCTTCGATTGGGCGCAGCGGGAAAACTCGATCATTTTCGCGGCGTTGCCGGGGAAATCTCCGACGGTGGGATTGATTTGCCCAAGAGCGATCTTCACATCCTTAGTGTAAAGCAGGAGAGCGGAGTCGTCCTACGACGACTCCATGCGATCTTGTGCTCTTGCGATCTGGGAGGAGAAGAAATCAAACCCAAGCATTCCGGAATTTTATTCCAGCAGCTCCTAAACGCCAGAAGCCCTCGTAGAACCTTCCCTCACCGGGGCCGGCTCAGCATGTTCTTCGTTGCTCGCGTTGTGGCGAACGTCGGAGCCCTGCACCCAGAAGATTACGTCCTCCGCGATATTGGTGGCGTGATCGGCGACGCGTTCGAGATTGCGGGCCACCAGAAGCGCATCAAGGGCCTGCCGGACTGACTCGGGGCGCTGATTCATGGTCTTGACCAACTGAATGAAGGCGTCGTCTTTCATGCGATCGACGACGTTATCCATCTCGAGGACAGCCTGGGCGAGTTCCACTTTACCCTCGATGAAGGATTCGAGCGCGCGGCGTACCATGGCGCTAACTGCGGCGCCCATGCGGGCGATATCCACCGGCAAATCCACCACCGGGAGATCCATCATATCCATAACCCGCTCTGCGATGTTCACTGCCTGATCGCCGACACGCTCAAGATCGGAATTTATTTTTGTGACAGCAAGGATGAAGCGCAGGTCAACCGCCATCGGCTGTTGCATGGCTAGCAAGTCGAAAGCGGCTTCGTCGATTTCGCGCTCGGAATTGTTGATCAGAGTTTCGCCTTCCAGAACCATCTGGCAGCGAGTGAGATCGCGATCAATGTAGGACTGGCGGGCGCGATCCACGGCCTGTTCCGCCAGACCGCCCATGCGGAGCAATTTCTGGCGAAGATCGTCAAGCCCTTGCTGAAAACGAGTACGCATTTATCGGTGCCTGCCTTAGCCTGTTTTCGAAACCTTTCCTGTTTAATTATGCTCCACCGGGTCCCTATCCGAATCTGCCGGTAATGTAGTCTTCCGTTTTTTTGTCGGATGGCTTGGTGAAGATTTTTTCTGTTTTGTCGAACTCCACCATCTTACCCAGCAGAAAAAAGCCGGTGAATTCCGCGACTCGGGCGGCTTGCTGCATGTTATGAGTCACAATCACTATCGTATACTTTTCTTTCAATTGAAAGATCAATTCTTCGATCTTGCCCGTCGAAATCGGGTCGAGCGCGGAGCACGGCTCATCCATCAAGAGAACTTCAGGTTCAACCGCCAATGCCCGGGCGATGCAGAGCCGTTGTTGCTGGCCACCGGAGAGACTGGCTCCTGACTTTTTGTGAAGCTGGTCCTTGACTTCGGTCCAGAGGGCGGAGGCTTCCAGGGATCGCACCACAACTTCTTCCAGCTTGCGGCGGTCGCTAAAGCCGTTCAGCTTCAAACCCGAAGCCACGTTGTCGTAAATCGACATGGTGGGAAACGGATTAGGCTTTTGAAAAACCATGCCGACGCGCCGGCGCAGCTGGGTGGCGGACGTGCCGTCGTAAGCATCGATTTCCCCGATGCGAACTGTTCCAGTAACTTTGGCCTCGGGAATGGTTTCATGCATCCGGTTCAAGCAGCGAATGAAGGTCGATTTACCGCAGCCAGAAGGACCTATTAGGGCAGTGGCGTGGTTTGCGGCAACCGCCAACTGGATGTTATATAACGCCTGGGTTTTGCCATACCAGGCATTCAGATTCTCGACTTTGATCCCGACGCCCATAGCCTAAGCTGCTCCGAACGTACCGCGGCGAACAGCGAAGCGCACGGCTGCGACTGCTGAAACGATAAGAATAATTAGCACAAGTGCTCCCGCCCAAGCCTGACGGTGCCATTCGTCATACGGAGAGATCGCGTAGTTAAAAATCTGCAAAGGCAACGCGGCCGTGGGCTGGTTGGCATTCAGATTCCAGAACTGATTACCGAATGCGGTGAATAATAACGGCGCGGTCTCGCCGGCTACGCGAGCGAAAGCCAACATGATTCCGGTGATCACTCCCGAGGTCGCGGTGCGCAGAACAATCGAAAGAGTAGTTCTCCAACGCGGAATGCCCAGACCATAAGCGGCTTCGCGCAGGGATTGAGGGACGAGCAGAAGCATGTCTTCCGTGGTGCGAGTGATGGTTGGAATCATCATGATGGAAAGAGCAACGCCTCCCGCCAAAGCTGAAAAGTGCTTCTGATGAAGCACAACAATGGCGTAAGCCACGATCCCGATGACGATAGAAGGGACGCCGTTGAGAACGTCCGCCGTGAAGCGAATGGCGTCTCCGAAGCGGTTGCGTCCGAACTCGGCCACGTAGATGCCCGCGCCGACTCCGATGGGCACACCGATAAGACTGGCCAGGGCGAGAATAAATCCTGAACCCACGATTGCATTCGCCATCCCTCCGCCCGACTCGCCCACGGGCTTGGGAGTTTGGGTGAGAAAGGCCCAGTTGATCGATCCGATGCCACGGTAGAGCAGGTAAGTGAAGATGGCGAAGAGCGGAGTCAAAACTACAATGACGGTCAGAATCGATAAGCCGGTCATCAGGTGATCCGTCACGCTCCGCCGTAATGAGATCCGGGGAACGTTGTTTAGTACAGGAACGGTCGGTGCCGGAATTTTCCCAGGGTCAGGCATTGGCCCTCGAAGGCTGTCCGCCAGTGACTGTCCAAACCAGCAAGCGGGCGAGCGCGTTCACCACAATGGTGACCAGAAACAGAGCCAGACCAATTTCGATCAGCGATGAGAGATAAACGTCGCCGGTGGCCTCGCTGAACTCGTTCGCCAGCACACTGGCCATGGTGTAGCCCGGCGCGAACAGAGATTTCGCGATTTCGGGGCGGTTTCCAATCACCATGGTCACGGCCATGGTCTCTCCCAGAGCGCGGCCAAGACCAAGGATGATGCCGCCCATGATTCCGGCGCGTGCGTTGCGCAGCACTGCAATGCGGATCATCTCCCATCGCGTGGCGCCCAGGGCGAGCGCGGCTTCACGCTGATGCTGGGGAACCACGCTCAAGACCTCCCGCGTAATGGAAGAAATGATTGGAATGATCATGATGGCGAGGATAATTCCAGCGGCCAGCATTCCAATTCCATACGGAGCGCCGCTGAACAATCCCGTCCAGCCAAGCGTCCGCCCAAGGAAAGGTTCGACATAATTGCTAAGAATGGGAACCAGAACAAAGATCGCCCACAATCCGTAGACGACGCTGGGAATGGCAGCAAGCAACTCCACAAAAAACGAAAGTGGGCCGCGCAGACTCCGAGGACACATTTCGGTGGTGAAAACCGCAACCCCTATCGATAAAGGAACGGCGATGATCAAGGCCACCAGCGACGACACCAAAGTTCCGAAGATGAAGGGCAAGGCGCCGAACTGTTCGTTGACCGGATCCCAATCGTGACCGACAAAGAACTTGAATCCGAAGGCGTGCCAGGATGCGCCGCTGCGCAGAACCAACTCGTAAACGATTAAAGCTAAGGTTGCCAGAACGGCCAAACCGCACAGAAGCATAAGGAACTTGAAGATTGAATCCCCACGTTCCCCGCCCCCTACCTTAAGAAGAAAACTGACAGGCGTTTTCGCGGCATTCGAAGCATCCGGGCGATGGGCTTCGACGGGTTGCGGAGAGGGCATATCAGGCCGGAGACGGGCGGCATTCGCCATTCTCATTTACCCTAGCAGATTCCTGTTAATAGAAGGTTAAAAATGGCCACAGCCTTCGCCGAAAGCAGAGCAGCATTCAGCTTCGATTCTCGCCGGATAGAATCCCGGTGAGCCAGTTGAATCCCAGCTGAATCAACCAGTGACCGTTCCGATGTCGGCATGTAAACTGTGATCCTGCATGCCAACCTTCGCCGCAGTCGATATTGGTTCTAATTCCGTAAGATTGAAAATTGCACGCCTGACGCGCGGACACCTCCGGCCGATTCATGAAGATCGCGAAGTGACCCGACTGGGCGAGGGTGTTTTTCGCTCCGGCTTTCTGACTCCGGAGTCGATGGCGGAGACGGTAAAAGTCTTGCGACGGTTTCACCGGGCAACGCAGCAAGTGGTTACAGAATCGGTTCGGGTCGTCGCCACCAGCGCGCTTCGCGACGCTCGAAATTCACAAGCGTTTCTGGAATGGGTGCGGTCTGCGACGGGATGGACCGTCGAAATTATTTCCGGACTGGAAGAAGCCAGACTGATTCACCTAGGCCTAGTCTCAAGTTTACGAATAGACAGCTCGCCTGCTTTGATGATGGATCTGGGAGGCGGAAGCTGTGAGTTGACCGTTTCGGTGCGCGGACAGATAAAGGAAACGGTGAGCCTTCCTCTCGGCGCGGTGCGGCTTACGGATGAATTCCTGCGCCACGATCCTCCGCGTAAAGGCGAGCTTAAGCGACTGCAGGGATTTATTACGCGCGAAGTGAACCGCATCGCCTCACGCATTGTGGCGACCAAGGTCAAGAATGTGATCGCGACGTCAGGAACCGCAGTAGCGCTAGCGACCGCTGCGAGCGGTTTGCGCAAAAATGGCGGCCGGCAACGGCTGGCGGTAACCAGGGCGGAAATGTCACGGCTTGCCAAGCGTTTGGCTCGCTTGCCGGTTGAGGACCGCCGCAAGATTGAAGGCATCGGTCTGCGCCGGGCTGAAATCGTAATTGCCGGAGCGATGGTTTATTACGAACTTTTGGAGCGCTGCCATCTTAAAGGCTTTCGTTATTGTCCATTAGGATTGCGTGACGGGCTGCTGGCTCAGATGGCCGCTGAATCGGATCGCAGTACTCGCTCCGGAAGGCAGATTGAGTCGGAGCGGTGGGAGTCTATCACAAAGGCGGTGAAGCACTACGGCGTGGACATGAAGCACGCACTGGATGTGCGAGAGTCCGCGATGTTTTTATTCTCGGCGTTGCGAACGGTGCACGGCTTGGCCCCAGAATTTCGCGAGTGGCTAACCGCGGCTGCAATGCTTTACGAAGTTGGTGATTACGTGAACCGCAACGGACATCACCGGCATACGCATTACATTATTTCGAACTCGGAAATTCTGGGTTTCACGCCGCAACAGAGGCGGTTGATTGCAGCGATTGCGCGCTACTTGGGAAAGTCGAGGCCAACCTTCGATGAGCCAGCAATGAAGGCGCTGGATGCGGCGGATCGCCAGGGAGTGCAGAAAGCGATTATGTTGTTGCGGCTGGCGCGGGCTTTAAATTTGGGCCGCAGCCGCGCGGTGCAAAAGGTGCGGGTGACCCATCGCGCTGCGGAGGTTCACCTTACGCTGGTGCCGCGCCGACGCATGGGAGTGGATTTGGAGTTGTGGGCCATCGAAAAAGATGCGCCCTATTTTCGTGAAGTGTTTGGACGGGAGCTTTCAATTGCGGCCGTATAGAGAGAGCGCAGAGCCTTGGGCGTTACACACCACAACAGCGTGCCTGAACTACGGCGCATGTCCACTCTTGCAACCGCACCTTTTTTCAGGTCAACCGAGGCTTCGCAATCCCGTACACTAATCACGGAACCCAGAAATTGGCTGAGATTGGGATTGTGCCCGACAACCATGACCGACTCCTGGCGCGAATATTTTTCCAGCAGACGCCGGAAATCGGCAACGGTTGCGCCCGGCTTCAGTCCGGCTTCGATTTGCAGCTTGCCTTCGTAACCAATCTCATTGCCGACCAGCGAAGCGGTTTGGGTGGCGCGTTTCAGCGCGCTGGAGATGATCGTGTCCACTTGCACATCCATCGCGGCTAGAGCGCGTCCCACGTAACCGCACTGCTCAATGCCTTCTTTATCGAGGGCGCGCTTTTCGTCTTTCTTGGGATTCAACAAATGCTCCCCGGCGCTGGCGTGGCGCAAAAAATAAATGACCATCGCTGCTTATCGTTCCCTTCCGACTGCGATTCTTGTTTCAGCGGTTCTGAGTCTTCTTGGGCGGGAGACTGGCAGCGGAACAACACCAGCCTGTTTACCTTCGGCCACGCTAATCAGAAAATCCTGGGCACTAAAGGCGGCTGCTCCGGTGGGTGGCTTGCGATTGCGTTTGCCGTGTATGGGCTGCCATGCCCGAATGTAAGTAGCATCACGCAAGAGAACCCTGGCTTTGCGGTTATCGGCGAGGTAAGCATCCAGGATTTCGCGGCGAACGCGCTCACGCAGGAATTCGTCCTGAAGCGGGAGCAGGACCTCCACCCGTTCGTAGAGATTGCGTGGCATCATATCGGCGCTACCGATGTAAATTTCTTCGTCTTCGTTGTTGCCGAAATAATAGATACGGCTGTGCTCCAGAAAGCGGCCAACGATACTTCGGACTCGAATACGATCGCTGAGCCCGCGCACACCGGGACGAAGGGCGCAGATCCCACGCACGATCAAGTCGATTTCCACTCCCGCTTGCGAGGCCCGATACAGCGCCTGTATCACTTTTTTATCCAGCAGGGCGTTCATTTTGGCGATGATCCGTCCCTCGCCGCCGCGATGGGCGTGCTCGGCCTCGCGATCGATTAAAGTGATAACTTTTTCGGCCAGATCGAGTGGTGCAACCAGCAGCGGATCGTAGCTGGGATTTTCGGCGTAGGCCGTCAGAAAGCTAAACACATCATGCACCGCGCGCGTGACCTGAGGGTTAGCTGTAAACAAGCTGAGGTCGGTATAGATGCGAGCTGTGGTGGCGTTGTAGTTTCCCGTTCCAATGTGCGCGTAGCTGCGCACTCCATCGGGGTCGCGGCGCACGAGCAACGAGAGCTTGCAGTGGGTCTTCAAGCCGACCAACCCGTGAAAGACCTGCACTCCGGCGTCTTCCATATCGCGCGCCCAGCGGATGTTATGCGCTTCATCGAATCGGGCCTTCAACTCAACAACGGCGGTGACTTCCTTTCGAGAAGCTGCATCGATAAGAGACGGAACGATCAACGAGTGCTCGTTGGTTCGGTAAAGAGTCTGTTTGATCGAGAGCACATTGTCGTCTTCGGCAGCAGATTCGATAAAAGCTAGCACTGCATCGTAGGAGTCGAAGGGATGGTGCAAGAGAACATCATGACGCCTTAACTCTTCAAACAGGTTTTGTGATTTGGCGGTAAGACGCAACTCGCGCGGGGTAAACGGACGGTACTTAAGGTCAGGACGATCCACTTGATCATAAATATTGAACAAGCGAGAAAGATTTACCGGACCGTTCACTGGATAGACTTGCCAGGAATCGAGTTCGAAGACGGTACGCAGTCTCTCGATGATTTCGGGATCGGCGTCCGCTTCAATTTCCATTCGTACCGCATCGCCCTTACGGCGATTGTGTAACTCCGTGCGGACCGACTCAAGAAGACTACGCGCCTCTTCTTCCTGAAGATAAAGATTGCTATTGCGGGTCACGCGAAACGGAACTGCCGCAACGATGTCATAACCGCGATACATCTTCTGGGCATGGTGCGCCACCAGATCGGCCAGAAAGATGAAATCAATCGTCCCCTCCGACGGCAGCCTCACCAGGCGCGGCAAACTGCGTGGAACAGAGACCACCCCCGTGTACGTGAGGGCCGAGCGTCGGCGACGGCGCAAGAGCAATCCCAGGCACAGGGCTTTGTTGATTACGCGCGGAAAGGGATGGGACGGGTCGACGGTCACCGGTGTAAGCAGCGGGTCCAATTCCCTGTCGCAGTATTCATCGACAAAACGACGAGCCTCCGCGTTTAGGTCATCCATCCCCAGCACGCGAATTCCCTGCTCCGCTAGTTCCGGCCGCAATCTATTCCAGCAGTCATACTGCCCGTCGACAAACTCGTGAGTCTGATAACCAAGGAGATCGCGCTTCTTTATGAGCGTGATCCCATCCGGGCCAGCCTCGTTGTAACCATCCTCGATCTGCTGCAACATGGAGGCGATGCGTATTTCAAAGAACTCGTCGAGGTTACTAGCGGAAATGGCGAGAAATTTCAGACGCTCGAGCAGCGGGTTGCCGGTATCTTCCGCCTCTTCAAGCACACGCTCATTGAACGCGAGCCACGAAGTATCGCGGTTGAGGTAATACTCAGGGTTATCCAACGAAAGGCGAGCCATCAATTAAGAACTTCAGATATTTGGTTTCTTGCGGTTAACGTGAACGGATGGGAAGCCTCAGTTTCAATCCCACGCCGCGGAGAATACTAACGTCTTAGTATAAAACATCCTGGCGTATAGGGTAACCGCTGGCTTAGAGAGAGCAATCCGAGGGTGCGCAGGAGAGCAGAGAAAAGAGGAATGGGAGAAATCCGGCGCATCGCTGCGATTTTGCAGTCGATGCGCCGGGATCTAGTTTGTTAGGCAACTAGTTTACGGCAAGTAGTAGCGGAAGGAGGTGAAGACCATGCCGTCCAGGCCTTCGGGGGTGACTCCGGGCTGTCCGGTTCCGGCGGCGCCGATGCCTGACCAGGTCTGGCGGGTCACGTAGGA
>JBEKWW010000020.1:0-89468 GCA_049512655.1 Candidatus Sulfotelmatobacter sp. | reverse complement strand
GCGACGATCCCACGACCCAGTTGAAGCTTTGCGACGCGGTGTAGTTAACGTTGTCGACTGTGAAGGAAAGCCCGGCCGGACTCGTGGTGACGGTGACGGAAACGAGAATATCGATCGGAGTGCTGACCTGCTGGTTGTCCACGGTGGCTGTGCCCGATCCGGTACCTGAGGTTGACCCTGCTGTGTAGGTAGAGGTCGCCTGGCCACTGGTGAGCGTAGTGCTGGTCAGGTTCACGCTGCTATCCAGCGTGCCGCCGAACCGGACGGGCGTGCCATTGGGAACGCTGAACCCGGTTCCGCCGCTGGAATTCTGTGTCAGGTTGGCCGTCAGGGTCGAGGTGCCGCCGGGATCGATTTGCGTTGGGTTGGCGCCGACGCTCAACACCAGCCAGGGATTGAAAGTAAAGCCCGAGCCGCCCTCTGCCGTATCGAAGAAGACCGTATCGCAGCCGCTGGCTCCGGGACCGCCGTTACAGCCCCACCAGTTGTTGGTAACAGTGTTGACCAGGCCAACCGAATAGTAGCCGCTGGCGGTAGCGGAAGACGCGCTCACGCTATTCCCGACGATGCGGGAGTTACTTACCGAGAATGAGTCAGTACCGCCTCCTTCTGCATCGATGCCGCCGCCGGTTGCCGCGCCGCTTGAAGAGGTGGATGAGGCAGTGTTTCCCGTGAAGGTCGAGCCCGTGACCGAGCCGTTGAAGCCGGCGGCGCCTTCGAAAAAGAGGCCGCCGCCGTTTGCGTTTCCGTCATTGCCGCTGCTGGCGGAATTGTCGCTAAAAGTCGAATTGGTAATGGTCGCCGATCCCGACACCTGGCTCCCGTTAATGGCGTCCTCTACCTGGACGGCCCCGCCTTGGGCGCCCCCGGTGCCTGAGGCGGTGTTGCTGGAGAAGGTGGAACCTGTAATGGACAACGAGGACCCTGTATAAACAACCGCACCGCCCAACGTACCCGCGGCGCTCGTCGCCTTGTTGTTGCTGAAGGTGACGTTGGTTATGGTGAGTGTGTCACCGGTCGCGCCCCCGGCGAGAATTGCGCCGCCGCCGTTGTCCAGGCAGTCAAGGCCGGAGTCGGTACAGTTGCCTGACTGGAGGCTGAGATTCTGGATGGCAAGGGGCATGTTGCCATTCAGTTCTTGATCGGCTTCGATGATGCGGCTGCCGGTTGCGGTCTGCTGAATGAGGGTGCTGCCGGCTCCAGCGCCGGAGATCGTGATGTTATTGCCGTTCTGAATGCCGACCTGAAGTTCCGGCGAGGAAGAAGCTGAGCCGCTGCCGCCGAAGGTGCTGATGGCAAGGTCGTAAGTGCCCGCGGGTACATTGATGGTGACGGTGGAAGCGCCATTGTTATTCGCGATACAAACCGCTTCGCGCAGGCTTAACGTGGAAGGTGGGGTTGTGACCGTGCTGTTTGTCGCACAGGCGTTTACGCTGTCAATGTCTGCGGTGGTGTTGACGTTGAATGTGGGGTCGGCGGCGGCGGATACAACCATGGGGGCCGACTGCGCGGAGGTTAGCACAACGATATCGCGCGAGGCATTGATCTTCTGCGGCAGAGCGAGAGCAGCGACGGGAGTGCTGGAGAACGAAACCGCGGCACTGGGGCTGGCCGTTTTGCCGGAGGTATCGAGAATGTTGAGCTGGTTGCGGCCAGCGTCGAGCACCATCACGTCATGAGTGGAAGACTGGGCGACGTGCGGCGAGCTGAAGGCCGAAGCTGAAAGCGGAGCCGCAGGTGCCGATCCGCTGTAAGGCAATTGCTTCGCGACTGTCCACGCTCCGAAGGCGGTTGGATTCGACGGCTTATGCGCAGCCTTTGGCGAGTAAGCCTTGCGGCGGGCGGGAATCTCTGCGGCGGTCAGCGGAGCGGTATTCAGGATTCCGTGCTGAAGAATCTGGACAGAACCATCGTCGGCCAAAACGGAAATCTCGGTGCGGCCATCCTGGTCCCAGATAAAATCACCCGGCGCCAAGCCCATAACTTGGAAGGGGACAGTTATAGTTTCGGTCTGCGGCTTGGTAGATAGGACGTTGTAAATCAAGGCAATGTTCTTGCCGGCGCCGACTGCGATATCCGCGCCGCCGCCAAGATTTCCCCAGGCAACCGAATCTCCGGGAGCGGCCAGTGGGTGGGTCGCACCGGCGATCATGCCTCCGGTACTCGAAGACAGAATCGCCAACTCAGATCCGTTCGGATTGTCCAAGCTCACGGCCACATGACCGTCGGGCGAAGCTGCCAACGCTCGGACTTGCCCGGTTACTGGAACGATCTGGGCGGGCATCAGGTTGCCGGTTCCGTCTCCGGCCAGCAAGTAGAGATTCCCGCTGCCTTTTGTGCCAACCAAGACATCCTGAAAACCGTCGCGGTTGAAATCTCCAGTGGCTAATAGGTCGGGTGATTCAGGAACGCTAAAAACCCGAGCCTTCGAAAGAAAAGTGGGTGCAATGCTACCGTGAATGGCCTTTGGATAAAGAGCCGGATTGGTAGGAGAAAAGGCATCCTTGTTGCCGCGAAATAGAGCGACTACACCGCCATTTCCCGTGGAATATCCTGCCACAACGTCGATGGCGCCGTCGGCATCGAAATCCCCCGCAGCCAGCGCGGTAGGGATTGCCGAGCCATTTTGCAGCGCCCCTACGGCATCGCTTGATCCTATATAAGTCACCTTAAGGCTCTGCGGGTTCTTTAAATTGACCAAAGGTTTGCCTGCGCTCGGCAGCACGGTCGCAGTCACACTCGCGGCCCTGGTCCGGGAGAGAGGAAAATAAGAGAGTGAGACGAGGGTGATGATGGCAAGCAGAAGAAGAGACGAAGAACGGCTGACACGACGGCGCTGAGTCATGAAGATCTCCACACCGCAAGATCAGTTCTGTACCTGCGTGGGAGGGAGCCGCGGCTATACAGATACGCTTGCGGGCGTCTGGTTAACTTGAATTTCCCGTGGGTTCGGCCCATGTACTCTGGCTTCTTAGGGGGAACTCCCTAAGGGGCGCGGTACGCATGGTCCTCTGTTCTTGCAAAGAAGTCAAGATGAAACAACTTGCAATCCCCTGGTCGGCGTTCCATTTCGGATTGCCCGGCAAGAGAGCCTTCGTTCGTTGCAGAAAGAGGCGCGAACAACTTTTTCCTTGACAAACTTACTGCGATGTTAAAGAGTGGCCACTCCTGTTCGTTCTGTGGGGCCCAGCAATTCCAACTTACTCCGGGTGAAGTGAGCCCATGTCCAAGGATGAGCCTTTGGCGGCGAGTCTTGAAGACCCTAACACGGTCTCTTCTTGTCTTGATAAGCGGAATGGTACGCGACTAAGTGCGCCGGAGGTCACGCTCGATCCGGCGACTAGCTCGGACCAGGAGTTCTTTTACCGTACCTTTGCCAGTACCCGGGCGGCCGAAGTGGCACTTACTGGATGGAGCGCCGAGCAGCAAGAGGCGTTTTTGCGCATGCAGTTTGAAGCGCAAAGACGCGGATATCTCATGCAGACTCCCGACGCCCAATACTGGATCATCCGACGGAATGGAGCTTCCGTTGGCCGGCTAATCGTTGACCGGACAAATGAGGACATTCACCTCCTCGATATCGCGTTGCTTCCTGAATTCCGCGGACACGGAATCGGCTCAACCTTGATGGCGTCTCTCATTCAGGAGGCAACGCGGGAGCGGAAACCGGTCCGCCTTTTCGTGGAGCGCTTTAACCCCGCTTTGCAATGGTATGAAAGGCTCGGATTCAAGGTTATAAGTGGGGGACAGATTTACCTGGAGATGGTATGGCAACCGTCTCGTGATCAGTTAGGTGAAGATGCCTTCGAGAGTCATTCGGAATCTGCATATGTCGAAGTATCTGACTAACGAGATATTCAAAAAGACTGTGAATACACGGTTTTGGCTGGTGGATCCCAGCCTGGAACGGTACCCATTGGATCTAGTCGAGTGCGTTGACGGATATTCGACGCCCAGGCAGGAACAATTTTCACTTCGCTTTCGCGGAGACCCAGGCCAGGTATTTCCACAGCGGATTTATCCCATGGAGCACGATTCGATCGGCGACTTTGAGTTGTTTCTCGTTCCGATAGCACGGGACGATAGCGGTACGTATTACGAGGCCGTATTCAATCGCCTGGTTGAGGTTAGCCAAACTAATACTGAACTTCAGTATCAGCGGCAAGCACCGTAAAGGATCAGTCGAAGGAGGAGAAGAACGATGGGGTCACCTTATATTGGCGAGCTTCGTTTGTTCGGCGGCAATTTTGCCCCCTTGAATTGGGCGCTGTGCAACGGGCAATTACTCTCAATCTCAGAGAATCCTGCGTTGTATCAACTCCTGGGCACGACTTATGGGGGCGATGGCGTAACTACTTTTGGCCTCCCGAACTTGCAGGGGCGATTTCCCGTCCACCAGGGACAAGGGAGTGGCTTGCAGAATTACATCCTCGGACAAACAGCCGGTTCTGAGACCGTAACATTGGTGGCGAATCAACTGCCGGTGCACAATCATGTCGCAGTGGGGAGCAATGGCAGTGCGACGTCTCCGGCCAATGCAACCTGGGGAAGCAGCACCGCGGCGGAGAACTCCTTCGGGCCTGGCACTTCGGCGAACGCAATCATGAACCCGGCCAGCATAGGGCCTTCGGGCAGCAACCAGTCGCACGACAATATGACGCCCTTTCTGGCCATAACTTTCATCATTTGCCTGCAGGGGATTTATCCCACGCAGTGATAGCGTTTGAGGCGCGACTTTCGATGTAGGGAGAGAAATTTATGGGCCAGCAATATCTAGGTGAGATTCGTATTGTGGCATTTCCTTTTGCGCCCGAAGGCTGGGCACAGTGCAACGGCCAGCTCATGCCCATCAACCAGAACCAGGCGTTGTTCTCGCTCTTGGGAACCACCTATGGCGGCGATGGACGAACCACGTTCGGCTTACCCGACTTTCGTGGGCGGACGGGCATGAGTTGGGGGTCGCAGGGAGGATCGCCGACGTTCGTCTATGGACAACCCGGCGGTGAGGAGATGCACACGCTGGTCACGAACGAGATGCCGCTGCACAATCACACGCCAGTAGCCAGCACCCAGGCACAGAATCAGACTTCTCCCTCGGCGAATCTTTGGGCGACGGGACCAAGCCAGTACGCCACGACACCCCTGAATACGGCGATGGCGGCCAATGCCATTGGCAATAACACCGGGGGACAGGCGCATGACAATCGCGCGCCGTATCAGGTTCTCAATTTCATCATTGCCACGACGGGAATTTTTCCCTCGCGCACCTAATGCGAATCCGAAGGAGGGTTCAAAATGTCAGACCAGTTCTTAGGTGAGATTCGGATGGTGGGATTCAACTTTGCGCCCAGCGGCTGGGCACAGTGCAATGGACAGCTTTTGTCGATTTCGCAGAACACTGCGCTGTTCTCCCTGCTGGGCACTTATTACGGAGGCGATGGCAAAAGCACCTTTGCTTTGCCGAACTTTCAGGCCGTGGGTCCGATCAGCCAGGGCAATGGAAGTGGATTGTCGCCGCGAGTTCTGGGTGAAACCGGAAACAGCTACACCGTTACACTAACGACAACGCAGATCCCCTCCCATAGCCATCCTGTAAATTGCATTTCCGGTGGAGGAAATTCGACCTCGGCGGCGAATAATGTCTGGGCTGCTGAGGGGGGACGCGAAGGCAAATCTCTCTATACCAACAATCCCGGCCCAGTGAACATGAACGCGCAGGCCATAAAGTTTGCCGGTGGAGGCCTGCCGCATAATAACCTCCAGCCTTATCTCACGGTAACGTTCGTGATTGCTATGCAGGGAATCTATCCGCCCCGCGGGTAATGGGCTGCTTTAAGGAGTGTAAAGATAACCGCCGTCTGATGCCGGGGGAGTTTCCCGCGCTGAAGCGGTAGCTTCGTCTCTTTCGGAGCTTGACTACTTTACTTCCGGAACAATATCGCTTGCCGGCCAGTGGGAAGGTTGTGCATTGACGTTGGGACCGATCGCAACCGGACCGTCGACGGCCTTTACATCCACGTTGTAGCCATCCAGTTCAACCAGCGGTTGCTCACCCTGCAGATCCTTGGTTGCCGCCTCGATCGAAACTGTCGACGACTCACCCGGCACCAGAGAAATGTAATTATCCGAATAGAAGACAGGCAGCACGCGCTGTCCGCTTTTCTTTTGATGAAGCTGAAGATGCGAAAGCAACGCGATGTTGCCGGTATTGTTGGTCAGGGTGACCGAGAGCACTGTATTATCGCCCTCGGTGCGCGAACTGGCTTCGGCATCGATAACCACACGAGGAAGATTCATCAGGCCGTCGAATTGATCCTGCGCAACGTGTTGCCAGTAGAAGTTTGTCGAGAGCAACTTGTCATTTGAGTCTGTGAGATACAGTTTGATGAAGTAGAGCGGGCTGATCCGCGCGCTCACATCGATCTGTGCCACTTTGATGGTATTGCTGCCGGGAACTTGCTCGACAGGATAGGTTTTATGGGAATCGAGAGTGCCATCGAAACCATAGATGAGTACCGATACATTGAGTCCGCTTAACGCGTCCGGACGATTGTTGACAACTTCAATGCCGCGGTTCTCCTCATTGAATTGCACATGCACGGTCTCGGCTGCTTTTTTCACTGCGTATAAAGCGGCGTTCGGCTCAAGATCGTAGTGATACAGCTGCCAAACAAAGCTCGGCTGCGCGGGGTGGCTCATCCAGGTGATTACGCCGGTAGTGGTCTTAAACATTTCCGCGTTTCGTCCTTCATACATCGCGCGGAATGCTTCATACGTGGCCAGCTGGCCTTTTTGAACAAAATCGGCAAGATTGCGAATGTGACCGTAGCGCTCTGCCAGCGAAGTTGGGAATTCGTTGCCGCGTTGAGCCCCCGCCGCCATATCGTGTTGCGCCCAATCGTCGTTGATCGTCTCCCAATCTTTCTGCGGCATCATGCCTTGAATCGATTCGATCGTCGGAATAGAAACCGAGCCAGTCTCGGTTTTAAAGCTTTCGTTGAATGCATAAAAGAAGCGCGGCGAACGCCAGTAATAAGGTCCGTGCGACGAGACGCCGCGGCCATCGGCCGAGTTCGATTGGTACAGGCGCGTCGGATCGAGACGGCTCATGAGCGTCTTCAGCATGTCATCAAGCGCCTTGGGCGGGTAACCTTCGTTACGCGCGCACCAGACCGCAATGGAGGGGTGATTGCGATAACGAATCACTTTATCGGTAACGTTGGCAATATAGGTGGGGATGTCCGTCACATCGGGGCCGTCGTTCGGATTGGGTTGAAAAAACTCATCCCACAACAAGATTCCATACTTATCTGCCATGTCGTAGAAGTCAGGACTAGTGCTCTGTCCCACCCAGTTGCGGATAATGTTCAGGTTCGCCAGCGCGTGCATGTGAAACTGGGCGTCCAGTCTCTCCCGCGAAATCCGCTTTAATCCTTCATCCAGGCCCCAGTTGCCGCCGCGCGCCATCACGCGAACTCCATTCACGGAAAGCGTAAGGTTCTCCGAGTCGGCAACCTGATACTCGATCTTGCGAATTCCAAACTGCCGCGTCGCGCTGTCCGAGGTGTCTGCCTTTGGTTCGATATCGAAGCGCAATGTCAGTGTGTACAGATTCTGCGGTCCATATCCGTTGGGCCACCACAGTTTCGGATTTGTAATGTGCAGTTCCGGAGTGGATGTACTGTCTAGCGAGATCGCCTCCGTACCATTCGGTGCCATGGTTACAGATTTGTGGAATGTCACCTTGTGCTGCTGGTCGGAATTCTGCTCTGGCGCATTCTCCAGTTGAATGACGCCGGTAAGTGTGCCCGTGACGGCCTGCGAGGACTTGTTCTCCAGCGTGGTAGAAACATGAAGGTCGGCGGTTTCGTGCGATGAAGCTAAATCAGCAATGATGAAAGGATCCTTCACCACGACTGGTCCGGTGGAATTCATTGTGACCGGAAGCCAGATTCCGGTATCGCGGTCGCGGATGGCCGGAAGCCAATCCCAGCCAATGGTGGAGAGAAACGTGGGACCGTCGATGGCGGTCTCGCCACCATTCTGGCCGACTCCATTCGCCACATTATGTTCGTGCGGAATACCCGGATGAGGTTGCGGGGAAACCAGAACGGCCAACACGGCACGTTGCCCCGGCTTCACGAACTCAGAGATATCGAAGTCGCCCCGAATGAATGCGCCGCGCATGTTTCCGGCTTCGTGGCCATTGACCCAGATCTGCGCCGTGTAATTAACGCCTCCAAAATGCAGCCATGTATGACCGCCCTTGAAGGACGCGGGCACGGCAAAAGTCGTCCGGTACCAGTAGCTTGTTTTATTCAGGCTCTCCGGGATTGCGCGCATGTTCTCGCCATATAGCGGCTCCGGATAAACATGGTTATTCACCAGTGTGGTCAGCACGGTGCCTGGCACGGTGGCGGCATACCATCCGTCTGGGTGGAAGCCGGCGGTTGAAATCATCGGCCCCGCGGGCACAACTTTCGCGGAGTCTTGCATCTGCCAGCCATCAATCGTTTGAGTTGGCATCTGCGCGAATACGAATAAAGACGTGGGCACGAGAAGAGCAAGCAGTGCGAAGCAACGCAAGATCATCGCTGAGATTTTCCTGTAAACCAGATTCATGACTTTTGATTTTACGAGACAGTTTACACTTTCACAGCCGCATGTACTCTTGATGCTGCGCTAGTTCCAAAAACTGTTAGCCACAAAACCCTTGCGGAGCGATCGCCTTCGTGACCTTGGTGGTTCGAGGTTTTTGCCGGCAGCACTTGGAACTAACCAGTTTCGCGTAACATAAGGGAATGATTTGTTTTCTATGTTTGCCGTCCGATCGACAGAATGCGCTCATACGCTCAATGAATCGAAGCGGGGAAGCGCCCAGCAACCCTTCAAAGTGCAAAGAGAGTAATCGCCACGCATGAACTCCGCCCCCCGTGTGCACTTCAAGACTTATTTGTTGATCTTCTTCATGGTAATTTTCGGACCACTGGGAAATGTCCTGCTTGGCAAGGGAATGAAACGGATCGGGACTGTAGAGTTTGGAACTGCAGCACAGGCCGTCCATCTTCTCTCGCAGATTCTTCAATCGGGCACGGTCTGGCTGGGCATCTGCTCCCTCATTATTTTCTTTTCGGCAGACATGTTAGTGCTCTCATGGGCCGACTACAGTTACGTCCAGCCCTCGTCCGCGGCGGCCTACCTGATGGTCCTTTTGCTGGCGCACTTTATACTGCATGAAAACGTAAGCCTTACCCGATGGATCGGCGTGCTGATCATCTGCGTCGGCGTCCTAGTAGTTGGGTACACTCCTCCGAGCACTACCACTACAAACTGATGCGCACATTTATCTTCTATTGTTTGATTATCGGCGCGGGTACGGGGGGCGAGCTATGCGTAGCCCGTGCGATGAAAGCTCTGGGCGAAGTAAAGGATTTTCGCCCTTATGCCTTGCTGAGCTTGATCCCGCGCGCTCTGCGAATCTCGTGGATGTGGCTCGGCGTAGCTCTCATGGCGATTGCCTTTTTCTCCCTGCTAGCCGCACTGTCCGTGCAGAACGTGAGCTTTGTAGTTCCGGTCACGGCTCTGAGTTACGCTGCCGGAGCGCTCGGGGCGAAATTCTTTCTCGGCGAGAAGGTCACCTCGCGCCGCTGGGTGGGAGTGCTTCTGGTTTGTTTCGGCGTGGCCCTGGTGATAGCTGGCCATAAGTAAGTCGGTCGGGCGCAGATTGAGTAGGAACGATCGGCAGGAACGAACTGTCCCCTTGCTGATTTAATTTACTGCTTCACCAATTTAATTTACTAGCTTAACCACGGCCGCTCGCAGCTCCTCCGCTCTAAAACCAAAGGGCCCCGGTTTTGATTTATAGGTAATCCGGCCCTTGGCATCGATGGCGTAAAGGCGATCTGGCCAACCCGTGTAGGCTTGCTCGGTCGAGTTGCCGAATTCATCGATCAACGCTGGAATCTTGATGCCGAGTTTCCTTATGCACGCTCCCGCCACCAGTGCACGCTCGGTTTCGTCCTTTGGACTGGCAAAAACAACTTTATCTTTGATGTTACTTTGCATCTGCCACACGTCGCTGGGGTGTGCTTCGGTGATGTAAATCACCAGGAAGTCTACCTTGTCCTGGTATTGCTCGTAGATTTGATTGAGAGCGGGAACCTCCCGTCGGAAGGGCGGTCATGTATAGCTGCCAAAGATAAGAACTACGGGACGGCCTTGCTCCGTCAGGCTGGATAGCTGCGTGGAAGTATTTTCGTGGAGTTTGAGTAGCATGAAATCCGGCGCGGGATCACCAACATGCAAGTGGCCGGCTCGCGCCTGCATCCACAGAGTTTCGAAGGGGAACACAAGAAATGCGACGGGGCCGGGAAGTTTTGCCATGAAGCGCGCAAATGTCTCCGGCGGTTGCCGCATGATGTCATACAATACGCCGCACGCGAGCAGCCACGCTAGAACAATCCCGCCCAGTATTTTGACGAGTACGCGCTTCACAGATGCGATTTTCGTAGCGTGATCTCCGTGTCGTCTTTTTTCGGAACGAGCGAATCGAGATAGGCGTTCAGACGACCTGCGCGATTATAGGGGACTGGATTGGTAGTTCAATAATACGAAAGAACTATGTGGGCGCGGCCCACACTCTCTTTGCGTGTCGAGGTCCTGACCCTTCAACTCCACGAAATCTGTTCTCGGGCGGCGTCTGGTCGCAGCAATCGGGCGCGAGTTGTGGAATTTTCCGTTTCTTTTCGATCCGGTTAATTCGCTTTCATCGGCGCATTCGCCTGGCAAGTTCAACGGCATACCATGCAAGGTTCCTCTTGTACGCCGCTTGGAAAGTAGCTGGTATTCCGTTTGGTTTTATACGGACGAGGCTTGGGGCGACTGTTCTTCGAGCGGCCCGGGCCAGCGCTGAATAGCGACTTATTAGGAAAGTCGTTGCAAGCGAAAGATCGCAACTGAGCTGTCAACGAAAAAAGCCCATTTCTCGCACCAGCGGCGTGCGAGAAATGGGCCTGCGTCGAACATGGTTAGAGACGAACCTTACATACCCGGCTGGTCTGGATTGTTAGTAGTTGGATGCAGCACGCGGAAAGTGTTTCCGCCGTTCGACCAGACGAGCACGAGCGCGTCTTGTCCTTCAGGCACGGCGCCTAATGCTTTCTGCACATCGGCCGCATTCTGCATGGGTTGACGGTTGACCTGCACGATCACGTCGCCGCGCTGTAGGCCGGCGTTATCGGCGGCGCTGCCGGGTTGCACCTGCTCGATGACGGCGCCGTGAACATCGCCTGACGCCTGAAGTTGCTCGCGCATTTCAGGAGTCATATCCGCAAGACCAAGCCCCCAGCGAGGCTTACCATTCGCATTGCTGGATTCTTCTTGGCCCCGGTGATCATGATTTCCCAGCGCCTCCAGCCTTACCGGTACACTTACGTTCTTGCCGTCGCGAAGAACGTCCAGTTTGATGCTGGTGCCCGGCTGCTTCTGGCCGACTTCGATTTGCAGCGCGCTTGCGTCACTCACTTTTTCTCCGTCGATTCCAGTAACGACGTCACCGACCTTCAAACCGGCCTTCGCTGCGGGGGAATCGTTCTCTACCTGCGTCACAATCGCGCCTTCATCGTTATCGACGTGGAAGAACTTGGCGTTCTCCGGAGTTACATCGCTGATGCCGATGCCCATGTAGCCGTGGCTGACTTTGCCGTCGCGAATCAGCGCGTCCACTGTCGGGCGCACGATCTGCGTGGGAATGGCGAAGCCCATCCCAGAGAAGCTATCGGAGTTCGAGACAAGGAAAGTGTTGATGCCGATCACTTCGCCGCGAGCGTCGACCAGCGGCCCGCCGGAGTTGCCCGGATTGATGGCTGCGTCGGTCTGGATGAAGCTGCCGGGTGCGTGGCCGTTTTTAGAAAACGGATTTGGACGGTTCAGTCCGCTGACGATTCCTCGAGTTACGGTGAATCGGAATCCGAAGGGATTGCCGAACGCGAGAACCGTCTGACCGGGGCGCAATTCGGTGGAATTTCCCCAGGGAGCGTTCGGAAGATTCGCGCCATCGATCTTGATGACGGCGAGATCGGTGAGCGGATCGGCACCGATGAGTTTGGCTTTGAAGATTCGGCGATCTTTCATGGTGACGTTGATATCCACCGCGCCGGCGACAACGTGATTGTTGGTGACGATGTAGCCGTCGGGCGAAATAATTACGCCGCTGCCGATGCCGTGCTCAATCTGCGGTTGTTGCGGCTGCATCGGACGGTTGAAAAATGGGGCGAACATGGGGGGCACCCCTTGCGGCATCTGTCCGTCGGGCATTTGTCCATCCAGGTTTTCGGCCTTGGTGCGCGAAGTGACCGCAACATTCACGACTGCGGGTGTGACGCGCGCGGCCAGCGTTTCCATGGCCTGATCGAGCGAAAGCAACGCGCTGATGCTGCTGTCAGGGAGCGGCGCTTCGGTGGGTGACACGATTGGCGCTTTCGCAAACGCGGGTTTGGCGAACTCATAAGTGGTGAAGGACAACGCCAGCGCAAGTGCCAGGGCAGGCGCGATCAGGCGGCGAGTCAGGTTGTTCTTGGCCGACCGATTATCGGTAGACCCGTTTTCATTCAGCGAGCGTTTCATTTGTGGTTCTCTCCTATGCGACAACTAATTATTTAGTTACTTGCGACGTACAAATCCTTTCTTCGTTAGCAAATTCGGTTACGTAGATTTTGGAGTTATTTCCTTTCGGACTACCTGATCGGCAGGATGGAACACAGTCAGCCGCCATACCGCGAAGCTCCAAACCACGTTGCCGGAATCATCGACCTGTTCGGTCTGCATGACCAGGAGCACCGACCTCTGTGCAACCTGGCTGGTTGCCGCTACGCCCGTTGCAACCCGGTCGGCGACCTTGACTACTCTTGGCCCACGAGCGCCAGTAATTGATCGAGCGCTCACAAGTTTACTGGCCGATGCTCTGCTGAGCGCCTGCAACGGCTTCGCGGATGCTTGTAACGACGGCGCTGCATTTTGCAATGAGGGGGATGTGGAATTTTGTCCGACGATAGAATCATGATTAGCGCCGTAAAATGCCGCCGGAATCATTCGCGCGCCGGCGGTTGCCGCATCTGATCTATGTAAATGCGCCGCCACCGGCGCTGTGGCCGTGGAGTTATCGTGTTCGAACTCTACAAGCCGTGGCGTTCGTGGCAACGAGATGAAGCAGAGTGCCGAGAAAGTAGCTACCAAACTTAACGCGGGCTTCCAGACTTTCGTCGCTTTCGGGCGCTGAACGTCAAGAATACGGGTTACTCGTTGAGTGGTCTGATGAACGCGGCCAGCCACGGCCAGGGCGAGCGCCAGCCCACGATGCAGGAAAGTCTTCTCCGCCACCGATACCAGGCACCGCGCGTAGGCCGCAGGGTCCAATGTTCCGGCAAGCACGAAATCGTCACAGGCCATTTCGCGCTCGGCAGAGAGGCCGCGGCCAATCAACCAAACTCCGGGATGAAAAAAGAATACAGCTCGCAGAATTTGTTGAGCGAGATTTGTCCAATCATCCCACCGGCGCAGGTGGGCCAACTCGTGAAGCAGGATTGCATTCATTTCCTGGGGGTCAAGATCTTTCAGCGTCCACGCAGGAAAAACGATAGTAGGCTTAATAAAGCCTAGGGCGGCGGGAACGCGCACTTCCAGGGAAGTGCAGATCTCCACTCTTCTGCGTGCCCCGAATTCCTTCAAGGTTTCTTGCAGAACTGGATGCAGGGACGCCGGATCAATTGTGTCGCACTTTCGGCGCAACTCTCGCAGTCGCAAAAAACTGAGTGCGATCCTGGCTAATCCCGCGCTGGCAATGACAGCCCATGCGGCGAAGATCCCAACCGCCCAGGCGCCGGGAAGCCGGAACGCCGGCGACGCGCCCACGATAGTGAGACCGCTAGTAGGCGGAAGGCCTTCAAATATCGGAACAGCGGCAATGGCGATCAGCGCCGAGAACCACACAGCAAAGCGTGTACTGGAACTTTGGCGGCTAAGCAAGCGCAGCAGTAACCACGCAAACACAGCGATCACGATTCCTTCGCCCACGCTATTTAGCATTCTCTCGGCGAAGAGCTGCGCCAGGGCCTGACCATTGTCCACTACGATCGCCATTTATTTGCTTGCTCCTTCTAGCATGCCGCGCAAGCGCTTCAACTCAGCGGCGTCCATGCCTCGCTCTTCCAAAATGTTCAAAACCAGGAGTTCGTGGGAATTCCCGAAGAAGCGATTTACCAGGCGATGGATTTCCGACCGCGTAGCCTCCTTGCGTTCCACCAGCGGAGTGTAGACGTGGGCGCGCCCATCCTTTATGTGCTTAACATAGCCTTTCTTTTCGAGAATGCGAATGGTCGTCAAAACGGAGTTGTAAGCCAGCGGCAGCTCATCGGGAAGGCCCTCCAGCACTTGCTGGACGGTGGCAGGTCCCTTCTGCCACAGCACTTCCATGAGCCGCAATTCAGCCTCAGTTAACGTCGGAGATTTTCTCGGAGGCAAGCTAAAACTCCTTATCTATGTCTGCCGTTGATTTAGACGTACAAGCAGTTAGATGGTCAACTAGAAGATTAGTTGCATGCCCTGCAATGATATTTATATTGCCGCAGCCCCGGCCAAGCGCTGTGCGTAAATGATTGATCTACTTAAGGTTTACGGATGCCTGGAGAGGCAAGCTCTGCGACGATCCCCCGACTGAGAACGTATAGTTTCCTGGAACCAACTGCCAGACATCATGCTGTGCGTCAAAGATTGAGAGATATTCGGGATCGACCTCTATCATTACTTCTTGGCTCTCTCCAGCTTTGAGTTTCACTTTACTCCAGCCGACCAGGCGCTTCGGCGGTTCCCCGGTTGACGCGGGGAGTGCGGCGTAAACTTCGCCGATTTCGGCCCCGTCTCGATTGCCGGTATTCTGGATCTTGAAGCTCACGCGAACTTTTTTTCCAGATACGGACTCAAGAGGTGTGACTTTGAGATCAGAGTAGGCGTAAGTGGTGTAAGAGAGTCCATACCCGAAGGGGAACAAAACTGGCTTTTGTTCCGCGTCATACCATTTGTAGCCCACCTTTAGACCCTCTTCATAAGTGATCTGAAATGCTGGCAGGCCTGCGGCGATTCTCTTCCATGCGTCAAATTCGTGGTGTCCCGTGGTGGATTCTGGGGGAGGTTTAACGATGCTGAGATGCGGGAGGTCGGCATCACTTTTTGGAAACGTCAGCGGCAGCTTCGCACTGGGATTCACCTCGCCGAAGATCACGCGAGCCAGCGCTTGAGCGCCGCGGCTGCCGCCGTACCAGGCTTCGAGAATACCGTTCACCCGGTCGGCCCAGGGCATGGTGGCAGGACTGCCGGTTTCCAGAACAACAATCGTGTGCGGATTCGCGGCTGCGACTTTCGCGATCAGATCATCCTGCCGTTCGGGGAGTGTCAAACTATCGAGATCCATACCTTCGCTTTCCCACTGGTAGGCGAACACGATGGCTACATCAGACGACTTTGCCAGCGCCGCCGCCGAAGCAAGATCGGTGCCCGAATCGTACTCCACTCTGGCGTTAGGTGCCTTGGCGCGAATTGCTTTTAGGGGCGAAGTCGGAAACCAGATATGTTCCTGCCACTGAGTCTGCCCTTTGCCCGGCGGCATGATGGCATTTCCTCCCGGAGGATCGACTTGCGCCGAACCGCCGCCCGAGATCATGCCGACATCGGCGTGCGCGCCAATCACGGCGATGCTCGCAACCCTGGACGCATCCAGCGGAAGTTGCCCATGTTCGTTTCTGAGCAGCACGATGCTTTGCTCTTCAATCCTCTGCGCGATATCCAGATCGCGCTCCACATCGACAACCCCCTTTTGCGGAGGATCGTCTATTACGCCGCTAAGAAACATTGACCGCAGGATGCGATGAACGTGATCATCGAGTTGCGCCATTGGGACCGCGCCGGACTCAACCGCTTTCTTCATGGCGTCGCCATAAAAAATTTCACCGGGTTCCTCATGATCGAGTCCGGCGGCCGATGCTTTTGCGGTACTGTGCGTTCCCTGCCAATCCGATACCACAAATCCCTTAAAGTTCCAGTCCTTTTTCAGCACATCGGTTAACAGGTATTCGTTTTCGCAGGAATAGTCCCCGTTCACGCGGTTGTAAGCGCACATCACGGCGGCCGCGTCCGACCCACGCAGACCAATCTCGAAAGCCAGCAGATCGCTTTCTCTCATGGACCGCTTGTCGATGTTGACGTTCACGGCATTGCGGCCGCTCTCCTGATCGTTCATCGCATAATGTTTGATATCGCCAATCACATGCTCCGCCTGCTCCGCCTTCATGACTTGACCGACCAGGGTGCCGGCCAGGATGGGATCTTCTCCCAGATATTCGAAGGTGCGGCCGTCGCGCGGCTCGCGCGTCAGATTCACTCCTCCGCCCAGCGACATGTTGTAGCCCTGATCCCGCAACTCACGGGCAATCAGCGCGCCGTATTCGTAAGCTGCATCCGGATCCCAACTTGCCGCGCTGGCCAGATTATTTGGCAGGGCCGTTGAATAGCGGCCATTCTCGCCGCTCTGCCTGACGCCGTAGGCGGCATCGGACATTTGAATGCCCGGAATGCCAAGACGCGGAATACCTACAACGTATCCCGCTCCGCCATTCGATTTCACCGCCAGCGGACTCATCGGGCTCAGTCCTTCCAACCCAGTTCCGTGCAGGAGGGAAATCTTCTCGTCGAGCGTCATCTGTCTCAGCACAAGTGACGCTCGCTCGTCCGGAGTCAGGCCCGTGTTCATCCACGGCTGCGGAGTTTTTGCCCTAGCATTATCCTGTGCGAACGCTGGCGACCACGAAGAGCCAAAGATGAAAATCGCGATGGCTACTGATACTGATATCGATACGGTTGTCAGGAGAGAAGTGTAAGGCAACTGCCGGCGCAGGCGCATAGTTTTATGTGAATGCAGATTGAGGATTAGCCATTCCAGTTTCGGCTGGA
Source organism: Candidatus Sulfotelmatobacter sp. (assembly GCA_049512655.1). Taxonomy (GTDB): domain Bacteria; phylum Acidobacteriota; class Terriglobia; order Terriglobales; family Acidobacteriaceae; genus Sulfotelmatobacter. The sequence goes on along the minus strand of JBEKWW010000020.1, from coordinate 72,470 downwards.
AAGAGTCTACTCCCATCAAATGTCTTTCGAAATCTCGTTCCCAGATTTCTACTTAGCCGGTGGACCCTGGACCACTTCCACGAAGTCGGTTGGACGAATCCATTTCGCAAAAGCCGCGCTGACCTGCTCCGCCGAGAGCGAAACATATTTCTCCGCGGCGCGGACCGGCTCGTCGAGCGGCAGGCCGATGAGCGCGCGGGCGAGCAAGCCGCCGGCAATTTCCGACTCGCTGGATTCATCGAGAGGAATTTGCCGGAGCAGCATGGAGCGGGCTTGCTGCATCTCGCCCTCGCTGGGTGGAGCGCTCTGCATAACCATCAAATCCTGCTGAATCAGGGCGCGGGCTTTCGAAACATTCACCGGATCGCAGCCATAGGAAACGCTGAAGTTAGTGCGGGTGCGCCCAGCGTCCAGAGATTCATCGACGTTGTACACGTACCCAGTTTTTTCGCGGAGATCGCGGTAAAGGCGAGTGGCATAGAAGCCGCCGCCCAGAATGTGATTGGCGAGTTGCAGCGGGTAGTAATCCGAATCGAAGCGATTGGTGGGGAGTTCTTCAGAGAGCGTGACCTCGTCCTGCAGGCGTGTGGGATCGGGCACGTTGCTGGCTGCGGGTTTGCTGCGCGGTACCGGAGGCAGATCTACTTCTGGCTTTGAACCATCGGCATTCCATGAGCCGAAATATTTGCTGATTTCCTTCTTTGCATCTTCCGGCGAAATGTCGCCGATCACCACAATTCGTGTCAGGTCGGGCCGGAAGATTTTATGGTAGTAACCCAGAACATCTTGTAGCGACAGCGCACTCACTTTCTCGGGAGTAGCCTCTCGCAGCTCTGGGTCTCCCGCGGGGAGAAGTCCTTTCAGCAATGCTCGCTGACCGCGGTAGTCCGGACTCTTAAGCAGACCGGCGACCGATTCGGCGGTTTCCTGCTGCACCACTTCGAACCCGGGAGCAGGCAGCGCCGGACTTAATTCGTTCTCCGCCAGTAATTGCAGTCCACGAGAAAAAAATGGCTTCAGCACCTGGAGCTCGAAAGCCGTGCCCCCGCTTTCGCTGGCGGCAATGTCGTCGAGAGCCTTTTGAAAAGCCAGCCGGTCCAGAGTGGTTGTGCCGTAGGAAAACAGGCCATCGAGCACGCTGGCTACGCCTTCCTTGCCCGGCGGAACTTCCAGGGCAGATTCGTGGCGTATCTCGCCGGTAACCGTGATGGTCGGCGTCACGGTCTCGGTTTGGACAATCAACTCAATGCCGTTCGGCAGAGTGCTTACGACCGGATGAAGATTCCACTTAGGAACGCTCGCGTTCTTCATCAACGGCTCCGCCCACGGCGGCAGTGGCACCGATTTTGTTGGTGTCGGCGTGACCTTCTCCGCTCCCCCGAATCCCTTACTGGCCACGGCCTGACCGGATGGTTCCGGAACCAGCGTAGCTACGACTGCAATCTGATTGTCCAGATATTTTTTCGCGATCCGGTTTACATCCTGCAGCGTGACTTGCTCGATCTGGGCAACATCTTCCTCCGGCGAGTTGCGACCTTCGGCTGCCAAAGCTTCCGACCAAAGCGAAGCCAGGCCAGGGATGGAATTTCGCGAGAACTCAAACGATGCCACCTCGCTACGCTTCTCCGCTTCTACCAGATCGGCGGGCACGCCCTTCTGCGCATAATTGGCGACGACTCCTTCGAGTGTCTTCTCCATATTCGCGGCGTCGGCCGTGCTGGGAATCACCGCATAAGCCAGGGCCGCGCCAGCTTTGCGATAGTTCTCATCAAACTCAAATCCCGCATCCAGCGCCTTGCCTGCGGGTACAAGGCCGTAAATATCCGCCCTCTGGCTGGAGAGCACATCAGCCAGTACACGGCTGGCTGCGTAGTCGGTGCTGTCGGTACCAGGCATGCGATACGCGACGATGACGATGGTGTAGGGGTAATCGCTGGGAAGAGTGAAGTGCTCTCCTTTGACTGGCTGCAAATGAATCGCTGGCCGTGGCGGGAGTTTTTTTGACGGAATACTGCCGTAAAGCTGCTTGACTGTGGCCAGTACCTTCTCCGGCTCAACCTGTCCGGTAACCACCAGAATTGCGTTGTTCGGCGCGTACCACTTCTCCTGGAAACTCTTAAGCATGGCGGCGGTGGTGGCATCGAAGGAGGGGCGCGTTCCAAGGGGATCGTGGGCGTAAGGAGTTCCGGCAAACATGTCCTGATTCATGCGAACCAGAAATTTATACGTCGGATTGGAAAGATCCCGAGAGACTTCCTGCTCGATCGCACCACGCTCCTGGTCCCACTGTGCCTGCTCGTCGGCGATGTTGCGCATGCAATCGGCGTCCGCTTGCAGAGCGATGTCCAGATCCTGTGCGGGAATCGTCTCGTAATACTGAGTGATGTTCTGCTCCGTATCGGCATCGTTCTTCCCCCCGAGCTGGGCAAAGATGGCCGCAATCTGATCGGCGGAAAGATTGGCGCAGCCGCGAAAGGCCATGTGTTCCTGCGCATGGGCCATGCCGGGAAAACTGGGCGATGTTTCGTCGCCGCCCACAAGATAGTTTTCCTCCACCGTCACCACCGGCGCGAGATCATTGCGAACGATGACCACACGCATGCCATTGGAAAGCGTGGATCGGGTTACGTTCGAAGGAGAAAGTTTCGGAAGCGCGGGTAAAGAGGAAGTGTCCTGCGCGACGCCAACCGGCACACTCATTAAGCAGACGATTGCGACGCAACAGACAACGGCAGAGTGAGATGTCCGATAAAGTGATCGAAGAGCAGTCGCAACCCTTAGCATGCCACCATCTCTAATTTCCTTATTTGTCTATTTCTATACTCTACAGCGTTTCAGAATGAACTTCGGTGCTTCCGATGAGAGTTTCGATGAAGATAAGGATAGCGTTGGTTGTCGGCAAATCTCGCATCGCCCAACCGCCGCCCTTTACCGCAGCAAAATTGTCATTCCGCGGAGTGCGGCGACGAGGAACCTGCTGTCCGTCTGCGCAACTATTGCCCCGAGCAGAGCACGCCCGCAAAATCCAACAGGAATGACTGACCACGTCTTTTCAGAGACGTTCCTGATCTTTCAACTCAGGAATCTTCTTCTGATTTTCTACTTCGCTCACTGCAATGCGCTTCGATTTGCGATAAACGTTCACTACTGCCATCGTCCAGAAGGGAACCAGATCCATTCCCGGCACAAGCTTGCCAAGAAACGAAGGCAGAAACTCCCAGTGCCAGCCAAGAAGGTTAATTAACAAAGCTGCTACACCAAAATCGAGTACATCATCAACGGGCGATAGAGCGCCTTCCACGAATGACGGAAAAACAATAATCTGCAACGCATCCGCGATGACGGCGATGATCATCGCCGTTCGAAATCGCGGGCCGGCAGAGATAGAGATAATTTCGTCAGTCACCGCTCGTCAGTCCTCGCACAACGTCTTAACCAATCCTATGTTAAACCGGCGCTGAGCCAGTGTGTTTGAAGCTTCTCTTCACGATAAGACGCGAATCTAGCCCATACAAGTCACGCGATGGTAGATCCGCGATGCTAGATTAATGATAGAGAATGCCTTGAACATGTTCAGGACCAGATTCAAAGAACAGATCGTCGCGGAATTTCTACCGCCATCTCGACCGCATAAAAGTCAAAAACTCATCATCTTGTGCGATGGAATGCCTTCCATTCCCCGCAAGCAATCCCTCTCGGAGTTCCTGGCTGCAAAAGGGTTCTGGGTCATTTATCCGCGCTATCGTGGCGCATGGGAAAGCGGCGGCGAATTCTTGGAGAAATCTCCGCACGAGGACATTCTCGACATCATCGACGAATTGCCCAAGGAAATTGAAGAAATCGCATTCGGACGGCGATTCCAGGTGGCTCCGGAACAAATCTTCGTGATCGGCGGAAGCTTTGGAGGTGCGGCAGCCCTCCTCTCTTCCCTAAACCCACGGGTAAGCCGGGTAATCGCAAATTGTCCCGTGGTGGACTGGCAGATTCTGGATCGCTCCGAAAAAGTCGAAACTTCAAAAGCAAACTACGCCGAATATATTCGTGAAGCTTTCGGCAATGGCTATCGTCTGACCGACGCAAACTGGAAAAAACTTGAGCATGGGACTTTCTATAACCCGTGGTACCATCGCCAGGAAATAAGCGCCTCGAAGGTGATGATCTTTCACCCCAAAGACGATCCCAACGTTCCCTACGAAGGAAGCCAGCGATTTGCAGAGATTACGGGAGTCGCGTTGAAATCACTCAAACGTGGTGGGCACATCAGCACCGACTACATCATTCGAAAATACTGGAGCCACATCAGGAAATTCTTCGATTCGGCTGAGGCTTAGTTCGATGAGGTCGGGTCAGATCTCAGCATTAAGCCGCCATTCTGCCTAGCCCGGCAACACGGCCTTCACCAATTCGACCGCCGCTTTCGGGTCGGCAACTTCCACTACTAACTGCTTGTACCGTTCGTCATGCAGTTCAATCACGACCGTATTCTCAGGCTTGTGAACGTCCCAGAACACTCGCTTCCCGTCCTCATAGAAGGTGCCGGCCGTCAGCACGCCTGGAATGCTGGTACCCGGCATTCTGATTCCGTGAAACCAGCCATGGGCAATCGACGGATCTGCCCGAATCTGCGCCACGTGAGCCAGGGGAATTTCGAGTGAACTCTTGAAGGCCCACAGCTTATCTGTTCCGCGCACGTGCAGAACTAAATGACTCCCCGAAATAGATAGGTCGACCAATCAATTGCTCCTCGGTTGTTTTTGAATACTCGTTGTTTCTGAAATACACCGTGTTTCTGAAATGATCCGTGCCAGAATACGTTCGAATTCTAGCCCTTAAATCTAATGTGATCCATCCAACAAATCTTTCGGTACTTGTGCAACTTGAAAAGCTTGTCATTCCGAGTGCCTTGTTTCTGGCGCGAGGAATCTGCTTTTGCCCAGGGGGCGGGAAAATTCTTTTCCCATCCAACACCCTACGCGTTTACCTCTGTTATTCATTACTTCCTTTGCGGCATGATACAAAGGTCGTCGGCGAAAACGACAAAGCGGTTAGCCTTCGAGGCCGGCGACAGGCACAAGCAAACAAGTTAAAGATAGAGAAATTATTCTCCCAGTCCTGGCGCGAAATTGCTCCAGATGGCCAGCCCAACGGCCCACAACCGAATTGGTCCCGTAGAGTCTTTCGGCATGTCCTTTCGGAACTATCAAGATTAGTGCAGAAACGGCAAACTAAACATTCCAAATTTAGGAAGTTACGAGAGCACCGGAAGTCGATTCTTTATGGACCACTCCCCTGCCCACTGGAGTTTGCGTGCAGCCCTGCTGGTGGTATCTGCTTTCGCGCTGTCGGCGATGGTGGGCTGCCAGGGATTTAGCGCCGGCAAACCGAACGCGCAGGGTTCGCAACCCGTGCCTTCCGGTGATTTAGCCGCGGCACCAGCCAGCATTGTCTTTGGAAACGTCCAGGTGGGTACCAGTCAGTCTCAGACCGATATCCTAAGCAACAGTGGCAGCACCAGTCTTACCCTTTCGCAAGCAACCGTGAGCGGCGCCGGCTTCAGCATTACCGGTCTCAATCTGCCAGTCACTTTGGCGGCGGGGCAGAGTACAAGCGTAAATATCGCTTTCAGCCCGACGTCATCCGGAAGCGCCACGGGAACATTATCGCTGACCAACGACGGCTCGAATAGTCCTTTGAGCATTACGCTTTCGGCCAACGCGGTGGCGGCCAGTACCCTGACCGCCAGCCCGACCAGCTTTAATTTCGGCAGCGTGCAACTGGGCATGAGCCAGAGGCTGACGGAAACCTTGAACAACGCCGGAAGTGAAAGTGTCACCATCACGCAGGCGTCGGCCACGGGCGCGGGTTTCAGCTATACCGGCCTTGTCCTTCCATTAACCCTTGCCCCCGGCCAAAGCTCAACCTTCGGCGTCGTATTCGCTCCGGCTTCCGCGGGGCCGAGCAATGGCCTTCTGTCATTGACGATCAGCGGATCGGCGACCACATTCGACATGGCGCTTTCTGGCAGCGGCGTGACGCCCGCCAGCTTGACCGCCACTCCCGCTAGTCTGACATTTAGCAGCGTGCAAACCGGCAAAATTCAAACTCAAACTGTAACCGTAACCAATGTGGGCGGGTCGAGCGCAATCATCTCCCAGGATTCTGTAACCGGCTCTGGCTTCAGCATCTCGGGATTGAGCGCTCCATTGACTCTGATTCCGGGACAAACCGCTTCGTTGACCGTGACTTTCGCGCCGGCAGCCGCGGGGAATGACAGCGGAAGCGTGGTGATCGCTTCTAACGCGGCGGATTCTAGCCTCAGCATCTTGCTCACTGGATCGGCCGTGGGCGCGACCCAAGGTAAGTTGAGCGTGAGCCCGGCGACAATAGCCCTTGGAAGCGTGACTGTGGGACTCACCGGCACTCAGACGGGAAAGCTCACCGCAACAGGATCAAGCATCTCGGTCTTGTCTGTGAGCACGGGAAGTTCCGAGTTCACGATCAGCGGACTTTCGTTTCCTCTGGTCATACCAGCCGGTCAGAGTGCAACTTTTACGGTGACATTCGCTCCCCAAAGCAGCGGACTTGCGTCCGTGCCGGTTACATTTATCAGCGATGCTTCGAATACCCCTTCTGCCGCGACGCTCAGCGGAACCGGAGTTGCAGCCCCCGCTTACAGTGTTGATCTTTCCTGGACCGCAAGCACGTCCCCGGATATTGCGGGTTATAACGTTTATCGTCGTACCGGGACGACTGGCAGCTTCGCCAAGATCAATAATTCGCTGGACGCAATCACGTCGTATGACGACTCGAGCGTCGCTGACGGAAAGACCTATTACTACGAGACCACGGCGGTGAATACCAGCGGCGAGGAGAGTGCGGCCTCAGCTCCTGTTATGGCAGCAATACCCGCTCCGTAATTCGCCGATGGACCAAATTGTTCCGGCGTGCAAATCTTTAAAAGCCACTGGCACGCGCCTAACTCATCCCGACATTGACAGCCTTCAGCTGCGACCTGCGCAAAGGCTACATGAACGCAAGCCTTTGCAGGTTTATTTCGAAGTTGCAAACTTGTGCAATCTGCGAAAGGCAAAAGTGGCAATCGATTGGCATAGTGTGCAATAAGTTTCACATACTAAAGATCCCTCGTTTATACTCCGATTTGGTCTGGTGAGAGGGCTCGTTTCTCGCCTAAGGATTGGCTTCAATGGGACTTCCCATTGAAGCTCAAGTCATTGCCAGGCCACGGGTTTCTGCTCAGCGCGAGGTGCGCCATTCTTCGCCGGTATGGTCCGGCTTCGCGCTCGATGGTAACCTACGAAATGTTACAATCTAGAGCTTGCAACCAACTGCAATCCGAGGTACGCTGTGTTGTGAGATAGCGGTTTCGAGGGTTAGCAGCTTGCATCACTTCGGCGTCCTAGAGATAGCACAGAGTGGTCATTGACGTAACCTTAGGGATCGGTACAATCATCGTAAACAGATAAGCACTTTTTGGTAGTCAGTTTGCTTCTTTAGTGTTGGCAGGTTGCACGTCTTCCCCCTAATTCTGCCCCTAAGATCGAAAGAGACACGGAGTTGTAAAGTCCGGTTTCTTTACTGCACGGTTGCTAGTTACATTCCCCCGGTTTATCCCCCTTGGATCTCGATGGAGATCTCGATTGCAACAATTGGTGAGGGTGCTTGCATCCGTTGTCCGAATTTTATGGTCACAGTTCATGTGACTTAGAGGGCGAAGCCATGGCGGTCAGCAACGTTCCCATGATATTGCAAGGGCAAATTCCGGAGGCGTTAACTCTGCGCGAGAGTTGGTACGGCCTGCAGACTCGTCCCCGTCACGAAAAGATGGTGGCGCAGCGGCTCGCGGAAAAAGGTGTGACCACTTTTTTGCCGTTGCTGACTGAGGAGCATCGCTGGAGCGACCGCAAGAAGTCCGTGCAGGTGCCTTTGTTCAGTTGCTACGTTTTTGCCAAGTTTGTTCCCGATCGTACGGAGCGTCTGAGAGTTTTGCGCGTGGACGGGGTATTCGGTCTCGTCGGCGCCGGCGGGGAGGGTGCATCCATTCCCGAGGAACAGATCGAGGCGGTCCGCAGCGTCGTTGAAGCCAAAATTCAGTGGTCCTGTCATCCTTTTCTTAAGATTGGCCAGCGAGTGCGGATCCGAAGCGGAGCATTGAATGGAGTCGAGGGCATACTGGTTGCGCGCAACGGAGATCGCACGCTGGTAATCTCGGTGGATGCGATACAGCGGTCCCTGGCAGTGCGGGTCGAAGGTTACGATGTCGAGCCTATTTGAGTAGTATCTATTTTGAAATTCTGTTTGCTTTTCCCAAAAAGTTGTCAGCCAACGAGCTTTTCTCGAATCTGACTCTATACCCCGAAAGATCTAAACCGAGAAAGATCCAAACAGAGAAAGATCAACCCTACCTTGACGGAAATTACAGCTGAATCCTTGCGCTTGTTAGTGGTGAGCCGGGAAGCCGCGCTTCTCCACCTACTCACCTCGCCTCAGGGAGCCAATTCCTGGCACGCCGAAACCGCCTCTAACGGCTGGCATGCTATGGAGCGTGTGCAATCCGGGGCCCCGCCGCGCTTGCTGCTGCTGGATATCCCGGCGGGCGATGCCGACAGTTTGCATTTCTTGCGCTGGCTTCGCCGCCTTCGTCCAGATATCCCGGTCGTGGCAATCTGCCATCCCGAGGACGCCAGCCAAGGAGATGAGGCCACCCATCTAGGCGCGGAAAAAATTCTTCTACGGCCGCTCAAAGCGGAACAGCTAAAATCCACCGTGCAAGCTTATTTCGAAGCCCCGTTGAACCGCGTCCCCGAAATCAGTAATGGAAGTCTGGAGATCGGCCAGGACGCGTTTTTCTTCAGTTCTAGTCTTGCCATGGAAAAGCTGCGGGCACAGGCGGAACTGCTGGCGCAAACTGACGTACCCGTGCTGATCGTGGGAGAAAAAGGCTGCGGCAAGAACGCCGTTGCCAGCCTGATTCACAAGCTTTCGGTCCGATCCGGTTTCAAACTCCTTAATGTGGATTGCTCGGAGACTCCCCCTGCCTTGCTGGGAGTGGAGATCTTCGGAGCCGACCGTGGTGGCGCCGATCAGAGACGGCGTACGAGCCTCGGCAGATTTGCAGCCGGCGAAAAGGGTTCGATCTTCCTCAATGAAATTGCCGATTTGCCCCTCGAACTTCAATCACGACTCTTGCAGGAATTACGCAACAGTGAAGCTTCGGGAAACGAAGGAGTCGCGGCGGAGGTCAGAATTCTGGCCGCCACCAGCGCCAACCTGGATCGGGCTTTATCCGAAAAGCGATTGCGGCAGGATTTGTATTATCGGCTGAGCGCCTTCACCATTCATGTGCCGCCATTGCGCCAGCGTAAGGATGAGATTCCGCTCTTGCTGCGCTACTTCATGCACAAATTAGCCCGACACTACCGGATGCCTCCTCGCGAATTCTCACCCGCCGTGCTCGATGCCTGCGAGCGCTATCCCTGGCCCGGCAACCTGAAAGAACTGGAAACTTTTGTAAAGCGTTATTTGGTCGCCGGGGACCGTCAGTTGCCCGCCACCGACATGAGTTTCGCTATGACTGATTTCAGAAATGAAAGCAGCCGGAGTGGCAATCTTTCATTTCCTGATTCTCCGAATTTCGCGTCGGTGGTGGAAAATGGTATTCCGAACGGAGTTCAGAATAATAATGAGTCCAGAGGGGAACCGGCGAAGCCCGAATCCTTGAAGTCGCTGATTCAGGGTATCAAGTCGGAAGCCGAGCGTAGCGCGATTGGCGCGGCCCTGAAGCAGACCGGTTGGAATCGCAAGGCGGCGGCGCGGCTGCTAAGCGTGAGCTACCGAACGCTCTTATACAAGATCGATCAATACCAGATGCGGGCCCCGGAACCTTTCCTGGCCACACCCGTGGGAGATTTTTCGATGTACCGTGAGAATAAGGATGACGGAGAAGTCAATTGAAGCGGGCTCACCCGGATCATTACGAAGCGCATTGCCCGAGGATCACTATGAGCTTAAGCGCCGTTACATTGCGGAAGCAACGATTGCCGAAGCAACGACTGCTGAATCAACGACTGCTTCTGTTGGTAGTTTATTCGCTGTTATCGGGGTGGCTTCTTGCCCAGGATTCCGGCAGCGCCAGCGCGAATTCCATGAAGCCATCGGCCGGTTCGGCTTCGTCGGAAGCTCCTTCTTCCGTTTCCAAGCCGCACGATAGCAGTTTCATTATTGGCAACGACGACGTACTGGCCATCAATGTCTGGAAAGAGCCGGATATCTCCCGCTCCATTCCGGTCCGATCCGATGGAAAAATCTCGCTTCCTCTCGTGGGAGAAGTTCAGGCGGCGGGACTGACTCCGCTGGCCCTGGAAAAAGATATCGCTGCCAAGCTCAAGAATTACATCGCGGAACCGGAAGTGACCGTGATGGTGCAGCAGGTGAACAGCCAGAAGTTCAACATTCTGGGTCAAGTAGTGCGGCCGGGATCCTACGTGATTGCCAATTCTCCAACCGTGCTTGACGCCATTGCTTTGGCCGGTGGTTTCCGGGATTTCGCCAAGAAAAAATCCATTTATGTTCTTCGTCAGGGGCCAAGCGGCGAATCACGGTTGTCCTTCAACTACAAATCGGTGAGCGAAGGCAAGGATATGTCGCAAAACATCAAGCTTCAGCCCGGCGATACCATCATCGTTCCGTAACGCCTGTTCGTAATTAAGTCCGCCAACATCTGAATTCTCAACATCTAGGAAATGCGCTTCTTTATCCCATCTGCATTCGGATTTGTTCTGCTGGCAAGTTCCGTCGCTTTTTCACAGCAGAGCAATCCTTCTTCATCGCAGCCGAATAGTCCCCCGACGCCGGCGCCCGCGGCAAACGGTCCGGTGCTGGCTGGCCCTGCGGGAGACGCAAATGGAAATGTTGTTGCCGACCCCAATATCAATGTCGAAGACCGCATGTTGACTCCGCCTCCGGTCAGCGGCCAGTTATATCCGCTGGCTGTGGCGTCGGAGGAGCGAGCCAATTATCTGCGTGGCGGCGTCGTGTTCAACACCGCCTATTCCGACAATGTTCTGTATGCAACCAGTGGAACGCCGGTGAGCGACGTAAGTTACTCGGTATGGCCGACCCTGTCGATCGATCAAACGCTCACCCGTTTGCACTGGGTGCTCTCCTACGCTCCCGGCTTCACGTTTTATCAGCGCGTCACTTCGCGGAATGAGGCCGATCAGAATTTATCCCTGAACATGCAGTACCGCCTCAGTCCGCATGTGACCGTCAGCCTGGTCGATGCCTTTCAGAAATCTTCCGATGTGTTCAACCAGCCGGAGCAGGGTTTGGCCGGCGCGGTAACGGGCTCTGACCTGGGAGCGAATAATTCCATTATTGCTCCGCTGGCTGACCGCCTCGGCAACTATGGAAGCGCCGGAATCACCTATCAATTTGGCGCAAATGACATGGTAGGGGCGAACGGAACTTTCTCGAATTTGCATTATCCCAACCCGGCGCAGGTGCCGGGCCTCTATGACGCCGCGACGCGCGGCGGCTCGGGATTTTACAGCCATCGTTTGTCGGTGCGGCATTACGTTGGCGTGACCTATCAATATCAGGATCTGCTCACTTATCCGGCCAGAACAACCAACCAGACCCAGACGGATGCGGCTCTTTTCTTCTACACGTTTTATCCCGCGCCCATGTTCTCAATCTCGTTCTTCGGTGGCCCGCAATACTATATCGAAGGTCCACAATACATAAGTTCGATTCAGCCGGCGGTAGCCGGCGCGAAGGCCTGGTCGCCGGCGGCGGGCGTAAGTTTGAACTGGCAGGCGCCGCATACCGCTATCGCCATAAGCTACTCGCACAGCGTGAGCGGCGGCGGCGGGTTGCTGGGCGCGGTCGAGCTCGACAGCGCAAGCGGCTCCCTGCGGCAGCAGCTGACCCGCAACTTCAGCGCCTCCGTCACCGGCAGTTACGCCAACAATGGCGTGCTTTCACTGGCTTCGCTGGGCGGCCATTCGATCTCCGGGAGCGCCGCATTGCAACGCCAGATTGGCGAGCGCGTAAGCGTGCAGGCGGGATACACTCGCCTCCGTCAGACTTATCCCTTCTTCTTCTCCGCCGATCCTGATACGAATCGCGAATGGGTGTCAGTCTCTTACCAATTTGCCCGGCCCTTGGGACGTTAGCTTTCGCAACTAAAGTCCTCGAAATTATTGAGAACCACAATCCGAGAACAATAATCATGGTTGAAGAATTAGAAGACGAGAAAAGCGGTGGTTTCGATCTCCAGCACTATCTGGGGTTAGTTCGCCGCCGCCACATGCAATTTTTGATACCGCTGCTTGCCGGCTGGCTCTTGGTGTGGGCGGCCAGTTGGGTGCTTCCTTCGCGCTACCGCTCGAGCACATTGATCCTGGTGGAGCAGCCTACCATGCCGAAGGATTATGTCACGCCTAACGTCAGCGACAATCTGCAGGATCGCTTGCAAAGCATCACGCAGCAGATTCTCAGCCGTACCCGGCTGTTGCACATCATCGATCAGCTCAGCTTGTATCCGGGGCACATGACTGCCGACGACAAAGTGGATCGGATGCGCAAGGAGATCGAGATCGAACTGGTGCGCGACGGCGACCGGGTCAACGCCTTCAACGTTTCCTATTCCTCCCGCGACGCTCGCACCGCCCAACAGGTAACCAGCGAATTGACTAATCTGTTTATCAGCGAGAATTTGGAAGTTCGCCAGCAGCAGTCGGAAGACACCACCAAGTTTCTCGAAGGCCAACTGGAAACCGCCAGAAAGACCTTATCCGATCAGGAAGAAAAGATTCGTGAGTTCAAGGGCGAACATGTAGGCCAGTTGCCCGCGCAGGTGGGCAGCAATTTGCAGATTCTGGCGGGCCTACAATCCCAACTGCAAACCGAAGAAGACGCTTTGAATACGGCGAAGCAGCAGCGCGTCTATTTGGAGACCCTGGTGAACCAATATCGTTCGCTGCAAGGTACGCCGAAGAACGATGGCAGCAATACCACGGCTGGTTTACCCGCGCTCGATGCTGAACTGGAAAAACTGCGCGCTCAGCTGGCTGATCTGAGCTCGCGCTATACCGACCGCCATCCCGACGTGCGCAAGCTCAAAGAACAAATCGCCAAAACCGAGAAGATGCGAAGCCAGGTCGCAGCCGAGCAGAAAGCCGGAGCGGTGGCCGCGCAGTCCGATCCAAACGCAAGCGCAAGCGCTGCTGGAGATCCTTCCTCTCCCATGGTGCAGTTGCAAGGGCAACTCCAGGCCAACCGGACGGAGATCGCCAACCGCGAGCAAAGTATCAAAGATCTTTCCGCGAAAGTGACTGACTATCAGGCTCGGCTGAATCAGGAGCCGGTGCGGGAGCAGGAGCTTTCCGATCTCACCCGCGGCTACGATCAATCGAAGGCGAATTATGATGAGCTGCTGAAGAAGAAAAACGAGTCGGCCATGGCGACTAGCATGGAATTATTGCAGCAGGGAGAACGCTTCCGCATCATCGATCCTCCCAGCTTGCCGCTGAAACCCGATTTTCCCAACCGTCTTAAGTTCTGCCTGATCGGCTTGGGCATTGGTTTGGCATTAGGCGTCGTGGTTGCGGGCACAATGGAAATGCTCGATGATCGCGTCTTTGACGAGAAGGATTTCCAGAAATTGCTGCCGGTCGCGGTAATCTCGGAGATTCCGCCGATCGTCGTCCAATCCGAAGTGGAAGCCCAACAGCGGCAGCTCTGGCTGGGGTGGGTGACGGCGGCCTTCGTATCGGCTACCATCTTGCTAGGCTCGGCGCTCAGCTACTTGCGCGGCTAGATTCTAATGTACAAAGCCTTTTACAGTTTAAAGCGAAATCCCTTCGAGATCACTCCCGACCCTTCGTTCCTGTTTCCCACGCGCAGGCACAACGAAGCTCTCGCTGCTCTCTATTACGGAGTTCGGCGGCACAAAGGATTCGTCGTCCTGACAGGAGAAGTGGGGACCGGCAAGACTCTTCTTCTGCGGTGCCTGCTGCAATTGCTGAACCAAAGCTCGGACGTTAAATATGCCTACGTATTTAACGGACGCCTCACGCCGCTTGAATTCCTGCAATACATCGCCGGCGATTTGGGACTGCCTTCGTCGGGAAAGAACAAGAGCGAACTTTTGCTGCAGCTCGCGGGTTATGTGGTCTCGCGCGGCGAGAAAAAACTGACTACGGTGCTCGTGGTCGACGAAGCTCATCATCTTTCAACCGACATCCTCGAGGAGATCCGGCTGCTGACCAATCTCGAGACCGCGAATGAGAAGCTCTTGCAGATTCTTCTTGTCGGCCAGCCCGAACTGGACGAGAAGCTGGATTCCGGCGACCTGCGCCAGCTGAAGCAGAGAATTGCGCTGCGCTCCCATCTGGAAGCGCTCGATCTTACTGAAACCAAGGGCTACATCGAGCGCCGGCTTCAACTTGCAGGCAGCCCCAATCCTGCCGGAGTCTTCCCGGAGAAGACGGTCGCCGCGATTCACCGCCATTCACGCGGGTTCCCCAGGTTGATTAACACGATTTGCGAGAACGCTCTGGTGGTCGCATACGCCAAGCAGGAAGCCAGCGTCACGCCGGAAATTATCGACGGCATCGCGGCCGATTTCCGCCTGGGCGTGCAGACTCCCGCGGAACCAAAAAAGTCCGGCGAGGTCGACGTGAGGAAAGCCGCCAGTACGCTGCTCGAACTTTACGCCCGCCTGCAGGCGCAGCAAACCCGCGAGGAAGCTTTATCGGTGCGGGTGCCGGTCGAGATCACCGAACAATAATCGACAGAACCAAGAATCGATAGAACTAAAAACCAAGTAAACCACCATGAGCCATATATTTGACGCGTTACAACGGTCCGAAGCGGAAGAGCAGGGAACGAGTTCCCCCCTGACCGAATCTACCTTTTCGGTAGCCACCGAACTGCTCGAAATCGCCGAACGCAAGCGGAGAAACCTGGGTGAGCCGGCCGCCGCCGCGGGACTCCGGTCCAAGGTCGAGCGCCGCCCGGCACCCGGTATTCTCGATGAGTTTCCCTCTTTGCCCATCAACATGACGCCCGAGAGCAAGTTGGTGGCGCTGGCCAAGGAGGAGAGCCTCGGTGCCGAGAAGTTCCGTTACCTGGCGGTGCGCTTGCGGCAGTTGCGTCAGACGCGCGCGATCAAGAAGATTCTGATTACTAGCAGTATTCCGCAGGAAGGGAAAAGCACCGTCTCGGCGAATCTGGCCTGCACCCTGGCTCGCCGGAAGCAGCACAAAACTCTGTTGCTCGAAGGCGATCTCCGCCGCCCCACCATTGCCCAGAGATTCGGTCTGGGGCCGGTTCCGGGATTGAGCGAATGGCTGCGCGGAGAAACCGAGACCATGAACATTTATCGGCTCCAGGATCTTGGGCTTTGGGTTTTCCCCGCCGGAAGCGCGCCGGAAAATGCGCTCGAGCTCATGCAGTCGGGAAGACTTCCAGCCTTGATGGAACAGTTGACCGAATGGTTCGATTGGATCGTGATCGACTCGCCACCGGTTCTACCGCTCGCCGATACCAGCATTTGGGCACGCCTGGCCGACGGAGTCTTGTTGGTCACTCGAAAAGATGTAACCGAAAAAAAGCAACTGCAGCGTGGCCTGGAGACGATCGAGAAGTCAAAACTCCTGGGTGCCGTAGTGAACGGATCCACCGACACCGCGCACAGCGATTATTATCAGCGCTACGCGCCCGCTGCGAACAGCAAAACCTCCCGTTAAAGCGGAGCATCTGTAACCTGGCCATTCTCCCCAAGTTTTCGGCAGACATTTCAACCAAACTGAACTTCATCGCGTGATTACACATTGCGAAATACCATGGGCGGTCCAGCCGTGAAGCCGGCCATTCTGATTGCCGCAACTTCACGCTGGATGCCGACCGCACGGCTGGCGATGGCTCTGGCGCAAGCCGGATGCGTTGTGGATGCGGTTTGTCCCAGCGGCCATCCCATCGAAAAAATTAACGGGATACGGCGGACCTATCGTTATCATGGCCTGCTCGCGTTGCAATCAATCTCCGAGGCCATTGCGGCAGCGAAACCCGCGTTGATTATCCCTGGAGACGATCTGGTTACCAGCCATCTGCACCAGTTGCATCGGCACGAAGCGGACCGCAGTCAGACTGGCCAAGCCATTCGCACCTTGATTGAGCTCTCTCTGGGTTCTCCGGAATCGTTTCGCGTGGTTTATGAGCGGGCCGAGTTCATCGAACTTGCCCGGAGAGCGGGCATCCGGGCTCCTCGCATGAAAGTCATTTCGAGACTCGCCGAGCTTGATGCTTGGGCCGCTCGCACCGGTTTTCCCACAGTTCTTAAGGCCAATGGCACCTCCGGCGGTGATGGCGTCAGGATCGTTCGCAAGGCTGAGGATGCCGAGAGGGCGCTGCGCACTTTGCAATCTCCACCTTCTCCGCTGCGCGCCGCGAAACGCGCCATTGTCGATCACGACAAAACCCTACTTTGGCCGGCCGTTCTGCGCCGCCGTTTTGTGGTGAACGCACAGGAATATATTGCCGGCCGCGAAGCCACCAGCGCGGTTGCCTGTTGGCAGGGAAAAGTTATGGCGAGTCTGCATTTTGAAGTTCTCAACAAGCGCGATTCCGCCGGACCGTCGAGCGTTTTGCGTTTGATCGAAAATGCCGAAATGGCATTTGCTGCCGAAACTGTGGTTCGCGAATTGAAGCTTTCGGGTTTGCACGGCTTCGATTTCATGTTGGAATCCGGAAGCGGAAACGCTCACCTCATCGAAATCAACCCTCGGGCCACGCAAGTCGGGCACCTGACTTTGGGCCCGGGCCGTGATTTACCCGCGGCCCTTTACGCCGCCCTGACGGGTGAGGCGGTGCATCCTGCCGCCAAACTGACCGAGAAGGACACCATCGCGCTGTTTCCGCAGGAATGGACGCGCGATCCGGCGAGCCCGTTCCTGCAATCCGGCTATCACGACGTTCCTTGGGACGAACCTGAGTTACTTCGGGCCTGCGCGGGCAAGCGTAAAGAGCAGTTGGCCCTCAAGCTGCAACAAGTTCCGGCGCAGAGTCTTACTGCGGTTCAGGCGCCGCGGCTTCCGTAGCGCATCGAAACAGCATCGAAAAGAAAATGAAAGTCCCCTCGAAGATGCCCAACCTGTCATCGACTGCGCCGCCGCCGGGCTTGCCCAGTGTTTCTGGGGCCAGGATTTCCGTTGTAGTCGTGGTTTGGAATGCCAAGCATTACGTTGAGGAGTGTCTAGGCTCCCTGCGAGAGCATTGCCGCCAGGTTTACTCCGAGGTCATCGTCGTCGACAATGCCTCCACTGATGGCACCCCGGAGATGATTACCGAACTGTTCCCGGAGTTCCATCTGATTCTTAATCCGGAAAATTTGGGATTCGCCCGGGCAAATAATATCGGCATCGCGCAGAGTTCTGGAGATTATGTCTGTCTGGTGAACTCCGACGTCAAATTTCTCGACGACTGTATTTCGCCCATGGTGCGCTACCTCTCGGACCATCCGGAAGCGGGCATGTTGGGTCCCCGGATGCTGGCGCAGGATGGCGAGGTAAGGCGTTCCACCATGCGCTTCCCCACGGTGTGGAATAATTTTTGCCGGGCCATCGGGCTCGACTACCTCTTCAAGGGATCGCGATCGTTTGGCGGGCTCCTGATGAATGATTTCGACCACCGGACTACAGCCGAAGTGGAAGTCCTGAACGGCTGGTTCCTGGTGGTACGCCGCCGCGCCGTGCAGCGCGTCGGCCTGCTGGATCCCCAATTCTTCATGTACGGGGAAGACGTGGACTGGTGCTACCGCTTCTGGCAGGCAGGCGAGAAAGTGGTGTTCTTCTCCGGTGCGGGCGCCATTCACTATGGCGGTGCAAGTTCTTCCAATGCGCCGGTGCGATTTTATCTGGAGCTTTACCGCGCCACCTGGCAATACTGGCGAAAGCATTACAGCGGTCTGGCGCAACTTGGCTTTCTGGCGGCTTTCGCTATTCACCATTCGTTGCGTTTGGTGGGTTCGGCTTTTGTGTACCTGCTCGCCCCCTCGCGAAGGCCAAACACCGCCGCCAAGTTCAAGCGGAGTCTGGCTTGCCTGCGCTGGGTGGGTGCGGCCAAGTTCAAGCCTCTGGAGACCAGCGGCAAGACCGCCTAACGGATTATCGCAGCGCATCCCTCAGAAGATTGTCTAACGTCCCATCGTCCCATGTACGAAACCGAAGCCAATAACTTAGTCGAGAGCTCGAATCAGATCCCCGCCGAGCTGATGCAGGCATTTGAGCAGCTCTCCGGGCGCATTCTGTCGCGAACCGTTTTGCCCTGGAGCGAGCACTGCACCGAGTGTGTCTGGCCAACCTGCTATACCACTTGCGACCTTTATGCTCCCCGCCAGGATGGCAGATGCCGCCGCTTCAGCGATGGAATGGTCAGAGTCGATGTGCCTTCGGCGGTCAATTCTTACATTTTGAAAATCCGCTTCAAGCAGTGGGGCAAGCTCTGGACTCCGGGCAACATTCGGCTCCACCCAGCGGAGAAAGCGGTGCGGCTGGAACGTCGGGATTACCGGATTGGAAGCGCGCTTCAGACCTCCCCTCTGCCCTCGCTGATAAAGATCGCTGTCGCCAGGAAACGTTACGGCTTCAAGAAAAGAGTGGCCGACTCCGCCACGCCGGCGGGCCAGGAATTGCCAACTTGTTTCCTTCTGGAGTGCTACAACCCCCAGACGCACGAAGTTGCTTTATCGCTCACTATGCGCGCCACCGACGAGAGCTCCAACATTCCGTTTCAGAAGTTGATCCATCTCAGTCCCGGATACAGTTGCGTTCGCATTCCGGTCGAAGAAATTACTTGCTTCCTCGACCTGCATCAGCCCTTTGGCATCGAGCTGATCCCAAACCAGGACGCGGGGGAGACCACGCTGTATTTCGGTCTCGTGGAGTTCGTCACCGAAGTGGCTGGAACCAGGCGCCAGGAGAAGGGAAGCGAGACCAGTTCAAATTCGAAAAAGGTCAAGTGCCTCGTGTGGGATCTCGACAATACTTTGTGGGATGGCATTCTGGTAGAGGATGGCCCGGAGCGGCTTCGCCTCAAGCCGGGAGTAAGGGACGTCATCGAAACTCTGGATCGTCGCGGAATTCTGCACTCCATCGCCAGCAAGAACAATCCGGAAGATGCCGTGCAGATCCTTCGGAAGTTCGATCTCGAGCAATACTTCTTGTGCCCGCAAATTTCCTGGCAGCCAAAGAGTCAAGCGATCCGCACGGTCGCACAACAGCTGAACATCGGGCTGGACACCCTCTTGTTTGTCGACGATTCCACCTTCGAACTGGAGGAAGTCCGCGCTGCCTGCCCGGAAGTCAGATTGCTGAATGCTGAATTATTTCGCGATCTTTACGATCGCGACGATTGCCAGGTGCCGGTCACCGCCGAGAGCCAGGAGCGCCGCAAGCTGTACCAGGTGGAAGCCAGTCGCCAGGCAATAGCGCAAAGTTTCAGCCACGACTACATGGCCTTTCTCCGGCATTCGGAAATCGAGCTGACGGTTCGTCCCATGACCGAGGAAAATCTTCAGCGGGTTCACGAATTGACCCAGCGCACCAACCAGATGAATTTTTCCGGCAACCGCTACGACCGCGAAGTGTTGCGAAAGCTGCTGGCCACTCCTGATCTCGATACTTTTGTACTGAGCTGCAAGGACCGTTTCGGCAGCTACGGTGTCATCGGTTTTTCCGTTGTGGACCGCCGCGAGCCCCGCATGATCGACCTGATGTTCAGCTGCCGAATCCAGTCCAAGCGGGTGGAACACGCGTTCCTGGCATGGCTGATCCGCAAATATATCGCCGAGTCCGGCAAAGACTTTTACGCCGATTACCGTAAGACTTCGCGCAATGCCCCTTCGGGCAAAGTTTTTTCCGATCTGGGCATGGAAGAAAACGGCAATGCCAAAGACAAAGACAAAGACGGCGTCTTGTCCCTGAGATTTCCCCGCGAGAAAGAAGTTCCTGAAGACGGTGTCATCGAGGTTGTGCCGGAAGCCATGGAGCAGACGATTGCCCACAATGCCATGCAGGAGACCTCCGCGTGAGCCTTCGGTCCCTGGCAGGCACGGCGCGGCGCGGTGTGTTATCCAAGCTCTACCGCAAGCCAGTCCCGCTAAGAGATTGCGGTCCCATCGTCTCCTTCACCTTTGACGATTTTCCCCGCACCGCTCTGACCGTGGGCGGTCCCATTTTGGAACGTTATGGCGCCCGCGGAACTTATTACACCGCCATGGGCCTGATGGACATGGATCTGACGAAAACGGGACCGATGAAAACCTCGAGCGAAGTTGGAGATCAGTTTCGCCGTGAAGACTTGGAAACCCTGCTTGAACACGGCCACGAATTAGCCAGCCATACCTTTACGCACATCTCCAGTCGGTCGGTTTCGAGGGCGACATTCTGCCAGGACGTTAGCAAAGGTATCGATGCCCTCAAGAAGTCTACCGGGGAGGTCGCCGCCAATTTCGCCTACCCGTTCGGCGATGTCGCCCTCACGAGCAAACGAGCGCTCCAGCCGGGGGCTCGAAATAACCCAGGCGTAACCAGCGCCCGGGGCATCATTCCCGGCCTTAACGGACCGGAGATCGATCTCAGTCTGCTGCGCGCGAACAGTCTATACGGCGATGTTGATCGTGCGAGCCGTGCAGAAGAACTGATCGCGGAAAACATGATTCGCAAGACCTGGCTGATTTTCTATACCCACGATGTGTCTCCCAATCCTTCTCCCTACGGCTGCACTCCAGAGTTGCTGGAAGCTGCCGTATCCAGCGCCGCCCGGATCGCTTCCCGGATTTTGACCGTGCGCGAAGCATTGGCCGAGATAGGGGCTATAACCAAAGCGTGCCACCACAGTCCTCGCAGAATTGCACTAGCTCATCAATAATGGCTACCCAAATAATTTCTGAATTAATTACCGTGGACCGGAATTTCGCCGTCCCAACCGAAATCGAAGTTCGCATAGCGCGATCCATCGCTGAAGTGGAGGCTTTGCGGGAGGCCTGGGCGGCATGGCCTGGACATCGCGATTCGGACATGGATTTCTACTTGATGATCAATCAAGCCTATCCGGAGATTCTCCGACCTCATGTGATCGCTCTTTACCGTGATGGGAGACCAGAAGCGATTCTTGTCGGACGGCTCGATAGAAAACCTATCGCTTTCAAGGTAGGATATTTTCGCAAGATTCGCGTTCTTGCCCGTTGTCTGACTTTTGTCTACGATCCGATCCACGGCAACGGCTCACCGGAAAATACCAAGATATTGCTTCAGGAAGTGATGAATTGTCTAAACCGAAACGAAGCAGATTTGGCCTCCTTAGAGTTTGTGCCGGTAGACTCTATTATTTACGATCTTGCCCTCAAACTTCCCAATACCCTCAGTAGGGATACCCTGCCCGAGGCCCAAGGCCACGAAAGCTTGATTATTCCCGATAGCATCGACGAAGTTTATCGCCGTATGTCGTCGGTCCGGAGGAAGCATTTAAAAGCGAGTATAAGAAAGCTCCAGAATCATCCCGCCGGCCAAG
Organism: Candidatus Sulfotelmatobacter sp.; assembly: GCA_049512655.1. Lineage (GTDB taxonomy): Bacteria > Acidobacteriota > Terriglobia > Terriglobales > Acidobacteriaceae > Sulfotelmatobacter. Next base: position 50,876 of record JBEKWW010000020.1, on the reverse strand, counting down.
TAAGAATCGTTGGATACCGGCACGAGGCTGAACTTGACCAGTTATTTAGGGACGCGGAAGAAATCGCGAGAAAAACTTACCAGCGAGGCCTTGGCGCAGGCTTTTCCGATGCCCCGGATACGCGAATGCGCCTGGAAATGGCGGCACGCAAGGGCTGGTTGCGGGCTAACCTGCTGTATTTAGGGGATCGGCCAGTCGCCTTCTGGATTGGCATGCTCTACCACGGAAGCTTCGTTAGTGAATATATGGGGTACGACCCTGAATTCCGTCAATCCTCTCCCGGCATGGTGCTTATCATGCACATCCTTGAGGGTTTTTGCGCTCGAGCGAATGGGGATATTGTCAAGGAATTGGACTTCGGCTTGGGCCATGCTGAATATAAGACCGTGCTCTGCAGCAAGAGCTGGCAGGAAGCCCGAGTCTACATCTTTAGCCCGACGATCAAAGGCCTCCTGCTCAAGTCCATAAGGACAGCCGCCGCGATCGCCGAGAATTCCGCCAGAAGACTCCTATTATGGGCCAAGCTCATTCCGCGATTCAAAAGAGCCTGGAGAGATCGTTTAGCAAAGCTTTAACAAGTCGTCCAAAAGGATTAGTCGCTTGGAGCGTGAACTTGCATGTTGGGCCATGAACCTGTGTGTCCTTGGCTTGCTCATTGATACGTTATACCCTCTTTTCAGGTTTGGTAAGCGCAAGTCAAAGTCTCGGAACGAGGTCCCCCAAGTGATGAATCGTTTGTTTCGCCTCATCCTTCTCTTGTTGATAGTGAATGTTTTTTTTATCAGGTTCGTGTCCGCCACGACGTACTACATTGCGTCTGGCGGAAGCGACTCGAACAGCGGCACGTCGAAGACTGCACCTTGGCTGCATGCGCCTGGAATGCCGAAATGCACGGCCACATGTGCCTCTGTGAAGCCCGCGCCGGGAGACTCGTACATTTTTCGCGGGGGAGATACGTGGCATTTTGGTGCGAGCTCAACCATGACCTATGTTGGCTCAAGTGGCTGGGATTGGACCTGGAACGGATCGAACGGCAACCCGATTTACATTGGAGTCGATCAGACATGGTATTCGGGCAGCGCGTGGGTGCGCCCAATCATGAGTGGCGACAATCCGCTGAGCACTTCCTTTGTGTCAAGTTGCAGTTACGACCAGTCGACCGCGAACGCGCTGTGGCTGAATCAAGCAAGCTATGTGACAGTTGACAACTTCGAGTGGCCTGGCAGGTGTTGGTCCAGTCCGTCCAGCAATTCCGCGGCTATTTACAGCTATCAGACTTGCAACGTGATCATCTCGAATAACTATTTCCATGGTTGGACCGCCGTTTCAGGTTCTGAGGATAACCAGATGATTCTCGGCGGCTCCAACGGTTCCTCGTGTGGCTCGGCAACCCACAATCAAATTGTGGGTAATGTTTTCGACGGCTCGGACTCTTCTGCAGGCACGGCGAATTCCTCGGCTTGCTCACGGGGGTTTGAGCCCGGCATGCCCTGCCAAAGTGGGATGGGTATATATTCGGAAGGCTACGATATTCACGGCAATGTCTTTCGCTATCTTTCGAACATCGCCGTAACGGTGAACACCAGCACCTTCCACGACAATCTGGCGGAATATCTATACACGAGCTATGCACCGTCAGACATTGCGCCACACTCGAACGTTTTAAACGAGGTAACCAACATATCCGGCGCCAGCACATCTTTTTATAACAACGTAATTCGGCATACTTACGTGAGTCAGGATATCTATCTTACGGTGGGCTCCGGCGGAGCCGCCTATGTCTTTAATAATGTTTTTTTCGATAACCTCAGGTACGACGCCAGCGGAGATAGCGCTCCGACGAATTGCATTCACCTGCAAGCCCAGTCGAGCAGCGGTAGTCAGAGTCTCTATTTTTACAACAACACGATGGATAATGATGTGGGCGATCCCACCGGTGGAGGCTGTCAGCTCGACTTCATGCAAGCGGGAGCCCCCACGTATGCCTGGAATGGCCCGGCATATTTCGAGAATAATCATCTGATCGGATACGGCACCCTGTCGAATCTATACGTCTGCAACTCCGGCGCGACGTGTTCATATAAAGATAACGGTAATGAGATTTATCAAACCGAAGCGGTAGCAAACAGTCAAGGATATGTTCCGGGAAACAATTACAGTCCTACCGCGGGCGGGGCAACCATCGGCGCTGGATCGATAATTAGCAGTTCCACTTGCAACGTGTTTTCTCAAAGTTCTGCCCTGTGCAGTGGCACAAGTGATGGTGCGAATGAGCAGAACAGCAAAGGTGGTGAAACCGCTGTGTCTCCGGCTATTACCGTCATCCCGCGCACACCTAGCTGGGACGTCGGAGCCTACCAGTTCGGCGGCACATCAGCACCCACTCCACCAACAGGTTTGGCGGCGATTGTTCAATAGTTAATTTCGAGTACTTGAGCTGAGGTATCACGCGCGGGACTCTGGCATAGTTGAACCTCCTTCTTTCGACTCAGGCAAACCAGCCTGCCCGGAGTGCATTCTCCCACTTGAACCTGAGGCCGCTGCAATCCAGCGTCTGTAAAATGAAACCCGTACAAGGACCGCAGAACCTAAAATTTGGCGGTGGGGTGGCCGAGACCGTCCTCCACCCCGCCGTACTGGTAGTCATCCTGCTGGTTGGGGTTTTGATATGCGTATGGCCCAGGAATAAAGCATTGGCTGCGTTTCTCGCAGCCTCCCTGCTTATTCCGGTCGATCAGGTTTTGCTGATAGGCCCCGCACACTTTCCGATGCTCCGTGTGTTGGTATTGTTTGGATTTGTTCGGATGGGGAAAGACAAAGTCGCGTCCAAACTACGGATGTTTAGCGGCGGAGTAAACACTCTTGATGTCGTGATTATCTTGTTCGCGGTATTCATTGCACTGAACGGAATCCTTCTATTTCCGGTGTCCGGTGCCGTCATCAATGAGTTGGGGCTGCTTTACACAGTCTTCGGAGTCTACTTTTTGCTGCGCTTCCTAATTCGAAGCGAAGACGATGCAGTAAGCGCAATTAAATCGCTCGCTTGGATCACTGCGGTTGTGGCGGTTGTTATGGCCTACGAAGTTACGACCGGGCACAATCCCTACTCCTTGCTTGGTGGGGCTGAAGCTTCAAGATATGCATCCCTGGTGGCGCGCGATGACCGCTTTCGTGCTCAAGGGCCCTTTGCCCACTCAATCACGGCGGGAACCTTTGGCGCGGTCCTGCTGCCTCTCTTCGTAGCCTTGTGGTGGAAAGGAACAAAGTATCGCAAGATGGCATTGCTCGGACTGATCTCGGCCACAATCATCACGCTAGCATGCAATTCGAGCACTCCGGTTTTGGCGTATCTCGCCGGCGTGCTGGCACTCTGCATGTGGCCGTTGCGACAATACATGCGCATTATCCGTTGGGCGATTGTGATCACCCTAATTGGTTTGCAGCTAATTCTTAAAAATCCCGTCTGGCACTTGATCGCTAGGATTGACATAGCTGGCGGTTCTTCGTCATGGCATCGATTTGCGCTGATCGATCAGTGTATTCGACATTTCGGCGATTGGTGGCTGATCGGAGTAAAAGACACCAGCGTGTGGGGTTGGGATATGTGGGACACGGCGAACCAGTACGTGAGTACCTGCGACAATTCCGGCCTCCTGCCCTTTCTGTTGTTCGTGTCCATTCTGGTTTATGGGTTTAAATTCTTAGGAAAGGCAAGGCGCATTTCTAGTAACAATAAGGACAAGAGAAGAGCGCTATTTCGCTGGGGGATTGGTTCAGCTCTCTTCGCCAACGCTGTTGCCTTTCTGGGGATTTCCTACTTCGATCAGACTGTTGTAGCGTGGTACACCTTGCTAGCGATCATCTCTGCAGTAGCGGTGGTTCACCCAGAAAGCCAATCGCAAGCGAAGCCACTGCCGTCGGCAGAGGCCTTTGAGACAGAGATTGCAGCATCTATAGCGCTCATTCACACCTAGAGGCAAAAACTGTCAAAAATTCCACTCTCGCGCGCCCATGTGCCTGCTCTAGATGGACTCCGGGGAATTGCGATCCTGGCAGTTTTCGCCTATCACTATGGACACGGCGGAGTGCACAGCACGTCGGCCGCGGTCAGGGCTTTCGCCTCAATTTGCGGTCTTGGATGGTCCGGGGTAGATCTTTTCTTTGTGCTGTCCGGATACCTCATAACCGGTATCCTCTTTGATAGCCGGAACGATCCTGGCTACTATAAGAAATTCTACGCGCGGAGAGCATTAAGAATTTTCCCGGTCTACTATCTGTTCGCCGCGATCATGTTTGCGATCGGCTCTCACTGGAGAATCGCCCACCTGTCGTTTCTGTTCCATGTGGGATACCCGGTGGCTCTGCTAATTCCAAGCTTGGTGGCAATTCCACTCCATATCACTCATTTATGGTCTCTTTGCATCGAGGAGCAGTTTTATGCGATATGGCCTTGGATCATCGCGAGAATGCGGAATCCCATCACGGCCTGCATTGTTGCCGTAGCCGTCGCACCGCTTCTACGGACTGCAATCTGGGCGGTGGGATGGAATCAGGATTGGTCCTATGCTTTTTTGTTGTGCCGCACGGACTCTCTGGCAGTGGGCGCTGCGATAGCGTTGCTGATGCGTAGTGGATGGAAAGATGCGCTCGCAAGGTGGGCGCCGGTCGCATTTGCCTCAGCTGGAGGGATCCTACTGACAATCTTTATGAGCCGCCATACTACGAGTCACTACGATGCCGTGATTAATACGGTGGGGTTTAGCGTAATCGCAATCGTATATGGAGCGCTTCTCGTTATTGGCCTTGCGCACGGCAGACTGTTCTCGATGCAGATTCTTCGAATTTTTGGTAAATACAGTTACGGGTTGTACCTGTTCCATTTTCCTCTCGCTGCTTTGTTCGAACCACTCAAGCACATGCTTTCGTTCGCCTATGTCCCGGCTTGCCTTCTGATAAATCTGGCAGTGGCTGCCGCAAGTTTTCATTTCTTCGAAGAGCCTATTCTCAGACTCAAGCGCCGTTTCCGCTACGATAGCGGTTCCTTCGGAGCTTCGCATCTGTCAAGCATCTCCAGTTCAGCACAAGCCAATTCGGTCCCAGCATAATGAGCACATTGTCTAGCCTAGCCCCCGTGCGCAGTCTTTCGCACACCATAGGCCGAAACACTATCTTCGGAGTGATTGCCAGATTCACCCAGGTGGCAACCCGTCTGGTGACGATTCCCATTGTGATCACCCATCTCGGATTGGGTGGCTATGGAATCTGGGCCATCATCATGACGACTGCTGCCTACATGCGTTTCGGGAGCGTTGGTATTAAATCGGCATTTCAAAAGTATGTAGCGGAGGCCACTGGTAATGGCGATTTCGAGACCGCCAACAGGTTATTGAGCACGGGCTGCGCGGCCATGCTTGTCCTGTCGGTCGCGGTATTAATTCCCGTGGCGGGCTTCGCGAACCTGCTGGCGCGCTTTGCCGGCGTACCTCCGGAGTTCCTGCACTCGGCGGCTGAGTCAATCTCGGTGCTCGCTTTGATCATGGTTTTGTCCAACGTGGGCGCAGTCTATGAAGCCATCGTAATGGGCGGCCATAGGATTGATCTGGCCAGAAATTTCGCCACTTTCTTCACCGTCGCTGAAGCCGTCGCGATTGTCGCTCTTCTTCACTTCGGATATGGATTATTTGCCATGGCATCCGTCATGGCAGCTTCCGAAGTTGGCTTTGTTCTCTCTTGTTATGTCGGCTCGAGAAAGATTCTGCCGCAAGTGCGGGTGGCTCGCGAGTTTGTCACCGCGAGCGTCATTCCAGAGTTGTTCCGATTTGCCGGCAGTTACCAGCTGGTGAACATTTTAGAAGTGCTGTACGTTTCCATTCTTCCCGTGGCGATTCTGCGAGTCTTTGGTGCCGATGCCGCAGGCATTTATGCCATTGCTTCCCGCCTTGTCCTGTCGGCGGTAATGTTATCCGATTCTTTTTTGGTGCCCATTCTCTCCGGTGGGGCCATGGTATATGCGTCTGGTTCAGCGGAACAGATGCGGAGGCTCATTGCGAAGTCGTTCAAAGTCACGTTGGGCCTGTGTTTGTTTCCTCTTGGTTTCATTGCGGCTTTCGGACCGACCATGGTATTTGCATGGACTGGCCAGGCGGCTCCTTCGTTGCGAGTCGCACTCTACCTCGTATGTCTCGCGGGGCTTTTCCAGGCCTTCTCGGTGCTTGGTCTGGTTCTGTACCGGGTTTCGGGAAACGCACTTCTGGATAATATCCGGCAGGGCCTGCGAATCGTTTGCTTACTCTCGATCGTCGTGTTTGCTCGCCAGTCCGGTTTCTACGGAGTGCTGGGAGGATTGGCCTTCACGGAATTTGCCGGTATGGTGTTCATGATCTACGCGGTAGCAAAGACGTTTCACGCATTTGATCCCGGAGCGCTTCTGCGAGATGCGTTGAAGGTGACGACGGCGACGGCTGTGGCGATGCTAGCTGGGTTCATTGCGACCCGGCTTCCCCTGCCCGCCATATTCAACCAAAGATGGATGGCGCTTCTGGAACTCACAAAAGTGTTCTTAGCCTGCGTGCTGGCAGCGTGGCCGGCCCTGATGCTGACTAAATCCATAACCGGAGCTGAGGGGAAAGCTCTCATGGGTATTATTCTGCCGGCGCGCCTCAGTGGGGAGACGCGTTGCGCCGATGTCGTCACATAAGTCATGTTTACCTTCGAACACAGCTTCGACAGGGACCTGATGGAATCGCTCCTCGCAGTGCTGACGAAACTTAATACCTTGTGGATGCGAAGCTCTTATGGCTTTGCGGAATTTGGCGACGGGGTCTCGGTGCATTATTCTTGCGAAGTTCAGCGCCGGAAGTCATCTCAAATTCGATTGGGAGACAGAGTCTATCTGGCACCGAAAGTATGGATCGACGTAGCCGGTTCTCCCGGCTCTGAACCGAAAGTTACGATCGGAAGCGGTTGTGCAATTGGGAGGCGATCCACTATCTCCGCGCGCAATCAGGTCATATTGGAAAATGACGTGCTCCTCGCTCCGTCCGTCCTGATCACAGACCACCAACGACGGGCTTCAAATATTCGGGATCCAACCCACGAAGATATGAACGAAGAAACGGATACGAGCCATGGACGCATCAAGATTGAACGGAATTGTTGGCTTGGCATTAACGCTGTAATCTCTTGCGCTTCCGGAGAGCTGAACTTAGGACACCACAGCGTGGTCGGGGCAAACTCGGTAGTGACCCGAAGCTTTCCGCCCTACAGCATTATTGTCGGAAATCCCGCAAAGCTCGTAAAGACGTATAACGAAGAAGCCGAAAAATGGGTGAAAACCAACGGGTGAAAATAATGAACAGCGCGTTTGAGGTGGTGAACAGCACGGAGGTGGAGATGAAGAAGTCGCGAAGGTCTCCCTCATCTCCTACATGCCCGACCTGCGAGAGGCAGGCTGTGGCTCCGTTTCTGACCGCACCCGACCGCTTTCACCTGCGCAAGGACGTCTACCAGCTTCTTAGGTGCCTTTCCTGCAGCGCGGTCTGGCTCGACGATCCTCCCGCACCCGCTGAGATGGGCGAACACTATACCGAGGACTATCACCGGGCGATTATGACCGCAGGTGAAGGCTCCGCCGCTAAACGGTGGGCGGGTCAAGTCAAGATGATTTCCCGGTATAAGGCCGAGGGGAAACTCCTCGACATCGGATGCAGCTCCGGGGGCTTTCTGAGCACGATGAAGAACCCGGCGTGGAACTTGTACGGCATTGAAATGGAGGAATCCACCGCCCAGCGCGCCCGGGCGGCCACCGGGGCAACCGTCTTCGTCGGAGACGCGGTTGAGGCCCCTTTCCTGCCCAACAGTTTTGACGTCATCACTTGCTTTGACGTTCTCGAGCACGTCTACTCCCCGCGCCAGTTTTTGACCAAAGTGCGGGAATGGCTCAAGCCCGGTGGAATCTACTACGCCATGATGCCCAATATCGCTTCCTGGGAGGCACGCCTGTTTGGCAGCCACTGGTTCGGACTGGAACTGCCGCGACATCTGTCTCATTTTTCCCCGCGTTCATTGCGCCATCTTATGAATCAACTTGGTTTCGAGGAAGTCTGCGTTAAGACTCCCGCAGTTTCCTATTGCGAGCGCAGCATAGATTACGTCAAATCCAGCCTGATCGAGACGATAGGAGGGTCCCCCACTCCTCAGGCCAAGCCGAAGCCGCCGGGCGTCGCGCGCAAAATCGCACGCAAGGGGTTCCGCATCGCAGTTTCGCCATTGGTCCATACCATCGCCTGGGCTGGAGCGGCGCCTTGTCTCGAAGTAGTTTTTAAAAAACCTGCTACCGCCGGCAAGTAGCCGACGAAACCCATGCACCGAGCAACCTCTTAAGAAGAATCAATGAGCCAAACCAAGCACCATTATTCCGAAGATCCGCTCTCCTGGATCACCCGGATCGCCAACAAGGTCCGTACTTTGAGCATGCAATGGTTCTATCCGTTCGCCTTCCTTGGCCGCAATCTCTATGTGCACTATTCCTGCGATCTGGCGCGGTCCATTGCCCCGTACATCCAGTTCGGAGACTCGGTTTTGCTCGAGCGCGAAGTTTGGATCAATATCCCTGAAGTTCCTAAATCCAACGAACCAGTCATTGTTTTCGATGAGGGCGTCAAGCTGGGAAGGCGTTGTGTGATCTCCGGGATAAACCGCATCCATTTCGAGCGCAATGTTGTCTTCGCTCCGCAGGTTCTGGTCATGGATCACAACCACGCCTTCGAAGACGTCAATGTCCCAATCAAATACCAGGGCATCACCCGCGGCGGCACCATCCGCATCGAGGAGGGCTGCTGGATCGGGTACGGAGCAGCCATTGTCTGCGGCAAAGGCGAACTGGTCATCGGCAAACACTCGGTCGTCGGAGCGAATGCGGTAGTGAGCCGGAGCATACCGCCAAATTCAGTCGTGACTGGTAACCCGGCTCGCGTGGTCAAGCAATTCGATCCTTCCAAAGGAGAGTGGGTGATGGGCTCGGTCGCCATCTCTGCCACCCATGGTCGCTGACGATCGTCGCTTCAGGATCTAGTTCTAATAGTCTCCCGCAGACAATGATTTCCGTTATCATTCCCGCTCACAACGAAGGTTCGGTTATCGCGCGAACCTTAAAAGCGATGACCGAAGGCGCCGGCGCGCGCGAACTTGAAGTCATTGTGGTTTGCAATGGATGCGACGACGATACCGCAGCCGTGGCCCGGCGCTTTTCTCCGAACGTGCGGGTCATCGAAACCAAAATCGCCAGCAAGTCCCATGCGCTTAATTTAGGAGATCAAGCGGCTTGTGGTTCTCCCCGTATCTACAGTGATGCAGATGTGGTGATTACGTTGGAGGCAATTCGCATTCTGGCGCGGCGGCTGGAGCGCGGAGATGTGCTGGTCGTGGCGCCCACGCCGCGGTTCGATCTGGCGGGCTGTTCCTGGCTCGTTCGGGCCTGGTTCGATATCCGCTCTTATCTTCCTTCTTCCCGCGAGGGAATTGGCGGGTCCGGGGTTTACGCCCTTTCCGCTGCGGGGCGGGCTCGGTTCCGGGAATTTCCATCGGTAACCGCCGACGATGGTTACGTCCGGATACAGTTCCTCGAAACCGAGCGGGAGACAGTGCCTTCTGCGCATTCCACCGTGTTTCCGCCGAGAACCGTCAAACACTTGATTTCTACCAAGACGCGGTCTCACTATGGCTCTTTCGAGCTGGCACAGCGTTTTCCTGAAGGCTGGAAGCGTAGGGGCGAGAGCAACAATCGAATGCTGTTTCGTCTATGTAGGAAACCAGTGCTATGGCCAAAACTGGCCGTGTATTGTATGGTGATGATCATCGCCAAGCGTCGAGCAAGAATTCGTCTTCGGAGTGCGATCGCAGGTTGGGAGCGGGATAATACCTCGCGTGCAACCGCATAGCTTTTGCAGTCATCTGACAGCGTAACCGGCCAATTTTCTCCCCCACAGTAGTTTTTCCAATGGAAGAAGCAATGCAGACCGCCTTGGCGGCTATGGCAGTTGCCGCTCCGGCTATCTATTTTTCACCTTGGCTCTGGCGAAGGTTGCGCATGAGCCCTATTCAGAAACACGCGGAAGCGAAGCGAATGCTGACTCTCACATACGACGATGGTCCTAGCGTGGCGCTCACTCAGCCGCTTCTCGATTTGCTCCATCGCAGCGCCGCACGGGCATCGTTCTTCATGCTCGGACGGCATGCGCGCCAATACTCCGGCATTGCCGATCGTGTGCTGCACGAAGGTCACGACATCGGTTGCCATTCCGATCAACATCTCAACGCCTGGAAGACGCTTCCCTGGGAATCGGTGGCCGATATCGATGCCGGGTATCGCAGTCTTTCGCGCTGGGTTCAACCGGACGGGATGTTTCGTCCGCCTTACGGCAAAATGACCCTCCCCACGTACTGGTCTCTTCGCCGCCGGAATGCTCCGGTATGGTGGTGGACCATCGATTCAGGCGATACCCAGGAAATTCTTCCCAACCCCAAGCAAGTGGCTGACAAAGTGCGACGGGCGGGCGGAGGAATTGTCTTGATGCACGACCTGGATCGGACGCACGAGCGCAATCAGTATGTGCTCGAAGTGACCGCGGCGCTTCTTGAAGTTGCAAGGCAAGAAGCGATCAAAGTCGTACCACTGAGGGAATTATGCCAGTAAAGGAAAATCCGGATCGGGACAAAGTACTAGCGGTAGCTTCCAGCGGCGGCCATTGGGTCCAACTGCGCCGGGTCACCCCGGCATTTGCGGACTCTGATGTCGTTTACGTCACCGTGATCGATTCGTATCGCTCACAGGTGCCGGACAACAGATTTTATTGTGTACATGACGCAACCCGGTGGAACAAGCTGGGGTTGTTAATTCTTGCATGCAATCTAATCTGGATATTCATTAAGGAGAAACCGGGAGTAGTCATATCCACCGGGGCGGCGCCAGGATATTTTGCGCTGTTACTGGGAAAGTGGTTTGGAGCAAGAACCATATGGATCGACAGCATGGCCAACATCGAAGACCTCTCGATGTCTGGTTCACGCGTCGGCCGTTACGCGGACCTCTGGCTCACTCAATGGCCGCACCTGGCCAAGAGTGAAGGTCCGCACTATGCGGGAGGTGTTTTGTGATTTTCGCCACTGTCGGTTCGCAAGAGCCGTTCGACCGTCTCATTCGCGCCGTAGATGAATGGGCGGCTTCGCGCGGTCGTTTCGATGTTCTGGCCCAGATCGGAAACTCAAACTTACGGCCTCGACACATCGAATTCACTAAGTTCCTTGAGCCCTTGGAGTTCAATCGTCTCATTCGCGAGGCAAGTGTGGTGATAGCCCATGCAGGAATGGGATCGATCATATCCGCCCTCGAGATAGGCAAGCCGATCGTGGTCATGCCGCGTCGCGGATTCTTGCGGGAGACTCGTAACGATCATCAAGTTGCGACCGCGGAACGCTTCGGTTCACGAGGGCGGGTCATCGTCGCCGATGACCAAAAAGATTTCGCCGGAAAGCTGGACTATGCTCTCACTCTCACGAGTATGGACCCCATCAACCCGGAGGCTTCCCCTCGCCTGATTTCCACCATTCGTGCTTTTCTCGACGGCACGCTTGCCGAACTCGATCCACCGGTCTCGATGGGCTCTCATGAAGCGCCTACCGCGTCCAAGACTGCTGCTCCCCTGGTCTCCTATATGACGAGGAAGGCCTAAAACTGATTACTATAGCCGCCATCAAAAACAGAATGGCAAAAGGATATTGACTCATGCCGACTACGAACGTTCATCAGGAAATCCGCGGTTTTTTGGTAGAGACATTTCTCTTCGGGCGAAATGAAGAACTCACTGACGATGCCCCGCTCCTTGATACGGTGATCGATTCTCATGGAGTGGTCGAATTCGTGGTTTTTCTGCAGGATCGTTTCGCCATTCGTGTCGAAGATGATGAAGTCAATACCAATAATCTCGACTCGGTGAACAAAACTGCGGCATACGTTCGGAGCAAGCTGGGAATGCGTTCAGCTGTGACTGCATCGGCTTAGAACTCGCATCCCCGTATTTAAGTGTAGGAAGGGTATTTCGTCTTTTCTATCCATCCCCCACCACAACGGTGTTCGTTCGCGGACATGATCGACAAAAAGGGGAGTCTTATAACTATGCTTGAAACTGCAATCATTGGCTCGGGACCTTACGGTCTATCCATCGCCGCCCATTTCCGGCGGCGGGGGATTCCTTTCCGCATTTTTGGCCGGATAATGGATAGCTGGCAAAACCACATGCCCAAAGGCATGTGCCTCAAGTCCGAAGGTTTTGCCTCAAATCTTTATGATCCCGAAAGCGCATTTACCCTCGAACATTTCTGTGCCGAACGGGGAATCGATTATGCGGATTCGGGAGTTCCAGTGCGCCTCGACACCTTCAGCGCGTACGGTCAGACATTCCGCGATCGCATGGTGCCGGAGCTCGAAGACAAATTGGTTGTGGGACTGGACCGCGCATCCAATGGATTCCAACTAACCTTGGATGATGGAGAAACATTCACGGCCCGCCGTGTTGTTATGGCGGTAGGAATTACTCATTTCGAAAATCTACCGGCTGAATTAAGCAGCCTCCCACCCGAGCTTTGCTCCCACAGCTTCCAACATCACGATCTGGACTCCTTTCGTGGACGCACTGTGGTAGTGGTTGGCGGCGGTTCGTCCGCCACAGATCTGGCTGGATTACTCCATGAAGCGGGCGCGGAAGTCCAGTTGGTTTCCCGCCAGAGCGCGCTCAAATTTCATGGCCCTCCACAGCTGGGAAAGAAGAGCTTGTGGCAGAAATTAAAGCGGCCGCAATCCGGCATTGGTCCTGGTTGGCGCCACCGCTTCATCGCCAACGCGCCGAATGTGTTTCATTTTCTGCCCGAAAGTCTCCGCCTCGAGGCAGTCCGAAGAGTTCTCGGTCCTTCCGGAGCGTATTTCGTCAAAGATAAAGTTGTTGGCAAAATTCCGCTGCACTTAGGTTGCAAGGTTCAAGGAACAGAGGCTCAGAATGGCCACGTCCGTCTGCATCTGCGCGGTGAAGATGGATCCAGCCAGCTGATCCTGGCCGATCATGTGATCGCCGCTACCGGCTACAAAGTGGATCTGAACCGCTTGAAGTTTCTTAGCTCGGAGATACGGTCAAAGGTCGAATGTGCTGGCGGCTCGCCAGTGCTCTCGTCGAGCTTCCAGTCCTCCTGCTCCGGACTGTATTTTGCCGGTTTAGCTTCGGCAAACAGCTTTGGACCGGTCATGCGCTTCGCCTTTGGTGCGGGATTTGCCGCGCGCACGCTAACCCGTGCGATGGCAAGTTCGCGGGTTCGAAACTCGGTAGCAATTTCTTCTACGGAACGTCCGCTGCACCAAGTGAAAACTCCGGAACAACCGCAAACTGGCCACCAGACCGATGACCGTAAGGCTGGCCGGCGAGAGCGCGAGAAAGCCGGCGCAGCGACTTACGGAAGTTCGCGATAATAGAAACCGCAAAAATGAAGCGAGAAACCATCGCGATTCACGTTGGCTATGACGGCGACCCCGCCACACAGGCGGTTGCCGTCCCCATCTACCAGACTGTCGCCTTTGAGTTCGAAAGCGCGGAACACGGCGCAGCCCTGTTCAATCTGGATGTCAAGGGCAACATCTACACTCGTATCGGCAACCCCACCAATGCCGTCCTTGAAAAACGCGTGGCGGCTCTTGAGGGCGGCGTAGAGGCGCTCAGCGTCAGCTCCGGAATGGCTGCCATCGAGTATTCGCTGATCAACATTGCCGAGGCTGGCACGAACATCGTCTCCACGCCCCAACTTTACGGGGCAACCTACACCCTTCTCGCGCACATTTTTCCAAAGCGCGGAATCGAAGGCCGCTTCTCCAAAACTGATCATCCTGAAGATGTCGCGAAGCTGATCGACGAAAACACGCGCGCGGTTTATTGCGAGAGCGTGGGCAATCCTGCCGGAAATGTTGCCGATATCGAAGGTCTGGCTAGAGTCGCGCACGAGCACGGTGTACCCTTGGTTGTCGACAACACAGTTGCGACTCCGATTCTCCTGCGTCCTTTCGAATACGGCGCTGATGTCGTTGTCCATTCCATGACCAAGTTCATGGGCGGCCACGGTACCTCGCTTGGCGGCATGATCGTGGACAGCGGAAAATTTCCCTGGCGGCAATATCCCAAGAAGTTCTACATGTTCAACGAGCCGGAGATTGCCTACCATGGGGTGGTCTACGTCGATCACTTTGGAGAAGCCGCCTATGTTGCCCGCTGCCGTACCGTCTGCCAGCGTAATACCGGCGCAACGCTTTCCCCGTTCAACGGCTTTCTTTTGTTGCAAGGCGTCGAGACCATGGCGCTGCGCGTGGAGCGCCACGTGGACAACGCCCGCAAAGTCGCGGAGTTCCTGCGCGCCCACCCCGCAGTGGCGTGGGTGAACTACGCTGGATTTCCAGACAGCCCGCTCTACCCTATGGCCCAGCGTTATCTCGGCTCGAAGCGCTGCTCCCTGCTGACCTTTGGCGTGAAAGGCGGGTTCGAAGCGGGACGAAAGTGTTTTGACGGGTTCAAGCTCTTCAAGCGGATGGTCAACATGGGCGACGCCAAGTCCCTTTCCTGCCATCCCGCTTCGACCACGCATCGCCAGCTCACTCCTGAAGAACAAGCCAAAGTCGGCGTGACTCCCGAGATGATTCGGCTGAGCGTGGGCATTGAGCATATCGACGATATTCTTGCAGACCTCTCCCAGGCGTTGGACAAGGCAAAGATTACCGTGGAGGTGAGTCATGGCGCTGCTAATTGATGGTGGACGGATTCCGCCGCGCTGGGCGGAGAAGAATGGCACTGGATCGAAGTCGAACGCTCAATACGGCATCGGCGCCGAATCCGTGCGGATCGCCTTCATCAACAATATGCCGGACTCGGCTCTCGAAGACACCGAAATGCAGTTTATGGAGCTGCTCAATGCTGCGTCGGGAGACACTCCGGTCCGGCTCAAGTTTTTCTCGCTGCCCAACGTTCCGCGCGGCGATCGCGGTCTGCAGCACCTGAGTGGCTTTTATTACGGAATTGAAGACCTGTGGAACAGCCGTTTCGACGCCCTGATCATGACCGGCACCGAGCCGGTTCATTCCGATCTGCGCCAGGAGCCTTACTGGCATGCCATGACCGATGTTCTCGATTGGGCTGAACGCAACACGGTTTCCACAATCCTCTCCTGTCTTGCCGCTCATGCCGGTGTGTTGCACAGCGACGGAGTGCAGCGCCAACGTTTGCCTGACAAAATGTTCGGCGTCTTCGATTCAGCCACTGTTAGCGATCACGAACTTACCCGTCATGCGGCCCGTCCCGTGCGCTTCCCGCATTCCAGATGGAACGAAGTAACGGAAAACTCGCTGGTTTCCGCTGGCTATTCGTTTCTGACCAAATCGGCGCAGGCAGGAGTCGATTCGTTTGTGAAGCAGAAACGGAAAAGTCTATTCGTCCATTTTCAGGGGCATCCTGAGTACGGAGCGTTAACCCTGCTGAAGGAATACCGCAGGGATATAAAAAGATTTCTGCGGCAGGAAAGATCGACCTATCCGACCATGCCGGAAGGATACTTCACCGCGGCTTCCGCTCTACTTCTCTCCGAATTTCGCAACGGCGCACTCGCCCGGCCGAGTGAAGAACGGCTGGCGTTTTTTCCTGAGTCTTTATTGGTCGGCGCGCTACAAAATGCATGGCAGGCATCGGCCATGTGCATGTATCGCAACTGGCTCCAGTACGTTCTTTCCAGGAAAAGCGACAGGGTTTCACTCGTGCCGGTCGCCGGCGACGAACCCACTCATGTTGCCCTGACCAGTTCTAATCTGGCATAACGCGCTTAACCTTGCTCAGCACCCTCCTCCAAAGTTCATTGCACCCAAACTTATAGAACATGAATATGACTGAAACCAATTCGTCTGTCCGCAACATCGCCGACACTGCTCTTTGGGTGGCTTATTTTCGCGCCCGCGAAACCGAACGCCCGGACGCACTGTTTCGCGATCCCTACGCTGCGCGTCTGGCCGGCGAGCGTGGCTTCGATATTGCCAACACGTTGCCTGAGGGAAACAAGCATGAGTGGGCGTGGGTGGCCCGCACTTATCTTTTCGACAAATACGTTTCCGAAGAGATTGAGAAAGGCGCAGACCTGGTCGTCAATCTCGCAGCTGGCTTGGATGCCAGGCCCTACCGTATGGACCTTCGGCCGGACCTGCAATGGGTGGAAGTCGATCTTCCGAATATCGTTTCTTATAAAAACGAGATGCTCGCGAACGAGAAGCCTAAATGCCGCTTCGAGCGAATCGCCCTGGATCTCTCGGACGTCCCCGCGCGTCGCAAACTCTTCGCGGACTTGAACCGCCGCGCCAAGAACATCGTCGTCATGACGGAAGGCCTTCTGATTTATTTCACCCCCGAACAGGTCGCCGAATTCGCCCAGGACTTGGCCGCGTGCGAACATTTTCAAAGCTGGGTTATCGACCTAGCCTCGCCAGGACAGCTGAAATTAATGCAGCGCACTTCCGGAACGCAACTTAGCGAGGCTGGCGCCGCATTTAAATTCGGACCGCGCGAAGGACCAAAATTCTTTCTACCCTACGGTTGGCAGGCAGTGGATGTTCAAGGCCTCCTGCAAACCGCCGCCAAGTTCAATCGCTCTCCGAAAGAATTGCGCCCGGTCGTGCTCGACCCCAATTGCATCCCCGCCAACTTTCCCTGGACGGGCGTTTGCTTGCTCAAGAAAATCTAGTTTCACTCACCCATGCCGGAACCTTTCGCCTCCGACTCTCTCTCCACGCTACCCACTCGCATCAGTGATGTCGTCAAGCCCTGGGCGGAACGTTCCCCGGATCATCCCGCGCTTATAGAGGCTTCCGGCACCTGGACCTACCAGCAATTAAACTCAACCGTCTCCCGTACGCAAGTGTGGCTTGGCGCCGTGGGCGTGCGTCCGGGCGATCGCGTCATGATCGTCGGCGAAAATTGCCGCGAGTTCGTCGCAATTCTGCTGGCTACAGCCGCAATGGACGCGTGGCCGGTGCTGGTGAATGCTCGGCTGTCTCCTCGCGAAGTAGACCAGATCCGCGATCACTGCGGCGCGCGCCGTATTCTTTACACCGCTCGCGTCTCGCCTCACGCGAACGATCATGCCAAGCGGCACGGCGCGATTATTGAAGAAATCGAAGGTCTGGGATCGGTCGGAATAGGCATCCTCAATGACGCCGTCGCTCCCGAACCGCTGGATGCCCACATTCCCCAGCGAGTCGCCGCGTTAATCTACACATCCGGCACCACTGGGACGCCTAAAGGCGTAATGCTGACTCACCAGAACGTGCTCTTCATGGCCGCCGGAGCCGCGGACATACGATCGCTCACGCCGGAAGATCGCCTGTTCGGAATTCTCCCCATGACTCACGCGGTCGGCTTGTCCGTCGTGTTGCTCGGATCGTTGCTCAGCGGCGCCTCCGTTTATCTGGCATCCCGTTTCGATCCCATGACCGCCAGCGCCACGCTGAAGAACGAACGCATCACCATCATGCTCGGCGCGCCCGCCACGTTTAATCAGTTCTTACAGTATGCAAAGTTGCGCGGAACAGATTCTTTGAAGTTCCCCGCTCTGCGGATCATCTCCGCATCCGGCGCGCCGCTGGATGCCGCCACAAAATCGGCCACGGAAAAGCTTTTCGGATTGCATCTCCATCACGGCTACGGTATCACCGAGTGTTCTCCAACCATCGCTCAAACCCGGGTTGAATCTCCTCGCAGCGATCTTTCGATCGGACCGGCTTTTCCAGGAGTTGACATCAAGTTGGTCGGGCCCGACCGCAAGCCCATGCCCGAAGGTGAACCCGGCGAACTTTGGGTGCGTGGTCCGAATGTAATGAAGGGTTACTATCGCGCTCCCGAAGAAACGGCTGCCGCGATAGACGCCGATGGCTGGTACAACAGTCGCGACTTGGCACGACTGGAAGACGGAAATCTGTTCATCGTCGGACGAACCAAGGATTTAATTGTCCATCGCGGCTTCAACGTATACCCCGCCGAGGTCGAGGCCGTGCTGAACGCGCATCCCGCAGTGGTTCAATCCGCGGTCGTGGGTCGGCGCGTGGACGGCGACGAAGAAGTCATCGCGTTCGTGCAGCCCTCGCCGGAGTCGCAACTAACCCCGGCGGATCTCGCGGAACACGCCTCGCGGCATCTCGCCATGTATAAACGCCCCTCAGAGATTATTCTTGTCGCGTCCATGCCGCTCACCCCGACCGGGAAAATCGCGAAAGCCGAGCTGGCAAAGAAAATCGAATATACCCTGCAGTCCCCCTGAATGAATCCCGCCGAATCAATCCAGTCGAAGATGAATCCCGCTTCTCTACAGAGGCACTTCAATCAAGCTGGGCCCTCCACTCTCAAATCCTTCTCTTAACGCCTTCGCAAATCCTTCCAAAGTAGTTACGCGCGTCCCCGCTACTCCCAAGCCTTTTGCCAGCTGAACCCAGTCGAGATCGGGACGCCCGATTTCGAACATTTCCAGCGCGCGCCTTCCGGGCTCACCCACACCCAGGTAAGAAAACTCGCGCTTCAGCACGGCGTAGTCGTGATTCGCGAAGACCACCGTCGTTACCTTGAGCCCCTCGCGGGCCATGGTCCACAGTGCTTGTAATGTGTACATGCCGCTGCCGTCGGCAGTCAGGCACAACACTTTCCGTTCCGGGCAGGCCACCGCCGCACCCACCGCCAGCGGTAACGCAATTCCTATCGAGCCTCCCGTATTCCCCAGCCAGTCGTGCGGCGGAGATCCCTTCGTTGCGGCCATCATGCCTCGTCCTGAGGTCATGGATTCATCCACCACAATCGCATTCTCCGGGAGTAGTGCGCCCACGGTGGCAGCCAGTCCGGCCAAGGTGATCGGACCGCTCGGCAGCGGCGGACGATTCGA
Source organism: Candidatus Sulfotelmatobacter sp. (assembly GCA_049512655.1). GTDB lineage: Bacteria > Acidobacteriota > Terriglobia > Terriglobales > Acidobacteriaceae > Sulfotelmatobacter. The sequence goes on along the minus strand of JBEKWW010000020.1, from coordinate 31,886 downwards.
TTTTTCCCCGGTGACTCGCGTTCCGCGAATCGACAGCTCGGTTTCGAGAGCCTCCAGCGCGCCCACACAGTCTTCTTCCGCTGTTGCCAATATTTGGATCTCACATTCTGGTGAAGTCATCACGCTGTTCTTGCCGGGATAAGCAAAATACGCCACCGGAGGCTGCGCCCCAACCAGGATAAGCTGGCGAAATTCTTTCAGCTGTTCAATCGCCTGTTCCAAAATATATTGCACGCGCTCCACCGGCGCGATGCCCGCACCTCGTTCCAGTCGCGCCACAGGATACGGAGCAAACAGTTTCGCGCCAGTTGCCGCCGCGATTCGCCCGGCGGAAGCAAGCCCTTCACCATGGAGTGCTCGACCGCTGAGCAAGATTGCTATTTTCAACCCCGATCGCAGCATCGCCTCGGACCGCTCGACATTCGAAGCTGAAGGAAGAGCAGCTTTGCCCGGAGCAGGCATACCAGCCACAACTCCACCTTCACTCCATGCAACATCGGCGGGCACAATCAGCGTCGCAATCTGTCCCGAAGCACTGCGAGCTGCGACGATGGCATCCATCGCATCACGTCCCACTTCCGATGACGAACCAGAGGTTCGCAGCCATTTGGAATAAGGCCGGGCGATCGCTTCGATGTCCGAAGTCAGCGGGGTATTGTGGGCTAGGTGATAACCAGGATGCTGACCGATCAGGTTGACCATCGGCACGTGTGCCCGGCTGGCATTGTGCAGGTTCGCCAGACCATTTCCAAAACCCGGTCCGAGATGTAGCAAAGTGCACGCCGCCCTTTCGGCCATCCGCGCATAACCGTCGGCGGCTCCGGTCACCACCCCTTCAAATAACCCAAGGACGCAGCGGATTTCGGTCACCCGATCTAGCGCTGCGACGAGATGAATTTCCGAGGTCCCGGGATTTGTAAAGCAGACGTTAACTCCGCCTGCAAGCAAGGAGCGAACCAGACTTTCTGCACCATTCATCGTTTTAGACGTTCAACCTTCCTAGTCGCGGAGCGGCGCTTCATTGTACGAGGTAGGGCATTTCTTCGCGTAACTGCTGACCTGGGTGTTTAAATGGTTTTCTATACCGATCCCCCACTAAAGATTCAGGCTTTAGCCTCCGCTGACGCCTCGTAGACATAGCGACTCAGCACCGCGGCCAGCTTCTCAGGATGGGCCGCAACTATCCCGAGATGGTCACCGGGTACGGTCTCAATCTTTAACTCGCTCACTAGCCTCCTCCAGACATTAAATGGATTGGTTGCCAGATAGGTTGCGCCTTCTGGCCGGATGAACTTTACCGCACCCGAATAGACCTGAGGTCGATAGCGAGCCAGCGCCAACAAATCACTTTGTTTCACTCGTTGCATGTTGTGTGCAAACGATCCCGAGGAGGCTTGTGGCAAAACCGCGCTACGAGCTTGATGCTGCTTCGCCCTCTTCCAGAAAGCAGCTTTTACTCTGTTCGTGTTGAACCGCAGCTTTTCTCCGAATGGCAAATACCGAGGGTGCGGGTAAGCGTCGATCATCGTCAGCATCGCAACCCGTTGACCATTCGCCGTGATCCGCCGCGCCGTTTCCATTGCCAGCAGCCCTCCAAACGAATAGCCAATCAAGAAGTATGGGCCCTTTGGCTGAAGCTCGATGATCGCCTTCAAGTAAAATTCGACCATGTCCTCGATCCGCTCAAACGGCTCTTCCCGTCCGTCTACCCCTTTGGCTTGGATTCCGTAAATCGAGCGCTCCGTCTTAATTTGCTTTGCCAAACTCGAAAAACTGGCGCGCCCTCCCACCCCAGGTGCAACGAAAATGGGTTGTTGGTCATTACCGCCTTTGAGCCGGACAAGAGGGGAAAACCTTGGAAGCTCCGAATGCTCGACCACTGCAGCCAGCGCCGAAATCGTCTGAGCGTAGCAGAGCGTGGCGCTGGGTAGCTCTCGTCCGAGCTCTTGTGCGATCTGGGAGAAGATAGAGTCGGCTAACGAATCGTCTGTCGTAAGGTCCCAGAAATTCTCATCAGGCCTAATCGGCGAGCGCCGCAGCACGCGTTGCCAGATTCCAATCAGCGCATCAACTGTGGTTGTGCCCGATTTACTGTCCACAGTGCACCTCGCGCGGCACGGTCGTACGAAAACCTTCTGTAAGAAGAACGTCAGCGACCCAATCGGGACTAACTATCGGCAAAGCTCGGCCAGCCAAAGCTCGGCCAATCATGAATGCGCGAACGCCCAATAGAGCTCTCGGGCTCTGGTGTAGATGGGACCAAACGGCAGCGCCCGCTCCCCAATCCGGGTTGCCGGCACCACCTTCGAATAATTTCCGGTGGCAAATATTTCGTCGGCCGCTTCGAAGTTCTGGTAAGTCAGTGTTTTCTCAATCACAGTGACGCCCGCATCGCGCAGCAAGCCAATCACTCGCTGCCGCGTGATGCCCGCCAGGAAAGTCCCGTTCGCGATGGGCGTGAACACCACGCCGTCTTTCGCCATGAAGACGTTTGAGGTGGCCAGCTCCGCCACATTGCCCAGCATGTCGCAAACGATCGCATTATCGAATCCACGAGCCTGGGCTTCAAATAGCGAACGCGAGTTGTTGGGATAAAGGCACCCCGCCTTCGCATCCACCGGCATGGTGTCAATCGTCGGCCTTCGGTAAGGCGACAGCGTAATCGAAAAACCCTTCGGAACCCGCATCGGTGCTTCGTAGATCGAAAGGCACCAGCGCGTCGATTCGGGATCGTGAGCCTGCACCCACGGTCCCTCTTTCTCCGCCCAGTACATCGGACGAATGTAGAGTGCAGAGTCTTTATCGAACTTCGCAATCCCTTCCCGCGCCAGGGCTATCCATTTTTCCGTCGATACGGTTGGCTTGAGAAAGAGCTTCTTCGCGGAGTCGTTCACGCGAGCGCAATGCAGATCAAGGTCAGGTGTCACCCCTTCAAACGCCCGGGCGCCATCGAATACCAGGGAACACAACCAGGCCGCATGCGTGCGCGGACCCATGATCGGCACGTTGCCTTCGTGCCAGCCATCCTCGAAGTAGGTCCACGTTTTGGACCACCCACTCCCCAGCGCCATCAACCCTCCGTTTTTACCGTCCGCATATGGAGTTGTCGCGTGTAACTCCATCCTTGCAATGGCATGCGCGACTCGCTAGATCTTCTTTGTTCGCGGAACATACCCAAAGATTGCTTTTAGCTCCAGAAATTCTTCCAGCCCGGACTCGCCCCACTCCCGTCCGTTCCCGGACTGCTTGTACCCTCCGAAGCAGGCGCCAAAGTCAACCCTGGCATTGTTAATATGCACGTTTCCGGCGCGCATGCGCTTCGCCACCCTCTGTGCGTGTTCCAAATCCCCCGACGTTACGAACCCAGCCAGCCCATAAATCGTATCATTCGCAATACGAACCGCATCGTCCTCATCGTCGAAAGGAATCAGGCAGAGAACCGGTCCGAAGATTTCCTCGCGCGCGATTGTCATATCGTTGCGCACATCCCCAAAGACTGTTGGCTTTACAAAATAGCCTTTGCCGAAACCCTCGGGCCGTCCGGGACCACCCGTAATCACCGTAGCACCCTCTTCAATCCCCCGCTGGATCATCCCCTGAACTTTTTCATATTGCACTTTGCTCGCTAGCGGACCAATGTGCGCATCTTCAGCAGAAGGCTGGCCGACTTTCGTCGCCTCCGCAGCCTGCCTGGCCGCATTCACAGCCTGCGGCATCTTGGAGCGGGAAATCAACATACGTGTTGGTGCGTTGCACGACTGGCCCGTATTTCGGAAACAAGCTTGCACGCATTGGGTCACCGCCGCTTCCACATCGGCATCATCCAGAATGATGTAAGCAGATTTCCCGCCGAGTTCCTGGGTAACTCGCTTCACACTGTGAGCAGCTGCCATAGCCACGGCGATTCCGGCCCGCGTCGATCCAGTAAAGGAAACCATGGCAACATCAGGATGCGACGAGATCGCGGCGCCCACAGTCGGCCCATCTCCGTTCACTAGATTAAACACTCCGGACGGAACTTTGGCCTCATCCAGGATTTCCGCGAATATCAGAGCGGAGAGGGGCGCCAGTTCACTAGGCTTGAGCACGACGGTGCAACCGGCGCCAAGCGCGGGCGCCACTTTTGCCGCGATCTGGTTCAGAGGCCAGTTCCACGGTGTGATCAGACCGCAAACGCCGATCGGTTCCTTCCGCATCAGCGTTGATCCTTTGAGATCTTCGAACTTGAAGTTCTCAAGCACTCTCACCATTTCCAAGAAATGGGCTAAACCAGCCGGAACCTGCGCAGTTCGCGCAAACGAGAGCGGAGCGCCCATTTCCTGCGAGATCGCATTGGCCAAATCCTCCGATCGCGCCTTATACACTTCGCTGATCCGCCGCAACAATTCCAGCCGCTGCTCGCCAGAAGTTTCGGCGTAGGTTTCAAACGCCGCGTGAGCGGCGGCCACGGCTTTATTTACGTCTTCGGCGCTTCCCAGCGAAATAGTGACAAAGGCTTCCTCATTCGCAGGATTAATGATTTCCCAATCGTGCGGTGCGGCCGGTTTTACCCATTTTCCAGCAATATAAAATTGACGACGATCCAGCAAGAAATTGCCTCCGGCTGCCTTGATCGAACTCCGCCAAACCGGAGAGTTGCCTTAGCAGTCCCAGCTTCAATCCTATCCTGATTCGCTACGGAAGGCCCACAAAAGAGAGCGACAAAGGCGAGCGCTCTCCAACCATATTGAAAAGAACTCACGAACAACGCGCTACTCACCGGTGTGCGAGATCGAAACTTACGGCCGCCGCGGACGATCCGATGTTCACCATAGAGACCAGGCGTTCGAGCTTGTGGTGGCCCATCTTGTGCAAAGCATAGCTAAGGCCGACGACTCCCGCCGTTTCTCCCGCAAAATTCACCGCCAACCCCGCCGCGCTTCCACTAAACAGGCTGGTCACCGGATTTAATTCGCGCCCGCCTTCGCGGAGATTGTCCCGGGTTACCACAAAATCAGCGGCGCTCAAAGCAGCGGTAGTTGCGAAAAGAAAGGTATTTTCCCGATCCCAAAATCGATGCTCAACCGGCGCTGGTTGCGCAGCGGCTGTCGCGAAGGACATGACCATGGGTGCGGGCTCGATCGGTGCAGATTCAAGCGGCGCTGCTTCGATCGGTGAGCGTTCGATCATGGGTGGCTGACCCATACCAAACTCAGGCACATCTACTTTGGCCAGGCTCGGCTGCAATAGCCCCAAAGAGACCTCCTGGGCGGCTGCTGCTCTCGCGAACGCAAAAAGTGCCAGTATCATCACTCCTAGCCTTCTCAACCCCAAGCTTCTCCGCATCTCCTTAGGCCTCTCATTCCGCTTAATCATCGGCATTACTTCCGTAGGGTTCAATACTGGCCACATGTACTAGTACTAACGCATGTATCTAGCCACCGGGAATGGCCCTCTCGTGCCACTAAGCTATTTAGAATGATTACGTTGGATGCTTGCCAGGTTACCGAGAGTATTCGAGTATGCAACTTCTTGCGTACCTCGAAGGGAATCCTTCCATCCGTGCCTTCGAGCAGATATTCGCACCGAGAATACTCGATCGCCCGTCGTACGATCGGCAAATACCTCAAACCATCAAGTCAGGAAGTGTGACGAGGGTTGCGTTTCTTCGTGTAGCGTCGCGTGCCTTGGTGGTTAACGGTTTTGCAAAACTGAGCCGCCATTAAAATCCGCCTTCACACATGGCAGTGATGCTCCTTCTCAGCGGGAGTTTCCAACCTTCCACAAAGGCTGCGCGGAAGTACGCAATTTCATTCGCTAACAGTCAGGACATCAATCTAACAGCGTTCTAATTCGGGACCAATGTACTATCGCCAAAAGTCTTATGCACTCTCGGAATCTACACTCTTCGCAGTCGTGATTTCACACTGGCTGCATGCGACTCCCCCAGCTGCAACTTCACTGCTCCTTCTCCGCTCTGGCAACGAAACTATTGTTAATCGGCTTCGCGCTTCAGATGGCCGGCGTGTTCCCGATACAAGCCGGAGCCAGAACCCCACAATCAAACGGCTTTTCTTTGTATGCTTCGCCTCCCGCCCTGAGATTCGAAGCGGTGGTGGTGGGCCAGTCTCAAACTTTGCTCGCCACCTTAACCAATAATGGCTCGACGACCGTGACTATCACGGGAATCTCGTCCAGTAACTCCGCATTCACCACTTCGAGCCTTTCCTTGCCCGTAGTGTTGCAGCCGGGGCAGAGTCTAAATGTGGGCGTAACCTTTACTCCGACGACCCAAGGCTGGACCGGACAAAGTATTACCTTCACCTGCGCCGCTCCGAATCCCACCTTCGAGCTTCCGGTCATGGGCGCCGGTGAAAACAGCATAGCTCTCGCGGCCAACCCCTCAGCCTTGTCGTTTTCTGACATCGTCATTGGAAAGACAGCCACCTTGCCGGTTGTGCTCACAAATACTAAATCTTGGAATGTGCCTGTTTCCACCGTGCTAAGCCGTACGCCCGAATTTACAATTAGCGGGCCCGCCCTTCCGTTGACTCTCGGTCCAGGTCAAAGCATCACTCTGAACGTTACCTTCACTCCGCCAACCTCCGGAACATGGGGTGGCAGCGTGGCCATCTTTCCCGGCTTGGTCATCCCCCTCACCGGTACAGGCGCTGCGGCAGCAGGTCAGTTGGTACTGGCCCCGGCGCCGCTGAACTTTGGCGATGTGACAATCGGGAGTACGGCTACTCAGTCGCTCACGCTTAGCGCCAGCGGTGCAAGCGTCACGGTTTCTTCCGCAGCCAGCGGCAGTTCTCAATTCGTTCTGGAGGGCGCTTCTTACCCCTTCACCATCGCCGCAGGCGCGAGCCAATCATTCAATGTCGTATTCACCCCAAGCGCTTCCGGGCAGCAAGCCGGTTCGCTTTCCTTCATTAGCAACGCCTCCGATTCGAATGCCGTTGAATCCTTATCCGGCATCGGCGAGCAGCCTTCCTACAGCGTGGGCCTCAACTGGAATTCGAGTGAAGATGTAGTTGGCTATAACATCTACCGCAGTACCAGTGCGAATGGTTCCTACGCGAAGCTTAACCCCAGCCCGAATCCGACCACCGCTTACACGGATAGCACGGTCGCATCCGGCCAAACCTATTACTATGCTGCCACCTCGATTAATTCTGCTGGCGTAGAGAGTTCTCGTTCCACACCGGCAGAAGCTGTAGTCCCGTAACAGTGCGGGTCGCCTTCAATAAATAGAGATTCAGCAGCCGGCGCCATCACCGGCTGCTGAAACCTTCCAGCAACCGCTACGCGATCCCTATCAATTCTCCTGGAATTTTTCGATAGTGGTACAACTCGCAAGTTTGTCACTAAAAAGTTTGTCATTCCGAAGCGCAGATTGATCGCGCGAGAGCCCTGAGCGAAGCCGAAGGGAATCTGCTCTTGCTCGAAACCAGATTCCTTCGACTTCAAGGCCAACCCCTTTGCTAAAATGGCAATCCCAGCTTCAGTGGCAAAGGACGGAGAAATGCTGAAAGGTTTTGTCATCGGTTTCGTTTTGGCAATCGTAATCGTAGTGGGAGGAGTGTTCTATTACTTCAGTTCTGGCAAGGCGCCCGTTGCCATTGCTGATCCTTCCATGCCGTTCGAAGGGAAGCTGGCAAACATGGCTCTGGATGCTCACATCGAGAAGCAGCACATTCCTCCTTCTCCAGTGCCGGCGGATGAAACCAATTTTCTGGCGGGTGCAGTCGTCTATAAGCAGAATTGTGCTCTGTGCCACGGACTGCCGAACCAGGCTCCCACGGATTTTTCGACGACGATGTTTCCTCATCCTCCGCAGCTGTTTCGCGGAACGGGCGTCACCGACGATCCTGCATCCGAAACCTACTGGAAGACGGCCAACGGCATCCGCCTTTCTGGAATGCCTTCTTTTAATAACAAACTCACTGACACCCAGATGTGGCAGGTGAGCCAGTTGCTAGCCCATGCCAATGAAATTTCCGAACCAGTGAAGAAAACCCTGCTGCCGGATTCTCAGGGTGGAACAACCGCGCCGGGTTTGCCGTTGGCCCCGCGGTAGGCAGAGATCTTCCGCAATCCCCTGCATCGAATCATCTCTCCGGTTAGTTCTGTGATCGGGATGTCAACCTGTCAGATAACCGTTTAGAACAGGCGTTCCGCCAGTTCTAGTCAAAAGGGCTAGCGTTGCCTGCTGATTGGCGGCGTCCCAATTGCTGACCTCTTCCTCACGAAAACCTCATTATCGACATTCCCAAGAATCTCATTCGCGAAACAACTTGACAAAAAACATTGGAGTTATATGATTAGCCTCGCAAATCAGAATAAGCGGTTAGAACAAATGGCTCCTTGTTGAATTTCTGCATTGAACGCTGTCTGTACCCGTCGGGCAGGTGGGCGGCTTTTTAAAAAATCTGAAAAGTAGAACGCCGTTAAAACTGGGGGATGGCATGCGAACTTCAAGAATTGGCAACTGTTTTGGCCTTCTGTTGATTGCGCTCGTTCTATTTCTCGCGGGCAGAGTGTTTGCTGGAGTCTCTGCCAGCATCTCGGGCACCGTCACCGATCCCAGCGGCGCAGTCGTTGCCGGCGCCACCGTGACCGCGACCAATGTGGACACAGGTGTAGTCGCCACCCAGCCCACCAACGCGCAAGGTTTCTATTCCTTCCAGTCTCTTGCCGTCGGCAAATACAGGATTGACGTAGCCCAAAGCGGATTCAAGAATTATTCGGAAACCGGGCTGGTCCTGGACGTCAATCAGGCCTTGGTTGAAGACGTGAAAATGCAGGTGGGCCAGGGCACGGAAAAAGTCGAAGTCTCCGGGACTGCTCTCCATGTGGATACGGCAAGCACCCAACTGGGCGAGGTCATCACCGACAAGGAAATGACCGACGTCCCGCTAGTGACCCGCAGTTATACCGATTTGCTTTCGCTCCAACCCGGCGTCATATCCTCCCCCTCTGGAATGACGGGAGCATACGCTGGCCCGTTCATATCCGCGGGCTTTGCTGCGCCCCCGGTTTCAGGCGATCTCGACTCCGGCGCGCTCTCCGTCAACGGCATGCGCGAGTCCGAAAATGGTTTCATTCTGAACGGTATGCTGGTTCAGGAAATTGGATTCTCCGGAGCCGGAGCAATCCCCAATCTTGATTCGCTGGCCGAATTTCGCATTCTTACCAACAATGCAGACGCCGAATACGGCAACTACTCCGGCGGCCAAATCAATGTGGTTACGAAATCAGGTACGAATAACTTTCATGGCAGCGCCTTTGAGTTCTTGCGCAATACCGACTTCGATGCCGCGAACTACTTCGCTTCGGGAGCGCGCAGTGCCTATCACCAGAATCAATTCGGTGGCACATTCGGTGGTCCCGTTCTGCACGATAAGGTCTTCTTTTTTGCCGACTATCAGGGCAACCGGGTGATTCAGGGTGTAACCGAAGTCATCAACGGTGCGCCTAGCGTGGCTACGGAGTCGGGAGATTTATCGGCAATCGCCAGCAGTTTCACTAACTCGAGTGGGCCCACTACGGTAAACGGGGCGGCGTGGGCAGCTCAGTTGGCCACACAGCTCAACAATCCAAATATCTTGGCCAAGTATAACCAGCCCGGTGGCTTTCCCTACTACGTCCCGGGTTGCACCAGCAATGCCCAGTGCGTATTTCCGAATGCGCAGCTATCTCCGAGTGCGTTCAATCCTATTTCCAGCAAACTTCTTCAATACATCTTGCCCGCAGCCAGCTCCACGGTTGGATCAAACGGCACCGGCACTTACGAGAACAGTTCGAACTCGACCCGTTTAAATGACAACAAGTTCAGCGGCCGGCTGGATGCCAACTCCAGCTTCGGGCAGCTCATGGCTTACTACTATTTCGACCGATTTAATCGCGTCGATCCTTATTGGCCGGGAAACGCTCCTCTCTATCCCGGTTTCGCCGTGGATGGCAAGGGACAGACGCATGACATCACTCTGTCGGACACAAAAACCTTAGGCGCCACCTCGGTAAACGAATTCCGCCTTGGGTATTTCCGATTGGATACAAAATTCAACCAGCCCCTCGGAGGAACGAATACAACGCTGGCAGCGCTCGGCTTCGCTTCCGGTGCCAATGGCGCTCCTGGAATTGTCCCACTCGCTCCCAGCCTTGAGGGTGTTCCCGAGATCGACTTCAATGATTTTGTCATCGGAACCCCGAGCCGGCCCAATGGTCTGGTCGATAACATTTATCAAGTCCTGGATAACTACAGCCGGGTCATCGGCACGCACACGCTCAAGTTTGGCGGTGAGTACCACTTCGACCAGCTCGAGGAAGACCTTATCGATAACGTCTCAAACGGCAACTTCTTCTTCGGCACCAACTTTAACGGTGGTGTCAGCGAGACGGGGGACGACTTTGTCGACTTTTTGCTGGGCGCTCCAAGTTCTTATGTGCAAGGCCAATCCTATCCATCCTATGGTCGTAACTTCTATTTCGGTTTGTATGCGCAGGATAGCTGGCGCGCGAAACCAAACCTCACCTTCAACTACGGACTGAGATATGACGTCAGCGCGCCCTGGCATGAGAAGAACAATCAGATTCAAACTTTGATTCCCGGAGAACAGTCCGTGGTCTTCCCCGGCTCACCCAAGGGCTGGGTGTTTCCCGGCGACCCGCACGTTCCCAGTTCGCTCGCGCCCACCCGCTGGAACAATTTCGCACCGCGCCTCGGCTTGGCCTATTCTTTTGGCGGGCATGATGGAATGCTCGGAAAAATACTCGGCGCCCCCGGTTCCACCAGCCTTCGTGTCGGCTGGGGAATCTTCTACAGCACCTTTGAGGGAGCAACGGACTTCAACGAAATCGGGGACGCTCCGTTCGGAAACTACACCGGCCAGTTCGCGTCGACCTTCGCCGCTCCCTTCGAGAATCGTGCCACAGGCACCGCCATCAAGAACTTTTTCCCCGCACCTCAACCTCCCCTCCACTTCTCCGCCAAGAATCCTGCCAGTGGATTTCCCTATGACAATCTCACCGACTTCTTTGGCGCATTTGGAACCATAGGTAGCTCTCCGGCCTTCTACAACGGAAACCGCCTTCCTTATGCCGAGGAATACGAACTCTCGATCCAGCATCAGGTAACACGGTCTGACCTTGTGACCCTAAGCTATGTCGGAACCCAGGGACACCGGCTACTTTCTTCCGAATCGGCGAACCCAGGGAGTCCCGCTCTCTGTTTGGCTACTCCAGGCTGCGGACCTGGAGGCGAAAACAGCATTTACACCACACCGAACCTCGTGATCGGAACTCGATTGAGGTTCCCTGGAACTGTGCTGCCCAATGGCACGCCAATCGTTCCCTTCGGAAACGATTCCTATTTCATCACCGCCGGAAACTCCGCCTACAATTCGGCGCAGCTCAATTACCGGCACACCAGCGGCCGACTGCAGAGTCTGATTGGCTACACCTTCAGCCGCGCATTCGATAACTCTTCCGGCTACGGCGAGCAAATTAATCCCATCAACCCTCGCCTTACCCGCGGACTTTCCGCCTTCGATAGCACGAACAATTTCGTTGCCAGCTTTACCTACAACTTGCCGTTCGACAAAATGGCGGGTCCGAGAAAGCTCACCAACGGATGGGCGTTCAGCGGAATCACGCGATTCTCCACCGGCCTTCCGGTTACGATGGTGGAAACTGATGATCAGTCGCTGCTCGGCACTGCATTCGGCGGTCCGATCACGTTGCCGGTCGATACCCCGAACTTTGTGGGCCCGCTGACCATCACCAATCCGCGGAACTCGGCGAACCGGCAGTATTTCAACCCCAGTGCGTTTGACCAGTCTGCCTTGGGTCAGGAAGGCGATTCACGACGTCGATTCTTCCATGGCCCTGGGATAAACGACTGGGATCTGGCGCTTTTGAAGAATACGGAAATATCGGAGCGCGTGAACCTGCAATTTCGCGCCGAGTTCTTTAATCTTTTTAATCACACTCAGTTCGTAGGACCCAGTGGAATCACTGGATTCACCGGCCCCGCCAGTACCGGCGGCCAGCCAACCTCAAGTTCATTCGGCGATGTCTCTAGTGCTCAACCGCCGCGAATCGGCCAGCTTTCTTTGAAACTCAATTTTTAAACGATTTTGTTTGTGCGCAGTTGAGTAAGTACTCATTATGTCGGCCCAAAGCGTGCTCACAGCGACATTAGTGGAACCGGGCCGTTATGAGATGCGGGAATATCCGCTGCCAGCGCCGGCTCCTGGTTGCGTTCTATTGAAAATGGAGCTTTCCGGAATTTGCGGCACGGATAAGCACACGTTTCAGGGATATACCACGCAGTACGGCGGCCGCGCCCTCGAGTTCCCGATCATCCAGGGGCACGAAAACGTCGGAACCATCGCGGCCATCGGAGGTGACGGAAACTATACCGATTTCGAAGGCATTCCGCTGCGCGAGGGTGACCGCGTCGTTGTCGGCGCCAATGTTTGCTGTGGACAGTGTTATTACTGCCGCCACGATTTCCCATACTATTGCTGCGAAAGCACGACGGATTATGGGAACAACCTGAGCGCGAAGGATCCGCCTCATCTTTTCGGCGGATGGTCGCAATATATGTATATCGTTCCCGGTAGTTTCCTGGTGAAAGTTCCGGACGATCTGCCCTCCGAAATTGCGGTCTTGACTGAGATTTTTGCCGTAACCGTGGGATTGGACCGTGCCAAGCAGATGTCGGCATTTCCCAACGAGTCCTTCCGCTTCGACGATACAGTTGTAGTTCTCGGCGTGGGCCCGCTCGGAATGTGTTTCCTGATGAAGGCTCGTATGCTCGGCGCGGGCACCATCATCGCCGTAGATCTTTCGGACTATCGCCTTGACTTCGCGAAGAAGCTGGGCGCGGATCAAACCATCAACGCCGGAAAATATTCGCAGGCCCAGCGTTTACAAATGATCAAAGATCTAACCAACGGACGGGGCGCGGACATGGTGATCGAATGCGCGGGAGTGCCGCAAGCCGTTCCCGAAGCGCTCGAAATGCTGCGGGTTGGAGGATTGCTCGTGGAAGCAGGGAACTTCTCGGACCTGGGAGAAGTCCCCATCAGCCCTCACCGCCATCTCTGCGCAAAAAGTGCTCGCATCCTCGGTGTGGGCGGCGAAGAACCAGCCGCTTACGGTCCAGGAATGCGGCAGATGGCGCGCTACATGCAGCATTACCCCTTGCAGGAATTCGTCACGCACCGCTACGGTTTGCGTGATGTGGAAGCAGCGATGCAGAAGTCGATGCAAGCAGATTCCATGAAAGTTGTCCTTCAGCCGTGGCAGTAATTGTTCGAAATGATTCGACCGATTTTAATTCGTACTTATAAGAGGAATAAATCATGAGCGAAACCAACCAGCGATTTCTGTTTGCCTCAGCACCCGATAGCTGGGGCGTACTGGATTACCCTGGCCCATCCTGGGCTCAATCGTACGAAAAGATGCTCGATGAAATGGCTGAGGCCGGATACACCGGCTCAGAGCTTGGCCCTTACGGATTTTTCCCCACCGATGCTGCCATCCTCCAGCCCCAACTCGACCGGCGGAAGCTTAAACTCCTCGCCTCCTTCGTCCCTGTAAAGATGACCGACCCTGGCGCAAGCAAAGCCGTAATCGAGCGCATCCGCAAAGTGGGCCATCTGTTGGCGGCTCTAAAAGCGCCATTCCTCGTCATTGCTGACGACCAATCGAACGAGCGCAATGCTTTTTCTGGACGCGTCTACGACAAGGATTGCCCCACGCTAACTGCGGAGCAATGGAAGCATATTGGCAATATCGTTGCAGACGCGGAAAAAGTTGCTAACGAGTTCGGCCTCGATCTGGTTTTTCATCCTCACGTAGCCACCTATGTTGAGACGCCGGAAGAATGCGAGTTATTTTTCGACGCAACCTCTCACACCAACGTTGGACTTTGCCTGGATACCGGCCACTGTGTTTATGGCCACGGCGATTCCGTCAAAGAGGCCAAGAAGTATAAAGACAAGCTGCGCTTCGTTCACATCAAAGATTGCGATACGAAAGTCTTGGGCCAAGCCCGCAAAAACAAATGGACCTTCGAAGAGGCCATCGAACACAAGGTTTTTACCGTGATCGGCCAGGGCAATATCGACTTTCCAGCCTTCTTTCGCGCGCTCGTTGAAAATGGATACTCCGGTTGGTCGGTAGTCGAGCAGGACGTCAAGTTCGGCGCCACCCCCATACCTCCAGCCCAGAACGTCGCGGCAAGCTTGAAATATTTGCGTGAGGTGGTGAGTGAGCTAGGCATCACAACCGCGCGGTAACTCTGCACCACCGCTCCCGATTGGAACCGAATTCAGGAGCCAGATTCAGGAGTTGTTTCAGGAGTCAGGAGTCAGGAGTAAAGATGCGCAAGCTGGGAATCGGAGTTGTTGGAGTAGGAGAGATGGGCAGGCGTCACGCGGAAAACCTGCGCCGGAATGTGCCCGATGCCCGGCTGATCGCCATTGCCGATGTCTCCGAGGATCGTGCCCGCCGCGCGGCTGAAGAGTTGGAGATTGACCTTCACTACAGCAGCCTGGATGCAATGCTTGAAAATAAAGACATTCAAGCCGTTGTGATTGCCACTCCGGATAAATTTCACGCCCGTGCCATTCAACTTGCCACGCGTGCCGGTAAAGACATCTTGTGCGAAAAGCCTCTCGCCTTGAATCTGCCGGACGCGCGCGCAGCTCTGACTGCCGCTGAGAAAGCTGGCACACGTCTGCAAGTCGGTTTTATGAGGCGCTACGACCCGGCCTATGCCGCCGCCATGCAAAGGATCGAAGCCGGCGAGATCGGCATCCCGGTGATCTTCAAATCCATAGGCCGCGATAAGGACCAGCCTCCGCTCTCCGCTTACGAATCAAACGTAAACGGAATGATCTTTTATACCAACACCATTCACGATTTCGATTTGGCGCGCTGGCTCATGCAGGATGAAGTCACCACCGTTCAAGCCTGCACCACCAGCGCCATTCGTCCCGAAGTAGCGAAGTACGGCGACGTCGTCGCCAGTCTGGTCAATCTTCAGTATCGGAACGGAGCCATTGGAAACATCGAGTCCTACGCGCAGGCTGTTTACGGATATGACGTCCGCACCGAGATCGTAGGCTCAAAAGGATCGATCATGGTCGGCACGCTTGATCGAGTTCCGGCAGTGTTCATGACTGCGCGCGGCGGTGAACAAATGCTTGCGGATCATTTTCTATCGCGCTTTGCCGATGCTTATCTCGCGGAGATGAAGGATTTTGTTCAGACAATGTTGAGCGATCGCCAGCCTCGTGTCACCGGCGACGATGGTCTTAAAGCATTGGCCATCGCTGTGGCCGCGGAGGAATCGCATAAACGATCTTTGCCGATAACGGTCGAGCAGGAACAGGCTTACTCCACTTTATAACCATCAGGCAAAATGGCTGGACGGCCGGCTTGCACGAAAGAAAAAGTTTATGAGTATCGCAGAACTTACAACTTACAAGAGCCCATTGCACAAGATGACGCAAACCACTCCCACCTGCCTGTGGAATGACTCCGCGTCGGTGCAGGAGCTTCAATCCTCCATTGAGCATGGGGCAGTCGGCGCCACCTGCAATCCGGTTATCGTGCTAGGCGTAATCAAGAAGGAATTGAAGACACGGAAAGAGCGCATCCAGGCGTTGATCAAAGAGTTACCCACCGCCACTGAGGATGAGATTGCATGGAAATTGGTTCGCGAAGTTTCGATCGAGGCTGCCCGTGTTCTCGAACCAGTTTTTCACCAGCACGAGGGCAAGAATGGAAGGCTTTCGATTCAAACCGATCCCCGGCTCTTTCGCGACTCGCGTGCCATGGTCGAGCAGGCGATGGAGTTCAGCAAACTTGCTCCGAACATGATCGTAAAGCTACCGGCGACCTCCGCCGGAATCCCCGCAATCGAAGAAGCCACCTACCGCGGCATTAGCATCAACGCCACCGTCAGCTTCACCGTGCCGCAAGCCATCGCCGTGGCCGAAGCGGTCGAACGCGGATTGAAGCGCAGAGAGTCCGAGGGCCTGGAAATTTCCAGCATGGGGCCCGTCTGCACCATCATGGTCGGCCGACTGGACGATTGGCTAAAAGTCTTAGTCGAAAAAAATAACCTCGCCATCGATCCCGGCTACCTGGAGTGGGCCGGGGTTGCGGTGATGAAAAAGGCCTACCGCCTCTACCGCCAGCGAGGTTACCGCACTCGCTTGCTCTCCGCTGCTTTCCGCAACCACATGCATTGGAGCCAGTTTATCGGCGGAGATATGGTCATTTCTCCCCCTTTTTCCTGGCAGGTGAGGTTCAACGCTAGTGACATTGAAGTCCGTCCTCGGATTGATGAACCTGTACGCGAGGAGATTGAATCCGAACTGTCGAAGAAATTTGCGGATTACCGGCGCGCCAGCACTGAGCAGGGCCTTTCTATAGAAGAGTTCGATTTTTTTGCGCCAACGCGGCGCACGCTTCGCCAGTTCATTTCCGCTTGCCATGAATTAGACGCAGTCGTGCGCGATGTTTTGATTCCCGATCCCGACGCGTCCTAGTGGGTTCGGAAAGATCTTCTCCCGGCGCCAAGGCTTGTATCTCAAAGCCGTAAGCGGTACCCAATTTCGTGATCTGCATTTCGATGATCTGACTGGAGGTCGTACGTGGGAAAACTAGCGATTACCGGTGGCGAACCGTTGCGCAAAACACCGTTCACTCAGTGGCCCATCGCCACCAAAGACGAAGCTGCCGCGCTCGACGATGTGCTCACCAGTGCAAAGTGGGGAGGCCAACCTTTTCCCGGCAAGTATGCGGATTTATTTGCCAAAAAGTTCGCCGAAGTTCACACCGTGAAATACGCCCAATGCGTGAATACCGGAACCGTCGCGATTCAGGCGGCTCTGAAGGCTATCGGCATCCGCCCTGGCGACGAAGTCATCGTCCCGGCCTACACCTGGGAGGGAACAGTAGGTCCGGTGTTGCTTCTTAACGCAGTTCCCGTGTTTGTCGACGTCGATCCTGACACTTATTGTTTAGATGCCAAGCTGATCGAGAAAGCTATCACTCCGAAGACCAAAGCCATTCTGCCCGTCCATCTTGGAATGCGCTTCGCGGACATGGACGAAATCCTCCGCATCGCCAAGAAGCACAACCTCAAAGTCATCGAGGATTGCGCCCACGCTCACGGTGGCATGTGGAAGGGCAAGGGTGCAGGCTCCATGGGCGACCTTGGCGCGTTCAGCTTCCAGTCCAGCAAGCTCATTACCTCGGGCGAAGGTGGCGCGGTCATCACCAACACTCTCGAGTACATGGAACTGGTGCAAAGCTACATCAACGCAGGCCGCGCCAGCCTTACGGACCAGTATCATCGCCGCATCATCGGATTCAATTATCGGCTGGGCGAATTTCAAGCGGCGGTCCTTGTCCCTCAACTCGAGCGTCTTCCCAAGCAAGCTGCCATTCGCGAACAGAACATGAAGCATTTCGAAACACGCTTGAAAAATACTACGGGAATTGGATTGCTTAAACCCGATCCGCGCATCACGCGTCTGGCTCCCTACGGTTATGTCTTCAAATATTTTGCGGACAAAGTCAAAGACATCCCGCGCGCCGCTTTTGTCGCAGCTCTGCAACTGGAAGGCATTCCTTGCGATGGGTTGTTCTATGAACCGGTCTACAAGAGTTCGCTCTTTCCAGTGGACTCGTCTGATTTTCCTGCGCTCACCTGGGGCCGCGAAAAAGCGCTCGACCTGCGCAACATGTATTCCTGCCCCGAATCAGACCGCGCCGCCTATCACGAGGCCGTATGGCTCCCTCATCAGCACTTCCTCGGCGGCAGCGCGGACGTGGATGCGATTGCGGATGCGATCCATAAGGTGATCGCGAACATCGAAGAGCTTCGTGGACTCGATCATAAGGCGATTCGCAATCAGAAGCTTGGCCGCGCGGATCGCGAGAGTTAAGCGCTCGGAACTCGCTTCAATAGTGACTTGTTGAACGATTCTTGTTGAACGATTCGATGACCATCAAGAAAAAAGTTGTCGGCAGGAAACTCGCCCGGGGGAGAGTCGGCTTTGCCGTAGTAGGTCTCGGCAGCATCGCGCAGAGTTCTGTTCTTCCCGCCTTTGCGAATTGCAAGAATGCGAAGTTGGTATCGCTCGTAGGGCGTGACCCCAATAAGACTTCGCACCTGGCGCGAAAGTTCAAGGCAGGTTCCCATTATTCCAGCGATGACTTCGCCCAATGCCTCGCTAATCCTGAAGTCTCAGCCGTATACATCGCCACTCCGCAAGGCCAGCACGCATCGCTGACCATCCAATCCGCAAAGGCCGGAAAACACGTCCTTTGTGAAAAACCGCTTGCGGCGACGCTCGATCAATCGGCCGCCATGATAGAAGCTTGCCGATGCGCTGGCGTGCTGCTGATGACTGCTTATCGTAAGTATTACGAGCCCAGCACGCTTTACTTAAGAAATCTCATTCAGAGCGGCAAACTCGGCCGTATCGACGTGATACACACTGCATTCAGTGAGTTACATACTCCGGGCGTGTCCATCCCCTGGCTGCTGGATGCAAATATGGCAGGCGGTGGGCCTTTGATGGATTTAGGCGTCTATTGCGTGAATACAACGCGATGGTTGGTGGAAGAAGATCCGGTCGAGGTGATCGCGCACTCGTGGGTAAACAACCCCGCAAGATATAAGGAAGTTGAAGAAGGCATCTCTTTCCGGCTGCGATTCCCCAGTGGGCTGATCGTTCTTGCGAGTTCAACCTACGGCGCGGCTCCCTCCTCATTTATTTATGTTCAGGGAACCCTGGGCTGGGCATCGCTCTCTCCGGCTTTTCCCTTCGATGAGAAGCGGCACGTGACTGTAAAGATCGGGAAACTCCAGATCGAACGTACATTCAAAATTGTTGACGAATTTGCCCCGGAAATTGACGCCTTTGCCTCAGCCATACAAAATCACGGTACTGTGGAACCGGATGGTATCCAGGGGCATCGGGATATAATCATCGTCGATGCTATCTATAAATCGGCGCGAGAAAAGCGAACCGTGGCCATAGAGTACTGAAGTGAATTGCGAAATCGACTTATCCTCTTGCTGCACGGTTGATTTCAGAAACTGCACATAAGCTATGTCATCCTCGGAGAACGGCAGCCGCAGGAAACCTTCCAGGTCGGCAAGTGTATATGATGTTGCTCGAGAAGCGCGCGTTTCTGTTTTTACTGTCTCAGCCGTAATCAACGGCAAGGCTCACGTCGGGAAGAAGCTGCGCGAACGGGTGGAAGCGGCAATCCGCAAGCTGAACTACCGCCCAAATCTTATCGCCAGAAGTCTCGCCAAACAGCGAACCCACACCATCGGAATGATCGTTCCGGATATCGCCAATCCGTTTTTCCCCATGGTGGTTCGGGGCGCCGAGGATGCCGCACAAAAACACGGCTATAACCTTCTGCTTTGCAACAGCGACGACACTCTCGCGAAAGAGGAGGCCTCCGTCGAGTTACTGCTTGCAAAGCGTGTAGATGGAATCTTACTTACAAAGGCTGCGGACGATTTCCGGCCGTCTTTGCGGCAAATGATCAAGGAAGTGCAAATCCCATTCGTGCTCGTGATGCGCACATATCCGAAGCTGACCAAGGACGCTGTCATCACCGACGACTATCAAGGTGCCTATGACGCGGTTTCGCACCTGGCTCGTTCCGGAAGACAGCGGATCGGACTCATCAGCGGCCCACTAAAAGTTAGCAATGCAATAGCCCGTTGGGAGGGATTTCGTGATGCGCTGAAAGCCTCGGGTCTTCCATACAACCGCGAATTGGTGATCGAAGGGGATTATCGAATTGAATCAGGATATCGCGCCGGCCACGCTCTCCTTTCCCATCGCCCGGATGGAATTTACGTGGCTAATCATCTTATGTCCGTCGGATTGTTGAAAGCAGCCGAAGAAATGGGATTGCGCTGTCCCGAAGATTTTGGGCTGGTAAGTTTCGACGATTATCCTTGGCTGGATGTTTTTTATCCGCGACTCACCACTGTGGAATTACCTAAACACCAACTGGGGAGTGAGGCCTCCGAACTGCTTATCCGCCGAATCGCGGGAGATCACAGCGCACCCGGCACCAAGACACTGCCAACCGAGCTGCGCATTCGCGAATCCTGCGGCTTTGCACTCAGCGTCTCGCAGGGACGATCCCAGGAAAAGAAAAATCACGGACCAAGTGCGAAACGCGCCCGTGTGCGCAATTAAGACGCGGAATTGAGACAAGAAACCCTCGGATGGCTCCGTTCGATCCCGCTTCTGTTACTAGGTCTCGCTGAAATCGATGAGCCTTGGACGAACCCTGAAACCCCGCGTCTTATAGGCCCCATAGAGGATCCCAATCACAAGCCACGCCAGGCCGGCATACTTCGTCCAGGATTGCAGGCTGATTAGCAGAACGAAGCAAAAGACAATCCCAAAACTGGGAACAAACGCATCCACGAAAAAATTGCGCTTGCCCGTCTCAGCCGAAAACCAAAAATGGATTAGCGCCGCCAGGTTCACTCCCATGAAAGCAATGAGCGCGCCGAACGTTACAATTTCCGCCGCGTGTTCCCACGGTATCGTGATGACGCAAATGTAAGCGACGAATCCCACGATCCAGATGTTGTAAACCGGATTGCTTTTCTTCGCGCTCAAATAGCCAAATATCTTTTTCGGAAGCACATCGTCGCGTCCCATGCTGTAAAGCAGGCGAGACGCGCCCACATGCCCCGCCAATCCGCAGGCTATGCTGGAAATTAAAAGCATTACCCCGTAAGCTCCGAACAAAAAAGGTCCACTAGCCAGCCGGGCAACATCCATGAACGCCGTCTCCGGATTTTGGATTGTGGTGTAATCCGGCCACACGCGCTGTGCCATATAAACTTGAAGCCCGCTAAAAAGCCCGGTGAAAACCACAACCAAAACCGAAGCCAGCAACACATTTCTCTTCGGATTTTTTACTTCCTCGGCCAGAATCGACACCCCATCGAAACCGATGAAAACCAGCGCCGCTAGCGATGTTCCCGCCGCAATCGCTCGCACATTGAAAGTTGCAGGATTGTAAATCGGCTGCATTGAGACTAATCCCGCGAACCGATGGTGCAGCACAATATAGCGAAACGCCTCCACTAAAAAGATAGTAGTAACGAGCACCATGAACCCAAGCAGCACCTCATTGGTGCGCGCCGTGAACCGGATGCCCTGCACAGTCATGACCGTAATCAACCCCACTGTTAGCGCCGCCAGAATGGCGAACGGAATGCGCGGCGTCATCCGCTGAAATGTAAGCACCGCGTACAAGGCATTCTGAACGGGCTGGAAGAGATACTCCAGAAACATCGCCCACCCCACCACGAACCCAACGTGCGAATTTAGTTCTCGGCTTATATACGTGTAGACCGACCCCGAGGAGGGATACACCGTAGCCATGCGCCCAAAACTCACGGCCGTTACTGACATCGCGACCATTGCCAGCAGCAGCGTCGCAACCGTATGCCCGTGAGAAAGAACTTGCCCTTCTCCAAACAGCGGGACCGCCGCGATGGGCGAAGTAAGAATGACTCCGTAATAGACCAGATCCCAGAGACTGAGGACTCTCTTGAGATGAGGTTCCGCGGACGTAACGGTCTGCCCTGCGCTGGTCGATGTCGCCACCTTCACCCCTTTTGGACCGAAAACAACGGAACGATCACCTGGCCCGGGAAACCAGATTGGCTAAAAAACTATTAGAAGAAAAACCGCTCTTTCTTACGCGCTTCTTCGTAATCGTGGCGCGCCACCTTCACCGAGTCCCGCCCGGAAACCTCCGCAATCGGCACGTCCCACCACGACTCGTACCCTGGTACTCTTTGATCGTAGGAAGTTTCAATTACTACCACCGCAGTGCGTTTTTGTTTTCTGCAGCAAACCAGCGCTTCCTTAAGCTCCGCCGCTGTGTTCGCTCGAATCGTCCACGCTCCCAGGCTGGCAGCGTTGGCGGCAAAGTCCACTGGCAAAAGGTCGCCCCCATAAATCTCGCCGCTCCGGTAACGATAATTCGTGCCCATGCCGTCGTTCCCGCACGCGCGGCTGAGCCCCCCGATACTTGAGAAGCCGTGGTTATCCAAAAGCACGATGTTCAGCTTGTAGTCTTCCTGCAAACTGGTCACAATCTCCTGCGCCATCATCAGATAGGATCCATCGCCAATCAGAACGTAAACCTCTCGCGACGGATCAGCCATTTTTGCCCCGAGCGCCCCCGCAATCTCGTAGCCCATGCACGAGTTTCCATACTCCATGTGATAACCGCCGGGCTCTCGCGTACGCCACAGTTTGTGAAGATCTCCCGGCAAACTCCCCGCAGCGCAAACAACAATGTCGGAAGCTTGAGTGAAATTGTTTAGAACCCCGATCACTTCTCCTTGGGTAATGGGTGGCATCTTCGCCAAACCATAGATGCGATCGACTTCAGCTTCCCATTCCATCCGCAATTTATGAATCTGATTTTTATATGCCTCGTTTATCTGGTAATTCCCAAGCAAAGGCCGTAACTCTTCCAAAGTAGCGCGTGCATCGCCCGTCAGCGGCAGCGCCGAATGCTTGTAGGCATCGAACTCCGCCACGTTGATGTTAATGAAACGAACCGACGGATTTTGAAATGCTGTCTTCGACGCCGTAGTGAAGTCGCTATAACGAGTTCCAATTCCAATAACCAGATCAGCCTCGCGCGCGGCAATATTTGCCCCTGGTGTCCCTGTCACCCCGATAGCCCCAAGCTGCTGCGGATGATCGAAAGGCAATGACCCTTTTCCTGCCTGCGTCTCGCCTACTGGAATGCCCGTTGTACTCGCAAGCTTCGAAAGCGCCGGACTCGCCTCCGAGTACAGCCCGCCGCCGCCAGCGACAATCAGCGGTTTCTTCGAACCCTTTATCCACTTGGCGGCTTCGTGCAAAAGACCCTCGTCGCAACGCGCGCGTGGAATCGTCCAAACGCGTTTGAGAAAAAAATCTTCGGGAAAGTCGAAGGCTTCCGCCTGCACGTCCTGCGGAAAGCAAACCGTCACCGCGCCGGTATCAGTTGGAGAAGTCAGTACGCGCAGCGCCTCTGGGAGAGAAGTCAGCAACTGTTCGGGCCGCTGAATGCGATCCCAGTACCGCGAAACCGGCTTGAAGCAGTCGTTCGCCGAGATGTCTTGCGTCATCCCGGATTCCAATTGCTGTAGAACCGGAGCGACATTACGCCGAGCGAAAATGTCCCCCGGCAATAAGAGAACCGGCAGTCGATTGATCGTGGCAGTTGCGGCGCCAGTGACCATGTTCGTTGCCCCTGGCCCAATGGAAGTCGTGCAAACCAGGGTTTGTTTCCGAAAGTTCGCTTTTGCAAATCCCGTCGCCGCATGCACCATAGCCTGCTCGTTGCGAAACAAGTAGTAGCGCAGGCCATGATCTTGTTCCAAGGCTTGTCCAATTCCGGCAACATTTCCGTGCCCGAAAATTCCCAGGCACCCTCCAAAGAATTGATATTCTTTTCCATCTCTTTCGGAAAATTGATTCTTAAGGAATGCGATAGCCGCCTGAGCCGCGGTCATTCGTTTCGTCATCGCTAAAGTCCCCTCCCCAGTCCTGGGCGCGATGGAAGCATTGTAACTTCGCACCGGCACGAGGGCGCTGAGATTCCGGGGAAACGACGAAACCAAGGAAAAGATTCTAAGCGGAAAGAATTTGTGCGCTTCTTGCGGATCGCACTATCGATCGAGCTTGAGAAAAAGCTGCAGTCTGCGGCGAATGCCAGATTGCTGGCTTCGAAGCCGTTCGAGCAGCAGCACGTTGGCATGTTCGGACCCTTCTTCCAGAGAGAAGATTGCTATCTTACGAGCGGCAAACGAGGATCGGTTTCCTTCCACGTCGAACGTATCCAAACATGGTTCGAGTCCTCTGTCACAGCCAACGCGCGATCTGATCCAGCCAGAAAATTCAGATAGTAAACATCGTATCCGGGCCCCGCCACCACTGGATGGTAGCCGCTATGCACCAGCACCACATCGCCATCCCGCGGCTTCAAAGTCTGCTCGCCTGCGTGACTCCCGGAATATAAATGTTGAAAGGCAAAGCCCTCAGGCCGCTGGATGCGATAGTAGTAAATCTCATCCAAGTCGACTTCCCCTGGAGGATTATGCTCATCGTGCTTATGCGGAGGATAACTCGACCAGTTCCCCCCCGGCGTGTACACCTCGATCGCCATCAGCCTGTCAGCCGGAAATGATGGTCCGATGATATCGACGATCTGCCGCGAAGCGTTTCCGCCGCCCCGCAAGCTGCTGACTACCTGATCCGGAGCGATTATCCGTGGCTTGAGCACGGCTTCGGAAGGCGACCTGCACTCAGCGATCTCGCAAATCGTCTCGGCGCTGAATACCGCTTCTTTTCCGGTCGGCAAATACAGCGTGTAGGGAAACCCGTCGAAAACGTTCTTGCGTTTGCCGATTCGTTTTGGACCCTCGCCCCAATCGGCCGTGCAAGTCCCGCCCAGCAGCACGAACACGGCTTCTTCGCCAACCGTGCGGGTGCGGTATTCTTGGCCCGGAGAAAGCCGGCGAACAAAGAAGCTCATCCACTCCCACCCGGCTCGCTGGCGCGACAAGTGGAAAAGTTCTCCGCTCTGCTGTCCAGGCAGTTCGGAAGAATGGAAGAGGAAATCAAGCTTGCTCACGGCTCCTCCGCACTCCAAAATGATCAAAAAACGTCGTTTCGTCTAACCGCTTTGAGACTATGACAAATGCCCGTTGCAATGTCAATATGAAAGGTATCTGAAGCCGGGCGAAGTCAGCGGGGAAGTGAGTCGACCGGCGCTGTGGAGTTACTGCGGTCGAGTTACTGCGGTGGAGTGACTAAGATCCATGCCAGGAAAGTCGAAGCTTGTAGAAACCTTAGGCGATCATCACTTCGCCCTACATGAGTACTCTACCCGTATAGAGAATCCCTTCTCCATCAGTGTATGCTGGCAATTCCCTCGCCGGGTCCGACCCACCCGCGCGCAGATGAGGTGCTTATGCAAGAGATTCATGGAAGGTCGAATGGAAGATCGAATTATGGAACATCGAACTATGCGAACACATACCGTACGCCGGCGCGACAGTAACCGTGAGGGCCGGGGACAAACGCGGTTGACCAATCGGCTATTAATCGGCGCTCCGGATTCCGTTGCCAGAGGCGGTCGATGATCTTTACAGTCCGCCTTGCGGTTCTTGCCATTGCCGTCATTCCATTTATTTATTACTTCATCGTGTTGTTCAGTGCGTGGAGGTTTTTTCGGCGGAGCGCACCTCCGGCGAATCTTGAATTCACACCGCCGGTGAGCAACCTAAAACCGGTCCGCGGCCTTGATCCAGATGCCTACGAAAACTTCGCCAGTTTCTGCAGGCAGGATTATCCAAATTACGAAATCCTGTTTTGCGTCGGCGATCAGCACGATCCCGCTGTCCCCGTACTGGAGAAACTTGTGCGCGATTTTCCCGACTGTCGTATCCGTGTGCTGTATGGCTCCGATGGCACCGGAGCGAACGACAAAGTGCTCAAGCTGGCACGCCTGGTCCGCGAGGCCCAGAATGAAGTTCTTGTGATTAGCGATAGCGACGTACGTGTCGAACCCAACTATCTCCGGAATGTAGTAGCCCCGCTGGCAAATCCCAAGGTGGGCGCGGTGACCTGTTTTTATGTTCCGATTGAAGATAAGACATTTCCTGATCATCTCCAGGCCGTCGGCATGTTTTCTGATTTCTATCCCGGCATTCTGGTCGCCTGGCAAATGGATGGAGTTAAATTCGCTCTCGGACCGACCATCGCTACGACCCGCACGCGACTTGCTGGCTTCGGCGGCTATGACGCGATCAAAAACCGTCCTGCCGACGATCTGCTGGTGGGCCGTCTGATTGCCGAGCAGGGCTTCGACGTGGAACTTCCTCCTTCTTACGTCATTCGCACGGTCGCCGACTTTGGCTCCATGGGTGAACTGTTTCAGAAGCGGCTGAGATGGATCGTGGTGATGCGCCACTTGCGTCCCTGGGGACACCTCGGATTGCTTCTTACCCAGGGCCTGCCCTGGTCACTGGCGGCAGTTGCGATTCAACCTTCGCTGGCAACAGCACTTGGCTATTTTGGCGCTTACCTGTTTCTGCGATTTGCCATGACCTGGACGGTCGGGATTTGGGGCCTGAAACATGCCCCACTCTGGAAGCAACTCGCGCTGATTCCTCTATGGGATGCTTTGGCGTTCGCTATCTGGCTGATGAGTTTTTCGCGCAATAGTATCCGCTGGCGAAACGCCAAATACTACATTCGCGACGGCACGCTTGTGCCGGCGATTTCAACTGACCCGAAAACAGCGGGCTGAGGTCTGCTCATTTCATCAGCCCGCGTTCCTTAACCCACGCGCGTTTTCTTGTCCGCGCGACTCCCGCCATTCTTTCCAACGGCGCTTCCCACAACCTCGAGAGAAGCTTCGCTCAAAGGCGCGGCTTCTCGAGGCGTCGTTCGCCGCTCGTTACTCGGCTGCCGCCAGTTGACTCGCGGCATCATCACCGCTCCATCGATTCGGTCGCGATACTTCATCGCAACGTTCATCAGCGAATCCAAAAGGGAATCCGAGAGCAGATGCGGTCTCAATCCCAACTCAATCAGCTTGGAATGCTTCGCATTGTAGTAGTGCTCTTCCGCTTCCACTCGCGGATCGGGAAGGTGATCGA
This sequence comes from Candidatus Sulfotelmatobacter sp., assembly GCA_049512655.1. GTDB lineage: Bacteria > Acidobacteriota > Terriglobia > Terriglobales > Acidobacteriaceae > Sulfotelmatobacter. The sequence continues at coordinate 5,143 of JBEKWW010000020.1, read as the reverse complement.
CCTTAACCTTCAACCCTAACTTCTCTCCCGCTGTTTGCACTAACTTTGCCAGCTCCAAAACTGAAAACTGTTCGGTAAATTGGTTGTAGACGCGGAACTCGCCTCGCCCCGCGGGATTCAAGCATGCCAGCTCAACGCATCGCACCGTGTCTCGAATATCGAGGAATCCTCGCGTCTGTCCCCCTTTGCCGTAAACCGTAAGCGGGTGGCCAATTGCAGCCTGCACGCAAAAACGATTGAGCACTGTGCCAAACACCTCGTCATAATCGAAGCGATTGATGAGCGCTTCGTCCAACCCCACCTCATCCGTCGTGGTTCCGTAAACTACGCCCTGATTCAGATCGGTGGCCCGCAGCCCCCAGATCTTGCAGGTGAAAGTAATGTTGTGCGTGTCGTGAACTTTCGAAAGGTGATAAAAGGAACCGGGCTGCTTCGGATAAGGCAGGGTGTCTTTGCGCCCATTGTGCTCAATCGTGATGTAGCCTTCTTCGATATCGATATTCGGCGTGCCGTATTCACCCATCGTGCCCAGCTTGATGAGATGGCAATCGGGCCTGAACTCCCGCAAGGCAAACAGCAGATTGAGCGTCCCAACTACATTGTTCACTTGTGTGGAAACAGCATGTTTGCGGTCGATCATCGAATACGGAGCGGAGCGCTGCTCGGCAAAATGGATCACCGCGTCCGGCTCGAAATCCGTGATGATTGAAGAAAGAAAATCGTACTCTGTCACATCGCCAACGAAGAGTCCGATTTCTTTCCCCGTCAGTTCTTTCCAAGCCCTAAGGCGCTCGGAAAGCGTACGGATGGGCGTCAGAGTTTGCACCCCTAGCTCATAATCCCATTGCCGCCGCACAAAGTTATCGGCGATCGCAACCGAATGACCCTTCTTGGAAAGATATAGCGCCGTCGCCCAGCCGCAGTAACCATCGCCTCCCAGCACCGCAATCTTCATACTCTCCTCACCTCGTGTCCTTACAGAATTTGTTATAAATTAATTTCCATTGCCGCTTCACCGCAACGGCATCAACCAAGAGTAAGCGCCTTCTGCAACTCTCCCTGAGAAACAACGATAGGATGATTCGTCAGAACCACTTTCCCACCGCTTTCTTTTACTACACTAAGATGCCCGGCTCCCACTATCGACTCTAGCTGAGGAACTACGTTCTCCTTTGCCACGACGTAGGCGCGTTCCGGCTTGAGCCAGATATCTTTGAATTGCGCATCATCGATAAATACATCGGGAACGCCCGGCGCATACGCACCGTATTCCAGATTTTGAAATCTTCCATTCCGAAGCAACGCCGTGCGATCCGTATAAAAAAAGATTGAAGAGAAAGTGTAGTAGTGATGATCCACGATCAGCGTCCCTGCCGGAGATTTCAGGATCGCCTCCGCCAGCGGCCGCGATGACAAAAAAGGATCGAACGCCGCCATCGCAAGCCGGGCCGCCTGAAAGAAAAGTATCATCATCAACGCCGCGCCCACGAATGCCCTGTGCCCCACAAACCTCCACGTCGCCAAAGCCCCGGCGCAGAAGGCAATCCCAGCCATCACCAGCGGCACCCGAAGATACGCAAAAGAAGCCACCGTCAAATCTTCCATATGCCCAAGCGAAAGCTTATAAGCGCCCGGGTGAGCGCTCAGAGCCTGCGAAATATCTCCCGGCGTGGGCAAGTGGCGTGTCATAAAAAATAGAGTCAGCGTTGCCAGCCCCGCCGCTGCCGCAATCACAGACAGCACACGCGTACCGCGCTGTATCCAAACCCCTCCCGCTGCCATGGCTGAACCCAATAAAAGCGCCAGCGCCGGATAGCAGGGCATCGAATAATATTCCTGCGTTGTCGAAAATGTAAAAAATACCATCACGAATCCCGCCCAGCAAAGCGCCAGAAGCCGCGTTCTCCCCGCACGGTCAACCGGCTTGAATGAGAGCTTTGCGATCGCCGGAAAATACACGCTCCAGGGAAACAGCCACACCAAGTGAAACAGCCAGAAATAAAGCCGCGGCACCGTATCGTAGTCTCGCGGATACCGCATATTGAGAAACCGCAGCAATTGCTCGTTGATAAAGAAGAACCAAAGAAATCCGTGGTAAAGTCCCGGCCCGCTGTGCAGCGTAAAAGCAAAGTAAGGTGGATTACGCAATGTGGCCAGAATGTGCCACGGCGCAGCAATCAGCAGAATGATCACCGCTCCGCTGACTGGACGCAATCGCCGCCACGTGTTCCCTAAAAAAAGCTGATGCGTTACATAAAGGTAGATAACACCCGCCGCGAGCGGAAACAGCAGCCCGATCAAGCTCTTCAGCAGCAGACCCACCCCAAGACTTGCCGCCAGCGCAAAAGCCCAGAATCGTGGATGAGGTTCGTCTTCCTCCAACACCCGCAGAAATGCCCACATCGCAAGCCCAACCGTGAAGGTCAACATCACGTCCGGAATCAAGATCCGCGTAAATAAAAACAGCCCCACGCATGTGGCCATGCAAATCCCGGCATAAAATGCCGCTCGCCTGCCAAACGCCCAGCAACCAAAGCCCACCATCAACAAGCAAAGCGCTATGGATGACAATGCAATCGGAATTCGAGCCGCCCAGTCACGCGCTCCAAAAATCACGTAGCTCGCGGCAATTGTCCAATACACCAGCGGAGCCTTTTCCAGATACACCACTCCATCCAGCCGCGCCGTGACCCAGTCGCCCGAGGCCAGCATATTGCGGGCAATCTGCGCTTGCACCGCGTCGACATCATCCATGAGCGAGGGAGGAGAAATAATGCAGCCCAGGTAGACGGCTGCCGCGACGAAAAACACTCCTAAATAAGCGTACCAGCTTTTTCCTGCGCCCAAACGCTCGCGCTCCGTGGAGCGGCTGCCTGAATCCCCCACTTTTTCATCCACAAAAACAGTACCATCAGGCCCCATAAGTGGTACCCAACATTTATTTTTCTCTCCAAATGTTTTTCGATGTAGGTCTCGATCAGCTCTCGTCGGAACAGCCCATTGTCGTCGTACGATCCGTCCATCAGCACGTCCAGCATCAAAGACCGCAAACAGCCGCGCAGCCAGTCATGCACCGGAATATCGAATCCAATCTTCTTTCGCTGAAGAACCGATGCCGGGAGTTTATTTCGCATCAACTCTTTTAAAATAAACTTCTGCCGTGATCCGCGAATCTTGAGAGACGCAGGCAGGGAAGCGGCAAACTCCACAATGCGGTGATCCAGAAATGGCGGCCGCACTTCCAGCGAGTGCGCCATGCTCATGCGGTCAGTCTTGGTCAAAATGTCGTCGGCCAGAAAGTACTTCTGGTCGAACCACAAATACGGCGTCACATCATCGGCCATCACCAGTCGATCGCCCAGCCCCCCGAGAATGCCCTGTAGCGCGGGTGGAAGTTCCGAGCGCACCAGTGCTGCCTTTTGATCTTCGGAGAAAGTTCCGTTCCAATAGACATGCGCCTGCTCTGGGGCCAGCAACGAGCCTTCAAGAAACCGCTTTACTTTGTATTCGAAGCTTATCTTGTCGTCGGAAACCGGCCAGCCACGCAGGGCAGATAGCCCCAACTCCAGAGCCTTTCGCGGAAGCTTTCGGGCAAGCCCGCCCAGATAATCCGCCCGATGCGTAAGATAGCCGCCAAACAACTCGTCGGCTCCTTCGCCGCTCAGGCAGACAGTGGTTCTTGTTTTGCTCAACTGCGAAACGAACCAGACCGGAAGCGCTCCCGCATCCGCCGAGGGTTCGTCCGAATAGTCCGCGAACTGCTCGATGACGCTTCGTAGGTCTATCTCTGGATTCAGATCCAGCTCTTCATGTTCGGTTTGGTAAGAATTCGCAACTTCTCGAATGTACCCAGTCTCGTCGAAGCTCCGCCCTTGGAATGAAATCGAGAAAGTCTTTAGCTTCGCCCCAGACTCGGCGGCGTAATGCAGAATCGTCGAAGAATCTACCCCTCCGCTGAGCCACATGCCCAGTGGCACATCGGAAACGAGGTGCTCGCGGACTGATTGCCGCAGCAGATCGTCAAGCTCTTCACACGCGGAGTCGACCGTCTGCTCACGAACCACTCCAAAAGGTAAGCGCCAGTAGGCGTCAGTGGAAACCCTCCCATCCCGCCACTCCAGCCATTCTCCCGGAGGAAGTTTCTTAATGCCCTCCACCAGCGTCCATGGCGACGGCACGTAGTTCAATGACAGGTAGCAGTCGAGCCCATCGAGGCTGAGGGTTCGATCGATCTCGGGATGGATCAGAATAGCCTTTAATTCAGAGCCGAAAAATAAGTCGTTTCCGCGCCGCGCAATATAAAGCGGCTTAATGCCCATCCGGTCACGCGCCACCACCAACCGCTTCGTAGATTTAGTCCACAGCCCAATCGCAAACATCCCCCGCAACCGTGCGAAGCAATCGGTATCCCACTCTAGAAATGCACGCAGAACGGTTTCGGTGTCGCAGTGCGAGTAAAAACGATGGCCCAGAGCCTCCAATTCCTTACGAAGCTCGAGGTGATTGTAGATCTCGCCATTAAAGACAATGGCAACATTCCGGTCCTCAGAAAAAATGGGTTGGTCGCCGGAATCCAGGTCGATAATCTTCAGCCGGGCTGCTCCCATGGAGCAGAGGCTGGATTGGACCACTCCCTGTTGGTCCGGCCCGCGATGAATCAGCGTGGCGGTAGCCCGCTCAATGCGTCCGATATCGGGCAGCCAGTTTTTGTGCGTGAAACCAACTATTCCACACAAGCGACGTGCACCTCTATTTTTTTCATAGAATCAGTTTGCGATTCCCGCCAATCGGATCGCGGAGACTGTCACACCCGCACCAGGGCACGGCGCAATCGGCCAGCTTTAGGGCTAAGACACAATCCTAACGAATCTTCATGGGATGCACAACCGTGGCGAACCTGTTGGATCATCCACTGCTGCCCCCTTAAGGCGATGTTAAGAGAATGGATTCCCCGAATCCTGATTTAAAGTCCATGTGACATCTGACCTTGAATGTTCACCCGAAATTGGCGGAAGATGAAGGAGCCACGTACGGTGGGGCCGGCCGTGCTCCGAGACATTTAATTCATTTGTTTTTAGTATTTTATGCGTAACTAATTAAAAACAAAGATCTTGTTTTGCGCAAATGCTTTAACCCGCATGCC
>JBEKWW010000019.1:0-143396 GCA_049512655.1 Candidatus Sulfotelmatobacter sp. | reverse complement strand
TTCTTTTTCGGGACGGATGGCAATCCCGCGCCACGTACGATTCTGCGCGCTGCGCCATTCGGACGAATCGCATTCGCCAATACTGATTTGTCCGGCACGCCCGACCATCGTACTGCTATCGGAGAAGCGCATCGCGCGGTGAGCCAATTGCTCGATCAAGTGCTTATCTAGCAACTGGATTCACTGGAAGGCTTGGATCGGTGGGAAAATATCCCTGTTCTTAAACCTACTGCAAAAGTGGGCGCCTTTTTACATTGAGCGTTATGGCGATGTTACGCCAACAACCGCATGACTCGGGGTGCTCCGGCTCATAAGCCAAACGGTTGCCTTCCTGGTGGGAGACATTTGCAGTTTGACAGGGCAACGATCTTCAAACATACTCTTGCGCGACGTCGGGGGTGCTTTTGCCGCGTCACGCGATCACACCGGGGCGGACCCCACGGGCTAGGTTCACAGCTTTTCAAAGACAAACTGCGACGAGGACTCATCGCGCGAAGATGACTCTCTACTGCGCCAACCCCACCTGCGCCAAAAGTCTCTGGAACCGTGGATCACCGCGTAGTGGGTCGTACACCGGATCAACCTTGAGTGCTGTCAGACCATTCGAATGTTGCGCGTAGGCTTTTTCCAGCCACACGAGTGTCTGCGCGTTGTCGCCCACTCCAGCGTATGCTTCCACCATCACGATCGGGTCCATAGGCTGGTGCTGGTTTACCTGTAGCAGCTTTTTAATCTGTTGCCCCGCCTCATCGAGCCGCCCGGCGCGGCCATACACATACGCCCGGTTCGCCAGGTACCAGCGGCCATCGTACTGCCCATGGTCCTCGATAACCGCCTCCGCCTCGGCAAACATTCCTTTTTGCACGTACGGTTCGAAAATCAGCGCCGCGCGCGAGAAGTTAGGATCCATTTCTCGAACCACTTTGAACTGTGCGATGGCCCGGTCGTATTGCCGGGAATAATAAAGTGTGGCTCCGTAGTCGGAGGCGATAATCAGCGACAGCGGATCGAGTTGCCGGGCACGTTCGCTTTCGCGGAAAGCCTCATCGAAACGCCCTCGCCAGGCCAGGTGCTCGGCGTACCAATGGTGGCCGGTGGCATAGCTCGGGTTCAGCTCAATTGCCCGTTTGAATTCCTTCTCCGCGGTCTGCCAGTCATAGTCATGGTTTTGGACAATCAGAGCCAGAGCAGCGTGAGCCTCCGGCAGCCGGTCGTTAAGCTGTAGGGAGCGCATAGCTGCCGCACGCGCCTGCGCGGCAAATTCGGCCGGCGGAGACCCACTGTAAGCCCCCCACAAAGCGTAGCCGACCGCCAAACCAGCATAGGACCGCGCGTCGGTGGGATCTTTCTGAACGGCCTGCTGAAAATATCCGATGGCCTGCTGGAATCCGTCCCCGGTTCGCTTGTTCCAGAAATACAGTCCCTTCAGATATAGGTTATAGGCTTCGAAAGCCTGCGGCGAGAGTGCGGGTTGAACCGTTGGCGCGATCGCCTTATGCTCTCCCAGAGCCCTCTGGATCTCCGCGGAGATCTCCCTGGCAATCTCGTTCTGAACTACCAATACGTCAGCAGCTTTGCCATCGTACTGGCGAGCCATGAGGTGGGTCTGGTCGCGCATTTGAATGAGCTGGGCGGCAATTCGTATGTTTTCGCCGTCGCGCCTCACGCTTCCTTCGAGCACGTATTCCACGCCGAGCTCACGTGCGATTTGCGAGAGCTTTTCCGGACTGTGCTTGTAGTGCATCACGGACGTGCGCGCAATCACGCCCATCCGCTCAGGATCGAGCCCGCCCAACTGCGTGATCATTTCCTCCGTCATGCCGTCGCTAAAGTACTCCTGACTGGCGTCTCCAGTCAGGTTGTCGAAGGGCAGAACCGCCAGCATCGTCCGTCCCGCAGAAGGCGAGGACCCGCCGCGAAACCCACCTGATCGAGGATACAAAGCCACCATCAATATCGCGACACTTGCCGCCGCCAGCAGCAGTACGCCAAGCATCCGCTTGCGCACTCGTAGAAAACCGTTTTTGGCTTCCTCACTCGCAGGAGGATTCATCGCCGCTATCGCCGGCTCCTCCTCTGCTTGATCGCCCGGCGTAATCACCGGAGCTATGAAACGGTATCCTTTGCCCGTAATCGTTTGAATGAAACGCGGCTGTTCCGCGTTGTCCTTCAGCGCCTGCCGGATTTTCCGGATGGCTCCATTGATGGCGTTGTCAGTGTCGAGATAGACATCCTTGCCCCAAATCTTTTCCACGATTTGTTCGCGGCTTACCACCTCGCCCCATTGCTTCACCAGAAAGATAAGAACTTCCATGGGGATACGCTCAATTTTGAGCATCCGACCCGAGCGCCACAGTTGGCCGGCGCTCAAATCGAGTTCAAAATCGCCCCCAAATCGCAGCCACTCTTTCAGTTTGGTTGATTCCATTTAGGAAAGCCGGCCCCGAATGTTTGGCGACATTCTACCCTGCTTCGTGGATTTCGCAGCATCCTCATTGTCCTCAGTAGGTTACAAGCACATGAAAAGCAAGATGCGCGACAGCCGCCCGCTATTGTTCATAGGATCTCAGCTCAGGCATGATCCCGCCGCCTAAGCCTTGGGCCGCGAGCCAGCGATTGAAAATTGGACTCGCAATCGGGATTGGGCCGAACCCGCAGAATTTCTTAAGCAAAGAACTCAAAAATCTAAACGGAGAATAGCGATGAAAAGCCCCACGCTCCAGCTACTGCCACTACTGGTGGTTGCGCTGTCCGCGCTCGCCACGCACCCAGCATCTGCGCAAGTTTCGCTCTCTAATCTTGCCTCCACAAGTTTCAAGCCGTATACGGCTGGGGCTGTTAAGAGCGGCGAGGCGGTAATGATGGGGCACTATAACTCCGGTCAGATGCTGCGTCTGACCTTGGGCCTGCAGCCACCTCACGTGGTGGAGGAGCAGGAGTTCCTGCAACAGTTGCAGATAAAGGGCAAAGGCGGATTTCACAAGTTCCTTAGCGCCGAGGAATGGACGAATCGTTTCGATCCTTCAGTCGAAGACGAGCAGGCCGTCGTGGATTGGGCTACGTCCCAAGGGCTCACGATTACCCACCGTTTCCCCAACCGGCTGATTGTCGACGTGGAGGGCACGGTGAGCACGATCGAGAAAGCGTTCAACGTCACCATGAACAGCTATCAACTCGGGACAAAGACGTTTTTCTCCAATGATCGCGACCCGGAAATTCCTTCGAGCCTGATCGGCATCGTTCACTCTGTGGGTGGTCTCCAAAACCTCCAAGTGATGCAGCCAGCGAATAAAAGCGTCAAGGAACCTACATTTCCCGACTACTCGCCCGGACCGGCAGTCAGCCGGGGACAAGCCGAGAGCAAGAACGGTGATCGCTCGAAGCTGCCTGAAGGGCTGAAGAAGTCTGCCTCGCAGTCGTCGCAGGCAACCGGCGGTCCTAACTACACGACCGGCGCACCTTACGACCCGGCGGACATGTACAGCACGGCGGGGTATAGCGCATACGCACTCTACAACCGGGGATACTGCTGCAACCCGACGGGCAACTCTGGAGTCACGCCTCCTCAGACCTCGATTGCCATCGCCACCTCTGGCAGCCAGCAGACGAGCGACATGGTCGGGTTCCAGAGTTATTTTCCCTATTTGGCCTACCATTTTCAGGAGTACTACATTGACGGGACACCGACGTGCTGCGACGGTGAAGGAACGATGGACATGGAATGGTCGACAGCCATGGCCAACAGCTTTGGTTCGTATGTGAACACGGCGATGGTTTACATGTATGACGGTGTTAACAGCGGATTCGGAACTTTTAACGACATTTACAACACCATGCTGACGGACGGCTACGCGCGCAACTTCAGCACCAGTTGGGGCTGGGTCGACGCTACGTTAGATGGAGGCGACATGGACACCGCCGACGCCATTTTCAGCTCGATGATCGGGCAAGGATGGACGTTGACTGCGGCTTCCGGCGACGGAGGAGCGAGCTACAGTTGCCAGGATTTCGATTCGGTCAGTTTCCCGGCCTCAGACCCAAACGTGGTGGCGGCGGGAGGCGCGACGTTGTATATGTCTGGAGGTCCGCCGCCAACCTTCGACTCTATCTACGCCTGGAGTGGCGGACCGGATGGGTGTTCCACCAACGACGGGGGCAGTACGGGGGGTTTCAGCAACTATTGGACAGAGCCGAGCTATCAGAGCGGACTTCCCGCCCGCGGCGTCCCTGACATCGCTCTCAACGCTGATTGGTATAACACCCCGCAGTACTTGTACTTTAATGGCGGCCTGGGGGGAAACGGAGGTACCAGCATCGTCGCGCCGGAGACGGTCGGTTTCTTCGCCCAGGAAAATGCCTACCTTCTCGCCTTGGGCGACATCTGCGGCAGCAGCGGCACGGATGCTTGCTCGCCCATGGGAGCCGTGAATCCCATTTTGTACCGTGTGGGCTATGACAACTATGACACGCACTATCCGTTTTATGACATAACGTCGGGCTGCAACAGCAACAATATAACTACAGCAGACGGCTTGGGGTATTACTGCGCGGGGGCTGGCTGGGATGCGGTTACAGGTTGGGGAGCCTATAACTTCCTTCAACTGGCTTGGGCCATCAACTGGAATATCGTGCCGGGCGACACAATTCCCGTCGTGAGTTTCAGTGGACCGCCGACCGGAGCGTGGTACAACTCCGACCAGGAAGTGAGCTGGACCATTAGCGCGCCTCCGGCGAATAGTTACCCGTCAGAGGGATTAGCCGGATTCTCGCAGGAGTGGGACGCTGATCCGGGGAACCCGACCAGTGAGCCGTCTCCGGCCTATAGCGGCTTCCCGAGTACTCCCTACAACTCCTTCTACGACGGTCCGCAATATACCGGTGCGAGTGGATGCCTGGATATAACGGCAGCTGTCTGCGCCTACGGTGGAGGCGGCGGCCAGGGGATGCATACCGTTAACGTCCGGGCTTGGGGGAATGAAGGGGAAAATGGCGGCGACTATACTTATGGGCCGATCGGCTACGACACTATTTCTCCCGTAACAACAGTGGCGCTGAGCGGCACCAAAGTCAGCGGCACAACCTACAAGAGCGCGGTGAAGGTGACGCTCTCGGCGAGCGATCCTGGGTCTCCCACCACGGGAAGCGGGGTTGCCCACACCTACTACGAACTGAACAGCGGGGGCTGGCAGACCTACAGCAGTCCGCTTACGGTCGGGTATACAGGCAAGTACACGGTTTATTACTACAGCACCGACAATGCTGGAAACGCGGGGTCGGTCGTATCCACCAACTTCACGATCGATCCGGTTCTCAGCTTCTCTTCCGCCAGTTTGGCTTTCGGTAATGAAGTGATAGGAACGACCAGCGCCGGGCGGGTGATAACTATCACGAACATCAGCTCGTCGGCAGTGAGTATCTCATCGAAAGCTTCGAGTGGGGACTTCGCTATTTCCGCCTCGACCTGTGGCTCGTCATTGGCGGCCAGCGCGAAATGTACGATTACGGTGACCTTCCGCCCGACCATCGCGATCGCGCTGTCGGGAGATGTGACGGTTAGCTATAACGGCCTCGGCTCTCCTGGCCGTATTAGTCTATCGGGGTCGGGATTGGCCCCACTGTCGGCTGCACCTGGCAGCTTAGCGTTTGGCACCGTTGCAGTGGGTTCGACCGGCGCCGCCAAAACTGTAACGCTAACCAACGATAACCCAACCACGGCTTTAAGCATCAGCTTCTCGGCAAGCGGCGACTATACCGTCGTCGGTAGCGGAGGAACTCCGTGCGGAGCCACGCTTGCGGGGGCAAAAAGCTGTACTCTGAGCGTGACCTTCAAGCCGAGTCAAAAGGGAGCGATCGACGGCGCGGTTTCGGTTAAGGACGGGGCTCAGTTGAGTCCGCTCCTGGTGGAACTAAGCGGCACCGGCACCAGTTCGATTGCCTCGCCGTTGACCTTCACCCCGGCATCGCTCGCTTTCACCAATGTGGCGGTGGGACAGACCGCAAAGACAACCGTAACGGTTAAGAACACGAGCGCTTCGTCGGTCAAAATTTCCAGCACGTCGGCTAGCGGCGACTACGCCTCGTCGGGCTGCGTGACAACTTTGGCCGCCGGAGGTTCTTGTACCTTGACGGTTACCTTCACCCCATCGAGGACGGGAACGTGGAAAGGGTCGATTGCAATCAAGGACAACACTTCGGTCAGTCCCGAGGTTTTGAACGCCAGCGGCACGGCCATCCTTCCGTTGAATTTGACGCCAGCAGGCCTCACCTTTGGTGGCTGGACGGTAGGCACGACCAGCAGTTCCCAGATCGTGACTGTGCAAAATAAGCTCACGACGTCAATGAGTCTCGCCCTTGCGGCCAGCGGTGATTTCTCTGCCGCGTCAGGAGGCGGCACTCCTTGCGGCACTTCATTAGCGGCAGGAGCGAGTTGTACGTTTGTGGTAACGTTCTCGCCCACGACGACAGGAGCGATCACTGGTGCAGCAACCGTAACCTATGCGGGTCGATATAGTCCGCAGGAAGTGACGCTGTCGGGCACCGGGCAGTAGTTGGCGCACCGCATCGTGAGGGGACTTCGTCGTTGCAGTGGAAAGTCATTGGCCGACCGCCAAGGGCATTTTGTGCGCCCTTCCCGGTCGGCCAGATTTTTGGTGCAAGCGCTGACGTGTTTGCCCCAGCGGTTCGCGGTAAGATTTTGACCTCAGAAAAGATGGGCCTCGATATCACCAATCTGAAGACCGGTCCAATCGATGGCAAGCTCAGCGTGCTCAAATGGCGTCCTGAATAAGGACGCCATAAGAAGTGCGGTCCAGAAAGAGGTATTGGGTACAGGCTGTCGCGGGGTGCGGAATTGGGTGCAGCATCAGGCTAGCAACCGGCGTGGTTACCACCAGCGCTCAGTGCGAAACCGCAAGAACGATTGCCCCAGCCACAACCAGGCCGCCGCCCAGTAATTTCGCTTTCGTGAGGGATTCACCCAGCAAGGGCCATGCCAATAGGATGACGAATACCACGCTTAATTTATCGACAGGCGCGACCTTCGATGCGGGGCCGCTGGCCAAAGCCCGAAAATAGCAAAGCCATGACAGGGCTGTCGCAATACCAGAGGCCAGAAGAAAGCTAATACTGCGGCGGTCGAGCATCGAAAGTTGCCGGTGCGATCCGAACGCGAGCGCAACTACCCATACAAACACCAGGACAACAGTTGTCCGAATCGCAGTCGCTAAGTTTGGTTCGACATGCTCTACCCCCATCTTCGCCAAAAGGGCTGTCGCGGCTGCGAAAAGGGCCGAAAGCAAAGACCAGATCACCCAAGTCATGATCCATCAAGTCTATAGTGCTTCTTCAAAACACTAAGAACAATAAACAGTACAGTAAAGACACAGCCTGGGGGCAGGTCCTATCGCCTTGGCTATCGGCATCATAACGGCGGTCAGCCTGCCGGACGTTGGGCCCAAGGTTGAAATGACGAATTCGGCTACGCGGCTCCTAGGTCAAGGTAGCCCGACCAGAAACTTGCCGGCCAACGCTAATGTTGGATTATTGAAGGTTTGCCCGTGATCCGTGCAGAATCCAGGCCAAGTGACGAGATCTTTATTCTACTAGCCGACTTTCGGGTAGTAATCGGCTCCAATCAGCGCATTAGCGATTTAGTGTCAACTGAAAACGCGGTACGAGCTTGCGTGGCCGTATGGAATGGCCACTGGCCAAAAAGCCCGTTGTAAGACAACTTAGAAGCTAATCCGGGAGAGATTTGGAAAAGAGCCAGGGAAACAGCTTTGGTTCGTCATAGGCTTTGTTCCAGCAGGGATGTCCGACGCCTGGATATTCGGTGTAGTGGACTTCTGCCCCAATCTGCTTCATTGCCGCGGTCATCCGTTGAGATTCGGTGACGGGAACAATGTCATCGTTGGTGCCGTGAAATATCCAGACTGGGATCTTGCCGACTCGTTCGGCCGCGGCTGTGTACGACTTGGGTGAATCAGGTGGTGTGAATTTTACAAGATCGGGGTAGGCCTTCTGTGCGGCTGCGGGCGGGCGAATACCTCCGCAGATTACGACAAGAGCTGCGAAGGTTCCGTGATACTTCTGTGCAAGATGCCATGCCCCGTAGCCTCCCATGGATAAGCCGGTGAGATAGATGCGATGAGTGTCCCCGTGGAACTCTTTGGTCGCTTCTGCCAGTGCCTTCATTGCCAGTTCGTCCATTGGCGGCAATGTCCACCAAAGATTATTTGCACATTGCGGCATGACTACGATTGCCTCGATCGCGCTACGGCTTGAGCGGATGGCCCTGCCAATGCCCACATCTGTTTGCAGCAAGCCGTCGCTGCCGCGCTCACCAGCGCCATGCAGGGCAAGAATCACTGGCCATTTTCGGTGGGGCGTCCAATCCTCCGGAAGGAATACCTGGTATTTGTAATTAACTGCCTCGATGGTAGTAGTGCGGTCGAGGAATCCTGTCTCACGCTTGTTGGCGTATGCCGGGATCGGGATTAGGAGGTACAAAAATAACAACGCACTGAGCGCGTTTAAAACAACAGCCACTTAAGTTTCTCCGCCGCTAAACTTTAGCATGTAATTTTGCGTAAAGTCGCGTGAGATTTCGTATCCGCGTACGAATTCCAATGACCATTAGAGGCCAGATTGCGTCTAAAGGGATGTGAGCACGGGACGCCGATTGGAACTGGATGCGGTGCGGGGAGTGATGCTGGTGTGGATCGCTCTAACACATTTGCCCACTGCTGCGAGTGCGTGGGTAAACCAGCCTTTTGGTTTCGTGGGAGCGGCGGAGGGGTTCATTTTTCTTTCGGCGCTATTCACAGGGCGGATCTATTTCCGGGTTGCAGAGCACGACGGCTATCCCGCGATGAGGCGGAAGTTGTGGGCACGCACGTTGCGCTTGTATGTCTACCACGCACTGTTGCTGGCGTTTGCTTTCTTAGTCGCGGTCCCCATTGCCGTTCATGGCGACCGGCCAGGGCTTCACAACTTATTGGATTTTTACTTCACGGCTGGGCCTAAGCAGGCGATCACCGAAGCCGCTCTGCTGATTTATCGTCCACCTTTGCTCGATATCCTGCCCATGTACATCATTTTTCTGCTGTTCACATCCATTGCGATTCCGCTGGCGGGGCGCATTGGATGGAAACGGATCTTGTGGGTATCTTTCGCCGTCTGGGTTCTGGCTCAGTTCGGCTTTCGCAGCGCTGAACACACATTCATGATGCGCTACATTCCCACGCGGATTCCCTTGAATGAGATGGGATCATTCGATCTTTGGGCTTGGCAATTTCTCTGGTTTGTGGGTGTGTGGTTAGGTGTGCGGTGGGCTCAGGAAAACCTGGCGATTGAATCGTGGGCCAGGCGGGCGGTTGTTCCGGCCGTGATCGTCGCCGTTTTATGTTTTATTCTGCGGCGAAAAATCGCCCACGGCTTAGCTCTGGGCGCTTTGGAGTTTCTTTTCGATAAGTGGCATCTGGGGCCGGTAAGAGTGCTCGATTTCGTGGCGGTGGCCGCCTTGCTCATTCTTTCGCAACCGATCACGAAAATTGCTGCGATAAAGCCACTGGTGTTATTGGGACAATCTTCGCTGCAGGTCTTTTGCGTGCATCTTTTATTTTGTTTTGCAGGTCTCACGCTGTTGGGCAACGCGTCGATGCTGAATGGATGGCACCAAGTTGCGCTTCTGAGCGCGACAGTCACAGCAATGTTGATTACAGCAAAACTTTTCTCCAAGAGTGAGGCCAAGAACGAACGCCAAAGAAAACCGCAAATAAGTTCCGGATCGAATTCAACGAGCGTCACCAACCTGGAAGCCGGTAGCGAACCAGCGGAAACCGGCTTGCCAGCAAACCCGAAGTTATGCCCGGCGACGGACTCGTAGATCGACGTCACTCCGAAAGCGGAGAATCGAGGCTCTTCCGCAGGGATTCGAACCCTCGGTACAGTTTTGGACTCCTAAATCCGGTGCGTCCGTAAGTTGCAGATAGCAAAACCACAGCAGAGAATCTCGCTGCGAAAAAGCGCTGTACACTTCCCATTCGGTCCGGCTCCCATTCGCAATTCGATCGATTTCCAAAGCGCGAATCGCCAGCGATTCTATGGCTGGAAGTAGTCACCTCGGAGGGGTGGATTTCTGGTATTTGTTCGATTCACCGCCGTGGATTTCTCACCGGAATAAACATGCAGACAAGCAATGTATACTTGGGAGCACGTTTTTGAAAGGTTTCAGATATTTTTAGCTAAGTGAGCTTTTGGCGAGGACAGTCCTTGTCCAGAGAAGAGTGACACCTAGCTAACCTGAAGGAGTTCGCCAGGATGGCCCGCGTTTCGATTGGTACGGTGTCCTAAGGAGGATACTCCGAGCCCATGCGGAAGCGCGAACTCGAAACTGTTCAAGCAGTTCGGTGTGCGGAAAATTCGTCACTCTATAATTTTTTACTTTCGTCACAAAGCATTGGCCCCACATAAACGCGACGCGGTGACCTGATTGAGACACGGCAGAAACTAACAATACAGTCAACCGATTTTCTAAACACCATTATGGAGAAGCGACCTCGAATTGCGGTGGTTGGTAGCGTAAACATCGATCTGACTACATTCACGGATAGGTTCCCGAAGCCCGGCGAAACCTGTTTCGGCCAGAAATTCGATCTGGGATTCGGTGGAAAAGGAGCGAACCAAGCGGTCGCCGCACATCTTTGCGGAGCCGAGGTATTCATGGTCGCACGAGTGGGCAGTGACTTGTTCGGTCCGGCCACAATTGAAAACTTCATGAAACGTGGCATCGACACAACATATGTGAAGCAGGTCGAGGGAGTCTCGACCGGAGTTGCCCCGATTTTCGTCGAACCCAGCGGACAAAATCGCATTCTGGTAGTGAAAGGAGCGAACGACACATTGAGGCCGGCCGACGTTGACGCCGCAGCCGAGATGTTGAGAACAGTGGACTGCATTGTCCTGCAGTTTGAAATTCCGCTGGAAACGGTCTACTACACGATCGCCTTCGCCCGGAAGCATGGAATCCGCTGCATGGTGAATCCCGCGCCGGCGCAGGCTGTCGACATGGGCGCTTTCGCGGGCCTTGATTATCTCGTGCCGAACGAAACTGAGGCGGAGTCGATCACGTCCATACCGGTGCGGAATGTGGAGGACGCGAAGCGGTGCGCGGAAAAATTGTTGGCAAGCGGCATCCGGGGAATCATCGTCACGCTGGGAGCGAACGGATCTATTCTTGCCAGGCAGGGAGCGATGGAACACGTAACACCATTTTCCGTGACGAGTATCGACAGCACCGGGGCGGGCGATGCATTTATTGGAAGTTTCGCGGTGTTTCTAGCAGAAGGCGCCACCGAGCAAGAAGCGGTGCGGAAAGCCAATCTATACGCGGCGCTCTCGACCACAAGTATTGGAACGCAGAAATCTTTCTATAACCGGACGCGGTTCGAAAACGAATTGGCTGGGCAAGGGCGACCCGGTCCGGTGCTCGGCCCGCATTCCTAGGGCTATTTTCTTGACAACAAGAATGAAGGGCGCGTATAAAGTCGGTGGTCATAGAATGAAACGTTTCAAATCGTAGGCGGCGAGTTCCGCCGGTGTCAGACTCCCGAAGAATCTGGTGGAAGGACTAATGAAATCCGATCGCCGAGGGTTCCTTCGAATGTCGGGCGGCGTACTCGCGAGCGGAATCCTTTCTCACCCCCAATCACTTCTAGCCAGGCACTCCCCCATCTTTTCGGCTGGCCCGAATGGAGGCTCGCAGAAGGTCATCCTCGATACCGACCCAGGGGTGGACGATGCGTTCGCGCTGCTTCTGGCAATGCGCTCAAGCGAATTGAACGTAGTGGCGGTGACTGCGGTAGCGGGAAATGTTCCTCTCAGTGTGACACTTCCCAACGCCCTAAGGCTGGTCGAGATAGCTGACCGCCCGGACATTCCGGTAGCCGGAGGGGCCTCGTCTCCGCTCATTCGGAAGCTCGTGACGGCCGCGTACGCTCATGGAAATAACGGTCTTGCTGGAGTCGAGTTTCCGCCGGCGCGACTGCAACCGGTGAAAGAACCTGCCTCTGATTTAATTTGCCGGCTGGTGCGCGAGAATGCAAAAAACATTTGCATTGTAGGGATTGGTCCGCTAACGAACATCGCTCTGGCGCTGCGTCAAGATCCCGAGATCGTCTCCATGGTCAGCAGCATTGTCTTGATGGGAGGATCTCTTTCCGGCGGGAACGTAACTCCGGCAGCGGAATTTAATTTTTATGTCGATCCGGAGGCCGCGAGCATTGTGTTTGGCTCGGGGATTCCTATCCGGATGGTGGGGCTCGATGTTACGAGAAGGGTGCAACTCACGGAGCGCCATGTCCAAGCGCTGCAAGCTGGCAAGGGCCGGGTAAGCGAAGCGGCCGCCCGCATTGCCGAAGCCGTGATGAAGATGCACCGCGGGGCAGATTCGGAGAGGGGGCCGAATCTGCACGATCCGCTAGCGGTGAGCTCATTGATACGTCCGGATATTCTGACGTTCGAGGATTATCAAGTCGAGATTGAGACCATGGGAAGCATCACGGCAGGCGAAAGCGTAGGTTGGAAGCACGCACCCGCTCGTCATGCAGCCCCCATGGAAATAGCGTCCGCCGCGGAAAGCGCTAGTGATTTTCCCTTTCGGGCAAATGCCAAAGTAGCAACTGGAGTCGATTCTGAAAAGTTTTCCGAACTGCTCATTTCCCGTCTCACTACGACCGGGAAATGAATTGCTTCTGCGCGTAACCAGGGGGCATTTATGAAAGTGGGAGAATTCAACTTAAAGTATCGTGCTTTTTTATGTGCCATCTGCCTGAGTACGATCTTGGCGCAGGCGCAGCAGAAGCGCTATGTGGTGATTGACCAGGATGCGATGGGACCTGCGGGCACCGACATGAATTCCATGTTGGTGTTTCTGCAATCGCCCAGCGTGGAGGTGCTGGGAATTACCGTAGTGACCGGGGACGGATGGAGGAACGAGGAAGTGGCGCACACTTTGCGCCTCCTGGAAACGGTGGGGCGAACCGATATTCCAGTGGTTCCTGGAGCCGGCGCTCCAATGATTCGCACGAAGCAGTGGACCAGCATTTGGGAGCAGATGTATGGCAAGGTTCTCTATCAAGGGGCATGGACGATGCCGCGCTCCGCGCATGGTTCGGACGAAATACCGAAGCTCCCGGAAGGGAGTCCGACAACGAAACCGGCGACCGAAGATGCCGCCCATTTCCTGATCCGAATGGTTCATAAATATCCCCATCAAGTGACTATTTATGCGGCCGGTCCCATGACGAATATCGCCACTGCGGTAATAGACGATCCTGAGTTTGCCCCGCTGGCGCAGGAATTAGTAATCATGGGGGGCAGTGTTAATCCGCATACGGATGACCCCGAGTATCTCGACAGCCCGCGCCATGAATTTAATTTGTGGTTCGATCCGGAAGCCTCCAGCATTATGCTGCACGCGCCCTGGGCCAAGATCAGTGTGACTACGGTAGATGTTTCGATCGAGACCCATTTCACCGCGGAGATGCTGGCAGAGATTGGCAAGTCTCACGAACCCGCGGCGCAGTATATTGCGCGATACACGCGCAAGCCAGGAGATTACCTATGGGACGAGTTGGCGGCTGCGGCCTGGCTGGATCCGAGCTTGATTACGCGCGAGCGCTATGTATGGATGGACGTCAGTGTGGATAAAGGGATGAGCTATGGAGACACACTGGTTTGGACCGATCATGACAAGCCTTCGATCAGCCTGCAGAAGGCGCACGTCCAGATGGACGTAGATTGGCCGAAATTTCAGAAGATGTTTGTACAGCTCATGTCAGCGCCTACGCCGAATGCCCACGATCCACAGATGCATCAGGCCAACGGCGAGGGCAAGCAATAGTGCCGCATAGCCGGAGTTGATGAAAAGACGATCTAGAAGTAGAAGCAGACGAGTCAAAGCGATCAGCTGGATTGAATGCTTTCAAATAGGGGGCCCTGTGCAACGCTCATATCCGGTTCTGGCAGTCCTGTGGCTAAGTTTTTTACTGTTTCCCTGCTGGATGCATGCGCAATCCTCGGGATCCATCGTAGGAACTGTAGTCGATAGCTCCGGAGGCGCGATCGTTGGAGCCACGGTCTCCATCACTGAAACCGGCACTAATACCCTGCGAACACTTACAACAGATTCTGCGGGCCGCTTCGTAGCTAATGTGCTCCCGCTGGGAAACTACAGCGTCAAGGTGACGGCAGCGAGTTTTCAGGGAGCAGAAAGAACCGGCGTGCGCCTTGAATCCGAGGCCAGTCCTGAAATCAATTTCACCCTTGTCCCGGCGACGGTCGGGTCACAAGTCACGGTGGAAGCAAACTCGGTGGCGGTTGAAACCACGAATCCCACGCTTAACCAGGTCATCCATTCGGAGCAGGTGGCGGACCTGCCCTTAAACGGGCGCAATTTTGTGGAACTGGCGACTCTGGCGCCAGGAGTTTCGCAGGGCGATCAGCCCGGCGATTTTTTTGGCGGCGGCTCGAGCAGCGAAACCTCAATCCGGGGAACGTTCTCGCTATCGGTCGGCGGATCGCGCGAGAACCGCACCGATTGGCTCTATGACGGCGTCGACAACGAAGAATTAACATCCGGCGCTATTGCAGTTGTGCCCTCAATCGACGCTTTGCAGGAGTTCAACGTCCTTACTTCCAATTATTCCGTGGAGTACGGCACGCGGGCGGGTCCTACCGTACTGCTGATCTCGAAATCCGGAACCAATCAGTTCCATGGCAGCCTCTTCGATTTTCTTCGCAATACGGCATTGAATGCGTCCAGCTATTTTTCTCCGGTGAATCCCGAATACATAAGGAATCAGTTCGGCGGCTCGGTCGGCGGACCGATTGTGAAGGACAAGACGTTTTTCTTTTTCGATTATCAAGGAACCAGAAACATACAGGGAATCCCGTCGTTGACCCAGGTTCCGACGGCTCTGGAGCGCGCGGGTAATTTCACGGAATCTTTTCCCGGCGCCCCCGAGGTTCCCATCTACGATCCCTCCACCACGACGGGTGCCGCGGGCCAACAGACCCGTACGCAATTCCCGGGAAATGTTATTCCCGCGAATCGACTGAATCCCATTGCGGTGAAAATCCTGAGTTATCTGCCTCTGCCGAATGTAGCTGGATTATTGTCAGCCAATTATGTCGATGTTCCCCGCCAGAAGTACAGCGACAACGAATTTGATTTTCGCCTTGACCATACGTTTTCGGCGTCGGATAAAATCTTCGCCCGCTTCAGCCGAGACCAGGCTTCGGTCTATGTTCCCTCCGGATTGCCGGACTTCGGGAGCCAGCCGGGGGGCTACGCCAGCAATCAGAATTTGGCGGATAACGGACGGAACCTGGCATTGTCCGAAACCCATATTTTTTCGGGCAACAAGATCAACCAATTTACCGCGGGATACAACCGCATCTTCGATCACATCGTGTCGTACGGAGATGGTACGAACTGGAGCGACCAGTTGGGCATTCCGAATGCCAACCTCGGCTCGTACTTCAGCAGCGGTTTTCTCAACGTCCAATTCAATGAAGGCTACTACGGTTTAGGAGATCGCGGATTTTCTCCCATTCAGGATGGCACCAACGTATTTCATTATTCGGATGACTTCGAATGGGTGCATGGAGCGCACTCCTTCTCGCTGGGCATGGGCGCGCGCTTTTATCAGTTGAACGAGTTGGGCGACGCTTTTCCGATGGGGGAAATGTCATTCGATAACCTGTTCACGGCGGGATTCTCGAACGGTTCGCTGAACTCATCCACGGGAAATCCAATTGCGAGCTTTCTGTTGGGTATTCCGGCGGGCGGCGAGCATGACAACGCATTCTCGGGCGCTGTTTCCGGCAGGCGATGGAAGGAATTCAGACCCTACTTCCAGGACAACTGGAGGGTAAAGCAGAACCTGACAGTGCAACTGGGAATGGCATGGAACTACACCACCCCGACGGTGGAAGCACAGAATCGTTATTCAAACTTTGATTTTGCCACCGGGCAACTTCTGGTTGCTGGGGTGAACGCCGGCAAGAACGTCGGCATCCAGCCCTACTATAAAGGCTTCGAACCTAGAATCGGAATCAGTTACAGTCCCTTCTCCACAAAGAATGCGATTCGCGCGGGTTATGCCATTCTGCACGACGGAGGCTGGAACCTGGGCGCTGAAGGTTTGGATTTGAATCCCCCATTTTACAGTACGTATTCTTTCCAGACCGACGACATCACTCCAACCACCACCCTTTCACAAGGCTTCCCGGTGCCGGTGCAGCCGACTCTCAATAACCTGAGCGGCAACGTATACAGCCAAAATACGAACTTCAGGCCGGGGATGGTGCAGCAATACAACCTCGATCTGCAAAGACAACTACCAGCCAATACGGTGGTGACCGTGGCATACGTAGGCTCACGCGGAAGTCATCTGCAAACGGAGAATTGGAATTTGAATACCGCGCCGCCGAACCTGCAGATTGATCCGGCGAACCTGCGGCCGTATCCGCAGTTCTATGACGTGATCGGCCTGATCGACCGGGGACTTTCGCGATACGACTCTCTGCAAATCAAAGCGGAGAAATCCTATCAGAGCGGCCTCTACTTTTTGGTTGCGTATACCTACAGCAAAGGCTTCGATAACGGTTTGAACGACGATTTAGGCTCGCTCGTGGGCGTGCCGTACTATCCGCTCAATCCCGCACCCAATGCCTATCCGCTCAATCCGAATGGCTTTACGGACAAAGGCCTGAACATCACGGACCAAAAGCACAATTTTTCCGCCAGCATGCTCTATAAGCTGCCCTTTGGCCGAGGCGGTCACTTCGCTTCCGGAGCCAACAAAATCACGGACGCCATCATCGGCAGGTGGCAGTTTAATGTCATCTCGCACATCGCGTCAGGCTTTCCGCTTGGACTGGCAACGGGTGTAAACAATTCCGGTACGGCAATTGGCAATCGTCCTGACCAGGTTTGCAACGGAAAGCTCGGGCATCCCACGGTGCAAGAGTTCTTCAACACCAGTTGCTTTGTCGATCCAGCTCCCGGAGTACTGGGAGACGCCTCGCGCACCCCGCTGTATGGCCCGGACTTCGTGAACTTCGACGCGTCACTCTTCAAGTCGTTTAAGATTCATGAGGCCACCGAGCTGATTTTCCGTACGGAAGTGTTTAACGTCTTCAATCATCCACAGTTTGCCTTCCCTGGGACGTACACCGATTCACCTGGATTTGGTCAAATTACACAGATTGTCAATAACCCGCGGTTGATCCAATTCGCACTGAAGTTGGTCTTTTGAGAAGGATCACATTCCGGTATTCCTGCGCAGTCCTTACCCCAGCATGCGCAAGATTTGCCATCCGCTGAAGGCGATCAGACTGCGGTTCGCCGCTGGGTCAGCGCATCTATAAAGATAGTTTCCCGCCAAACCGCGATGGTTAATTATTTTCTGAAACGCCGCCTCCGGTTAACGAGCGGGTAGGAGATCAGTTGTAACTCGGCGGGAGGAACTCGACTCAAATTCGGCGCACCAGGCCCTGGTCAGTGGCCTGCGTATTGCGGACCAGCAACAACACGAGAAGCATTCCGACGAATGGAACCAGGCCCGCGACAATGACGATCGGATCGAAGGAATGCGTTCCGGTGGCTCGCCGTGAGTCGGACAAATAACCAATGAACTTGAAGGCGACGATAGTTCCGATTCCGGCACCGGTGCCGCTCAGACCGCTCACCGACGCCACACTTTCGCTGTAAAAAAGGTCGGACGGCAACACATTCGCCATGATCGTGAATCCGGCATAGGAAAAAGTCGCAAATGCGAAAAGGAAGGAAATCAGAAAGAGATTAGTTGTGAAGATTGTGGGGATCAGCAACGTCACCCCGATCCCCCCGTAAATCATCACAGCCTTGCGGGCCGCGCCCACTGACCATCCTCGCTTGATCAAGTAGCCTGACACTGCGCCGCCGAAAAAACTTCCTGCATCGGCAGCGATGAATGGTATCCACACCGCGATAAGGCTGGTTCTCAGTTCAATTCCTTTGGCAACTAAATAGATCGGAAACCACTCGGCGATAAAAAAGAAAACCGGGTCGGTAAAACTTCTGGCGATAATCGTTCCCCAGGTCTGCGGCAATTTGAGCAAGTCGCGCCATCGCGGACGGGCGGTGCCCTCCTGCTGTGCATCCGTATCACGCTTGTCGGCCACAATCATGTTGAGTTCGGCTTCGCTGATGCGAGGGTGGCTTTCCGGTGGATGATAAAGCCATCGCCACAGGATGAGCCAGAGGAAGCCGAGTGCGCCC
Source organism: Candidatus Sulfotelmatobacter sp. (assembly GCA_049512655.1). GTDB lineage: Bacteria > Acidobacteriota > Terriglobia > Terriglobales > Acidobacteriaceae > Sulfotelmatobacter. The sequence goes on along the minus strand of JBEKWW010000019.1, from coordinate 125,068 downwards.
GGAACCATGAATGCTGGCCGCCATCCCCACCGCGAATAGATCGAGTAAGTAAGATAGGGAGTAATCGCCGCTCCGATGGAGGAACCGCTATCAAACAGCGCAGTTGCTAGACCGCGTTCGCGGTTCGGAAACCACTCCGAGACAGCTTTCGTCGCGGCTGGCCAGTTGGCCGATTCGCCGGCTCCTAACAGGAAGCGGAAAGATGCGAGGCTGTAAAAACCACTCGCTAGGGAAGTCAGCATCGAGACGATCGAGTACCCGAGGACGCCAAATGTGAGGCCTCGGCGCGTACCGATGCGATCCATGAGCTTTCCGAAAACCGTCTGCCCGATGGAGTACGCGACGCGGAAAGCGATCGCGAGATCGGCATAGTCGCTATTGGTCCAGTGGAATTGCGATTGAAGATAAGGAGCCAGCCAGGAGAGCGTTTGGCGGTCGATGTAGTTAATGACGGTGGAGACAAACAGCAGTCCGCCGATCCACCAGCGTAGGCCGGGGATCGAGCGTGCGCTACGTGACGGGAACTGTCCGGCCGTATCCATTGTCGATGCTGGAATTAATTTCTTAGCGCTATCTCCAATAAGTCTGACTGCGTCCCGCCGCGAAGATGTCCGGAAAGTATACAAGAACACCTACGACCAGAAGCCGCGCCCGATGCGGCCCGGAGCGGGATGGGACTGAAAGCCCGATTCGTCTCGCACAGTAAAAGTGAAAGTGTCGCTGGCGGCTGGACAGATTACACTGATCATTGCGCTGGCCGGACTCGGCCTCACACGGGTTAGCGCGGCACTGCGATGCAAAACAGAGCTCTGAAAATCGATCCTAAAGACAATGTCTTGATCGCACTCACCGATCTGCACCGAGGCGAGCGCATCACCTACTCGGACCAGGTCTACATTCTGAGATCGGAGGTCCCGGCCAAACATAAGTTCAGCACCGACGATCTATCGGCCGATGATGAAGTCATGATGTACGGTGTTCTCGTTGGCAAGGCGCGAGAGCGAATCCAGGCCGGAGAAGTCCTGACGACACGCAATGTGAGACACGAGGCTTCGCGTTACTCCGAGAGTTCGGGGCGATACGAGTGGAATCCTCCCGACGTATCTCGGTGGCGCCAGCGAACCTTCCTCGGATACCACAGGCCCGATGGACAGGTGGGCACGCGAAATTACTGGTTAGTGGTGCCGCTGGTTTTCTGCGAGAACAGAAATATTGCCGTGCTAAAACAGGCGTTCCTTGAGGAACTGGGTTTTGCACAGCCGAACATCTATCGGCAACAGGTAGCGGAACTGATCCGGCTTTATGCGGAGGGCAAAACCAAAGCCATCGAGACACACGCGCTCGAACCAAGGTCCTACTCGCCTACCCGTCCCAAGGTTTTTGGGAATGTCGATGGCATCAAGTTTCTGATGCATGAGGGTGGTTGTGGCGGGACGCGTGAGGATGCCAATAATCTTTGCGGGTTACTGGCGGGATATATCCATCATCCGAATGTTGCCGGAGCGACTGTGCTAAGTCTGGGATGCCAGAATTCACAAATTGATATTCTCCAAGAGCAGATTGCCCGGCGTGATCCGCATTTCAGCAAGCCTATGTTCGTGTTTGAGCAGCAACAGAGCGGCTCCGAACTTAAGATGCTCTCAGAAGCCGTCCGGTCGACTTTCATGGGTCTCGCGGAGGCGAACGAAAGTCAGCGTGCCCCTACCTCTCTCTCTCGATTGTGCGTGGGTTTGAAGTGCGGCGGCTCGGATGGGTTTTCTGGTATTTCTGCGAATCCCGCGGTTGGCCGGATATCGGATACGCTGGCAGCTCTCGGGGCGAGGAGCCTGCTCTCCGAATTTCCCGAACTCTGCGGGGTCGAGCAGCAATTAATCGATCGTTGCATTGGGAAGGCCGCCGCCGATCGGTTCATGCAATTGATGCGTGACTATGCGAGCCGGGCAAAAGCGGTCGGCTCAGGCTTCGATATGAATCCTTCGCCGGGAAACATTCGAGATGGATTAGTGACGGATGCCATGAAATCCGCTGGGGCCGCCAGGAAGGGAGGAACTTCCCCGGTGACGGCGGTTCTCGATTATCCCGACTACTCCACCGTGCCAGGATTAAACCTACAGTGCACGCCGGGCAACGACGTGGAGTGCGTCACGGCCCAGGTGGGCGCGGGCGCGAACCTTATTCTATTCACCACCGGGCTGGGGACGCCGACAGGAAATCCCATTGCGCCGGTGCTCAAGATCTCAACCAATTCGCCTCTGGCCCAACGGATGGAAGACATCATTGATTTTGACGCGGGCGCTGTCATCTCAGGGGAGAGCACGATCGAAGAGATGGGAGACGCGTTGCTGGAGCGGGTGGTTGAGGTGGCGAGCGGACAGGCTCGAACCAAGGCGGAGTTGCTCGGGCAGGATGACTTTATTCCCTGGAAGAGGGGCGTCTCCCTCTGAGGAGATCCCGCATCGCAGCGGTTGGGGATGCTGTCAACGTAAGTAGTGGTCAGCACTCGCTGTGTTCGTAGTTATCTGAGATTCCCTGAGTTGTAGGTAAACTTGCAACCCGCAGAGAAAAAAATGGACCATCCTCTCTTGGACCTCACTAACAAAACGGCAGTCGTGATCGGCGGGACCAGCGGCATTGGACTGACCTTGGCCCGCGGTCTGGCAACGGCGGGCGCAAACGTGATTCCCACCGGGCGCCGCTCCGAACTGGTCCGTAAGGCCAGCGACGAGATTGTCGCACTTGGCCGAAAGTCGTTGCCGATCACTTGCGACGTGACCAGCAAAGAAAATCTGAAGGCGTTGCTCGATGCTGTTTGCAACACATTCGGTAGCGTGCAAATCCTCGTAAACTGCGCCGGCCAAACCAAGCGGATTCCCACCCTGGACTTACGCGACTCGGAATGGAATGCGATTTTGGAAACGAACCTCACCGGCACGTTGCGCGCGATGCAGGTTTTCGGCCGGCACATGATCAAGCAAAGGTACGGTCGAATTATCAACATAGGTTCGCTTTCTTGCTCTCTCGGTCTCTATGAGGTTGCGGCGTACGGTGCGAGTAAGGCGGGCGTATTGTCGCTTACCAAATCGCTGGCAGTCGAATGGGCTCGCCACGGAGTCTCCGTCAATGCCCTGGTGCCAGGCGTATTTCGCACATCCTTGAATGCATCGTTGCTCGATGGTACAGCCCGTGGGCAGGAGTTCTTGCTACGTACGCCAATGGCGCGGTTCGGTCAACTCGAGGAACTCGTCGGGGCTGCGGTATTTCTTGCTTCTGACGCCGCCAGTTTCGTCACCGGACAGGCGATTGTAGTCGACGGCGGATTTCTTGCCAGCGGGGTCAACCAATAATCAGCCACGCGGGATATTTCACTTCACGCGAATTCAGTTGCCAGTCTCCCGCGGCCTAATGAAACTGCCGATGCTAGGCCAAGGTAAGCGTCGCATGCGTCAACCATGCCGCTGAATTCTTGTCGAGATATACGGTCGTGTTTTCATGACGGCGCAAAATCGAAGCTGGAGCCATAGGGCTGATCTCTCCCTCGAGGCAAGCTTTTACTGCCTTCGCCTTGCGTGAATCAGGCACGACGGCCAGGATCTCTTTAGCTTTCAGGATTTGGCGTATTGACATCGAAATCGCCTGCTTGGGAGTTTCGGAAATATTCGCGAACCATCCCTCTCCGACTTGCTGGAGCCGGCAGGCTTGGTCCAGATTGACGATCAAATAAGGCTCTTCGGTCTCGAAATCAGCGGGCGGATCATTGAACGCGAGATGGCCGTTCTCACCAATGCCTACGAAGGCAATATCGATGGGCGCAGCGGCAATGGCTTCGTTTGCACTCCGGATTGCCGCTGACGGATCGGTCTCGCCATCAAGAAGGTGATAGTTGGCTATTCCGGTTTTTTGAATCAAGCGTTCCCGGAGATACCTGCGAAAACTAGCCGGATGTGACATCGGCAAACCGATGTACTCATCCAGATGAAACATCTCGACACGCCGCCAATCGATATCCTCCGCCTTGGTCAAGACTTCCAGAAAGTCAAACTGGGACGCGCCAGTAGCTGCGATAATACGGGCGCGGCCCGAATCGCGGATCGCGTTGCGAATGGAAGCAGCAGCCTGCTCGGCCGCCGCCCGGCCGAGATCCTTCTTTTCTTCAAACACCTTAATCAGCACCTATGATCCCTTCAGAAACGAAATTTATGCCACGGGTGGATGGTCGAGAATCTGCTCCGTTTTCGCATCGAAATAGATTTTCTTGCCGGTCCAATACGCCTGCGTCGCCATCATGCAAGCTACGGAATGTGAAAATCCATTCTGCACGGTGGCGTTCGGTTGTTTGCGCGTGCGCAGGCAATCCAGCCAATTCGTCATGTGCGAAAGATCCTCATCCCCAATGCCTATCGGCGGCAGGCCCGTGTCTCCAGGCAACAGAATATCTTTTGCAGCACGCTTCTGATCGATCTCGGTGTCGTCTTCGTGATTGCCAGCTTCCTGAACCATCCGCCAGCGCGGGCTGCCTTCTCCGCCCGTGTTGTACATAGTGGCTTTCTTTCCCATGATGCGTGAGTAGCCAGTCGCATCATTCCCAAAGCTGGTGGAGTAGCTCACCAGAAAACCTTTCGGGTAGGTCAGAAGCGCCTGAAACGTATCGGGATTTTCGCGGCCATCATGCCAGGCAAAAATTCCGCCGTGAGCGACCACCGAGTCCGGGTACGTCTCATCCATAAAGAAATGGACTAAATCAATGCCATGGCTCAGCCACTGGTCAGAAATCCCGCTGGAAAAATCCTTGTACAACCGGAACTCAAAGTAAAGCTGCGGATCGAACGGACGATACGGCTTGTTCATCAGCCAGGCGCGCCAGTCCGTGTCCTGCTCGCGGATCTGCTTCACCTCCGGACGTCCGCGCCAACGGGGCCCATGATAATTCCATGCGATTTCGTATTTGCTCACGTCTCCCAGCGCGCCGCCGCGGATAATATCCCGTACGGCGAGCTGATAAGGCTCACTGCGGTGCTCCGTGCCGATCTGCACGATCAGATTCCTGCTCTGCACCGCATCGCGCGCGGCCTTCGCTTCCTCGAGAACATTCCCCATGGGCTTTTCGCAGTAGCCGTCTCTTCCCGCATCGGCGACCATCTTAAGCAGCGGGGAATGAGAATGCTCGGGCGTGGAGATAATGACGGCGTCGACATCTTTCAGCGCGATCAGTTCTTCCGGGTGATGGCACGCGCGCGGTGCTTTTCCGTACAACTTCCTGTTGGCTTCCACCGCTCGCTCCAGGTTGTGGGTCCAGAGATCGCAAACCGCCGTCATTTCAACGTTGAATTTATCTTTGAGCGCGCCCACCATGCCCACGAGTTCGATCCCACGCGCCCCCGGCCCGATGTGGCCGAGTGAAATGCGATCGTTTGCGCCCAATATGCGCGCATAGGACAGAGCCGTGCTATTCAGCGCAGCTGTGCCTGCGGCAACCACTGCAGCATTCTGGACAAATTTTCTACGGTTCATTTTTCGTCACCCGTTTTGTCGCGCGACTCCTCAAAACGACGGTTCGCGCGGAGCTGCGGCCTGTGTCGACGATCCCAACCGGGTTGAGCATGGGGCTTCCGTCTCCATCCAGGATCTCATCGTTGCCGACGGCGTCGCGGATCACCTGCAAACCTGGGATTGCATAGTATTACGAATTGTTACTTTTACTTCCGTTTAGCAGCTTTTGTCAACTGCGAGGATTCCTGCCTTCAAGTCCGTCGCTCGACTTGGCCGCTTACCCGCCGCACCCTGTCGCATACGAACCGCTCTCGAGTATGTCGCAGACAAAGAGTCAACTCGCTGTGGCTAAATCTAAGTTTTGATCGCATTACATTCGCCTACCGCCCGCCTTGAAACCGGACTGCGCATGTGCCCTGCGGAGAAAAGCCGGGAAGTTACCCCCCTTTCAACGGAGCAGTCCGTTCTCTCCAGTCCGGTTTGCTGAGGAATTATCGGGAAAAATGGGCATCTTTCGCGTATTTCGGAGGAAAGAACGCCTGGCGGAGAGGGAGGGATTCGAACCCCCGGTACCCTTTCGGGTACGCCGGTTTTCAAGACCGGAGCCATCAACCACTCGGCCACCTCTCCGCGACATACAATTCTACATCGGCGCTGCGAACAATAGAGCTTCCGGTGGATGGATTGCATCTAAGGTGAGTGACCTTCTCCGCCATCCGGCGTGCGCTCGCCAACACTTATCGCGATCTGCTTAAAGATGAGACTGTCGAGGCTGCCGCGGCGCTTTCCTACTACTCTCTGTTTGGCGCGTTCCCCGGGTTGATCCTCCTGTCGGCAGTGCTGGCGCATTTCCCGGTGCGGGGTTTCTTTCAGGATGCGCTGGTTGCGATTGGGAGAGTGGCGCCCTCTGGCACGTTGCCCTTGGTGCAGTCCGTGCTCAGTGACATTCCCCAGAAGAGTCCCGGCGCATGGCTCTCTCTTGGGACCCTGGGAACGCTCTGGGTGGTATCTTCCGCTTTTGATCAGCTGATCGAGTCGATCGATGCGGCCTATAGGGTGCAAGACTCCAGGCCGTTTTGGAAGACGCGGCTTCTGGCTGTAGGGCTGGCGGCGATGACTGCTTTATTTCTGGTCTGCGGAATCGCCACCATGATTATCGGGCCCAGGGCGGGCGCGTGGATCGCGGCGCAGTTTTCTCTTTCCAATGCTTTTGTGGTGCTTTGGCCATACCTTCACTGGGTGCTCGCAGCACTGTTTGCATTGCTGACGGTGGAAACAATCTACTATCTTGCTCCACAAGTGAAACAGCGGTTCCTGTCAACCCTGCCGGGAGCGATCCTCTGTGTGGTCTGCTGGATCGCACTCTCTCACCTGCTGGGCATCTACTTCTACTATTTTGCCAATTACAACCGAACTTACGGCGCATTGGGCGCGGTCATGGCGGTGATGACGTGGCTGTACTGGGGGTTCTTCATCCTGCTGGCTGGGTGTGAATTGAATTCGGAGCTTGAGCTGGAGCGTGAGAAAGAGCGGCAAGCCTCGAATCTTTCCGCAAATCTTTCTGCGACCGAACCGTTGCCAGGCAACCGGCAAAATGCCGGTCACGCGGCTTAGAAACTGGTGTGATACTTGCCATCCACCGAAATTCCTCCAACCTCATCGCGAGTCACACTCACTGACCATCGCTTGTTGATCTGGTAATCTCCCTGCACAATTTCCGATCCCGGTTGGGAAAGGTCGGTGGAGAAAGTGAACAGGAAATCTTTGCTCACGCGCTGTTGAATCGCCACTCGGGCCGTGGGGTTTTGGTTGCCGCCTAGCAGGGGATCGATCTGGAGACTCGATATGCCCGCCAGATGCTGAATGCCGCCTGTCACCTGTCCTGTAACTTGCGAAGCGATAATGGAATCGGTGCTGTTGCCCGCGGCGCTCGCTTCCGTAGTCGTCTCCCCATTGGCAATCAGACTGATGATATCGGTGGCGGCCAGCGGCGGATCGGAACTATATGCAGTTGTGAGCTTGTCGAAGGGTCCGCGCAGCGAAATGGTTAGGTTGTATTGTTCAATCGTAGTGGTTACTGAAACATCGAGGGTGGGCTCGGTCTGCACGGGATTGCTGAAGCTGATAATCCCGCGCTGAAGTTGGTAGCGGCCGTTGCGATAGAAAAGCTCGCCGGAAGTAAGGTCTGTCCTGCCGACGATGACCGGGTCCGCAGCCGTGCCAACCACACGAAGATTGACGTCGCCCGCAATACTGACCTGGGAACTCGACGCGCTGAGATTGCTCTTGGATTGCAGTCCAACCGCAAGCTGAATGTTGTCCGCGAAGCCGGGTGCTGACGGCAAGCTGCCGCCGCCGAATTGGTCACTGAATTTCGAAATATCAAAGTCGGGCGTGAACGAAAGCGAGTCTAGAAGGACCTGTCCTGTAAGAGTCGATGCCGCTTGAGTTCCACTGAAAACTAAACTGCCATCGAGCTGTGATCTCAGGCCGTCGGGATAGCGCAGACGAACCGATTTTGCTTGCAAGGTAACGTTGAACTGCAAATTCGGGCGGTAAGAGATCGAGCCTCCGGCCGAAACTTCCCCGCCGCCAACTATTCCCGTGAGTCCGGATAATTGCAGGCTGTTATTCACGATGTGAACGGTTCCATTTAATTTTTGAAGGCTCAAGGGCGCGCCGGGAGTCAACAAAGCGACCTCTTGAAACTGGAGTTGCCCTTGCACGGCAGGATTCGTGGCATTTCCGGAAGCATGAATATCCAGCGCAACTGTTCCGGAACTTTGCACATCCGGATCTATGATTTTGAGAATGCTGACATCTACCGATCCCTTCGCGGTAAGGCTGGGTGCCTCATGGCCGCTGAGTGGAAACGTGCCTTGAACTCGAAGCGAGGTATCGGTACCTTTTATTTCGGCAGGCTGCAATGTAATTACCGAATCTGCATAGTCGGCGTGGATTGGTCCGGAGGCGCCGATCTCAAGCGACTGATAGCTGGCCTTGAAAATTGGAATGGTAATGTGCGCTTCAATTTTCGAGCTATCTTTCAGCGGACCTTTCAGCGTTGCATGTAATTCGGTTTCGCCTTGAAACCCTTGTGGCGAGCTAGGAGAATACATTGCCAGCAAAGGACCAAGCGCTACGCTTGAGGTATCGATCGTGGCCTGGGTATAGTAGCCTCCGCTCAGATTGACTGTTGCTTGCGAATGAAGCGTGGTCTGTGCCACCTGTGAATCAAGGTTTAACTTTGCGACGTGATTCGCAATCTGCAACTGGGCCTTGATTTGTGAAATCCCGGCTTGTGAAATCGATTTATCGCGGAGCTGGAGGTGGGGAATTTCTACGGAAGCATCCAATTGGGGATTGTCCAGAGTGCCTTGGCCGCTTGCGGAGAGCGCTACGTCACCTTCGAGTCCGAGATTCTTCGCCCGCACGGTTTGCAGCTTCTGCAAAACTATTGCGGGAGCACTGAGCCGAACCGCATAGGCTTTCGTTCCGGGTGTGTACGCGACTGTTCCCTTCGCTGAGCCGGCAGCGAGTTTAAGATTCAGGGTCGAACTCACTGAAGTTTTGTCGGCGCTGAATGTCGCTGCGAGAAGCTGGAAGGCTTGCCCATAAGCTTGTGCATCCTCAATTCGCGCCGACCCGCTTCCGGCGGGGTTGAGTTCCGATCCTTGAAATGAAATCTCCGCGGACAATTCGCCAGAAACCGGATAGTGCACATTTGCCAGCCTCAGCAAATCGGCAATCGACATTTTCTGTACGGACAATTTCCCTGCAATCGGACTTGAAGGAAGGTAGCTCCAATTCCGTAGTCCAACATTTGCGGTAAGAGAGGCTCGACCTTCTTGCGCACTGACCAGGACGGCATTGTGCAGCGCGACCTGAGCTGAACTGGCTTGAAATCCCGCCTCAACGGAGCGCCATTGGCTGCCTTGCAGCTGCAAATTTTTGGCCGACATCTCGCCGGATATTTGCGGGCGCTGAAGCGTGCCCAGTATCTGCGCATTCACTGACGCGCTGCCGGCTATTTCGAGCGAGGTTGCCTGCTTGCTGCCGAACGCCTGCAGCAAATCCGCAAGCTCGTGCAAATCGCTGGTCGCGGCCTGGAGCTGTAGCTTTGAATGTTGGCTGACCTCTCCTTGCAGCGAGACAGTGGCTGCGGGAATCCGCAGGGAGGTGTTTCGAAAGCTGATGATATTTCCTCGTCCGTTATTTCCTCGTCCGTCATAGGAAGCGTGAACTGCTCCACTGACCGGGAGAGTTTGGGTAGTAACGCTACTTCCCTTTTCTTCTTTCTCTTGTGCGTTAGAGTTGAGAGTCAAATCCGCTCGAGCCAACATATTGTTGACGTTGCCGGTCCAGGATGCAACCATTGTGCCGTCGATCTTGCTGGAAAAAGAAACACGGATACCTTTGAAGTCTGCCTGCTGGATGGTGCGCTGGGCAGCACGTAGCGAGAGTCCACGCAATGTTGTCCGCAGCTGACCGTCAGGCGATGTATCCAAGTGCTTAAGGCTGATGTCACTCGAAACCATTCCGCCGAGCGTTTCGAAAACGACGTCGCGCGCCTCTAGATTTCCATTCGCTAGCGTGTAACGCCCTCGCAGTGCTCGAACATTAACGCGTCCTTGCGGCGGTTCGATAAGTAAATTGCCGCTCGCGACCTGTCCATCGGTTGAGATGCAGCGCAACACGGGCTGCCCTTCAACCGCGTGATAGTGCAGCGCTCCGCTAACCGACACATCTCCCGCCGGCCTCAACGGTTGAAACATCGCAGAGAAATCTTGCGTGCGAATTCTTAAATCGTAGCGGCCCTCGACGGTTGGATTGCCGTAATTCGTCAATTCCGCTTGCGCAGACAATAACGATGAGCCCACTTTCAGTTCGGCTGATTGAAGCAAAAACTGCTGCGCACTCACGCTGAAGCGCGCGTCTAGACTGTGACGGAAAGTTGGATCACTTCCATAGCGGAGATCGCCGTTATCGTAGGAAAGCGCGCCGATGTAGCGCGTTCCGCTTGACTCAAAGTGTATGTTAGTCCGCAAATCGTACAAGTCGGCGTCGAGCGGAATTTTCTTGTCTTGGTATTGAACCTGCCCGTTCGTCAAAAGTACGTGCTGCGCGGCTAGGTCAAATACATTGGTGCTGCTGCTTTCTTTTTTTGGGGCTTCTGGCAAATTACTTTTGCCTTCGCGATTCACCCTGACAAAAGCAACGGGATGCTCAATCACGAGTTGCGCAAGAGTGAACTTGCGCTGAACTATGGATTTAATTTTAAAGCCGACGGTAATCTCGTCAACATGCAACAAGGCAGGTTCGCTCGCGGCTTCAGTGCCGCGAACAGTAATGTCGTAGAGGTGCGCCGTCAAACTTGAAGAATGAAAGTCAAAACCGCCGATACTCACATGCCCGCCGGTAACCTCATCCGCGTTCTTAATGATGATCCGAATGGCTAATCGCTGAAAGGCGGCGGTTCGTAAGAACAGCAAACCGCCAACCATGAAAGCAAGGAGCAAAACAGCAATCGTCGCCAAGCCCCACGCGATAATTTTTCCCCATCGCATCATTGTTAGAATGCCTGCCCAAGTGTGATGAAATACTGCGTTGGATCAATGCCCTGTACGGGATTTATATTATGGCCAAGATCGATGCGGACCGGACCGATCGGAGTCGAATAACGCAGACCAATGCCAATGGTATTGGTGTAGTTCGTCACGAAGTTGTTGAAATTGATGGTGCTGTAAACATTGCCGCCGTCGTAAAAAACAACTCCTCCCAAATGTTTGCTGATGTGGAACGGAAGAGGAAAGCGAACCTCGGAATTCAAGATGAACAACTGCGATCCGCCCACAGGCACCGTGACGTTCACGCATCCCGTCTGATTTTGCAGCACGTTGCAAAAAGGTACGATGCGCTGCGGTCCGGCTTCATCGATCGGAAATCCTCGCAGCGTGGTGCCACCGCCTGAAAAATAAAGCTGGCTCGTAGGAACAAAACTTCCCGCAAAAGCTTCGGCCAGCCCCAGGCGAATGCTATTGGCAAACACCACGGAATGAAATGGCTTGTAGAAGGCGAACTGTCCAAAGAGTCTGGCGAAGTTTGCGCTGGAACCAAGCGCCGATGGCGTCATGCTTAATGTGAGATTCTCGAGAACGCCGCGGTGCGCATCCAGCGGGTGATCACGGGTATCGCGAATGAGCGTGGCGGAAGCCGTGGAAAGATGTACATTGCGGTCCCGCGGAAGCACAAGCTCGGGAACCAGGAGTTGCGAGAGGTCGGTCTTATTGAAGTCGTAGCGCAGTTGAAGACGAATATTGTTTTTGCGGCTCAATAATCTTGCCAACTGAAACGAAGCATCGGCCAAACTCGCTGCAAAAAGCGGGTTCTCCGTGGTCCGCTCAATTGACATACTGGTTACAGAATTCCACGAAGTGCCGAAGAAGTGCGGCTGCAGGTAGCTAATAATCGCTTTCTGATCGAGTCGTGAGAACAGAATCGATGCACTCGCCGTTTCGCCCAGCCCTCGCATATTTCTGCGGCTCAGTGCGATTGACCCGAGAGGACTGGCGTAGATTGCCTGGTCCGCAGCAATCTGGTTGCTGCCTAAGCCTATGGTTGGGCCGCCCGGAACGGCAACCGTGCCGGTGGGGACGTTGCCGCCTCGATGCGAAACCTCAAATCCAAAGCCATAGGTGATCTCGTTGCGCTTTGCTTCGTGAACCTTTACCAGCGCCGCTTCCTCGGTCTGGTCCGTGATCGGCTGGCTCGGGCCCACGCTCGACCAATCGAAAATATTCAAGTCATAAAGCCGGGTTTGCGCTGCCAGGAGTTGGTCCCTGCGCATGGGGGATTCGGGATGCAGATTCGCCGACTTCTCGATCAACGACAACCGCGTGTGCTCCTGCCCCAGGTAAACCATTTTGCTCATCCGCACCAGTTGAGCTTCGGTGATGGCGTAAGTGACGTTTACGCGATGCGGATTTTTGGAATCGCGTGCGACATCAGTTTTTACTTTTGCGTTGAGATATCCACGATCCAGATACGTGGCAACGATGCGATTGCGATCGTCCGAAAGGCCCCGCATGGAAAATGGGCCGCCGGCTTTCAGTTGGAAGCCTCGCGGAGCGGTCAGCTGATTCTCCGGGATATTGCCATTCCCGGTCACATGAACCTGATCGACCAGCGTCTGTTGCCCTTCCTCAACGTTAAAAGTGACGTCGATCTTCGGATCGTGTTCGGCAAGCTGAGCGGTGACTTTCGCCTCTTCATATCCTTTATTCCGGTAGTAGCCAATCAGAGTGTCGGTGCTCTGCTTCAGAAGTTTTTGAGTGATGGCGCCACGGGTCCATAGATGAGAATGTTTCACCGCGATCAAAGGCGCCAGATTCTTTGTGGGGATCTGACTGTTGCCCTGAAAAGAAATGCTGCCGACTTTGTGCTTTCTGCCACGATCGATTTCGTAGGAGAGCTCGATTCGCCCCGGCTGCTGTTGTAAATCGGTCGTCACTTTGGCGTCGAAGTAGCCTTTTTTTTGAAGATAGTTAATGAGATTCTCTTGCCCCTCCTGCACCAGATCTGGGTCGATGCTGCCTTCGGAGTAAACCGGAATCAACCTCTTCAGCTCCCAACCGGAGAGGAAAGGAATGGGAGAAAGTTTTGCACCAGTGGTGCGAACCAGCACCTCCGGACCGATATCCACCTGAAACGAAACCTCAACCTGATTGGTTGCCGGATCATATTGCGGCGGATTTTCGTGGACCTTACTTTCAAGGCGATGCTGCTTGACCAGGTATTTCTTGATTACCGCCGTCGCGGCTTTGATCCGTTCCGGCGTATAAGGTTTGCCGGGTTTGAGCAGTCCGCCGGTAAATAGCGCCCGCAGCGAGCGCGCTTTGCGTAGCAGCCAAGCTTCCTCCGATTTCGTAGTGCCATGAATCTGAATCGTTCCGATGCGCGCCTGTTTCCCAGGTTGCACAGTAAAGCTGACGTTCACCAACCGGTTGGCATCGTCGATCTCTGGCTCGGCGTGGACGTGCGCCTGAAAATATCCGTTGTTCTGAAGATATCGGGTTAACGCGGCTGCGGAAATAGGAATTCGCGCCTGGTCGTAAGGATCTTCATCCTGCAAATTCACAACTTGTAGCAGGCGTGTGTAGGAAAGCGATTTTGCCATCCCCGGAAATTTGATAACGCCAAGATAATAGGGAGACTCCAGAATGAAATTCAGCTGCAATCCTGAAATGTCAGGAATGACATGCGCGGTGACGTTCTTGAATCCGCCAGCTTTCTCCAGCGCTGTGATGCTGGCTTCCACGTTAGCTTGGGAATAGGGCTGCCCCACCTTCTGGACTACTGACGCCAACAGCGGATCGAGATCGCGGTGGGGATTCGCAATCAGATCGATAGAGGTTACCGTCTCTCCACTATAAAAATTCTCCGGACCGGTCGAGGAAAGCTGCGCCGCGGCGATAAGCGAACTAGCGGACGAACTCAACCATAAGCACAACATAAACCAGCGCATAGAAGTCGATCAGCCCGATAGCCCACCGGAGGAGCCAACTTTACCGCAAGCGAGCGTATGGGATGCGCTCGATTCCACAGAAGTTGGCGACGCGAAAATCTCGCTGCCCGGCGCTGTGTGATTTAATTCATCTTTGATTCTTACAGTAGTCAGTCGTCATTTCTTACGCGTTGCTCGGGATGATAGTGCCAACGGGTGCGGAACTTCGATAAGGCTTTGAAGCGCCATGAAAGACTGCGTTCGGCGTAAAAATTACCTGGCGAAAGACTCCAAGTTGTTACTGGAAGAAGTGTAATAGAAGAGGTGCAATAGGCGACAGAAAGCGTATCCTGCCGATTTGGACTCCGATCTACTGGAAAAAGTGTATCGCCAGGGTGCAAAAAACACAGGCGCGACTTGAGAATCCGAGCAAATCCCGAACTTTTCAACAGTAGGTGCCGAGTGAAACAAACTTGGAGGAGTTCAAGGAGTCCGAGCAAGGTTCGACGGGGATGGCAGTTCGTGTGCTATCAGAACACCTGGAGGTGCGGATATTATGAGCTACAAATCCAAGCTCAACCCCCTGTCTCGCACTGACGTTGCCGCAGCAATCAAAGAGCTATCAATTCTCAGGTCGCCCAGTCACAACTGCTGGGGCGTGCCGCTTTCAAACCAAAATGCAAAATTCCTTCGTTCTCGGCTCGTTTATAGCTCCACCGCCGTTCCAGTTGGTGAACCCGAGGTCGGGGTGGTCGATGTCGGGGAGGAGAGCCGCAAATTTCGAGATATCTTCCTTGGCTTGGCTCTAACCGTGACCATCAGCGCGAGCTTCTGGACGGGAGTGGGCGTACTGGTTTCCAAACTTCTCCGGTGACTTTTCGCGAGACCGCGCGGGTTATCTTGGAGGAACGCTCTCTGCTGAATTACTTGCCGTAATGCAGCAGCGACATTACGTCGTAGTTCTTGAGCTTCTCCCGCCCATTCAGAAAGTCCAATTCCACCACGAAACCTAATCCCGCAATTTCTGCCCCAAGCATCGTGGCCAATTTAGCAGTGGCTTCGGCGGTTCCGCCAGTCGCCAGCAAATCATCAACAATAATCACGCGTTGCCCCTTAATGATCGCATCCTTGTGAATCTCGAGCGAGTTTGTGCCGTACTCCAGCGCGTAATCGTACTTCACTGTTGCGGCGGGAAGTTTGCCCGGCTTCCGCACTGGCACAAACCCGGCTTTCAAGCGGTAAGCCAGGGCTGGAGCGAAAATAAATCCTCGGGCCTCCATGCCTAATACAAGGTCGATCTGCTGGTCGAGATAGTGTTCGGATAATCTGTCGATCAGCGCGGCAAAACCGGCTTTATCTTTCAACAGGGTCGTAATGTCGTAGAAGAGGATGCCCTTGCTGGGAAAATCGGGCACTTCGCGAATTAGTTTCTTAAGCTGATCATGGTCAAGCTTATCTTGATCTCGATTCAGCGCTAAATTAGAAGACAATCTACCATGCCCCTTCGATGCGGAATGTATTAACTCCTTCACTCAAGCGCGCTGGAGATTCCTCGACGGCATCCACGCGGGCGGCGCGGGGTCCTTGCTGCAATCGCTCGCGCAATCCGGAAAGCTGATCGCGTGTTCCCTGAGCAAAAACTTCCACGCTGCCGTCGGAATTGTTGCGCACCCATCCGGCGATTCCGAGAATGTGCGCTTCCCGTTCCACAAACCAGCGAAAGCCAACTCCCTGCACGCGTCCCCGCACACTAAACCGGCGGGCTTCGACTGCTTTTTCTGCGGAACTCATGTTTGAAAAATTTCAACCTGAAGAGTAGGGATCCGTCGACTTCGCTCAGGATGACAGCAAAAACCTATGCCCTGGACAAATAAACGCCTTCGGCAGTATCGACTTTGATCTTCTCCCCTTCATTGATGAACGGAGGAACTTGCACCACCAGTCCGGTTTCAGTCTTGGCGGCCTTGGTCACGCTGGATGCGGTTGCGCTCTTCAACCCCGGCTCCGTCTCCACGACTGTGAGCTCCACCGTTTGCGGAAGTTCAATGCCCACGGCTTTGCCGTCAAAAAATTCGACCTTGATTTCCAGGTTTGCGATCAGGTAATCCACGGCATCGCCTAGAATATCTTTGGTCAGGTGAGTCTGCTCATAGTTCGACGTGTCCATAAAGTAGTAATTGTCGCCATCGGCGTACAAGAACTGCATGTCGACTTCGTCCACGTTGATCTTTTCGATGGGATCGGGCGAGCGGAAGCGGTGCTCAAACATGGCTCCCGTGCGCAGGTTGCGCAACTTGGCCTGGATAAATGCACGCAAGTTGCCGGGCGTGCGGTGCTCCACGCTAAACACGGAGTGCAGATCATTGTTGTGTTTAATGATCATGCCGGGACGCAGTTGGGTGGCAGGGATCGACATTGCTTGAGACAATCTCCTTCAAAATAAATGCGGTTGGAGCCGACGGAAGGCGGGCAGGCCACATTTTCCGCCGCACACGAGGACCGAAAAAATGATTCTACACTTCGCTCACGAGAAAGAAAACCTCAGCGAGCAAACCGATTTCCTGCACAACCGGCAAAACACCTTTAACCACTAAGTCATGAAGTATCACGAAGGTAATCGATCAGCAGGCCTTCCTTCGTGTGCTTTACGTGACCTCAGTGGTAAAGGTTTTGCAAATTGACGCAAACTTCAATCGCTATGTCCGCACAGTCAGCAAATTCGCATTAGCCTTTTCCGGGAGACTACAATCAAACAACGCGTAGGTTTCTTAATCGAAATGAGGTGAATTTATGAGTTCTGGACGTTATGAATCTTCTGACAAGGGAAATTTTGGTACAGCGGTCACCTTCTTGCTGATTGGCATCGGCGCCGGGGCATTGGCTGCTTTAGTGCTCGCGCCCAAGTCGGGTAAACAACTCCGCCGCGATCTGAAGCGCGGCTACGAGGATGCCCGCGATACGCTGCAGGATTGGAGAGAAGACGCAAAGGACAGTGTCCGCGGTGTTAGCGAGCGTTTTCGCGATGTGGCTGAACGCGGCGCAAATCTCGCCGATGAACTGCGCGAAAAAGCGGAGCCGTTGCGGAAGGCGATTCGCCGCTAGAGTTCAAACAACCCGGGCCGGTTGAGTACGATGACTTAAAGATTAAGACCGGCAAGGCACGTGCGGCTGGCCTCAACCGAACACGGAAGAAAAGAAGCCTTTAATTCGCCGCAGCATTCGTTTGGGCGCGGACGCCGGCGGCGGTGGAGGAGTGGCCGGCTTGACGGTTGGCGGCTGCAGGGTTGGCTGAACCTGAGGCGCAGAGGTAGAAGTCGAGGCTTCCGCAGGCGCGGTCGCATGATCAACCGGCGCAGCGCTGGCAGCCGGCTGTTTTGCGTGGTATACCATCGGCGCTTCGACTGTAATCGAAACCTCCCCGGGCTTCGAGGGCGGAAGCGGCTGAACCTCCGATCCAGTTGACAGTGTTCCTCCTCCGGAGTTCGCGATGGACGGATTCGTAACCGGAGGCGATGGTTTTCCTTCCGGTGAGAGCGTTGCACCCTTAGGCGCTGTCGTCTCGTGCGCCGGCGGAGTTGCACTCGCGCTCAGCACGGGAACCGGGGGCGGGCAACCGCATTCGACTGGTACGTGGCTATCCACTCGATCGATTTGCCCTGCGTGGAACACCACCTGCTCGGTCGGTTTAACCTGATAAGTCCGTGTACCCATCAGCTCGGAGACAATCGCCGACGATGAATTCCCCGTCAGACCGCGCACACAAGTATTGCCGTGCGGATCGGAACTGATGGCGAAATCGAATTCTCCGGGGCCTGCTAACAGAATGCGGAAATCCGGAGTCAAAATCGTATCGGAAGAGCCCTCAAGTTGGTAATGTGCCTCCAGCGCGCCAGTGCTGATGCCCAGCATCATGTCTTTTGCATTTTTCGAGGTCGTGATCGAGACCGTAGTACCTGGGCAAACCCGAACTTCGCCGCCTCGCGATAACTGCAACACCGCAGTCTGTTCGCCGGCGGTCAGTGACGATCCAGCGGCGATCTTACTGCCATCCACCTTCACCTCGCCGGGATTTCTGCTAACCGGCACAATGGCTGGCGCTCCACGAGCGCGCAGCGAAAATTCAGACGGCGGCTTCGATCGCGCCTTCTTGTTCGCATTCAAATCTTCCGGAGGCTTCAACCGAACCATCAGGCGATTTCCGTCTTCATCCCAGCTGTAGCCATAGGGCGCGGACAGATCTAGGACGACTCTGGTGATCGGCGGATCGGCTTGATATTGCTCCGCGCGTACGCCAACAACATTCGCCAGTTGGACAGGAGCGAGCTTATCCTTTAATCCGATACGTGCATGCAACAGGTCAATGACGATGCGGGGAGGCGATTCCAGGAACTGAATCGAAGGCACCGAAGGCAGAGTGGAAAGAATCTCAAGCGCGGGAGCGCCGTGATCCTCGAGCAGGTTAACCCCGGTAACAACCGAAATCGCGGGCCCCGTAGGCGAGGAAGCCGGCGGTGACGAAGACTTCGGCGGCGCAGCGTGGGAAGCCGAAGGCGGCGGTTGGGCCGGGGGCTGTGGCGGCTGTTGCTGAGACCAGGCGCTGGAAACCGCAATCAGGGCCAGGAAAAAACTGCCCGGAAGTTGAATACTGAATCGCCGCAAATGAATTCGACTCCTCCTGAGAGGAACCTTATCATTTGCTGCGAAGGCAGAGAAGAGGCCGCACACAGAAAGCTAATCCCGCGCGCTCAGATCCGCCAAAGCTTCGAGCCGCACCTAGCTCTCCGGAACGAACTCGTAGTCCTCAATGACTGCGGCCACAGCCATCTTTCCACCATTCCCCTGGCTTTCCACTCTCACGATTTTCCCCTTGCACTGCACCCGAATGCTCTCAGTGAGAGTAATCTCCGGGGGCAGGGTTAGAGTGAAACTGAGGGGCGACCCGTTTTCAATAACCGAGTCAAGGTAAAGGGAAATCCCGCGCGCACTTACATCGCGGAGTTGAGCTGGCTCGCTGTGCTCCAGGCCCTCGCCGCGGGCAACCGCGACCGGTATCCGGAGCGCAAATCGTCGCGCAGCCCTTTTCTCCTGGGCTTCTGACATTTATTCTTACCTCTAGCGAACGAAGTGGCTTGCAACTATGCTGGAGCATAATGACTTCTTCATGAATCTCCCGTCAATACCACCATCGGGGATGGATATAGCCTATTTCGGCAGGTTAAGCAAATCCTCGTGATGGTAGATCAGTTCCAGGTGCAGCCGGCAGAAAACCTTTACCACAAGGGTCACGAAGTATCCCGAAGGTAAAAGGAGCCAGTGTTAAGCTAAAGGTCGGTGCCGCTGTGGTCTTCGTGCTCGACAACTACGATTCCTTTACTTATAACCTGGTGCAGTATTTCGGCGAACTGGGCGCCCAGCTTGAAGTCCGCCGCAACGATCAGGTTACGGTAAGAGAGATTGAGGCGATGCAGCCGGAGCGTATCGTAGTCTCACCGGGCCCCTGCACGCCACAGGATGCAGGCATCAGCATCGAACTCATCCGCCACTTTGCCGGAAAAGTTCCTATCCTCGGAGTATGCCTAGGACATCAGGCCATCGGCGAGGCCTTCGGCGGAAAGGTCATTCGCGCTCCTCATCTTATGCACGGCAAAACCAGCGCGGTCACCCACGATAACAAAAGTATCTTCAAAGGCTTGCCGACACCGATGACAGCGACCCGCTATCACTCGCTGATTGTGGAGGAGCGTGACTTGCCGGACGAACTAGAAGTCAGCGCCTGGACTACGGAAAAAGATGGAACCCGCACCATCATGGGGTTGCGACATAAAAGATTTGCGGTCGAAGGTGTCCAATTTCATCCGGAGAGCGTGTTAACGGACGCGGGGAAAAAGCTGGTCGAGAATTTTTTAGCAGCGGACCGTGATCAGTAACCACTTCCCCTCGCCATTTCCACTGCCCGCAACAGCGCCTGCGCCTTATTCATGCTCTCCTGATATTCACTGGCCGGATCGGAATCAGCCACAATCCCCGCCCCAGCCTGCAAGTAAGCATGCTTGCCCTGCATGACCATGGTGCGGATGCCGATGCAGGAATCCAGATTTCCGGCAAAATCGGCGTAGAGCACGGACCCGCCATAAATGCCGCGCCGCACTGGCTCCAGTTCTTCGATGATTTGCATAGCGCGAACCTTCGGCGCGCCGCTTAGAGTGCCGGCAGGAAAACACGCGGCAAAAGCGTCCAGCGCTCCCAGATCCTTGCGCAGCGTGCCCTCCAGCGCCGAAACCAGATGCATCACGTGAGAGTAGCGCTCCACGTACATCAGGTCCTTCACTTTGACCGAGCCATATTCGCTAACCCGCCCGAGATCGTTGCGGCCAAGGTCGACCAGCATGACATGCTCGGCGCGTTCTTTTTCGTCGCTCAACATTTGCTGCGCGAGGCGCTGGTCTTCGGCGTCGTCGCGTCCGCGGGGATGGGTGCCAGCGATGGGGCGATATTCCAGCTTGCGTCCCGTCACGCGCACCAGCATCTCGGGCGAGGAGCCCAGAATCTGCGTCTCTCCCATCCGCAGAAAGTACAAATATGGCGAGGGATTCACCTGGCGCAAAGCACGGTAAAGATCGAAGGGCTCAACTCCGGGGACGAAATCGAGCCGCTGCGAAAGCACCACCTGAAAAATATCGCCCGCGGCGATGTACTCTTTGCCGCGTTCCACGCTGCGCATAAACTTCGGCCGCGTTGTCCCGGCGTGGATCTTCAATTTTGCCTGCGGCGTTTTCGCCGCTTTGCGCCACATCGCTGGGCTCAATCCGGCTGCCAGCTTCCGTTCGAGTGCCGCGATATCGCGCACCGCACGGTCGTATGCGGCGCGCGGGGATTCTTGCGACACATCCGCCGAAGCCACGATGTGAATCTGGTGCCGCAAATGATCGAAAGCCAGCAGACGGTCGAAAAACATCAACTCGCAATCGGGCAAAGAAAGGTCGTCTTTGGCGCGCTCGCCAATTTTTTCCAGTTGCCGAACCACGTCATAGGAAAAATAACCGACCGCTCCCGCAGTGAACGGCGGCAGGCCGGGAACCACCGCTGGCTGATGCTCATTCAGCAATAACTTCACGAATTCAAAAACGCTGCCTTGGTGGCGTTCGCGCCGCCGACCGCGTTCAATTTCGATTGACGATCCCCGCGCCCGCACCCGCATGTAAGGCCGAACACCAAGAAAAGTGAAGCGCCCGATCTGTTCCCCCCGCTCCACCGACTCCAGCAAAAACGCATGCTGCTCTTTTCCCGCGATGGCCAGGAACGCGGAGACCGGGGTGAGCAGATCAGCGCTCACCGATTTCACCACCGGCACCAGCGTGGCCGACCTTGCCAGTCGTGAGAACTCCTTGAACTCGGGTTTAATCATTCGTAGGGTCAACCAGGCGAAGGATGAGAGTCGCCAGACTCCGACACAGCCTCGCGGTTCATTATAGGGGAGGCGTTATAGGCACCGGGCAAAGAGCTAGTTTCTTCCGCTCCTCAACTTCCAGTCGAGGAACAGGCCGCCGGAGCGACCGCAGCCTGCGGGCGCGAACCTCTCTCAGTGTAGGCCGCGCTCGATTGCGCAGACTCCAGGCCGACTGCGCACCCCTGGCGCAGCCTCTCTTCCGCTCGGGCCACGTCATGGAGATCGCGGTACATAGAGGAGGCAGAGAAACAGCTTGGCGCAATGCCAGCCCGGCACGCTTTATCAAAGTTCTCGAGGGCCAGGGAACTGTCCACCGCGGTTCCCGCTCCTGCACGATAACATTCGGCCAAGCCGCTACAACCCCGCGACCAACCAGCGGAACAAGAGCGCTGAAACAAGGCGAAGGCGCGCGCCGGGTCCTTCGGCACACCGCTTCCGGCGTAATACAGCGAACCCAAGAGGAAGCAACTTTCAGCATCGCCGCGGTCGCAGGCGCTTTGAAAAAAACTGCCACCGCTCTCCCTCACCATGTGAAATACGCTTCTGCACCCCTGCGACACTCCGAGTTCGCAGCCGTGAGCGAAGTTTTTGCCTGCCTCTGCCGGATCGCGCGCTACCATGCCGCCCTCATTCAAGGCGTTCCCTAGGGTCACACAGGCAGCCCCTGACCCGTGGTAGCACGAGATCTTCATCACTTGAGCCCAGGACTGGCAAGCTGTCCCGCGGCCTTCCAGACACGCCTTGCGCCAGAATTCAGGGTAGGCGCCGGGATGATTGCCGCCCAGAAAACCCGTGGTGAACATAACCGCGAACAGACATATCCACACTCCCATAAATGCAAAATTCGCCTTCCTCGGAGTCCAACGCGGAAATCGGAGGTGGGCGGCCACTGCCACACTTGCCCGGTCGAGCGCCCGAACCGTCAAGTTCAGCGGAGGAACACACAGGAGCTTGTCATAGAAAGTTGGCACCCCTATCCAGCCCAGGAACCAATAAAGACCGAATACCGCCGCGCCATACATCGCCCCAAACACGATCTTGCCAAAGTTTTTTCTCGGGGAAGTGGCGGGGTCCGTTATTAGAAGATGAAGACCAAGAAACACGGCCGCGGGAATGTTGGTGTCGATGAAGTAATAGAGACCTGTGGCGTGTGTAAATACAAGGTTCATCGCATACAGGGACGCGGCTGCTGAGAGCGTAACCAGCGTTACCGAAAACAGGCTCTGAACCACCAGGCCCAGCAGGAAGATTTCGAGGTAGATATGTGGCGGGCGGTCGAAGGAAACTGCAATTTCCTCGCCCCAGGAGATATTCGTGCTGTGCGTAACAATCAGCGCGATCGAGAAGACAAAGAGTGCGATCGCCGACGGATTGAAAATGTGTACCCGGCGCCCTTCACGCTTCCAGGTGACGAACTCCTTGCAGAGCACTCCGGTCGCTAACATCAGGAACTGGAGAAAGTACCAATCGGGTTTGAACCAGAGAAAGAGGTTGGTGCTTAGGACAATGGGAAACGGCCCGAATCCTAGTATCCATTGGTCGCGACGCGACCAGCACACCAGCATGTCGAGAACGTAGACGAAAACGATTTGAGCTACGATCAACGGAGCCTGGTGGTACACCTGGCGCCAGTACCATCCCCAATAGGTGTAGATGGATAAGTGCATGACGAGTTGTACATAGTGCACAGGTTTGGGGAGGAATTCGTAGCGCAGGGTGCGCCCGCTATGGGCAACATGCCGGCTAACGTAGAGAAGCAGAAGAAGCAAAGCAGCGGCCGCTCCCAGGACAGACCACAGCAGCCGCGGATTGGAATTCACCGCGGGGAGAAAAGCGAAACAAACGAAAAGCAGGTTCAGCGCAAATGCCAGCCGCAGCGGCGGAATCGTATTCGCTGGAATCTGCTCGCGCTTCGTTGGAGTCACTCCCTGTTCCACCTATTCGAGCGACGCAGCCACGACTTTCCCAATTAAAAGGGGGAGTATACATCAGTCTGCGTGTCTGCCCGAAGGTGCGGGCCAGTTGCTTACATGCCTGGGTATCCTGCGAGTTATCTTAGGTACGGCTACGAAATAGTGAAGGCTGAACCAATCCGGCAATTGACTCGTATTGTCTATCGTCGGATGATACCAAGGAATACAACAACTATTAGGGCTCTCGTGCTGTCACGAACCTATGCTCATCAAGTTCTGGGGCGTGCGCGGTTCCACGCCAACCCCACAAGCCGAGAACATGCGCTATGGAGGCAATACTTCCTGCGTTGAGGTTCGCCTGGGCGATCAGATCTACATCTTCGATTGCGGTACCGGATTCCGCGTCCTCGGCCAGCAATTGCAAAGTGAATTCGGCGAACGCCCGTTTTCCGCGCACGTTTTCGTTTCGCACTTCCACTGGGATCACATTCAGGGCATGCCGTTCTTTCGTCCTCTCTATGCCAATCCCCAGAGCCGGTTTCTGTTTCAGTGCTCCAGCCGCACCCGCAGTCTGAAACAGGTTCTAGCAGAGCAGATGGCGCCTCCATACTTTCCCGTGGCGATCGACGAGATGAAGGCGCGGCGCGACTTCTACGAGATCGAAGCCGGGAGCACCACGATCGGCGACGGCATCCAGATGCACACCGCTTGGCTGAATCATCCGCAGGGCTGCATGGGCTTCCGTATGGAAACCAAAGATGGAATTCTGGTCTATGCCACGGACAACGAACCCGGTGATCCGGCCTTCGATAAAGCCGTCCGCAAATTAGCGGAAGGCGCGGACATTCTCATTTACGACGCGCAATACCTTCCCGAGGAATACCAAGCCCGCCGACGCGGCTGGGGACACAGCCACTGGCGCGAAGCCGTGAATGTAGTCATGGAAAGCGGCGCAAAGGAATTAATTCTTTTCCATCACGACCCCGAGCATACCGATGCCATTATCGACAAAGTCGTGCATGAGGCCCGCAACTACTATCCCAAAGTGCGGGCTGCGGCCGAGGGGATGGAGATCAAGCTCTAGTGCTTTTCGCGTGTATTGAAGCAATACTTACTTAACCACTACTTAATTACTTAACCAAAAACGAAACATTACTGGTCAGCGTTCCCCCTCCCGAGGTCGTCACCGTAACATTTCCTGTGGTCGCGCCGGTCGGCACGGTAGTTGTGATTTCCGTGGCTGATACCACGGTGAATGTGGCGGAAGTTCCGTTAAAGCTCACCGCGGTTGCGCCAGTCAAATCATTGCCCAGGATTGTGACCTTTGCTGCGACTTTCGCGGCGGTAGGGATAGTTTCAATCGACGGCGCAAAGTCCGTGAGCAACTCGAAAATAGTGCCAAAGCTTGTAGTACCGCCGCTTCCAGCGGTTCCATACAAGTTTCCGTTCGTGGCCTGAAACAGAGGGGCGGAGGGTGCATCTCCATCGTTGCAATCCGTCTTACTGCAAAAATTGTAAAGCGTCTTCAATTTGTCGCCGGAAAGCCGGAAGAGTGTGCCGCCGACGTTTTTGCCGTAAGAGGAGGTACTGCCATAAAAGTTTCCGTCCGTGGCCTGAATAAGCCCGGCCTCCGGGTACCCGCCGTCCGGGCAGTCGGTTTGCGCACAGAAGCTATACAGCGTGACCAGCGCGCCGCCCGGTCCGATCTTGAACACTGTGCCAAAATTGTTTGCACCGCCGCCGTTCGCGACCCCGTAGAAGTCTCCGTTACTCGCCTGCACCAGGCTACCCTGCGGGTGAGCGCCATCGGGACAATTGGTCGCGACGCAAAAGCTGTAAAGCGTGGTAAAGACGCCCGCCGACGTGATGCTGTAGAACACGCCGCATCCGCTTCCACACTGCGCTCCACCGCTGCCCGTGCCGCCGAAATTCGTGGTTCCGTAGAACGTTCCGTTCTTGCCCTGCACTAAACCACTGGGGTCTGCGGTGCAGGTGTCGCTGCTGCAGAATTGGTAAAGAGTGGTCAGCTCGCCTTTGGGGGTGATTTTGAAGGCGGTGCCGCAACCTGTGGGTTGCGTCTGGCTGCCATTACAAGTTCCTCCAATGCCCCCGTACCAGGTGGTGCCGTAGAAGTTTCCGTCGGTACCCTGCACCAGACCGTTTACCGGCAGCGAGCCGTCGGCGCAGTTGGCCAATTTGCAGAAATTGTAGAGGGTGGTCAGCTCACCGCCGGGAGTAAGTTTGAAGACAGTTCCACAGCTTCCTACTCTCTCGCCATTGCAATCGATATTCGAATTGCTGCCACCTTGCTCGGTTGTGCCATAGAAGTTCCCGTCAGTGCCCAGCACAACTCCGTTGGGACTCAAGCCGTCGGTGCAGTCCGACTGAGCGCAGAAGGTGTAAACCGTCGAGTGTGCTCCTGTCGGCGTGAGTTTGACAACGGAACCGCCGTCGCCATAAGTTCCGGCGGCGTCGCGGTTAATGCCATACAAATTTCCGTCCAGGCCCTGAATCAGCGGCGCGTAGGAACCCACTGCATCCAGCACTTCGTATTTCTGTGCGGACGCCGCGATCGTCGCCATCAGGCAACATAGAAGCACGACAGCCGTCCGGACTCGCGTCGATTTTTCGCGCGCTAAATTCGAATTCGGAAAAGCTTGCAAGGGTAATAGAGCAGGCATGTGAACACCTCGTGGATGCAGATGATGATCGGAGGACCCGAGCCGGTAAATACGAGCAACTTGCGCTCAGCATTCTTCCCCAAACCCTCCCGGCTGTCAAGGTGAAAGAACTTGCATAGCGAGCGAGCGCTCAGAGACTCGGATCACGACATGCCGTCAATAGCCCACCCGGACTGGTGATATTTTGGCTGCTGCAACCGCAATCAGCGCCTCGACGGCTCAAGCCGTTCGGACTTGGAAATTCTGCCGCATCGCTGTAGCGATGATGCCCTCATGCGAGTTGTTTCTCAAATGAGTCCGCCACATATACCGCTACCGGGTAGTGATGCATTTTGAATTTCAGGGTGCTCGCGTCGGTAGGCAATCCGTGGCATCATGGGAGTATGCCAAAGCGGAAAAGTAAGCTTGATGACGCTCAGAACGCTCTCAGGGTAGTCGAGCAGGCCATTGGTGGGCCATTAGTAGAGAAACCTAGCCGTTCGCTGATATCGCAGGTCATGGCCGAAATGGGCCGCAAAGGCGGCAAAATCGGCGGCAAGAGGCGGTTGGATACGATGACGCCAGAGAAACGGAGCCAGATCGCGTTGAAGGCGGCGCGATCCCGATGGAGCAAGCCCCGCAAGAAGCGTTAATCATGCCACCGCGTGCCCATTCGTGGGGTGGGCCATGCTCACCGCTCGGACCTTGCCGGGTGCAGGCCGTTCGGCCTTGTGGCCTCGCACTAGGTTGTTGACTAAACGGTTGACGTTTTGCACATCCATCTTAGTTTCCTTCGCAATTTCGTGGAGAGAGACAGTACTCCCCTTTTTGGCCTGAAGTATTTTATCGACTAGATTCATGTTTGGACTGGTGTTTTTGGTGGAAGGGGGCGGCGCAGCCGTAGGAGATGATTCCTTTGCCACCGCTGCCGACTTGGGGGCGGAGTTGCTTATCGGCTTCATGTTCGGGCTTACCGACTTCGCCGCTGCCCTATTCGGTTTCGCAATTTTCGAGGTCTTCTTTCCTTTCTTTGTTGGAGAAACTCCGCTGGAAATGCCTTTAGGGAACCAACTGGTTAGCCCCCACTGCATGCCAACCTTTACGAATGGTGGATTCGGGGCTTGACGCGCTCGGGTGAGTGCCGAGTGGACTGTTTTCAGGAAACTCTTAGGACGCGAACTTTCCATGCCGCCTTTTACGAGGCCATCCATGATTTGCTTGGCGGTCTGCTTCTTTTTAACGATCTCCAGGTATAGCTTTGTTGCCTCGATGATGCTTTTCCCAAGGAAGGCTCCGGTCGGAACTTCCCCACCCATAAACGAAGAAACCGTCGATGAAACAGTGCCGCCTTCAGGCCCCTGCGGCAAATCCCCCATCGTCATCATCTGTCGGAGGAGGGCTATTGTTCGCTCAATCGCCGCCTTCTTGTTTTCGAGGTCAGCAATGATCGGTGTGTAATCAATTGATTCCGCTGGCATAAAAAGCCTCCTTTTTCCGCAATGCTTCTGTTACACTCAGACACGAATAGCAGCAGAGGCGGGAACGGCCTAAGGCCGTCCCCGCTGTCTGTGAGCCTCTGTAGGTCGCACGCGACCCTCATGAGGCGTCTCGATTCTGGCAGGGGCCTTGGTACTGGAACGCAAAACCAAGAGCCAAGGTCACTGCCGGTTGAGTTACTCATCGTTATACTCCCACGACAATTTCAAATGCAAGCCCTAATTTCAGGGTGGACTACGCGCTGTCACCGCTCCGGGGAAGCGGCGGCGTGTCCCTAGGCCATCCCGTTCGCCGTCCTTTCACCGTGACTGCGACGGCTCGATTTCACTTGACACTGCTAAAGCGGTTTAGTACAGTATTGTTTATGAACAAGCTGAATACACAACGGCGAGCGCAGATCGCGGCGGCTCTTGTAGAGGGGAGCTCAGTTCGCTCCACGTGCCGCATGACCGGAGCTGTGCTGCACACGGTCTTGCGGCTGCTAAATGACCTTGGCTGTGCATGTGCGGAATACCATGATAAACACGTGCGAAACGTGCGTGTGCGCCGTTTGCAGTGCGATGAGATTTGGAGCTTCGTTGGAGCAAAGGCAAAGAATGCCAGTCTCGAAAAAAAGGCCGAGGGATGGGGTGACACGTGGACGTGGACGGCGATTGATGCCGACACGAAGCTCTGCGTCAGTTACCTAGTCGGTGGGCGAGATGCTCTGAGCGGGGATGAGTTCATGCAGGACTGCGCTGCCCGCATTCGCGGGCGGATACAGATCACGACTGACGGTCACCGGGTGTACCTTGATGCAGTGGAAGATGCTTTCGGAGCGGAGGTTGACTATGCGCAACTCCAGAAGATTTACGGCGCTCCGAACGAGGAGGAACAGCGGCGCTACTCCCCGGCCCGTTGCATTGGCTGCGACATGAACGTTGTGAGCGGGAATCCCGATCCGAAGCACGTGAGCACGTCTTTCGTAGAACGACAGAATCTCACCATGCGTATGTCGATGCGCCGATTCACCCGGTTAACGAACGCCTTCTCGAAGAAATTTGAGAATCACTGCCACTCGGTTGCTCTCTATTTCATGTACTACAACTTTTGCCGCGTCCACCAGACCTTGCGCGTCACCCCGGCGATGGAAGCTGGTCTCGCGGATCACGTTTGGAGTCTGGAAGAACTGGCTGGCTTGTTGGCACTACCCGCTACCGCTACAACTTGCTTCCTTGCCTCCCCGGCTCATATACTTTGAACGTTTGCCCTTTCACGCCGGGAGATAACCCGGTGCCGGCCGACGCCTTGAATGGCAGTCCTGAATCGCAATCATTCCGGAGATTAAAAATCTATGAGCACCACGACCACCATGCCGCAAGTTGATAAAGAAACCAATCCCTGGGAATCGCAGCGGGCACGCTTTGATTTGGCCGCGCGAAAGCTCAATCTCGACGAAGGTCTATGGCGGGTGCTTCGCTCTCCCAATCGGGAAGTCACGGTTTACATTCCCGTGCAAATGGATGACGGCCATCTGGAGGTTTTCACTGGATACCGGGTCCAGCACTCGATTGCGCGTGGCCCGGCGAAAGGCGGAATCCGCTATGCGCCCGACGTTACGCTCGATGAGGTACGCGCGCTCGCCAGCTGGATGACCTGGAAGTGCGCCGTGGTCAACATTCCCTTCGGCGGCGCCAAGGGTGGCGTGATCTGCGATCCCCACAAAATGTCGATGGGCGAAATCGAGCGCATGACCCGCCGCTACACCTCCGAACTGATCGAATTTATCGGCCCTGAAAAAGACGTTCCCGCTCCTGACGTAAATACCAACGAACAAATCATGGCGTGGATGATGGACACCTATTCCATGCACATGCGCCAGACGGTAACTGCTGTCGTCACCGGGAAGCCCATTAATATCGGCGGTTCGCGAGGCCGCCGCGAAGCTACCGGACGCGGCGTAATGGTGGTGTGCGACGAGGCCATGAAGAAGCTGGGCCTTGCCCGGCAAAACAGCCGGGTCATCGTGCAGGGCTTTGGCAACGTCGGATCTAATGCGGCGCACTTGATGTACCAGGCCGGCTACAAAGTCATCGGCATCGCCGAAGTCGGCGGCGGACTTTCCAACAAGAACGGAATCGATCTTAACGCGCTGGTCGAGTACCGCGAGAAAAATGGAACGGTCCACGGCTTTCCGGGGGCGGAGCCCGCGGATCCGGCGGAACTACTCACCACCGAGTGTGAGATCCTCATCCCCGCCGCCACCGAAAACGTCATTACTTCCCGCAACGTGGACCGCGTGAAATGCCGCGTGCTTGCCGAAGGCGCGAACGGTCCCACCACCTCCGCCGCCGATGACGTATTGACCGACAAAGGAGTCTTTGTCATTCCCGACATTCTCGCCAACGCCGGCGGTGTGACTACTTCCTATTTCGAGTGGGTGCAGGATCGCCAGGGCTACTTCTGGAAGGAATCCGTGGTTAACGAGCAGCTTGAAGAAATCATGATTTCTTCTTTCGGAGATGTGGTCCGCTACGCCGAGACCCACCACGTGAACAACCGTATTGCCGCCTACATGCTGGCCATTGACCGCGTGGCCTACACCATTCGCCAGCGTGGCATTTACGCCTAGGAGATTGCATGAGGTTGATCAGGGAGTTCATCAGGAAGTCGGCGCTTGCCGGGTTTCCGCTGCTGCTCGCTTTACTTCTAGTTCAAGCGGCGGGAACCCAGCAAGTTGTAGCCAGCGTTGTTCCTGCCTCACAAGCCTCATCAGCCGACAAACTCGATATCAATACGGCCAGTGCTGACCAACTGAAGGCCATCCCTGGAATCGGAGACGCATACGCCCGGAAAATCATCGCCTCCCGCCCCTATCGAACAAAACTGGATCTGGTGCACAAGAAGATCGTCCCGCAGGCGACTTACGACAAAATCAAGGACCTGATCATCGCAAAGCAGCCGAAACCTACGGCAAAATAATTCAGGCGTGGATCCCCCAAAGAATCCCTCGATCGCAGCCGAGACTTCGCGCAAATTTACTGCCCTTCTGATGCATTCTTCGGATTGCGTTCCCACCCGGCCAGGAGCATAATCGAGTTGTTTCCCGTAGCCCTTTCGGGGAACTTTGCCGAGCCGCGGTGAACCTGCCCAATTCCATCACGCTGATCCGTATCTGCAGTATCCCCCTATTCATCTGGATTTTGTCTTCCGGTCATTTCAGCAGCGTACATGGAGAGAAGGAACTGCTTGCCTCGGCTATTTTTATCGCGGCCTCGATGACCGACGGCATCGACGGATACCTGGCTCGCAAGCGCGACCAGATCACCACCATGGGCATCTTGCTCGATCCCATGGCTGACAAGCTTCTTATCGCTGCCGCTTTCGTAACCCTGGTTCAATTCAATCCCAGTCTGGTTCCGGCCTGGATTGCGGTCATCATCATTGGCCGTGAATTTCTGGTGAGTGGCCTGCGCTCCATCGCCGCCTCTGGAGGTTTCACCATCGAGGCCAGCGATTTGGGCAAGCTCAAAATGGTGGCGCAAATCGTTGCCGTAGTCGCTGTGATTCTCAACCATCGCTGGAATGAATGGCCCATTTACGGCCACTTCGTACTTCCCATCCACTGGATCGCATATGCTGCGATCTGGTTCGTAGTATGTGTTTCGCTGATTTCCGCCATCGACTATTTCGCGGCGTTCTGGTCGAAGATTGACCGTCAGGTTTCGAAGCGCCGCCGCCGTGCATTCATTCTCAGCCGCCGTCGCCGCAAACCGCAGCCGGCGTCTGGTGCGGCCGATCCCAATGTCGCTCCCAGTTCCTAATTCGTTGCCGGCTCAAGATTCTTCCTCAACATCGGGCGGCCAGGAATCATCAGAACCGGTATTCTCCGCAGAAGAGCGAACCCTGCTGTTGCGTGTGGCGGGCGAATCTATTGTCTCCGCGCTGGAATCGCAGGAGCTTTCCTTGGAACCGCCTTCGGCTCATCTTGCCGAACCGCACGGCGTTTTTACCACGCTGCATATACACGGCAAGCTGCGCGGCTGCGTAGGATATGTTCGGCCCACTGCGGCGGTTTACCGCGCCGTTGCGGAGACGGCTCGCGCTGCGGCTTTCGCCGACAACCGTTTTCCTCCGGTGACCCGGGAAGAAGTTTCTCTACTCGAAATAGAGTTAAGCATTCTCTCGCTTCCACAACCCATTCAGCCGGAGGCGATCGTGGTTGGGCGGCACGGGCTTTTCATCAGCCAGCACGGTCGCCGCGGTTTGTTGTTACCGCAAGTCGCGGTCGAACACAGATGGGACCGCGAAACCTTTCTGGAACAGACCTGCCTGAAAGCTGGATTGCCGCCAGACGCATGGCAAAAGGGCGCATCCATTGAGGCCTTTCGCGCCGAGGTCTTTCGCGGTTCAGGTCTTTAGCGACAAAACTTCCTCGGCAAATCGCCTCGACACATCAACCCCATTACATTAGTTCGATTCTCCGGTTACCGGCGTTACGCCAAAACCAGAGGCTGCCCCCTCCAGTGTTCCATTCCACTGCCGAAAAAACTCTAGAGCCGTAATTTGCTTTGGAGGCCGAATGTTTTTCCGGATCGTCCCGTCCTGCCGCCCAATCATTTCACTCCTTTTCCTTTTTATCCTGGCGCTTCTTTTCCAGGTGCTACCGGCAACCGCGCAATCTTTTCCCGACCCCTCAGCAGCGCAGCCCATGGACCGCATTACTGGTTTTATCGATGACGAACGACGTGTCGTACTCTACGGCAATCGTCACCCTTTAGCCGTCCAAAAATACGACATCGGCGCCGTCCAGCCCGAGTTTCCCCTGGAGCGGATGGTGCTCACTTTGCAACCTGACGCCGCCCAGCAAAATGCTCTCGTGCAGTTGCTCGATGAACAGCATAATCCGGAGTCGCCTTACTATCATCACTGGCTCACGCCAGGACAATTTGCCGGGCGCTTCGGGGTCTCAGAGACTGACGCTGCGCAAATCACCGCGTGGCTGCAGGCGCACGGTTTCGAGGTCGAGGAGATCGCGGCAGGAAGCCTTTCCATCACCTTCAGTGGCACCGCGCAGCAGGTTGAAGCGGCATTCCACACTCCGATTCACACCTACAAGATTGGCAAGGAGATTCATCATGCGAACGCCCGCGATCCGGAAATCCCCGCGGCTCTTGCCGAAGTGGTAGACGGCATCGTTTCGCTGCACGACTTTCGCAGTCATGCCCAGAACACCGGCGCGCGTTTACCGGCAACCGAGTTTACCAGCGGAGGGTCGTATTATCTGGCGCCAGCCGATTTCGCCACCATCTACAACTTGAAGCCCGTTTATCAGCAAGCGATCAATGGCAATGGACAGTCCCTCGCGATTGTTTCTCGCTCCAACATAAATTTGGCCGATGTGCGCCGGTTCCGCTCGGCGTTCGATCTGCCGGCAAACGATCCGCTGATCATCATTAACGGAGCCGACCCTGGAATCTGGAGTAGCGATGAAGAAACTGAAGCGGATCTCGACGTCGAATGGGCGGGCGCCGTGGCAAAGAGCGCAACGATAAAGTTTGTCGTTTCAAAGTCCACCAACTCCACCGATGGCGTTGATCTCTCGGCGCAATATATTGTGAATCACAGTCTGTCCCCGGTGCTAACCGTGAGCTTCGGAGAGTGCGAAGCGGCGCTGGGATCTTCCGGAAACAAGTTTCTAAGCAACCTCTGGCAGCAAGCGGCAGCCGAGGGAATTACAGTCTTTGTCAGTTCCGGCGACAGCGGAGCAGCCGGATGCGATTCTCCATCGGCAACCCATGCCATTCATGGTCTGGCCGTCAACGGCATCTGTTCCACTCCTTACAGCATTTGTGTAGGCGGAACCGAGTTCGCTGATTCCGATTCCTCTCTCTATTGGTCACCGACCAACTCCCCAGGAACAGAATTATCGGCTTTAAGCTATATTCCGGAGATCGCCTGGAATGAGAGCGGCCCCAGCGCGGGTCTCTGGTCCACGGCCGGTGGCGCGAGTACGATCTACGAGAAGCCTGCCTGGCAGATCGGAACCGGTGTTCCTAGTGATGACAAGCGGGACGTTCCCGATGTTTCGCTCACCGCGGCCGGTCACGATGGATATCTCATCTATCAGAACGGCGGCCTTTACGTCGTCGGGGGAACATCCGCCGCGACGCCATCATTAGCAGGGTTGATGGTTCTGGTTGTACAGAACACGGCAGCGCGCCAAGGCAATGCCAATACCGTGTTCTATTCACTAGCCGACAAGCAGCGCGCCGGAGGTCCTGCAGTCTTTCATGACATCGTAATAGGTACCAATAGCGTCCCCGGGCAAACCGGTTTCAAAGCGACCGCAGGATACGATCAAGCTACGGGCTTGGGCTCCGTAAATGCTTCCGTTCTGGTGGAACATTGGAGTGATGCAACAGCCACACCGGCGTTTCGGACAACTGCTTTGGTGAACTCACTCTCCATTGCAGCGCGGTCAAGCAGCAGCATCTCGATAAAGGTTACTTTGAGCGGCGGTTTCAACGCTTCAGTAGCCTTCTCGGCGGCTGGATTGCCTGCCGGGATCACTGCCGCATTCAGGCCCGCCCGTCTGACTGCGCCCGGATCGGGGAACAGCATTCTTACGCTTACTGCAACACCTGGCATTGCGGGCGGCGTATATTCCACCACCATCCTGGCAACCAGCGGCGAAACGACCCAGCGTATCCCGCTGCGATTGATGGTGAAGAGGCAGCCAACTTTTCCAAATCCACCGGCAGCCCGCAAATGAAGGATGAATAGAACATCCCATGCCATTGTCATCCCTGGCTGAGCGAGGGAACTTGGTTTTTGCGCGGCTACTCGAAACTGCAAGCAGAAAGATCCCTCGCTTCGCTCGGGAAGACAAAATGGTCAAGGCTCGGAATGAGTCATGACTAACTATGGTTGTCGCAGACTTTATTTCTGGGCTTTGGGTCCGGCGGCTTTTACTTCTGTCGGGATGAGTCATGACTAACTATGGTTGTTGCAGACTTTATTTCTGGGCTTTGGGTCCGGCGGCTTTTACTTCTGGTGGAGCGTCGAATGCTTCGAAATTCTTCGCGAACCGCTGGCGTAGATCCTCGGCAGCTTTGTCATAGGCAGCCTTGTCTCGCCATGCATTGCGGGGATTAAGCACTTGCGGCGGAACTCCGGGACAGACCTTCGGGATACTGAAGCCAAATGTGGGTTCGATCTCGAATTGCTCTTTAATCAATTCACCCTCAACCGCGGCGTCTACCATTGCGCGAGTGTAAGGAATCTCCATGCGCTTGCCTACTCCATACGGACCGCCTTGCCAGCCCGTGTTAACCAGCCAGCATTGGGCATTGTGCTCGCGCAGGCGGCGGCCCAGCATTTCCGCGTAAGTCTTCGGCGGCAACGGCAGAAACGGTGATCCAAAACACGTGGAGAATGTGGCCTGCGGTTCCTTCACTCCGGCTTCGGTTCCGGCTACTTTTGCGGTGTAGCCGGATAGAAAATGAAACATAGCCTGCTCAGGCGTCAGCCGGGAAATTGGCGGCAGAACTCCAAACGCATCGGCAGTAAGGAACACCACATTCTTAGGATGGCCGCCTACTCCCGGGATTACCGCATTGTCGATGAAATCCACCGGATATGCGGCCCGAGTGTTCTCCGTTTTGCTGTCGTCGTTGTAATCGGGAACGCGAGTGTGAGGATCGAGCGTGACATTTTCCAGCACGCATCCGAAGCGCAGCGCATTCCATATTTGAGGCTCATTTTTTTGCGAAAGCTTGATGCACTTGGCGTAGCATCCCCCTTCGAAATTGAAAATTCCGTTGGCGCTCCAGCCGTGCTCGTCATCGCCGATAAGGTCGCGCGAAGGGTCCGCGGAAAGCGTCGTCTTCCCTGTGCCCGATAGACCAAAGAAAAGAGCGCTTATACCGTTATGCCCCACATTCGCCGAACAGTGCATCGGGAATACATTCCGCGGGGGCAGTAGAAAGTTCATGATGCTGAAAATGGACTTCTTCATCTCTCCCGCGTAGGAAGTTCCTCCGATCAGAACCGTCCTACGGGAAAAATTGAGAGCGATAAAAACCTCGCTGTTAGTACCATCGCGCCGCGGATCGGCCTGAAACTCAGGCGCTGCAATCACAGTGAACTCAGGATGGTGCAACTTCAGTTCCTGTGGCGATGGCCGCAGGAACAACTGCCGCACAAACAGGTTGTGCCAGGCATATTCATTCACGAAACGCACGGGCAGCCGGTAATGCGGATCGGCTCCGCAGAACAGATCCTGCACGAAAAGTTCCCGCCCGCGCAGATGCTCCATGACTCGCTCGTAGAGGGCGTCGAACCTGTCGGTTTCCATGGGCGCATTCACCGCTCCCCAAGCCACGGTACTAGCGGTTATGGCGTCTTTTACAATGAATTTGTCTTTGGGGGACCGGCCAGTGCGATTGGTATAGCCGACCAGCGAGCCGTTGGCATCAAGCTTTGCCTCGTCGCGACGAATGGAGTGTTCCACCAGCAGAGCGGGGGTTAGATTAAAGTGGGTTCGCTCGTCGCTAAGCAACTCTGCCACATCGCTGACGTGCATTGTCGTAGCCATAAGATTTCCTCAATAACGGCAAAAAACGCAAACGACGTATTGTGCCTGAAAGATGAGAGCGCTGCCAAGTGCGGGAATCACAACGATACTCTGGGAGTCCGAAAGATCGCGGCGAAGGCTCGCGCCATCATATAGATGCATGGTCTCCTCTGGGCGAAGAGGTTAAAAGTAAATAGTGAAGAGATTACCCAAATACATCGCTTTATCGGCTGACGGCAACCGGCGACTGCATGGCGGAAATGGCGGCGTCCAGATGAGCCAGCGTCTCTTCGGTGGTCAGCGAGTACATGTCGCGGCCCAATCCCTCGCCAGCCTCCAGAGCAGATTGCAGATAGTGCCCCGCAATCTCCACTGCTAATGAATCCGTGATCGACTTGCCGGTGCGCTTCTTATATTCCACCCAGGCCGGGTGCGGCAGCGCCACCCAAACGGTTTTTCCGTTCGCAATAAATTTAATGTCCACGGCATCGGCGTGGCGGGTTGCGATGGCAACGATCAACGCCTGGTAAACGCAGTGGACCGGCTTTTTCGTCCACCGATCGGTAGCTGTAAAGTCTTCAAACATGACTGCTTAAACTATATCGGACACCGCGCTCACGGGGCAAACATCTGCACCCGGCGTGTTACGGCAAAAGTACTGAACTGACCTGAGCGCGGGACTGACCGTCCGGTCACTCTTCCTACAGTAAAGTCTTTAGAGTCATCCGCAATTCCACCGATAGCAGCCAAATACTCGGATGGCTAACCATAGATGTCTTTAATAGTCATTTTCACCGTCTGGAGGGCAATTGGCCACCACGAGCCAGGAAGTCAATACGCCACTGTCGGAACCGCGTCATCCGCGCGTGAGCACTGGATGTTCCGGTTTGGATAACATCTTGAATGGGGGATTCCCCAAGGCTCGTCTTTATCTCATCGAGGGCGATCCCGGCGCCGGGAAAACCACCGTTGCGATGCAGTTTGCTCGCGATGGGATCGCCAAAGGAGAGCGCGCTCTTTACATCACCCTCTCCGAATCCCGCGCCGACCTCATCCATTCCGCTGAGTCCCATGGAATGTCTCTCGAGGGTATCGAGATCGTGGAACTGCTTCCCAACGAAAATGACCTGCTACCCGAGCAGCAATATACGGTCTTTCACCCGGCCGAAGTAGAACTCAACGACCGTATGCAGCGCATCGTCAAGGAAATTCAGCGCGTTCGCCCCGACAGGTTGGTCATTGACGCGCTCAGTGAATTGCGAATGCTGGCGAAAGATCCTTTGCGCTATCGCCGCCAGATTCTTTCCTTGAAAGATTACATGGCGGATCAGGAGTGCACCGTCCTGTTACTGGATGATCGCAGCTTGCGCGAGCCCGATCTTCAGTTGCATAGCATAGTTCACGGAGTGGTCAGTATGGACCGTGTTCCTCGAGAATACGGAAAAATACGGCGGCAAGTCGAAATTATAAAACTGCGTGGCGCGCCCTATCGGGAAGGCTTGCACGACTACACCATTATGACCGGAGGGGTGGTGGTTTTCCCTCGCCTGGTCGCGGCTGATTCCCGCGCCAATCAGCCCATCGAAATAGTTTCCAGCGGCATTAAAGAACTCGATTCTCTCACTGGCGGCGGCCTGGATCGCGGCACTAGCACTCTGTTGATCGGTCCCGCCGGTACAGGAAAAACAACTCTTGCCTTGCAATGGCTGGCAACCGCTGCTGCCCGCGAGGAGCGCTGTGCGATGCTTAGCTTTGAGGAAGCTCCTCACACCATGATGATCAGAGCCGCCGGCCTCGGCATCGATATTCGCCCGCACGTTGCGAACGGGAAAATTACCATCGAACGGATTGATCCCGCGGAAATGTCTCCCGGAGAGTTAGTGGCCAGGGTTCAGCATCACGTTGAGGAACGAGATGTACGCATGATCGTGCTTGACAGCCTGAACGGATATTTGCAGTCGATGCCCGGAGAGAAATTCCTGCCTATACATCTCCATGAGTTGCTCGCCTATCTGGGTAATCGTGGCGTCGTCACCATGATGGTTCTCGCTCAGGCCGGCATGTTAGGGTCCTCTCTTCAAAGCGCCGTCGATGTCAGCTATCTCGCCGATAATATTCTGCTGCTCCGCTACTTTGAAAGTCACGGAGAGATCCGCCAGGCCATTTCGACGGTCAAACGCCGCAGCGGTGGCCACGAACACACCATCCGCGAATTGAAGCTTGGACCCGACCGGATTAACATCGGACGGCCGCTTCACGATTTTCAGGGCGTGCTCACCGGCACTCCCACGTTCCTGGGAGGACAGAAAGAGAATTGAAGAGCGAATTCACGATCATGAATGTTACCGATCGCGGATATTCAGTATCATCGAGATTAAGAATCACGGATAGCAAGCATCTTGGATAGTAAGAATCTTGGACGGTTAAGGATTGGGGATGTCGAGCTTCCTGCATACTGATTACCGCGTGTTAGTGCTAGCGCCCTTCG
This sequence comes from Candidatus Sulfotelmatobacter sp., assembly GCA_049512655.1. Taxonomy (GTDB): domain Bacteria; phylum Acidobacteriota; class Terriglobia; order Terriglobales; family Acidobacteriaceae; genus Sulfotelmatobacter. The sequence goes on along the minus strand of JBEKWW010000019.1, from coordinate 86,516 downwards.
GAAAGGACTCCATTCTGGTGCGCGAAGTATTGGAACGCTCCGGCATCCCTGTGGGCGTGGTAACGAGCGTAAACGCTGTCGCACGCTGCGTCGGCGGCGGAGCCGGCGCTGCCATCCTGGCCGAGGAATCTTTGACGGAAGAATCCATCGAATTATTGGGCCGCAGTGTTGCGGCTCAGCCCACCTGGTCCGATTTCCCTGTCATTGTGCTTACCGGCGGAGGTGCTTCTACTCCCTACACTGAAATGATGGTCCGATCGCGTACGCCCATGGGCAATATCAGCTTGATCGAACGGCCGTTGCGGCCCGCAACCCTGATCAGCAGCGTTCGCACCGCGATCCGCTCGCGATCGCGGCAATATGAAATCCGCGACCGGCTGCGGGAGCGTGAAGAAGTAGAGGAGGAATTACGCCGCGCTCATGATGAACTGGAGTCTCTGGTCGAGAAGAGGACCACGGCCTTGCGGAAACTTTCCGCGAAGCTGGTACGCGTGCAGGACGAAGAACGCCGCCGTATTGCCCGCGAACTCCATGACGGCCTCGGTCAATCGCTGGCCGCGGCTCAGATCAATATCGATATGGTGCTGCTCAGGGCCGGTGGAAAGGCTTCTCCCATGCTGGAAGAGACGCGGAATATGATCGACCACGCCGTCTCCAGTATTCGCACTATGTCGTATCTGCTCCATCCTCCACTGCTCGATGAAGCCGGCTTTGAGGCTGCGGCCCACTGGTTTATTGACGGATTCTGCAAACGAAGCGGAATGTATATCAATACGAACTTTTCTCACCCCGACCAGGCACCGGCTCTGGCCCTCAAATCGGCGCGCATGCCCGAGGCGGTGGAAATCGCCTTGTTCCGCGCCTTGCAGGAAGGCCTTACCAACGCCCACCGCCACTCCGGAAGCGCGAACGTGGACGTCGCGTTCCATCGCCTGCCCGAGCAGGCGTTGCTTGAGATCAGGGATTTCGGCCGCGGGCTTCCCCAAACTGTGATGGATCGCTTTCACCGGACCGGGGCCGGCTCCGGTGTAGGCCTGGCTGGAATTCGCGAACGAATCAAGGAGCTTGGCGGCGACTTCACCATCACTTCCACCAACGCCGGTACCACGCTTCGGTCGGCCATCCCGCTATGCAGCCCCGCTGATGCCTCCAGAGGGGAGACGGAAGAAGCTTCCACCAACCAGGTCAACACGCTCCTGACCAACTTTAATTCATCGTAGTGGAAAACATACGCACCATGCTCGGATACGGTACTTTTGGCGTCCGCTGCTTGCACTTGCCACCGAGCGCCCGACACCTAACCAGCGCGAACCCGCGCGATCCGATGGCCCTGCTGTCTTTGCGCTCGTTGATCCCTCCTGAGATTCGGTAGCTTTCCTCACAGGATTATGACTTGAGTGCGTTAAGATCCCTGCATCAGTTTGTGGGCGCAGCCGTTCCGTCCGACCACTTAGACACCGAAATGATGAACTCGGTAATCGGCTCCGGAGAGTATTGATGTACGTACACCGGGGAGCCAGTGAAACCCGCGCCCCAAAACATATCGTCTGTCTTGGGAAACCAAAACATCAGATGGGGATCGGCGTTTCCATACTTGCGGCCAAAGTACTGTTGCTTCGACATCATGTAGCACATGGCACCAGGCTCCGGCAGCGGCAGTTCTTTCTTGTCGAATGCTGCCTTGATGCCGTCGAACATCTGAGTTTTCGACAGTCCAGCCAATGCCAACTCTGTCGTCTTGAGAGTAAGCGGCAGGTGGGATCGTGCCGCCGGCGGATTGAGGCATAGTGGAAGCCGTTGATCGGGATTCAGAAACTCTGGATCGTCGAAGGGGGCCATCCACGATCGTTCCACGATACACACGAATCCGTTCTTGCCTTTGGCTGCGGTTTCGTAACCATGCTGGCCGAGAACTAAAACCTCAGCATCACGCGAAATAGATTCGGGAGCCGCGCTCCGCGCCAGGGCTATTTCGGCGCCTCGATCCGCCATGAGGTACTGGTCAAGCGGAGCCATGCTCGAATACGATGCTTTTGTACCCTGTGTTTCTGCTTGCCCTGCTGCACCCAGCAACGCGACCAGCGCGAAACCTCCCAATGCGATTGTCTTGACGGTCCACCTCATCGTTTTTCTCCCGTACGCAGAAGTGAGTAATGGAAGAGCCTGGCTGTTTCAAATGGGGCGAAACGATCGCGATTCGGACAAAACCGATTCGCGTATCTCCACTGAGCCCTCCGTTAGTGCTTGTGGGAATCGTCAGAGGAGCTGGAGCTATCCTGCGGCACGGCTACGACAATCAATGCTTCCGGCCCCCCCGGTTCGGTCAGATAAGGCATCATTGTGGGCGATACCGATTCGTATCCCACGTCTTTTGCGGTCTTATAAGGCGCATAGAACATCAAGTGCGGGGGCACAAAACCGCTCTGCTTGGACACGGAGTCGTAGACATAGTTTTCGCTCGACATCATGTAAAGGAAGCCTGGACCGGGCACTTTGAAGCGGCCATCCGTGTATCCCTTCGCGATGTCATCCTTGATCTCTGCCTCAGACTTGCCCTCTGCCCGTAGTTCTTCCCTGTGCATGTAAGCCAGCATAATAGTTCGGCTGCCCTCTGCGTCGAAGCACGCCGGCGCTGACGAAGTTTGGGTTGTCCCCTTAAACGACCGAAAAATGAAACAGCTGAAGCCGTTAGTGCCTTCGCGAGCTTTCTCGTAGCCTTTGGGTCCGACAATATAAACTGCAGCTTTGCTCGATACCTCGGTTGGGGCCGCGCTCACGGCCAGTTCGATCTGCCGCTCGCGCGGCGTGGAAGCGGTCACTAAGTGCACTGTGGGTTCCTTAGGCTTGTCTTCAGCGGCCGCGCTGCTGGACAGGACGGCGATTGACAGGAGACCCGCAAAAGTCGTTTTCTTCCATCCCATGAGCTTCATATTCGTTTCCTTTGCTTTTCCAGTCATCATCTCTGCCATTCGTCCATGCGGAACGGCATAGCGCTCAGTATCCATATTTCACTTGTGACTTGCAAGTAATCGATCATTTATTATCGAAAAGATGCAACGAAAGAAGACAGGTCCAAAGCGGCGGTCGGAGTGCCCACTGAATGCTTCCGTCGAAATGCTGGGCGATCGCTGGTCGCTGCTCATTATTCGCGACATGATGCTGCGTGGGGCGCGAACCTACAAAACATTTCTGGAGTGTTATGAAGGCATCGCGACGAATATCCTGGCCGATCGTTTGCGCAAGCTGGTGGCCTACGGAATCATTACCACGGAACCGGACCCGTCGGACGGCCGCAAAGTGATTTACTTACTGACGCAGAAAGGCATCGATCTCGCCCCTGTGCTTACCGAGATGGTGTTGTGGGCGGCCGCGCACGAAGAGACTGGCAATCAACCTCTGGTGCGGCAAATGAAATCCGACAAAGCAAAGTTCATCGCCGAAGTGCGGCAGCGCTGGGCTGGCTCAACCTAGCCTGAAGGATTCGGTTACCATTGCTGGGTGCCTGCTCCCACGCCTAAACTAAAAAAACTCAACATTCTTCGTGCCTCTGCCCTCGCCCAGTTCCCCTGGCTGATCCACGGCTTTTCCACGCGTGTCGGGGGTTTCTCAACTGCCTACGGCAAAAGCGGCCTCAATTTGGGGTTTACGAAAGACGATTCCAGGAAAACGGTCGAGCGCAACCGCGCGGCCTTCGTCAAAGAATTGCTGACCGGCAATGAAGCAAAATCATCTTTGAAATCCCTGCCGCTGGTCACGCTGCGCCAAATCCATTCCGATATCATTCGCCGCGTCGATTCGACCTCGGAAGCGGAGCTTTTCGGCGACGGGTTAATCACGGACACTCCGGGATTGCTACTGGCGATTCAGACCGCCGATTGCCTGCCCATCATCCTAGTCGACCCTAAACGGCGCGCCATCGGTGTCTTCCACGCCGGTTGGCGTGGCACCGTGAAGCGCATCGTGGAAAAAGGCGCCGGAGAAATGCGCCGCTGCTTCGGGACCGTTCCGCGCGATCTGAAAGCCATGATTGGCCCCGGCATTCACGGCTGTTGTTACAACGTGGGACAGGAGGTTCGCGACCAGTTCGAATCCCAATTCGCCTATGCCGACAGGCTATTCCGGGAAATCGAAGAATTCAACGAGGTACGAGAAAAATATCCCATGTTATTCCTTACCGCCCGCGCTCCCGGCCACAGCGAATTGCCCAAGCAAATCTATCTCGACCTGGTGGAAGCCAATCGTCGGCAACTCTTGGCTGCCGGGATGGCGGCCAAAAGCATCGAGACTTCACCCCTGTGCACGAATTGCCGCACAGATCTACTCTTTTCCTATCGAGGCGAGAAAGGCAAAACGGGGCGAATGATGGCCGTTGTGGGGATAAGAACCTAACGATCGTCGACTGGGCGCCTTCTAAGTTGTGGTCGCTGGTGCTGACGGAGTAGACGGAGGCACTGGTTGGGTCTCCGGGATCCCTTCGTTCACCAGATCCTTTAATTCCTTGCTCGGCTTGAAGAAAGGAATCTTCTTTGCTGGCACGTCAACTTTTTCGCCGGTCTTCGGGTTGCGCCCGGTGCGGGGCTTGCGTTGACGGGTGCGGAAACTACCAAAGCCGCGGATCTCGATCTTATCCCCCGCGCGCAGGGAACGCACCACGCTGTCAAAGATCGTTTCCACGATCACTTCGCTGTCTTTGCGCGTAAGCTCCGCTAAACGCGAGACTTCGTCAATCAAGTCGGCTTTCGTCATGTGTTTCTGAACTCCATGCCTTGTAGGTGAGGAGGCCGACTTTCCACGTCAGAGCAGAACGACGTCGGCAACCTCCATAACTCTCTCAAATTTCAGGGGTTGTATGCAAGTCGCGGGAAAGAGTCGGGTTCTTAGGTGCTAGCTGCTAAGCTGATATTCTCGCTAAAACCACATCACGCACAGACTGATCCAAATAATCCAATACCTAAGGCCAAACACCCCAATCCCTAAGACCTGCCTTTTACTTCCACAAATAATAAAACCCCACATGCTGCTCCATCATTTTCTCGGTACTCGGCAAATACTGCGAAACATCACCCAGCATGAGATCCAGAAGTGTCTTGTGGTCTTTCTCTGGACGCACCAGCGTCGGCTCGCCGGAAATCCCCACCGACTTGGCCGTATCCTTCACCACCGCTTGGAAGTCCCCGATGTTATCGATCAGTTTCATGTCGAGAGCCTCTTTGCCAGTCCACACTTTACCGTTTGCGATGGACTTCACATCGTCATATTTCAAGCCGCGTCCATCCGCCACTGCCTGAATGAACTGACCGAACATGTTGTCGATCAGCGACTGCATATACTCCTGCTCGGCGGGAGTGAGATCGCGTGCCGGATTACCCGTATCTTTAAACTCGCCGGTCTTCAGCACGACGCTCTTTAACTTTGCCCACTTCAGCAGATCGCCGTAATTCACCCACTCGGCAATCACTCCAATCGAACCCACCACACTGCCCTGATCGGCGTAGATCTTATTCGAGGCCGCTGAAACGTAATACGCCCCGCTCGCGCCCACGGTCTCAATTGATGCCACAATGCGCTTCTTCTTTTCCTCGCGGATGCGCTTGACCTCGCGATAAATTTCCTCCGAGGCGGCCACGCCCCCGCCAGGAGAATTCACATGCAGAATTATCGCCTTGATCGACGAATCGTCGTTGAACCTCTTCAACTCGTCGACCACCGGCTGGGGCGAAAGAATCACGCCCTCCAGATCCACCACGCCGATGCGGTCGCCGCCAAAGCCTCCGAACGAGGCCTCGCCGCCGCCCGCATGCAGCGTCAGGTAAACCAGCGAAAATACGGCCAGCACAAAGAGGAAAAATGCTCCTCCACCAATCACCACCCAAAGCAGCGTGCGCGAGCGTCCTTCAGACATAATGGAAAGTTTAGCACCGTAGCTAGGGAACAAGCACTTTCAGCGCCTCGTGTTGTACCCCGAACTCTACCGGCGTGTGGCATACATATTCACCATCGGCATAAACATCGAGCGGACGCTCGGTCTCAACGCACAGGCGCGCCGCCTGAAAATACTTCACTTCTTTTATTCCTAGATGCCGTCCAAAGTAGACCGTGGGAAACAAGCAGGCCAGCTTGAACAGATCGATGCCGCCAATCACGCAAACATTGAGTTTACCGTCATCCATCTGCGCCTGCGGCGCAATCCTCATCCCGCCGCCGTAGATCGGCGTATTCGCGAACGCAGCCAGCATTGCGGGCTGATGACTAAGAATTGTGCGCTGTCCTCCGGCATCCTTCGTGAAGATTTTCATGCGAAATGGCGCGAACTGGAACAAAGTCGGAAACAAAGCTGCTGCATACCCGCCGTTCCCTCGCAGCCAAGACGGCAGTCGATTCGCGCGACGCGTCACCTCGCTGCCCAGTCCAAGTCCGGCTACGCTACAGAAGTAGTGCGGAGAATCTGGAGGAGAATCTTGCCCGAGATCAGGCTCGCGTGGAGCCGGCGCCCCGCCCGCTTCCTTGAGCGAAGACGTAATCGTTCCCAGATCAATGACGCGAACCTTGCTATGTCCAGCACAGAATCGTCCCCAAGCCGCGACCGAATCCTTCACGCCGCGGAACCCTAGCGCTCGGGCAAAATCATTACCGCTGCCCACCGGAACCACCAGCACCGGCAACGCAAGTTTCACCAATCGCCCAAGATAGCGATGAATCGTGCCATCGCCCCCGAACAGCAAAATAATGTCGACTTGTTCGGAAGAGCTGGGAAGTCCCGTCAGCCACTCAACCCGATCATCACTCTGGAACCGCCTGAGATCCTTCGCCGAACACCCCGGCCCGAGAATGGCAGCAGCCCGCATGTGCGCGGTCGAGAGTAGCAGAATTCATGACTAAGAAATGGAAAATTGAGAACCCAGATGCCTAAGGAAGCACAAATACGACTCTCTTAATCTTCTTGCCTACACGAACCAGCAGAGGCTCTTTTAATGAAACCAAAATCGCAAGACCTAGTATTGTCTTCCCGTTTATGTTTACCGCTTTTTCTTTGATCTTGCGTCCCGCTTCAGCCGTAGAAGTAGCCAAGCCGGCTTCGCGGATAAGCTTGTCTACCCGAACTATTTCAGCATCTGCAAGATCTGACCCGACAAACTGGGCGCTCCCGCCATCGCCCGAATCTGGCAGCGCCCCGGCAATTCTAACTTGTGCAATGCCGATCTCTGCCTGCTCAACATTTTCCGGCACTTCACTCTTCTGGAACTGCTTCCCCCAATCGTCCCCCGCTTTCCCCGCCGCTTCCGCCCCGTGGAAGTCTTCCACAATCCTCCGCGCCAGCTCCTTCTTCGCCTGCATCGGATGCGATCCCCGCTTCATCTTCTCGATGTCAGCCACCTGCACATCCGTCAACAATTCGTAATATCTCCACATCATTTCGTCGGAAATGCTCATGATCTTCCCATACATCTCCAGCGGCGGCTCGTGAATGCCAATCGCATTGCCCAGCGACTTCGACATTTTCTGCACGCCGTCGAGCCCCTCAAGAATTGGCGTAGTCAGCACCACCTGCGATTCCTGCCCGTACGACCGTTGCAGCTCGCGACCCACCAGCAAATTAAATTTCTGGTCCGTCCCTCCAAGCTCGACATCTGCTTCCAGTGCCACCGAGTCATATCCCTGCACCAGCGGATACAGCAACTCATGCACCGAGATCGGTTTCTCCTCCTGAAATCTTTTGTGAAAATCCTCGCGCTCCAGCAATTGCGAAACCGTATACTTCGCCATCAAGCGCACAAAATCGTCGGAAGAAAACGCACCCATCCAGCGCCGGTTGAAGTCGATCACGGTTTTCTGCGGATCGAGAATCTTGAACACCTGCGCTTTATAGGTCTCCGCATTCTGCTCAATCTGTTCGCGGGTCAACGGCGGCCGCGTAACCGAACGCCCCGTAGGATCGCCGATCATGCCGGTAAAATCGCCGATCAAAAAAATCGCGGTATGCCCGAGATCCTGAAAATGCTTCAGCTTGCGCAGCACAACCGTATGGCCAAGGTGCAAGTCAGGCGCGGTCGGATCCATGCCTAGCTTCACCCGCAGCGGTTTTCCCGTCGTGCGCGACTTCTCCAGTTTGGCGCGCAGGTCAGCTTCGCGAATGATTTCCGCGGAGCCCTTCTTGAGATACGTCAGTTGTTCGTCGACCGATGCGAAGGTTGGCATGAGAAAAGCCATTATAAAGAAAGGCGAAGATCAGGATGCGAAAGCTAAAATAAATCGAGCCTGGGTCTGCTAGTTAAGACCCGCGAGTAAAATCTGCAGGTGCCGAAATTTCATATTCGAAAAGCAACGCGGTCCGACGTTCCACGCCTGCAGAAATTGATTGAGACCTCCGTTCGCGGCCTGCAAGCTGACTTCTATTCTCCCGCCCAAATCGAAGGCGCTCTTCAGTCAGTCTATGGCGTCGATAGCCAACTGATCTCGGATGGAACGTATTTCGTAGTCGAGAACGATGTTGAGAACGATATCGAAATCGTGGGCTGCGGAGGATGGAGCCGGCGCAAAACGCTCTATGGCGGCGATCAATATGCCGCCCGCGAAGATTCCCTGCTCGATCCCGCGCATGATGCCGCAAAGATCCGTGCGTTTTTTGTTCATGCGACCTGGGCACGTCGCGGCATCGGCAGCCTGATCCTTGAGACCTGCGAAAACGCGGCCCGCCGGGCTGGCTTCACACGGCTTGAAATGGGCGCTACCTTAAGTGGCGTGGCTTTCTATCAATCCAAAGGCTATGTGGCAATCGAAAACCAACAAGTGCCGCTCGGAAACGGCGAGTCTTTGTTTATTGTGAGGATGGCGAAAAGAATGACGAAAGAAGCTTAGTGAGGGACGCGAGGTAAAAGATGCGAGATCGGGAACGCGAGATTATTCTCCGCTTATTTCTGACCCGACCGAATAAATCTTCTTCCGGCAATTTTAAAGCTTCCACTCAACACCAGATTTATCGCTTCGGTATAAGCCATATGCTCCTGCTCCAAAATCCGCGCCGCTAGCGTCCGCTCATCATCGCCGTCGCGCACTTCGACCGTCTTCTGCACAATGATTGCCCCATGATCTAATTCCTCGTCCACAAAATGCACGGTGCAGCCGGAGACCTTGACGCCATAGGCAAAAGCCTGCTCCTGCGCTTCGAGCCCAGGAAAGGCTGGCAGCAAGGACGGATGAATATTTAGAATCCGTCCCGGGAATTGTTGCACGAACCACGGCGAGAGCAATCGCATGTATCCCGCCAGGCAGATCAGATCGACCGCGTGCTGCTTCAGCGCTGCGACCACTTCGCGGTCATGTTCTTCGCGAGTCTTGCCTCGGGAAGGAATGACCAGCGCCTGCAATCCGCGCTCCCGCGCCGTTGCAACGCCGGGAGCGTCCGCCTTGTTGGAAACGACCACTCCGATGCGCGCGCCTGTAATCCGCCCTGCCTCGATGCTATCGGCAATGGCGACGAAATTCGAGCCGCGTCCGGAGAGAAGAATGCCCAGGGAATGCATGATTGTTGATTGCTGATTGTTGATTGAAAACCAGATTGCATCGACCTTTAATCAACAATCAGCAATCAAAATCATCAATCGCTTTCAGCTGTACATCACCTTGCGCTCGCCCTTCACAATCCGTCCTACGGTATAGGCCTTCTCACCGACTTTATCCAGCACCGTTTGCGTCTTTTTGAATTTCTCCAGCGGCACCACCATCAGCATGCCCAACCCCATGTTGAAGGTGCGGAACATCTCTTCCTGCGATACGTTTCCTAATTGTTGCAGGTGCTCGAACAAGGGAATCGCCGGCCATGACCCCAGTTCAATCAGGGCCGCTGTCCCCCGCGGCAGAACTCGCGGCAAATTCTCCGTGATCCCTCCGCCGGTAATATGCGCCAGCGCAGAAACACATTGCCCATCAACCAGTTTTTTCAGCGCTGGCCAATAGCTCTTGTGCGTCCGCATCAATTCATTGCCGACTTTATTCTTGATCTCGTTCACATAGTCGTCGGCAGAATAATGCGCCACTTCAAACAGTAACTTGCGCGCCAGCGAATATCCATTCGTATGCAGACCGTTCGAAGCCAGCCCAAGAATCACATCGCCGATCTGCACATCCTTGCCGGTGATGATTTTTTCCCGCTCCACCACGCCCACGATAAATCCCGCCAGGTCGTACTCTCCATCGGGATAAAAACCCGGCATCTCCGCCGTCTCGCCGCCAATCAGAGCACAGCCGTTATGCTTGCAGGCATCGGCAATTCCCTCCACCACCTGCTCGGCGATCGTCGGCTCGAGTTTCCCGGCCGCCAAATAGTCCATAAAGAACATTGGCGCGGCACCTTGTACAGCAATATCATTCACACAGTGGTTCACCAGATCCGCGCCTACGGTAGAGTGCAGACCCATTTCAAAGGCAATTTTCAGCTTCGTCCCTACGCCGTCGACGCTCGAAACCAGCACGGGATCCAGATACTTAGTCTTGTCGATCGCGAACAGTCCGCCGAACCCGCCAATTTCGCCGAGCACTCCGCGCGTAAAAGTTTTGTGCGCCAGATATTTAATGCGCTTCTTGGTTCGGTTGGCGACATCGATGTCTACGCCAGCATCGGCGTAAGTGACAGAGTTCGGCGCATCGGACGTGGGTTTCTTGGCCACAATTTACCTGTAGTAGAGCTTCGTTGGTTGCTTCTTTGAGTTGTGGGGAATATCTGGACTTTTCGCGAAGTAGTGCCGACTACCTCTAAAGGAGCCAATTGTAACATCTTCAAGCGTCCCTGATGCCTGCAGCCAAAACCCTCTAATGGGCTGTCTTGGGGCAGTCATTTTTTCTTGACAGGGGAGCGCGGCCACCAACTACGAGGCATCCGATGATGAGCATCCACGGCAACTTATGCCACTAATCCCCCGAAGAGGAGCAACACAATCAGCAGCGGCGCAACGTAAGCGAAGAAGACTTTCCCACAGCTCAAGCTTTCGGAGCATCCACTACAGACGAGCGAACACACTTCCATCTTTTCCACGGACGCGAACGTCCGTTCGCCGCCTCAGGTCCTTCTAACTAATGAGCTATGAAATCTGAAAAAAAGTACGCCAGCACACCAAAGAGCGCCAGCCCGGAAATTCCATATGCCGTCAGAACCCATGCTCCACGGCCTTCGTGATGAACGTGTGGTTGACTCGAGGACTGCGAAGTAACAGAAGGAGAGACGACGGGGGCCCGATCTTCCATGCAAACCTCCGAACGGAAAGATCGTGGCGCAAGTTACATTATGCGTCACGCCTGCTTAGCGTCGCGGCTTCGGCAGGGCTATCTGGGCAGAAGTTTACTCCCGTTTTAGCCTAACGGGACGAAAAAAACGCTTTTGGTGCTCATTTCTTGCCAAAACCATACCCCTGGGTAACTCCCTATCCGTCACCCATCCTTTCCGTACCACCCCCGAAGCCGTAATATGGACCGATGCGCCGTTGCCTTCTGCCGATTGTCCTTATCTGGTTGCCCGTAGCTCTATTGGCCAATTCACAACCTGCACATTCTTCATCAAATTCAGCCGTTCCCGGAGCGGGAAGCCAATCCGCCAAACCCGCCGATTCCAGTCCCCAGCCCCATGACTACTCCCAGGAAGCCTTTGTCATTGAGCAATACCGCTCTGTCTACCGCTTCGAGAATGACGGCACCGGACGCAAAGAAACCATCGCCCGCATCCGGGTCCAGAGCGAGGCCGGAGTCCAGCAGTGGGGACAAGTTCAGGTGGGCTACAACTCCGCCAGCGAAAAAGTTGAAATGATTTATGTCCGCGTCATCCAACCCGATGGCAGCATCGTGAAAGCCGGCGACGACGCCATGCAGGACCTGACTGCCCCGCTTGAACAGCAGGCACCGGTCTATACCGACTACCACTTCAAGCACATCACCGTCCCCGGCCTTCGCCCCGGCGACACCCTTGAATATGACATCGCCACCGTCATCGACACTGCTTTGGCTCCCGGCCAATTCTGGGCCGATTACAATTTTGATAAAAACAACATTGAACTCGACGAAGAAGTCAATCTGGACGTGCCCTCCGCTCGTCCCGTAATTCTCAAGAACAAGCCCGGATTCGACCCAAAAATCTCCGAAGCCAACGGCCGCCGCCTCTATCACTGGACCAGTTCGCATCTCGTCCGCGAAGACGCTGACAACGATACAGACAAAGATAAAGACAAAAACGGCAACAAAAACAAAGACAAGAAAAAGAAAAAGCAGCCCGAAGAAGATCGCCCCGATATTCAACTAACTTCCTTCGTCAGTTGGCAGCAGGTCGGCCTTTGGTACGCCGCTCTCGAAAAAGATCGCCGTGTTCCCTCGCCCGAAGTCCGCGCCAAAGCCGAAGAACTTACCAAAGGCCTCACTACCGATCTCGACAAAGTCCAAGCTCTCTATGATTTCGTGGCGTTGAATTTCCGTTACGTCAGCCTCTCGCTCGGCCTCGGCCGCTACCAGCCTCACGCTTCCAGCGACGTGCTTCACAATCAGTACGGCGACTGCAAGGACAAGCACACGCTCCTCACTTCCCTGCTCGAAGCCGAAGGCTTCCACGCTTCCTCCGTGCTCATCAACTCCAGCCGCGACCTCGATCCCGACGTCCCTTCACCCTCGCAGTTCGATCACGTCATTACCATGCTTCCGCTGAATGGGCAGGAAGTCTGGATGGACACCACCAGCGAAGTCGCCCCCTTTCGCCTGCTCGCCTATACCCTGCGTAAGAAGCAAGCTCTCGTCATTCCCGCCTCCGGTGCCCCGCATCTGGAACAGACTCCCGCCGATACTCCCATGCCCGACAGCGAGGTCGGCGAGATCGACGCCAGCATCAACGCTATCGGAAAATTCGAAGCCCACGTCCACTACACCTTTCGCGGCGACGAAGAGCTCATGCTGCGCTCCATCTTCCGCCGTGTTCCCCAGGAGCAGTGGCAGCGTGTTGTCGAGAACGTGAACTCCTCCGTCGGCGGCGACATCACAAATCTAAAAATCAGCGATCCCGCCAAAACTCGCGAGCCCTTCACGCTCTCCTACGATGTATCACGCCCCAACTTCCTCGACTGGTCGAAGAAAAAATCCGATCTCATGTTGCCGCTCTGCCAGTTCAACCTGCCCGACCTTGGCGATGGCGACGAAGACGGCGACTCCGCGCCGCAGACTCTAAAACTCGGCCCCAAAGCCGATTACATCTACAAAATCAAACTCGAACTTCCCGACAAATTCACCGCGCACGCGCCGGTCCCGTTCTCGCTCAAGCGCGACTATGCCGAATATCAAGCTACTTACTCGCTCAACGGCAGCACATTCACTGCCGCCCGAACTCTCAACGTCCATCAGGACGAACTGCCCTCGTCCCGTGCCATGGATTACCACTCCTTCCGTCAGGCCGTCCTCTCGGACCTGAGCCAGTTTCTCGCGGTCGAGAACACTACAGCCGGCGCGCCTACGCCGCCCACCGACATGAAGACTGATGACCTGGTCGAGAGCGGGCGCGCCGCCATGCAAAGCGGCAATCTTCCTCTGGCGGTTCAACTGCTCAAGCGCGCCACCGAACAGGATCCCAAAAATAAATATGCCTGGAATCAACTCGGCGCGGCCTATCTAATCCTCCGCCAAAGCGACGACGCCATCACCGCGCTAAAAAAACAAATCGAACTCAATCCCTACGACGAATACGCGTACAACGCGCTCGGCCAGGCCTATTGGCAGGAACGCAATTACCCGGACGCCGTCACCGCGTTCAACAAGCAGCTTGAAATCAATCCCCTCGATAAGTTCGCCCACGCCGGCCTGGGTACGGTCTACTCCGAGTGGCACAAATACGACCTGGCCGCGCCCGAACTCGAGAAAGCCGCATCGCTCACCCCGGAGAATCCAGAACTGCAAGTCAGCCTTGGCGACGCCTATCTTAACCTCGGCCAGGATGACAAAGCCCTCGCCACCTTCGATCACGCTATCGAAATCGCCGCCACGCCGCTTATCTGGAACAATATCGCTTATCAACTTTCATTGAAGAAATCTCACCTCGACCACGCTCAGCAATATGCCGAGTCCGCCGTCTCCGCCACCACCGCGGCTCTGCGTAACTTGTCGCTCGATCGCTTGAGCCCGCAAGATCTTCCGCTGACGCCTTCACTCGTCGCCTATTGGGACACGCTGGGCTGGGTCTATTTCACCGAAGGCAATTTCGACAAAGCCGAAAAATACGTCGCCGCCGCATGGCAACTCGGCCAGCATGGTGAAGTCGGCGACCACCTCGGCCAAATCTACGAGAAAGAAGGAAAGAAAGACCAAGCGCTCGAAACCTACGAACTCGCACTCACCGGCTTGCGCCCAATTCCCGAAACCAAAGAGAGAATCGAAGCATTGAGGAAGAGCGATCCAAAATTAAAAGCTCATGTGGGGACAGCCGCCCTCGGCTGTCCAGTCGAGCAAAGCTCGACCGCATGCTCCGTCCACTCGGATTCCGGATCGGACAAAAGCGAAACCCTGCAATCCCTGCGCACGATCGATCTGGGTAAACCGGCGACTCAACTCAGCGCCTCCACCAGCGCCGATTTCTTCGTGCTCCTCAGCGGCGCCGCCGGCACCCCCGCCAAAGCTGAATCGGTAAAATTCGTCAGCGGAGACGAAAAACTAAAAGTCTTCACCGACGCCCTTCGCACCGCCCCATACCGCCTAAACTTTCCCGACGAGTCCGCCGTAAAAGTCCTTCGCCGCGGGACCCTCACCTGCGCGCCCGCTGGAAACTGCATGTTTGTCCTGGTGCTGCCGGATGATGTGAGAACGGTGGATTAGATGATGCTCCTGATGTGTACCGCATAACCGTACATAATCCAAATACAGGATTACACGAAAGGCAGGATGCAACTTGTCCACTTTCGCCACAAAGGACTGAAACGACTCTACGCCGAGGGAAGCTTTCAAAGCGTTCCCTCCGCGATCAGAAGGTTTGCGAGCTTATGAGGCAGTGTCCGCTTCTCACCAGAACCTATTGCGAGCTACTGCTCACCGCGAAAACAAGAAAGGCTGAGAGACTGATTGGAACTCGGAAACCGAAGACCGAGAATTAATACTGAAGAACTGGTACCGGAAGCAAAAGCCTGCCGCCGCGCCAGCTCTTAACTAGCGCGGCGGCGATTGCTCGCGAGATTCGGTGCTGCAGCGTCGTCCTTAGTCAAGCCGACCAGCCAGCAGCTCAATTAATGTCGAACTGCTCCTGATGCAATGCCGGATCGCTCTTCACGATGATGGTCCGCTTGGTGAGTTCTTCCATCTCATTCAGCAGACGGCCGCTGTTGGCTTTCAATTCTTTGGCCACGTCCGGATTCACGCGCAGCATTACGTCTTCGTGCTCCAGATGCTTCGCGATCTTGCGCATCTCCACGTAAATCTCGTTCACGACCGTGGTCAGCGATTTTATGTAGCCGGTGGATTGGCAATACGGGCAAGGCGCGCCGATGGTGCGCTCCAGCGATTGCTTCACCCGTTTGCGGGTGATGGCGACCAATCCGAAATCGTTGAACTGAAGCACTTTCGAAGGGGCGCGGTCATGGCGTAGTTCCTCTTCGAGAGCCTGCATCACGCGCTGGCGGTTGCGGCGCTCATCCATGTCGATAAAGTCGATGATGATGATGCCGCCCAGATCGCGCAGGCGCACCTGGCGCACGATTTCTTTGATCGCGTCGACGTTAGTCTTGACGATGGTGTCTTCGAGGCGCGAGGTTTTGCCTACATACTTGCCGGTGTTGATATCGATCGCAACCAGCGCTTCGGTCTGGTTGATCACGATGTAACCGCCGCTCTTCAGCCACACTTTCGACTTGAGCGCCTTGTTCATTTCCTCGGCCAAGCCGAACTGCTCAAACAGCGGCGTCTCTTTCGTGTAGAGCTTCACCCGCTTGACCAGGCTGGGCTGAAAGCGATTGAAGAAACGCAGAATGCGTTCGTATTCGGGTTCGGTATCGACCCAGACCACTGAAAAGTCGGAGGTGACCTGATCGCGGAGAATGCGCTCGACCACATTGAGATCGTGGTAAATCAGGGCCGGCGGCTTGGAAGCTTCGGCCCGCGTCTTGATGTCGTTCCACAAACCCTTGAGGAAGCGAATATCGGCACGCAACTCTTCTTCGGGCGCGTGCTGGGCGGCGGTGCGGACGATGAAGCCGCCGTGGCCGTTCTCGCGCTCGCTCATGACGATGCGCTTCAGGCGCTGGCGCTCTTCGTCGGACGCGATCTTGCGCGAAACGCCGGTGTGGTTCACCGTCGGCATATAAACCAGGAACCGTCCCGGCAGCGCGATGTGGCTGGTGATGCGCGCGCCTTTCTTGGCGATGGGTTCCTTGGCGATCTGAACCAGAATTTCCTGGCCTTCTTTTAATAAGTCGCTGATCTTGGGAACTTCCTGAGTCTGGCGACGCGGAAACCGTCGGCCAGCTGGTCGCCTCCCGCCGCCGCGGCGATCAAACCCACCCCGGTCAGGCCGCGGACGCGGCGCACGCTGCGTGTATCCAGCCGTGGCCGCCGGAGCGCGAACTTCCGCTCGGACGTCGACAACTCCGGTACCCCCAGCTTCGGCGTCCAACAAGGCTTCGGCCTGAGCCTGAGCCTCTTCCAGTTCGAATTCTTCGGAATCTTCCTCGCTCTCCGCGGGCGCCGCGCCCGATTCCTCGAGCGACTTCATGTGGATCTCATCCACCGTCTCACGCACCTCGGAGAATTCACGCGACGTTGTCCCCGAGCCCTGCGCTCCGGCAGCCCGGGTCTCCTCTTCAAATTCGTCGTAGCCTTCGTCAGAGGTCTGCTCGTAACGAACCGGAGCGGCTTCCTCTTCGTCAATGGTCTCTTCTTCGAGCGTTCCAGGTGAGGCGAATGCCACAACCTGCTCGGTGGCCACGGTGATCTCCTCATCGGAAATTGTGGACGCGGAGCCACGCTCGCGCTCGTCTTCCGGTTGCTGTTCTTGCTCTTGTACCGCCTCGTGCGAAATCGCCGCGGCAGTCGCCGAATCCCGGCGGTGAAATTCGCGATTCCAATCGACGGAAGTTGCCGCCGAGGTTACGGGCTCTTGCTGAACTGGTTGCGATTCAATCAACTCTTCTTCAGTCTGAACCAGTTCAATCTGGACCTGCTTTTCCTCTTCCTCCACTGGAACCCGGGTCGCGGCGAAAATCGGTTCATCTTCCGGAAAAGTTGCCGCAATGGGCGCGCCGGATTCTATGGTGGCGTCAGCAGCGGAATTGGCGTCTCGCTCGTGGCGAGACGCTGGGTACTGAGTCGGTGCTGGCTGAGGCGCTGCGGGCTGGGCCAAGCCCCGATATTTGGAAATTGATTCTCCCGGAAGGACAATCGGCTGGTATCCCGCTGGTGGGCCGAATTGCGCTGGCCTTCGGGACTCTGCGGGACGCGGACTAGACTGCATGGCTGCGGTAGCGTTCTCAATCGCTGGCGGAACTGGCCGCGGTTCTGGGGTACGGTCGCGGCCATCGTTACCACCACGACCATCGCGCCTGCCACCTCGACGACGCCGGCGCCCGCGAAATCCTCCCCGCTCCCGATCCTGGGAATCCCTTCCGCCAGAGGTCTCCTCTACAGAGGCGGCGTTTTGCCCGTCGGCGTTCTCTTCCCCAGGAATAAAATCCTGTCCGCCGCGAGACTCGAAGGCATCGCTTCCTTCCGATCCCGGCTCAGCCGTAAGCCCTTCCGAAGCAACTCCCTCGGTTGGCGCGGGCGTCCGCATATCCTGCACTCCGCGATTCGCCGGAATAATGTCGGTCACATCTTCGTCGTGCTCTTCCAGTTCCATAAAATCGGAAACGTAAAGGAAGGCGTCGCGCTCCAGGCCAATGTCGACAAAAGCCGACTGCATGCCAGGCAGCACGCGGGTCACGCGCCCTTTGTAGATGGACCCAGCTAAGGTGTATTCATTTTCGCGCTCGAGGTAGACTTCCGCGAGCAAATCATCTTCCACCAGTCCCACCTTGGTTTCGTGAGGCGTGGAAGAAACAAACAACTCTTTATTCATGGACACTCCGGTCCCGATCCGGCTCTTTTAAGCAAGCCGAGCGGGGTTCACCGGGACGAAGCGAGGAAGGAAACAGGAGGATTGAGCGTTGCGATTCTGGCCCCACAGGGGGGACGGCTGGGGCCGGGAAGGTTGTTCCCTGACCGAATCCGCTGCATTAGCTTGGGTTGATTCTGCACTTTGCTATGCACTCTTCGCTTTCAGCCGCCGGGTTTGTGACCGCACTCTCAGACCGTTTCCGGTCGGGGGGCCGTTTCCCTGCCAGCAGCTTGATTGCTTTAATCCTGCCCGGCCTTCAACTGCTCGTTTGCCGGTGAAATGCCCCCTTAACGCGAGGGCGATCGATATTTTTGGGGCTGCGCAAACCAGCGCAGCAACTGCTTTTCTGCCGTCTTTCCAACTACTTTGAACGAACTCACTCAATGTTCCGGTTCTACTTCCTTCAGTTCAGACTTCCATAATCCTTTAGCTGGCTCACCAGCTAATTCACAAACCGGCGCATACGAACGTTCATAACCATCCCCAGCGCCAGGAACATGAACAGAACCGAAGACCCACCGTAACTCATCAACGGCAGAGGTATTCCGGTAACCGGCATAAAGCCGACCACCATGCCGACGTTGACCAGGATATGGAAGCTAAGCACAGCCACCACACCCATCACAACAAACGTACCAGCGCGGTCAGGCGCTGTTTGTGCGTTCTGCGTCAAACGCATCAGCACGATGAAGTATAACAGCAGAACTCCCAGCGCGCCCACGAAACCGTGCTCTTCGGAAAATGCGGCGAAAATGAAGTCCGTTTGGGGAACTGGCAGGAAAGCCCCATGTGTTTGCGAGCCTTTACCGCCCCACAGCCCTCCCGAACCCACCGCAATCTTGGATTGCTCAACTTGGTACCCCGACCCCTGCGGATCGTCTTCCGGCTCCAGGAAACTGGTAAGCCGCTGCTTCTGGTAGCTCTTTAGAATGTGAACCTTCGGGACAAAAAAGACCGCTCCGATTCCCACCCCCGCCAGCAAAGCCACCGCTAAACCCTGCCTCCACTGCATACCCCCTAAAAAAACTCCCATAATGGCGATGGGGATATAGGTGAGGGCCGTGCCTAGGTCCGGCTGCGCCAGCACCATGAGCATGGGAATGGCAACGATTGCGCCAGCCTTCATGAAATCCGGCCAGGAAAGTTCGCGGTTCCTTAGATCGGTGAAGTACTTGGCGACCGCGAGAATCAGAATCAGCTTTACCCACTCGGAAGGCTGGAAGTGGTTCCCACCCGGCATCTTAATCCAGCGGCGAGCTCCCAGATACTTCTGCCCAAAGGCAAGCACCGCCATCAGAGAAGCGACCGATGCGATGTAAAACCAGTGAATTCTATCGAGCAGAGCCTGGTAATTGATCAGGCTGATCAGAAACATCATGCCCACCCCGGCCAGCACCCAATAGATTTGCTTGATATGCGATCCCGCGAACTTGGTGTGCATGGTGGCGCTGCGGATTTCCATCACGCCGAGCCCGCAGATCATCAGCACGAAGATCAGCAGCAGCCAGTCGAAATCGCGGAATGATACGTAGCGGCTCATGCGTGCATGGTGCGAGTTGCGAGTGCCGGATACCGAGTACCCGACAACTCAATCCCGTCGGAATTTGTCCTCTTATCTATCCTGTCTATCCTGCGATGATTCATCACGGCCTCTCGCACTCGGTACTAAGTACTCGGTACTCAAGAGCCCCGGCGCAGCGGTCGCCAGAACTGGTGGTCGTTTTGGCAGTTCTACATCGAAGCGGCCGCCCTGCAACCTGTCGCCCTCGGGCACGGTCCACAGAGCGCCTATGTCAACTTTTTTATCGGTCTTAGCCTTGTCCGCCATTTTGTTGGGCAGGCGGCGTTGCTTGTCTACGTAGGCCTTGAGTACCTGGGTCGCGATGCGTGCCGCCAACTTTCCGTGTTCCCCGCCCTCAAACAGCACACAGATCACGACATCTGGATTTCGCCGGGGCGTGAATCCTACAAACCATCCATTTTGCGCAAGATCTGCCGCGTTTTTAAACCTGGCACGGGTGGTCAGCGACACAATCTGCGCGGAGCCCGTCTTGCCCGCGATATCTACTCCGGGAACATGGGCCGAGGGCGCGGTCCCTTCCGGCAGAAGAACCCGGGACATTGCATCGGTAATATAAGTCCATCCGTTGGGATCGATCGGAACACTCTTCGTTTCAGTGACGTTACTTGCCTCGACGTATCCGGGGGGAAGGGTTTGGGGATTGACCACGTGCGGCACTACCATGCGCCCATCCATCGAAATGGCCGAGATAGCACGCAACAATTGCACTGGAGTCAAAGCGACAGCACCCTGGCCAATACCCACGGAAATCGTTTCCCCGGCAAACCACTTCTGCTTGAAATTCTTGATCTTCCATTCTTCCGACGGCATCACGCCGCTGGCTTCGTTCGGAAGATCAATTCCCGTCTTCTGCCCTAAGCCCAGCATGGTGGCGTATTTGGCAATGCGCTCAATCCCCAGCTTTTCCGCCAACGTATAAAAGAACACGTCGCAGGATTGATAAATGGCCTTTTCCAGATTGACTGCGCCATGTCCGCTTTTCACCCAGCAGCCGAAACGGCGTCCGTAGAACTCCGCCCCGCCCGTGCAATTTACGTGGAGGTCCTGCGCGATCCCCTCCTGCCATCCGGCCACCGACATAATAATTTTGAAAGTAGAACCCGGCGCCAGTTGTGCCTGAATCGCCTTATTCAGCAGCGGCTTGTCGGGGTCGGTGACCAGCTTGTTCCATTCGTCGCGGGAAACGTGCACCGCGAAATCGTTGGGATCGAATGTGGGCCTGCTGGCCATGGCCAGGATTTCTCCGGTTTTCGGATCCATCGCGACAATGGCGCCATTCTTTCCTTCCAGCGCTTCCTCCGCCGCGATCTGCAAGTCGATATCGATGGTCAGCTTCAACTGCTTCCCGGGAACCGCTTCGGTTTCTTCCAGTAATCCCACTTCGCGGCCATGGCTGTTGACCAAAACCCGACGCGCTCCATTCGTCCCCATCAATGCGTCGTTGTATTGCCGCTCCACGCCGGAAACTCCAACCAGATCGCCGGGGTTATAAAGTTCAAACTGCGGCTGGTTCAGCATGTCGTCGGTTACTTCGCCGACATAGCCGATCAGGTGGGCAAGGAATCCGTTCTTGGGATAGAGCCGCCGGTGCGCCATGATCGTATCAAGCTCCGGCAGCTCGTTCTTGTGGGCGTCGATAAACGCAAGTTCGTCGGGAGTGATGTCTTCTTTCAGGAAGATGGGCTGATACTGCGGCATCGCCGCAAAGTGGTGGATGCGCGCCCGCACTTCCGCGGGATCAAGATGAAGTCCCTGCGCAATCAGATCCGAATCGGCATTCAGATCGCGCGAGGAATCGCGCAGCAGCAGCGCCGAGAAGGAAGGATAGTTATCGACAATAATGCGGCCTTCACGGTCCAGAATCTTGCCGCGCGGCGCAAGAATAGGAACATTGCGAATACGATTTTTTTCCGCCAGCGAAGCGTAAAGCCCACTCTGCATTACCTGCAGCCGCCACAATCCGTAAGCCAATACAAGGAAGATTGCCAGGATGGCATACTGTGCCGCCGTTAAGCGGATTGCCGATACTTTTTCGTCACGACCGAACATAAAGTCAGTTGCCAGTACCCAGTTGCCAGTACCCAGTTGAAAACCGGGAACGGCAACGTTGCTGTCGTGCAATTAGCGTTGTTTTGAGTGGGCTTGAGAATTATTGTAATCCTCAAAACCAGCGGAATGTTGCCGCGCCGGTAACGGAAGTCATAGTCACCCCATCTCGAGCTGGCGATTGGCCACTGACAACTGGCCGCTGTTTTTTAAGTTCTCTGCTTCAATTTATCCAGCAGGTGGTACAAGCCAACGCCTAAGATCGCATTCGCCACTCCGGCCAACATTCCCCGGCTCCAGCTCCAATGCAAAGTCAAGTCAACCATGAACCGCGCCACCCAGAAATAAACTCCCGCATGCACCAGATAAAATGCCAATGTCACCAGGAACCGTGCTCCAACGTTTTCCACGTCCAGCTTCGCGCCCAGCGAGGACGCCCCGAAACCAACTACGGTTTTTGCGATCCCATAAATTCCAATCGGATACGGCCCCAGCATATCCTGCGCCAGACCGATCGCTGCCCCAGTAAAAAGCCCGGCAATGGGGCTGCGGCGAGCCATGGCAAAAAAGATAGTGACCAGCAGGGGCAAATCGATATAGGAAAACGCTTCGATTCGCCGCGGCAGGAATGCCTGGACGAACAGCGCCAGCAGCGGCACGCCCACCGTTACCGGAATGCTGAACCGGTAAACCTCAATCTGCTCCCCGGATGTATAAGTAATGGGCACGCTAGTGGGGATCGTCTTGCGTAACCGCTGGTTGAGGATTGCTAGGATTCGATTGCGGGGGCGGAGCCTTGGCTTGTAACGTCTTTGGTTTGGCGGGGGCGGCGGAGACACTTACAGCATCCCCAGTCTTGACGGCTTGTTGCGGCTTAGCCACGGACACGGTAGCGCCCGGGCTAGCTGAACCTGGGTTCGCTGAGCCCGGATTCGCCGAGCCTGAGTCTGCCGCATGCCCAGCCGTGTCCGGCTTTGTTCCGGCGCCGGTGGCCTCGGCAGAACCTACCACCGCATCTGGCTTATCCGGCACAGATGGCAACCGCTCCGCCAGAATATCCGCGGCGCGCGCGCGTCCGCCGGTATCCGCTACCGGACTCTGCTCCTGCTTTTCTGTAACCACCAGCACTTCTTCCAGCCGGCTCAAATCGGCCGACGGTTTTACTTTAATGTTCAGGAACATTTCTTTCCCCGGCCTGACTGCAGTCACGGTGCCCACGGGCAGCCCCTTGGGAAAAATCTGATCGCCTCCGCTGCTTAAGACGGTTTCACCAGGGGCAACTTGCTCGTCACTCATCACGCGTTCAAGCGTCACTTCTCCGTCCGCAGTTCCGCGCAACACACCCTGTAACCGGGATTTCTCCAGCATGGCGCCGACGCCGCTGCTCTGGTCATTAATCATCAACACCAGAGAAGTTGAGGGAAAGACTCGCAGCACTTTCCCGACAATGCCGCCGGCGGTGATCACCGCCATATCCGGAGCAATCTTGTCGTTCGAACCTTTGTCGATATAAATCGACCGCGAGAGATCGCTGGCGCTCGATCCGATGACTTGCGCCGCCACGGTCTTAGAGATGTATTGTTCGCGGAAACCCAACAACTGCTGCAAGCGGTGGGCCTGCTCGGCGTCTTCACTCAGCCGGACTTCCTGCAGACGCATCTGCTCGACCTGCTGTTTGAGATCGCGATTCTCGGCCCGCACCCCGCGCAGATAACAGTAATTGCGCCAAATGCCACGGGTGCCGTTCTGCGCCCAGATCAGCACTCGCTCCATGGGGGTGATTGCGTCCACTGCCCAGATGCGGATTAGTCGAGTGTTCTCCGCATCCCCACTGCGCTTGACCTGAACCGCCAACCCCAGCACCTGTAGAAACAACACCCCCACAAGAATAATCAGGTTGCGGTAACGGCCAAGTAGGAAATCCATAACGTCAGTTGCGAGTACCGAGTAGCGAGTACCGAGTGAGATCGTACCGGATGATATTGTCTTGCATGCGGATATGCTTTCTTACTCTGTCGCCAGAGGGAAAGCTAAATCTAGGATGCGCTGGCATACAGCAAAAACTCTTCGGCTTTTGCTGGGTACTCGGTACTCGCAACTCGGTACTCCCGGCTACTCGATCGAAATCTTACGGAGCAGCTTGAAATCGCTGAGCATCTTGCCTGTACCCAGGACCACGCTGCACAACGGATCGTCGGCGATCGAAACCGGCAGCCCGGTTTCCTCGCGGATACGCTTATCCAGATTCTTCAGCAGCGCTCCGCCGCCGGTCAGCACAATGCCGCGGTCACTGATGTCGGCCGAAAGCTCTGGCGGCGTCCGCTCGAGGGCCACGCGAATCGCATTCATAATGGTCGATACGCACTCGCTCAACGCCTCGCGCACCTCGCCATCGTCCACCGTAATCGTCTTCGGCACGCCCTCGATCAGGTTGCGGCCCTTGATCTCCATGGTCATCGGCTTGTCGAGCTGATGCGCCGAGCCGATCTCCATCTTGATCTGTTCGCCGGTACGCTCGCCAATCAGTAGATTATATTTCCGTTTCAGATAATTCATGATGGCTTCGTCCATCTGATTGCCGGCCATACGCACCGAGCGCGAATAGACGATGCCGCTCAAAGAAATGACCGCAATGTCAGTGGTGCCGCCGCCGATATCGACCACCATATTGCCGCTGGGTTCGGTAATCGGCAATCCTGCTCCAATCGCCGCCACCATCGCCTGTTCGACTAGATGCACTTCGCTGGCCTTTGCGCGATAGGCGGAGTCCATGACCGCGCGCTTTTCCACCTGCGTAATCTCCGAAGGCACGCCGATCACAATCCGGGGATGCACCAGCATCTTCCGGTTATGCGCCTTCTGGATGAAATAGTTCAGCATCTTCTCGGTGACTTTGAAGTCGGCGATCACGCCGTCTTTCATCGGCTTAATGGCGACGATGTTGCCGGGCGTACGGCCCAGCATTTCTTTCGCTTCTTTGCCCACAGCCTCGACTTCGCCGGTGTTTTTGTTGATGGCGACGATCGAAGGCTCGTTGACGACGATGCCTTTACCGCGCGCATACACCAATGTGTTGGCCGTTCCCAAATCGATCGCCAGATCGCTCGAGAACAGGCTGAATAAAGACCTGAGGTTATGGGAACGTGATGAATGAAAGCCGTTGCTTGACATGAGTTCTAACCTTGAATTTCGATTTCGTCGCTGCTCGTACGTCAATAGCTTTACTGAATAATGATCTTCTTCTGCTGCGTATTCACTCCGCCCTGCGGCGTCTGTGCCGTCACCGTAATCACGGCTTCACCAGCCGTAAGCGGTGGCGTGAAGTAATGGAATGAGCCATCATTATTAACCATCGGCACTTCCTGCCCATTGACCATCACCCGCGCCCCGACTTGCGTCTTTCCGGTAACTTCAATGACATGTCCGTGCTGAATAAAGGGATCCAGGTCCAGGTCGATGGACTCCGTCTGCTTCCCTTTCGGTATGATGGTGAAGCGGTTCTTTTCGCTCTCCACCGATTCTTTTCCCGAGGTTTCGTACGACTGTACCATCCAGTAGTACGCACCTTCACCCAGGCTGGTAACGGTAACCGCGGCCGTGTTTATTTTCTTGTCGACCAGGGTCGAAGAAAAGTATGGATTTCTCGAAATACGAAGCCGGTATCCCGCCGCGTTCGTCATCGGCGACCAGGAAAACTCGACGTCCTTGGTAGCCTCGCCGGAAGTAAAAATCGGAGCCATATTCGCAGGAGAAATCGGGGTTGGCGGTCCAATATCTTTCTCTTTTTCCATGTGCAGCGCGGCCGCCTGGAAACTTACCTTCTCCCAGCCCGCGAGTTCCACGGTTTCTCCGTTGCGCGTAACCTCGCCGCCGCCTTTTTTCATCAAAATTTCGTGGTCATCCGCCTTGGGATCGTTGTGAACCTGCGCCGCCGACTGCGGAGCCAGTGAGGCAGTCGCTCCGGCCACGATCACCTGCGATTTCGATCCCTGGGAATACGTAGCCGTCGAAAGATCCACCGTGCCCGTGCTCACCGCCACGGCCACATTCGTCTGCTGCTGATCGTTGGCCGAGTTCTCCTGAATCACAATCAGCGAATCCTGTTTCACGGTGTAGCTGGTGCCGTCATTGAACACCACCTTCGCCATGCCTTCCGACCCGGTCTGCACCACATCGCCCTTATCGAGCGGAATATTGTAATCCGCCGCCAGCCAACTGCTGCTGCTCTCCTTCTTCACTCGCACCGTGCCGTCGAGCGCGGTAAAGTGCGCCTGTTGCGCCGTGGAAATTCCACTGCCGGCCGCCGGCGCCATACCGGCAACTCGCTCCAACGCTCGCGTGGCCAAGCCGTCGGCTGCCTTGATTCCGCTCTCGGTGAACTGAGGAAACGCCAGCCGCATTCCCAGCAGGCAGATCACGACCCCGGACAAAATCATTAAAGCCACGCTGCGATACGTGACCGTTTTCCACGCAATGTGGACGCCCGGTTTGCGAGTCTGCGAGGACACGTGCACCAAAACCTTATTTGAGTCTTTTGAATATGCGGTAATTTAAACGTTACCACAAGCCTATTAGCCGTCAGCACAGGTAATCAATGGGGAACGTTACCTTCGTGCATGATCGGAGTGGATCGCAGAACGCGCTTCTAAAATTGTGCGCTTCTCGTCGTTCTGCTGGGTCCGTTTGCACAACCGTTAATCACCCAGCGCCACGAATGAAGACGAAGAAACGCCCGCCGATTCGACCGCTCCGCGACAGTTCGTGGCCTTGCTGGTTCGAGGTTCTTGCTGGCTGCACGTGGAACTGGCCATTATCGCTATTTCTTTCCCGCTATGAAAATTTCCTGTTTCGTGACAATATTTACCTCTTGTCCAAATGGCGATCTTCTCTCTGATACCCAACCGGAGCACGGTTGAATCCCGCTGCGAGCTTAGGCCTGAGACCGGCTCTGTGCGAGGCATTCGGACGCGGGTATTTCTCGTCGTAAGTATTGGCGGATTATTCTTCTGTCCCGTTGTGCGAGCAGTGCAAACTGATGCTGCGAAGCCTGTGGTGGTGCAACCTGGCGCGCCTGGTACGCCCAGTAAAACTCTTCCGCCATCAACGCATGGCACCTTACCGCCAACCTCACGCGCCGATGTGGAGTTCATGCAGGGCATGATCATGCATCATGAGCAGGCAGTGGAGATGACCGCGATGATTCCCTCGCATACGCGGAATAAGGATTTGCGTGCCCTGGGAGCGCGCATCAGCAGCTCACAGTCGGATGAAATCAGTTTCATGAAGCGCTGGCTGGCGGCCCGGGGCGAATCAGTTCCAAGGGCCATGCCGAACATGCCGGGGATGGACATGTCGCATGAAAGTATGGCGCTTATGCCCGGGATGCTAACGCAGCAGCAGATGGAAGCACTACGCAAAGCCAAGGGCGCAGAGTTTGACCACTTATTTTTGGTAGGGATGATTCAACATCACAACGGCGCATTGACCATGGTAAAAGACTTATTCAACACCGCGGGCGCTGGACAGGATGCCGAACTGTTCAACTTCGCAACCGATGCCGACAACACTCAACGAGCCGAAATACGGATCATGCAGGCCATGTTGAAGGAAGACAATCCAGAGGAGAAACGATGAACCGATTGCCCAGTCTTGCCTTGTGCGCGCTGTGGGTGGTATTTATTTTCGCTTGCACTGTAAACCAAGCGCAGGCGCAAGCCGCGCCTTCTACTCCGCCACAGGATCAGGCGCAGAAGCCCGCGAACCCGCCATCCGAGAAAGATAAGAGCGAAGATGACGAAATGAAGGATTTGTTCGCTCCAGTTCCCGCCCCACCGCTGCCGCCGGGGATGACGGGCTCAGATGCGAATGATCCCCGCTTCAAACTGACGCCTGGTCTCTATGACGCCGGTGAGGCGGCAATGGGCATGCAGCACCTCCTGCTGCTCAAAAAGCCGGACGCATTTCAACTCGGGGTAAGTGATCCCGATGATCCGAAGGTGGAGAAGATCGTTGGACA
Source organism: Candidatus Sulfotelmatobacter sp. (assembly GCA_049512655.1). Classification (GTDB taxonomy): domain Bacteria; phylum Acidobacteriota; class Terriglobia; order Terriglobales; family Acidobacteriaceae; genus Sulfotelmatobacter. Next base: position 58,781 of record JBEKWW010000019.1, on the reverse strand, counting down.
ACTCGGCATGGGGAACAATAAGAAGATCCCGAAGGCAGCGCACCTGCTGATCGCGCAACTCGCTTTCTCTAACTCGGACCTCGCCTTCGAGGGCAATCATTTGTTTCAGGGAAACTTCTATGGCGTGAATATCTATGACATCGCCGATCCGGCGAAGACCACTTTACTGACTTCTTTAGTCTGTCCGGGAGGACAAGGGGATGTATCGGTATATAAGAATCTGTTGTTCATGTCGGTAGAGATGCCGAACGGACGCCTGGATTGCGGAGTTCAGGGATTTCCACCAGAACCTCCGCCGGCAGACGAAGATAAAGATAAGGACAAAGCAAGCGCGAACGATAAAGATAAAGACCAAAACAGCGCCGGCGGCAAAGATAGCGATAAAAGCGATAAAGATGATAAAGACAAAGAAAAGAAGCACCCCATTCCGGTCGCACAAAAGGACCGTTTCCGCGGCGTAAGAATCTTCGATATTTCCGATATCTCGAATCCAAAGCAGGTCGCAGCCGTGCAGACTTGCCGCGGATCCCACACCCACACTCTGGTGGTTGATCCGAATGACAAGGACAACGTCTATATCTACGTGTCGGGCACTTCGTTTGTGCGTCAGCCCGAAGAATTGACCGGATGCTCCGGCGAAAAACCGGATAAAGATCCGAATACCGCGCTGTTCCGCATCGATGTGATCAAGGTTCCGGTTGCTGCGCCGCAGGAAGCCAAGGTCGTATCGAGTCCCCGGGTATTTATGGATCCACGCACCGGCGCCATCAACGGCCTGAATAACGGCGGCACTCACAGCAAGAAAGGTATGGAGAAGGCCGAGGACACCAACCAGTGCCACGACATCACCGTGTACTCGGCAATCGGATTGGCAGCGGGCGCTTGCTCCGGAAACGGAATTCTGCTCGACATCAAGGACCCCGTACATCCTCAGCGCGTGGATGCCGTGAATGATCCGAACTATTCCTACTGGCACTCGGCTTCGTTCTCGAACGATGGCAGCAAAGTTGTTTTCACCGACGAATGGGGTGGTGGACTGGGCGCGCGTTGTCGTCCGAACGATCCCAATAAATGGGGAGCAGATGCCATCTTCCGTTTGAAAGATGACAAACTGACGTTCGCGAACTACTACAAGCTTCCCGCCGCGCAGGGCGATACCGAGAACTGTGTTGCGCACAACGGTTCTTTGATTCCAATTCCTGGCCGGGATATTGAAGTGCAGGCATGGTACCAAGGCGGGGTTTCTGTGATGGACTTCACCGATCCAGCCAACCCTTTCGAAATTGCCTACTTCGACCGCGGGCCCATTGATCCGAAGGTGTTGGTGCTGGGAGGCGATTGGTCCGCCTATTGGTACAACGGCTACATTTATGGGTCGGAGATTGCTCGTGGCCTGGACGTGTTTCAACTGACGCCAACGAAATTTCTGACACAGAACGAAATCGATGCGGCCAAGACAGTTCAGGTGGCCGACTTGAATGTTCAGGATCAGCAAAAGATCGAGTGGCCAGCCAAGTTGATCGTGGCGAAAGCCTACCTCGACCAGTTGTCGAGATCGCAGGCGTTACCCGCAAGCCGAATCGCACAGTTTCAGAAGGCGATTGACAAAGCCGAGAGGTCGCACATGAGCAAGAGCGATCTAGCTAAGTTAAAGGGTATGGCGCCGTCGTTGGAAAAGAGTGCAGCCGCCGCGAAGTCTCCGGCCGATTCGAAGCGGATGCATGCATTGGCCGGCGTTCTGGAAAATCCGGCGGCCTGATTCGGGGGTCGATTGGGGACGCCGGCGGCTGTCTGTGGCCGCTCGTCCCCTTGTATGGGTTAAACAATCGTAAGCGCTTGACAGGCTGCCGTGCCTCGCGAACAATGATCATTCGCTCCTGTTCGCAGCGCCGGACGGTGCTTGCCCCTGAAATCTTATCTTCGAATGTGTGAGGTTTCTCCATGTTGGTAGCCCGCTTGGCAATTCTTCTTTTTTTCCCTTTAGTTTTACTTTGCGCCGTGGTGCTCTCCGCCCAAAATGTCACCGTGTCTCAGCCCACAATCTGGGCCAACAAGCCTGACATCGCCGCCTTCGAGAAAATCGAGACCGAGCGCCTGGCTGCAGGGCAACACTCCATCGATACGCTGCTCGCTGCGACGGGGCCGCGAAGTGTTGAAAACACTCTCGCGCCGCTCGACGAAGCCTTCCATCAAATCAATTCCGCCGCCTATTTTGCCGCACTTATGGAACAAGTCCATCCCGACTCCGCCTTTCGCGATCATGCCACCGCCATGCTCACCAAAGCCAGCGCCGCTCAGACCGCGATCGCGTTGAATCACGAGGTCTACGATGCTCTGGCCGCGATCGATCTCTCTAAGGCCGATGCCGTCACCCGTTACTACGTGACCCGGCAGCTTCTGGAATTTCGTTTGGCCGGCGTCGATAAAGATGACGCCACCCGCGGCCGCCTGAAGAAATTAAATGAGCAGGCCACCGAAGAACAGTCCATGTTCGACCGCAACATTTCGGATGGACAAAAAGTAGTCGAGGCCGATCCCTCCGAACTCGAGGGCCTTCCCAAGGATTACATCGACCGCCATAAGCCCGACGCCAATGGCAAAGTTCACCTCACCACCGATTACCCTGACGCCTTCCCGGTCCTCACTTTCGCCAAGAGCGACTCCTTACGCAAGCGCATGGCCATTGCCTTCGGTACTCGCGCGTATCCAAAAAACCAGGAAGTCCTCACCAGCCTGATGAAGACGCGCTACGAGATCGCCACGCTTCTTGGCTACTCCTCCTGGGCCGATTACAACGCCGCCGATAAGATGATCTCCAAAGGCCACAACATTGCCGACTTCATCAACCAGGTGAACGATGCCTCCCGTGCCTTATCCGAACGCGAGTTTGACATGCTCCTTGCCGAAAAACAGAAGACCGATCCCGGCGCGAAGGAGATTTACAGCTATGAAGCTACTTATCTTTCGGAACTGGTTCGCCGTACCAAGTACGATTTCGATTCTCAATCGGCCCGCCCCTATTTTCCCTTCAACGAAGTGAAGCAAGGCATCCTCGACACAGCAGCCGATTTATTCCATGTCACCTTTCAGCAGGAACACGATGTCCCCTCCTGGGATCCTTCAGTCGAAACCTGGATAGTCATCGATAACGGCAAACCGATTGGCCGCTTCTATCTCGACATGCACCCGCGCCCCGGCAAGTACAGCCACGCCGAGATGGCGCCGGTGCTTGACGGAATCCGTGGCAAACAACTTCCTGAAGCTATTCTCGTCTGCAACTTCCCAGCGCCGACCCCAACCGATCCCGGCCTTATGGACTACGGCGATGTCAGCACTTTCTTCCACGAGTTCGGCCATCTCATGCACCACATACTGGGAGGCCAGCAACCGTGGGCCGGCATCAGCGGCATCACCATGGAATCCGATTTCGTGGAAGCTCCGTCGCAGATGCTCGAAGAATGGATTCGCAGCCCGCAAGTTCTCGCCAAGTTTGCGCGCCACTATCAAACCGGCGAACCCATCCCCGCCGACCTGGTTGCCCGCATGAACCGCGCCTCCGCCTTCGGACGCGGCGGCTGGGTGGGCCGCCAGAACTCGTTCACTGCTATCTCTTATGACATTTATAAAACCAAGCCGGAGGATGTCGATCTCGACAAAGTCACACTTGACGACTCTCGCCGTTACACTCTGTTCGCGCCTTTAACAGAAACTCATCAATGGGCATCATTCGGTCACCTCGGCGGCTATTCCTCCGCGTATTACACCTACCTGTGGGATAAAGTGATCGCCGAGGATTTCTTCCTTCAGTTCGATCATCAGAATCTTTTGGCGGGAGATGCCCCTATGCGCTACCGCCGCGTAGTGCTTGAACCCGGCGGATCGATGTCGGCCAATGATTTGGTAAAGAATTTTCTCGGCCGCCCGCAAAACATAACCGCCCTGCAGCACTGGATGGCCGAAGAATTCGAAACCACAGTGCCAAGTACCAAGTCAGCAGGAAAGTAAGCTGGGCGAGAACAGCTTTATGTGGAGCAGGGAGTCGAGCTTCGCTCGACGGACAGTCGAGCGCGGCTGTCCCTACGCAAACATTCCGACTCGCGTCAATTAATGATTTCTCGTTGAGACCTGCGTTATCCTTAGCAGGTCGGGAAAACCCGGCAATTCATTCCGGGCGCGTAGCTCAATAGGATAGAGCACCGGTTTTCTAAACCGGTGGTTGCAGGTTCGATCCCTGCCGCGCCTACCAGTCTTTCCTCTCAATCACTTCCAGCTGCAAACGACGGTTTGTCGGCGTTCTGGCCGAGTCGATTCCGGACCGCGCGTTGCTATCCGGCTGACCACCGCGATAAGATAACTGGTACACATCTTCTCCGCTTTCATCCCAGTTCAGTATTAGCAGTAAATGCCGCGGCAAGGCGTGTGCGACCCGGTGCGTCGCGACTGCGCGGGTACGCGAATTTCGGCAACAGACTTGTTCGGTGGCAGATTTAAAGAGACAGCTTTGAAAATAGGGAGTTGGCATTGAAAAAAGGCAAGACGGCGGTAATTGTCGGCGCCCAATGGGGCGATGAAGGGAAGGGCAAGATTGTCGACGTTCTATCGGAGAGTTTCTCCGTCGTCGCCCGCTATGCCGGAGGACACAATGCCGGCCATACCGTCATCATCAAGGGCAAGAAATTTGTCCTCCAGCTCGTGCCGTGCGGAGTGCTGCGCGACGAATGCTGCAGCGTAATCGGAAACGGCGTGGTGCTTGACCCCATGGCTTTCCTCAAGGAAGTTTCCGCGCTGCGCGATGCGGGAGTAAAGGTTAACGGAAATCTATTCGTCTCCAACCGGGCGCAGGTGATTCTGCCTTACCATCGCATGATCGAACTGGCAGCGGAAAATGCTCCTGGGCGCGTCAAAATCGGCACTACTTCGCGCGGAATTGGTCCTGCTTATGAAGATAAGATGGGGCGTCGTGGTCTTCGTGTCGCCGATCTTCTTGACCTGAGTTTGCTTAGAAAACATATCGAGAACGCGGTGCGTGAGAAAAATATGATTGCGCACGCGTTGTTCAACTCCGAACCGCTCGACGCCGACAAGATGTATAGCGAATATGCCCAGGCCGCTGAAAAGATTGCGCCCTTTGTGCGCGACACGGCCGTCCTGCTGAATCAGGCGCTCGCCGACGGAAAATCGATTTTGTTCGAGGGCGCGCAGGGCACCATGCTGGATATTGACCACGGAACCTATCCTTTCGTCACTTCTTCCAGCGCGACCTCGGGCGGCGCTGCGACTGGTACCGGCGTGGCTCCCAACGCGATCCAATCCGTGTTCGGACTCACCAAGGCCTACTGCACTCGCGTGGGCGAGGGCCCTTTTCCCAGCGAAGAAATGGGCGAACTTGGTGAGCAACTTCGCAAGCGCGGCAATGAATTCGGGGCAGTCACCGGCCGTCCGCGTCGAACCGGCTGGCTCGACCTTCCGCTGTTACGCTATGCCGGCATGATTAATGGAACTTCCTGGCTGGTAGTCACCAAACTTGATGTGCTCGACGAACTTGCCGAGATTCCGGTCTGCGTCGGCTACATGGTAGACGGCAAGAAGACCATGGAGATCCCCGCGCAATCCAGCGGCTACGACAAACTCGAATGCGTTTACACGAAATTACCGGGCTGGCGTACTTCCACCGTAGGCATCACCAAATTCGAACTGCTGCCCAAGCGGGCCCAGCATTACTTGTCGTTTCTGGAGAAAGAAGCTGGTGCGAAGATCGGCATGGTCTCCACCGGCCCTGACCGCGATCACACCATGCTGATGGAGGAGTTCGCCACGGAGTTAGGGTCAAAGAGTTAGAGTTAGAGTTAGAGTTAGAGACAGAAAGACAGTTGCAACCAGGAAAGCCTAAAATCAATCTCTCAATACACCACTGAGCAAGGAGCAAACGATGGTGGTTCTGGCCGTTACGTGGATGGCAAAGGCAGGACGCGAAGCCGAGGTCACGGCGCTATTCGCAAAACTTACTGAAGAGTCCCGCAAAGAGGCAGGTTGCAGCATGTACCAAGTGCACCGGCATAAGACCGAACCTCGCCGCTTTTTCATCTATGAGCAATACAAAGATGATGCAGCGCTCGAAACCCATCGGACCGCTCCATATTTCCTACAGTATGCTCGGAAAGACCTGCCCAAAGTCGCCGATCGAGTTGAAGGCCAGCTGTTTGAGCCGCTAGGCTAGCATCGAAAGCTTCGCGAGCTTAGGCCATGTGCCTGTGCGTGCTCCCACCCGCGAGCTAGCGGAAATCTCCCGTTCAGGCTGTTCAGACGTACGTTACCCACTTCCAACCTCAACGCAAATGAATAAACTTTCTTATTTCGCAACGTAGCAAACTGGGGCAGACGGGTATAAACTTGGCCTGTTTTTGCGGTCCATTGAGGACATCGTAATGAAACAACCCAGATCCGTGCTCGTGGTTTCTCTTTTCGCCCCCTTTTTGATGTGTTGCCTGCAGCCGGTTCGCGCCTTATCCCAAGAACCTATCACTGTCGGAAAAGCGGAGGTCACCCGACAGTCGGAACTTCGATTTAACTCCACTCTGCTCAGCGAAGACGGAAGACCCTTGTCTGGCTTCCATTTGCTCACCTTTTACATCCATGCCAGTGAAGACCGCCGTGGTCGTCCGCTGTGGACCGAAACTCTCCCCGTGCAAAGCGACGAGAACGGGAACTATACCGTGGATCTGATGACCTCTGCTTCCGCCGGCGTAGCCGAAGTTCTCGATGCCCATTCGATTCTCTACGTCAGCGCCAGCATTCCGGGTTCTTCTGCGTTTTCCGAGGCGCGCGTCTTCACCACCATCCCTCAAGCCATCTACCAGGATTGCAATCTGGACGGACAAGGCTGCAGCGGGCCTGCCGGTGACACAGCCATTGGGCAGCTTGATAAAATTGCCGCCGCCAATTTTTCTGTGGTGCTCAATTACAGCGTTTTCTGGGGAACCAAAGAAGAGCTTCTGGCCTACGCGGCCCACGCAAACTCGCGCCATGTGAAAATCATGTGGTCCTTCAATGACCCGGACTTCGCCAAGTATTCCAGCAAGAGCGGCAAATATTTGATCGACGATTACGGCGAAATCTCAGCCTCCTGCGGTTGCTCAACCAACAGGGGATTTCTCGGGTATCTTGTCAATCTGGTGAAGGATCTTCCGGCCACGTACGGATACAGCATTGGCGATGAACCCACGCCCAACACCGCAGCGGGCGTGCAAAATCTTTACAACATCATTCGCGCTCTCGATTCCAAACATCCTCAGATGGTGAACGCCACCTGGGACAACGCCAACAATCCCAGCCTGGCTAATCTTCGAAAATATCTGGACCCATTCAATTTCGCGGACATCCTGGGTGCGGACTACTATCCCATCGGTACCGGCGCCCGCGCCAGCGATGTTGCTACCGCGGCCAATGACGTGCACACGATCGCGACCGAGTATGGGAAAGGGGCGGAGATGGCGCTTCAGGCCTTCAACTGGGGTCAATACCCAGAGGATGGGGTTTGCTCTGGGCCGCAGTGCAGCTATCCAACGACGCACCAACTTCAGATCATGCTGCACGACGCCGTTGCCGAGGCAGACCCAAAGATTATTTTCTGGTATGACTATTGGGACACCGTTGACGCCGGACAGTGGACCAATTTCGTCAGGGCCGTGAATCCACAACGCTCGTGGAACGTTGAGAGGAATTGAGGGAGCGCAACCTTGCACGCCCTTTATTTGGCTAGTTCATACCCAGCGAAGAAAAAACTCAACTCAAAGCGCGCCGTGTCTTCGGCATCGGATCCGTGAATCGCATTGTGTTCTATGCTCGATGCCCACTTCTTGCGAATGGTCCCGTCCTCCGCATTTGCCGGATTGGTCGCACCCATCAGCTTGCGCAGATCGGCGATGGCATTTTCTTTTTCAAGCGCCAGCGCGACAATCGGCCCACTCGACATGAAATCCGTCAGTGAACCATAAAAAGGACGGCTGGCATGCACGGCGTAAAATTGCTCCGCCTGATGCTTGGAAATTTCCAGCATCTTCATGGCAAGAATGCTGAACCCGTTCTTCTCAAATTGCTCGATGATGTCGCCCACCGCGTTCTTCGCGACCGCATCCGGCTTAACGATGGTAAAAGTCCGTTGCAAAGTCTTCATAAGTAATTGATCTCTATTCCTTATTCGCTAGTTTTTAATTTTTCTCAGTTCTCGCTACTTGGTTCTCGCCACTCGCTACGCCTTCACTCCCAGCGCCGCCGCCAGCGTCTCCCCAATATCCGCTGGAGATTTAGCCACCCGGATTCCGGCCGCTTCCATCACTTTAATCTTCTCCGCGGCGGTTCCCTTGCCGCCGGAAATAATCGCTCCCGCATGCCCCATGCGGCGTCCTGGAGGCGCGGTCTGCCCCGCAATGAATCCAACCACCGGTTTCTTCATCTTGGTCTTCACGAATTCCGCGGCAGTCTCCTCCGCATCTCCGCCAATCTCGCCGATCATGATCACTGCTTCCGTCTCCGGATCGCGGTTGAATAAATCCAAGGCGTCCACGAAGTTCGTCCCGATAATCGGATCGCCGCCGATCCCAATCGCCGTCGATTGTCCGATCCCACGCTGCGTCAACTGATGCACCGCTTCATAAGTCAGCGTGCCCGATCGCGAAACAATTCCCACCGAGCCTTCCTTATGAATCGATCCCGGCATGATGCCAACTTTGCATTTGCCGGGCGAAATAATTCCCGGACAATTTGGCCCAATCAGCCGCGAGCGACGGTTCTGCAGGAACTCCCACGCCTTCACCATATCGAGCGTTGGAATGCCTTCCGTGATGCAGACGATCAGATCGATCTCCGCATCCGCCGCTTCCATGATCGCATCCGCCGCAAATGGAGGCGGCACAAAAATCACCGTCGTGTTGGCCCCGGTTTTTTCGGCTGCCTCAATCACAGTATTAAAAATTGGCCAGCCTTCGTGCGTCGTCCCGCCCTTGCCCGGCGTCACTCCGCCCACCACCTGCGTCCCATAAGCCGCGCAACCCTTGGCGTGGAATGTTCCTTCGCGCCCCGTCAATCCCTGCACAATCAACCGCGTTTTCTTATCAACCAAAATTGACATAAGTAAAATTCCTCATCCGGTATAACTTCACCAAACCTGTTTGTCATCGCTGAATACTTGTCATCCCGAGCCTAGCGAGGGACCTTGGTTCCTGCCTGCGCCGCCGGAATCTTCGCCTCCAGCAAAGACCAGGGTCCTCGCTCGGGATGACAGCCCAGATGGGAACAGCCCGCCTACCGCCACTCCGTCACGCCGTGAGTACCACGCGCGGCCGCCACTACTTTATCGGCCGCATCTTTCATAGTCTCAGCCACCACAAAATTAAATCCAGACTCCATTAAGATCTTCTTGCCTTCGTTCACGTTGGTACCTTCCAGACGCAGCACCACGGGAAGCTTGATGTTAGTCTTCCTAGCCGCCTCCACCACGCCGGTGGCCAGTGTATCCACGCGCAGGATGCCGCCAAAAATATTAATCAGCACCGCCTTCACGCTCTTGTCGCTCAGCAGAATTTCAAAGGCGTGCGCCACCTGCTCCGCATTCGCGCCGCCTCCCACATCCAGAAAGTTTGCGGGCATGCCGCCCGCATACTTGATAATGTCCATGGTCGCCATCGCCAGACCTGCGCCGTTTACCATGCAGCCCACGCTGCCCTCCAGCTTGATGTAGTTCAAGCTGTATTTTGAGGCCTCAACCTCGAGAGGATCTTCCTCGGTAATATCGCGCAGTTCGCGAATATCCGGATGCCGGAACAATGCGTTATCGTCGAACGTCAACTTCGCATCCAGCGCAAACAGCCGCCCGTCTGTAGTCGTAATAAAAGGATTGATCTCGACCAAGGACGCATCCGTATCCAGAAACGCCTTGTACAGATTCGAAAGAAACGGCACCGCCTGATTCACCTGCTTGCCTTGCAGTCCCAACTTGAACGCCATCTTGCGCGCCTGAAAGGCTTCGAGGCCCATGCCGGGATCGATATGCTGCTTCAAAATTGCATCCGGATTTTCTTCCGCAACCTGCTCAATCTCCATTCCGCCCGCAGCCGATGCCATAAATACCGGCTTGCCCTCCGCGCGGTCCACCAGAATTCCCAGGTACAACTCTTTCTCAATCGGCAGAGTTTCTTCAATCAACAGCCGCCGCACAATGCGCCCCTCGGGCCCAGTCTGGTGGGTCACTAGTTTCATACCCAACATTTTGCCGGCAAGTTCTCCAGCCTCGGCCACACTCTTGGCGATCTTGACTCCGCCGCCCTTGCCCCGGCCGCCGGCGTGGATTTGCGCTTTTACTACCACTCCGGTGGCACCCGCGTTGAATAATTCCTTCGCCGCCGTGTCGGCTTCTTCGCGCGTGGTCGCCATGGTCCCGCGCGGCACCGTCACCCCATACTTTTTCAGAATTCCCTTTGCCTGATACTCGTGGATTTTCATAAATGAATCTCGTTAGCTAAAAATTCGGTAGGAACTGCTTGCGGCTTTCAACTGAGGCAGCAAACTTTTAATTTTATAGAAGGAAGATCGATTAGGGCAAACGCTGAGGGTCGAGCGAGTCGAGCTTCGCTGGGGCAGGCGAGGGCGGCTGTCGCTACATTGGCGTCCTTGCGCGTACCGACCCAATGCAAAACAAAGCGCCTCAAACTCCAGTTAGAGTCTGAGGCGCTCCGTTGGATCAGCCCTCCCCCGAAAGCTGCTCAAACACAGACTACGTTCTACCCTGCATCTTGTGAATGGCTCTTGCGTGCCATCCCCCAGCACGCTCGTGCTAAGGGGTTATTCCGGCTGGTAATGCCTGGGATAACCCCATTTCTAGCATCCTTTGCGAAAACGCAGGCCGGATTGACGCCCCTCACCAGGATTCTCCCCCTCATCCCGCCGCAACCACTTCATAAGGACGCATCATCTCGTTGTCCTCATGCTCCAAAATGTGACAGTGCCATACATACCGCCCAGCGAATCCAGTAAAGGGCACAATAATCCGGGTGACCATGTGCGGGTCGGCGCGCACCGTGTCTTTCCATCCCGCCTCATTCGGTTCCGGCGGCTGCGGCGGTCCCAGAAACTGCAATTGCCGCTTGGTTTGAAAGAGCCAGGGCACGTAGGACTGCTGGTCAAGAATCTGGAATCGCACGAGATGCAGATGAATGGGATGCGAATCGTTGGTGGGATTGATCAGACTCCAGATTTCCGTCGACCCCAGCACGGGCTTCTCGGTGACCGGCTCGTTCCAGTGCGAACCGTTCAAGAGCAGCATGACCGGATTGCCCGCCTTGTTAACGTATTCGTTAAGGGTCAACAAGCGCGTTTGCACCGCCTGCGATTCCGGAATCCTCGCCAGGGGAACGAGCGCGCGCGGCAGCGTACTCGCATCGCTGACTTTCGCGGACGACACGCGGAACTGCATGACCACGAAAGCGTCATTCTTCAGAACAAGCTGCGCTCCCCGATGTTCGCTGAAGTCGACGACAAGGTCGGCGCGTTCCGCCGGAGCGATTTCAAGCGTGGTGAGCGGAACCGGCGCGGCCAATAAACCCTGATCGGTTCCAATCTGATGAAACTGCAAGTCGCTGGTTTGCGTCCCGCGCGTCGACGATTGACTGGACACTCCGCTCGGTACTTCGCTCAACGACAAATGATAAAAACGCGCGTTTGAAGCATTGAGTACGCGGAAGCGATATTTTCTTGGCTCAACTTCGAGATAAGGAAACAGCTTCCCATTCACCAGAATGGCATTGCCGGAGAGTTCCGGAATCCAGGGAGATTTTGGATCCGGCGAAACGGGATAAAGCAACTGTCCCTCCCGCGTGAATAAGCGGTCATAAAGCAGAAGCGGAACTTCATACTTGCCCGTGGGTAAATTGAGCGCGTCCTCGACTGCGTCTCGAATCAAGAATGTTCCAAACAATCCCGCATAAACATTCAGGCGGTTGATCCCAATCGCGTGATCGTGATACCACAGCATCGCGGCGTCCTGCTGATTCGGATAGTAATAAAGCGATGATTTACCCGGCACAATCCAGTCGTCAGGATAGCCGTCGCTCTCCGGTCCCGTCTTTGCCCCATGCAGGTGCACCACTGTCCGAACCGCGGGCTTCTCGGCCTCAGCACCGTGGATGGTATGGTCTACCGGCAGGAAATGCTGGCTGGGCAGAGCGTTCACCCACTCCACTAACACGGGTTCACCAGATCGTGTTTCGAATGTGGGGCCGGGAGTGGAAGACCCGAAAGTCCAGAATTTCGTCGGTGGCAAATCGCGATGAACTTTGCTCGTGATGGCCTGCGCCTGCACGCGATAGAACGGCACCCTCAACTTTGTATCCGTTGGACTGGGCCGGGTTCCCTGCCGCTGCGCGAGCGCCGGAATCGGAAGAGCATCGACAAACTGTGCAAGGGTGCTAACGTCCAGCGCCGGTGCGATTGTCGGCACGCCTTGCGTGGAACTCATGGACTCCTGCGCGACCGAGGTTAGCAGCCCGCTCTTGCCGGCCGCCAAGGTCGTGGCCAGCAGGCTCGATCGCCGCAGAAAATTCCGTCGTGAAATCATGGACACCTTTCGCGTCAGCATACAACAACGGCAAGGCAGGCGGGCTTTACGCTCCGCGCTTGCCTTGCCGTTTTTCCTGCCGAAGTTCAATCCATCATCTGGTTATTGGTTAGCCTCCGGCTCACCAGTGTTTGGGTTAAGAATGAAAAGGTCGTTAGTCACTGTCTGTTTGAAATCAAACAAAGAGCTGATCGAGTCTGCAATTCCATCGAAAGACCCTTGGCCGATACGTTGCCCATTCAGCCAATTGTCCTCAATGAAGCGGATGACCGAGGTTTGATCGGTGACCGAGTGATCGACAAAGTTGTGCTTCGACCAGGGAGAGATCACGAGCAGCGGCTGCCGCGGACCATATCCGCACCGGCCTTGCGCGTGCGCCGTAGATGGATTCTCGCCGGGCAACGCATTTGCTCCGCTGCCGCAGGCACCAGGACCGGTGAGCGCATCAGCAGCGCTCTTGGACCCATTCACGATCTGGCCAAGTTGATGGTCGTACCAGCCGTCGGAATCATCATAGAGCACGATCAGTGCGGTATTCGCCCACTCAGGCTGACTCTGCAAGAAGTTCGCTACCGTAACTACGAACTTCTGCTCGTCTAAAGGATCTGAATTGCCCGGATGGGCGTCTTCAATCGAGATGGCTTTGAGAAAGCTCACTGCCGGAAAATTGCCGGCACTCACTGCGCTAAAGAAATCCTCAACATCATACTGATGATTGGCTGGATCGCCTGAATAGCCAATCGTCTTTACCGATTTCGGGCGCGCATGAGTCGGGTTTGCCGTGGAAGCGTAATACTGAAATGGAGTGTGGTGCGGAACGTAGTCCCCTTGCGTGCCGACGATCGACGAGGTCGATTGCCGGTTGCATCCGGTGCTGCCATCCGGGTTCACAGTCGTGAGATTGAACCCTCCGGCGAACCATCCCCAGGTGATTCCAGCCGTGTTGAGCAGGTCGCCGATGTTTGTTCCGGCCATCTGAGTCTGCTCTCCGCTGGAACTGGAGCACACATCCCCGTAGGGATCGGGATCGCCGATCACCGAGAAGCCACCGCTGCCGTCGGCTACCAACGCTCCGGTACCGTTGATATTCTTCGCAACACCATTCGTCTGGCCGGAAATTAAATTGATCGCGCCCACCGTGGAAGGACCGAAGTTGGTGCTATAAGAGTTGTCGCTCAGGGCATAGTGCTGTGCATAGTTCCACATCGCCGTAACCGTGTTGCCATCGAAGTAGCCCATTACCTGGCCGGTAGTCAGCACGACTTGCGGCGGAGCGCTGGGAGGTGGGCCGGCGCTGCCGGTATTCAAGGGAAACAAATCCATTGCGCCACCGTCAAAGGCCAGTTGTTCTGGCGTGTAATCGTGCGACATGTCTTGCGTGTTGGCCTGCGAGCGATCAAAACGGAACGGATTGGCTGCGCCGCTTCCATTCAGCGGATTGAGATTGGGATTGTTGTTGAGAAGTGCATTGCTCAAACCGTTTATCGTTGGCGTGTTGGGAAGTGGGCGAAACGCCGGTTCCCCGGCGGGATTCGTCGCGTTGGGGTAGGTACCAAAATAATGGTCGAACGACCGGTTTTCGCCGAAAATGATCACAATGTGTTTGATCGGCGTCGCGGTTTTGGCATTAGAGGCGTTCGCAACCGGCGTTAGCACCGGACCGATAGCGATGGCAGTAACGAGGCACATAGACAAGAATTGACGCATAGGTCTTTTCCTTTTTCCAATGGATGGTGCGAGGGTTTTAAAGCTAACTCATGCTAAAGGCAGTAGATTAACGGTTCATTAAAGCGAAGAATAAAAATGTAAATTATGGCTGATTTTCCTCGGCAACCCTTTTGCTCAAAAGTTCATCGGCGGCACTTTGCCGTATACTTTTCGTTGCCCGTGACCACCGACGCTACCGGCAAAACCTCATCCCGACTGGCCTACATCGACTGGATGCGGGGCCTCGCCTGTGTTCTGATGTTTCAAACGCACTGCTACGATTCCTGGCTGAGTCCCGCTGCACGCCAGAGCAGGTTCTTCATCGCGTCGCAGCTGGGAGGAACATTCCCCGCGCCACTATTTCTTTTTCTGGCCGGGGTCTCCTTCGCGCTGGTCACCGAAAAGCTGTGGAAGAAAAACCTGCGCCCCTCACAAATCGCGCGCACCACCATCCGGCGGGGAGCTGAAATCTTTGCATTCGGTTTGCTCTTTCGTTTGCAGGAATATGTCATTGCCTGGGGATGGGCACCGCTGAGCGACCTGCTGCGCGTCGATATTCTCAATACCATTGGCCTGTCGATGATGCTCATGGGCGTTCTCTGCTGGCTTGTACTGTCACTTCAGCCCAAGGAAGGAAGAGAAGGAAGCGGCGGGCGAACCAGATTCTTCCTTGTCGCCAGTGCGGCGGGAACTGCTTTAGCGATTTCGCTTCTCGCTCCTCCGTTGTGGACGACGTGGCGGCCGCATTGGCTGCCTTGGCCAATCGAGTCCTACATCGATGGAGTGCACAATTTAGGCACGCCGCAGGCCTGGATGTTTCCTGTGTTTCCATGGACCGCATTCGCCTTCGCCGGTTTAGCCTGTGGCTTTATTTTTCAAAGTACGTGGGCGCGAGAGCGCGAAGTTAAAACATTTGGGCTTGCAGGGGCGGTTGGTTTAGGGATGGTCGCAGCGGCGCACTGGCTGGACCTGCAACCTGAGCGACTCTACGCTTCCTACGATTACTGGCATACCAGTCCGAGCTTTTTTATAGCTCGATTGGGAATGCTGCTGATGATCCTGACTTCAAGTTACGCCTGGTGCAAGTGGGGGGCGGGACAACTAGGCTTTAGCCCGTTTATTCAATTAGGTCAGGCATCCCTGCTGGTGTATTGGGTGCACCTCGAGTTTGTTTATGGAAAACTTTCCATCTTGCCCAAACACAGCGTCAGTATTCGCACGGCGTCCTATGGATTGTTGGCGATTTTTTTGGCGATGCTCATCTTGGCTTTTCTGCGCACGCACATAAAAGGCCGTGGCACAGCATTGGCGGCCTGGTTCCGAAATCCAGCGACGGCGCAATAGATCCGCTGCGCAATGGATTTTCGCAATGGATTTTAAAGATACTGGCGATCGAATTGAACTATTGAAACTGTTTCGCGAATTCGACCACTTCTCGTTCCGCCCATCGACCATCGTAGCTTGAATCGCCGTCACGCTCGCCGATGAATGAGCAGTGGCCACCATCTTCGGTCTCAATGTAAGTGATGTGCGGATTGGCGAGAATCTTCCGGCGCGTTTCCGGCAGTAGCCGGATAAAAGGATCGTTGACGGCATGGATGATCAACGTTGGGCGTGCGATGCGATCGATCACGTTGGCGGCGGCGGCTCGCGCGTAGTAATCGTCGGCCCCGGTGAAGCCGCAATAGTAGGCAGTCACGCGGTCGTCAAATTCTCGAAGGGTTCTGACGCTGCGCAGCCGCGCAGCGTCGAAGTCGCAAGGAAACAGGCGAACTTTGCGCCGAAACCGGCGGAAGAGCTGCGCAAGAAAATAATATTCGTAAATACGATTCGCGGGCTCGTGCAGCGCGTCGGCCCCGGCGGCCAAATTGATCGCAGGGCATACGGCAATCGTTCCCCGGAATTCCGCGAAGCCCTCTTCTCCCCACTCCCCCGCAAGTTTTAAAACCAAATTGCCGCCCATGGAAAAACCGGCCAGAGCAAACGCGGGAATGCGGTCGCGATCAATAAGATGGCGCGCTACTGCGGCCACATCCGCCGAACGGCTAGAATTGTAAAGTGTGGGTGCGCAATGATCCATGCCGCCGCAGTTGCGCTGATTCATGCGGACTACATTCATCCCCGCTGCCAGACCATTGCGTGCAATTCCCAACATGTATTGCGATTCGCTCGAACCTTCCAGACCGTGAACCAGAATTAACGTGAGTGCGGTAGTTTTTTCTTTTTGCCAGTGGCAGTGGCAGAGCACAGAAACGCCGGCTTCGACTTCAATCAGGCGTTTTTCCGCAGGGGGAAGGTCGATGCGGCGTGGAAGAAAAAAAGCAGCGAGCGTCTGCACGTGTCCGCCACGCAACCAACGGTGAGGCTTGAACTCGGAAGGAGTCGGCGGGGAGACGGAGTCAGCAGCCTCCCTCGGCGTTTCGGTTTGCGTAGTTCCCACCAATTAATTCTAATAGGGTCAGCGTGTAATCGGGAGGACCTCATGCCGATTTTTGAATATGTTTGTCAGGAATGTAAACACGAGTTTGAAGCGCTGGTTTTTGGCCGCGATAAGGCGAAGTGTCCAAAGTGCGGAGGGAAAAAATTGAGTCCGCAACTCAGTGTGTTTGCGGTGTCGGCCAAGGCGGCAGCGACTTCGTCCACGCCAAGAGGCGCTTGTGGATCGTGCGGCGATCCGCGTGGCGCGGGGGCGTGCTCTTTAGGCGATATGGATTGAAATTTCGGGTATTGAAATTCTTCCCTTATACATTGTCATCCCGAGTGGAGCGAGAAACCTTGGCCCTTGCCTGCGCTATGACCATTTTCCCCACGTGCGAAATCTAAGGTCCCTCGCTGCGCTCGGATGACAACAAACGCCGTCAAGATCTGGATACCATATCTGCGCGGCAGGAAAAACTTTGGGCACATCTGAGTGTGACTGTAGTTACCTTTGTTGGATCCACCAGCGCACTTACCATCTCCTCAACTTCGTCAGACAGGAGAATCGAGATGGATCGGCGGCAGCAGTCGCGCGTCTTCGTGGATCTTCCCGTACAAATTTGGGGTATGGATAGTTATTCCCGCCCCTATATTCAGCCCGCCAGTTTGCGCACCATCAGCGGGCGTGGCGCGACCTTGCAATGTGTGGACGCGCGGCTGAAGCCAGGAGACGTAGTAGACGTCATGTACGAAGGAACCAAGGCGCAGTTTCGCATCGTGTGGTGCGGCAAGCCGGGGACGGAAATGGCGGGAGAAGTTGGCGTGGAAAATCTTTCCGCCGATGGAAAGTTCTGGGACATCGATCCCGTTAAGTGCGCTGCGGCAGGTGCGGGCCAGGGATAGAGACATTTTCAGCAGTTGAGTTTTCGCTTCAATTCAGTCTTCCCTCAGCAGCCTGCTGATGCCCTTCGCGATAAACGCAACGTCGCGTGTAAACTTCCAGAGATGCTGGTAAAAATTCTTGGGTCAGCCGCCGGGGGTGCGTTTCCACAGTGGAATTGCGCTTGCGCGAACTGTAGCGCGGTAAGAGCCGGCAACTTTCAGGGCAAGCCCCGCAGCCAGACCCAGGTTGCCGTCAGCCAGGACGGACGCTCGTGGTTTCTCCTTGGCGCTTCTCCCGACTTGCGAGCGCAAATTGAAGGAACTCCTGAACTGCATCCGCGCGAAGGGGTGCGCCAGTCACCGATTGCGGGAGTTGTGGTGGCGAATGCGGATCTCGATCACGTGCTCGGGCTCTTATTGCTGCGCGAGCTACAGCCTTTGCGGATTTATACGACAGCTTCGGTACGGCGCATCCTGCTCGAGGACAACTCAATCTTCGGCATGCTGCAACGCATGCCGGATCAAACTGCGTGGAACGATTTCGAATCCGGGAAGAAATTTTCACTGTGCAATGTGAGGGATGAAACCTCAGGTCTTCTATGCGAGGCATGGTCGCTGAGCCGTCACTATCCGGCATTTGTCAAACCGGAGCGGCGAGCGGAATTGGCAACTGGCGAAGCTTCCATGGGATTTATTCTCGAATCCCCTTCAGGGAGCAGAGTTGCTTACATGCCAGCGGTCCCTGAGTTGGACGATGGCTTGCTGGATCAATTCGAAAAATGCGACGTCTTGCTTTTCGATGGCACATTCTGGAGCGACGACGAATTAATTCGCGTACAAGGCAGCAGCCATATCTCGCCACAAACCGCGTTGCAGATGGGGCACATTCCGGTAGAAAACATTTTGACGAAGTTGGCGGGAGTACGCCGTCCGCGTAAAATATTCTTACACATCAACAATACGAATCCCATGCTGAACCAGGCGACCGATGAGTATCGCCAGGTGCGGGGCGCGGGCTGGGAGATCGCGGAGGACGGATGGCAGTTCAACGTGTAGAACCAACCGAAGACGCTTTGCAAGCCGCGCCCTTGCTTTCGCTGGATGAGTTGCGGGCAGCGTTCCAGGGGGTTGGCGAGGAGCGCTACCACCACAAGCATCCCTTTCATTTGTTGATGCACGAAGGCAAGCTCAGCCGTGGGCAGCTACAGGCCTGGGCGCTGAATCGCTATTACTACCAGAGCAGTATTCCGATTAAGGATTCCATCATTCTCTCGCGCGGGCCAGATCCGGTGTTCCGGCGGGCGTGGAGAAAGCGCGTAGTCGATCACGATGGCGACGCGACCAGCGAAGGCGGCATCAAGCGCTGGGTGAAATTGGCGGAGGCCACAGGGTTGGATTCGACGCAGATTCGCACGGGAAAAGGAATTCTTCCGGCGACGCGTTTTGCGGTGAATGAGTATTTGAATATCGTTCGCAATCGATCTTTGCTGGAAGCGGTAGCGTCCTCACTGACCGAATTATTTTCTACCAAACTCATTACTCTGCGAGTAGAGAAATTGCGCGAGTTCTATCCGTGGCTTTCGGGCGGACTGGATTACTTTGAGGCACGGCTGTATCAGGCTCCAGAGGATGCGCAGTTCGCCACCAACTATGTCTACGACAATGCGAAGACACGGGCGGAGCAGGAACTGGCGATACAAGCGCTGCGCGATAAATGCGACATTTTGTGGGCGCAGCTCGACGCACTCTACTTTGCCTATGTGCAGCCAGGATGGCCGCCGCCGGGCGCATTCCAGATCGAGGGCGAGTAGCGTGGCGGCTCCGGAAGACTCCAGCCAGCCGAGACTGGCCGCCGGTTGCCGCTGGGGCGCGGAAACCATGGGAACCAGCGGACCGGAGCGCCTGGTCCTGTTCCCCGAGGGCGCGATCAAATTGCAGGGCACGGGATTGCAGATCCTCGAGCGTTGCGACGGGCAGCGGACTTTCGGCGAGATTATTGAAGAGCTGCAGGCGCAATTCACTCTGGCCGATCCGGCGAAGATTTGCAGTGATATCAGCCAGTTTCTCGAACAGCTGCGGAATAAGAGGATTGTGGACTATTAGCTGACTAGGCCGAAGCTCGATCGATCGCCCTTTTCACGTGGCGAGCAGGTGCGTCTCTCGACCCCGCAAGATCATGACTGGCCTTGAAACAAACCTCAGAAGTGAAAGATCAGATCGCTGGCTGCGGTGATCTGATTCTGATCGCGGCCGTTGTCGTAGGCTTTGTGGTCCCAGGCGCGTTCGAAGCGAAGTTCAGGCCGCAGTTGGACGGTGCTTCCGAACCAATGGCACCAGGAAATTGTGTTCTCGGTATATTTCGTTGGGTAGCCGGTGCGCTGGCCTTTTTGGTCATCAAGAAAATCGCTGCGGAAAGATAGAAAGTTGTGCAGTGAGAGTTCCTTTTCCAGAAAATTGACCGCGGCGTATTCCGGAGCTGTGCAACGCTGTTCGCCGGGCGGGCAATATGCCGGATTCGCGCCGAGTTCCGGTTTGATGGGACCCCCAACGGCCGGAACATCGCGCTCATACATGTACCAGGACTCGGATGCCATGTGAATCGTCTTCGAGAACCGGTGATACCAGGTGACGTCGTATTGCTGAAGATTGTTGTAGGCATACTTGCCGTTGTTGATGCCGTTGGCGCAAAGATAGAAATTGTTGTTCACCGACTTAGTTGTGTAATCGAGGCAGGCGGTGCCGGAAGGCTTGGCGTCAGGTGCCCAGAGAGCAACATCGTGCCCGCCGGTGACGCCGGCTTGCACCAGCCATTGGCCGTTCAACTTAATGGTTGCAATCAGACCGGTGTCGGTGAAGGGATCAATAGCATAGAGCAACGAGTGGCTGAAGATGTAATTGTTCGGCGCGAGTTGCGCTTCGATTCCGGGCACGGAGATGAATCGTCCCAGGCGCAGATTCATTCCGGCGGCGACTTGCGGAATGTAGAGATCGACATATTCGAGCGTGGGATCCAAGCCGTATTGATGATGGTCATTTAAAAGCTGGCTGCTGCCGTAGCCTTTGCCGGTGGTGTAGCGATAATCGGTGCCGTAGAGCACGGTGAGGTGATAGCCCCAGTCGACGTGATCGCGCTGCACGGAATCCGGCAGGCGCTCAGCGTAAACAACAAATTGATCGAGTTCAAGACGATTAGGATAAACGTCGTTGGCTTCAGGCGCGTTGCTGCGCGAGGAACTGCCGAAATTTAGCGACGGTGCGATCCAGCCATAGATTTTTGTGCGGCCGCGGTCCTGATCGAGGGCGGTCATCAGCGGATAGGTGTTGGTGTCGGGCTCCCCGATTACTGGGGAACCGCCATAGGACCAGTCGGAATTGGGGAAGGGAGGGGAATCGAGCGGGCTCGGGAGGCCGCGGCGCGGTGGGGTTGGCGTAGCGGCGACCGGCGTGGGGGATGGCACTGGCCTCCAATCTTCGCGATAGAAATCGGCCAGGCGGACGAAGAAGTTTTTTCGATGCACATCGGCCGGCTTCGGCGCATCGGGAAGCGGAGGCGCGGGATGCTCACTTAGTTGCGCCAGCGAAACCTGGCACCCAACTAACGCGAGACTCGCGAGTATAAGAAAGCATGGATATTTGTAGCGAAGATGGAGATTCCAGGCTGGAAGCATGAGGAACGGGCAATGTGAGATCAACCAAGTCTACAGGGTCTCGCCATCCGAATTTCAACCATATTGCACTATTAAGGAGCCAAAGATCGATCCTCGTATCGTAAAGCCGCACACATCCTGAAGCCGCTCTGCCATAATCTGGAATCATGCCGAAAAGTACTGCAACCAATTTGCGCCGCTGCCCGTGGGCTGAATCCGATCCTCTGCTCCGTGCTTATCACGATGAAGAGTGGGGCGTGCCGCAGCGCGATAGCCGCGCCCTGTGGGAAATGCTCATGCTCGAAGGTTTTCAGGCAGGTCTTTCCTGGATCACCATCTTGCGCAAACGGGAAGCATTTCGCGAAGCCTTCGTGAACTTCGACCCGGCAAAGATCGCCAATTTTGGTAAAAGAGACGTTGCCCGGCTGATGAACAATGCAGGCATTGTCCGCTCCCGGGCGAAGATCGAAGCCACCATCAAGGGAGCGCGCATTTTCCTCGATATCGAAGAAGACACAGAAAAGACTAAAGAAGACTTCTCACGATTTGTCTGGAATATCGCGGGCGGAAAACCGATTCAAAACAAGGGACCAGTTCCGGCGAGCACGCAGCTCTCGGAAGAAATGTCGAAAGCTCTGAAGGCGAGGGGATTCTCCTTCGTAGGCCCCGTCATCGTCTATGCTTGGATGCAGGCGGTCGGCATGGTCAACGACCATACTCCCGCTTGCTTCCGGCGCAAACAGGTTGGGAGCTGAGAAATCGCTGAGCGTAGGTTTCCGGGGCTGTGCTAAGAGATAATTACCTGTGGAGCAAACCCGGCCTCAAAGCGCATCATTCATGATCTCCAACCCTCTTGCCCTGATCGCCGAACTTACTCATCGTTGTCCGCTGCACTGCGTTTACTGCTCGAATCCGATCGAATTGGCGGCGGTGAGTTTGGAGTTAAACACGCAGGAGTGGATTGACGTTTTCCAGCAGGCGGGCAGGCTGGGAATGTTACATGCGCACTTCACTGGTGGAGAACCGCTGGCCCGGGCGGATTTACGTGAACTGATTGCCGGGGCGCGCACAGCGGGACTTTACACCAATCTCATCACCTCCGGTATTGGACTCAATGAAGCGCGGCTGCAGGCTCTGGTGGGTGAGGGGCTTGATCACATCCAACTTAGCCTTCAGGATTCGCGCAAGGACTCGGCCAACTGGATTGCGGGCGCGAAGGCGCACGCCCACAAAATAGAGTTGTCCCGGGTTATCCGGCGGCACAAAGTTGCTTTTACCGTGAATTTGGTTATTCACCGGCAAAACATCGATCACATTGAGGAGATGATTTCCTTTATCGAGCAGCTTGCGCCGGAGCGAATGGAGATTGCACATACCCAATATTACGGATGGGCATTGCGGAACCGGGCGGCACTGCTGCCTACACGGGCGCAGCTTGATAAAGCAGTCGAGGTCGTGGCGGCGGCGGAGAAGCGGCTTGCGGGACGGATCCGAATCGATTCGGTGGTGCCGGATTACTACGCCCGCTTCCCCAAGGCCTGCATGGGAGGCTGGGGACGTAGATTGATGCTCATCAATCCTTCTGGGAAAGTTCTTCCCTGCCATGCGGCGGAAGTGATTCCAGACATGACATTTGAGAATGTGCGCGAACGATCTTTGGTAGACATCTGGCGGGAGTCTTCTGCATTCCAGAAATTTCGTGGGGAACAGTGGATGCCGGAGCCGTGCCGCAGCTGTGATCGGCGGAGCGAGGATTTTGGCGGTTGCCGGTGCCAGGCGCTCCTGCTTACGGGCGATGCTAACGCCACGGATCCGGCGTGTTCGCTGGCCCCGGCGCATCACATTGTGGATGCGGCGCTACTGGAGGCTAATTCCGGGTCGTCTAATTCTGGCGCCGCAATTTCTCAGCCAGTGAGCGCTTCTTCCTTCGTGCAGTTGCAGGCTCGGGCGGCAGAGCTTTGGAGCTATCGTACCAATCCTGAGTAAGACAAAGTCGAAATCTTTTGGTGAGGCACAGAGGCCCACAGGCACGGCTACCAGCGTACGCCGATGGTGATGGGGCGTACATCCGTGGTGGTGTTGTTGGCCCGACCGTGCATGAGGCGGAACTCGGCGTAGATCTCAACGCCGCTCGGAGTTTTGCGGGTAATGCCGCCGCCAAAGTTGTATCCGACTTCGTTTTGGTCGGCGTTCACGAAGCTGCCGTTGAGCGGGATGCTTATGTTCGTGCAACCATCCCACCACTGAAAGAATGCGTTACAAGTAGAGCCCGGAATAGCAGCATCGTTATTGAGCGACCCTCCGCGATGATAGAATCCGGGCCCGAATACCAGGTAGCCGCTCCAGTCTTTGGTGACGGGAATATTTATAATTGGGCCGACTGTAAGAGCAAGAAGATAACTTGAGGCGCTGCCGGCTTGCCCGAGCGACAGCGCGGATTGCCGCAAAGGCAGGTCGGCGGCAAAGAAATCCGCGCGCAGCCCTAAGTACTTATTGGCATTGCGTGCGATACCAAATGTGCCCTGATAGCCGCCCTGTCTAACAAAAGTTTTAGTTGCGCCACTCTCCAAACTTGCGCCGATTCCCACGTTGTAAGTCCAATTCTTGTAGTCTTTCGGCTTGGGCTTACGACGCGAGCTTGATTCTTCGGCCACTTCCTGATCGCTGGCAGTTGCTGTAGCCGCAGGTTGTTGCGCCGGCGGTTGCTGGGCCGCGGGTTGTTGATCAGCGGGTTGTTGGTCAGCAGGCTGCTGGCCCGCGGGTTCTTGTGCCGCCGGAGGTTCAGCGGCAGGGGTGGTCTGGGCGAATGCCTGCGCTCCCAGCAGAATTGCACAACTCAGCAGCGCCAGCGCGCTGGCATTCGCGAACTTTCGAATCATCCATTCTCCTCCATAGCCGGGCGTAGCGGCGGACCGTGGCGCTCGGCATGGAGAGGCGCCGTGGAACAAGGTTCCGCGTGTGATTCCTCGCAGGAAGGCATTGCCTTGGTTGCGGTGAGATCGCATTATATTACCAACTTTGATGCGAGTTCTGCCGGGCAAGCCGCCCGCGGGTGATTCGTCAAACAAAGGCGCACGAGCAATCACGTTACCTGCGGTAAGCCGGAGTGCGCTTTCTATTTCGCGTCCTGGCCGGGCGCACGTATCATGGTAACTTCTTCCAGGTCCGATAATTTTGCCTAGAACATTGCATAGAACTTCATCAACGCAGCCGGACGCCGCATCCCAGGCTTTAAACTCCGAAGCTCGAAACTCGAGTTGCTGCCGGATTGCGCTGGCAGGCTTCGGCACGGTCGGCCGTGCCGTCGCGAAAATCTTATGCGAGCGCACGAGTGAAGCCCTGCGCCTGACTCATATTTTCAATCGCAATATTCATCGCAAAAAACAGCCGTGGGTTCCTGGCGAGGTAGTTTGGACGGAAGATTTGCAGGCTATTCTCGATTCCGATGCCGACATTGTTGTCGAGCTCATGGGAGGCCTAGCACTGGCGCAGGAGTTGGTGCGGGGTGCATTGAGCGCTGGAAAGTCCGTGGTCACGGCAAATAAGCAGCTGATCGCGCGGCATGGTCCGGACTTGCTGCAACTGGCGAGCGAGAATGGATGCCAGCTTGAGTTCGGGGCTTCGGTGGCGGGAGGGGTTCCGGTTCTTCCCGCGCTGCGTACTGGTTTGTGCGGCGACCGACTGCACGGCATCGCCGGAATTTTGAACGGTACTTGCAACTACATTCTTAGCCGGATCGAGTCGGATCGCATTCCTTTCAGCGAGGCGCTCGAAGAAGCGCAAGCCCGGGGCTACGCCGAGGCCGACGCCAGCGAGGACCTGGACGGCGGAGATGCGCGCGCGAAGCTCGCGATACTAGCGCTGGCGGGGTTGAAAGTTCGCGTATCGGCTGGCGACATTCGGGCCCGCACCATCCGTGGCATCGATGCGGTGGATTTCGATTATGCCGCCGAACTGGGCTGCACCATCCGGCAAATTTCGCGCGCTGATTTGCAAGGCGCTACTTTACTGGCCGAGGTTGGTCCCAGTCTGGTGCCGTCATCGTCGCCGTTTGGGCGAGTGCAGAAGAATTTGAATCTGGTTTTAACTTCGGGACAATATGGTGGAGATGTGGCATTCCTCGGCGCCGGTGCGGGCGGAGATCCCACGGCCGTCGCGGTGGTATCGGATCTGATGTTTGTGGCGGAAACAATCTCTGCCGGACCGCGCTCCAGCCAGCCGCTGCAACTGACGTCGCCCAAGGTGAGCTGTGACTTTGAGACGCCGTGGTATTTGCGGTTTGTAGTCAACGATCAACCGGGCATCATCGCACGGCTGGCGGCAGTATTATCGGCGCACCGGCTCAACATTGACGCAGTGCTGCAAAGGCCTGGCTGCGACAAAAAGGCGCTGCCGTTTGTCATTACACTGGAGCCGTGCCGGGACGCAGAATTACACCCGGCGCTGCAAGAAATGTCAGCGATGGATTTTGCTCTGCGCCCCTGCCTGTGCTTGCCGATATTGCGTTAGGAAAGAATTACCGCTGCGCAATTCCGTCCTGGGTGGATTTGGGCCGCCGCGGACTCCAGAATGGATTTTTCAATCCCGCGGGCGCAAAAGCGCTATCCACCTTGGTCTCAGAATTATCGGAGATTTTTTCATCGGTCAGGCGGGAGGAAGGCGCGTTGAGCTCTTCCGCGGCATTCGGGGTGACAGGTGAGGGAAAATCGGACTTCATGAGGAACCTCCAGGCTCTAAAGTTATTTTGATTATGCGCCTTCCGGAAGAGCGTGTCGCTGCGTTCAGGCCGCAAAATCTCGATGGCTCGCATCGAAAAATCCGCTGACGACTTCCTTGCGCATAGATCCACTCCTTTCTCCACTTAGAGCAGAGCTGCTAGGATGTGAGGTTCGATCTGCAAATAATTTTTTCTCAGCACCAACCCAAAAGGAAGACTCTTCATGAAATACCGCAAGCTGGGCCGAACTGGATTTGAAGTCAGCGACATTGCATACGGACTGTGGGGAATGAGCGGCTGGAGCGGCTCTGACGACCAGCAATCGCTCGACTCGTTGCAGCAGTCGGTGGACGCGGGGTGCAATTTTTTCGATACCGCCTGGGCTTATGGCGAGGGCAAAAGCGACGGCCTGCTGGGCGAGATTATGGAGCGCAATTCGACGGGCAAGTCGAAGAAGCGCTTGTATGCAGCGTCGAAGATCCCTCCCGCAAACGATAAGTGGCCCGCTCTGCCGGAATACAAATACAGGGACGTGTTCTCCAAAGATCATGTATTCAAATATGCCGATCTGATCCGCAAGAAACTTCGTACAGACAGCATCGATCTGCTCCAGTTTCACGTGTGGGACGACAGTTGGTCGGACGACCCGGAATTTCGTTCGACCGTGGAAGAGCTGAAGGACGGAGGTTGGATCCGCTTTTTCGGCCTGAGCTTGAACCGGTGGGAACCGGAAAACGGCGTCAAGGCTCTGCACACCGGATTAGTCGACGCAGTGCAGGTGATCTACAACATTTTCGATCAGGCGCCAGAGGACAAACTGTTGCCTCTGTGCCAGGAGCTGAATGTTGGTGTGATCGCGCGCGTGCCGCTGGACGAAGGCAGTCTGGGCGGAAAGATGACCCTTCAAACCCGCTTTCCAAAAGATGATTGGCGGTCGGGATATTTTGGGCCAGAGAATCTCGCGCCCACAATTCAGAGAGTGGAGAAGCTCAAGAAGATTGTGCCTGCGGGCATGACGTTGCCCGAAATGTCGCTGCGGTTTATCTTGTCGCATCCCGCGGTGAGCACGACGATCGTCGGAATGCGCAGCGCGGAACACGTGCGGGAAAACGTAGCTGCGAGCGACGCGGGACCGCTTGACTCAGGCCTGCTTGCGGAGCTGAAGAAACATCGCTGGGACCGCACGCCGCAGCCGTGGTCGGATTGAGCAGCTTCTTAACGAAAATTGTGAAGTATGGACTTTCTTCGCCTCAATTGGCATAAACAGCAGCGCTTGCCATGCGGAGCGAAGCGCGTGTAGAAGAACCGTCCAAATAGGCGCAGGCCATGGAGATCAGTTCTCGACCCAGTTCTTCGAATTGCTTTCCCCGGATCGGTCGATTCCAGGAGTCTCCGGCTAACGCCTGCCATTGCTCCTTGGAGCACGGAAGCGACAAGTTCAGGATCCATGGTAAGTGGGCCGGCGGCTCTCGCCAACATTTTGATCACGGCTTTAGTGATCCGAGCGGCCATCTGCACGATCCTGGCCGCGTCATGCAGCGCTGGAAATTCCTCCGGGAATTATTACCGAGCTTGATTCAATCGGGATGAATCCTGGGCAGTGACTCAACAGGTTGGGTTAGCGAGCCTGAGAGAGGAAAAACTTTGGGGTGGGAAACGGGAATCGAACCCGCAACCGTCGGAGCCACAGTCCGGTGCTCTGCCAGTTGAGCTATTCCCACCACCACGCTGATTATAGCAACTGAAGTTCGGGATGTCAGAAGCGGCGGCGATGATCGAAGGTGAGAATAGGTCTAGCGGCGAACCGGGCTCTGTTGGAAAAAAGGGCTGAACTTAACCACGGCCGACTCCGACATACTCGAATCCCATGGCGCGGAGGCGGACGGAGTCGAGCAAATTCTTGGTGTCAACGATGATGGGCTTCTTGACTAAGTGCTTGATGCGGTCAAAATCCAGGGCGCGGAATTCCGGCCAGCCGGTTCCCACAACCAAGGCATCCACGCCTTCAGCGGCGGCGTAAGCGCTATCGCAGTACCGCACCGATCCGTTAAGTCGAGTCTTGGCATCCGCGAGGGCCACCGGATCGAACGCGCGAACGCGCGCCCCCTTCGCCACCAGGTTTTCCGCCAAGCGGACCGCAGAGGAGCCAGCCACCGAATTCGTATTCGGCTTGAAGGCGAGGCCAAGAATTCCTACATCTTTATTCTCAACAGAGTTCAAAGCCAGGGCGATTTTATCGAGCAAACGATCGGCAAGACCCAGATTCACTTCTCTTGCCGCGGTTAGAACTTTGAGAGGAATACCGTTCACCAACGCCAATTGGGCCAGCGAATCGAGATCGGACTCGGCAAACACTCCACCCATGCCCGCGCCCGGCTGCAAACACCGCGGAGCAATTTTTTTATCGAGACCCAGCGCGAGCGCCAGATTCACGGCATCGGCGCCGACACGTTCGCAGAGCGCGGACACCTCGTTAATGAAAGAAATTTTGGTGGCGACAAATGCGGTAGCCGCTTCACGCACCAGTTCGGCTGTGGCCTGGCTGGTCACGATCACCGGAACTCCCCGCATCACCAATGGGTGAAAAATTTGCTTCAGAAGATGCACTGCTTCGTTGGAATTGGAGCCCAGAATTAGGCGGTCGGGCCAGTTGAAATCCTCAACCGCGCAACCATCCGTAAAAAACATCGGCTGCGAGACAATCGTTGCCTGCAATCCCGCATCTTTGAGCGTCTTTTCCAGAGCAGCAGCGGTTCCCACGGAGACTGGAGTAACGATGGTAAGAATCGGAGGCCGGGTTGCAAGCCGCGCGATGCGCATTGCCACGTCGGTAAGATTTGCTCCCCCATCTTCCGCCAAAAAGATAACTTGAGTTTTGCGCGCAAACGATTCGATGTCCGTGGAATAGGCCAGTCTGCCGGCACGAACATTGCGTTTGATAATTTCCTTCAGATTTTTTTCGAAAAAAGGAATATTGCCCTGTGCCATCTCCACCATGCGCGTGCGATCGGGATGGCAGCAGGAAACCGGAGTGCCAAAATCGGCCAGACAAGCTGAAATAACTGTTCCTAAAAAGCCAGAACCGTAGACCCCGATCTGCATTTATTATCCTCCGGCATCTCTGAATCCGCGCCCGAAGCGGATAGTGGGCGGATCGTCGCGCTTGCCTGTCATTGGTTTACAGTGCGCGGTATGCGACTGCAACGCACCAGAGGGAGATGTACCAAAGCCGCTCAGGAACGGAAAGGGTAACGTAATACAAGTAATCCAGTGGGTAATCGGTTACGACGAAACCAACGTACCACCCAGGCGTAGCGGAGCCAGGTCGACCCAACAGTTCTGCGAGTCTTCGCGCACGAACGTGAGTCGGTCGAGCAGGATTCGGCGGCTACCGGAATAATGCCGCCAGCGATCGCGTGAAATCTTCAAAGCCTCCGCTGCCGCTGGTTCAGTTTGCAATTTCGCAATCGTCAAATGAGGCGTGTAGGGCCATTCTTCAGCGAAGCTTAAAACCCGCGTATTCAACTGATCGTGCAGTTCGCGCACCCGCGACGCAGCCTGGGCCACGCGGATGTAAACCGTCGGCGTAGTGGGAGCAAATGTATCGATGTCGCCTAATGTAACTTCGAAAGGTTCGGCCTTGCCGCATATTCCCACCAGCACCTGCAACGCGGCTTCTTCTGTCCCTTGCAACGGGCGCGGCGGGAGCAAAGTGAGGTGGGCTGCGAAGTGAGGCAAGTCGGGATGCAGTTCCCGCCGGAGGTTCTCCACGAACTCTCCTATTGGGTTTTTCACGTACGCGACTAACGCATACCGCAGTCTGGCCATATCAAGAGACGAATTATATCGCGCTTCTGATCGTTTCTAAATTCAACGGATGTTGAATTTCTAGCATAGGTTGTCAATCTTGGCGCAGGTTACGGACTCTTCAAACAATTTCACTCTCCGCCTTGCTGTTTCTGAAGATTATGGAAACGCTTTTGTTCTCCAACTTAAGCAGCGCAGAGTCTCATCCGATGCCACGGCTATCCCTCCTGAAAACAAAGGATTTACTCCCCTCTAAAATATTTCTCTCGCTCATTCGTCTATACAGTAGATGGACGAGGTGCTCAGCAAAGTCTGGCCGATGGTGGACCAAGACCAACGCATTGCCGAGGCGGTATCGCGCGAACAATCGCGGCTCCGCAGCTTCATTCGGAAACGCGTGGCCGATCCAGGCGACGCCGAAGACATTCTTCAGGATGTCTTCTACGAACTAGTGGAAGCATATCGGATGATGAAGCCGGTCGAGCAGGTCACAGGCTGGTTATTTCGGGTGGCGCGCAACCGGATCACGGACCTATTTCGCAAAAGGAGCAGGGAGGGATTGCGCAACGAGCCTGCAGGGATGGCGGAAGACGGCGAAGATCTCTTGCTCGAAGAACTTCTTCCCTCCCCGGATGCCGGGCCCGATGCAGCGTACGCGCGCGGAGTGCTTCTCGAGGAACTCGATGACGCTCTCGATGAGTTGCCGCCGGAGCAGCGGGAAATTTTCGTGGCGCATGAGCTCATGGGATACAGCTTCAAGGAGTTGGCGGCGCAAAACGGGGTCAGCGTAAACACTCTGCTCTCGCGCAAACATTATGCGGTGGTGCACCTGCGCGAGCGCCTGCAGGCCATCTACGAAGAATTTTCAAAAGACAGGAATCGATTATGAAAAGAAACTGGTTTTTACGTGGATTAAAGTTTGTGGTTTTCGCAATACTGTTTCTGGCCGCCGCTACTTTTATCGTGATGCGTTTGTGGAATTGGCTGGCGCCGCCCGTGTTCGGCTGGCATGTCATCGACTACTGGCAAGCGTTGGGACTGCTGGTCCTCTGCAAAGTTCTCTTTGGCGGCTTTCGCGGCGGAAGACACGGCTACTGGAAATCGCGTCGCAGGATGATGGAGCGTTGGGAGCAAATGACGCCCGAGGAACGGGAAAAATTCCGCAATAGCATGCGCGGGCGTTGTGGACCTTTTGGCTCCCCGGCCGTCGAACCAAAAGCGTGATTCTCGCACGGCGATCTCGCAGGCTGGGATGACGCAACCGTTTTAATGCAACTTTGATGCAACGTGCTTTAACAAAAAAGGAGTTTTTTATGCTAAATATAACGACCGAAGAAAATGGAGAGGCTGTCGTTTTGCATTGCGCCGGCAAAATTGTTCGGGGAGATGAGACCGCGCTTCTCTGCGCCGGCCTGGGGCAACAAGGACGGAACATCGACCTCGATCTCAACGACGTCGCCGCAATCGACGCCGCCGGAGTTGGCGCGCTGATATCCCTGCAAGCCGCGGGAATCTATCTGCGGCTGATGAACCCGAACAAGGCAGTTCGCGAAGTACTGCGAATGACCAAGCTGGACTCAGTATTCGAGATCTGCGGCGATCCGCTGGCGGCAATTAGCGAAAACCAAAATCGAAGAGAAGCGCGGCCGAAACCGGCACGACCGAAACCATCGCTCAGCTCCTTGCCTTCGCCGTGCTTCGCTGCCGCAACTTAAGGAATGATTTGGAGCGATTGCCGCTTCCAAATCATCGCATCGCTAAGAAAAACAATGAGCACAATTCTGGTGACCGGCGGCACGGGATTCGTTGGCAGCCATTGCATCCTGCAAGCGCTGGCTGCCGGATATCAGGTGCGTACCACGGTGCGGAGCCTAAAGCGGGAGACCGATGTGCGCGCCATGCTCAAGACCGGTGGCGCAGAGCCGGGCGATCGCTTGTCATTCATCGCCGCCGATCTAGAAACGGATCCGGGTTGGCGCGAAGCCGTTGCCGGCTGCGACTATGTGCTGCACGTTGCGTCACCTTTTCCCCCGAATATCCCCAAGGACGAAAATGAGTTGATTGTGCCCGCGCGCGAAGGCGCACTGCGGGTGCTGCGCGCCGCCCGGGACGCAGGCGTGAAGCGCGTTGTGCTCACTTCTTCGTTCGCCGCAATCGGCTACGGTCATAAGTCCAGGACGACTCCATTCACCGAGGACGACTGGACCGATCCCAACGCTGACGATGTGCTCCCTTACCAGAAATCGAAAACGATCGCCGAGCGTGCAGCCTGGGACTTTGTCGCCCGCGAAGGAAGTGCGCTCGAACTTTCCGTGGTGAATCCGGTAGGAATCTTCGGTCCAGTCTTAGGGCCGGACTATTCCACCTCAATTCTCTTCGTGCAACGCATGATGGACGGGGATGTTCCCGGCATCCCCACGCTTTATTTCGGCGCGGTCGATGTACGCGATGTCGCCGACTTGCACATCCTCGCTATGACACATCCCAAAGCCAAGGGCGAACGATTCCTGGCCGTCGCCGGAGATTTCCTATCCGCGTTCGATTTCGCCAATGTGCTGAAAAACCGAATGGGAGCTTCCGGCAAAAGAGTGCCGACGCGGCAATTAGCCGATTGGATGATACGAACCGCCGCGCTCTTCGATCCCGCCATCAAGCAGATCCTGCCCGAACTCGGCAAGAGAAAGAATGCCACGGGCGAAAAAGCGGAACGAATGCTTGGCTGGTCCCCGCGTACCCGCGAAGAGTCAATCGTCGCGACCGCCGAAAGTCTGATACGGCTGGGGCTTCTCAAGGACAGTTCTAAGAATACTCAGTGAATCCGCGGAACTCACCGCGGAATCAACTTGCACAAGCGCCGTCTGATCCGAAGCGGTAGTACCAGACTCTGGCGGCTCCAATCAGGTTTGAGTCTTCGCCCAACGATGCCAAAACCAGGTTGGTCTTGTCGGATGGGACCAGATTGCAACTGGCCGCAATGGTTTTGCGAAAGTCCTCCAGAAAGAAATCAGCGCTTTTCATCACACTGCCGCCGAGAACGATAACCTCAGGCGCAAACATCGTCACCAGATTGGCCAGCCCAAGCCCGAGATATCGGCCTTCATTCTTAACGGCGCGTATTGCCCAATCGTCGCCTTGTTTGGCGAGTTCGAAAATTTTCTTGGCCGTCAGGCTGGCGCGATGGGGATAATCCGGCGGCGCATTGCTTTCAAGCCACGCCACCATCGCCGGCCCCGCCGCAAGAGATTCCCAGCATCCGCGAAATCCGCACACACAGAGCGGACCGGAAGGATCGATAAGGTGATGACCGATCTCGGGATGAGACTGATCCACGCCGCGATAAATCTGGCCATCGAACAGAAGGCCTGTTCCGATTCCCGTTCCCACCGTTACGTAAATTAATTTGCTTTTATTCTGGCCGGCCCCCCAACCGGCTTCACCCAGAACAGAGGCGTCGCCATCATTCTCGATCGCCACCTTCACTTGAAAGATCTGGCTAAGATCTCTCACAGGATTCTCTCCCTTCCAATCAGGAAAGAATTGCACATCGCCGAACTCGCCGGTAAGCGGATAGACAGGGCCCGTCGACCCGATTCCGATGCCGGAGATTTTCGTTTGGGCATTCTGCGCGGCGGCCCGGAGCATCTCCGTGACACGCCGCAACGCGGCTCCATATCCGCCGGCGGGGTCGGTCGGGCACTCCAGCTGGGATAAGACTTTGCCGTCCTTGTCGATCATTCCGACCGCTATTTTGGTCCCGCCAATATCCACGGCTGCAATCAAGGTCGTCTCCTGTTCATGGCGCTGACGGTTTCAATTACTTCCATACAAAGAACTGAGCCCATTGGCCAATCTTACCCGATGTCATACCCAGCGCTGTTTCATAAAGAAACCCGTCTCTTTTGGTCGAAATTATTAAGGTGGACAACATTTTTGAAACGTTTTATATTGCAACAGCTTTTCATCTCCGAAACGCAGGAGCCACTCTTATGAAGTTCCGATTCTTGCCAATCGCGGTTGCAGTCCTGATCGTTGTAAGTTTTTCTGCCGCTCAAGATTCGCACTTCAAGCCGACAGGACAGCAGATTCCGGTGCCGGAATGCTTGACGATGAAAGGTCTGTGGCAGGGCGGGTCGAAGCCCTGCAGCCAGAACGAACACGAAGCGTGGCTTGCCGACATCACGCACTGGAGAGGGGAGCGCCGCATCCGTATTGGCTACGACGGCGCCAGATATGATTTGCCGGCCTTGCAATGGACGCAGTCGAGTTTCATGCAGCCCCAGATGATGGTTCAGGACCGGTATTTTTATGATCCGGTCGCGGGCAAGTACACCGTGGATCGTTACCTGGACGATCTTGAAAAGCGTTATGGCGGAATTGATGCAGTCTTGATTTGGCCGACCTACCCCAACATGGGAATCGACGATCGCAATCAGCACGACATGATTCGCAGCATGCCTGGCGGTATCCCCGGCGTGAGACAGATGATTGCCGACTTCCATCGCCGCGGGGTTCGGGTTTTGTTTCCCATGATGATGTGGGACCAGGGAACACGCGATTCCGGCGTGCCTTGGCCGGACGCAATCGCCAACCTGATGAAGGAAATCGGGGCCGACGGGATTAACGGAGACACGCAGGACGGTGTTCCCCTGGCATTTTCCTTGGCCGCCGACAAAGTCGGTCACCCTCTCGCTTTTGAGCCTGAAGGAGGCCCTTCAGACGAAGCGTTAGCGTGGGATGTAATGACCTGGGGGCAATACCAATTTCCTTTCACTCCTTTAGTGGACAAATATAAGTGGCTTGAAACCCGGCATATGGTGAACATCTCGCACCGTTGGAATCGTGACAAGACGGACGACCTGCAGTTCGCTTTTTTCAACGGAGTTGGCTGGGAGAGCTGGGAGAATGTGTGGGGCATTTGGAACGGCATCACGCCGCGCGACAGCGAAGCTACCAGGCGGGTCGCCACGATCGAGCGCGCGGTCGCTCCCTTTCTGATCAGCAAAGACTGGGAGCCGATGTCTCCGATGCTGGGCTACGGAGTGTATTCCAGTCGGTGGCCGCAGGGCACAGAAACAGTTTGGACGATCGTCAACCGAAACGAATACGACGTCTCGGGCGATCAGATGGAAGTTTCAGCTGAGAAAGGCCTGCGCTATTTCGATCTTTACCATGGCGTGGAACTTGAGCCGCAAACTCGGCCGGGCGGGAAAACGGTACTAGCGTTTTCGATCGAAGCCAAGGGCTATGGCGCTATTTTGGCCACCTCCGCTCCCGGCCCGAAGATACTGGCCTTGATGTCCAGGATGAAAGAGCTCACGGCAACGCCGCTGGCCACTTACCCCTCCGAGTGGAAATTTTTGCCCCAGCAGATTGTCCCCATTCCGCCGACGCGAGCCGCAACCGGCGCGCCGGATGGGATGATTAAAATCCCTCAGGACAATTTCCTTTTTAAGGTCTCCGGAATCGAGATTGAGGGCCTCGATGATATTGGGGTTGACGTACAGTATCCCTGGGAGGATTCTCCGCGGCGTTTTCACGAGCGCCCCATGCAAGTGAAGTCGTTTTACATCGATAAGTATCCGGTGACCAACGATCAGTTCAAGAAGTTTCTGGATGCGACCCACTATCACCCGAAAGATGATCTGAATTTTCTTCGCGACTGGAAGAACGGAACCTATCCCAGTGAATGGGGGAACAAACCTGTGACCTGGGTCTCCCAGGAAGACGCGCGGGCCTATGCGAGTTGGGCTGGAAAGCGCCTCCCACACGAATGGGAATGGCAGTACGCAGCCCAGGGCACCGATGGACGCCTCTATCCTTGGGGTAACGAGTGGGACAACAGCGCCGTGCCGCTGCCTGACAAGTCGCGCGCCATGCGAGGTCCGGATGCGGTCGATGCACATCCCAAGGGAGCCAGCCCATTCGGCGTAATGGATCTGGTGGGAAATGTCTGGCAATGGACGGAAGAGTTTACTGATGAGCACACCAGGGGAGGCATTCTTCGCGGCGGCAGCTACTATCAGCCGCAAGGCTCGATCTGGTATTTTCCGCAGGCCTACAAATTGAACGAGCACGGCAAGCTGTTGATGATATCCCCCAGTATGGACCGCTCCGGCGGAGTAGGCTTCCGTTGCGTAGTAGACTCGCAGTGATCGATTCGCGATGATCGATTGGGAATGATCGATTGGTAACGATCGACTGGCAATGATCTCTCGATAGGGTTCGCCGCCTGCGGAATCGAGCATGCCCCGTAGCTTCAACGGGCAGATTTATGGCAACTGTGACGATGCGACAAATCGCTGAACGTGCCAAGGTTTCAATCGGCACCGTGTCGCATGTAATCAATGAAACCGCGACCGTTCGGCCAAAGTTGCGGGAGCGCGTGCTCGAAGCCATTCGTAGTATGGGCTATCAGCCCAGCGCCCTGGCACAGGGACTGCGGAAAAACCGGACCAACATGCTGGGCATGGTGATTCCGGATATTACCAACC
Source organism: Candidatus Sulfotelmatobacter sp. (assembly GCA_049512655.1). Taxonomy (GTDB): domain Bacteria; phylum Acidobacteriota; class Terriglobia; order Terriglobales; family Acidobacteriaceae; genus Sulfotelmatobacter. Next base: position 22,505 of record JBEKWW010000019.1, on the reverse strand, counting down.
CGTTCTTTCCGGGCGTGGTTCGGGGCGTTGAAGATGTAGCGTATAAGCGCTCCTTCCGCGTAATCCTTTGCAACGCTGATAACGATCCTTCGAAGGAAGCCTCTTACGTTCGCGAACTGCGGTCGTATCACATTGCCGGATTACTAATCATTCCGGCGGTTGGGGCGGATATTGCCAGCCACCTACGGGCCTATGCTTCGGCTTCGGTTCCCGTGGTTTGTATCGACCGCGTTCCTGACGGCTGGAAAGGTGACGCCGTCCTGGTAGCGAATGCGGACGGGGCTTACTTGGCGACGCGCCATTTGATTCAGATGGGGCACCGGCGTTTGGCGATCATTGCCGGGCCGCTCGGGCTGACCAACGCGGCTGAGCGTTTGAAAGGATTTACACGAGCATTAGGCGAAGCTCGTATTGAGATTGATCCGGAATTCGTGCAGGAAGCCCGGTTCGACACGGTGAGCGGGTATCAGGCGGCTCTTCGGCTTCTTCGCATGCTGCCGCGTCCGACGGCTATTTTCGCCTGCAACGACCTCATGGCTTTCGGCGTACTGCAAGCGGCTCGCGAACTGAACTTGCGATGTCCGGAAGATGTGTCGATTGCCGGCTTCGATAGTCTTGAGTTCACCAAGTTCACAGATCCTTCCCTGACTTCCGTTTACCAACCTGGATATCAACTGGGCGCTACCGCTGCCCGTCTGCTGATGCAAAGAATTGACGGGCTTCGCTCCGCCTCAAAAAAAGTGCTCCTGCCCACCGAACTGAAGAAACGCAATTCTGTAGGTCCGCCGGCCGAGGTCTTTGAGGGAACCAGGTTGACCAGCGAACATTCCTTTCTGAAAAGCAGAAAACGACGGGCCTGACAGTTGGCATCAGGATTTTCGCAGGCTTCGATTTAATCATTGACAAGCGCAAACGAGTGGGAGTAGCGTGTTCGAGGTCTCTGGTTTGAAACGTTTCAACAGATTCGCGTTTCCCGGCCCCCGTGCCTGCGCTTCCCCCAAAGAGCGGCACGGGCCGCGGAGGGGGAAAACATGCTGCCTCGCAAACATATTGGATTTCTAGCAGTCTTCTGCGTTCTGGCCGCGAGTATTCTGCTCGCCCAAGTGGTCATCACCAGCACCATTCTGGGTTCGGTCACTGACCCGCAAGGCGCCGTGGTCCCCGGCGCGAAGGTAACTCTCACCAATGTAGACACCGGCATCCAATGGAAGATAACCACGGGCACCAGCGGCGACTATCGCTTCCCTAACCTTATCGCCGGCCATTACAAAGTCGAAGTCCTCAACGAAGGCTTTGCCCCTACCGTTTCCACCGTTGTTCCCCTGGAAAACGGCACGATCCAACGCATCAACCTCGGTTTGAAGATGGGGAAGAAGACCGAGACCGTTGAAGTAACCGGGGCTCAAGAATTATTAAAGACTGATGACGCCAGTCTGTCGGAGGTCATCGAGAACAAATTTGTCCGCGACCTTCCCGTGGAGGGACGCAACTACCTGAACTTCGCCCAGATTCTGCCCGGCTTCAACAGCGGCACTGGCGACAACACTCGCATGGTTTGGGGACTTGGTTCGGCAAGCGCAGCAGGCGGCGCAATGGAATTGAACGTAGGGGGCACTGATTACGGTGTCGGCTATTACGTGGACGGTTTGGACAATAACGACAACTGGGTCGAAGGTCCAATCATGAACATCAACGCCGACACCATTCAGGAAGTTAAAGCGGAAGTTTCCAATTACTCGGCGGAATATGGCCGCGACGTGGGCCAGATCAGCGTGACTACCAAGTCAGGGACCAATAGCCTGCATGGCACCGTCTACGACACTTTTCAGAATGCGGGCATGAACGCAAACAATCCCTACAACAATTTTCAGGACATACCGCGCAGCGCTTACCATCAGAATCAGTATGGCTTCACCATCGGTGGACCGGTCTTTATCCCCAAGGTATTCGACGGAAGAAACAAAGCGTTTTTCTTCGCTTCTTTCGAACGCTTGCGGAACTCCGGTCTGACTGCATTTTCCGCTTACGTCCCAACCGCAGCCGACCTTGCCGGGGATTTCAGTCCCTGGCTGGCGAATGCGCCCGCCGGCTTCAATTCCTCGCAGTGCAATGGCAATCCAACTGCCGAGCCGAGCGCCTGCCAGTACGTGATTTACGACCCAACCTCATATAACCCAGTCACCAATGCGAGGACACCATTTCCCAATAATCAAATTTCTGCGGCTGTCCTTGCCTCTCCGTCCAGCCAAATTGCGCTGAATTACCTTTCGCATTTCCCCAAGCCCAACGGCTATGTGTCGAACGAACCCGGCGACTATGACAATTATTCCAGTTCCTACACGGCGGGGATCAACGGCAACAATTACACAGTCCGTGGCGACTACAACATCGGCAGCCACGATTTTGTTTATTTCCGCTACCTGCACGACACTGGCTACAGAATCAATAATCCCAATAACCTTCTGGCCTCGAATACCTCTGGGGTGGGCGTGGTTTTGGACCCGCCAGGCCTCAGCGCGGGCGACGGTCCGGTGCACCGGGTCAATACCTACCAATTCCACTACGTGCATGTCTTCAATAGCACGCTTAGCAACGAATTCAATATCAGTTGGATGAGAGCCTACAATTTTAGTAATGCGCTTTCGCAAATTGATGCGCTGGACCATTCCTGGCTCCCGTCACTGTTCCAGAATTCGTCCTCGAATCTGGCGGGCTATACACCCTTCGACAAGAGTCTGTTCGGCGTGAGCAATGACTCCAATCTGGCTGTGAACATCGGGGGCGGAGGTCTGTTTGGAAACGACCTGAGTCTCGGCACCGATAACGCCGGCGAATATTGGTATCAGTTTGTCCCTATCTTCCAGATAACCGACAACCTGCAGAAAGCGTTCGGGCGGCACATTATCAAGGCGGGGTACTACATGGCGCGGCGTTACGAGCGCGATAACGACATCATTCGCTCGGTCACGGCGGACGGCGGCTACACCGGCTTTGGCCCCAACGCTTCAGATGGTTCTGGGTTCAATTATCTGGCAGAATTCGAAACCGGCTTCGTCAGCAATATGAACCAGCGCACTCCCGCGCAGAGCGGGAACGCCAGCCTTTATTACGGTACGCCCGAGTACGCTGCATACGTAAATGACGGGTGGAGTGCGACGCGGAAATTGAACGTAAGTCTGGGTCTTCGCTACGACCTGCCCATCCCCGCATATTCCGTAGATAATTACTGGGGCGTACTCGATCAGACCTATCCAGGATGGCGCTTTGTGATGCCGGGTTTAACCCCAGGAACCAGCGCTCGCCCCTTTTCCGCGCCTAAGAAAGACTTCGCGCCCCGAGTCGGGCTCGCTTACCGGTTGGATGACAAAACGGTAATTCGCAGCGGTTATGGTCTCTTCTATGAGACCGGCCGCTTCAAGTTCCTCGACCAGGTGACTTGGAACTCGCCGGCCTACGGAGGAACTGAGTACTACACCTCGAATATTTCGAATGGTCCCGGCGGGACCGGCTACACCCTCGCCCAAACGTTTCCGGCTGCCATTTCTGTTGCCCGGGGCACATGGCCGTATCCGCTTGGCACCGACGGTGGTTTGATGTGGACTCCAGGAAATCAAAGCACCACGTCGACCGTGGATCAGGGAACCTGGAAGACTACTTACGTCCAGCGCTGGAGCCTGGATGTTCAACGCGAACTGGGAAAAGCTGTAGTAGGTTCGGTCGGCTATGTGGGCTCCGAGGGCACGCACATGGCGATCCAATATGACTTGAATCTCTTCCCGCAGGGCTTCTATCCCGATATAAACGTTCAACTCGATGGCGATGGCGAATGCCTGACCTGCGATGCAGCGCGTCCGCAGACGGCCGTGGCGCCGGGCCGGTGGGGCGCCGTCAATTCGGTTCGCCCCGATCAGAGCAACAACTACAACGCCATGAATGCCGAATTGAAAACCCGCGGCTGGCATGGCGTGACGACTCAGGTCTCCTATACCTGGTCGAAGCAGATGGATGAGTTTTTCGGTGAGAACGGCGAGACGAACTACGCCGGCGTATCAAAAGAGATCATCGGCGGCCAGTGGCACCCGCGCTGGAGCTATGGTCCCTCCGACGCAAACCATACCAACCGCTTCGTCGCCGCCGTCACCTATGAACTGCCGGGAAGGCGGCTGGGAAATCGCCTATTACAGGCCGCGTTCGGAGGATGGCAGATTAATTCTATTTCCACATTCGAATCGGGATCTCCAACCACCGTATTTAACGGTTACACAAGTTCCTATGACGGTATGGGGGATGTTCCAATTCAAACGTGCAATGGCAATCTGGCGCGCGGGAGCAGAAGCTTCACCCACGAATTCAATACCGATTGCTATACCGAGCCCGCTGCCAGCACCAATCCGTTCTATCTGAATCAGGGCATCACCAACTACGCCGTCACTCGGGGTGATGAGCGCCGGAACAATCTCAGTCAGCCTGGAATTAACAACTGGGATATGGGATTGCAAAAGGCTTTTAAACCGTTCCGCGAGGGCCAGGAGTTGCAATTCCGCGCGGATGCCTTCAACGCCTTCAATCACACCCAATGGAGCGCCATGAACAATAGCAGTTGCCCGTTCCTTGGCTATGCCCCTTGCGTGATCGATGACCGGCAAACCAACGCGGAAAGTCACTTCGGGTATGTGAGCGCCGCTCGTCCCGGTCGCCTGATCCAGTTGAACATGAGGTTCGTATTCTAAACATCGCGAACGGTCGCGGCTGTCTCCCAGCCGCGTTTCCGTCCGCTGGCCGCACCGGCTGGAACTTGGCTTGAACTGCTTAGACGGTCAGTCGGTGTGTCATAGAACAGGGGTTGCAAGCCCTCCCCGCCGCCCCTGTTCCTTTTCTTGCCCGGCCGCCATGACGCGGAATCGTGCCCCCGCGACTTGGTAGTTGACGAAGTGGTAAAGCGAATTTATGCAAAAGCCTATTGTGGTCGTCGGCAGCATCAATCTCGATTTGGTCGTGGGGGCCGATCGCCTTCCCCGGATCGGGGAAACAATCATCGGGCAGAGCTTTGATACATTTTACGGGGGAAAAGGCGCCAACCAGGCCGTCGCTATCGCCAAGCTGGGATACCCGGTTTCGATGGTCGGAAACGTAGGCAGCGATGTTTTCGGTGAGCAGTTGCGCGCCGGACTGGATGTTGCTGGCGTGGATACAACCTATGTAAATAGAGTTGAAGGCGCATCTGGCGTTGCTCTGATCACCACTGGGGCAGTTGGCGAAAACAGCATCGTAGTTGTGCCGGGAGCGAATGCACTGTTAGCTCCGAAGCAGTTGGAAAACTCCGCAACCATTCTGAAACAAGCCGGATTCCTCCTGGCCCAACTGGAGATTCCCTTGGAGACGGTTGAATATCTGGCTCAGTTCGCTGAGCGGCATGATATTCCACTGATCCTCGACCCGGCGCCGGCGCGCGAGTTATCTGCAAGGCTGCTTCGCCGGGTTACCTGGATTACTCCGAACGAAAGTGAAATGCAGGAACTGGTAAAAATCGATTTGCAAAACGCGAACCAGGGAGCCCGCGACGCGGCAGAGCGCCTGCTGGATTGTGGCGCAAAAAACGTTTTATTGAAGTTGGGAGCCCGCGGTTGCCTCATCGCCCCGGGAAATCTTTCCCAACAGCTCGTGCCCCCCTTCGCAGTGAACGCGGTGGATACTACCGGTGCAGGGGACGCATTCAATGCCGCATTTGCAGTGGGCTTAATGCGCGGCCTCACGGTCGCACGCAGCGCGGTTTTTGCGTCCGCCGACGCCGCGATCTCGGTTACGCGGTCAGGTGCACAGGCCTCCATGCCAACGTTCGCCGAAGTTCAGGCTTTCTTGAACGAGCGCCTGGGTCCGGAGGCAGAGCGATTCGCCATCGAGGCTACCGCCTAGAACAGCATTGCCAATCGGAGAAGAGAGTTTAATTCTGTGCGTTCTTCCTCATTTATAGTCCCGAATATGAGCCCGAACATGGTGCGGAACATAGTGCCGAATAAAGTGCCGAATAAAGTACCTAAACTCGCTCGCTTACTGGCTGGTGTGTTTCTACTGGCCGCAATCAGCTTTGCCCAGGACCTGCCAGCCGTAAAGCCCGAGACCGTCGGGCTGTCTTCGCAACGGCTGGATAGGATCGGCGCCGTAGTCCAGCGAAGCATCGATGACAAACGCATAGCCGGGGCGGTTACGCTGGTCGTTCGCCATGGACAGATCGCCTGGTTCAAGGCGCAAGGAATGCAGGATCGCGAGGCGGGTAAAGCGATGCGGCCGGACACGATATTTCGCATCTGCTCAATGACCAAGCCAATTACCAGTGTGGCCGTCATGATGCTTTACGAGGAGGGCCGGTTTCTTCTGGAAGACCCGATCTCCAAGTACTTGCCCGAATTCAAGAATCCGAAAGTCCTCGTTCAACCCGCGACCGGAGCGCCGTATTCGATTCCCGCAACCAGGGAGATCACAATTCGAGATCTTCTGCGCCATACCTCAGGGCTTAGTTATCAGTGGAATCCCGTGCTCGGCCCTCTTTACAAAAACGCTCAGGTGGGAAACGGACTCGATCTATACGATGGGACCCTCGAGGATAGCGTGCAGCGGTTGGCCACGGTGCCCTTGCTTTTCAATCCAGGCGAACGTTGGGAATACAGCCTGGGTGTGGATGTTCTCGGGCGGCTGGTGGAAGTTATTTCCGGCATGCCCCTCGACCAATTTTTCCGCCAGCGCATCTTTGTGCCTCTTGGCATGAAAGATACATACTTCTATCCGCCGGAAAATAAGCTTGATCGCCTGGCGACGGTCTACACTTATTACGCCGACAAAGGTCTTAATCGCTTTCCTGACACACCGATCACGGAAGGACCGTTCACCTACTCTGCGGATTATCCCTATCACGGGCCCCGGAAACTTCTTTCCGGAGGTGGCGGACTGGTCTCGACCGCCGAGGATTATGTCCTCTTTTGCCGGATGATGCTTGACGGAGGCAAGGTAGGAAATACCCAGCTCTTAAGCCGCAAGTCGGTTGACCTGATGACGCATGATCAGCTCGGAAGCATCAGTTCCGATCGAAGCTTCGGACTGGGTTTTGGGATCGAGGGAGTTAAGGTTCCACTCGCCGAGACTGGGTCCTCCGGTGAATACCGGTGGGGAGGGTTCTACTACACGGCATTCTCCATCGATCCGAAAGAGCAGATGATCGTAATCTTTCTTGCGCAATTACATCCCACGGGGGGGCTTACCCTTGACAGGCAGGTCAAAGCACTGGCGTATCAAGCTATCATTGAATGACCGTAAAGGCTCGACGGTGATGCAGTCTTAAGGAGATTTGTATCTGGGCATGCCTCTAGGCATGCCGTCCCTCTGCGCCACTCCTCGCTACGAATTGTCACGCCTCATTACCATTCTCCAGAGCGGAATCTAACTGAGCTATAGGGATTCACTACGGTTCGAGAGTCTGATCGAAAGCGCGATAGGATAGCGTAATGCGACGATTAGCGATTCGATCTCTGTCGGTTTGTTCTGCCATCTTTTTTTATATGTTGAGCACGGGGCCTTTGTTGGCCCAGGGCAACCAGCAGGATTCCAGCCAACCAGCTGCGCAGCAGGACAAGCCAAAGCCTCACATCCGGCCGAATGACGCTGGCGCGCCCATTCCCACGCGCGCTGAAATGCTGCGCGGCGCATATGGGCCGTATCGCGCCAACAACGACCTCCTCTATTACCACCTCGATATTCGCGTCGACCCTGCTCAGAAATTTATCGGCGGCAAGAACACGATTCGATTCAGGATGCTTAAGGACGACACTCGCATTCAACTCGACTTGAGCGAGGCCCTGAGCGTCGACAAGATTCTCTATGGCACGAATCCGCTCAAATATGAGCGCGATGGCAGCGCGGTCTTCATCGACTTCCCCGAGACGCTGCGCGCTGGCCAGATTTATTCCATCGACTTTTATTATTCCGGCCATCCGCCGGAAACCGGCCGCTTCGGCGGCATTACGTTCAAAAAGGACGCCAGCGGGCACGACTGGATCAACACTGCTTGCGAGGGCATTGGAGCGAGCGTTTGGTGGCCCAATAAAGATCAGTGGCGCGACGAGGTCGAGAACATGGACATCAGCGTCGCCATCCCCAAGGGCCTGGTCGATGTTTCGAACGGTAAGTTTGCCGGCAAAACCGACCTGGGCGATGGATATACCCGATGGGACTGGCATATCCACTATCCGATCAATAACTATGACGTCTCGCTCAACATCGGGAACTACGTTCAGTTCTCCGACAAGCTCGGCGACCTTTCTCTGGACTTCTTCGCTTTGCCCGAGGACCTGGAAAAAGCCAAGATCCAATTCGCTCAGGCCAAAGGTATGTTGGAAGCGTTCCAGCACTACTTCGGCTCTTATCCCTTCGCCGAAGATGGCTACAAGCTGATCGAGGCGCCCTACGCCGGCATGGAGCATCAAAGCGCCGTGACTTACGGCAATCTGTTTCAAAACGGCTATCTGGGACACGATTGGACAGGAGTCGGAATCAGCCCGCGATTTGACTTCATCATCATTCATGAGAGTGGACATGAATGGTTCGGCAATAGCATCACTGCCGCCGATCCTTCTGACATGTGGATTCACGAAGGATGGACTACTTATCTCGAAAGCCTCTACGTGGAATACCGCTGGGGCAAGGCTGATGCCATCAAGTATATGAGCGGCTACAGGCCGAAAGTTGTTAATTTGCGTCCCATCGTTGCGGAACGGGGTGTGAATGCGGATCCCACGGAGGACCAGTACTTCAAGGGCGCGTTGATGTTGAACACACTGCGCAGCGTAGTAGATGACGACGCGAAATGGTGGATCCTGCTTTACAACTTCTACCAACAATTCAAATATCGGAACATCACCACGGACGACGTGGTTTCATATTTCAATCAACAGACCGGGATGAACTTGACCCCGATCTTTGATCAATACCTGCGGCATATGCAGATTCCACGCCTGGAACTGCTGTTTGGGGAAGCGCCGGGGATGGTGATGTATAAGTGGAGCGCCGATGAGGAAACCTTCTCCATGCCTGTGCGCGTCGGCGCCCCGGACCACTGGCAGATTATCCATCCGACAACCGAGTGGCAGTCGATGCAGACTACTCTGACCAAGGATGAGTTCCAGGTAGCCACTGATCTTTACTATGTGGACGTGAACAAGCAATGACTCCCGCTCAATAGCCCAGCACCAGCCCAGCGCCCAGGCGCAGATTGTTCTCCACGCCAGTAGTGGCGTTAGGCAGTTGCGTGCGCAGCCAATTTGCCTCGAAGGCACGCACGGCGAATCGGTGAGTCACGGGGACGTTCACGCCGCCTCCTATCTGCAAGGCAAAGCTGTTGGCGGTCGAATTCAGCGTTGTCGAAGTAGGGAATTCGCCATTCATGCCGTGCGCTTCACCTACGAGTACCTGCCCGAAGAAAACCACGCGGCGATGCGCCGCGGTCCAGGTGTAGCGTGGCCCGAACGTCGCCGTAATCAAATCCAGACCCGTCGCCGAGTTGTTTAAGTGGCCAGTGTGAAGTCCGGTAATATCAGCCACAATGCCGAACCTGCCCCACACCCTGCCCTGCAGCTGCAAGCTGCCGCCTTCCATCCAGGATTCCTGCCCGGTCGTAATGTTGGCCAGAGCGGAATCATAGGTGAGGGCCACCTCCACGCGGGGCGGTTCCTGCACTTCGGAGCCTGCCTGCCCCCAGGCCATGCAGGCTGCGAACATGCAGGCCGCCCCCAACAACGCCTTGCCGCAAATCGATCTCTCCATCTTCATCCCTCATTCCCCCTGGTTATTGCACGCAGGTTATTGCACGTTAAGCGTCACGTTGGTGGAGTGCGACAGTGCGCCTGTGGTCACCGTTATCTTCACGTCGTAACTGTTCGCTTGCTCGGAGTAGAAGCCGTTCTTCGATCCACATCCCATCAGCCCGGTTATCGCCACCAGGAGCAATGCGAGGAGCAACATGCAAGCCGTTGCTCTCGCCCGCTTTCCGAAACCGCGCAAGAGCATGGCGAAGGGCAGGCAGATTAGTGCTCCAAGCATCGGCCCCGACTTTCCTGGCAGTGACTTGCCTGGCTGTGTCGGCGCACCAAGGCTCGCCGACGAAGCTACCGGCACGTGGAAGGATAGAGACACGTCACTCAAAGCGGAAAATGCCGGTAATGACCATGAGGTACCGGTCAATTCCGTCCATCCCTTGGTAGCCAGGGTTGCCGTAGCTCCCGAGGGCAAGCCAGTCACAGTCAGGTAAGTGATCGTCGGAAATGTGGTGCCCGCAGTAGGTGTAATGGCGATTGAGTAGGTCGCATTTCCTCCCGGAGGAACCGTTTGCGAGGCTGCTCCGCTTCCGCTGCCCCCAGATACCATGCTCACCCCGAAATCAATGATGGATTCCGAGAGAGCACCGCTCGTGGATGCCGCAAAGTTGGAATCTCCCGCGTAAGAGGCAGTGATCGAGTGCGGACCGGCTGCCAGCGATGAAGTCGAGAAAGTTGCAACGCGCCCGGAGAGCGTGCCCGATCCCAGCAGCGTATTGCCGTCGCGGAAAGTTACACTCCCGGTCGGAGCTCCGGATGTCGCGCTCACTGTCGCGGTAAACACAATCGAACTCTGCAAAATGGCGGGATTGCTGCTCGCCGTCAGCGCGGTCGAAGTCGCCACCTGGTTGACTGGAGCCGTCCCCACGATCAGTGAATAGGTTTCGCTTCCGGCGTAGGGCGCGCCCGGACCCGTGGTCGTAGTATCGGTGGCTGTGATGACGAACGTCGCAACGCCCACGGTCGTCGCTGTTCCCGTCAATGCTCCGGTCGCGCTGTTGAGCGAGAGTCCGGCTGGCAAAGCTCCACCGGTCACCGCGTAAGTGTATGTACCGCTGCCGCCACTAGCCGAAACGGTTTCGCTGTAGGACGCCCCAACCGTGGCGTTGGGCAGCGCGCCGGGCTCAACAACGATGCTCGGTGCGGCAATAATTACCGAGAACGAATGGCTGCCCGTGTATGGGCCTCCGCTTCCCCCACCTGTCGAATCCTGCGCTTGAATGCTGAAGGTGAAGGATCCCGCCGCAGTCGCCGTGCCCGACAACGTACCGTTGCTACTCAGCGAGAGCCCCGGCGGCAGGCTTCCACTTAACAGCGTGAAGGTATAGGGGCCAGTTCCTCCGCTGGCGGACAAGACCTGGCTGTAAACCACTCCGATCGCTGGAATGGCGATCGTCGTCGGCGACAGGTTGATTGCAACTGCTGTCGCCGTACCGCTGAGCGTGATGGTCTGCGTGATCGAAGAATTATTCAGATTGTTATCGATCAGCAATAAAGATTCGCTTTTCGCACCAACCGTCTGCGGATCGAATTCAACTCTGAGCGAGCAGCTTGCCGTCGCACCCAAAGAGAAAGCGGCTGTGCAGTCGCTGGCCTCTCCAGTAACTTGAGGAAAATCCGTCGCCCCCGTAATTCCCGGTGCAACCGCCGTCAAAGATGTGTTGCCAAAATTGATGAACGAAACTATCTGCGGACTGTCGCTGCTCACGACATTTGGCGAGGTGCCGGCGAAGCTCAGGCTCGGGGCGTCGCTGCGATCCAGCCGGTAGAGTTTGTTGTCGCCAAAATCCGCGACATATAAATTGCCTTTCTCATCCAACACCGCCGAACGCGGAGCGTTCAGGCTGCTCATCAGCGCGCTCTGCACATAGCTGCCGTTCACCAGTTGTTCTTCAATGACGCGGTTGTTTCCGGTGTCGGCGATGTAGATCGTGCCGTTTCCGTCGACCGCCACGCCTCGCGGCGCGTTCAGACCGGTCTCCACGGTACTTTGCGTGTACGCGCCGTTCGAGAGTGTCTCCATCAACACCTGGTTGTTCCCGGTATCGGTTATGTAGAGATTCCCGCTCGCATCCACGGCTACGCGCCACGGATCGTTCAGACCAGTCGCGATGGTGCTCTGCACATAAGTGCCGCCGGTAAGCGTCTCCATCAGCACGCGATTGTTGGAGGAGTCGGCAATGTACACATTCCCGCCGCCATCCACCGCCACGCCATCAGGATTCACCAGTCCGCTGCCGATTGTGCTCTGCGTATAGCTGCCGCTGATCAGCGTTTCTTTTAGCACCTCATTTCCCATTGTGTTGGCGATGTAAATATTTCCCGCGCCGTCGATGGCGATGCCCTTCGGTCCATCCAGCCCGCTGAATGCCGTGCTTTGCGTGTAGCTGCCGCTCAAATAGGTCTCTTTGAGCACTTGATTGTTTTCGTAATCGATGACGTAAACGTTTCCATTAATATCCGCAACGGAATCATCAAAACTGCCGCTTCCCCCTCCACTGGCAATAAAGCTTTGTGTTCCCGGTTGGAAGATGGCTTCCGGACCGAAGCCGACGGCTGAAATATAAGCCGTAGCGAACACATTGTTGTCCCCGCCCAATAGCTCGACCGCACCAAGACGCGGTCCGGGATACAGCGGCGCGAAACTGACGACCACGGTGCAAGTCGAAGCGGCGGTGTAAGTCTGCGCCGTGCAGGTTCCCGTCCCCGCATTCGTGAAATCCTGCCCCGTAAATCCTTCTGTTACGACCAGAACGGAACTCACTATTGTCCCGGCGCTAAGCGCGAACGTGACCGTTCCCGCCGCCGCCGTGGTCGATCCCACATTCGTCGGGGTCGCGCTAATCTCAACTGGACCAGTTACCGTTCCTGCGGGAGCCGGCGCAAGGCCCAATGAAATGTTGCCCGATGTGCTGGCGGAAAAGCCTGCGCTGGCCACGGATGCGCCGACCGAAACATTCCCCGCGGTGACGTTGGCCGCGACTGCCACGGTCAACGTCACCGAGTTGCTCCCGCTCGCTGCCAGAGGGTTGAGCAGCGTGCAGGTCAAAGTGTTAACGTTGCAGCTCCAGTTTCCCGACGGGTCTGTCATGGCGGACGCCGTCAAACCGGCTGGAAGCGTCACCGACAATGTGACCGTCGGGCTGATTGCAATCGTCGAGGTTCCATCGTTGGTCACTCCCACGTTGATCGTGTCGGCCGGATCGCCTCCGGTGAATGACGACGGAGACGGCGTAAGGACGATGGCAATATTGGTGCTCGCCACCGGCACCGCAAAATTCATCAAATCAAACAGGCTGTACTCCAGCATGTGTTCTTGCGCAGACATCGGCGAAGTCTTCGCCATTGTGCCGGTGCATTCCGCGGGAAAGATCTGCGAGCTGCCGCTATTGCTGCTATCTACGTGGTACTCGTTGAACATCACCCGGCCATATTGAGCGGAGGTAGCTGCGCCCACCGGCGTGTAGAAAGAGAATTGCAAAACGTCGGAGGAATTAGAAGTGAGTGTCGTCCAGGCCTGGGTTGGCGGATTCACACCGGTCTGATCGTTAAACAGGCTGGTCATCGCAACCAGCCCCTGCGTGGTCGTGGCGCCTATATCTTGCAGCCACTCAGCCATCGTATTGCCGCTCGAAAACCCCGTATTAATCGTTCCGTTGGCATTGCCCAGAGTGCTGTCCGAAGTCCAGTTGGCAGCTCCATCGATCGCAGCATCCTGATTGATATAAAAAGCGCTGTGGTGAGTCGCGAAGATGCGGCCGCCGGCTCCGGTAAAAGCGATCGCGTTGGTGCGCCCGTCCTCAGTCGAGTAATTGGTTCCATTGCCCTGGCAAGGGAGCATCAGCACGTTATAGCTACCCAGCAGCGACCCGCTGAAGTCAGTGCTGGTGCTGCCCACCAGGGTGCTTTCCGTGTGGGTTGTCGTGCCGGCGCTGACTCCGGAATTTCCAGTGCCTTGAAAAAGATTTACCCGGCCCGGGGCCGAGCCTCCGGAGGAAACATTGACGGTATAGTCGGTGAATTCGCTATCCGCAATGCCCACCTTGCGCAACGAGCACTCCAGTGAGTCGGCATGCCCGGTTACCAGTGCCATCTTCGGAATGTCGCCTTCTCCCTGCGTCTGCGCGAAACGGACGGAAGTGCTTTCTCCATAGCCGGCAAGACTGCTCGATCCCCCTTGCGTCACTGTAGTGAGCGTGGTGTTGGAGCACGAAGCAACCGTCGGAATCACAAACTCGCGCCGCCAGCGCCCGGCCTGAATCACCAGCGGGATGCTTGACCCCGGCGGAACATTCGTCACCGTGAAGGTGCCGTTCGCCGCGCTTGTCGCCTGCACCAGGGGCGAGCCGGAAACCAGCGTGGCCGCGTCGTCAACCACCGGATTCGTCGTCGACACTCCGTCGGTAAACGCCGTCAATGCCGTGGTGGGAATGTAGACGAGAATGTTGGGCAGAGCGTCGGTCCCGTCAGGCGCGTAAACAGTGCCGCTGACCGAAGTCGTGCCGCCATTCGGACACGATACCTGCTGGCAGCCGCCCGTCCCCGTCCCCGAACAACTTTGCGCCGAGGCTTTCGAGTTCAGCAGGAACAGGAAGATGATCGCCAGAAGTCCCAGCGCGAAAATCCAATGTAGGGGTTGGGCGTAGCAGTGTCCTTCAATTTTTTGCCGTAGCTTTCGCATGCAAATGACGGAGCAATTGGCCAACCACGCCATGAGTTACTGCTGCCAAGCAGTTAGCGATTGCGGCCAAATGGGAGTGTCCGAAAGGTGTGTTCTGAATCTGGAAAACGAACGATCGCAGCTCATGCGCCAGAACATCTACTTAACATTGCGAGGATCGTCTTTGCGAATGAAATGTCCGCTCAAGAAGTAAGAGTAGATGATCAGAAGCGCCGAGTTCTCCTGCAATCGGCGATTAAATGCAAGGAAAGTGCAGGGTCGAGGCCAGGAATCGGAGTTCAGAGTGGAAGCAAGCCGGAAACTACTTTAGAATCAATTCTGCTAGTCATGTCGGGGCGTAGCGCAGCCTGGTAGCGCACCTGCCTTGGGCGCAGGGGGTCCGCGGTTCAAATCCGCGCGCCCCGACCAATTGCTTCTCCTTCCGCCTGCGCTCTCCGCGCGGGCGCCACTTTTTTTGACTTGTTTTTGACGATTCTTGCCCCTTACCCAACCAGTTCGCAGACACAAAACTCTACGGAAGGATCACCGCAGCTCCGTCGATGGCATCATTTCTAACTGCCGCCAGTGCTTCATTCGCATTATCCAAAGAAAATACAGTCACCTTTGGCTGCAACCGAATGTCAGCGGTGATCTTAAGAAAGTCGCGTGCATCCGACCGCGTCATGTTGGCGACGCTGCGAATCTGGCGCTCGCCCCACAGCAGGATGTCATAGTCAAACTCAGGAATACGGTCGAGATGAATCGCGTTGATCGCCACCACTCCTCCCTTGCGCAAGCTGGAAAGCGCGGCGATCACCACCTCTCCGCTGGGCGCAAATGTCACTGCGCGGTCGAGTTCGTATGGCGGCTTGTCAGTTTCGCCGCCCACCCACTTCGCGCCTAGAGACTCAGCCAGCTTGCGATGCGAAGCGCCCCGCGTGGAGACATATACTTCGCAATTCCATGAATGCAGCACCGCAATCGCCAGATGCGCCGATGATCCAAAGCCGAAGAGTCCAACCCGGTCGCCGGGTTCCACGCCGGCTACGCGCAGGCTGCGAAATCCGATGATCCCGGCGCAGAGTAGCGGCGCGGCATGCAGGTCGTCCAATTCCTGCGGCAGCTTGAATACAAAATCGTTGCGGGCAACGGCATACTGCGCATACCCGCCATCGACCGTGTATCCCGTAAACACAGGCGCATCGCAAAGATTTTCCATCCCGCGCCGACAGTAGGCACAGCTTCCATCCACTCCGCCAATCCAGGACACGCCTACGCGCGTGCCCACCGGCAGTTCGGCCGTAGCGCCCTCTACAATGTCTCCCACGATCTGATGGCCGGGAATCAGCGGTTGTTTTCGGGGCGGCAGGTCTCCTTCAACAATGTGGAGATCGGTCCGGCATACTCCGCAAGCTCGCACTCGAAGCAAGACTTGACCGGCAGCAGCCTGGGGCGTGGCATTTTCTCCGATTTGAAGAGACTGCTTCGGACTTCTTAATACGGCAGCTTTCAACTTGCCCTGCCTATTGGAAGCGTAATTCCGAGCGGAATTTACAGAATAGCCCCTATCCGCGCCGTTCTCAATTCGGAACTACAGTAACTACCCTGCACAATAATTGTTGCATTTAACATTCATGAAATATCATTCCAGTAACCTGTTTGCAGGAGAGGTCGAGGCCATGGGTTCAGCACGGGCTTCAAAGTCGCTTCCACTGCAGGTTGCCGCTGTCTGCTTCCGCAGGCGCGGACCTGCTGTGGAGTTTCTGCTGGTCAACACCAACGGCGGAAATAAGTGGACCTTTCCCAAGGGTTCAACCGATGCGCGGCTCTCCCATAGCCAGGCCGCCGAGCGGGAAGCGGCCGAAGAGGCGGGCGCTTACGGAAGCATCGAACCCCGTCACTTTCATCTTTATCTACATTCCAAGGGCGTATTTTGGCAGCCCGAGGGCGTGCAGGAGTTTGTAGTCAAAGCTTTCCTGATGGAGATTCATGATTTGCGCGGCCGGGAAGAACCCATGCGCAACCCCACCTGGTTCTCTCCAGAAGATGCCAAGAAAAAATTAGCCAAAGGCCGCGAAGTAAAATATGCCCGCGAAACGGAAGCAGTTATTGACCGCGCTCTGGAACGTATTCACTTTCACAGCGAGCTATGGGGCCAGTATCCCGAACACCGCCATTCCCGCACGCTCAGCCGCTAGACCTTTGATTGTCATCCTGAGCAAGCGTTCCCTCCGACAAAAGAATCGCGCGTTTGGCTCGCTTCCTGGTTGTTTTTCCTTTCGCATCGCACGCCACTCGCGACCCCACCCATGAATGTGAGACGATGAATCCAGCCCATGATCCAGCTTTCCGGTGCCGGAAAACGTTTCGGCCACAAACTTCTATTTGAAAACACCGACTGGCTGATTACGCCCCGCGACCGCGTCGGCCTGGTCGGTGCCAACGGAACCGGCAAATCCACGCTCATGAAAGTCCTCGCCGGAATGGACTCCCTGGACTACGGCTCGCTCATTGTCGCCAAAGGAACCACCGCCGGCTATCTTCCGCAGGATGGCCTTTCTCTTTCCGGCCGCACGGTTTTTGCCGAGTGCATGTCGGTGTTCAGCGAATTGAAAGCCATGGAGTTGGAGATGGAATCGCTGCTCAACCGTATCTCCGAACTCGACCACACCAGTGCGGAATATTCTGGAGTAGCCGATCGCTACCACAGCCTGGAGCACGAATTTCAGACGCACGGCGGATATTCGATCGAGGCCGATGTGGGGCGAGTATTGATGGGCCTGGGATTTCGCAAAGAAGATTGGAACCGCCCAACCGAAGAATTTTCCGGCGGCTGGCAGATGCGATTGGCATTAGGAAAGCTGCTGCTGCAGAAACCGAATCTTCTGCTGCTCGACGAGCCCACCAACCATCTCGACCTAGAAGCCCGCAACTGGCTGGAAGAATATCTGCATAATTATCCGCACGCCTTCGTGCTGATCTCCCATGACCGCTATTTTCTCGACGTAACCGTAAACAAAATCGCGGAGATCTGGAACAAGAAATTTTGGTTTTACACCGGGAACTACGACAAATTTCTGACCCAGAAAACCCAACGCAACGAACAACTGCAAGCGGCCTACCGTAATCAGCGTGATCGCATCGAGCAATTGGAAGTGTTCATCAACCGTTTTCGCTATCAGGCAACGAAAGCCAAGCAGGTGCAGAGCCGCATCAAAGAACTGGAAAAGATCGAGCGCATCGAAGTTCCGCCGGAAGAAAAAACGATTCACTTTTCCTTCCCGCAGCCCAAGCCCAGCGGCCGCATTGTGGCCGAATTCGAAGGTGTGGCCAAGACCTATACAAAAGCCGACGGAAGCGCCAAAGAAGTTTTCAGCCGCGTAAATTTCCTGATTGAAAAAGGCGACCGCATCGCGCTCGTAGGAATCAATGGCGCGGGAAAATCTACCCTCATCAAGCTTCTGGCTGGCACGGAGTTGCCCACCACGGGAGAATACCGCCTCGGCCATAACGTGCAGGCCGATTACTTCGCCCAGGACCAATACAAGGAACTCGATCCCGAAGCCCGCATGATCGATGATCTCGGGAACGCTTCGCCGGGTTCCACTCAAACCGAACTCCGCAGCCTGCTTGGATGTTTTCTCTTCTCTGAAGATGACGTTTTCAAGAAAATTGGAGTGCTCTCCGGCGGCGAGCGCGGACGCTACGCTTTGCTTCGTCTGCTGCTGCACCCCGCAAATTTTCTGCTGCTTGACGAACCCACCAACCACCTCGATCTCCGCGCCAAAGACGTTCTGCTGGAGGCGCTCATGGAATACACGGGGACAGTCGTCTTTGTCTCCCATGATCGCTACTTCATCGATAAGCTAGCCACGCGCGTTTTCGAAATCGGCGAGGGAAAAGTCGAAGTCTATCCCGGCAACTATGAAGATTACTTGTGGCGAAAGCAAGGCGGAAGCGCCAAGCAGAATGAAGCCATTCGGCAGCAACTCAAATCCTCGGATCCGTCGCCTCCCCCACCTTCGAACGGTAACCACGCACCAGGGAGGGATGCTCCCGCAGCGCCGGCCACCTCGGCGGGTGCAAAAACAAAACGCCTGAATCCCATCAAGCGCAAGCAGGTGGAAGATCGAATTCGCGAACTCGAAGGCCAGATCAGCCATGCCGAGGACGCCATCGCGAATTGTGAAACCGCTCTGCAGAACTTCGTGAGCGCCGAGGAGAGTCAGCGCCAGTCAGACCAACTCGAAGAGCACAAAGTGTCTCATGCCGCGGCTATCGCCGAGTGGGAAGAACTAAGCCAATCGCTCCAGGAATCCTAACAAACCTGTTCTCCAGTACAGTCTCTTCCGTAATCTCGAACCCCGCTTACCTGCGTGCGATATTCGGGGTGGCCAACGGGACACCACCAACCCAAAGCCCAAGATCCTCACCCGCAAGGTCGGCGTCACCAGGTCGCGCCGGGCGGAAACTATAAGGAAGGTCGCATGCTTCAGTCCCCGGATAATTCACAGGCGGTCCGGTCCACTTCGCCCGCCTCGAACCCCAATTCTTACAACCCCGTGAAGACCACCACCGCACCGATCGAACAGGCCACCATCGGGCGCTCGCTCGTCATCAAAGGCGAGATCAGCGGCACCGAAGCTCTCTATATCGATGGCCGTGTCGAGGGCAAGATCACCCTGTCGAACAACCGTGTCACCATTGGGCGCAATGGCGTCGTTCAGGCTGATATCGCGGCCCGCGAAATTGTGGTCATGGGCAAAATTACCGGCAATCTCGAATGCAGCGACCGAGTCGATATCCGCAGCGAAGGCATCGTCAACGGCAACATTGCCACCGAACGTATCAGCGTAGAGGACGGCGCCGTCGTGAAGGGTGGGATCCAGGTGCGCACTGGCCAGCAAAAGGATAAGAATCAGGCCCAATCTCAGTCGAAATCGTTCGAGGCGCCAACGACTGCCATGGCGGAAGCTCCAAAAGCGATGGCAGCAGTCGCCGGAGCTTAAGACTTATCTAACGTTTAGTCACAAAATCGGCAAACACAAAATAGGGCACGCGCCATGCGTGCCCTATTTTCTTTCCACGCCTATGATTGTCATCCCGAGCGCAGCGAGGGACCTTGGTTTTTATACTCCAAGCAGAAACCAAGGTCCCTCGCTGCGCTCGGGATGATAATACGAACTACTTCTTCTCTTTCCCTTCATTCGGCTTCAGGTCTAACGCCGCTGAATTCATGCAATACCGAAGGCCAGTAGGCGTGGGGCCATCTTCAAACACGTGCCCCAAATGTGCGCCACATTTAGCACATCGAGCTTCCGTTCGAACCATGCCATAGCTGGAATCCTTGTGCTCCTCTACCTTGTGATCCGCCGTGGGCTGGTAAAAACTGGGCCAGCCTGTGCCCGAATTAAATTTGGTTGAGGAATCGAATAACGGCTCGCCGCAGCATACGCAGTGATACGTTCCCGCATCCTTTGTATTCCAATACTTGCCGGTGAATGCCGGTTCCGTTCCAGCCTCGCGCGTCACCCGGTACTGCTCCGGCGTGAGCTGTTGTTTCCACTCCGAATCGCTTTTTGCCAATTTTTCTGTCATTAAATCCCCGCTTGAAACATTGTTTTCTCAGTATCATTAGATGTCTTTTGAAAGAAAAAGTGGCGGCGTATCGCACGTGAATCCCTGTTTGTGACGTCCGTCACAACGGTTCGGTGACATCCAACCTTGCTCCAAAGAGGTCCGCAGCCGATTATGAATCAAAGTCTGCGAGTCCCCCGGCCCGGCGTTCTCCTCAGAGGGCGTCGGGCCATTTTACTTCTACTCCGCCGTCTCCCCACCGATCTCCCGGTACTTGCCTCTGAAGAAAAGAAGCGGCTCACCCTCCCGGACAGCCACATCTTCCACGTCTGCAATAAAAATCGTGTGATCTCCAGCCTCGTAGGTCGATTTCAGGCGGCACTCCAGGTAGGCCAGCGCTCCCTGCAATACCGGAGTGCCATGGAGAGTTCGGTCAAATCGCGCGTCCGCTACCGCATCCGCATCCTGTTGAACCTCTAACGACCGCGCGTAATACTCCGATATCGCTCGCTGGTTCTCCGCCAGAATGTTGATTCCAAACCGCTTTTTGGTGTGCAGATGGGCATGGGTGCGGGCATTGTGGTCCACGCACACCAGCAAAAGCAGAGGATCGAGCGACACTGAGGTCAGAGCGTTGGCGGTCATCCCGTGCACCTCGCCATCCAGATCCACGGTAATGATGCATACTCCCGTGGCGAAGGTTCCCATCGCTTTTCTGAAATCTGCCCGGCTAAGGCTCATAAACTTTTACGAGATTCCTCCCGCGACTGCCTACATTATCACGCCAGCGCGACGCTCGCAGCCTCTCTGAGAAAGGCGACTCATGTATGATTCGATGCATCGTAAACAGTTACAACTTGAAGCCGGTTCGCAGGAACAAGACAAGCTTGTGATCTCAACTTCCATCGGTAGGGGTTCAGCGTCGCCTGGCATTTCGCGCAATGCGGCACTCAGTTTGATTGCATGCGCCGACCCTGATCTTCCCGCTCTCCTCGCTGCGGCACGCGCCGCCAAAGAGAATCTCAAACCAGGCGTGATCACGTATTCTCGCAAAGTTTTCCTGCCACTCACTAATCTCTGCCGTGACTACTGCGGCTACTGCACCTTCCGCCGCGATCCCGGAGAACCCGGCGCTCAGACCATGACTCCGGAAGACGTGCTGGCCGTCGCGCGAGAGGGGGAAAAACTTGGCTGCACCGAAGCGCTCTTCAGCCTGGGCGATAAACCAGAACTCCTGTTCCCCGAGATGCGGGACACGCTGCGGCATCTCGGCTATAAATCAACGCTGCATTATCTCGAAGCCATGTGCGAACTCATTCTTCGGGAGACCACCCTGCTACCGCATCCCAATCCCGGACTGCTAAGCGCGGAATGGATTACGCGCCTAGCCGCCGTCTCGCCCAGCATGGGACTCATGCTTGAATCCACCAACCCGGCGCTGTTAAATGTCGGCGCGGCCCATGACAATGCTCCCGATAAGCTACCCGCCAAACGCCTTCGTACGATCGAGGAAGCCGGGAAGCAGCAAGTCCCCTTTACTACCGGCCTGCTGATCGGCATCGGAGAAACCGTGGAAGATCGCGTCGATACGTTACTGGCGATTCGCGATCTGCACCAGGGTTACGGTCACATTCAGGAGGTCATTGTCCAGAATTTCCGCGCCAAGCCGTACATCCCCATGGCTCAATCCCCCGAGCCCACGCAAAGCGACATGCTACGCACCATTGCAGTAGCTCGTTTGTTAATGCCCAACGTCAATATCCAGGCTCCTCCCAACCTCAACGCACCGTATTATGATGAGTTGCTGGATGCTGGCATTAACGATTGGGGAGGGATTTCTCCGCTGACGCCTGACTATATCAATCCCGAAAAACCCTGGCCGCACCTCGAACAACTGCGCCTGCGGACGGAAGCCAAGGGATTCCAGTTGCGTCAACGACTACCTGTATATCCCGAATTTTTGTCTTCTACCCCTAAAACTGGCCGGCTCGCGGAACGGCTCATGAACGCAACTGACCCTACCGGCCTCGCCATTGCAAAAGAAGAAAGCACAAAAGAAAAAGAAAACGAAAAGAGGACCGCCGCATGATCTGTGTCCTGAGCGGTGGCACCGGCGGCGCCAAGTTTGTCGATGGTCTCCGGCAAGTCATTCCGCCCGAAGAAATCACTCTGGTCGTGAACACCGGCGACGACCTGCTCTGGTGGGGACTCTACGTCTCACCCGACATCGATTCCATCACCTATGTTCTTTCCGGCCTGCTGAGCCGTGAGCGTGGCTGGGGCGTACGCGGCGATACCTTCCTCTGTCTCCAGGCCATGGGCCAACTCGGCGAACCTACGTGGTTCCACACCGGAGATCGCGATCTTGCCATTCATTTACTGCGTTCCCGCCTGCTTGCCGAAGACAA
>JBEKWW010000018.1:0-188467 GCA_049512655.1 Candidatus Sulfotelmatobacter sp. | reverse complement strand
TGCCAGTGGCGCGCCGATCCACGCCAGCCCATGGCCAAGGTGCCGTAAATGAGCCGGGCGGCGGGATGAGTGGCGCGATCACGCAGTGTTCCTAAATCCGGGATGAGTCCAATGAACCAGAACACTGCAGAAATAGTGGCGTAAGTGGAGACAGCGAAAACGTCCCACATGAGCGGACTGCGGAACTGCGGCCACACCCGCATGGTGTTGGGAATGGGGAAGAGCCAGTAGGCCAGCCAGGGACGACCCACGTGAATAGCGGGGAAGATCCCGGCGCAAGCCACGGCAAACAGGGTCATCGCTTCCGCGAAGCGGTTGATCGAATTACGCCACTGCTGGCGCAGCAAAAGAAGGATGGCGGAGATGAGCGTGCCGGCGTGGCCGATTCCGATCCACCATACGAAGTTGACGATGGCGAAGCCCCACCCGATGGGAATGGTGCTGCCCCAGATGCCGATGCCCTTTAGAAACAGGTAGCCGATGGCGTAGAGCATCATCATGGTGAGCATGAAGGCGACGCCGAAGCCCAGGAACCATCCGTTGGACGTGGGACGGGTCAGCACGATGGCGCTGATTTTTTCCGTGACCGTGCCGAAGGTATGGCCGGGCTCGATGACCGGAGCGCGTTCCTCTTCCACCGTGGTTTTGTATGGCTCGTTCATTTATGGTCGCAAGGGCTAAAGTTCCAATTCTTGCTTAACTCTTAACGGCATGGCTAAAGCCGTGCCCTGATACGAAGTCGCCCTAACCCTTCAACTCCGAATTCGGGTTTGTGACTTCCGCCAAATATGTCGTACGCGGGCGGGTGTTCAGCTCGCCCAGCAAGCTATAGTTGCGCGACTGCGCTTTAAGTTTGGAGACTTTGCTGTTGGGATCGTTGATGTTGCCGAAAACGATCGCGTCCGCCGGACAGGACTGCTGGCAGGCGGTCTTTAGGTCTCCGTCTTTAATTTTGATCTCTTTGCCTTCGCGTACCGAGGCGGTTTCCGCGTCAATTTTGTGCTCGTTAATGCGTTGCACGCAGTAGGTGCACTTTTCCATGACGCCCCGGCTGCGTATGGTGACATCCGGGTTGCGCATCAACTGGTACTGCGGGGTCTCCCAATCTTGAAACAGGAAGAAGTTGAAGCGGCGCACCTTATAAGGGCAGTTGTTTGAGCAATACCGCGTGCCCACGCAGCGGTTGTAGACCATATCGTTCAGGCCTTCGCTGGAATGGTTGGTGGCGCCGACAGGGCAAACCACTTCGCAGGGAGCGTCCTCGCATTGCATGCAGGGCAGCGGTTGGAAGTAAGCTTTGGGATTGTCGCGGTCGCCCTGGTAATAAGCGTCGACGCGAATCCAGTGCATGTGGCGGCCCAGCTTAACTTGCTCCTGGCCGACTACGGCGATATTGTTCTCCGATTGGCAGGCCACGATGCAGTTGTTGCAGCCGACGCATTTGTTCAGATCGATGGCCATGCCCCAGGCGTAGGCTTCCTGCTCGTAGGGATAAGGCTTGTAGAGCGTGAGCTCGCGCGGGGGCTGCTCTTCTTTGGCGAAGTCTGGCTCTTTGCGGTACTCCTCAAGCGTGGCTTCGCGCACCAGCGGACGATGAGCGCCGTTGGGCGTATCCATTGATTGGTAGCCCTGGGTTGAAGCCAGTTCGTAGGTGTCGCCGGTGTTGCGAATTTGCAGGCCACTCGCGCCCCAAGGCGCGGCAACGGTGCGGAGGGCGTAGGCGTTGAAGCCGCGTTCGCTGCCCACGCGCCCGGCGCGGCTGCGGCCGTAGCCGAGCGTGATCGTAACGGAGTTATCCGGATGGCCGGCTTGAATCCAAACTGGGCCCTTCATCTTGCGGCCATTCAGGTCCAGCTCGACAATGTCTTGACTCTTGATTTGCAGGCGCTCGGCCATGGCGGGGCCGATGGTCACAACGTTATCCCAAGTGAGTTTGCTCATCGGCTTGGGAAGTTCCTGCAGCCAGCCGTTGTTGGAGAATTGGCCGTCGTAGATGGTCGGGTCGCGGCGGATATTGAGTTCGATGGCGTTTGCGCTTGGGGCCACGGTGCTAGCCGTCGGGAAATTCGGTGCCTTCAGCGCGAGAGTCTTCGGTTGGTAAGTCGTGCCTTCGACCCAACCATCATGCAGCGACTTGCGCCAGAAGGCTTCGAAGTCCGCGCCGGTGTGCTGCTTTTGCCAGAAGGCGCGAACCAAGTCGTAACTAGTGGCGTCCGATTGGCCGGAGAGCAGCGCGACGAATTCGATTGCAGTCTTGCCGTTGTAGAGGGGCGCGATTAAAGGCTGAATGATGCTGGCCGTGCCGTCGTAGGCACGGGCATCGGCCCAGGATTCAAGCTCGTGCGCTTGATTCACATGCCATTGACATAAAGCCGCAGTCTCGTCCTGATAGAGACCGAGATGAACCCGCAAGGGCGCTTTGTTGCTCTTGAGCAGGTTGGCGAAATCCAGTTCGACCGGGGCATCATAGGCAGGATTGCAACCGATGAAGACCAGAAGATCGACCTTGCCGGCGCTGATCTCGGCGGCTAACTCTTTCAGGGAATCAGTCTGGTTGACGGGATTCGCATCGACGGGATCGGTGTAGAAAACCGTCTTGCCGACATTGCCAAGCTTCGCATTGATCGCATGGGCAAGTGCATGCACGCCAGGGAATTGATGGTCGCCGGGAATAATGACGCTGGAACCGGGATGACTTTGCAAATCACGCCAAACGGTGGCGGCGAATGCTTGCTGTTCTCCATTTAGCCCTGACGCGTCCGAGGTCGTCGTGTTGACCGCAGCCAATGCTCTCGCGACTGCGGAGACATCTGAGGCCTTCACCGGCAACCGATGATCCGCCTTCGCTCCCGTCGAACTCATTCCACTCTCGATGACATACAGCCGGTTCATGTTGCCGTCGGGATCGCGGCGGCTGGCGAAGTCGCGGATGTAGCGGACGTTTCCAGGGAATCCGGCGTAGAGAAAATCGGCGTCGAGCGAGACGATTACGTCGGCTTTCGAAAAATCGTAGCGGGTCTCGACCGGCTGGCCAAAGGCCATTTTCGCGCCTTCGAGCACGTTATCGCGATTCGTCGGCTCATACACATGCCACTTGGCCTGGGGATAAAGCTTGAGGAAGCTTTGCATCTGATCGGCCAGCGTGGGCGATGAGGTGGTTCCGGTCAGAATACGAATGCCCGCGCCCTGCAAGGCTTTCTGCGCGCTGAGCGGGCCGCGCAGCGCGCTCACAAAAGATTCCCAGGAGCGCTGATCGCCGATTGACACCACGCTCTGCGAGCGGTCGGGATCGTACATGCCAAGGATCGACGCCTGGGCAAAAATATCGGTACCGCCAAGGCTGGCGGGATGCTGCGCGTTGCCTTCGATCTTGGTGGGGCGTCCGAGGTTGCTTTCGACCAGGATCGGATTGGCATATCCGCCCAGAGTCATCGCGCTGGCGTAGAACATAGGACGTCCGGGAATGACTTCTTCCGGCTGGCGGACGTAGGGAACAATCTTTTGCAGCGGCATTTTGACGCAGCCGGTCATGCCGGCGAGCGCCATGGATGCTCCCATTGCTTTGAAGAAGCCGCGGCGGGAGACGGAATCGAGCCACTCGGACGCGCCCTTGGGAAATTCGCGATGCAACTGCTCCTGGAAATCGGGGCTGCCGGCAAGCTCTTCCAGGCTGCGCCAGTATTCCGGACCGGCCTTCTGATCGGCAACGGCATCGATGCGCTCGCGGACGGATTGCATGTCCAGTTTGCCTTTGGTGCCGGGGCAAACGTCTTCCGTCTTCGTCTTGTCCGGTCCGCTCAAGTTCTTCTCTTCCATGTTCATTACGAATCTTCAGTAGCTTCCGCGTTATCCCAGATGCTTTTGCGCGGCGAAGCGCTTCAGCGCTGCGATTATCACTCGTCCAAAATTACCAGCGGCCTTAGCCGCTAAGTCCTCAGAGGCTAAGCCTCTCCCTAAAATCCACTTTCAATCGCAGGCCTGAAGGCCTGTGCCACCCAAAAGCGACTCTTTACCGGTGGCAGGTGCTGCAACTTGTAATATCGCCTACACTGCGAACGTTGTATTTCTTTATCAGCGTCATTCCCAAGGCATTCTGGTCCGTGAAACTCTGTCCATCGACCTCCACGGGATGGGCGCTGCTAGGCTGCTGATAGCGCATATTGAAAACCTGATCGCGCGGACGGAGATTGTTCTGCGGGGCGCGATGGCAGCCCAGGCACCACTCCATCTGCAAGGATTCCTGTTGATACATCAGCGGCATGCGATCGACTGGGCCATGACAGGTATTGCAGCCAACTCCCTTGGTGACGTGGATGCTGTGATTGAAATAAACGAAACCGGGAAGCTGGTTCACCCGCGTCCATTCGAGCGATTGGCCAGAGCGGTAACTGGCGCGCACCGGCTCGAGCAACTGGGCATTCGTCCAGATCTGGGAGTGGCAGTTCATGCAAGTCTTGGTGGGCGGAATGCCGGCGAAACTCGAAGTCTCAACCGAAGTGTGGCAGTAACGGCAATCAATGCCCAGTCCGGCAACATGGTGCTGATGGCTGAAGGGCACCGGCTGCGTTCTTCGGACCCCGGCGTAGGTGATGTAAGGGGAACCTTGCACCTCATACGCAACCAGCCCAAGCGCGGCAATCACAAAGACGGCGCCAAAAATCGTGGCCCGTGACAGCGTGTTCGCACTGCGATGAAAAATCTGCGCCATGCTTGCGTACGAGTTCTAGAGACTATGTATTGAGATCCAGTATTAAAACCCAGCAGTTTCTAGTGTGAAGCGCGAATAAATTTGCGAGGCGAAGAGAAATATTTACTGAATTCTTTTCGCACGTTTTATGAGAACTGGCGATTATAAATATTTTGCGGAATGTTGTCGCGCACTTTTCGACGCCAGGTAAAAAATATTTTGCCAAGATTCGCGATTAACAAAATACTGCGCCTTGGAATTACAGCTTCATGCGTCGTTCGTACTATCGATGATGCGTTCAAGCGCGCGTTCTTTCACGTTCCTTTAATGGATGTTCATGACCAACAGCTTGGGTTCGGTCATTTCTTCAATGGCATAGCGCAGGCCCTCGCGTCCGATGCCAGAATCTTTAATGCCTCCATAAGGCATTTGGTCGATGCGGAACGAAGGAACATCACCGGCAATCATGGCGCCGACCTCCAGTTCTTCATAGGCCTGGAACAGCAGTTTTACGTCGCGGGTGAAGACACCGGCTTGCAGGCCATAGTTCGAATTGTTGATGCGGCGCAGGGCTTCGTTGAACGTGCCATAGGGCTCGACGGTTACAACCGGGCCGAAAATTTCCTGGCAATTTACTTTCATGTCGTTTTTCGTGCCGGTGAGGACGGTCGGTTCGACAATCGAACCCCGGCGGCGACCGCCGCAAAGTAAACGCGCGCCAGAGCGAACTGCCTCGTCAATCCATTGAGTGACGCGAACGGCATCGCTTTCGCGGATCAGCGGACCGACGTCGGTCGATTCCTGCATGGGATCGCCGGTGGTCAGTTTTTTCACGCCCTCGACCAGAATATCCACGAACTTGCCATAGACGGATTGCTCGACCAGAATGCGCTGCACCGAGATGCAGGTCTGGCCGGAATAGGCAAAGCCTCCGGTGACGCAGCGGTCTGCGGCATAGGCGATATCGGCGTCGCTGTGGATGATTGCGCCGGCATTGCCACCAAGCTCCAACGCAACTTTCTTCTTGCCGGCGTGGCGTTTGATGTCCCAACCCACGGGCACGCTGCCGGTGAAGCTGATCAGCTTGATGCGGTCGTCGGTGACCAGCAGGCTGGCATCTTCGTTCGAAAGCGGAACCACGTTTAAACCGCCGTCGGGCCACCCCGCTTGCTGAATGCACTCCGCTAGTAATAAGGAGGAAAGTGGAGTCTGGGGCGCCGGCTTCAGGACCATGGAGCATCCCGCGGCGATGGCGGGCGCAACTTTGTGCGCGACGAGGTGCAGAGGAAAATTGAAGGGAGTGATTCCGGCGACAGGGCCGAGAGGAAAGCGCTTCACGATTCCCCAGCGTCCGGCAGTGAACTCCTGCCAGTCGAGGGGAAGATATTCACCGTAGATGCGGGTCGCCTCTTCAGCGGCGACATTAAAAATAAAGATGGCGCGGTCGACTTCAGTTCGCGCCATTTTGATGGGCTTGCCAGCCTCCAGAGTGATGGTGCGGGCGAATTCTTCGCGGCGCTCGGTGATCGATTCGGCCATGCGGCGAAGCACCCGCTGGCGCTCGAAGGCGGGAAGGCGGCGCGTGGTTCCGAAGGCCTTGACGGATGCAGCGATGGCAGCTTCCGCATGTTCGCGGCGGCCCTGGGTGATGCGACCGACCACACTGCCATCGAACGGAGACCGGACGTCGACGATGTCGCCGTCTTCCATCCAACGGCCGTCGATGAAGAAGCCGTAGACCGCGACTGGACTCTCGGTTGGAGTAATCGTCACTTGGGACATTTTATCTCTCGAAGGTGATCTCCCGGATTTCTAGCCGACGATTTTTGATTATAGTGCCTGGGCGCGGGTTGCCTGTTAAAGTGTGCGCCGGAAAATGGCAGGTGAGTTGGTTGCCCATGCACTTTTGGGAATGCCATCCTCTGCAATGTGTGGCGTCCTCTACAATGATGCCGGCGTGGCCGTAAAAGATACGGTTCAAAAAGATTTGGTTCGAGAAAATATGGTTCGACAAAATATGGTTGCAAACAAATTGGTTCGATTGGAAACGATTCAGGACCTCGCTCCGCGGTTGCGGCGCAAAGAAGTTTCTCCCGTGGAACTCACGCGGGTATGCCTGGAGCGGATCGAGAAGCTGAATCCTGTCCTGAATGCGTTCATCACCGTGACGGCAGATTCGGCGCTAGCGGAGGCATGCGCGGCGAAAGATGAAATTGAACGGGGAGAGTGGCGCGGTCCACTGCATGGGATTCCGATTGCGATTAAGGATCTAATCGATACGGCGGGTGTGCGGACGACCGCAGCCAGCGCGCTGTTTAAGGATCGCATCCCGACGGAAGACGCGGAAGTAGTACGCCGGCTTCGCCGGGCGGGGGCGGTGATTCTGGGCAAGAACAATTTGCATGAATTTGCCTACGGGGGGAGCTCGCTGGTCAGTTTTTTCGGTGACACGCACAATCCGTGGAGCGCGGCGCATATTGCGGGAGGATCGTCAGGAGGGTCGGCAGCGGCTGTGGCCGCGGGGCTTTGTTATGCGGCGATTGGGACTGATACGGCGGGATCGGTGCGCGAGCCGGCTGCCGCATGCGGATGCGTGGGGCTCAAGCCAACGTATGGGCGCGTCTCATGCCGGGGTGTGATTCCGCTGGCGTGGTCGCTGGATCATGTGGGGCCGTTGGCTGCAACTGTCGGCGATGCGGCGCTTGGGTTGCAGGCGATTGCGGGGTACGACCGGCTGGACATGGGCAGTGCTGACGTTCCTGTGGACGATTACGTTTCAGGGCTGCGGCAGAGTACGAAGGGCCTGCGCGTGGGAACTCCGCGCGCATATTTCTTTGAAGAACTCGATCAGGAAGTGCGTGCGGCGGTGGAAGAGGCTCTGGCTGTGATCAGGACGCTGGTGGCGGAGATTCGCGAAATACACATGGAGATTCCAACCGATCGCGTAGTGCAAAACGTGGAATCCTACGCTGTGCACACCGAAAATGTTGCGCGGACGCCGGAGTTATATCAGGCCGAGACTCTGCGGCGCATTCGGTTCGGGGAGGGTATTTCCGCAGCGGAATATATTCGCAGCCGCCGCGAACTGGAGCGGGAACGACGGCGGGCGGGCGAGTTCTTTGCCGATGTGGATTTGATAATCACGCCTGCGACGCCGATTCCTGCTCCGAGGATTGCCGATCTCAGGAAAGATCCGGAGGCGCTGCGTCCGGCGGAGCTGGTTTTGCTGCGCAACACGCGGCCGTTTAACGTGTGGGGATTGCCGGCGATCTCACTACCTTGCGGGTTTAGCAAGAGCGGTCTGCCGATTGGATTGCAAATCGCCGGACCACACTGGCGGGAGGATTTGGTGCTGCGGCTGGCGCACGCTTATGAGCAGGCGACTGAATGGCAGAAGCGGCAACCTGGCCTTTAGCTTCCGGGGTGCGCCAGAACTTTCACGGCTATATCCGAGCGGTCGCCTAATCTTTGTATGGCTTCCTGGATTGCCCGGACGGATGCGGCGTCGGAGCTCTTTTCCGCAAGCTTGGCGATATTTTCGGACTCTTCGGTTGCATTGGTGGCGATGTCGAGCAGCACGACCACAGCGTCAGCATGAAGCTTCCACAGAGATGACATGCTCTGGCTGCGCTTGAGCTCTTCCAGTTCCGTGTTGATGCGGGCGATGCATGAGACCAGCCGGATGAGCGCGCGGGCAACGTCGGCACGAAGGCTTTTCTCTTCCAGAAAGGTCGCGTTGTAGGCTTCCGCTTCAGACGCGGTGAGCGTGAGGTTGAAGAAGCGCATGGGTACAACCTGGCGGTATTTGGGGTCGGCCACGCGTACGAATACCCGGATTGATTCTTCCACGCGCCGCAGCTTTCCTTCTTCCGCCGAGATTTGTTGCGCGGTAATCACCGGCGGCTGAAAGCGCGGAGCTTCCGCGGGTTCGGTTACAGCGATCCGCGCCGCCTTGGCGGCTGTGGCGGCTCCAGCGCTTGCAGCCGCTTTGCGGCCACCGGCGGGTGCGAGCAATGACTTGCGAATCGGAGGACGCCGGTCGAGTTCTTTTTTCAGGTTGGAGAGGCGGCGGAATTTTTCGAGTGCGTTGCTATAGTCAGCCTGAAGCAATTGTTTCTGCTCGAGCGCAGCCACGTGCTCGACCGTGACTTCCACTCCATCCACCGTGCTCAAAATACTGCCGCCCATTTCGTCAAGGGCTTGCGCGAACCGCTTTATTTCGTCCAGCGCCTTGACGAAGAGTTCATCGAACCGAGTGGCGAATGCGACATTGTGGGCCGCGACCGTGGCCAGCACGCCGGGATGATAAAACGAGGAATCGAGCCAGCGTTTCAGATCGCGAACGCGGGAGACGATTCCAGAATCGATAAGGGAATTGAAGTCGCGATAGTGGGCGATTTCCTGACGCAAGGGATCGAAATTTCGCAGCAACTGCACGTGCTCCTCGGGAAGAGAAGGGACATCGGCATCGGCGAGAATTTCGATTAAAGCGATTTCAAACGGTGATAGAGGAAGCGATCCATCCAGCCCATAGCCTTGCTGCTGCCACTGGCCCTGTACCCGCGGATGGCGGTAGAGAAAAGTGGTAATCAGATCTGTTTTGTCGCGGTTGACGTCGCTGAGTTCGCGGCGCTTCACAAAGTACCGGAGCAAAGCCTCGGCCACTTCCGAATCGGTATCCGGGGTGAGGGCCTGCCGCAGCATGGCGGGCGTAACCGCCATGTCGATGACATGCAGCCAGCGATACATGCGGGAGAGCGTTTCCGGAAGATCGTCCTCAGTATGGCGAAGGGAAGCATCGTCAAGGCCGGCAGGCAGCGGAATCTCGCCACCCAGCAGATCGCGGAGCAGCTTCTGGTAAAAACCGTGGACGGTCGCCAGGATGGCCAGCTCGAATTTTAAGTCTTCCACCGGAACGCTCCTGCGGACGAAACTCTCCTGAAGCGGGTAGAATTCGCCGCTATTCCAGTAAAAACGATAGTCACATGGGCCGCAAGTTACCACCGGAGGACGTTCTTTGGGGCGATACGGTCCCGGAGGTTCATGGACTTTTGCGTAAGGACAATAGCTGGAGCGGGCTTTAGAAAACCACGGTTTTGTTGCCGTAGAGAAGTACGCGATTTTCCACGTGCCAGCGAACCGCGCGGGAGAGGACAACTTTTTCGAGGTCGCGGCCTTTGCGGATGAGGTCGTCGACCGTATCGCGGTGCGAGATGCGGACGACATCCTGTTCGATAATCGGGCCGTCGTCGAGAACTTCGGTGACGTAATGGCTGGTAGCGCCGATCAGTTTGACGCCGCGCTCGAAGGCCTGATGGTAGGGGCGCGCGCCGATGAAAGCTGGAAGAAACGAATGATGAATGTTGATGATGCGCTGCGGGTAGCGGCCGACGAAGTCGTTCGAAAGAATTTGCATGTAGCGGGCCAGCACCATGAAATCGGCATTGTGCTCGGCGATCAGTGATTGGATTTTTTCCTCGGCTTGACGCTTGTTTTCTTTTGATATCGAAATAACAGCGTAGGGAATTTTGTAGAAGTCGGCGATGGCTCGGCTGTCGGGGTGGTTGGAGATGATGAGCGGGATCTCGCAGGCAAGTTCTCCGCTCTGGTGACGATAGAGGAGATCGACCAGGCAGTGATCGTACTTCGAAACCAGAATGATCATGCGCGGCCGATGCGAGGACTGGGCGAGACGCCATTTCATCTGGAACTTTTCGGCTATTGGAGAGAAATGTTTGGTGAAGTCGGCGAGGTCTTTGTCAGACAGATCAATGTCGAAGTCTTTGGGATCGAATTCCACGCGCATCAGGAAGAGCCCGGATTCTTCGTCGGCGTGCTCGTCGGCGTGCAGAATGTTGCCGCCGTGGCGGTAGACGAAGTCGGCGATGGTGGCGACTTCGCCTTTGGCGTCGGGGCAGGAGACGAGCAGGATGGCGGAGGGTTTCATCGTCGGAAATGGGCGCCAGTCAGCGATCTTTTTTTCGTTTATTCTCCGCGATTCGTGACTTCAACAGTTTCTTAATGAGCGTGGCTGGTGGAGGTTTGTCCGGTGCGAAGCGGATGGTTCCTTTCGATGTTTGGAAGTCCTTGAGGTCGTTCTTGAATTCTATGGTTGGGCCGGCTCCGGGGAACAGGCTGCAATGGTTCGAGAATGCCGCGAAACTCGCTAGCATTCCTTTGTACTTGAAGGTCGGAATGCCGTAACTGATGCCCTCGGTCGTTTCGGGCGGAGCGACCGAGCGAATGACCGCGCGAACCTTGTTGAATGTGCTGCGGGCGGGTTCAGGGACAGCCGCAAGGTATTCGTCTACCGGGTTGCTAGTGATCTTGGGTTTGGGGCCTGAACCGTGTTTAGCTGATCTTGTTTTTTTCACGCGGGTCACGCTGGGACTTTCGTCTAAAGTTTACCCGAAGCGTTTCCGGGGGTGTCAATCGGGGCACGAGACGAGGAGGATGGCCGGGGGCTTCATTTCAGAAATGAGCCATGCGGGCTCGCCTCAACTTGAGGTGGGAGGAGTTATACCTGCGAAGCCGACAACGCTCTCTTTACTAAGGAAGCGTCGAAAGCCAGGACGATCGCTAGCAACAGCGCCGACATCGCAACTCCTACGCGACCATTTGCATCGAGATGAACGTCGCTGCGGTCGTGATACCAACTTAGAAATCCCCCTATGCCCCAGCTAACCGGGCGCGGTTCTGCCGGCGGCGCAGAACGCCAGAAGCGAATCCTCCTTATGCCGTCCGCGACGAGCTCCGCGCAGCACCATGCAAAAAGGATGGTCGCAGGTGGAAATGTGATCAACATCAATATGGGGGTCGAGGTGTAGGGACCCGAAGAAAAGGCATTCTGAAGAATCATTACGTCGTATAGCAACAGCTCCGCGCCTAGCATGGCTGCGCCCGTCCATAAAAACCACCTTCCCGTGCTGGGGAAACGGGGCTGAATAATCCCGCCCAGAATCAAAAGAGTGGGATACAGGAGGAAAAGAGTGGGAAACAGTGCAAGTGCAGACGCGATACCCGTGGCGATGGCGAGCCGGCGCACTCTTTTGGGAAGGATGTTGGTCTCTTCCATAGATCCCACGTTACAGCATGTAGGCAAGACGCGGACGCTACTATTTCAATGCCTTCAATATCTCCCTTGCGGCGTTCGCTCCCGAGCCTCCAGTCAATCCTGCGCCAGGATGCGTGCCGCTGCCGCAAAGATATAAATTTTCAATCGGCGTGCGGTAGCGCGCCCAGTCGAGCAGCGGACGCATGGTGAAGAACTGGTCGAGCGCGAGATCGCCGTGGAAGATCTGGCCGCCGGTGAGGCCGTAAGTTTCTTCCAGATCACGCGGCGTGATGATCTGATGCGTGAGGATCAACTCTGGAAGATTGGGCGCGTATTGTGCGAGGGTTTGCACTACGGTCTGGCCGAGCGCGTTGCGCTGGCTTTCCCAGTCTCCTTTCAGTTTGTAGGGGGCGTACTGCATGTAGATCGACATCACGTGCTTGCCGGCGGGCGCGAGCGTGGGATCGGTCAGAGATGGAATTGTGGCTTCGAGATAAGGTTGGCGCGAGAAGTTGCCGTACTTCGATTCGTCGAAGGCGCGCTCCAGATAGTCGATTTCAGGGCCGATGTGAATGCGCCCCTTGAGTGCGCCGTCGTTGCCATTCTTCAACGCAGTGAAATCCGGCAGGCCGGAGAGCGCCAGGTTAACTTTTGCGACGGTGCCATTACCGCGGAAATTCTGCAATTTCTGCACGAAATCCGGCGAGAGATTTGTGGGGTCGGTAAGCTTGAGCAGAGTGCGCTTAGGGTCGGCGTTGGAGATAACAGCTTTCGCGGTAATCTCTTCGCCGCTCGACAGCACAACTCCGACGGCAGCGCCGTCTTTCACGCGAATCTCGATGACTTCAGCCGCAGTGCGAATCTCCGCGCCGGCAGCTTTTGCGGCGGAGGCCATGGCCTGCGTGAGAGCGCCCATTCCACCGGCAGCAAAGAATGCGGAGCCCGCGGGATGAGAATCACCCGCGGCGCGGATCAGCAATTGCAAGCTGCTTCCAGCCGACCAGGGGCCGAGAAAAGTTCCGAAGATGCCGCGAGCGGCGACGACTGCGCGCAGCAATTCCGTTTCGAAATATTCGGCGACAAGATCGGCAACGGCCATCGGTCCCCAGCGCAGGACGCGATACATATCGCGCTTGCCGAGATTGCGCAGGGCGCGGCCGGTTTTGAGCATGCTCCACAGATCGCCGCTGCTGGGGTGATCGATATCCGGCGGCGTGGTTGCCAGCGCCTCGGCGATTACTTTGCTGATTTTTCCTAAAGACTTCTCGAACTCAGGATATCGCGCAGCGTCTTTTTGCGAGAACGCTGCGATTGCCTGGGCAGATTTGTTTGTGTCTTGCGAGAGTGAAAGCGCGCGACCATCAGGCGAGAGCGCCGTGACGCACGTTTCAGGCGTGATGAACTTCAGGCCATGTTTTTCCAGTTGCATCTCGCGAACGACGTCAGGGCGAATCGGGCCTGCGCAATGCGCCAGCGTGGAGCAACGGAAGCCGGGATGAAATTCATCGGTGACGGCCGCACCGCCGACTTGTGCGCGACGCTCGAGCACGAGCGGCTTGAATCCGGCTTTGGCGAGGTAGAAGGCGGTGACCAGGCCGTTGTGGCCGCCGCCGATGATGAGGATGTCGCGCTTCGTCTCGGGCATGTTACGCGGCTCCCTTGTCTTTTAGAATTTCGAGAGCGGCGAGACGTCCCGGGGCACCCATGATGCCGCCGCCGGGATGGGTGGCCGACCCGCACATATAAAGGTTCTGAATCGGCGTGCGAAAGCGCGCGTAACCTGGTGCGGGGCGCAGGAAGAAAAGTTGTTCGAGCGAAAGCTCACCCTGGAAGATGTTGCCTTCGCTCAATCCCCACTCCCGTTCGAGATCGAGCGGAGTGATCACTTGCCGGTGAAGAATGATGTCTTTGATGTTGGGTGCGTACTCGGCGATGGTGTTGACCACGGTGTCGCCGAAAGCTTCTTTTTGATCGTCCCAGTTCAAACCGGGGCGCAGCTTGTACGGCGCATATTGCACGAAGCAAGAAAGCACATGCTTGCCCGGCGGGGCGACGGAGGGATCGGTGAGCGAAGGAATGACCATGTCGATATATGGTTTGCGTGAAAAGTTCCCATACTTCGCGTCGTCATAGGCGCGCTCCATATATTCAACAGACGGCGAGATCGAAATCGCGCCGCGCAGATGCGCGCCAGGGCCAGGGATGGCTTTGAAGTTCGGCAGGGCGTCGAGCGCCATGTTCACCTTGCCGGAAGAACCGCGATATTTGAAGCGGTTGATATCTTCAAGGAAGTCGGCGGGAAGCTGATCGGCTTCGATGAATTTGTTGAAGGTGAGGCGGGGATCGACACTGGACGAAATTGTTTCTGCGTAGATTTCGTCGCCGTTGGCGAGAACCACTCCTTTGGCTTTACCGTCTTTGATGATGATTTTCGCGATGGCGGCCTGTGTGCGAATTTCGACTCCGGCTTCGCGGGCCGCATCGCCGATGGCGTTTGAGATTGCTCCGGTACCGCCGCGGGCGAAGCCCCAGGCGCGGAATGCGCCGTCGATTTCTCCCATGTAGTGATGGAGCAGAACGTAAGCGGTGCCGGGCGAGCGAACACCCAGGAATGTGCCGATGATGCCGGAGGCCGACATGGTCGCTTTAAGCACGTCGGTCTCAAACCATTGATCGAGAAAATCGATGGCGCTCATGGTCATGAGCTGGACCTGGTTGTATTTGTCGTAGCTCGACATACCCTGGAAACGCTTGCCGATGAATAGCAGCTTCATCAGTTCACGAGGATTGAGCGTGTTGGGATCCGGAGGGACCATGCTGAGGATCGGCTTGACGAAGCGACACATGGCTTGCATGGCTTTGCCGAATTCGTCATAGGCTTCGGCATCGACGCGGGAGTGGCGGGCGATCTCGCGATGGGTCTTGCCGTGGTCATTTACGCGCCACAAGTAATCGCCGCTGGGCATGGGCGTGAACGTGCCGTCGAGCGGGAGGATTTCCAGGCCGTGACGAGGGAGATCGAGGTCGCGGATGATCTCCGGCCGCAGCAGCGAGACTACGTACGAGCAGACCGAGAACTTGAAGCCGGGGAAGACTTCCTCGGTGCAGGCCGCGCCCCCGAGAATGTGCCGGCGTTCGAGTACGAGAACTTTCTTCCCGGCTTTCCCCAGGTAGGCGGCGTTGACCAGGCCGTTGTGGCCGCCGCCGATTACGATGACGTCGTATGAATTAGCCATAAGCTCTTATGCCTTTAGCTGTTCGCTTGCTGGTTGAGGATGAGGACGAAGAATATTAGCGCAGTTTTGTGGTGTGCGTATTACAGGCCGCTGGGCAGAACGCTCCAACTGCGGAGGGTACTCGAGATTGAGATGGCTGAGCGCATGGATTAGTCGAAAGTCATTCTATCGGGAACGACGCGGTTTGTCTGCAAGATTAGCCATCATCGAGATTTGTTGGGGGAGATCCTGCGCTCCGCCTGAAGAACGGCTGCGCTCAGGATGACGCAGCATCTTTACTTTCTTCAATCAACTTTCAGTTCCGTTTCGGCGGCGTCATCCCGAAGACCCGCGTTTTCTCCAGCGGGGCGAGGGATCTCCGGCCTACATATGTTCGTCTGTCACAGACGCAGTTTGCGACGCCATGCTAAGCAAGAACATGCGTAAACCCAAACAATTCTTCGTATACATTATGACGAACAATCCGCGTTCAGCCGTTTTATATGCAGGAGTCACCGGCGATTTGCGGCATCGCGTCTGGCAACACAAGAACAAACTCATACCCGGATTCACCAGCCGTTACAACCTCACCATGTTGGTGTATTACGAAGCGTTCTACTATCCCGATGCAGCGATCTTTCGTGAGAAAGAAATCAAGGGCTGGCGACGCGAAAAGAAAATCAAGCTGGTCAACTCGATGAATCCGCAATGGGACGATCTGGCAAAGGACTGGCAGGACTTGTACAAACCTCAAGCGACTGAGGAGGGAGATCCTTCGCTTCGGCTGAAAAGCGCCTGCGCTCAGGATGACGCCATCCAACGTGATTGCGCGGATTGATATAATCCGGCACGACACGAATTCCTGAACGAGGCCGCACACTTGCCCATTGGAACCGCATTTCACGAGAGAACTTTCCCCCTCTGCCATAGCCTGAATTACCGCGAGTGGTCGGGATACTACACGGTCAGCGTGTATGAGGTGCATCACGAGCACGAGTACAACGCTATCCGCAACGCGGCGGCGCTGATCGATATTTCTCCGCTCTACAAATATTTGGTGACCGGGAGGGACGCGACCCGGCTAGTGAACCGCGTGATTACGCGCGACATCAATAAGGTGAAGGTGGGGCAGGTAATTTATTGCTGCTGGTGCGATGAAGAGGGCAAGGTCATCGACGATGGGACGATTTCACGGCTTGAGGAAAATGTTTATCGTTGGACGGCAGCCGACCCCAGCCTGCGCTGGTTTCGTCAGAACGGCCTGAACATGGATGTACAGGTCGAGGATATTTCCGAAAAAGTTGCCGCGCTGGCGCTACAGGGGCCGACTTCGGCGAAGTTGCTGAAGTCCGTGGCCGAGGCCGACGTTGCGAACCTGAAATATTTTCGCGTGACGCAGGGCAAGATCGCTGGCGTGCCAGTAGACATTTCCCGCACTGGATACACCGGCGATCTGGGTTATGAGATCTGGGTGCCTCTAAGAGAGGCCAACGACGCGGTGAAAGTTTGGGACGCGCTGACGGAAAAGGGCAAACAGTTCGATCTGCATGCAGCCGGCATGCTGGCGCTGGATGTGGCGCGCGCGGAAGCTGGCTTGTTGCTCATTGAGGTCGATTACACGAGTTCGAAGAAGGCGCTGATTCCATCGCAGAAGTACTCGCCATACGAATTAGGCTTCACGAAGATGGTGCATCTGGAGAAGGAAAATTTCATCGGTAAGCGGGCGCTGGAGCAGGATGCCAAGGATGGTGTACCGCGGCAACTCGTCGGAATCGAGGTCGATTGGACGGATATTGAGGAGCTATATGAACGTTACGGGCTCACGCCGGCCGCGCCCAGCCAGGCGTCGCGCGTGGCCGTGCCTCTGTATGCGGGAGAGAAGCAGGTTGGCAAGGCGACGACTACGAGTTGGTCGCCGATCCTGAAGAAATTGATCGCGCTGGCCAGCGTGGAAACTGAGCACTCGAAGCTGGGAACGCAGTTGCAGCTGGAAGTTACGATCGAAGCGATGCGGCTGAGGACTGAGGTGAAGGTGACCGCGCTGCCATTCTTCAATCCTCCACGAAAAACGGCTACGCCGGCTTAGACAGTCAGCGGTCCCTTATCGTGGGATGTAGTTGTCGAGCAGCGGAGCCACATCCGCGGTAAACGGACTCAATCTACGCTGGGCCGCATCCGCGGTTTCGCCGGGAAACATATCTACCGAAATACGTACGAGCGCGCCGTCACTGCGGTTCATCTGAATCGCATCCTTCACCAGGTAATACTTGGCCCAGTATTCGCTGGCCACCCCGCGATCGTGCGCCCAATACCAATAGAGCACCAGTTTGCGCGCGCCCGCCTTGGAGATAACGTAGCGATTGACTGGAAATGGAATGTGCCCGGGAAATGCCAGCACGATGCGATCGTTTCTCTCGGGCGACCATCCCGCGCCCGGCAAACAGTGTTTGGGAGAGTGGATGGTGTCTCCGCTTCGCTGGCTGGGGAAATAGGCCACGAATAGACCCACATACTTTAGATCGCCATCCGGATCGCGGTAGTCCCGCACCAGAAAATCTCCGGGCCCCAGTACATCGAGAGTGTTCTTGTCCAAAGGAATATCTGTGCCGCTCCAGGCGCCCAAATGATCAGGGAACGACGAGAGCGGTGCGTGAACAGGAACAATCTCGTTATGCCCACGGGCCTGCAGGAGAGCCGCCGTAAGCGCGATCAAACCGGCCGCCAGAATGAAGCGGAATCCGCCCAAGGTTTTCATACGGGGATCTTCTTCATTGTTAAATCCTGGCCGGAAGTCTTTGCCGGCCAAAAAAATTGGAACGCCTTGTGCAGAAGGTAGAGCATGCCGAGCGACGCAACAAACATCAGCCACCCCTGGAATTCATGGAAAAAGCCCTGAGCTTTATCCGGATCCCAGTATTGCACCAGCAGACCGGTGACCACGACCCGGAGACTGTTGGCGGCCACAGCGATGGGAAGCGAGGCCACGGCGAGTAGGATTCGTACGGAGATTCGGCGATCCATGAGATATCCGTAGATTACCGCCAATGTCGCAAGCGACATCAGCGAGCGGATGCCGCTGCACGCATCGGCTACTTCCAGAGCCATCGCAGGAAGTAGAATTACGTTTCCTTCCCGCAGGATTGGCACTCCGAGCCACGGCAGGATCGCGCTGGCAATTTTGGACGCCAGTATCTGCAGAGGGAACGTAATCTGGTTGAAGACGATCGCCGGAATGGGGATCATCATGACAAGAAAGGCTAAGGGGAACAGGACGGCTCGTAAGAAAATCCAACCGCAAAACAGGATCGTCAAACCGGCCAGCACTAATAAGAGAGAGAAACGGGAAAGAAAAATCTCCGCCCCTAGTTGACCGAGCATCAGCAGGCATAATCCCGATCCCAGAAACCAGACTCCCGACCACGAGGGACGCAGCGGGATGCGCTGAAGTTGGGGCCATTCCTGCCAGATTACAAATACCGAAAACAAAGGAACGAAGAATCCGTGGGAAAAGTTGGGGTCATGCCACCATTGCAGGACCAGATGAGCCAGGGTAGAAAAATAGAGCCAGAGCAGCAACCCACCGAGAACGATGGCCTCAGCAATCGAGACAAGCATCGGCTCGGCGCGGAGCGATGGCACACTAGCTTCCTCAGCTTGTAAGGCTTGGCTCAAAGATTCAGCCTCTATTTTACAGGGGGAAGCGTATAGCATATGCGAACTGTGAGGCATCTGCAATGAAATCTCTGTGCCGGTAGTAATGCCGTTCGGGCCCACTACCCTTGCGCTCGCGGCAAAGATTTAGTTCGTTTGGACGATATATGCACACTGCGCAGCTATGGGATACGCTTTGCTATGCTTTCCATATCTTAGTTTTCGATTGTTTTGCCGATGTTTTGTTTAAAGTTTCCCAGCAAGGAGAAAACTGATGAAACGTAGGACACTCGTAATTACAGCCTGCCTGCTGACCTTTGCCAGCCTCGGTGTCACTCAAGATCGGAACGGGCCTTCCGCCAAGTCTGATGAGCGCATTATTCGGGAAGTTCGCCACGAGCTTCTGATGCTGCCTTATGTTGGCGCTTTCGACTTTATCGCCTATAAAGTGCAATCCGGCACCGTAACGCTTTTGGGAGACGTGGTGCGTCCCGTCACTAAGTCTGATGCAGAAGGCGCGGTGAAGCGTATTGAGGGCGTCGAAAAAGTGGATAACCAGATCAATGTCCTTCCACCGTCACCGATGGATGACCGGCTTCGCATACGATTGTTCCGCGCAATCTATGGATACTCGGCACTGCAAAAATACGAACTGGGAGTGCAGAAGCCGATTCGCATCATCGTGCAGAGTGGGCGCGTCAGACTGGAAGGCGTGGTGGATAGCGAAGCCGATAAGAATCTTGTAGGAATTCGCGCGAATGGGGTCTCCGGTACCTTCCAGGTCACCAACAACTTGCAGGTCACTTCGCCGCAAGGATGAGGATAAGGACTCAGCGATAAAAAGCGGTTGGCGATCGGACGGGCCGAGCAGGTGGCCTTTCGCTGCCCCGAATCACGAGCGACGGACCTCTACCCGTTGGCCGCCGCTTTTCCGAACGGGTCTTCCAACGAAGGACTTTGCGGCGTAAACAACTCGGCACCGTTTTCGGTGACGTGCATGTCGTCTTCCAGGCGAATGCCAAATTCTTTCCGTATATAAATCCCCGGCTCGTTGCTGGTGGTCATGTTGGCGGCAAGCCTGGTGGTGTTGCCACGAACAAGATAAGGCCATTCGTGGCCATCCATACCCAGGCCGTGGCCCAGGCGGTGGGCGAAGTATTTGTAGTCTGGTCCGTAGCCGGCATCGGTTATCACTTTGCGCGCGGCGGCGTCGACGTCCCCGCATTCCACACCGGGACGGGCGCTTGACAATGCGGCAGCCTGGGCGCGATGCACGATGTCGAAGACCTGTTTCATCTTGTCTCCGTTTTTTTGCGGCACCTTGCCTAGAACGAAAGTCCGCGTGATATCGGATTGATAGCCTTCCACTATGCAGCCATCGTCGATCATTACAATCGAGCCTTCGTGAATTACTTGCGGTGTATTCGACCCGTGGGGATAGGCTGTGAACTCATCCACCTCCACGCTGGCTTCGCCGGGAAAGCCGAGTTGCTGGTAAGCGGAGGCAATCAGATTCTCTACCTGGCTTTGCGTCATGCCGTCCTGCAACGAGCGATAAACCGCTTCGTAGGCGGATAGAGTAACCTGCGCCGCCAGGCGCATCAGCGCGATCTCATGAGCGCTTTTGATCATGCGACAACCAGCGGTTACCGGCGTGGCACTGACCAGTGCGGCCCGGGGCGCAGCGTGGGCGATGCCATCGGCGAAGAAGAAGCGGACAGTCTCTTCTATTCCGACTTTTCCCGTTGCCACGCCGCGTTCTTTCAATCCCTGGGCAAGAAGTTGATACGGATTTTCGTCTTCTTCCCAGGTGCGGACATCGACTCGTCCGCCATCGGGAGCATTCGCGATCTGCTCACGCGCCCGGCCTTCTTCGAATGCGGGACAGACATAGAAGGCCGCGCCCTTCGCCGGCAGGACAAAAGCAAACAAGCGCTCGCCGCCCCACCATCGAATGCCAGTGAAGTAATTCAGTGATGTACCCGCCATAAGTACAATGGCGTCGATCGCGTTCTGCGTCATTAGAATGCGGGCACGAGCCAGGCGCGCGGCACGTTCTTCAACCTGGATCGGAGTGGCTTCATTTTTACGCGATTTCAGATTTGCGATGGGGGACGGGAGCGATTGTTCCTCGATTTTGTTCTGCGCAGACTTAGCGAATCCGAGCAGAGAACTGGAAGTTGCAGCTACACCGGCGGCAACACTTCCTACTTCCAGGAAACGGCGTCGCGAGATCATCAAGGCTCCAATCGAGGATAAGGTTACGTCATTATAAGGAAGGAATGTAAAGATTAAAGAGCAGGTTATAAACGGCGATGGATCGATGGATGCGTACATCCGGAATTGCCTTATGGAAGCTCAATTTCAATGCGCGGGTTGCGGAGAGTGGAACTTTACTACTGTGGACGAGTCGGCAGGTCGACGCCAGACTTATGTGGAAGATTGCCAGGTATGCTGCAAACCCAATGTGCTCCGCTTAGAGTATGACGCGTCTTCGCAGGAGTTTGTTGTTACCGCTTCACTGGAGTGATTCGGCGTGGGCGCTCCACGAAGAGTGCAGGATGCAGCAACTGAAAAATACCTCAATCACAAGGGTCACGAAGCCTCACAAAGGCAATCGATCTGCAGGGCAATTCCTTTGTGTAACTTGGTGGCCTTGGTGGTTAACGGTTTTGCAATCTGATCCACGAGTGAAGCTTCGACTCACCCCGGACTCTTGTTATAGTTATTCGCGAAGTCGAGAAAGGAATCGTCGATGGCAACGACTTACACGGGTGGTGGACGGATGGTGGCGCACAACATGGTGACGACACAATTCGAACTCGATGGTTTTCGCGTCACGCGAACCCTGGGAGTGGTCCGCGGCATTGTGGTGCGTTCACGCTCGATCTTTGGCAGCATCGGCGCCGGATTGCAGACGCTGGTCGGTGGCAATATCACACTGCTCACAAACCTGTGCGAGAGAACCCGCGGAGAAGCTTTCGATCTGATGCTGATCCATGCCGCAGAGCTAGGCGGCAACGCCGTGGTAGGAGCCCGCTACGATGCCACCGAAGTCATGCAGGGTGTCACTGAAGTCCTGGCCTACGGTACGGCCGTGTTCGTGGAAGCGGTGAATCGAAACCAGTGAAGCCATCGTCCAGTCGTCATTTTGTCATGCCATTGTTTTGCCGCGACATTGTTTGTCATCCCGAGCAAAGCGAGGGACCTTGGTTTTCGCCGGCGCTATGGTGACTGCCAGCAGAAATCAAGGTCCCTCGCTTTGCTCGGGATGACAAGGGAAACAATGGCAA
Organism: Candidatus Sulfotelmatobacter sp.; assembly: GCA_049512655.1. GTDB lineage: Bacteria > Acidobacteriota > Terriglobia > Terriglobales > Acidobacteriaceae > Sulfotelmatobacter. Next base: position 166,567 of record JBEKWW010000018.1, on the reverse strand, counting down.
TCAAAGCTATCCACAATAAAGCTGTGGCGATCGAGTCATTAGATGCTAAAGAGGCATTCATGAAATTCTCGCAGGGGATATCGACCGCCGTGCTGCCGCGGCGGCGCTACGTTTTTGTTCTGGCGTTAATCTGGTGCAGCCTGACTGCCATGAGTCCCGCGGCTTCCTATAAATACAAGCGCCTGGGTAGCCAGTTGGATGCGCAGACCCACACCGATCCCGGCATCGCGATGATGGGTGGCGGCACCGATCAGGACGAAGCGTTTCGCTGGCTTTGCGGCAAGGGCCATAACGGCGATTTTCTTGTTCTTCGCGCGCGCGGAACAAGCGACTACAACAAATATGTCAACAAGTTGTGCCAGATGAACTCCGTGGCCACGCTGATTGTTCCCACTCGCAACGCGGCGGAACAACCAAAGGTTGCTGGTATTGTTCGCAGGGCGACGGTGATTTTTATCGCCGGGGGCGATCAGTCGCACTACGTGAATTTCTGGAAGGGAACTCTGCTGGGAAACGCCATCAACACCCACGTGCTTGCCGGCAAGCCGATCGGAGGCACCAGTGCGGGATTGGCGATTCTGGGGCAATATGTCTACGCGTGCCTTAAGGACAAGCCCAACGGTCCCGATCTGAGTTCGCGCGAGGTTTTGGACAATCCCTACAATGAGCGCGTGACCCTGGTGCGCGACTTCCTTCAGGTTCCATTACTCGGGAACATTCTTACCGACAGCCATTTTGCCAAACGGGACCGCATGGGACGCAGCCTCGGCTTCCTGGCTCGGATTGTGGAGGATGGCTGGTCGAAAGACCCGCGGGAAATTGCCATCGACGAGAAATCGGCGCTGCTGGTGGAAGTGGATGGACGCGCGAAAGTGGTAGGCGCCGGACAGGGAGTTTATTTCTTACAGGTCACCGAGCCGCCTGAAGTTTGCCAGCCGGGCCAGCCTTTAACTTTGCGCAATGTGGCGGCTTATCACGAGCCGACCGGGGGCACGTTCGATATTCGAAGCTGGACTGGCGAAGGGGGAGAGGCCTTTAGCATTTCAGTGGAAGGCGGACAAATTCATACCACCCGAACCGGGAACGCGGTTTACTGAGATGGAAAGAGCCTCACGCAGCAAATTGAAGGTTCGGAGTTTCAGTGTTTCCTTGGATGGCTACAGCGCCGGGCTAAATCAGGATCTCGCCAACCCGCTGGGGGTTGGAGGCAGCGCGGTGTTCGAATGGTTCTTCGCCACGCGTACGTTTCACCACATGACAGGGCGCGAAGGCGGAGCAATAGGCACTGACGACGATTACGCGGCACGCGGTTTTGAAAACGTCGGTGCCTGGATCATGGGCCGGAACATGTTCGGCCCGGTGCGCGGACCGTGGCCGGATGCCAACTGGAAGGGCTGGTGGGGTGAGAACCCGCCGTTTCATACGCCGGTCTTTGTCCTGACGCATCATCCTCGTTCATCTATTGAGATGGATGGCGGTACGGTGTTTCATTTTGTTGCCGACGGAATTCACGCTGCATTCGATCGAGCCAGCGAAGCGGCGCGCGGGAAAGAGGTTCGGCTGGGTGGTGGAGTGGCGACCGTCCGGCAATATCTTCAAGCGGGAATGATCGATGAAATGCACCTGGCGTTCGCGCCCACGCTCCTCGGCTCCGGAGAGAACCTTCTTGCCGGTATCGACCTCACAAAGCTTGGTTATTCCTACCGCGAACATGCAGCGACGCAGAACGCAATGCACGTTGTATTAGGTAAGAGGGTAGACGGCAGCCAATCCGCTTAAGAAGCGCAGTCCTTTCTCCGGGCATCGCCAGAAGTCCGGCGCGAAATCCCTTCTGCATCCCTTCTGCTTCTCCATGACGCCCACAATTTCCACAGGAAACTGGGCCACTGGCGCGGAATGCAAGAAAAATCTAAGCGAATGAATGGCGAAGGAATCCAGGCAGTAAACTCAACATCTTGTGGTCGTATGATTGGTTAACCACAAGTCCTCGTATTTTCGCCAACCGATACTTTAGTACCCATCCGACCTTTAACTTTGGTATTGACAATCAAGGACTTACGGGTAAGATGTGGTACAAAGTGGTTCGAAGTGGTCAAATAGTTTGAATCGGTGGGAACGGGAAGCTGAAAACGAGGAGCCGGTGGAAAGCCGACCCAAAAGTTCGACAAACAGCCCGAACCAAACGAATTTGACCGAGCTTTGCGTCGCTTTTACCTCCCTCGTTGTGGCTATAGCAGCAGCGGTACTGAGATCCTCCGGCGATGAAAACCATCGCCTCAGGATGACAAACGAAAAAGATTTCTATGTTTCGCGGCAATCACCCAACTCGCGTCGACGAAAAGGGACGGTTGAAGGTCCCGGCGGAGTTCAAGCGGGTGATCGACGAGAAGTACAGCCAGAAATTTTACATCACAAGCTTAGACGGCACTATTGCTCAGCTGTATCCCTTCGAGGAGTGGGAGCAGATCGAGCAGAAACTGGCGGGGCTTTCGACCTTCAATCCGACAAAGAAAAAGTTTCTCAGCGCGACTGGGTACTGGGGCCAGGAAGTGGAGATGGACGGGCAGGGGAGGTTGCTGCTGCCGCAGTTATTGCGCGATGCGGCGCAATTAAAGGGCGATGTGGCGGTCGTGGGCTATCAGAAATTCCTGGAAGTCCGCAACCTCGAAACCTATCGCCAGCAGGTACTGGACGACAAGATTACGCCTGACGATGCGAAGACGCTCGACGAACTGGGCATCTAGTGGACGAGGGTTCAACAGACACCCCTCAGGGGGTAGGGCATGGTGGTGGAAGGGAAGCGAGCCTTCCAGCGAATCATGTTCCGGTTCTTTTAAAAGAAGCGATCGACTTTTTAAACGTGCGGCGTGGCGGGATCTATATCGACGCCACGGTGGGTTTGGGCGGGCACAGTTACGAAATCGCAAAACGCCTCGGCGCACCGGGACATTTGATTGGGCTCGATAAGGATCCGGCGGCGCTGGAGATTGCGCGAGCGGTCTTAGGTGTTAGGTCTTCGGTCTTAGGCAAGATCGAAAACCAGCAGCCTGCAACCTGCGACCTAAGGCCAGATTGGCCAGAGATCACTTTACTGAACCGCTCATTCGCGGAGATTGCGAAGGGGCATAAGGCAGGGAGCGTTGACGGAATTCTGGCTGACATTGGAGTGAGCAGTTTGCAGCTTTCCGATGCGGCGCGCGGATTTAGTTTTCAGGCGGATGGACCGCTCGACATGCGGATGGACCCGCGGTCGGAGCGAACCGCCGAACAAGTGGTAAACCACCTCGACGAGCGCGAGCTTGCCGATGTGATTTACGAATTCGGAGAGGAAAGGAGGTCGCGGAGAATCGCCAGAGCCATTTGCCGGTCGCGGCCGATACGATCTACCGCACATTTAGCGGAGGTAGTATCAGCCGCGGCCCGGCCAATGAATTCTGAACAAAGGCGAATTCATCCGGCGACCAGAACTTTTCAGGCTCTTCGAATCTTCGTAAACCGCGAACTGGATGATCTGAAGGCGCTGCTCGAAGCGGCGCCGCGGATTCTGAAGCCAGGAGGACGCGTGGTGGTGATTAGTTTTCACTCATTGGAAGATCGCATCGTAAAGGATGCCTTCCGCGAGAGCGGAAATAAGGACAAGTACTTCCGGGTGCTGACGAAGAAACCAGTGATCGCATCCCAAGAAGAGCAAAATTTCAATCCGCGGGCACGCAGTGCGAAGCTGAGAGCGGCGGAGCGGGTTTAGATGAAAGTTTAGGCTCCGGAAAACCTGCCGGAGTCCCCGGTATAGCTGTACAGGCCGTGCCGGGTTGTTCAGGTTCTAGTAAGTCGCGGTAAGTGAAGAGAGCGGACAAAGATCCGCCGAGGTGAAAGGCTTCCGGTTCGAAGCCAGGTTCTGGGTAGGAATTCGAGTTGGAAGGTGCGCGATGTATACGGGAACTATGTATTCAGGAACATTGATCAGGGACTTGAAGGCGGCGGTGGAGCAGGCGGAACGGTTGGCGGAATTGCGAGTTCAGCAGACGCAGCTGGCGGAAGCAGCAGAGATAGAGCTGCAGTCGATATTCGGCATGCACAGCACGCAGTTGACACAAGAGCAACAGATCTTCGCGGGGGCGGCATAATGGCGGCAGCGGCGGCAATTCGGATGGCGGTTCCAGAAGCTCGGCGAAAAACTTTTTTCACCGGAACGCCCGAGATTTACTTCGCCAAGGCGATCGACAATTCGCGCGTGGTGAAGGTCGAGTGCCCCGGCCGCAATCGCGAGATGAAGCAGTTTGGCACGGCGCTTGCCGTCCTGTTTTTACTGGTCTTCACTTACGCGTGGCAACACTTCCGCGCCATTGAATACGGGTATCAGGTTGAGTCCTCGAAGCGCGAGCTGAATAATCTGACCGAGATGAATCGCGCGCTGCGTCTTGAGGATGCTTCCTTGCGCGATCCGGAGCGAATCGACGTGATCGCACGCCGCATGGGTTTGGTGCCGCCGGCGCCGGGGCAAGTGATTCGCATGGATGGCGGGCAGATGGATGGAAATGCCACCCCGGTCATGGCCAGCGCGAGCCCGATCACGGTGCTTTCAGGACAGTAACTGGTCCGGCGCGGTCCTGCTTGGGCAACGCTCTGCGAACTTATTCGGCGATCCGCGTAAATGTGGATCGCCACATTCGTCTCTGACAACCTGAAAACCGAATTTCTCATGGCAAGCGACTCCAGTCTCGGCAAGAATTTCCGCCTCTACCTGCTTGGCGCAATACTTCTATTCTGGTGCGTGGTAATCAGCGGCCGGCTGATCTACCTTCAGATCTTTCGTTACGGCAGCTTCGTTAAACAGGCGGAGCATCAGCAGCAGCGCGAGATCCCGCTCTCCGCAAAACGCGGCGTCATCTACGACCGCGCCGGCCATGAATTGGCGATGTCCGTCCTGGTGGATTCGGCATTCGCCGTCCCGTCCGAAGTGAAAGATCTTCCCACCGCAGTTTCTCTGATCACCCGCATCACGGGTGAGGATCGCAATGTAGTGCTGGCGGACTGCCGGAATCACAAAACATTCTGCTGGGTGGCGCGCAAGGCGGATGACGAAACCATTGAACGGATTAAGTCTTTGAACCTGCAGGGCATCCACTTCCAGAAAGAGCCGAAGCGCTTTTATCCGGCGCGCGATCTCGCAGCGCAGGTTGTAGGTACGGTTGGCATGGAAGATGCCGGGCAGAGCGGCATTGAACATGAGTTCGAAGATGAGCTCCGTGGGCAAGACGGAAAAATGCTGATTTCTGTCGACGCGCGTCGGCAATGGTTCTCCGATGTAGAGAAGCAACCGGAGCCGGGGGAAAACCTGGTTCTCACCGTCGATAAAAATATTCAGTACATCGCGGAAAAGGAGTTAGACCAGGCAATTCACGATACGCAGGCCATTGCGGGAACCGTGATCGTCGAAAATCCGCGCACCGGAGAGATTCTGGCGCTGGCGAACCGGCCCACGTTCAACCCGAACCTACGCAAGCAGATTACACCGGCCGCACTGACCAACCGCGCCGTGAGTTACATCTATGAACCGGGATCGACTTTTAAGCTGGTGACGATCTCCGCGGCACTGGAAGAAAAGCTGACCAACCCTGATGAAGTATTCGATTGCCAGATGGGGTCGATCGTATACAACGGCATGCGCATTCGCGACTCACGCCCTCACGGTTTGCTGCCGGTGTGGGGAGTGCTGGCGGAATCGAGCGACGTCGGTGCGATCAAAATCGCACTGCGACTGGGACAGGACCGGTTTTACAAATATATTCGTGCTTACGGATTCGGACAGCAGACTGGAATCGAACTTCCCGGTGAGACGCGAGGGCTAACCAAGCCGGTGAGCCGCTGGTCGAAAGTTTCGATTGCTGCGATCTCCATGGGCCAGGAAATTGGAATTTCTCCGATTCAACTCTCGGCGCTGATTTCCACGTTTGCCAATGATGGCGTGTGGATTGCGCCGCGAATCGTTGCGGGTCGAGTGGAGCCGCAGAGCAGTCCAGTCAATGTGGCGTTTCATCCGGGCAATTCACGGCGCGTGATTTCGAGCTTCACGGCAGCCGAGATGCGCTCCATGATGCAGAAAGTCGTGCTCGAAGGCACCGGCCGCAAAGCAATCCTGGAGGGTTACACGTCGGCAGGGAAAACGGGAACGGCGCAGAAAGTCGATCCCAATACCGGCGCATATTCCAAGACAAAATATATTGGCTCCTTCGCGGGATTCGCACCGGTGAATAATCCGCAGATTGTGGTTGCGGTGATTTTGGATTCCGCCGTTGGACTGCACCAGGGCGGCCAGGTCTCCGCGCCGGTGTTCAAGCGCGTGACCCAGCAAGTGCTCGAATATCTGCACACGCCGCACGATCTGCCGCTGGCTCCGCAACATCAATTGCTGCTGGCTCGAGCGAAGACGCAAGATAAAGACCTGGAAGAGGGAACTCCGGACCATCCGGGCGAGCCGCTGGCAACGGCGGATGTAAACGGGGATTCATCGTCAGCATCATCTACCGAAAGCCCCAGCGTGGCGCGCGCACCGGCACCCCAACTTCCTCAGAGCGATGGGAATGTCGTGCAAGCGGCGATTCGAGAAAGCCAGCCCGCGCGCGGTGAAGAAAGTCACGACGCAACGAAAGCTGCTGGGAACGTCTCAGACTCCCCGGAAGCTGGTGTAAAAACCCCTGTAACTGGAACTGTGGTGCTGGACGTGGAGCAAGGCGGGATCGAAGTGCCCTCGTTCGTCGGGAAGACGGTTCGTGCAGCCGTGGAAACGGCGGAAGACGCTGGCCTTGAACTCGAAGCTGTGGGAAGCGGCGTGGCGCGGCAACAGTCTCCGCCCGCCGGAACACATGTAGCGGCGGGAACAAATGTGACAGTGCAGTTCGGACGTTAATAAATTCCAGACGCAGATGCCATTAGGGAGTCGCCAAGCCTTACGATTTGCCCTCAGGATTCTTTGCCTTCTGGGAGGAAGATTTGGCCGTTTGACCCCCGCAAAAACCGCGTGATACGTTAATCAGTCACCATCCCCATTCTTATCGAGGTTTTGCTTGTCTGCTGTTGAAGTTACTGTTCCTGCCGTGCGCAAAACCGCGTTGAATGCCGTCCATCGCCAGATGGGCGCGAAGATGGTGGACTTCAACGGTTGGGAGATGCCGGTAGAGTATCCCGCATCCATCGGGTGTGGAATCATCAGCGAGCACATGGCAGTGCGCACCGCTGTGGGTGTTTTTGATGTGAGCCACATGGGCGATATTCGCCTTGCCGGGCCGCAGGCTCTTGCCGCCGTGCAGCACATTTCCATGAATGACGCCTCGCGGCTTGCGATTGGGCAGGCGCAGTATTCGGCCCTGCTCTATCCGCAGGGCACATTTGTGGACGATGTGGTCGTGCACCGTTTGGGCGAGGATGAATATTTTTTGGTCATCAACGCCGGGACGCGCGAAAAAGATTTCAATTGGGTGCGCGACAGCACGCGCGAGTTCGATTGCGCGGTGGAGAATCTGTCTGACGACTTCACGCAGATTGCGATCCAAGGGCCCAAGGCGGTGAATCTGCTGCAGAAATTGACGGACGCGGATTTAAGCGCAGTGAAGTTTTATTGGGTGACGCGTGGGACGGTTTGCGGGCTCAAGAATATTCTGATTGCGCGAACCGGATACACGGCCGAAGACGGTTTTGAGATTTACATTCCTTCCGACGAAGCCACGAGTGCTCGTGTGTGGAATGAGATCCTGAGCACGGGCAAAGAATTCTGTGCTGTACCCTGCGGGTTGGGCGCGCGTAACACGCTCCGGCTGGAAGGCAAATTGCCGCTCTACGGCCATGAGATTTCCGATACCATTAATGTTTGGGAAGCAGGGCTCGATCGTTTCTGCAAGATGGAGAAGTCGGAGTTCATTGGGCGCGAGGCGCTGGAGAAGGAGAAATCCGAAAGCCTGAAGCGGACGCTGGTTGGCTTGGAAATGGTGGAGCGGGGCATTGCGCGGGACGGATACAAGGTTCTGAATGATGCGGGGCAAGAGATTGGATACGTCACCAGCGGATCGCCGGCGCCGTTTCTGAAAAAGAATATTGCGCTGGCTTATGTGCCGCCGGAATCAGCGGAGATCGGCCGTACTCTGAAGGTGGAGATTCGCGGGCAGGGCGTGGCGGCGCGAGTGGTGCCAACACCTTTTTACAAGCGGCCGAAAAGGGCTTAAATACAGGGGAGACAGAGGTCGGGCTTTACGTGAGGAGCACGAGGGATCATGAGCTATCCAGCAGATCGCAAATATACGAAGCAGCACGAATGGATTCAGGTGAACGGAAACTCTGCCGCGGTGGGCATCACGGACCATGCGCAGGAAGAACTGGGCGACATTGTATTCGTTCAACTGCCGAAGGTCGGCGCAGAACTTTCCGCGGGCAAGACATTTGGGTCGGTTGAATCCGTGAAAGCGGTTTCGGACTTGTTCGCTCCGGTTTCTGGAACCGTCTCCGAGGTTAACGAAGAACTGGCCACCTCTCCTGAAAAAGTGAATAAAGATGCGCACGGCGCGTGGATGCTGAAGATAAACCTGAAGAATCCCGGAGAGATCGATGGTCTTCTGTCGGCGGCCGATTACGAGAAGTTCGTCGCGGAAGAGGCTGGCCATTGATTACTGGCCACGGATTACTGGCCGCGATTACTGGCCATCGATTGCCTTTTCGTGGCTCTGGATGGAATGCGTTGCCCTGTGAAGTTGCGCACAGTCAAACCGTCCGGTCACGCCGCAATCGAAGTGACCGCCGCTACATCTAATCAATTTCTATGCGCTATTTACCGAAATCTCCTGCCGACCGCCAAGCGATGTTGAAGGCGGTTGGCATCGGCTCCGTGGACGATCTGTTTGCTCCAATTCCCGCTGAATACCGTCTGAGCCGCGATCTGCATATTCCCAGGCAAATGGCGGAGTCGGAAATTGTGGACTATTTCCGGCAGCGCTCTCGCGAAAACGGGGAGGGCTATACCAGTTTTCTGGGTGCGGGCGTTTACTCGCATTATCGTCCGGTTATCATCGATTCCTTGATTTCGCGCGGCGAGTTCCTCACTGCCTACACTCCTTACCAGGCAGAGATTTCGCAGGGAACGCTGCAATCCATCTTCGAATTCCAAACCATGATTTGCGAACTGACCGGCATGGAAGTGGCCAATGCTTCCATGTATGACGGCTCCACTGCCGCGGCCGAAGCCGTGATGATGGCGGTTCGCCTTACCGGCAGAAGATCGGTGCTGGTGGCGCGAAGTTTGCATCCGGAGTATCGCGAAGTTCTGGCGACTTACGCGACCCATCAGGGTATGCCGCTTTCGGTGGCAGGATTCGTCGAAAATGGCCGGTTGAATCTGGCGGAGTTGGAGAAATCGATCACGCCGCAAACCGCTTGCGTGCTGATTCAATCGCCAAACTTCTTCGGCACGATTGAAGATGTTGCGGCCGTTGCCGGAATAGCGCATAAGAATGGCGCGATGCTGGTGGTTTCGATTGCCGAAGCAGTGTCCCTGGGAATTGTGGAGCCTCCACGCGAAGCCGATGTGATCGCAATGGAGGCGCAGTCGTTCGGAGTGCCGCAGGGTTTCGGAGGTCCGCACTGCGGCGTGATTGCCACGCGCGAGAAATATGTACGGCAAATGCCGGGTAGATTAGCCGGCCAGACAGTGGATAAACAAGGAAGGCGCGGGTTCGTGCTCACTTTGGCTACTCGCGAGCAGCACATCCGCCGCGAGAAGGCGACCTCGAATATCTGCACCAATCAAGCGCTGGTGGCATTGATGGTCAATATATTTATGACTGTCTACGGCAAAGTAGGATTGAAAGAGTTGGCCAAACAGAATCTGGCAAAAGCCGCGTATGCGGCGGGACAACTTGCCAAACATGGCAAACTTCTCTTCTCCGGCGCACCGCGCTTCAATGAATTCGTGCTGCAGACCAGCGAAGATCCGCAGGAGATAAATCGACGGCTGCTCAGGCACAAGATAATCGGCGGATTGCCATTGAAAAAGTTTTATCCTGAGCTTGGGAACGCGGCGCTATGGTGCTGTACTGAACTGACTACGCGAGCGGCGATCGATGAAGCAGTCAAGTTGGTCGGAAAGACTGGTGCTTCTGAGGTTAAAGAAGAAAAACCCAAAGCTGGCGCGGAAGTGGCTGTGGAGGTGGTGCGATGAAGCCTGTGATCCGCAAGGCCAGCCTTCACGTGAATCAGAACGAAGGGTTGATTTTCGAGAAGTCATCGGAAGGAAAAGCTGCGTGGAAGCTGCCGCCGCTTGACGTGCCGGAGGTTGATCCGTCTTCTCTGTTGGGATCAGCTGAAAGAAAAAGTCTAGGCAACATGCCGGAAGTGAGCGAGATAGAAATTATCCGCCACTTTACGCGGCTCTCGACCTGGAATTATGCAATTGATCTTGGGATGTATCCGCTGGGCTCCTGCACGATGAAGTACAACCCGCGCGTCAATGAAGCGGTGGCGCGTGTGGAAGGAATTGCCAACGGCCATCCTTACCAGCCGGAAGAAATTTCTCAGGGCGCACTCCAGATTTTGAAAACACTCAGTGAATGTCTGATCGAAATTACGGGCATGGATTCGATCACATTGCAGCCCGCCGCCGGTGCGCATGGCGAGATGACAGGACTTCTCATGGTGAGGGCATACCACCATGCACAAGGCCGTCCACGAAAGAAAGTTCTGATTCCAGATTCCGCGCATGGAACGAATCCCGCCACGGCAGCGATGGTGGACTACGCCGTCGAAAATCTGAAGTCCGATTCACGCGGCATGGTGGATATTGGTGCACTCGAAGCGCAGATGAGCGAAGATGTCGCCGCACTGATGCTTACAAATCCCAATACGCTGGGAATCTTCGAACAGCAGATTCACAAGATTGCCGACATACTGCATGCAAAGGGCGGGCTACTCTACATGGATGGCGCGAACATGAACGCGCTGGTCGGCAAAGTACGGCCCGGTGATTTCGGCGTGGATGTAATGCACCTGAATTTGCACAAAACATTTTCCACTCCGCACGGAGGCGGCGGTCCGGGATCGGGTCCGGTCGCGATCAAAAAGAAACTGGAACCGTTTCTACCGAAACCAGTCTTAACGGCCAAAGCGGACGGCACGCTGGGATTCAACTACGACCGGCCGCAATCCGTCGGCCGGGTGCGGGCGTTCTATGGCAACTTTGGCATGTTCGTCCGAGCGCTGGCTTATATTCAGGCGAACGGACCCGATGGCTTGAGACAAACCACGGAAGATGCGGTGCTGAATGCAAACTACATTCGCAAAGGACTTGAGGGCGCCTACGACTTACCGTATTCAACTCCGACCATGCACGAAGTGGTTTTCAGCGATAAGCTGCAGGCGAAAAAAGGCGTGCGCACCATGGACATTGCGAAACGCCTGATCGATTACGGATTCCATCCCTATACGACCGCTTTTCCGTTGATCGTTCCCGGCGCATTGATGATTGAGCCGACCGAGAGCGAATCGAAGGAAGAGATGGATTTGTTCATCGAGGCCATGAAGTCGATTGCGGAAGAGGTGGAAGAAAATCCGCAGACCGTGCTCGATGCGCCGCACTCCACTCGTGTCTCGCGGTTGGATGAGACTGCGGCCGCACGAAAGCCAGTGCTCCGGTGGAAGCCCGCCAGCTAAGAGTAGGCTGGAACGTAAAATTAGTTTTACTTGTCATCCCGGTTTTACTGTCGTCCCGAGTGGAACGAGGGATCTTGGTATTTGCTGGAGGTGACAACATAGCATGCCCAGGCAAAAATCAAGATCCCTCGCTTTCGCTCGGGATGACATTCCTGCGTAGCTACTTCGCTGTAATATCCACCGAAGCTCGCGTGCTTGCCCAATCGAGGTTCATCCTGCAACCGTTGCCGGATTTCTCGTAGGAAATCGTGAAATTCTCAACTGGCGAAGGCAATTGGGAAACTTTCATATCGACTCGGCCAAGTTCGTCGCCCTCGTACTTATAAGGGATACCCCACTCGCCAGTTTTCTTGTTGATGATCAGTGTCCATTTGTCGGCCTTCGGAACGGTGAAGAGGGTATAGCTGCCGGCCGGCACATCCTTTCCACCAACCACTACATCGGCGCTGGGAACAAAAGTCGTAGCGTCATTCGCTCCCGTGCGCCAGACTTCTCCGAAGGGGACGAGGTCGCCATAAATTTTGCGGCCCTTCATGCGCGGGCTGGAGTAATCAGTCTTGATGGTTTTGCCGCCTCCCAGATCGCAAGTGGCTGATGCCGGTGGACTCGGGCGGGCCGAACCCATTTGTGCGAAAGCTGAGGCGGTGAACAAAAGAACCAGAGCGGCGGATAGCACAACTCGTTTCTGCATGATTTCTCCTTGTGGCGTTCGGTATGGTGCAGCGTTATGGACTATATTCGCGGGGATATGTCACCAGCAGACTCATGATTATGCTTCATTGCGCGCCGCATTTACAATCGCAGCATGGCGGTATTCGATGAGAAACAGGAAGAACTGGAGCATTACGAGACCATGATGGGTGTCCCGCGTGGCCGCTTAGCGGTGACCATGGACGCAATCACCGACGCCATGGCGCTGGTCGGCCAGCACGGAGTTTACTGCCAGAGCCAGCGCTGGCCGGGCAAGCCGGTCATGGATATTCAGATCATCATGAAGAGCCTGACCGACGCGAAAGAACTGATCCAGAGCGTGATGGAAGAGCTGAAAAAGAAATCCTAAGTTTGTTTTAGGATATTGGAAGCGAATATTATGGTTTCACCGTGACCATCACCACCGCATGAGAAGCCACTGGCGCGGAGAACTTTCCCGTAAACTTGCCGAGATCCTTGCGCTGCCACAGGTCGCGCACGGAAGCGCTTAAGTGGCTGGGATAGCCAAGATCTTCCCAGTTCGCGGAAATCTCCTGCTGCGCGCTCCCACGATTTAATAGAATCACCGCGCGGCTCCCGTCCTTCAGTTGCTTTGCCCAAACCTCAAGGTCGCCGCTTTTCCAAGCGCGTTTGCCCTCATGCCCGCCGGGATCCTGATCGACCGCAATCACTTCTTTGTTGGTGAGAATGTCGTGGATCTCGGGCCGCATGTCCCGCAAATCATTGCCTGCAATCAGCGGAGCCGCCAGCATCGCCCACAAACTGAAGTGCGATCGATACTCGGTGTCCGTCATGCCGCCGTTACCCACCTCCAGCATGTCGGGATCGTTCCAATGTCCCGGACCAGCGTAAGACTGCAGGCCGACCTGCTGGTCGAGAATGCCCAAGACACCATTGGAGCAGCAACTGCCGTCCGGCCATTTCTCTGGACCTCCCCAGCGGTCCTTGATGTCGCCCGTCGTGCGCCACAAGTTTCCGCCAACTTCTTTTCCCCAAAGCCAGGGCTTGGCCGTGCCCCATTCGCAAATGCTCAACACGATGGGGCGTCCGGAGGCATCGAGCGCCGCGCGAATGTTCGCGTAAGAAGCCTTCGCGTCTTGCGTGGTGGTGTTGCACCAATCATATTTCAAATAATCCACGCCCCAGGCAGCGTATTGCAGAGCGTCCTGATATTCGTGGCCGAGGCCGCCGGGGCGGCCGGCGCAGGTCTTCGAACCGGCGTCGGAATAGACGCCGAACTTCAGGCCGAGTGAATGAATGTAATCGCTAACCGCCTTCATGCCATGCGGAAAACGCTGTGGATCGGCGACGATGTTGCCCTGCGCATCCCGGTTCACCTGCCAGCAATCGTCGATGTTCACGTATTGGTAGCCTGTGTCCTTCATGCCGGATTTCACCATGGCATCGGCCATGCTCTCGATCATCTGCTCATTTACATTGCAGGCAAACTTGTTCCAGGAGTTCCATCCCATGGGAGGTGTGAGGGCGAGATTGGCGGAAGGGACCTTGTTTTCCTGGCTAACGAGCATCGAAGATAGCAAAAGAACGCCAGCGAGTACGGCAGAGAGTTGCCGATTCATTCTCATCAGAGTGTTTTACCACGGGTGGGAACGTGGAAAGTGAGAACTTAGCATCGCGTCTGAGGACGTCGCAATGGCCCCAGCGGTTAGAAGCTCGATTGTTCTACGCCAGCGTGTACTTCCCGCGCTCGATAACTTTTCCGGCGATCTGCTGACGCAGGTCAATGGTGTTGAACGGTTCGTACTTGGCCAGCCGACGTAAAATCGCCAGTTGTGTGCGTAGCGTGTCTCCGTCGGCGACAGCAGCGATGACTTTCTTCGCTGCCGATTCAACTTTGTCCATCGCCTGCGAGAGATAAACCCGGGTCATCGCGATGGGCAAAGCCGCTGCGGATTCACCCTTCGCGTCGGCGATCTTCTGCGCGCGTAAGACAGCCGATTCCATGGCATAGGTTTCAATCGTCATGTCGGCGATGGCTCCCATGATCTCTTGCTGGTCCTGAATCGCCTGCATGTATTTCTGCGTGGCCGCGCCTGCGGCAAACAGGCCGAGCTTCTTGGCTTGCGTAACCAGTTTGCGCTCTTCTGCCAGCGGCCCTTCGAGGTCGTCCCCAATCGATGGCCCCGAGAGCACTTCGTCCATCAATTTCTTGATGGCGGGCATCAGTGGCAACTGGCCGCTCATGGCGCGCTTCAGCAGAAAGCCGGTGATGATGAGACGATTGATTTCGTTCGTACCTTCAAAGATGCGGTTGATGCGCGCATCGCGGTAAGCCCGTTCGGCGGGATACTCCTCGACGAAGCCGTAGCCTGCATAGATCTGCATGGTCTCATCGACAATGTAATCCACCATCTCCGAGCCCCACACCTTGATGATGGAGCACTCGACTGCATATTCCTCGATGGCCTTGCGGGTTTCTTTCATCGCTTCGGCGCCCGATTTATCCACTTCGCCGAGCGCGACGTCCATCATCCCCACGGTGCGGTACACCAGCGCCTCGCCCACGTAGAGCAAAGTCGCCATGTTGGCGATCTTTTCGCGGATCAGCCCGAATTCGGAAATCGATTTCCCGAAAGCCTTACGCTGTTTGGCATAGCTGACGGCGCTCTCCAGCGATACGCGCCCACCACCCAGGCACATCGCGCCGAGTTTGAAGCGCCCAATGTTCAGGATGTTAAAAGCAATGACTTGCCCTTTATCGATCTCCCCGAGCAGATTTTCCGCTGGGACTTTGCAATCGTTCAAAATGATGGGACAAGTAGACGACCCGCGGATTCCCATCTTGTGTTCTTCCGCGCCTACGGAGAATCCGGGGAAGGTTCTCTCGACCAGGAACGTGCTCAGCTTGTCGTGGCCCTCGACCTTGGCGAAAACGGTGAACAAGTCAGCAAAGCCGGCATTGGTGATCCACATTTTTTCGCCGTTCAGAATGTAGTGCTTGCCGTCGGCGGAAAGGCTGGCGCGGGTTCGGCAGTTCATCGCATCGGAGCCGGAGGTCGATTCCGATAATGCATAGGCTCCGACGATCTCGCCCGCAGCAAGACGCGGCAGATACTTTTTCTTTTGTTCTTCGGTGCCGAAATAAACGATGGGCAGCGTCCCAATTCCTGTGTGCCCGCCCCATGTGGTAGCGAAGCCGGCATATTTCGCGATGTGATCGGCAATGACGGCGGCGGTAACTTTGTCCATTTCCAGGCCGCCGTAGGCTTCGGGAATCTCGACCGAACTCAATCCCAATTCGCCGGCTTTCTTCAGCAAATCGCGGGTGATGGAGAAATCCTTATGCTCGATCTTCTCCGCATTGGGCAGGATCTCCTTGACTGCAAATTCTTCTGCCGTCTGGCCGATCAGCCGATGCTGCTCGGTGAAATCTTCCGGGGTGAAGACTTCACTGGGTTGACGGGTTTCGAGAAGAAAGCTGCCGCCGGCGATTTTGGTGGTGGGAAGCGCAGTTATCGTTGCCATAGAAAACCTTTCAACCACAAAGGGCCTTCAGATGAGCCACACTGAAGTTTATAAGCAACCCCAGTGATTTACCACTCAGCTTCAGGTACGAAAGGAGTTGGGCTTGGTGCACCGGCGCTAAGGACTTCCACGGACTTGCCTTAGGAAAGTTTACGGCGTGACGATATGCGCAGGCCTTTCGATCTTATATGTCTGAAAGCGCGTCGTAGGCACACAAGTGGAATAACCAACCTGGTGGGTGGAATCCGACTGCGGATTATCGCGAGCCATCTTGTAGCTTCGCATCTTTAGGCAAAGGCCGATGCCATGTGAGGACTCGTCTCCGTAAAACAATGGAACATGTGTTGCCGGGTCGTTGGCGACAGACTGGCTCGAGTCCGCGGAGCTCGAAGGAATTTTTGATACCACAGTCTGCTCGGGCGAAGACTGCGCTGCTAATGACGCGGCGACTGCGATGATCAGCACGGCAATCATTAGCGAAGACTGCAAGAGGCGGAAGAATGACATGGGGCTTCCTCCTGAAACGAATTGTAGCTCCATTCCACAGAAATGCGCGAAAGATTTCGGGAGGTTAACAGAATCTCCTCATAAGCCTTGTTGCCCGCGCCCTTTACAAACTAAGATTCTCAAAAATTCCCGCCGCGCCCATTCCGCCGCCCACGCACATCGTCACCATGCCGTAACGTCCATTGCGCCGTTTAAGTTCTCGGATCACGGTTGCGGTCAGCTTGGCGCCGGTGCACCCCAGAGGATGCCCTAAAGCAATGGCCCCCCCGTTGGGATTTACTTTCTCCGGATCGAGTCCCGCTTCTTTGATGACAGCCAGCGACTGCGCGGCGAAGGCTTCATTCAACTCGATCACATCGATATCTGAAAGCTTCAATCCAGCCACCTTCAGCGCCTTCGGAATCGCGAACACCGGACCAAGTCCCATTTCTTCCGGCTTGTATCCAGCCGTGGCGAATGAAACGTAGCGAGCCAGCGGTTTGATGCCGAGAGCTCGCGCGCGCTCCGCCGACATCACCACTGCGGCGGCCGCGCCATCCGACATCTGCGAAGAATTTCCTGCAGTCACCGTGCCTTTTACGTGAAACGCCGGCTTCAACGCGAGCAGCGCTTCTAGCGATGTATCGGCGCGGGGGCCTTCGTCCATCTTGAAAACAATATCCTGCCGCTTGGGCTTCGATCCATTGGGAGTGGTGAAACTCACCGGCACCGGCACAACTTCCTCGTCGAACCTTCCCGTCTGAATCGCCGCCAGCGCTTTCTGGTGACTGCGAAGAGAAAATTCGTCCGCTGCCTCGCGGGTGATGCCGAAGCGCTGTCCCACGCGCTCCGCAGTGAGGCCCATATTCAAATAAGCGTCGGGATAATGGTCCACCAGCCAGGGATTTGGTGAAACCTTATGGCCGCCCATGGGGATCATCGACATGGATTCCGTTCCGCCCGCGACAATCGCTTCCGCTCCGCCGCTCATAATGCGCTCGGCGGCCATGGCTATGGCTTGCAAGCCTGAGGAGCAGAAACGGTTGATGGTGAGCGCCGAAGTCTCAACCGGCAGCCCAGCCCGCAGCGATGCGATACGTGCCACGTTCATGCCCTGCTCAGCCTCCGGCATGGCGCAGCCCAGAATGACGTCTTCTATCTCTTTCGCATCGAGTTGCGGCACCCGCTCAAGCGCACCTTTGATGGCGATTGCGGCCAGTTCATCCGGGCGAGTGGCGCGCAACGTGCCTTTGAAGACGCGCCCTACCGGCGTTCTTACCGAGGAGACGATGACAACTTCACGCATGATGCAGACCTCTGCTGAAAATATTGATTAATTGATTCAAGGATATTGTTCAATGTTACGGGAGGAATGTCCACTAACCCGCGAGGGCAAACCTGCAGAAGTAAAGCTTTAGAACGAGCATTCGGCCAGGACCTTCTTCGAAAGATCGTCATTAAAAGACTGACTTTCGAAGAAATCCTGGCCGATTTGCTTTTGCATCAATTCGTTCAGCCAAATTAAGTTGCGCTGGCCAGAACTGTGTTTCAGTCCGCCGGCATTGCCGCCGTGCGGGCCATTGCGGGAAGGCCCTTCGACGGAACCGGGACGACCGTCTGAACTTCCAGCCACCTGCGGACCTCGGGCAAAGCCTGCCGCATGGCTACTTCTCCCGCCCGAATGAGCTCGCCGCACCGTTTGAAATCGTCATACGCGAAGCCGGCTACGTCGGGCTCAACCACCAGGTCCGCCGCGCCGCGCCAGAGATGGCTCATCTTGTCCTGCGCGATGGCAAAGGATTGTCCGATCACATCGAACAGATGACGGGGCGCGCCATCCTTCGACCATTGACCCTTTAAATGCACGGCCAGCACTCGATCCGCGCCCATGTCGCGCAACGGACACGTGGGCACGGGGTGCGATAGCATGCCGTCGACCAGCCAACGTTCACGAATATTTACTGGCAGGAACATTCCCGGATAAGCGCAACTGGCGCGCACCGGATCGATAATCGAACCGGAATGAAAGACCACGCCTTCGCCGGTATTGAAATCGGTCGCGGTTACTCCCAGAGGAATGCTTAGGTCTTCGAATGTTTTCACTTTTAAGGTGGAGTTCAAAAAAGAAACCATCCGGTCGTTCGAAGCAAAGCCGTAGCGCGAAACCGTCCAGCGGGCGAAGGTGGTAAAGCGGCACGATCGCGCGACCTGCTCAAGCTCCTCGACGGAAACTCCACTGCAGTACACCGCGCCGATCAGAGCGCCTACGCTGGTACCGGCGACCGTGCGCACGGGAATGCCTTCTTCTTGGAGAACTTTCAGAACGCCGATGTGAGCCATGCCCCGGGCGAAGCCGCCGCCCAGTGCGATACCGATGGCGGGAGTTCGCGGCTCAAAAGTTCCGGTCTTGCGCGAGAGTTCCCGCCCAAAGGCCTGCACGGACCGGACGATATTGCCGAAGCTTTTCACTGCAACCTCATTGCCCGTTGCATCGGGCACCACGTTAAAGCTTTACTTCATCCCATCATTAAGATGCCATAGAAGCCATTTATGCTGTAGAGCCCGATGGTGCCATCTTTCCATTACTTTCGGCGGCGCAGGACTGTAGAGATTGCCTGCCATTTTGCCGAACGCAAAAGCGGGCGAATGTGACTAACTCATGTGGCTCTGCTAAGTTACAAGTATGGTGCGGGAGATTTCTGCGGGTGGGATTGTAGTGCGGAAGCGCGAAGAAGAGTGGTGGATCGCTGCGATTGAACCCGCTGGGGCCGCGAATGACGATGCAAAATCGAGCAAGAGTGCCGCGCAAAAGTCCGTGTTGGCGTTGCCCAAGGGACTGGTCGATCCAGGGGAGAAGGCACTCGACACGGCTGTCCGCGAGGTTTATGAAGAAACGGGAGTAACCGCGGAAGTGATTACCAAGCTCGGCGACATCAAGTATGTCTACACCCGGAGCTGGGGCGATAAACAGCGCGTTTTCAAAATCGTCAGCTTCTATCTCATGCGGTATCTCTCCGGCCGTATCAATCAGATCGCGGAGGAAATGCGCATTGAAGTTGAGCGGGCGCGATGGGTGCGGCTGGAGGAATCGCCGAAATTGCTGGCTTATAAAGGTGAAAAGCAAATGGCACAGCGGGCGCTCGAATATGTGAATGCGCATCCCGAACTGTGAAACGGCGCTTCATTTTTCTTTTGCTCCTTGCGCGGCGTCTTCCCGCATAATGCTTGCATGTTTTGTCGACAGATTCTGCGACTGGCGATCCTTCCGGTGGTGCTGTTTTTGTGCGTCCCGGCTTTATTCTCGCGTTCTGAAGTCCGTAACCAGAGCGTTCTCAATTCCAACTACGTTCCGGCCCTCGCCGCAGCCGATCACTTCCTTCAGTTCTGGCAGGCCGGCGATAAGGAGAATGGGATTGCTCTGTTAAGCAGCCACGCCAAAACAAAAGTCACGGCGGACGGACTCGATCAATTCTTTTCCAACCCTGTATCGGCCTACGAGATTGGCCGCGGCACATTGATGAAGGATGGGCGCTATGAGTTTGCCGTGGCGCTGGTCGAGGCCGCGGCAAACCGGCGCGCGCGCCGCCGCTTTTCCAGCATCATCGTTGTGAACACTGGCAACAACGACTGGGCGGTGGATAAACTGCCATAGATACTTCGAACGGCGAGTCCTAGATACTGCGAACGATCGGTTCTTCTGTGCTTGAAATTGCATAAGGATTGAAGTTAGGGAAGACTAAAAATCATGAAACGTATTCATAAAGTTGCTGTACTCGGCGCGGGAACCATGGGCGCTCGCATCGCCGCGCACTTCGCCAATGCCGGCATCCCAAGCTTTTTATTCGATATTGTTCCGACCGATGTTGCGGCGGGAGCAGAGCCGGCGGCGAGAAATAAAATTGCCGCCGCCGGACTTGAGGGTGCGAAGAAATCCAAGCCCGCCGCTTTCATGGATTCTTCTCTCTCTCGCTTCGTTACGGTCGGCAACTTTGAAGATGACTTGAAAAAACTCGCTGCAGTGGATTGGATCATCGAAGCAGTGGTCGAAAACCTGGAACTCAAACGTGCGCTGCTGCGCAAAGTGGAAGCAATTCGCAAGCCGGGCACCATCATCACAACCAATACCAGCGGCCTTCCGGTGGGGAAAATTGCGGAGGGTTTCTCCGACGATTTCCGCCGCTGCTGGTTTGGTACGCACTTTTTTAATCCTCCGCGCTACATGCGGTTGCTGGAGCTTATTCCCACGCCGGAAGCCGATCGCGGCCTGATCGATACAATCTCCCACTTCTGCGATGTGCGCTTGGGCAAAGGCGTGGTGATGGCCAAAGACACGCCGAATTTTATTGGCAATCGCATCGGAACTTTTTCGGTTTTGAATGTGATGCGATTGATGCAGGAGATGGACCTCAGCATCGAAGATATCGATGCGCTCACGGGGCAAGCCGTCGGCTGGCCGAAATCAGCGACCTTCCGCACCATCGATCTGGTTGGGCTGGACATTTTGGGACACGTCGTCGGCAATATGACCGCGAACGTTCACGACGAACGCAACGAATTGAAGTTGCCGAGCTTCTTCACCCAGATGCTGGAGCGCAAATGGCTGGGGGATAAGACGAAGGGTGGTTTTTACAAGAAAGTAAAAGGCGGAGACAGTAAAGAAGATGAGCGCATGGGGCTCGACTGGAAGACGCTCGAATACCGGCCGCGGCAGAAGCCGAAGTTTGCCGCGCTCGACATGGCGAAGAACATTGAAGATATCGGGGCACGCGTGCGCATGCTGCTCGGTCTTGAAGGCGCTGGACCGCAGAAAGGCGATAAGGCGGGGGCATTCCTCTGGTCAGCGTTGTCCGATCTGTGGACCTATTGTGCGAACCGTGTGCCTGAGATTTCCGATTCGATTGTCGAGATCGATCGCGCGATGCGGCTCGGATTCAACTGGGAACTTGGACCGTTCGAGCTTTGGGATGTGGCAGGGGTGGAAGCAACCGTCAGCCGCATGAAAAAAGAAGGCAAGCTGATGGCGGCGAACGTGGAAAAGCTGCTCGCCGCGGGGAAGAAATCGTGGTACGAGGACGATGCGAAGTCGGCGTCCGGGCGTGAGTATTGGGATCTGAAAACTGAGAACTGGCAGCCGGTGCAGGTTCCGGCGGGCGTATGGTCGGTTACGGTGGCAAAAAAATCCAACGGGGTAGTGAAGAAAAACTCCGGAGCATCGCTGGTCGATCTTGGCGACGGGGTGGGCTGCATCGAGTTCCATAGCAAGATGAACACGCTGGGCGCTGATATTCTTGGCCTGATTCTGCAAACTTTGAAGCTCGGGGGGCCGGGCGACAACTTCGACGCCTTTGTCATTAGCAACGATGCCACTAATTTTTCCGTCGGTGCGAATCTAATGTTGCTGCTGATGAGCGTGCAGGAAGAAGAGTGGGATGACGTTGATCTGATGATCCGGCAGTTTCAGGGTATGACGCAGGCCATCAAATTCTCACCCAAGCCAGTCGTTTCTGCGCCTTTCGGATTGTGCCTGGGAGGCGGAACGGAAATCTCGCTGCACGCCGCGGCGCGCCAGCCCCATGCGGAGCTTTATACCGGCCTGGTGGAAGTAGGGGTCGGCCTGTTGCCCGGTGGCGGAGGCTGCAAAGAGATGTTGCTGCGCGCCGTAGAGAGTGCCGGCACCGCTAAGGGCGGCAAAGTTTCCGGGGAAGCGCTCGCGGGATCGATCGAGATGCTCGAAGCGATGAAGCGGGCATTCGAAACCATCGCGACGGCCAAAGTCGCGACCTCGGCACACGAAGCGCGCGGTCTTGGCTTTCTCAATGACAATGATCGCATCACCATGAACCGCGAGCGCGTACTCTCTGACGCGAAAGCGCGCGCGCTGGAACTTTCCGCGTCTGGATACGAACCTCCGATGCCGCGAAGTGATATCCCTGCGCCCGGAGAAACTCTTCTGGGCACGCTGAAGATGGGAGTGCACCTGATGCGGCAGGGAGATTACATTACCGATTACGAAGTGAAATTAGGCGGCAAGATCGCCGAAGTATTATGTGGCGGCAACGTAACGCCGGGTACGCCGGTGAGCGAGCAATACATCCTTGACCTGGAACGCGAGGGCTTCAAATCCCTGTGTGGCGAGAGGAAAACGCAGGAAAGAATTCAGTACACGCTGAAGACGGGAAAGACATTGAGAAATTGATAATTTCCGAGAGGACAAAAAAATAAACATGAACTCCAAAAAACTGTGGCTTGCGTTCGTAGTTCTTTTTGCGTTGCCCCTGGCTCACGCCGACGAAATACGGAATGGGCAGGACGTCCTGCGGGCCATGCACGATCGCTATGCGAATTCGTGGTATGGGACGTTGACGTTCGAACAAAAGAGCACGACGTTCAATCCGGACGGAACCACCAAGGTGGAGACTTGGCATGAGGCGCTGTCAGTACCCGGGAAACTTCGCATCGACATCGGAGCGCCCAGCGATGGAAATGGATACCTCCTAGTCGATGGAACCGTCACCATATTTCATGGTGGCAAGGAAACGGGTACCCGGCCGCTGGTAAATATGCTTCTGGTCCTCGGGTTTGATGTATACCGGCAAACTCCCGACGCTACCAGCAAAGTCGTTCAAGGCGAAGGTTACGACCTCACGAAATTTCACGAGGAAACCTGGAACGGGCAAACGTTTTACGTTGTGGGTGCGGACAAAGGCGATTTGAAGTCGAAACAATTCTGGGTGGAGAAGAACCGTCTGCTGTTCGTCCGGCTGTTTGAACCGACGAAGGACGATCCCGCGAAGTTTCACCAGATACTTTTTGAAGACTACCGTCAGATGTCCGGTGGCTGGGTGGCCGCGCTCGTCGAAGTGAAGGTCGACGACAAGAAAGTTTTCAGCGAAGAATACTCAGACATGAAAACGAACGTTAAACTCGCCCCCGGAACGTTCGATCCCAAGCAATTCAACACATCCCACTGGGAGAAGCCGTAGGCGATTGACGTAATTATGTCAGAATCCGCACTGCGATGACTCCTGAGTCTTCAGAGCAATCCAATCGATCCCGAAGTGCGTACCTTCTGTGAAGCGGTCAAAACGAAAGGAAATTTCACATGAAGAATCGCAACGTTGCAATTCTGCTTGCATGGTTCGCAATGACTTTTGCAAGCTTGGGTTTCGCTCAGAATCCAATGGTCGGCGGCCATGATATGTCGCCGCAACAAAACATCATTCAGAACGCGCTGAACTCGAACGACCACACGACTCTGGTGGCTGCGGTCAAGGCGGCCGGGCTGGTCGACACGCTGGAGGGTGCAGGACCTTTCACGGTTTTTGCACCCACTAACGAAGCCTTTGCCAAGCTGCCGGCGGGTACGGTGGATAATTTGCTGAAGCCAGAGAATAAAGATCAACTGGTCAAAATTCTCACCTATCACGTAGTGCCTGGCACGCTGACCACGAACGGTATCAGGAAAATGATTGGTGAAGGCCACGGCACTGCCGAACTAACTACGGTGGAAGGTGGCAAACTTGAAGCCATGATGCAAGGCGGCAAGATTGTTCTGAAGGATGAGAAAGGCGGCACCGCGACCGTGACCATTCCGAATGTAATGCAGTCGAATGGAGCGATCCAGGTGATCGATGCCGTCCTGATGCCGTGAATTCGTTGAAGGAGTTCGCTAAACTGGATATTGGCAAAGGGCGCTCGTGAGAGCGCCTTTTCTTTTTGTGAACGAAGTTATGCGCAACCAGAGCTAGAATGTTTTATATGCGAAAACCTGGTAAATATCTCGCCGGAGTATTGCCGATCATTCTTTTCCTGCTGGTCGCTATTGTGGAACCTTCTCGGTTGAATGCTCAATCAGCCGCGCCGAATGAGCCAGAGCCTGACGTCCCGGATGCGATTCAAGTGCCGGCGGGGCAACAGGTCGTTCTATATACGCACGCGACTGGATCTCAGATCTACACCTGCCAGGCAGCTGCGGGCGGCCAGTTCAATTGGACGCTCAAAGGTCCCGACGCAGAATTACATGACCGCAAAGATAAAATCATTGGGCATCATTTTGCGGGCCCTACGTGGAAGTTGACCGATGGAAGCGAAGTAACCGGAAAGGCGGCGGCGCACGTGGACTCGCTCGATCCGGGATCGATCCCGTGGCTCCTGGTGAATGTGGTGAGCCATGCGGGAAGCGGGCAGCTGAGCAATGTAACCACGATCCAGCGGGTTCGCACTCACGGCGGCCAGCCTCCGGCGCAGGGCTGCGATGCGGCACATGTCAATACTGAAACCAAGAGCAGCTACAACGCGGACTATTACTTTTATGCTCCGGCTAAATGAAGGAACGTCGGAGACGTAGTTGAGTTTTTGGAAGACGTCAGCGGGGTTGGCTCGAATCAGACTCAGCCTTGGTAGTAGCAACATGCTTCGAAGCCGAAGCCCCATCTTCATCTTCTGCCTCGTCTTTCGCTGACGGCTTTTCTGAATGGTTCGCCGTTTCACGCGCAGTAGGCTCTTCCGGCTTGGCGTCTTCTTGAGGCTTGTTGTTCTCTTCCGGTTTGGAAGCCGTAGAAAACAAATAGTCGATCCTCACGCGGGTGCCCAGCCATCGCACGCCGCTGGCGTTTCCCGCCCGCTCCAGATAAGGGGCAAGAGCTTCCTCAGTCGCAATGCCTTTGTCCTTCAAGAATTGCGAAATGGCCGAGCTACGCGTGTCCAATGCCTCGAGAGAGGAGATGAATTCGTGAAATATTTCCTGCAAAGCTTTTTCATCCATGCCCGGCCTCCTTTTGAGTCTTAGCTTGGATGCAGAAATACAACGGATGAAATGGTTAACCTCAAATGAGAACAAACTTATGAGGCGTCGCTGCCTATGGCTTGATCAATTCGTCCGAGAGCAAGCGTGCTTTCATGGCCAGATCGTGACCTCGCTCCACATCGCCCTCGGCAATGGCTGCCTTCGATTGCTCCATGAATTGCTTCACCTGGCTTAACGTCTGTTGCTGGCCGGTATCGAGCGGCCGGCCTGCAATTTTCTTCAAATTGTCTTCCGTGGCCGCGGCGATCTGTTCCGTACTCTGGCGCTGCTGTTGTTCGTCAGCCGCTCCTTTCAGCTGGACCGACGGTTCGGTTGACCCTCCGTCTTTGACCACAATCTTCGGGGGCGGACAGGGAAGCGGCGTTGAACCACTCGCATTACTTCCCGGCTTCGCTGTCCCCGAGGCTGAGCAGTCCTGGTTCGTTTTGCGGTGCTTGCGACGTTTGGCAGCCGGTAGAGTAGTAGAAGACGCGGGAGCACCAGAAGGAGACGCGCCTTTTGACGGGCTGGCCGGTGCCGTCGAGGGCGTGGCGGGCTGGGTTTGCTGCAGGGGCGTTTGTGACGCACCGGCTGAACTGCTTTGATCCTGAGACGCACTCCAGGCATTCAAGAAATCAGCCTGCGGTCTTGCAGCAAAGCCGGCAACTTGAGCAATGGAGAAAAAACAAATCCCGAGGATTGCGGCCAGAGTCATCTTCCAATCCCGACTGATTGAAACCAACTATCTCAATTTTACGCCCCGAATATATTGCTCCCGAAGTTTCCAATGAACTCACGCCAAGGAACATAAGCCAAGGAAGTTAAGCAAATGTTAAGAAGCTAAAATCGATGCTTTGGGCGTCACCGGATCAAGTGCAGCTTCAGCCTGCTCATCAATTCTCTCGCCAGCCAGTGGAATTCTAAAGCGGAAGGTGGTTCCTTTGCCCTCCAGGGATTCGAATTCCACCGATCCATGATGCCAGTCCAGAATCTGGTAGGTTTGCGCCAACCCAATTCCGTTCCCATCTTTCTTGGTCGTGAAATAAAGCTCGAAGACCTTCTCGTGCATGTTGGCCGCAATGCCGATGCCCTGATCGGAAATCTCAACCATTACCATATCGCCTTCCTGATGCGCCGCGATGGTGAGCGAGCCTCCGTCAGGCATGGCCTGCACTCCGTTGAGCACCACATTTAAGAGTGCTTGCTTCATCATGTCGAGATCGGCTTTGATCGGCAATGGATAGGCCGGCATGGCACGCTGAATCGTAACTCCATGCGTCTCCGCTTCAGGCCCCGCCAGCATCGCCACATCTTCGAGCAGTCCGCGCGAATCCACTTCTTCCAGATGCAACTCTCTGGTTCGCATGAAGTCGACCAGAGTCTGCACCACGCGGTCGAGGCGGTGAATCTCGCTGCCGATGATGTCCATGTGGCGCCGGGTGTCGGGATCGAGCTGCGAAAGCTTGTTTTGCAATAACTGCAAATGCAGAACGATAGCATTAATCGGATTCTTTACTTCATGGGCCACGCCGCCGGTCACTCTTCCGCTGGCGGAGAGCCGCCGCGACATTTCGATCTCGTCGCCGATGCGCCGCACAGATTCCGCGTCGCGCATAATCAGCAACGCGCCAATCTGAGTTCCTTTCTCCTGCACAAAATCCATGGAAGCCTGTATACGCCTGCCTCCGGCGGCGCTGAACTCACGCTGTGAGAACGGGCGCCTGCGCTCGATCGCGTCAATTACCAGCGTGCCCAGTGGGGAAACGTTGGCGAAGACTTCTCGAGCCGTCCTCCCCAAGAGTTGTCCGCGCGGCAGGCCGAGGAATCGCTCCACCGGCGCGCTCACCAGAACCACCCTGGAATCCCGAGTGAACAGTACCAGTCCGTCCTGCAGTTTGGACATGAGCTGGTCCACATTGTCTTTCAAGGCGGAAAAGATCTCTTTCGTGTCCCGCATCTGCCGCCCCAGGTTGGCGATCTTCAGCGTGACCAGCCCGAACTCATCATGCTCGGACTCCCTCCCGGAAAAATCTTCGGTTGCACCTGAATTCATGCTGTCCAGGTTCCGTGCGATTTCACGCAACGGACCAAGCGCAAGATTCGAAATCACCGCCGCGAGTAACAGCGATGCGAAAATCGACGCAATGGAGAAATAAAGCGCGTGGATCAGGCGAGGCGTGATCTCGCTCTGGAGAAAAACCGTAGAGACACCAATCCGGATGGTGCCGAAAGCGGCTCCATTCAGTTGCAACGGGAAGGTGACATCGTAGACGGCAGCGGGACGGTAAACCAGCTGAAGTTGCTGCCAAAAGCGTGCGGTCGTTACGCTATGAAAGTTCGGACGCTCAGGAATAATCTTGCCGACAAGTTGAGCGTTGGAATGAAGCAGCGCCTTTCCGTTGGCATCTTCCAGCGATGCGTCATAGATGTAAGGCCAGAGCGCGGTCTCCGACTCGATATTGTTCAACAGATTCGTATCCATCGGCAAATATTCGGCCAGCGCTCGACGCACCGCGGCGGGATCGTTGGTGTCGATGCGAGTACTGCTCAAATCCGGAAGATCGTTGTCGGCGAAGTAGGCCAATTGCTGGGTGAGGCGGAGGGCGCTCTCGTAAGTGTTGGTGATGCGCTGCCGCAACAACTGAGAGATATAGAGATACGAGAAGGCAGCCACCATTACGGCGACCATGAAAGTGATGGCGAAAACGATAATGGTTTTACGTCGCATGAGAAAAAACAGCGGCTAGTGATCGTGTCAGTGGCTAGCCGAACAGCAGCTTGGAGCGCAAACGGGAGCTTGAGAAAGCTTTTGCTAACCGCTATCCACTAATCACTATCCACTTTCTCTTTCAACTTCCGCTTCCTGCTGGCTGTTGCCATATTCCTTCAGCTTATTATGCAGGGTTTTCAGGCTAATTCCGAGAATTTCGGCGGCCCGGGTCTTATTATTGCTGGTCGATTCCAGCGTCTTTAGAATTAGCGCTTTCTCTGCTTCGCCAACGGTCGTCCCTACGCCTAAGCGGATCGCATCTGGATCGTTGGCGCTGGTGCGGAGGATGGCATGGCCGAATCCGGGCGGAAGATGTTTGGTCTCAATCATTCCGCTGTCACACACGATCACTGAGCGCTCAAGGGTGTTGCGCAGCTCTCGCACGTTCCCCGGCCAGGTGTAATTGATGAACAGATTCATCACCGCTTCGCTGACTGCGGAAACTTTTCGCCCGTGCTTCGCGCTCATTTCGGAGGTGAGAAGCTCCACCAGATCCGGAATATCTTCTTTATGCTCCCGCAGCGGTGGCATGTGAACATTGAAAACATTGAGCCGGTAGTACAAATCGCTACGTAGTTCGCCGGAAGCCACGGCATCGTCGGGAACCTTATTAGTCGCTGCCAGCACCCTTACGTCAACCGATGTTTCAACCTTGCTGCCTAGCCGTCGCAGCTTGTGATCCTCCAGTACCCGCAGCAGCTTGGCCTGGGTGGCGACCGGCATTTCTCCAATTTCATCCAGCAATATCGTGCCGCCTTCCGCCAGTTCGAAGCATCCGGTTCGCCGCTCCAGCGCTCCGGTAAAAGCGCCCTTTTCATGGCCGAAGATCTCGCTCTCGATTAACGTCTCGGGAATGGCGGCGCAATTGATGGCCACGAAGGGCCGGTCCTTTCTGGGACTCAGTTGGTGAATCGTACGGGCGACCAGCTCTTTCCCGGTACCGCTGGCTCCCGTAATCAACACCGACGCCGTACTGGGCGCGACCAGTTCGATCAGCCGGAAGATCTCCTGCATCTTCCGTGAGGTCCCGCGCAACTGGCCCAGAGAGCCCGAATCGCGCAGTTTCCGCCGGGCAGTTTCCAACTCCACCCGTGCTCCCAGAAGTGCACAGGCGTTCTGCAACATCGACCTTAGCCGCTGCGTATCGATGGGCTTGGTAATATAGTCGTAGGCTCCCGTTCGCATGGCCTGCACCGCGCTGTCGATAGTGCCCTGAGCGGTGACTACGATCACGGCCATGGCCTGGGTTTGTTCTCCCAGCTTTTCCAGCAGTTCAAGGCCGCTCATGCGCGGCATCTTGAGATCGGTAATTACGATCGAGGGCGTCCACAGCTCCACTTTCTCCAGTCCCTCCACACCATCCCGGGCAGTTTCGGTCCGATAGCCCCATGACGAAATAAGCTCCGCCAGACCTGTGCGTTCGTTCTCCTCGTCTTCAACGATCAAAATCTTCTCGTGATTCATCCTTCTTGTGCTGGCCGTTCTGGCCGCCCCTTCAATTGCAGTGATTATGGAAACTCCGGTCAGGAACTTCTCAAGAGTACCAACATACGCGGCTGGCATGCCTGCGGCAAGGCGGTTCGGATATTCCAGAACCTAACCGGGCTCGTGCGACACGCCGTAGTTACAGAGTGCAGCGACTTGGATTCCTGACCGCTGAGTAGACAGCTACGCTTCCAGATACAAGTTAGCGTAAATAAGCTAACCTCTAACCCGCCATTCGCAACTAACCGACGCTGACCAAACGCGGGGATACTTGATGTCAATTTGAGACGAAACCTACTGTAAGAAAGTGAAAAAGCTCAATATCCATCAGCGAATAATGAAAATTACTTTCTCTATTCAGACTGCCTGGGTTAGAATTGCGGGTTCCCAAAATGAGGTTCAATTTAAGCGTTCGACTCAGTTGTGCTGCTTGATTCGGCACTCAATTTTTGAGGGCCATCGAGCTGAGTGTCGGATAGATTGACGGAGGAAAAGAATGTCACTTTTTGGTAGATACACCAAGAGCCGTGTGTTGATCGGCCTGTTGGCACTATTTGCGGTCTCACTTATCTCAAGCTCCGCTTTCGCGCAGAGCGACTCAAATCCCAAATGGGACTTGTTCGCGGGGTATCAATGGATTCATCCCGGCGGCACCGTACCCGCGGCATTTGGCGACTTCTTCAATCCCACTCCCTACAAGATTCCCGATATGCCCAGGGGATTCGGCACATCTCTTACTTACAATTTCGATCCCCATTGGGGAGTCGAAGCCGACTTCGGCCATAACTGGGGAAATTCCAACTATGAACTGGAGGCGTCCGTAGGACCACGATTCATCTGGCGCACGGATGCGGCGAATTATTTCCTGCATGGCCTGGTCAGTCTGAACCGTTTGGCCATCAATGGGTATGACGCCCAGAACGGAGCGGGTGTCATTCTCGGCGGCGGCATGGATTTGCCCATAAAGAAATGGTTCGCCTTCCGATTGTTTGAAGCCGACTACGTTTTGGGTTACCACAACTATCATCAGTTCGCTACAACCGGGGATGAAAACCTGGAGCGGCCGGAATTGCAAGGCATTCGCCTGCGTACTGGCTTCGTCTTCAGTTGGGGTGGCGCGGTACCCGTGACCCCGACCGCGAGTTGCTCGGTTCAGCCTACCGAAGTTATGGTGGGTGAACCCCTCACCGCGACGGTGACCACCAGCAACTTCAATCCCAAGCACACTGTCACCTACGCCTGGAGCGGCAATGGCGGCCAGGTTACCGGGAAAGACACCACCGCTCAGATTGACACCACGAACGCGGCCCCCGGTACTTACACCGTTACAGCTCACGTGACGGACCCGAAGATGAAGAACAGTAATGAGGCGAGTTGCTCGGCCAGCTACACCATCAAACCGTTGCCGCCGAAGAATCCGCCTACCATGAGTTGCTCTGCCAGTCCCTCAAGCGTGCAGGCGGGCGGCAGCGTAACCGTAACCTGCAGCTGCACCAGCCCGGATAATGTGCCGGTCTCGGTTGCCAGCTGGAACACCACGAGCGGGAATATCTCAGGCAGCGGTAATACCGCCACGTTGGATACTACCGGTGCGGCGCCAGGAAGCATCACGGTTGGCGCTACCTGTACCGACTCGCGCGGCTTGGCCTCCCCGGCTTCGACCCAGGTGACCATCGAGAATCCGCCGCCTCCGCCGCCGAAGGCGTCGAAGCTCAGCCAGTGCGACTTCCCCAACGAGAAGAAGCCCTGGCGCGTCGATAACACCTGCAAGGCCATCCTGGACGATGTCGCCAAGAACCTGCAGCAGAATCCTGACAGCAAGCTGGTGATCGTCGGCAACGCCGATCCGGCAGAGAGACGCAAGAATCTGGCGGGCGAACGCGCCGTCGATTCCAAGTTCTATCTGACGGAGGGCGAAGCTCAACAGCACATCGACCCGAGCCGTATCGAAGTGCGCACCGGCAGCGCTGGAAGCAAGACCGCCGAGTACTGGATCGTTCCTTCGGGCGCGACTTTCGACTCGACCGGTACAGAGTCCGTGGATGAATCCAAGGTCAAAGCGGTCCCGGATCATCCCAAACCGGCAGCCAGGAAGAAGGCTGCCCAGAAAGCGCAGTAGTTCGGAAATGGAATAAAGGCCGGTCGGCGCAAGTCGACCGGCCTTTTTTCTGCGTGGCCTTCAGTAACTTGTTGTAGGCTGGTCTGACTGTCAGTCTAGCTTTCGCATCCAAATTTTCGCTAATCTAGGGATCAAAATCGCTATGAAATCTATTTGGCTCAAGTTATTGATGGTGCTGACCTTGGCTCCAATCTGCGTGGCCGCTTCTCAGCCCTGGACGGTTCTCGGCCCTGATGGTGGAGACGTGCGCAGTTTGGCCTACGACCCGCAAAACCCAGATCATGTTTTCCTGGGCACCAGCACCGGGGTTATCTATGTGTCCGATGATGCCGGTCACACCTGGTCGCGCTTCGCCAAACTCGGGGTTGGCGACGACTACGTGCTCGATCACATCGCCTTCGACCCCCAGAATTCCAAGACCATCTTTGTTTCCGCCTGGAGCGTCCAGGACCAGAGCGCTGGAGATATTTTCCGCAGCTATAACGGCGGCAAAACCTGGCAAAGTCTGACCCCGATGCATGGCAAGTCGGTTCGCGCCATGGCTGTTTCGGCCTCCGACGATAAGGTGGTGGTCGCGGGCGCGCTCGATGGCGTCTACCGCAGCACCGACGGCGGCGATAACTGGCAGCGCATTTCGCCCAACGACGGCATCGTCAAGAACATCGAGTCCATTGCGGTCGATCCCAAAGATCCCAACGTGGTCTATGCCGGAACCTGGCACCTCGCCTGGAAGACCAGCGACGCAGGCGCCAACTGGCAGCACATCAATAAGGGCATGATCGACGACTCTGACGTTTTCTCAATCATTGTCAGCTCGACCGATCCCTCCGAGGTTTTCGCCAGCGCCTGCTCCGGTATTTATAAGAGCACCACCGCCGGGGGCGAATTCGAAAAGATCAAAGGCATTCCTTTCACCGCCCGCCGCACCCGTGTTCTCAAGCAGGATCCCAGCAACCCGGCCATTGTTTACGCCGGTACCACCGAGGGCTTGTGGAAGACGGTGAATGATGGCAAGGACTGGAAGCGCGTCAGCAACCCGGAAGTGGTTGTGAACGATGTCCTGATCGATCCCCGTAATTCGCAGCATGTCCTGCTCGCCACCGATCGCAGCGGCGTACTCGCCAGCGATAACGGCGCGGCAACCTTCACCAGTTCCAATCACGGTTACTCACACCGCTATGTGAGCGCGATTCTTCCGGACCGTAAAGAGGCGAACACGCTTTATATCGGCCTGGTGAACGACCACGAATTCGGCGGTGTTTTCATGACTCACGATAGCGGCCAGACCTGGCATCAGGAGAGCGCCGGCTTGGATGGCCGCGATGTCTTCACCCTGAAGCAGGCCAGCAACGGCACGATTATCGCGGGCACTAACCGCGGCATGTTTGAGCACCTGCCCGGCACGGCCACCTGGCATCCCGTGAACAACATAGAACAAGAGAAAACCGTATCTAAGACGGTTACCTTGAAGAGCGGCAAGAAAAAGGTCGTGACCTCCGTAGCCCGGACTCATTCGGTCCTCGAAGGCCGGGTCAACGACGCCGATCTCGACTCGCCCCGCTGGTTCGCGGCTACCTCTGCGGGCCTCTTCGTGAGCCAGGATCATGGCAAGGTCTGGATGGGCGGCCCGGTAAGTGGCGAAAAGGATTTCGTTTCGGTCCAGGCGCAAGACGGCCTGGTCGTCGCCGCAACCCGCTCTTCTGTGTTGGTCTCGCAGGATTCGGGCAAGATCTGGCAGCCGACCGCGAAGCTGGCTCCTTACCAGGTCAACATCCGCAACGTCACGGTCGCAACTGACGGCCAAATCTTTGTGGCTGCCCGCGAAGGAGCGTTCCACAGCTCAGACTCCGGCAAAACCTGGGACCACCTGATCGCCGGGTTACCCGACAAAGACATCACGTCAGTCAGCTTTGACGGCAGCCGGAAGCGCTTGCTCGCAACCAGCGGCCAAACGGGCGTGGTATTTGAAAGCACCGACGGTGGCGCTACCTGGAGGCGCGGACCCGACTCCGGCTACCCGCTGCGCCGCGTCAGCGTGGTTCACGGCCACTACGTCGCCGCGACTCCGTTCGACGGCGTAATCGCTGAGCCGGAGAACGAATCGCAAAGCGCCAACGCAGGCGGCAACTAACTCATACCCGGCACACAGTCTCGAAACATACTTCCGCAGCTCAACTCACCGCGGAGAGCCCAAGGCTCTCCGCGATTCTTTTTGCCTGGAATAAAGGAAGTTCTACACGGCACAGCCCACGATCCCTCAGTTAAGTCCTTGGTTTTCATGCTGCTTCGTCTGGTATTTCACTTGCCACTATCCCGCCATCACAGGATTGCGCCAACATACTCAGCGTGGCATCAAGCACCAACCAAAACCGCAGCACGACGGCTTATGTGAGGGCAGCCGCCCAAGCTTGTCCTGAGCGGAGTCGAAGGGGCTGTCCGGTCGAGCGAAGAGCGACCTACTCTCGCGTGAAGAATACCAAAACGCACCGTGTGCATCTGGCCATGGCCGCTCCCGCTCTCGGTCTGGTTCTGGCCTTCACTGCAAGCTGCTCCAGTTCCCACGCCTTCCATCGCACGCAGTCAGTCTCGTCCAACCAGCAACAGTTGCCCTTTCATCCGGAGATCGAGCACAGTCCCGACGATACTGCGCGGCCGAAAGTTCCCGCTGCCCAAGACCCGCCCCATAACAGCAAACTCTTCGTCGCGGCCTCGCAGTTTCATACCATCGCCGCCGGAACATTGGTCACAATTCGTCTCCAGGAGCCGCTGGTTCTCTCGCGCCTCCACGCCGGAGATGGATTCTCCGGCTCTGTGGCTGACCCGCTTGTCGTCAATGGAGACGCCCTGGTTGAAAACGGCGATCCCGTCACTGGACGAATCGAATCCACTCAGCCGCCTCCACTTCAGTCTTGCCGAGGATCTGCTCCAGGCTATGTGCGCCTCGCTCTAAGCACGATTACGGTCGATGGAGCGCCGATCCCGCTTCAAACCTTAAGCCTGTTCGCCAAAGCCACATTGATCACGTCCCACTCCACGCCCGCTTCTTGCGATTTTGAACTGCAAAAGAGCCACCTCCTGACTTTTCGTCTCAGCGCTCCCTTAACAATTGCACAATCGCAGGCGCTTGCCAAACGCTAGTTCAGACTCTCACTGAAGTCCTGGTTCAGCCGGATCCAACCCGTTTGTCTGAAATCTTTCTAATTTGTGTCGTAACTCAAGCTATCTAATTGAGTTACAACGTTTTCCACAGATAAACCTTCCGTGGCGTGACATGTGCCCTTCGCCGTTCCACTTTCGGCCTCCTATAGTGGGACCCGAAGCGAGTTTGGACCCAACTATAGGGAACGACAATTCCGTTTTGGGAACACCGAGGTATCGGCAGCCTCTCGTCAAGGTTCTTTTCGGGTCGCAATCGTTGCAAAGTATCGATATGAATACCGCTACTCCAATCTCGCGGCCCATGCTTCCAAAAACGGAGAGAGCTGGTTTCGGCTTTCATGCAATCTTCGAACACGCACCCTTTGCGGCCGCCCACTGCAACTCGCGCGGTCTGATTGTCGAAATCAATCCCGCTTTGAAGAAATTTCTCAATCCCGAACTGGCTTGCCAACCCGTGCTGTGCTTCGACGATCTTGTCTCCGAATCAGACGAGCACTCGGCCCAATCCCAACACTCGGCCCAATCTATATTGCGCGAAGTTTTGGATGGTAATTTGGACTGCGCCCACATTCCGGCCGATCACGAGGCTACTTCACAACAGGTTCCCGGATGGGCCGTGTGGAGGTTGTCGGTTTCCAATGGGGAATTGCCCGGGGCGCTGCTAATCGCCGAGCCCCGCTCACAGACGCCGGAGGAAGAGGAAAAACTGCTCCAGGCACAGCGCTGGGAAGCGGTTGGTCGCCTCGCCGGGGGCGTGGTCCATGACTTCAACAATCTATTGACCGGTGTCATGTTGTACACCGACCTTCTGCTGTCGAGCATCGATCCCCGCGACTGCCGCCGCCGTTACGCCAACGAAATTCGCGGGGCCATTATTCAAGCCTCCGGCCTGGTCCGCCAGCTGTTAGTTTTTGCCCGGCCACAAAAAACCCAGCTCCGCTCTTTCTGTCTCAATCAGGTGGCCGAGGACATGAAAAATCTTCTTGCGCGCCTGCTCGGAGAGAACATCTCTCTCGAATTCAAGCTCGACCCCGATTTGGGCCTGCTCAAGATCGAGCACTCGCAAGCCCAGCAAATCATTCTGAATCTGATCCTCAACTCCCGAGATGCCCTGCCGAACGGCGGCCGCATTGTCGTCGAAACCAGCAACTGTAAATTTCAAAGCGTCGCGGGAACGACTCTCTCTCAGACAAGTGCTCCAGCCTTTCCCTGCGTACTCTTCGCCGTGAGCGACAACGGCTGTGGGATGGACGAGAGTACACGCCAGCATCTTTTCCAGCCATTTTTCACAACCAAAAGCGCCGGCAAAGGCACCGGCCTCGGCCTGACTACCGTCCACAGCATCGTGACAAGACATTCCGGGTTAATTCACGTGGATAGCGAAGCCGGGCGCGGCACCCGCGTCATGATTCTTTTCCCGCGAGCTTCCCAAACCACCAACGCAGTTTGCGTTTCGTCGCGAGCTTCCTCTTCGCAGCCCTCCCCCAAGGCATTTCAATTGATCCAAAAGGAATCACTCTTATGACGTCTGCCGTCCTCAGCCCGTCTCTGGCTACTCCTCAAATAATGGCCGCGAATTACCTCAACCTGCTCATCGTGGATGATGAACGTTCCATCCGCGAGGCTTGCCGCGAAGTCGCCATGTCGCTGGGCTTCCTGGTTCATGTGGCTGATTCTGCAGAGCACGCATATCGCCTGCTCCAGGCCAACACTATTGATGCTGTTCTGCTCGACTTGCGCCTGCCGGGCGCCAGCGGCCTGGAAGCTCTTCGTCACATCAAATCCCAGCGTCCGGAAGCTCTGGTCATCGTCGTTACTGGTTACGGAACGGTCCAGTCGGCGGTGCAGGCCATGAAACATGGTGCTTATGAATACGTCACCAAGCCGTTCAGCATTGAAGAACTAAAGCTCTTGCTGGAACGCGTCTGCAACCACCTGAAGCTTAAGACGGAGAACAGGCTCCTGCGCGAAAAATTGAAATCGCGGCAGGGCTACGGCGGTCTCGTCGGTCGTTCCCCTGAAATGGAAAAGCTTTACCGCATCATCGCCAAAGCCGCCAACAGCTCTCACCCGGTTCTGATTCTCGGCGAAAGCGGCACCGGCAAGGAAATGGTCGCGCGGTCGATCCATTTCTCGGGACCTTTCCGCGACAAGCCTTTTATTCCGGTCGATTGCGGCTCGCTCGTCCCCACGCTCATTGAAAGCGAATTGTTTGGCTATGTCCGCGGAGCCTTCACCGGCGCCAATCAAGCCAAGGACGGCCTACTGGCCATCGCGGAAGGTGGAACCGTATTTCTCGACGAAGTCGGGGAACTTCCCGTCGATCTGCAATCGAAACTTCTGCGCGCGATTCAAGAAAAGGAAATTCGCCCCGTCGGCAGTACCCGCCGCATTCCCATCAACGTCCGCATCCTCGCCGCCACCAATCGCGACCTGGAACAGGCCGTCACCGAGGGCGCTTTTCGCCGCGACCTCTATTTCCGCCTCAACGTTCTCAGCCTGCGCATTCCTCCCTTGCGGGAGCGCCGCGACGATATTTCTCTTCTAATCAGTCATTTCATGGAGCGTGCCTCCCGCGCCTCTGGCCAGGAAAAAACCCTTACCGATGAAGCCCTTAAAGTGATGTTGGCTTACGATTGGCCGGGAAATGTCCGCGAGCTGGAAAACTGCCTGGAGCGCACCTGCGCCTTCACCAGCGGACCGCTCATTCACGTCGTCGATCTTCCGGCAGCCATAGCCAGGACGGCATCGGTTGCTCCCGCCAACGGGCACGGCTACATTTCCAACAGAATTGTCCCTATGGCCGAACTGGAAAAACAATCCATTCTGAGCGCCATCGCTGAACTAAACGGCGATAAATTGCAAGCCGCCCGCCTGCTGGGCATCGGCAAGACCACGCTCTACCGCAAGCTCAAAGATTATGCCGCGCATGCCTCCGCGTGAGAGCAGCGAAGAGGAGCCTTCGAGCCGGGTAAACCGGGGCTACCGTTGTGAATTTGTTTTTTTGGGTGGCGCAGCGCTTTTTGCGCTGCGTTTACTACTTCTTAGTTAAAGAGGCTTTAGCCTTCGAGGCTATTCTTCGCAAAAGCTGCACACACCTAGGTTTCGCCGTGCGTCCCTAATCTGCTACCCTTGCCCCTTACCATGGATTACCTCTGGACTCCCTGGCGCTACGCCTATGTCTCCACTGCCGAGAAGGCTGTCGGTTGCATCTTCTGCGCCGCCGTGAAAGCCAACGACGACGAGAAAACCCTCATCGTTCATCGCGGCCAATACTGCTTCGTTATCCTCAACGCCTATCCCTACACCCCCGGCCACGTGATGGTCGTGCCCTACGCCCACCTCGATCAACTTCGCAACCTCCCGCCCGAGGCCGCCAATGAAATGATGTCGCTTTCCCAACGCCTCGAGTCCGTACTGCGCGATGTTTACCACCCCGATGGCATCAATCTCGGCATGAACATCGGCAAAGCCGCCGGCGCCGGCATCGCCGGACACATCCACATGCATATTCTCCCGCGCTGGGTTGCCGACGCAAATTTCATGACCGTCGTAGGCGAAACCCGAATCCTGCCGGAATCTCTGGATCAAACATGGAAGAGATTGACCGAAGCGTTCAAGACCGAAACCGCTTGAGTTTTTTATCGAATTGATTCCCCTGTGCGGCCCTGTTCAACTGTGCCATGTTTAACTTCGCCGCAGTGGCCGAGTTAAACAGGTCGGTCCCCCGCCGCCGTTCACGCACAGTTCGCTCCCCGGGAAGGTTCGCACGTCGTATCCCGCGCGCCGCAGGCAGTTGTTGGTCTCGCGGTTTTCTTCAATCGCAAGTAAACGATTATTTCCCAGCGCCAGCACGTTACACGCCAGAGTCGCCCGTTCCGAGTAGTCGATTTCAATCAACTTAAATCCGCGCGACAGCAGCAGTTCAACTGTCTCCACTGCAAGGCACGGCAAATCCACCACCGCGGTTCGATCGTCGAGCAAGCTGATCAGTGACATAAGATGCAGGCACTCCGATGGCCCCTGTCCGTGCGGTAATGGTGCCGCCAGCACTTCGATCCCTTTCAATGCCAGCAAATCCCGCATCTGCCGGATGCCTTCCGCATTCGTGCGGTATCCGCGCCCAATCAATAAAGTGTTTTCATCAAGCCACAAAATGTCTCCCGCCTCGCTTGTCCCAAGAGCAACAATGTTCCCAAGCACTGGGATGCTCAGGCCTTCGCAGAACACTCCCTGGTGCGGTCCTTCGCATACTCGGTTCACCTTCCCCGGCCGCATCACAATCAACCCGTGATCCGTGGGAAGAGATGCATCGTGCGTGTAAACCGCATCCAGCGAAATATCCGGCGACGGAGGCAGCTCGAAAATCTCCGCCTCTGCTGCTTCCAGTTCTCGGCAAAGAGCCTCATGCTGTGCCTGTGCCGTGGCAAAATCCGGCGCATGATGAAACCCCAGATCTTTCCACCGCACCGCCCGTTCCGGCTTATCCCACCCCGCCGTGCGCGGCGAACAAACCAGCACCCGTTCCAGAATCCCCACCATTGAATGCCCGTTGAAACCAACCTTCGCCGCTGTTTCTAACATTTCTTTCTCACCTCTGAACCCGCTGCGTCCTTCACGAATCTAAACATGCATTATGGCAAAAGCAACGTGGGAAGGCGCGGTACTCGCCGAAAGCGATAAAACAATCGAGGTGGAAGGTAACCAATATTTTCCGCCCAACGCAATTCACAAAGAACATTTCAAGCCCAGCGACGCGCATTCGGTCTGTCCCTGGAAGGGCACCGCCAGTTACTATGACCTCGAAGTCAGTGGCAAGCAGAATGCCGGAGCCGCCTGGTATTACCCCGAGCCCAAAGACGCGGCCAAACAAATCAAAGACTACGTGGCCTTTTGGAAGGGTGTGAAAGTAGAGAATTAGGGGCTCATTCAGCTCAAGATACTCACGCAGGGACAGCCGCGCAGGCCTGCCCTGAGCGCAGCCGAAGACGCTGTCCAGTCGAGCGAAGCTCGACTTTTTGCTGGCAAGTTTGTCTATGAATCGAATGCCTTAAAATTCCACATGTAGCCGGAAGGTCGGAACTACCACCGGTCCGCGGTCGCGATTGTATCCCGGATTATTGATGTGCTGCACTCCCGGCGCCAGGTAAATTCCCCGCCACACGTGCGCCGTATAATACGTCTCCACAATATCCTCGCGCCCGTAATTAAGGCCGCCATCCCCCAGCAAAAATCCCAGGCCGCCATCCGCTAGATAATTCTGATGATCTTTCTTGATCGCATTCGAGACAAATGCAATGCCGGCTCGATCGTACCTCCGGTGCCACCATTCGCCATTCGCTCCCACGCCCTCCACAAAAGTTTGATCATCCTCAGTGTAGGCAAAGGATTCCGTCTTCCCGTTATCCCATCCGAACCGCGCAAACGCCGCCAGATAACGCGAAAGGTTTTGTTGCACGTTTATGCCAAACCCATACTTGCGAGTAATGTGCCACGGATGGTTCGTAATCTCCGGGACCGTCTCAGGATCGGGTGACCTATGGTCTTCAAACTGCACAACCGCATCCCGGTAAATGCCCATGTTGGCATAGTTGGTATATGCCAGGAGCCGAATTACTCCTGCCTTTTTCGGAATGATTCCACGGCGCAATTCGTATTCATAATTTTCCGCATGCACCTGCCACGGCCGGTACACAAGATTAATTCCATTCGCCACCGATGGCATCAGCGCTTCGACAAAACGAAATCCCCAATCGCGATCCTCGTAGTCAGCGTATGCCCCCACCGTATACCCGCGCGTGTCCGCCGCATAGTCCCACGCCCCGTTATTGTCGGTCGTCCAATTAATAAATTGCAGATGCGTATCAGAGCCAATGGCGTTCACATCGAAAAAGTCCGGCAAACTGAACTTGCCGACGCGCACTTCCAAACGCCGCCTCGGCAATTCTTCAAACAACGACAGAAAATCGCGGTCGTTCTCAATCTTGTCTTTGCTCAGCGCAAGCACTTTGTGAATCATCGCCTGGGCCAGGTAAGGCGCTTTGCTGAGCAGTGGATTCCGCACAATGTCCAGATCCGTATTTCCCGCTAATCCAAAACCTTCGCTCAACGCGGCTCCGCCAGCCTCTTCGATATAGACCAACACCTCTGTAGAATTATTTAGCCGCGCCCCCGTATAAAGCGTCAGCACTCGAGACGTCGCTTTTTCATACTTGGGACTCAAACTGTGCGACCCACTATAGGCCGCATAAAAAGGCGGATGCGTCTGAAAAATAAAATTAGCCTGCCCCGAAAGCCAAAAGCGTGTGTCCTTGAAGTGTGGGAGCATAGTTTCAATGACTTGGTCGGCTTCCGTGTCGGACGTTTGTGGATGTTCTGGAGGTGGAGTCGCCGCCGGCCCTCTAGAGGGAGTCTCTGGCTCCTGCTGCGCGATGACTGGAGAAATCATACTCAGAGCAATCGCGCACAGGGCAAACGCGTGAAGAATGAATTTCGATGGCGTCATTCGGGTTAGTTTTGTGAAATAGTCCAGTCTCAGACTGCAGAATTCAGACGGTGGATTGTACTCAAACTTAGTTTAACCTAAGTATACTATCAAAGATTAACTATAGTTAATCAATAAAAGAAATCCTCGCAACATCCGCCTGTCTGACTTGAGGCTAAGTCGCCTTCGTTACAGGAATGTTACAGGATTGAAAGTTAAGAAAGACGCGACGTGCGAGGAGTCGGTAGTTGCAGAGGAGGCTACGGCGGTGCGGCAAAATTAAAAAGGGACGGTCCGGAGCCCCCGAAACCGTCCTGAAAACCCTCCCGGTTAGAAGGGCGACTTGATGTTTGTGAGACTATCCGTCACATATTGCAGAATGATGGCGGCAGCATTAATTTCAGGTTAATTCATATGCGCG
The DNA here is from genome assembly GCA_049512655.1 of Candidatus Sulfotelmatobacter sp. GTDB lineage: Bacteria > Acidobacteriota > Terriglobia > Terriglobales > Acidobacteriaceae > Sulfotelmatobacter. The sequence continues at coordinate 124,973 of JBEKWW010000018.1, read as the reverse complement.
GTCGCTGATATAGTAATCGGTTGCATTCAGCCCTAGCATAGCTGGCGGGTTTACATCCTCGTTGTTCTTGCGGAGCCTCGATGCCGTCGACAACCTCTCGAAAAGCCGAGCAGTCGCGCCGTTTGCAGCAGCGTGCCGAAAGCATGATTCCCGGCGGAGTAAACTCCCCGGTGCGCGCCTTCGGTTCTGTCGGAGGCGATCCGCCCTTTATCATGCGGGGCAAAGGCTCGCATATTTTTGATGCCGACGAAAACGAATACATTGACTATGTTGGATCGTGGGGCCCATTAATTCTCGGGCATGCCGCTCCCGATGTGCTGGATGCGATCGTCAGTGCGGCCTGCAACGGCACCAGCTTTGGAGCCTCAACCCCGTCCGAAGCCGACCTCGCCGAGCTGGTAATCTTGGCATTTCCGCAGATGCAGAAAGTGCGCTTTGTGAGCTCTGGCACCGAAGCCACCATGTCGGCCATTCGCCTGGCTCGTGCCTACACCAAGCGCAAATACATTGTTAAGTTCGAAGGCTGCTATCACGGCCATTCCGATGCGCTTTTAGTAAAGGCCGGCTCCGGCGTAGCCACGCTCGGAATCCCAGGATCGGCGGGCGTTCCCGAAGAGTTCACCCAGTTCACTCTGGCTCTGCCGTTCAACAACGTCAAAGCCGTCGAGTACGCGTTTCAGAAATTCAAGCATCAGATCGCATGCGTAATCGTCGAGCCGGTCGTGGGGAACATGGGATGCGTTCCCGCCGCAGACGATTATCTGGTCGCCCTGCGCCTGATCACCGAACGCGAGAAATCAGTATTGATTTTCGACGAGGTCATGACCGGATTCCGCCTGGCTTTTGGCGGCGCGCAGGAACTCTATAGCATTCGTCCCGATCTCACTACCATGGGCAAGATCATCGGCGGAGGCCTGCCAGTAGGCGCATACGGCGGCCCCAGCGAGATCATGAATCTGGTCGCGCCGCTCGGTCCCATGTATCAGGCCGGCACGCTCTCCGGAAATCCGCTGGCCATGGCCGCTGGATGCGCTACCTTAAAGCATCTTCGCGATCACAAACAGGAAATCTATCCACGCCTCGACAAGCTCAGCGGAGAATTGGTGGAAGGCGTCGCCGCGGCCGCCAAAGACGCAGGCGTCTCGCTCAGTCACAATCGCGTCGGTTCCATGTTTACCTGGTTCTTCAATCCCGGCCCGATCACGGATTGGGATTCCGCTTCAAAATCCAACACCGAAGCCTTCGGCAAATTTTTCCGGGCCATGCTCGATAGCGGATTCTATCTGCCGCCTTCGCAATACGAAGCTGCCTTCCTAAGTGCGGCCCACTCCGCCGAAGACATCCGCCAAACCATCGCCGCAGCGAAACAAGCATTCAAAGGCATGCATATGTAGGGACAGCCGTCTGAGCGAAGTTGAAGGGATTGTCCAATCGAGAGAAGCTTGACGCTTTTTATTACTCTCGCGGAACTGATGCTTCCTCATGGACCGCCATCATCTGCGGAATCGTCACAAAATCGTATTGCGCTTTAAGTTTCTCGATCAACCCGTGGGTTGCAATCACACTTTGCGACCGGTCCGCTCCCATCCCTTTATGCCCGCCATCATGCAACAAGATGACATCTCCGCCGCGAACCTGTTTCGCGATCTTGCGCTCAATCTCCGCAGCCGGCGGCGCGTTCCAGTCGTTTCCCGCTGCGTTCCACATTACCGGCTCCAGCCCCAATTCGCGCACGATGCGCAGCACCGCTGGGCGGCGTCCTCCAAACGGCGGACGAAACAGATTGGAATGCTCTCCAATCGCATCCTGCAATGCCGACCGGCAATCGCATATTTCCCGGCGAACCTCAGCCTCGCTCTTCAGCACAAGCAGCGGATGAGTGAAGGTGTGATTCCCAACGACGTGACCAGCTTGAACAACTTCACGGGCAATCTCCGGCCGCTGCCGTACATAACTTCCCACCAAGAAGAAAGTCGCCCGCACCCCATGTTTTGCCAGCGTTTCCAGCAACCGCAGCGTATGCGGATCGTTCGGCCCGTCGTCGTAAGTTAGCGCAACCTGTCGCATCCCGTGCCCTAGCCCAATAAATGTTTTCCCGTACCATTGGCCCGTCCGCGCCATGGACTGGTACCCCGCCGCTACCGCGACTCCCATGCAAGCTGCACCGCCTACGGCAAGCTCCAGCATGCAAGAATTGTAAAGCGCAACCTCCTGACTGACCACCGGCTACCTCTCTGTTAACTCATCCCTCAATTGTCACTCCGCTCCATACGAGCTATCCTGCCAATTCCGGAATATTTTTAACCTATGGCAAATCTGTTCGAACTCCCTCGTTACATTGCTGTCGAAGGACCCATCCGAGTCGGTAAAAGTACTTTGGCACGAATGCTGGCCGAACGCCTGAATGCGCAGCGCGTCATGGAGCCGGACTCCAATCCGTTTCTCGGCGCATTCTATGAGGGCGAACGTGGAGCGGCGTTTCAGGCCCAATTCGCTTTTCTGGTTCGCCGCTTCGAGCAGTTGCAAGCTCTCGATTTGGGGTCTCACTCGCAAAAGACAATTGTCGCGGATTATATTTTGGAAAAAGATAAACTCTTTGCCTGCCTCAACCTCACCGATCAGGAACTCGAGACCTACAATCGCTACTACACTCATTTCCGCAATCTGCTACCCACTCCTGACCTGGTGATCTACTTGCAAGCCACACCGGAGGTGCTAAAGAAGCGCCTGAAGAAGAAAAACGCGCCCGATGAGCGCGCCGTGAGCGACGATTATCTGGAAGAAGTGGTAAAGGCCTACGAACACTTCTTCTTTCATTACACTTCGTCCGATCTGCTGATTGTAAATACTTCGGAGATCGATTTCGTCGACCGTAATGAGGACCTTCAGGAATTACTACGCAAAGTTACCGAGCCCATCAAAGGAACGCAGTACTTCCTGCCATTAGGCGGCCAGGAAGCCGTGGGCGCTTAGGCGTTCGGGCCAAAATATTGCGGTATGAAAGCCATGGTTGCCAGTCTGCGCATTGAGAAGTAAGGACTGCGGTTCCTAAAACTGTGATGGCGACTTCGTCGGCCGAAATGGAATCCAGAACGTCGCCTCCACATCCACAGGCGTGCCCGCCTTCATCGCAGGCTGAAATTTCCACTTGGAAATCGCGTCGCTCGCGAAGTGGTCAAGGCGCGCGTCCACACTGCGCAGCACCCGCACTTGACTCACGCTTCCATCGGCGTGGATCACGCCGTAAAGGATCACCGTTCCCTGCACGTTCTGCCGCATCAATTCCAGCGGATAAGCGGGATCGACTTTGCTCGTCGCCACGGGCGATGAAACTTGTTCCTGCGTCTTGCTCGCATCCTGTGCCAGCGGCGCGAAGCGGATGATCCAGCTTCCGCCGCCTGAGTTGAGATTCGGCATGTTCAGGCTGAGCGAATAAATTTTCCGGTCGCCAAAAACCTCGCGCTCCGCCTCGGAGATGTTGCCGGCGCTTGTCGACGTCTCAGTGCGCGTAACTCGTGGCGGCCGAGCGTTTGCGATTAAGTTCGGATTCACAGAATTCGCGCCAGAATTGTTGCCCACATAAAGTCCGGACGGCAGTTTGCTGTTGCTGTTCTTGCCCGAAGTGCCGCTGGCATCGGAATCAGCGGACGCCCCGGAAGCTCCGCGGTGTCCAGAAGGAGTAGAAGAGAAAGTACCACGTCGGTTTCCTGCAACGGCAGGTGGAGGCGCGCCCACCGCCGGATTCAGGCTAAGCGCAACCATCGCTCCGCCCGAGCGCGATCGTCCAGATGCGCCCAGCGAGGGAGGTGGAGCAATTACCTGCGAGCCGTTTCCGTGAAGTGCCGCACCTGCCCGCGGCATGGTGCGCTGCTCCGCTACGCCGAGTTGTGGTGCAGGCGCAATCACGGCGCTGCGCCCGATGTTCATATCGCCAATGCGGCGGTTCGAAGTGGCGTCTAGCGCGGGCGGAGGCGCAACCACAGCCAGCTCCGGCGTGCGCATGGATTGCGATTGCCGCTCCGTTTTTTCCACGCTGGGCGGAGGTGCTACAACGGAACGCTCCAACTGCGGCGCCAGGCGCGAGATCTGGGAGGCCGGCACCAGTGGCGCGGGTGCAATCGGCATGCGCGGCGCGTCAGACCAGGCCACACTATTGGGCAATTTGATGTCATGCTTCAATCGAACCGCAGGGGCGGCGACGATGGTCTGGGAACGATTGTCTGATTCTGGAGGTACGGAAATAACCGGCTGCGGAGAAAATCCGGGATCGGCCTTTTCCGAGTGGTTGGCACGAGGTCTGTTCCCGTGCGACTTCAGCGTATCAATAGGCGGCAAATAGTCGGCGTCCGAGTAATACACAACGTCGGCATGCGTGAACTGAGATTGGGGAACGGCATGGGGTTGCAGAGCCAGAAATCGCGATCCCCCCAAAATGGCAATGATCGCGAGCACATGGTATCCGCCCGATTCAAGGAATCGCCGCCAGGGTAGCTTACGGTCAACAAAAACATCCGGCCAAAAAGTAGCAGGCGCTGACTCTAGCTGCAACGGAGGAAGGTGACCTTGCTTGTCGCTGAACAGATCGCGCAGATTGAGCCCGAAAGTGCGCGACCAAGGCTCGGTCTCGATCAGCAACCGCAGGGGTGCGCCGTGCGTCCCAGCTCGACCAGCTTCCCTTGCAGCCATTTTTCCCGTAATCGTTTCTTCGGTAGTCGAGGAATCAGAGACTTCAGGCATCGTCTTATCTTAGATGCAAGAGGCGTTTCTTGCTTGGCTTTGGAGAATCAGGAGGGCAGGATGGCACCGGGGTTCCGTGTTTTGGTTCACTCCTGCCGCGGAGCAAAAAAAACTTCTTGACGTGACTAGATATTCACGTTACTATTAGATCACATAATGAAAGCGAAAAAGCAAAGGAGATCAACCATGACCTTGGAAGACCTGACACTAGACATTCAACAACACGTAGACGTTAAATCCACGCCGGAGAAGACATTCGCCACCGTGCTGTACCGGCTGGGGAAAGGTAACACCCACCCCAACGGGCAAACCCTTGACTTGAATCTGGAGCCGAAGGTGGGCGGGCGCTGGTACCGGGATCGCGGCAACGGCATCGGACATGTTTGGGGATTCGTGCAGGTGATCAAGCCCGGAGAGTTGCTCGAGCTGAGCGGCCCCATGTTCATGTCCTATCCGGTGATCAATCATGTGGAAGTAAAGATTGAACCTGCCGCCAGCGGCTGCCGGATCGCACTGCGGCATCGCGCTCTGGGCATGATCGATCCCGAACACCGCAAGAATATTGGCACGGGCTGGAGCCACATGCTGAACCAAACGAAAAAGGACTGCGACGCGGCGTGAAGGAACTTCCCGCTCAGCCGCGTCCAGCGGATGAACTCGACCCGGTGTGGAAGGCGCTCTCGGATGCGACCCGGCGCGCCATTCTGGATTATCTGCGGGACCGTTCCCGCACCACCACCGAGATTGTGGAAACCTTTCCGCATCTCAGCCGCTTCGGGGTGATGAAACATCTCGACGTGCTGCGGCAGGCGAACCTGGTCAGCACGCGGGAGGAGGGAAGACAGCGGGTGAATTCGCTGAACGTAACGCCCATCCGACAGATTTACGAACGATGGGTGGGCCCGTTCGCCGAGCTGTGGTCAAGCGAGATGCTTCGCATAAAAGAAATCGCCGAGCAGGATGGCGCGGGGAAAAAACACAGAACTAACGCCAGAAAAAGTAAGAAGTAAGGCACTCGTAGAAAATAGAAACGAGAACGGCAAGAATAAAGAGAGAGAAAACCAAATCATCAGAACAGGAGAAAACCAATGGCGACAGCCACTACCACCAGCGCACACACCCGCGAGCATCGAGTTGTATCTCTAACAGAATGGACCGCCCGCCGCAAAGAACTACTCCGCAAAGAAAAGGAATTCACCAAACTTCGCGACGAACTGAGCCGCCAGCGCCGCGAACTGCCCTGGGAAAAAGTTGAAAAGCAATATGTATTCGATGGGCCAAACGGCAGAGAAACTTTTGCCGACCTATTCGGCGGCAAAAGCCAGTTGATCATCTACCACTTTATGCTTGGTCCGGGATGGGAAGCCGGTTGCCCCAGTTGCTCATACTTGGCCGACCATTTCGATGGAAGCCTGGTCCATCTTGCCAATCGCGACGTCACGCTGGCCGTGGTTTCCCGCGCGCCGATGCCGGAGATTGCGGCATTCAAGAAGCGCATGGGCTGGGCGTTCCGGTGGGTGTCATCGTTCGGAAACGACTTTAACCGCGATTATCATGTTTCGTTTACCAAAGAGGAAATGGCGAACGGCAAGGTGGAGTACAACTACGAAACGATGGAGTTCCCCAGCGAAGAAGCCCCGGGAGTGAGCGTGTTCTATAAAAATGAGCGAGGCGAGATCTTGCACACCTATTCTTCCTATGGGCGCGGGCTCGACATCCTGGTGGGTGCCTACAACTTTCTCGACCTCGCGCCCAAGGGCCGCGATGAGGATGGCTTGGCCTTCAGCATGGCATGGGTCCGCCATCACGATCGCTACGCCGAAGGCTACTTCGTCGATCCCAAGGCGCTCTACACCGCGCCAAAGGGTACGGGATCCTCATGCTGCGCGGCGGAGAAGAGTTTGTGAAGACTAATTGCTGCGAACTAATTTCGACTGGTTCGCATCGGGCAGTCAGCGGAATGCGGGCCGTCACTGGCGGTCCGCATCCAGCCTTTGCTCGGCGTTATCTCCCCTTGGCCGGATGGGTCTCTTCCGGATGGATTGTCCCAGGCGGCATTCTCCTTCTGTTGCCGAAATGTCCCGCCTGTATTGTTGCCTATCTCGCGATCGCCGGCGGGATCGGGATCTCGATCACCGCCGCAATCTATCTTCGGATGGCGATAGTAATGTTGTGCGGAGCCTCGCTGGCATATTTTGCGGTTAAGCGAGCGGCTAAACTCCCAACGACTGCGCGCTTCGTTTCGCGGCTAACAACTGCCGCAACACATACTGCAAAATGCCGCCATTAGCGTAGTAGAGCGCTTCCTGCGGCGTATCGATGCGCACTAAAGCTTCGAACTCCACTGGACTTCCTTTGCCCGTAGCGCGGACCTTCACCTTCTGCGCCGCAGAATAATGTTCAACCAGATTGCGCACGCCGGTAATTTCAAGAGCTTCCTCGCCGGTCAGGTGAAGTGATTCGGCATTCTGCCCGGCGGGAAATTGGAGTGGCAAAATTCCCATGCCGACCAGATTCGAGCGGTGAATACGCTCGTAGCTTTCGGCGATGACGGCGTGAACACCGAGCAGTCGCGGACCTTTCGCGGCCCAGTCTCGCGAGGAACCGGAGCCGTATTCTTTGCCCGCAAGGATGATCAGCGGCGTACCTTCAGACTGATATTTCTCGGAGGCGTCGAAGATCGACATTTCGGTGTTCGAGGGCAGGTGCCGGGTGAATCCACCTTCGGTCGAGACCAGCTTGTTGCGCAATCGCACGTTGGCGAATGTTCCGCGCACCATCACTTCATGATTGCCGCGCCGCGAGCCGTAAGAGTTAAAGTCGGCGGGCTTGACGCCGTGCTCCTGCAAATATTTTCCTGCCGGACTGTCTCTTTTAATCGATCCCGCGGGAGAAATATGGTCAGTGGTAACACTGTCTCCCAATACCGCCAGTACGCGCGCAGATTGAATGTCTTCGACGGCCGCCGGTTGAATCTTCATGTCGTCGAAGTACGGCGCGCGGCGGATATAGGTGGAATTTGGGTCCCAGGCGTAGGTTTGGCCCTTAGGAACGGAAAGGCCGCGCCAGCGCTCGTCTCCCGCAAAAACTTCAGCGTAGCTTTTCGAAAACATTTCCGCGGTCACAGATTGCTCGACCGCCTCTTCGACCTCGCGCTGTGTGGGCCAGATATCGGCGAGATAGACGGGCTTGCCGTCTTTACCTTTGCCGATGGCATCTGTGCGAAGGTCCGTGTCGATTCGTCCCGCCAGTGCAAACGCAACCACCAGCGGCGGCGACATCAAGTAGTTGGCGCGAACCTCTGAGTTGATACGGCCTTCGAAGTTGCGGTTGCCGGAGAGCACGCTGGCGACTACTAAATCTTTTTCGTCGATGGCCTTGGAAACTTCTTCAGGGAGCGGCCCAGAGTTGCCGATGCAAGTCGTACAGCCGTAGCCGACGATGTGGAATTTCAACTTCTCGAGATAAGGCGTCAGGCCGGCGTTTTCCAGATAGTCGCGGACAACCTTCGATCCGGGGGCAATCGAAGTCTTCACCCACGGTGGAACAGAGAGCCCTTTTTCGACCGCCTTTTTCGCAAGAATTCCAGCGCCGATCATGACGGAAGGATTCGAAGTGTTGGTGCAGGAAGTGATGGCGGCGATAACCACGCTGCCGTGCTTGAGAGAATCTTTCACATTCGCGGAAACGTGTTCGTGAACGTTCGGATCTTCCACACCGACGGCTGCGGGATTGCCGCCTTCGGCTTCCCATGTCTTCGCAGTGCTCGTGGGTGCGCCATTTCCACTTCCCGCAATCGAGGCCGGCAGTGAGGCGGCTCCGGTTTTCGCCGCGGACTTTGGCTTGATCAACGAAGGCAAAGCTTTATTGAATGAGTCGCCGGCCTGCGACAGCACAACCCGATCCTGCGGCCGCTTCGGCCCAGCCAAACTCGGCTCAACCGTCCCAAGATCAAGCGAGAGTAACTCCGAATATTCCGCCTCGGGGGTTTTCTCGTCGTGAAACAACCCCTGTTCGCGGCAGTAAGCTTCGACCAGTGCGATTTGTTCAGCGCTGCGTCCGCTGAGCTTCAGGTACTTGAGACTTTCTTTGTCGACCGGGAAGATGCCGCAGGTCGCGCCGTATTCCGGCGACATGTTGGCGATGGTCGCACGATCGGCGAGCGGAAGATCGCGCAACCCCGGCCCAAAGTATTCGACAAACTTTCCGACGACGCCGTGCTTGCGCAGCATCTCGGTGATTGTTAGAACAAGATCGGTAGCCGTAGCGCCTTCCCGCAGACGTCCCGTAAGTTTCACTCCGACAACCAGCGGAATCAGCATGGACACAGGCTGCCCGAGCATCGCGGCCTCGGCTTCAATTCCTCCCACCCCCCATCCCAACACCCCAAGCCCGTTGATCATGGTCGTGTGGGAGTCGGTGCCAACCAGGGTGTCGGGGTAAGCGGTGCGTGCACCATTCACATCTTGTACGAAAACGACCCGGGCGAGGTATTCGAGATTGACCTGATGGACGATGCCGGTGTCGGGAGGGACGATGGCCAGATTATGGAATCCGGTTTGGCCCCAGCGGAGGAAGGAATAGCGCTCTTTGTTGCGCTGGAATTCGAGCAGAGCGTTTACGTCGAAGGCGCTACTGGTGCCGAATTCGTCCACCTGCACGGAGTGGTCAATGACGAGTTCCACAGGTTGCAGGGGATTGATCAACGAGGGATCGCCGCCGAGTTGCTTCATGGCGTCGCGCATGGCGGCTAGATCGACGACGCAAGGGACGCCGGTGAAATCCTGAAGCAGGACGCGGCTGGGGGTGAAGGCGATTTCCTTATCAGGTTTGGAATTTTTATTCCAGGCCGCGAATGCGCGGATGTCTTCTTTTTTTACGTTGCGGCCATCCTCGGTCCGGAGAAGGTTCTCCAGCAGAATTCGCAGAGAAAAAGGCAGGTGCGCGGTTTTGATGCCTTGCTTGTCGAGTGCGTCGAGACGATAGATCTCGTATTCCTTGTTGCCGACTTTGAGACCGGAGCGGGCGTTGAAGCTATTTAAAGACATGATGGCCTTCCTGACGAAGATGCCGCGGTACGGCTGAACCTGCCGCACTGCGGACTGGAGCTAGATCGGAACCCTCAAGTTTAGTCGTTTTGCAGTGGATTGCGTAGAGGGAAGCCGAACGAAAGAATTGCTATTTCTGAGAGAGAAAATAAAGATCTTCGTGGCCAGCCGGGCGAGCGTAAACCAGGGACGAGAGATCGCGGGAGACGACAAAGGCATTGCCATCGTAATCTTCGCGGAGAGCGAGTGGCAGTTTGAAGGCAGGGACGGGCGAACCAATAGCGATGCCGTTGTGCCAGGGCTGCCGGAAGATTGTGGTTTGACCATGAGAGGCGAGCGAGTAGAGGAAAGACTTGCCGTCATGCGAATACATAGCCAGATAAGTGGTAATGCCCTGCTTGAGAGTGGTGCAAGTCTTATCGACAATCGAGTATTGATAAAGGCCGGGTTTCTCGCCCCAAAGCACGCTGGTGATGACAAATTTGCGGTCTGGAGAGAAATCGACGGCCATGCCGCAGTGGTCAAAGAAAGGAACGGCGGGAGAATCATTCAACAGGATTCGCCAGTTCTTTCCTTCGCGACTGCTGTCATCGCGGCCGCCGAGAATGATGGATTGATCTCCCGGTTCCCAAATGGCAAAGCCAACGTAATCGCCGGACCATGGCAATTGGTGGAGATGCGTACCATCGGCATCGATAACGAAAAGTTTTAGCTTGTCGCCAACCCCGTCGGCAAACAGGTATTTGGTTGAATCGTTCGACCACGCCAAAGTTTCCAAACCAGAACTGCCGGACGCCAGCTTTTGCCTATGATTGCCTGTGATATCAGAGACCCAAATCTCGCCCTTGCCCAGTTCAGGGGTTGTTATGTATGACAAATGGAGTCCATCGTTTGAAAGCACCGGCTGAGTCGCATCTTCGGTGACGATATCGGAGAACTGTTTCGATGCCGCGCGATAGAGGGTAAGAGTTCCGGCGGATCTGCCATTCACGAAGTAAATGCCCTTACCATTTGGTTCAGACATAGGGGCGAGATCAGGGCCGGGGCCGAAGGTGATTTGCCTAAGGGAATGATCTTCCAGGGAGAATTCCCAGAGGTTGCTGATGCCGTTAATTCTACGACTGACATAAATGCTTTTTCCCGGAATACCCCAAGAATTCCAGGCAGAGGTATTGGGGAGCTGCCCCAAGTTATTGAGTTGGCGAGTTGAGAGATCGAGCCGCTGTAAAGTTTCGCCGGAAGCACCCGCGGAGCTGAGGAGAAGGCTTTTGCCATCTGGATAGCTCTTTAAGTGAAGGCCGAGAAGGACGCTGGGCGGAAAGCTGTAGATGAGTTCCTCACCGGTGCCTGAGTATGGCGTGCGAACAAGTTGTCCATCCGGTTTCTCTAGGTAGAGAGAGAGACCATCGGCGGATGGTGTAACACCGTAGCCCGCAGCCAGGCGCTTGGGAGCGCCACCAAGGGTAGGAATGCTCGATATCTCAAAATCACCCAGAGTCTGGCGAAAAAAGATTTGCGTACCATCAGACGAAAAACTTAAAACCGTTTTGTTCCCTTCATCGTGGGTGATCTGAAGAGGCTCGCCGCCGGAAGTCAGCATGACGAACACTTGATCATAACCCTCCACAGGGGAGGTAAAGGCGATAGTGCGACCATCCGGAGAGAGAGCGGGATAGTCCATGGAATTATTCCATTGACTGACCTTCGTAATTCTTGCCGGGCCTCCTGCGACGCGGCGATTGAAGGCTAAATTGTAGACGCCGTACGCCGCGGCGAAAACGAGAAGAAGTACCAAAGCGCCTAGCGAGAAGATCTTGCCTTTATTGCGTGAAGCGACTGCGGCCATCGTGGAGCTATCGGAGGGATAAGCGGACGGTGTTCCGGACGGCTGGCTCGCCAGTGCGGGGATGGCTTTCGACGAAGGGGAGGATCCGGAATGCATGGTTGTGGAAAAAGATGACGGGACCGACCCAGAAGAAATATGGGCGGAGCTAGTGTCCCGGCGCAGGCGTTTTAGATCGGCGCGGAGTTCGGAGGCGTTCTGATAGCGAAGGTCTCGATCCTTCTCGAGAGCTTTGCCGATAATGCGTTCGAGTTCGGCGGGAACATCGGGATGAAAGCGCGCTGGCGGCAATGGAGAACGGTTGAGAATGGCCTCGAAGATGACGCCGGAAGTGTCACCGCGGAATGGGAGCGATCCGGTAGACATTTCGTAGAGAACGGCGCCGAAGGAGAACAGATCTGAGCGGGCGTCAAGTTCTCTGCCGCGGACTTGTTCGGGAGACATGTAAGCCATGGTGCCCAGCGCAGAGCCTGGGCTGGTGAGGTGTTCGGAATCGACGCCAACCGTGGCGAGAGTGGCAGAAGGTTCGGCTTGCGGGCGGGAATGAGTGACCTTGGCAAGACCAAAATCGAGGACTTTTGCATGACCGCGTTTGGTAACGAAGATGTTGGCGGGCTTGATGTCGCGGTGAACGATGTCCTCGGCATGGGCGGCATCGAGAGCATCTGAAATCTCTATGGCGATGTCCAGTAAACGCTCCAGTTCCATGGGCCGGCCCGCAATTGCATATTTGAGAGTTTGTCCCTCGAGACATTCCATGGCGATGAAGGCTTTGCCATTTTCTTCACCGATGTCGTGGATGGTGCAGATGTTGGGATGATTAAGCGCGGAGGCAGCTTTGGCTTCACGGCGAAACCGGCTGAGGGACTGGAGATCTCTGGCAAGATCGTCAGGGAGGAATTTAAGGGCGACGAAGCGGTCGAGGCGCGTGTCCTGCGCTTTGTAGACCACTCCCATTCCGCCACCGCCCAGCATCTCGATTACACGATAGTGAGAGATGGTTTGCCCAACGAGTGAAGAGGAATCCGTCATTTATCTGGACCCCGAGGAGTGGCGTGCGACTGAATGCACATCTTAGGTCGCAGGTGAGGACAAGTCAACGACAGGCGAGTAAGTATGGCGGTCCCGTGGATTTAGCGGGCGGTCCAGACCTGATATGCGACGACTGCCATCATGAACAAGAGGTAGAGCCGAAGGGTCCATAGAACGGCGAGCTCGGGACCATTGAAATGTCGGCGGGGGATATGGCGTTTTTTCGCGCTGACGAGTTGATCATGCTCAAGCGAGGTGAGGACGAGGGTTTCGTCGGCGGGCGAGATATGATGCGGTTTCGATTGGCTTTCGGTCATTGGGCTAGCCTCGGGCGGGCAACAGATTTTTCCTGGTGCGGAAAGAAAACGGTCGAGCTTTGCTCGACTGGACAGCTTGCAACGGCTGTTCTACAGAAGCATTTTTTACGAAGAGTCATGACTACTTTCCTCCCAGCGCCGCGAAGATGTTCGGGAACAGTATGCTCAGGCCGAAAAGGATGCCGGCGGCGGTTAGGATGAAAACCACGCCGCTTGCAAGGACATTCACCCATAGCGGGCTCACCAGATCGCCCATCACTTCCCGGTCGTTCACCAGCATAAAAAGAAATACTAAGGCAGGCGGCATGGCGAGAACCGCGACCACATTTACGAGCAACACCACATAGACCAGGGGCAGACCTGGAACCAAGACGATAGCGGCGGCGGCGATGGCGCAGAGAGTGAGCACGGCATAGAAAGATTTGCCTTCCGACATCGGCAAATTGAGGCTGTGTGGTTTACCGGCCACTTCCCCGAAGGCATACGCGGACGAAGTGGAGATGGTGATGGCGGCGACGATTCCCGCCTCAACCATTCCAAGGGCAAAGAGTGACGCGCCGATGCGCCCAATGATGGGCTGAAGAGCCTGCGCGAATTCGGCTGCCTGGAAATTATCGGCGCTCATCGTATGCGCGAAGAGCGGCGCGGTGGCAAGGATGGTAGCGATTGCGGCAGTGCAGGCGAGAGCGGCGCCGAGGACGGTGTCAATGCGGCCGAAGCGAATGTCTTTGGTGGTCATGCCCTTGTCGACGGTCGCGCTCTGCTGAAAGAAAAGCATCCATGGGGTTACGGTCGCGCCGATATCGGCCAGGACAATTAGCAACGTGTCCTTATTGAAGCCAGGAACCGGGCGCCAGGTGATGAAAGCATGGCCTGTCGCGCGCCAATCAGGCTGGGCCATGAGCGCGACCGGAATAAAAACCAAGTTGAAGATGGCAGCGGCGAGCGTAATGCGTTCCCATGTCCAGTAACGATGACTCAAGAGCGCAGTAAAGAGGACGCTGAGCGCAAGGAGAATCGCGATCCAGGCTGGGACGCCGAAATAGCCAAGGCCAGCGCGGATGGCGATGAATTCCGTGATCAAAGTGAGAAAGTTGCCAAGGCCCAGGTCAATCATGGAGAACCATCCCCAAAAAGGGCCGAAGCGGTCGAAGATGAGTTCGGCATGGCCGCGATGCGTGGCCGCGCCGAGACGCACGGTCATTTCCTGAACGATGATTGCCATGCAAAAAGTAAGGACGACGAAAGGGAGAAAGAATCCGATCCCGAACTTGGCGCCGCTGGCGGCGTAGGAGAGCATGCTGGGGCCATCGTTCTCTCCGAGCATGACCAGAACGCCGGGCCCGGCAAGCAACCAGAGCAGGCGGGCCCTGGATGAAAACCCCCTCTGGGCGCGAGCTTGCGAGACACGGACGCGATCATGGGCGCGATCGACATCTTCATGAGTGATGACTACTTCGGATTGGGCGACGGGCTTCACGGTTGGCGGGTCGTCTTGCGCGGCGATTTCCTTCCCGGGAACGAGATTAGCCTGAGTATACATGAGAAGATAAACCACGGTTAATGGTGCATTTATCGAAGTTTTCCGAGAAGTTTTGCGCAGCGCTATCTGTGAGGGGGCCTTCGACCGCGGTTTTGCTTCGCAATCGGGAAGCAAAATCCTCGCTCAGGATGACAGATGAAGGGCGACAGCTAAAAGGGGTTAACGCTGCTCGCTTGCGGAGACCCAGACGCGTTCGGCGGCGGCGCGTCCGAGAGAAACGGCGCCGGAGGTGGTTGAGAGAGTAAGAGTTTGATCGTAGTTGCGTTCGAGGATGCGAAGTTTGGCGCTGGGGCGGATGCCGCGGACCTCCAAAAATTCGAGAAGGCGGCGATCGCGCTCATAAATTCCGCTGACGGTGTAAGTCACGCCCGGTTGCCCGTCGGCGAGCAAAAGAAGCCCACGATTGCGGCGGCTGGCGGGGCTCTCCATCTCACTCATGTTGCCGTGGGGGCAGATGCCTCCTTTGCCCAGCTTGGCAAGGAGTTTCTCTTCAAAGTCAGGGGAAACCGCGTGCTCGAGACGCTCGGCTTCATCGTGAACTTTCCACCATTCCATGCCGAAGAGCTCCGCCAGCATGCGTTCGATGAGGTGATGGCGAAGAGTAAGCTTGCGGGCAATCTTACGACCCGCTGCCGTGAGGCGGACGTGGCCGTCTCCCTGAACGCGGACCAGCGCGTCTTTTTTTAAGCGGCGCATCGCCATGGTAACCGCGGGCGCGGAAACCTTCAGCCAGTCGGCGAGCCGGGCGGAGATGACAGATTCACCTTCGCTCTCAGCTTCGAGAATCGCTTTCAGGTAGTCCTCTTTGGAAACGGTGATCATTTGGGGAGATTATACGACGGAGGGTTAAGTGTGGTTAAGAAGCAAATTGATGATGGTTGATTGATGATCGTTGATTGCTGATTGTGGATTAAGACCGTGGGTTTTGGATTCTGCTTTGCCGGTCAACAATCATCCATCATCAATCAACAATTTATTTCGTCCGGTTTGACAGGCTCGCCGCTCTACCCTAACCTTTATTTTCTTCTATGAAACTTTTGGTTCTGGGTAGCGGCGGGCGCGAGCATGCGCTGGTGTGGAAGCTGCGGCAATCGCCGCGGGTTTCGGAGCTATATTGCGCGACTGGCAATGGCGGAATCGGCGATGAGGCGGAATGCCTGCCAGTTGACCTGAAAAGTGTGGATTCGATCTTGGCCTTGGCGCAGAAGCTCCAGCCTGATCTCACCGTCGTAGGGCCCGAGTTACCGCTTACGCTGGGAGTAGTGGACGAGTTCACGCTGCGGGGTTGGCCCGTGTTTGGCCCGACCAAGGCGGCGGCGCAACTCGAAGCGAGCAAGAGCTTCGCCAAAGAGTTCATGCAGCGCCATCGAATTCCTACAGCCGCTTACGCGATTTGCGATTCCATGGAGGAAGTGCAGGACGCTTTGGCGCGCTTGCATGCGCCGGTGGTGGTGAAAGCGGATGGCCTTGCCGCAGGCAAAGGCGTAGTAATGGCGGCGAGCAAGGAAGAAGCGGCCAGCGCGGCGGCCGAAATGTTGAGCGGCAAGATGGTGGGCGAAGCGGGCGCGCGGGTGGTGCTGGAAGAATGTTTGGTTGGGGATGAACTGTCATTTTTGGTGTTGAGCGATGGGGAGCGGGTTGCGCCGTTGGTGGCGGCCCAGGACCACAAACGGGTGGGCGACGGCGATACCGGGCTAAACACCGGAGGCATGGGCGCGTATTCCACCGCGCAGATTGTAGATGAGAAGATGCGGGATTGGCTGGTGAATCATATTGCCAAGCCGGTAGTGGCGGGAATGAAGGCGGAGGGCGCTGAATATAAGGGCGTACTTTATTGCGGGCTGATGATGACGGCGCGCGGCCCGATGGTGCTGGAGTTTAATTGCAGGTTTGGCGATCCGGAAACGCAGCCGATTCTGATGCGGCTGGAGAGCGATCTGCTGGATGCGTTGGAAGCGTCGATCCAGGGACGTATGAGCGAAGGGGCTTTTAACTGGTCGAACGATGCGTCGGTGTGTGTGGTAATGGCTTCAGGTGGGTATCCGGGAGCGTTTGAGGCAGGGAAGAAAATTCGCGGACTCGATGAGGCGGGGGCCATCGAGGGAGTGAAAGTCTTTCACGCAGGAACTTCAAAACGCGATGGAGAGTTTTATACGACCGGAGGGCGCGTGCTGGGCGTGACGGCGCGGGCTCCCGAGTTGGAAACGGCAGTGCAGCGGGCGTATGAGGCTTGTGGGAAGATTAGTTTTGACGGAGCGCATTACCGAAGGGATATTGCCGGGAGAGCGTCGGGGAAGTGAGGCGTTGGATCAGGTGCGTCTGGGTGCTTGGGATCCTTCGACTGCGGTTTTGCTTCGCCATCGCGAAGCAAAATCCTCGCTCAGGATGACAAATTGATTCTCGAAAATATTTGGGGGGAGCATGAATAAAATTCTGGTTTCGATTGTGATGGGGAGCGATTCCGATCTGGAGATTATGCGTGAGGCGGGGAAGGCGCTCGACGAGTTCGGGATTGGATATGAGATGGATGTGACGTCGGCGCACCGGTCGCCGGACCGGACTGCGGACTTCGCCCGGAAGGCTGCGGGGCGCGGGATTCAGGTGATTATCGCTGGTGCGGGCGGGGCCGCGCATCTGGCGGGCGTAATTGCCGCGCATACAACGCTTCCGGTAATTGGAGTGCCGATTCCTTCGACCTCGCTGCAGGGGATGGATTCGTTGTTGGCGACGGTGCAGATGCCGGCAGGAATTCCGGTGGCGACCGTGGCGATTGGGAAACCCGGAGCGACCAATGCTGGAATTTTGGCGGCGCAGATGATTGGCTTGAGCGACGCTGCGATCGCCAGGAAACTTCAAACCCACAAAGAAAAGCTGGCGAGCGGGGTAGAGGAGAAATCCAAAAAGCTGAAAAGTTCGCTTGGGGGCTAGAATTTTGTTTGAGATTTTCCGACCTGGGGCAAGCTAGGCGAACGCTCTGATTTCTTTGCGAAAGGTGCGAGGTTTTCAAGATAACGGCGAATTCGATCGCGGTCCTGGTCAGATATCTCGATGAACTTTAGCCCGATCCCCATGCCGGGTGTTCGGTGCGCGACCTGTGCTTCGGCCCAGGCTTTATCTTGTCCCAGCCAGATTCCTACTCTTAGCTTTGTGCCGACCACCAGAGGAATGGCCATCTCGACGTAACAGCCCCCCAGGCTGAGGTCCGCGACCGTGCCCCAGAAAGACTCTCCGGTTTTCACGTGTACCTCGATTGAGTTTTGACATCGGAAGCGCGCGGTAGTTCGGCCCTCCAAGCTGCCGAGTTGGTAATTATCCAAAGCGTCGGGCGGAAGGGGAAAATCCCAGAGAGGTTTTTCAGGAGAGACGTTGAGCAGGCCCACATGCCCGGCCTTTGAAGTTCCGGAAGCGCCAATCCACTTTACGCGGAAGTGCGCGCGATTCGTACCGTAGGTTACGCCAATAGTTTCGTCGAGTTTAAGTTCGGAGCGCACGTCAGCAAGCTCTGCGCCGCTTCGGCTGGCGTTGACGACGCGTGCTTTTTCAGAAAAAGTCTGGCCGTGCTTATCGGTGCCGAAAATCCGCACCGGCACTTCCACTTGCTTACGGGGCTGGCTGCGCCTGCCCATCGGCGACCTCCATCCTATCGGTTACTTTAGACACACAAGTAGGAGCAGGTTAGGGAACTACTAAGTAATTCAGAATAGCGCGGGCGTAAGAAGTTCTCAACAAACCAAAGTTTGTCATTAAAGTACGAATAAGAAAGTACGAACAAGCGCGGAGAACGCGATTATAACTTCAATCCTTTCAAGTATTCACGGAAGGGTTCGCCCATGTCTTCGCGTTTGAGGGCGAATTCCACAGTAGCCTTCAGGAATCCGAGTTTGTCGCCGGTATCGTGGCGGCGGCCCTCGTAGACGTAGGCGTACATCTTTTCCTTTTGCAGTAGCAGGCGCATGCCGTCCGTAAGCTGGAGCTCCCCGCCGGCTCCGGTGGGCGTGTTGGCGAGAGCATCAAAGATTCCGGGAGTGAGGATGTAGCGGCCGATGATGGCGAGGTTGGAAGGAGCTTCTTCGGCCTTGGGCTTCTCGACCATGTTCTTAATTTCGAAAAGGCGGTCGCCGAAACGGCTGTCATTCACCGGTTTCACGTCCAGAACGCCGTAGGAGGAAATCATTTTGCCTTCGACAACCTGAGTGGCAAGGACCGAGCATTGTTTCTCGTTGAAGACTTCGACCATCTGTTTGAGGCACGGAATCTTGGCGTCGATGACGTCATCGGCGAGGAGCACGGCGAAGGGTTCGTTGCCGACCATCTCGCGAGCCATGAGCACGGCATGGCCCAGGCCGAGAGCTTCCTTCTGGCGAACATAGGCCACGTAAATCATGTCGGAGATGGAGCGGACGATACGAAGCAGGTCAGTCTTGCCGCGCTCTTCGAGCATTCGTTCGAGTTCATAGCTGACGTCAAAATGGTCCTCGATGGCCTGCTTGCCACGGCCCGTGATGATGAGGATTTGGTTGCATCCAGAGGCCATGGCTTCTTCCACGCCGTATTGAATAATGGGCTTGTCGACCAGCGGGAGCATTTCTTTGGGTTGAGCTTTGGTGGCCGGCAGGAAGCGGGTGCCCAGTCCGGCGGCGGGAAATACGGCTTTACAGACTTTCATCTTGGTCATAGGTCGGTCACGGCTTGCTGCACTGGTTTGGTCTCGGGTTGTTTTTATTGAACGTTTATTGAACGGCGGACTGATGATTTTACCTTAGCATCAGGGTGTAGGTCCGCTGGCGGAGCTGACTATAGATGCGGGCTCCAGGCTCGACAGTTGCTCAAGCACGCTGCGGAGCGCGCGAAGAACTTCTTCCGCGGCCGCGGCTTTCAAAACAAACTTTAGAACTCCGTCGGGAGTGAACTGCGCGCCGCGCTGGTCGGAGACGAAGCGAGCCAGTTGCTCGGGCTCGACCAAGGCGTTTTGCTGGAATTTGAGCGTGACGAAATCGCGCTTGCGCTCGATGGCGTTGATGCCCACTTTCATGCACAGCAGTTTGAGTGAGGCGTAGTCCAGCAGGTTGCGCACGGCGGGCGGCGGCGGGCCGAAGCGATCTTGCAGTTCGGCCGTAACGTCGGCAAGTTGCGATTCGGTTTCCACGCGAGCCACACGTTTGTACATTTGCAGGCGCTGATTTTCTTCGGGAACGTAATCCGCCGGGATGCGAATGTTCAGGCCTAGATTGAGTTGAGTTTCAGCCTCATCCGGCGCAGCTTCACCTTTCATCTCGCGCACGGCGCGTTCCAGCATTTGCGTATAAAGCTCGAAGCCGATGGCCTCGATGTGGCCGCTCTGCTCGCCTCCCAGCATGTTGCCCGCGCCGCGAAGTTCGAGATCGAGGGCGGCAATTTTGAATCCGGCGCCGAGATCGGAAAACTCTTTGAGAGCGGCCAGCCGGCGGCGCGCGATGGGAGTGAGTTCGACTTCCGCGGGAAGCAGCAGATAGGCGTAGGCGCGGCGGTTGGAGCGGCCCACGCGTCCGCGCAGTTGGTACAGCTCGGAAAGTCCGAGGCGGTCGGCCCGATTGATGAGAATCGTGTTGCAGAGCGGGATGTCGAGGCCGTTCTCGATGATCGTAGTCGAGACCAGAATATCGGCTTCGTGGTGCATGAATCCCATCATCACTTTTTCAAGCTCGCCTTCCGACATTTGCCCATGGCCGACGATGATCCGCGCTTTCGGTACCAGCACCTGCAACTTGGCGGCGATTTCAAAAATTGTGTCGACGCGGTTGTGGACAAAATAAACCTGACCGCCGCGTTCGAGTTCCTGTTCGATGGCGGACTGGATTAATTTTTCGTCCCAACTGGCGACCAGGGTTTGAATCGCCATGCGGTCTTTCGGAGGCGTTTCGATCACGCTCATATCGCGCAGGCCGACCAGCGACATGTGAAGCGTGCGCGGAATGGGCGTCGCTGACATGGTGAGCACATCGACTTGCTTGCGCATTTGTTTGATGCGCTCTTTGTGGCGGACGCCGAAACGCTGTTCCTCATCGACGATGAGCAGGCCGAGATCGGAAAACTTGATGTCCTTCGAAAGAATGCGGTGTGTGCCGATCAGGATGTCAATTTTGCCGGCTTCAGTTTTCTGTAATATTTCTTTTTGCTGCTTGGGGCTGCGGAAGCGGCTGATCATCTCGATGGTGACCGGGAACGGCGCGAAGCGTTGCTTGAAAGTCTCGAAGTGCTGAAACGCGAGTACTGTAGTCGGCGCGAGGACGGCGACTTGTTTGTTGTCGTTGATGGCCTTGAACGCCGCGCGCATCGAGACTTCAGTTTTGCCATAGCCGACATCGCCGCATAGGAGGCGATCCATGGGCTGCTGCGACTCCATGTCGCGGATGACGTCTTTGATGGCTTGCGCTTGATCTTCGGTTTCGTTGAACTCAAAGGCATCTTCAAACTCTCGAAACCACTCGTTGGCGGCGGGAAAGGCATGTCCGACAGCGGTTTTGCGCTCGGCGTAAAGTTTGAGAAGTTCGTCGGCCATGTCCTTCATGGCCTTGCGGACGCGAGCTTTTGTCTTGGACCACGACTGCGTACCGAGATGACTCAAGACGGGCTTTGCGCCTTCGGAGGAGCGATATTTCTGGACGAGATCGAGGCGCGTGAGAGGAACGTAGAGGCGTGCGGCGTCGGCGAATTCGAGCAGCATGAATTCGGCGGGCCCGTCGCCGTGGTTGATTTCTTTCAGGCCCTGATACTGGCCGATGCCGTGTTCAACGTGGACAACGTAATCTCCGACCTGCAGGTCGCGGAAGTCGGAGAGGAACGCGGAGACTTTAGACTTGGAGCGCTGTGGGCGCGAGGCTACGGCCTCTGATTCATCGAAGAGATCGCGAGCGCCGAAGATAGCGAGATTGGCCTCGGGAAGCAGGACGCCATCGGGAACATAAGCTGTGGCCAGCGTAGTCGTGAACACTTCGCCGGCGAAGTAACTGGTTTCGTCAGCGTAGCTTTCGCCCCCGCGGGTGCGGCTGCCCAGCTTGAAGGATGCGTTGTACTCGGTGAAGACATCGGCCAGGCGCTCGACCTCACCGATGTTGGGAACGGCCAGAAGGACGCGCTTGCCTTCGGCGTTGAGCTTTTGCACTTCGGCGAGCATGGCTGGAACCGCGCCATGGAAACGCGGAGACGGTTGAGTCAGGAATGAAATTTCAGAAGGATCGTCAAGGGAGCGCGTGATGCCGAGGTGCTCGATATTCGCCCCGGGCAGGCTCGCGATCTTTTCTTGCCAGTCTGCGGGCGGCAAATAAAGATCATCGGGTCTTACCAAATTTCCAATACCGCTGCGTTCGTGAACTTCGGCGACTCGCTCCCAGAAGCGGTCGAATTCCTGTTCCAGTTGATCGGGTTCATCGAGCAGGACGGCGGCGCGGGGAATCAGATCGAAAATAGTACCGTTGGCGCCCGCGACGGGCGTGTAAAACTCCCAGCCGGGGAAAACGTTAAGTCCTCCGGTGCGCACGGCGGCTTCGATAATCTCTTCGGACCCTTCGATGCGCTTGCCGCTGAGGCGCGTATGAATGGCGCCGAGCAGGTGTTCGCTGACGGGAGTTTCGGTAAGCGGAAGCAGCAGAGCTTCATCCACCGGAGTGGACGACCGTTGCGAGGTGGGATCGAACTTGCGAATCGAATCCGGTTCGTCGCCGAAGAACTCGATTCGTAAAGGGCGGTCGGCCTCGGGAGAATAAACATCGAGTATTCCGCCGCGCAAGGCGTATTGGCCGGGCATTTCCACCACGTCGGTCGAGACATAGCCAACAGTGTTGAGATGGACGAGCAGGGAATCGAGGTCGAAGGGCTCGCCGCGACGGATGGTGCGGGCGAGATCGGCGTAGTAATCACCGGAACGCAGTCGGATGGCCGTTGCCGCCACTGGCGAGACAACGATGGAGGCAGCGCCGGTTGCGATCTTCCACAAAGCTGTGGCGCGTTCTTCCTGAAGTTCGGGATGCGGCGACAGGTTTTGAAAAGGTAGAACGTCGCGTGCCGGCAGGGAAACGATTGAGTCCGGATCGCAGGCGGAGGTGAGTTCGCAGAAGCCGCGAAGCACAGGAATAAAATCTTCCACGGTGCGATTATCGTTGACCACGAAGATGAGCGGACGTTGGGCAGCGCGCTGAAACAGCACGAGCAGCAAGGCTTTTGCCGCGGGACTGAGTCCAGAGACACGGATACGCCCCGTGCCACCCTTAAGATGGGAGGCAACGCGCGCGAAGGCAGGGAGCTTTTCTACGTCCACGAAAAGATCGCGGACGAAGGGGAGAAGCATATTTCTTAATTTTAACAGGAGAGGGATTTAGAGAGTGGGAGTCGAGCTTTGCTCGATGGACAGCCGCGCGCGGCTGTCCTTACAGTCAACCTTCGTTGAGAATTTTTTCCATTTCTT
This sequence comes from Candidatus Sulfotelmatobacter sp., assembly GCA_049512655.1. Lineage (GTDB taxonomy): Bacteria > Acidobacteriota > Terriglobia > Terriglobales > Acidobacteriaceae > Sulfotelmatobacter. Next base: position 102,013 of record JBEKWW010000018.1, on the reverse strand, counting down.
TTTCGTCGACCACCTTCACGCCAAAATCTTTCGCCTTGTCGAGTTTCGATCCTGCGTCGGCTCCCGCGATCAGGTAGTCGGTTTTCTTGCTGACCGAGCCGGTAACTTTCCCCCCTGCGTCTTCGATCATCTTCTTTGCTTCATCGCGGGTAAAGTGCGCCAGCGTGCCGGTGAGAACGAATGTTTTTCCGGCAAGCTTGGTGCCGCGTTGTTTCTTTTTTCCGGTCAAGGTGAGGCCGGCTTCGCGCAAGCGCTCGATCAGTTTCCGGTTGGCCGCGACGCCAAAGAATTCCACGATGCTTTCTGCGATCCGCGGGCCTACTTCGTTTACGTTCTGCAACTCTTCAACGGTTGCCCTCTCCAGCGCTTCCATTGAGCCAAAATCTTCGGCGAGAAACTGCGCGGTGCGCTCGCCGACCATCCGAATGCCGAGGCCATAAATCAAGCGCTCGAGCGGCAGCTTCTTCGAATTTTCAATCTCGTCAAGAATGTTCTGCGCGGATTTGTCGCCCATGCGCTCCAGGCTCAGCAGGTCGCCTTTGGTGAGCTGGTAAATGTCTGCGACATTCTTTACTAGGCCGCGCTCGGTGAGTTGATTGACCAGGGCGTCGCCCATCCCGTCAATGTTCATCACGCCGCGCGAGGCAAAGTGCAGAATGGTCTCGCGCAGTTTGGCCGGGCAGTTTGCATTCACGCAGCGGTAATCAACCTCGCCTTCGGTGCGCACGACTTTGGTTCCGCAGACCGGGCATCTTTCCGGCATGTGAAACACGCGTGTGCCGCGCGGGTGATCTTTGTCTTCAATCACCTTCGCAACTTTCGGAATAACGTCTCCGCCGCGTTCGACCTGCACCCAGTCGCCGATCTTCACGCCAAGGCGCTCAATCTCGTCCATGTTGTGTAGCGTGGCGTTTCGAACCGTAGTGCCGCCAATTAAAACCGGCGCCAGCATGGCAACCGGGGTGAGTTTGCCGGTGCGTCCTACCTGCACGCGAATGTCTTCCAGTTGAGTGATTCCCGCGCGGGCCGCGTATTTATAGGCGATGGCCCAGCGCGGAGCTTTGCCGGTGAAGCCGAGTTCGTCCTGCAGCCCAGTACGGTCTACTTTTAGAACGATGCCGTCGATTTCATAGGGCAGCGACTCGCGTTTTTCTTCCCACGCACGGATGAATGACCAGGCTTCGTCGATGTTGTGCACCAACTTGCGACTCTGATTTACTTTGAAGCCCGCTGTGTCCAGAGCATCCAGCGTTTTCCAGTGGCGGTCGAAGTAGGTGCGGCCGTTTTGCAGAAGAATGTAAGGGAAATAATCCATCCGGCGCTCGGCGGTGGCATTAGGATCGAGTTGCCGGACGGTGCCCGCAGTGAAATTACGCGGATTCGCAAATGTTGGCAGCCCGGCGCGTTCGCGTTCTTCGTTGATCTTCTTGAACGACGCTGTCGGCATGAGCAGTTCACCGCGGACTTCGAAATTTTCCGGCATGCCGGCTTTCTTCAGTTTCTCTTTTGAGATCGAGAGCGGCACGGAGCGCACGGTGCGGACGTTTATGGTGACGTCCTCGCCGACGGTGCCGTCGCCGCGCGTGATTCCGCGCAGCAGTTTGCCGTCTTCGTAGATCAGGGCCAGCGACATGCCATCGAGCTTTAGCTCGCAGACGTAATCAACCGCACTGCGACCGCTCAGGTCGTGGACGCGACGCTCCCAATCGCGCAGTTCGTCTTCGTTGTAGGTATTGTCGAGCGACAGCATGGGCGAGGAATGCCGCACTTTAACGAAGCCCTCGCGCGGCTTGCCGCCGACTCGCTGTGTGGGAGAATCTGCCGTGAGCAGTTCGGGATGCTCGGCCTCCAGGTCTTTCAACTGCCGCATCAGCTTGTCGAATTCGGAGTCGCCGATCTCGGGCTGGTCCTGGACGTAATAGAGGTACTCGTGGTGGCGGATCTTCTCCCGCAGGGCTTCGATCTTTTTTTCGACACCCCGGTTCTCTCCTCCCCGGTTCTCCGAGTTCCGGTCTTCTGCGTTCTTGGCCGCGGCACACATCGCCAAGAATTATAAGTGGGAATGAACCAAGCAGGCACTGCCGGAGGGCAATCAATTCACACAAAATTCTTTGCCGCCCAAGTACAATCCTTCTTCCGTTCCTCATCTTTCGTTACTCATGCGCAAGGCAGCCCTGCTCTATAACCCAGATTCCGGCGGCAGCCGCAGACGGCGCGAGTCGGAGCTGAACTCCGTTCTGGCGGTCCTCGAAGAGGGTGGTGTGGATGCCACTCTGATTCCGGCCCACTCGCGGGCCCATGCCGAGGAGAAGGCGCGGCAGGCCGTGCTGGCTGGATGCGACACAATTTTTGCCTGCGGTGGCGACGGCACCATTCACAACATTATTCAGGTGCTCGCGAATACTCAGGTGGCGCTCGCGGTTTTGCCTATGGGGACGGCGAATGCGCTGGCGCATGATCTCGGCCTACCCATGAACATTGTGGGCGCGGCCAATGCCGCTCTGGTGGGCAAGCCGCGCCGCGTGGCGCTTGGGCAAATTCGCTATCAGGATTTCTCGGGCAATTCTTGCAGCCGCTATTTTGTCATCGCTGCCGGCATGGGGGTGGATGCTGCAATGTTCCATGCGCTGACTTCCGAAACCAAGCGCCGCATGGGAATGCTGGCGTATTACGCGAAATGCTGGCACCTCTGGTTTAGCTACGCTATGACACGATTTCAAATCGAGTACACCGCGAGCGAGCCCACTGCAAACGGTCCAAGTCGCGTGCAGGTTACTGAGATGATGGCCGTCCGCATTCGCAATTTTGGCGGAGTGCTGAAAGAATTTGCTCCGGGAGCGTCGCTGGACCGCGGAGATGTTTGCTTGATTCTATGCCGTACGGCGAGCCGGTTCGCGTATCTCGCTTATGTCACCTGCAGGCTGCTTCGAGTGAATTGCAACATTCCAGGGATCGATTTGGTTCATGCCAGCAAAACGGTTTGCCAGACTATTTCCTCCCTGGATGGTTCTTCACCGGCAAAGATTTATGTGGAGGCCGATGGCGAGTTGCTGGGCACGCTGCCGGCGGAAATCAGTGTGGTGCCGAACGCGCTTACAATCATTTCTTTGGCTTGACGTCTCTCGCGGAGGGGCGTTTGTCTTTTCACTGAGATACGGCGTATATTAAGAAATCGAGAACTGTTGTGTGGTAACGGCATTTGGCGAGGCACACCAGTGGGCGCAAGCCCACTTTTTCGTTGGCGAGAAGCCTGCCTGGTGTTATCCGAGCTAAGTTATTGGATCGATGGCACTTGAGCTTGATCGAGTTCGCGAAATTGCGGAGCGCGTAGCCGCTTCCAGCGGGTTGGAAGTGGTGGAGGTCGAGTTTCGCGGAAGCGGCAATGCGCGCATGCTGCGCGTGTTTCTCGATAAGCCGGGAGCGGCTAGTGGAGATCCGCTGGCGGGAGTGACGCACGGAGATTGTGTGAACTTCAGCCGCGAGTTTGGCACGATCCTCGACGTGGAGGATGCGGTGCCGACCAGCTATACGTTGGAAGTGTCGTCGCCTGGGTTGGATCGGAAATTAACGAAGGCGGCCGAGTTTGAACGGTTTGTGGGCAGTCGCATAAAACTGACGACGCGGCAGCCGTTGCATAACAACCGGCACTTTGAAGGCCGACTGGAGAGCTTCAAAGAAGGCCGGCTGACACTGGATTTGAGCGTGTCGAGCAAGAAATCGCGCAAGAAGATGGGCGCGACGGCGGAACAAGGGCAGAAGATTGAAATCGAATTCGCCAATGTGGAAAAGGCGAATCTGGTGCCGGAAATCTGAGGGCGAGTGTTGAGTCCCGGGGCTTCGGTTCTCGATCAAAAGAAGTGGTAAATTGCGCGACTTTTATAACGGAAAATTTTTATGGCAAGTGAGCTCTACAACACGATCGACGCGTTGAGCCGCGAAAAAGGAATAGATCCGCAAATTGTGGTAACCGCGGTGGAGGATGCCATCGTGATGGCTACGCGCAAATACTACAAGACGCAGGAGAACCTGCGCGCGGAGCTGGATCGCGAGACGGGAAAGATTAACGCGTATGCGATCAAGACCGTGGTGGAGACGCCGGAGCAGGTGGAAGATCCGCTGTTGCAGATCACCGTGGAAGATGCGCGCAAGACCGATCCCACCCTTGAGGTTGGCGGAGAACTGCGAATTCCGAAAGTGACGGAAGGAATTTTAGGACGCATCGCTGCACAACTGGCGAAGCAGGTGATTTTCCAGAAAGTACGCGAGGCGGAACGCGACACGGTCTACAACGAATACATTGGCCGCGTGAACGAGGTGGTCAATGCGACGGTGAAGCGGGTGGAAGGTCCGGATGTGATCTTCGACATCGGCAAGGCGGAAGCCCGCATGCCGCGGAAAGAACAATCACGCCTGGAGTCTTTTGCCATCGGCGAACGTGTGCGGGTTGTAATTGCGCGCGTGGAACGGGCTGCGAAGGGCCCTGGAGTAGTGGTTTCGCGTGCCGTGCCCGATCTGGTGCAGCATCTGTTCCAGACCGAAGTGCCTGAGATTTACGACGGCACCGTTGTGATCCGCGCCATTGCCAGAGAAGCGGGTGAGCGTACGAAAATCGCCGTCATGTCCAAGGACAAGGATGTGGACGCCGTGGGCGCCTGCGTGGGCATGAAGGGAATGCGGGTGCAATCCATCATCCGTGAGCTGCATGGAGAGAAGATCGATATCATCGAGTATCACGAAGATGCCGTGACCTTCGCCGAGAAAGCGTTGCAGCCGGCCAAAGTCAGCAAAGTCACCATCGTCGATTCTGGCGGCAAGCATCTGGAAGTTGTGGTGGATGATAGCCAGCTTTCGCTGGCGATTGGTAAGAAGGGGCAGAACGTACGGCTGGCGGCGAAGCTGCTGGGCTGGAAGATTGATATCAAGAGCGAAGAAGAGAAGCGCCAGGAAGTGGAGCAGCAAATGTCCGCCATGGTGCCGCAGACTTCTACGCCTCTGGAGAGCGTGCCCGGGCTGGGCGATGGACTGGTCGAGAAGTTGGGCGCTGCCGGAGTCACTACGGTTGAGGCGCTCGCCGATATGACACCGGAACAACTCGAGGCCATTGAGGGCATCGGGCCGAAGACGGTGGAAAAAATCAGTCTGGCGGTGAATAATTACTTTGCTAGCCTGGAAGGCGGCGCAGAGGCTGAGGTAGCGGAAGGCGAAGCGCCGGAATCTTTAGAGGCCGGCGCTGAGGGAATAGCGGTTGAGGAAGAATCCGTTCCCGGTGAGTCGCCAACCGCTGAGGAATCGTTAGCCGCGGCGGAAACCGCTCCTGAAGAAACTGAAGCGCAAGATCGAAGAAAAGGACTCCGTGAGGTCGCAATGAAGACCTAACTACAGCACGGAGAACCGAAAGGCCGGATGAGTAAGGTTCGAATTAACGATCTAGCCCGAGAGCTGGAAGTAAAGAGCAAGGCAATTCTGGATACGCTTGCGGTCGTTGGCGTGACCGAGAAGAAAACGCACTCCAGTTCTCTGGAAGAGCATGAAGCGGAGAAGGTGCGTGTGTACATCCGCTCCTCCGCGGATGGCTCCTCTTCTGCTGGCAAGTCCAGTTCGCGCTCCAACCGGGGCGAAGAAGAAATCAAAACCAAAATTGATCTGTCGAACATCTCCCGTCCTGGAGATGTGCTCAAGGCGATCACGCAACGGAAGGAAACGGCGGCAGCGCCTGGGCCAACGCGCCCGGTGCCTCCTGCTGCCACGCCTGCGCCTCCAGTTGCTGCGGTAGAGAGGCCAGTAGCTGCACCTCCGGCGGCCGTGAGCCGGCCGACCACGGTTGCACCTCCGCCGGTAAAGCCGGCAGCAGATTCTCCCGCTCCTGCGGCTGGGCCGAGTCCAGTTCCGGCAGTGACTCCGCGGCCGGTTGTCGCACCGCCATCGGCTGCAAGTGCGCAGCCTTCGACGGCGCAGCCTGCGGTGACGCCGATACATCCGTCCGCACCGGCAGCAACGTCCGCAACGTCCATTCCGTCGCCCGCGCGTCCGGTTATTTCCGCCGCCGCTCCATCGGCTCCAGTCGTTGCGCCCAGGCCGATTGCTCCGCAGCCGCCCGCGCCTCGCATGATCGTTCCCCAAACCGGACCGCGACCGGTGTATAAGGCCCCGATAAGGTCTGCTCCAACTCCGCCTCCGGTTCAGCCGGGAGTTCCCATCGGCGGAGCGCATCGTCCTGCCGCTGGCCGTCCTGTGCCCGGGCAGCCAATTTTCCAGCGCCGACCCCCCATGCAGGGCGGCGGAGCTCCCTCCGGTGCGCCTCGGCCTCCGCTGCGCCCCGGCGAGCGCCGTCCTATGCATCCCACGCGGTCGGCTCCCGCAGGTGCGCGTCCGCTTGGCGTTGGGCCAGCGCTTCCGCCTCCGGGTACTACGCGTCCGGGAAGCCGTCCGGGTGCGCCGGCCAGACGTCCGGGCCAGCGGTATGTTCCGCGTGGCGTGAAGGAAGGCCCGATGAAGGGCTACACGCCGCCGCCGCGCATGGTGGTGTCGAATGAGCCTTTACCGATCACGCGCAGCATCACGATTACCGAGGGCATCAGCGTTAAAGATCTGGCGGAGAAGTTGGAAATCCGCGCCAAGGATCTGATCTCGCGATTGCTGTCGAAGGGCGTTTTTGCGACCATTAATCAGACCCTCGATGCGGAACTGGCCAGCGAAATGGCGCGCTTCTTCGGTGCCGATACGAACGTAATTACGTTCGAGGAACAGACTGCCAAGGAAGTGGACGCCGCGTCAGCCGGTGAAGATTCCACGCCGGAAACCGGAATCCGTCCGCCCGTGGTCACCATCATGGGGCACGTCGATCATGGCAAAACCACGCTGCTTGATTCGATTCGACTGACGAACGTGGCAGAAGGCGAAGCCGGTGGAATTACGCAGCACATTGGCGCTTACAAGGTACGAATTACCGACAAGGAATCTCCCGCGTTTGGCCGCGAGATCGTTTTCCTGGATACGCCCGGTCACGAAGCTTTCACTCGCATGCGTTCCCGCGGAGCGAAGGCCACCGATATCGTTGTGCTGGTGGTTGCCGCAGACGACGGCGTGATGCCCCAGACCATTGAGGCGATCGATCATGCCCACGCCGCTGAAGTTCCCATCATTGTGGCGGTGAACAAAATCGATAAGCCGGACGCCCTGCCCGACCGGGTGAAGAAACAACTTGCCGATCGCGGTTTGATGCCGGAAGACTGGGGCGGCAAGACGGTTTTCGTGGATGTTTCGGCAAAGAAGAAAACCAACCTGAATCTGCTCATGGAAATGATCTGCCTGGTGGCCGACCTGGGCGAGTTGAAGGCGACTCCGGAGCGCGCGGCAACCGGCGTGGTGCTCGAAGCCAAGCTCGATCGGGGACGCGGTCCGGTAGCTACGGTGCTGGTGCAGAACGGAACGTTGAATGCGGGCGACAATTTTGTGGTCGGCAACGTCTACGGCAAAGTGCGCGCCATGTTCGACGATCGCGGCGCGCAGTTGAAGACCGCTCCGCCTTCCACCCCGGTGGAAATCATCGGCATGGAATCGTTGCCGCAGGCCGGAGATCAGTTCGTAGTGGTAGCCGATCGCGACAAGGCTCGTGGTATTTCCGAATACCGCGAACAGAAATCGCGCGAAGCCGCGCTGGCCAAGAGTTCCCGTGTATCACTGGAGGGTTTGGCGGAGCAGATCAAGGCTGCGGGAACGAAAGAACTGAACGTTATTTTGAAGGGCGATGTGCAGGGCTCGGTGGAAGTGATTACCGATCTGCTCACCAAACTCTCAAATGACCGAGTTCGTTTGAAGCTGCTGCGGTCGGGCGTTGGCGCGATTACCGAGACCGACGTTCTGCTGGCCTCGGCGTCGAATGCCATCATCATTGGTTTCAACGTGCGTCCGGAACGCAAGGCACAGGAAATTGCCGAGCAGGAAAAAGTCGACATTCGCCTGCATTCCATCATTTACGAGATGCAGGATGAGATCAAGCGCGCCATGACCGGCTTGCTCGAACCGACGATCAAAGAAACCTACCAGGGCCGCGCCGAAGTGCTTAATGTGTTCCGCATCCCGAAGGTGGGGACCGTGGCCGGTTGCAGGGTAAGCGACGGCCAGATCAAGCGCGACTCCGAAGTTCGCTTGCTGCGCGACAACGTACAGGTCTTCAAAGGCAAAGTGGGATCTCTGCGCCGCTTCAAGGATGATGCCAAGGAAGTCACCAACGGCATGGAGTGCGGCATTTCCATATCTAACTATGGAGACATCAAAGTCGGCGACACCATCGAGGCGTTTGCCACGGAGCGAATTGCCGCGGAAGTAATTGCGTAAGAACCGTCGTCGGGCGTTTGTCGTTGGTCGTTAGCCCAGAATCGTGAGTCGGCCGGTTTTGCCAACGGCTAACGACCAGACCACATGATCGCCTTCCTCACCCTCGAACTCCACATTGAAGCGGCACAATCGCTCAAGGACAAACGTCAAGTCATGCGCAGCCTGAAAGACCGCCTGCGCGCCAGTTTCAACGTTTCCGTCGCCGAACTCGAGCCCAGCGCTTTATGGAATCGCGCCACGATCGGCGTCGTCAGCGTCTCCGATTCGCGCGATTATCTTGACGGGCTGATGAAGAACGTGGAACGACAGGCCACGCGCATCGCCAATAATCACGGGGCCGATATCGCGGATTCTTTTGTGGAATTCTTGTAAGGCACCGTGGAATTAGACTTGCTGCGTCAAAAGTACTTAGAACAAGCCGGACGCACGTCGACCGGCTGCTCGACGGACAAGACGACATTACTCTGTCCAGTCCCCCAGCGTGCGGCGGCCGCGGTCGGCCGTCGCGTCTCGATCAAATTGATCTGACGTACCTCTACGTGAAGGATGGCCGGCCTGCTTCGCGCTTCAGCTTCTTCCGAACAATTCCGGCGATACCAAATAATCCTGTCGCAAACAATCCGAGAGCGGCTGGCTCGGGAGGTCACCATGGAGAACCCGCTGCCGCTGGTCGCAGTAAAGACTCCGTTGCGGCCAGCACAGCAGGAACAGTAAGTGAATGCGCCGGTAAACCGGCATCGTGTATTTACAAATCCACGGAACGCCGGGAGGTGTTAGAATTCTTACCGATCTCTGAGGTAGAAGGGAGATTGCAGTGTCAAATTCCTTTGGCAACACCCCCCCCAATCACATCTCCACTGTGGGCAGCGGTTTTCATCGCACTCTAGTCGAAAAAGACTCCCGCGACGCAGGGCGACGTAGAGAGCAATGCGGCCCCGTCTGCACCTTTGTCGCAATACTCTTCGGCGTTATCGGAATACTTTTCTTCGGTGGCATCTTGGCATTCATCGTCCACGTTTGGTTCAGCGAGCACCCGAATTGGGTCTGGTAGCCATCATGGGTTTGTCAAAGGCATAGATGCGGACCCTCCTCTCCGGCGTGCGTTACGAAATCGCGGTTCATTGCGAACTCGAAGAACAACGAGCAACTCGGAAGTCAGTTGGCGAAATCAGGCGTTAGCACGTTTTGACCGAGGGTCAATGAGCGCTATGGCGATTTTTCACCAACTGAGACGAGCGCCCCCCAGTTTGGCTCTCGGCTTACTTCCAGTTTGCCAACCGCTCGCCCACAACCGTCGTCTCCGCGCGTAATGTGCTGCCCAAGCTATAATTACGCCCGACGATGGCTCTCCCTCCTGGGACGAAACTCGGCCCCTATGAAATCCAATCGCCGCTCGGTGCGGGCGGCATGGGTGAGGTGTATCGCGCGAAAGATACGCGCCTGGACCGTACGGTGGCGGTCAAGATTCTTCCGGCGCACTTGTCTGACAACCCCGAGGCCAAACAGCGCTTCGACCGCGAAGCCCGTGCCATTTCATCCTTAAACCATCCCAACATCTGCACGCTCTTCGATGTCGGCCACCAGAGCGGAACCGACTATCTGGTGATGGAATACCTGGAAGGCGAGACGCTGGCCGATCGGCTGCGGAAGGGACCGCTTACACCGGAGCAACTGCTCAAGTACGGGATCGAAATTTGCAAAGGTCTGGAACAAGCGCACCGGACTGGCGTAGTTCATCGTGATCTGAAGCCGGGCAACGTGATGCTGACCAAGGCGGGAGCCAAGTTGATGGACTTCGGCCTGGCCAAAGCGGTCGCACCGGCCTTACCCCCGGCCTCAAGCTTGACCATGACGGTTTCGGCTCCGGCAGCAAGCCACCCGCTGACCGCTCAGGGCTCGATAGTAGGGACGTTTCAATATATGTCGCCGGAGCAGGTGGAAGGCAAGGAGGCCGATGGGCGCAGCGACATCTTTGCCCTGGGCGCAGTTCTGTACGAGATGGCGACAGGCAAGAGCGCGTTTGAGGGCAAGACCACGGCCAGCGTGATCGCCGCGGTACTGGAAAGAAATCCTCCACCGATTTCAAGTGTGCAGCCGATGTTGCCGCCTACGCTGGACCGCATCGTGAGCACGTGCATGGCGAAGGATCCGCACGAACGCTTCCAGAATGTGCACGATGTCAAGCTGCAATTGAAGTGGATTGCAGAAGGCGGATCGCAAGCCGGTATACCCGCCCCCGTTGCCGCCCGGCGCAAGAACCGAGAGAAGCTGGCGTGGTCGCTGATGTGCGGATTCGCGATTCTGGCAGCGGTTATTGCGCTGTGGACTTATCTGCATCCTCGCCCGGCCAGCGCCGGACCTGTGCTGGCATTCATTCCCCCGCCGTCGAATACTCACTTCCTGGCCTTTAATTTTGGCTCGGGACCCGCCGTAGTTTCTCCCGATGAAACCAGACTCGCATTCACGGCAATCGATCACGATGGGTCAATTAAGCTGTGGACACGCTCGCTCAAAGCCAGCGATGCCAACGCCATTCCGGGCACGGATGGGGCGGCTTCGCCCTTCTGGTCGCCCGACGGCCGTTCCCTCGGATTCTTCGCCGGCGGGAAATTGAAGACGGTGGAGCTAAACGGTGGAAATGTGCAGGCTTTGGCCGATAGTTCTGCGCCCTACGCATCGGCATGGGCGCCGGACGGCACCATCCTGTTCCGGCCGGTACCGGGTTCGCCACTGTTTCGGATTTCCGCAGCTGGCGGCAAGGCGGTTCCGTTCGGCCTGCTGGGCGTCAATGATTACTCCCAACACGATCCCGCAATACTGCCGGACGGAAAGCACATCCTGGTCGGTATCAGTGACAAGAGGGGGCCTGACCGCGTCGAATTTATGTCGCTTCAGTCGTCGGAAAGCAAGCTTGTGCTCGACGATGCCGATGTCCCTGCTTATGCCGGCGGATTTTTGTTTTTTATTAGGAACAAGAAAGTATTTGCCCAACCCTTTGACCTTGGTTCCGGTAAAATCTCCGGCGCCGCCACACCTTTGGCGGATGCTGACAGGTATTCGGTTGCGGGCACGTCGGTGCTGGCCTATCAAGCGGTCTCCCGGGAAGCGCGCTTGCAGTGGTTTGATTCGAATGGGAATCCGCTGGGCACAGTTGGCCAGGTTGCATTTCACATGGCCCCAAGAATTTCGCCAGATGGCAAGCAGATTTTGTCCGTGGGGGTTGACCCCCAAAACGAGGACTCCAATGATTTGTGGTCGCTTCCCGCAGCCGGCGGGATCAGCACGCGGATGACATTTGGCCCAGGCAGTAAGGATTGGAGCGTGTGGTCGCCCGACGGAAAATATATCGCGTACGGTGAGCATGCTGAGGGAAAAATCAGCATTGTGCGCAAGCCATCGGATGGGTCTGGCGCCGAAGAGACGCTGCTAACTCTTGGGCCGGAGATTTCCTACTCGCCTGCTTTAGATTGGTCACCTGACGGCCGTTATTTGTCGTACGACGCCTTCAACATCAATCAGGGACGGATGGCAATCTGGATTCTTCCTCTGTTTGGCGACAAGAAACCGTTCCAGCCGGCACCGGTTGCCGGTAGCCAGCATGACGGGCTGTTTTCGCCCGACGGCCACTGGCTGGCCTATTTTTCCAACGAGACTGGCCAGCCGGAGGTTTATGTTGTGCCCTTTCCGGGACCGGGAGGAAAATACCAGATTTCGCACGGCGGCGGATGGCAGGTTTGTTGGGACAAGAAAGGCGACCTTTATTTCTTGAGCACCGGCAACCAACTAATGAAGGCGGAATTGAATTTGAGCGGGCAAACCTTGCAGGTGAAGTCTCTGCGCCCTCTGTTCCAGATGAACCTTTTAGACGTGCCAGCACCCTTGTTCGACGTAACCGCGGACGGCCAGCGATTTGTGGCGGTAACTCCCGCCCGCGCCGAGGCCAGCTCGATCAACTTGCTGCTCAACTGGCCAGCGCTGCTGAAAAAGTAAACCTCGCCAATCCAACGACCTCGTGAGCCGAAACGCCTTAAAGAACTCTTAAACTTTTCCACTGTGGCGGATGACGATGGCTGCGGTGCTTTGGCTGACTGGCGGAGTGGTGCTGCTGCAATCTCAGCTGATCCAGCCGAATCCTGCCTCGTCTAAGTCATAACTATCGAGACCAGGCGTCATCACTCATCGGCCGTGACCGTTGTCCGTCGATTCTGACGTACCACTCAGGCCGTGCGCTGGACTTCGTAGCATGATGTCTGCGGGCCGGCTCGCTCCATCCTCCTGTTACTCCTGTACTTACCGTGATCCCTCGTTTGTGCGCGACAATGGCACTTCGGGGCCAACACGCCGGGCCGGTTTTCTGATATTCTCAACCGTTTTACTTAGAGGTGGAGGGTGGAAAAGCGGGCATTGAAGTACCATCGCGGGCGCTTGGGCGAGGCCTTGCGGGAGGAGATTGAAACGCTGGTGGAAGGGGAGTTGGCCGATCCGCGCATCGGGCTGGTGAACGTGACTGCCGTACACATGGCCGATGATGGCCGATCGGCGCAGGTTCTAGTAGATGTGGACGGCGACGATCAAGAGGCGGACCGAAGTCTTGAAGGTTTGCTGGCAGCCAAGGAATATATCCGCCATGAATTAGTGGAGCGCTTGCGCCTGCGGCGCGCCCCGGAATTGTATTTCCGCCTGGACCGCTCGGAGCGCGAAAAGGCGCGGGTCGAAGAGTTGCTGGCGCGGGCGAAAAAGCGGGCCAAGGCAAAGGCCCATAGCGCGCCCAACCCAGGCGCGAAAAAGCTCGCCGTGAAAAAACTAGACGTCAAGAAGCAAGACGCAAAGAAGGCATAGCAATGTTGCGGGACGTACTCCATCAAATCGAGCGGCGCGACCGGTTCGTACTCACCTCGCATGCTCGGCCCGATGGGGACGCGGTGGGATCGGCGCTCGCCTGCTGCCAGATCCTGCGAGGCATGGGCAAGCAAGCCGACGTGGTGTTGCATGATGGTGTGCCGCGGATCTATCGCTCGCTGCCGTTCGCCGATCAAGTTTTGCAGGCCGACCGGGTCGAAGGTAACTATGAGGCGGCAATCATTCTGGAGTGCGACAGCATTCATCGCACGCGTTTGGAAGGCTTGGAGAATCGCTTCCTGATTAGCATTGACCATCATGTGAGCGGACGCCCGTTTGCCCATGTGAATTGGATCGATCCGCATGCCGTAGCGACCGGCGAAATGGTGTTTCGGCTGGCGCGCGAGGCGGCAACCCCGTTTTCTCCGGAGATGGCCACCTGCCTTTACACCGCTCTGATGACCGACACCGGATCGTTCATGTTTCAGGGCACGAACGAGCACACGTTCGCGCTTGCGCGGGAACTGGTATTGGCCGGCGCCGATCCTTCCTACTGTGCCCGCAATATTTATTTCGCACACTCCGTGGCTAAGATGCGGCTCCTCGGTGAAGCTCTGCGCAATCTGAATACCCAGGCTGGCATTGGCTGGACATGGGTCACGCAGGAACAGATGGAGCGTTGTGGAGCGATCGAAGAAGATTGTGAAGGACTGGTGAACTATGTGCTCTCCATTGGAGAAGTGGAAGTGGCGGCATTGTTCCGCGAAATTTCCGATGGACGCTTTCGCGTGAGCCTTCGCAGTAAAGGCGCGCTGGATGTGGCGCACGTAGCCGAGCGCTTTGGTGGCGGTGGCCACCAGTGCGCCAGCGGTTGCTCGGTGGATGGCCCACTCGCGCAAGCTTTGCGCCAGATTTTGGATAATTTGCGCGGTGGTCCCTCCGTGCAATAGCGGCAGGCAGTCGCGCGGAACAGTCGTCTTCGCGAAATAAACCATCTACAATCCACCCATGGCGCCAATCCCGTTCTCTCCTCTTTTTTCATGACCAACCGAACTCGCACCGACATTCTTTTGCTGGCGGGCTTCTGCGCGTTTTTGTTCTTCTACGGAATAGGGCAGTTCGGTTTGATCGGGGCGGACGAGCCTCGCTACGCGCAGGTGGCGCGGGAAATGCTGGAGCGGCGCGACTGGATCACGCCTACGCTTGGCGGACAGCCGTGGCTCGAAAAACCCCCACTTTATTACTGGCAAGCCATGCTGGCCTATTCGATATTCGGGGTAAGCGATTGGGCGGCGCGGCTGCCCTCGGCGATGGACGCAACTTTGCTGATAGTCGCGATCTATTTGTTCTTGCGCCGATTCCGGCGAGGATTCGAAGTAGACGGTGCGCTGATCACGGCTTCGTGCGCGGGGATGATCGGCTATGCGCGCGCAGCGTCCACTGACATGCCGCTGGCTGCGACTTTCAGCATAGGGATGCTGAGCTGGTGGGCGTGGCGCGAGAGCGGGAAAAGAATTTATCTCGCTGCCTTTTACGCGTTTGCTGCTTTAGGAATGCTAGCCAAGGGCCCGATAGCTCCATTCCTTGCCGCTCTTGTGATCGTTGTGTATGCCCTTGCGGCGCGCGAACGGAAGATTGTTCTAAAGACGCTCTGGCTCCCGGGGATCATCTTGTTCTGCTCGATCGCTTTGCCCTGGTATATCGCGGTGCAGCTTCGGAATCCGCAGTTTCTTCGCGAGTTCATTCTTCAGCACAATCTAGGGCGGTTCTCGCGGAACCTTTATCATCACACCGAGCCGTTTTTGTATTACTTGCCGGTCGCTGCATTGGCTGTCTTGCCCTGGACGGTCTTTGCTGGTGCAGCTTTCGTGGAGTTGGTACGGGGATGGTGGGAGCAGAGCAAGAGCGTAAGGAAGACTGGCGAGCTCAAACACGATCTGGAAAGGCATTTCGTCATTTTCGGTATTTGTTGGTTGACCTTGCCGATCATTTTCTTCTCCTTTTCCCAATCGAAACTCGCGGGCTATATCCTTCCCGCCATTCCCGCGGCTGCGCTGCTATTGGCGGAATATCTAAAACGCCATCTTGAGCCGCGCGATGCCATGCCAACTGCGAAATGGCTGATCGTTCTGCATGCCCTATTTGCGGCTGCTCCGATCGTGCCTGCGCTGCTGATTGCCTACCTGATCATGCAGCACCGAATTCCTGGCGGGCAGCCGCTGGCGGTAGCTCTCTCGATTGCATTTCTGCTCTGTGCTGGAATCATCTTCACGCTGCTGCGTAAGAATGGCTTGCGCATGCTGCGCTTCGTCACACTTATACCGCTTGTACTGAGTGTAGCCGCGGTGCTGAAGCTTGGCTCTCAACCGCTGAATGAAACCCAATCGGCACGTCCGGTAGCGCAGGAAATTTCCGCCTTGGAAACTCAGCCGCTTCCGCTGGCGGTTTATCATGTGCGGCGCGAACTGGAATATGGACTGACTTTTTATCGCAATCATTTAACTTTCAACTACGATTGGGGTACGGTTCCTCAGGAAGAACACTTACTCGTAGCTCCGGAGAATTCGCAGGTAGCAATCGCCAAATTGGTGCCCGGCCGGCGCACCTCCTACTTGGGACACAATGCGTCGCAACACCTGGATTACTACTGGGTTGCTACGGCGCAAGGGGCTACCCCGCATTAGTTTTCAGGATGTATGAAAGCACGATGTTCGAAAAATGTTGTTCTCCGGTATTCCACCGTTTGCCCTCACGCCTTCGAACGAACTAAACTCGGAGTTCTGCCGCCGCGAGCCAGTTGGGATAATCAGGCCAGGACCCGGCTGAACTTGCAGGAGCCCAGTGGAGATTCTCGACCTTAGACATTTTTCCTCGGTGGATCTGCGTCCCCTGCTCGATGACGAAGCCCGAGTGTGGGCCAGTCTGCTTTCCTGGGACTATAGCGGATCGGCGGAGATGATTCTGCGCTACGTCGATGCCAAGATTCTTCCCGGTTACGCAGCCATCGAACGAGGAAAAATCTTCGGATATACATTTTTTGTGTATGAAGGCAGCAAAGGCGTGGTCGGGGATTTGTTTGTAGCGAACGGTGGCCGGCTTCCCAATCCGCGCGAAGTGGAATTGAAGCTGCTGACGCATGTCATTGAGACCTTGCAGCAATCTCCCGGAATTCATCGCGTGGAAGCTCAGTTATTGGCCCACGAAACCGGAAGCGTTTCCCGTCCGTTCCTCGATCAGGGCTTTCATCGTCATCCCCGGCTGTTCATGGTGTTGGAACTTGGAAAAATTGCGGCGATAACGCCCGCGGCGCACCCCGATATTGAAATCCGGCGCTGGACCGAAGCGGATTACCAGCCGGCGGCTGCGGTGATTACCGCGGCTTACCGGGGCCATGTGGATGCGCAGATCAACGACCAGTACCACACGCTGAGTGGGTCTCTGCGCTTTCTGAATAATATTGTGCGCTTTCCGGGATGCGGCCTTTTCGATTCGGAGTCTTCCTATGCCGCAGTGGATCGCAAGGCGAAAAACTTGATCGGACTGATCCTGTGCTCTCGCGTGCGCGGAGATGTCGGCCACGTAACGCAGGTATGCATTCTGCCCGAATATCGCTCGCACGGGATCGGCGAATCGCTCATGGCGGCGAGCATGGCTAACCTCCGCAAGCGAGGTTTTACCATGCTTTCCCTTACAGTGACCGAGGCCAACTCCCGCGCCGTTGCTCTATACAAGCGCCTGAATTTCAACACGAAAAGAGTATTCGACGCCTTCGTTTGGGAGGGATGAAGTTTGTCGGGAATGAAGCGCTCACACTGCTGAGAGTGACGCGGAAGCCTATCTTCGCACCAGCCACATTGCCCAACCGGCGACGATCACGCCGCCAACGAACATCACAAAACAATACAAGCCGTAGCGGAACATATCGCGCGCGGTGTCACGGTGCGTGATACCGAAGACGATGGACGCAACGAGCGCAAAAACCAGAGCCGCGCTGAAGTGAGTGAGTTGAATGGCCATTATTTCTTCCCGGTCATCGTTTCTTTCCAGTCACTGTTTCTTTCCGATGGCGATGTGATAGGCGTCCGCCACGGCGATGAAATTCAGCAAGCCGGCGACGATCATGAACTTGGTACCGTAATCGGCGATAGCGAAAGCAATGGCTCCCTGGCCGGCATTCATCGCCAGCGTGGCGATATACAATCCGCCCGCGCCCAGATCGCCCACAAATCCCAGAATGTCGAGAATGTCACCGCCGTTTGCTTTGTAAATATGCCCCTGCATCAGCAGGCCGAGCACAAACAGACTGGATATCGAGACCAGCAGCAGCAGGCCTCGAATCCAGCGCCGCTGTATCAGGTGGCCCGCGCCGGGAATAAACCAGCCAACTGCGGGAGCCAGCACCGCCAGCATGCTCGAGGCCGGGGCAGACTTGGCGGCTGGATTTGGATTTATTCTTGCTGAAGTGGAATTAGCCATCAGATAGTTACGATCTCGCGCTGGATTTTGCCGGTGACTTCCGCCGATTTGGCGTGCACCAGCATGTTAACTTCGCTTCGCACGCCGAACTCCGGCAGATAAATTCCGGGCTCGATCGAGAAGCAAGAGTTGGGCAGAAGCCGCCGCTCGTCGTGAATCTCCAGATCATCCATATTCGCGCCATTGGAATGGACGTCGGTACCAATGGAATGTCCGGTGCGGTGAATAAAATAATCTCCGTAGCCTTTTTGCTTAATGTGATTACGGGTGGCGCGGTCAACTTCCCACCCCGCAACCGGGCGTCCCGCGCCGATCGCATCAATGACGGTCTTCACACCCGCATCCCGCGCATCGCGCACAATCTCAAAAACTTCGCGCATACGATCGGAAGGCGCCGAGCCGACGAATCCTACCCAGGTAATATCGTAATAAACGGCACCCGGAACGTCTTTCTTTCCCCACACATCAAGTAACACCAAATCTCCCTGGCGAATGGGAGCAGAGCGCTCGGCGCTGGGCTCATAGTGCGGATTGCCCGCGTTTGCGTTCACCGCGACAATCGGTGGATCGTCAGTGAGCAAATTCTCCCGGCGAAACGCTTCCATAAACCACTGCTGAATTTCGTGTTCCGTGGTCCCACCGTTGCGGGCCCGTGTGCCGATCTCGCGAAATGCCGCCGCAACAATGGAATCCACGCTGTCGCGGGCCGCGAAGTGAGTCTTGATCTGCTCTTCGTTCCAGGTGCTTTCAAACTGCGCGACCAGATCGGCGGAGCTGACTATGTTCTTTCCCAAGCCTCTGAGCAACTCGACCGTGCCCGCATCAACCAATGAGATGGTGAAGACGCTGTTGTTGGGCGAATATTGCATCGCGATATCGCGATAGGGCGCGAGCATCGACTTCAGACTGTCGAACAACTCCTGCCATCCCGAATACTGGCGCTTGCTTCCGGGAAGCGAGTCGAGATGGCCGGCTTCGATTTTGTGTACAAGCTTTACCGGTTCGCCCTGCGCAGGGATTAGATAAAACCAGCGCCGCGTAACCATAAGATTCGGCGATAGTCCAAGCACCCGATAGGCGATGGGATCGCGATGGTGGTGATCGTAAAAAAGCCACCCGTCGATGTTGCGTTCGCGCAGCGTAGATTGGATCGCGGCCAAGTCCATGGGCAAGCGTCTATTGTAAACAATGCGGAGGATTTGGGCGAATCGGATGGTGGAGAGATGCTTGCCCGGCCATTCTTTTTGAAGCTGAGTCTTGCTACACTATCAGGCCAAATGGCTGCGATAGGCGAACCCGTCGTCGCGTCAGCGGTCGCCCAGCGATTCCGCATCGAATCGATCGATGTGGTGCGCGGCTTCATCATGATTGTGATGGCGCTCGATCACACCCGAGACTTTTTGGGCGTCCCGGGCGTGAGCCCCACCGATCTCACCCGGACGACCATTCCACTATTTTTTACCCGCTGGATCACGCATTTCTGCGCACCCGTATTCTTCCTGCTCACCGGAACCGGAGCGTACCTCTCACTCCGCAAAAAATCCAAACGCGAGTTGTCGCGGTTCCTCTTGACCCGCGGCCTGTGGCTGCTTTTCCTGGAAGTCGTGATGGTTCGGTGCTTCGGATGGCAGTTTAACTTCGACTATCACCTGCTGCTCCTGAATGTTTTGTGGGCCCTGGGTTGGGCCATGATCACGCTATCGATTCTGGTTTATCTACCAACTTCTGTCGTGGCGGCCTTTGGGGTGGTGATGATTGCAACCCATAATCTGCTCGATTCGATAGATTCCACCAACCCAATTTGGACCATACTGCACTCGCCCAATTTTCTCTTGAACCAACCTGGGCGAATCGTCTTTGTTGCCTACGCGCTTATTCCCTGGGTTGGAGTTACCGCTGCCGGCTACAGCCTGGGGCAGGTTTACAGCTGGCCATCCGAACGCAGGAGAGCGTTTTTATTACCCGCTGGAGTTGGCCTGACCCTTGCTTTTCTTATCTTGCGCGGTATAAATGTCTACGGCGATCCGCAACCTTGGGCTGCTCAAAAATCAGCGGCGTTCACCGCGTTGTCGTTCCTGAATACCACGAAGTATCCCCCGTCACTCTTGTTTCTTCTTATGACGCTGGGCCCAGCCCTGTTGTTTTTGTGGGCAGTGGATCGCGGAACCCCGCCGTGGTTGCGGCCTGCGTTAACTGTCGGGAAAGTACCGCTGTTTTACTATTTGTTGCACATACCTCTCATACATCTGCTTACCATTGCGTTCTGCTACGCAAAATACGGGCATGTGCACTGGATGTTCGAATCGCCAACGCCCGATAGGTTTCCGGTCACGCCGCCGCCGGGATGGGGATTCTCTTTGCCCATCATTTATTTGGTGTGGGCGTTTGTCGTGCTCACCCTCTATCCGCTGTGCCGCTGGTTCGCGGGGCTGAAACAACGCAGCAGTTCTGCCTGGCTAAGTTATTTTTGACCCTGTGCGTTTATTGGCTTTTGGCTGGGCCGAAGTGGATAGGATTTTCATTTTCATCTCGGAGGGCAGCGTCTCGCAGGCGGTTCGCAACACCAGACGCGGAGCGCGTCCTCGAATCTTCTTCAGGTAAGGAATGGTTTTATTGGCATCAAACTTTGCCGTCTCGCGCAGCAGCCAGCCCAAACCTTTTTGCACCATGTCGTCTTTATCGTCGAGAAGAAAATTGGAGAGTGTGGTGATCTCAGGGAAAAACATCCGCGCGCGTGTTCCGCGAATCAGCGCCACACATGCGGCGCGCCGGCGCCAATGATTCGGCGACTTCGCCCAGTGGAATACTAACTTTGCCCGGATCGGTTCAGCCGCTACCATCGGCGCAATCAAATCATGTACCAGCGCGTCATGATCGGCCCAACTACTGATGCGGTCGAGCCAGGATTCGAACAGACGGAATTCGGCGTCGTCGAACTCTCGGTCGAGTTTCTCCAACAAGAAGACGGCGGCAATCTTCTCTTCCAGAACTGAGCCGGAAAAAAGTTGATCGGCAACCCGCACCAGGAAATCGAGTCCGTATTCTTCTCTAAGCTCTCTGCGGAAGCCAGCCGCGGCCCGGCGCAAATCCGCGGTACGCCAGCCATGAGATTCGATTTCATTTTTGAAGAACCACTGCACGCCCTTGGCGTGTTCAGAGGAGCCGCCATGTTTGAGCGCGCGCCGGATCTGGGCCGCCATTGTCGCCGGCGTCGCTTTCGATTGTGCCGAAGATCGTTTGGTAACTCGCTCCCCCATCGCTCACATTTTAGTTAGGAGATGCTGCAACCACTCTGAAATATCTGTCATACACCCACAGCAGCGCTGTCGTTCCCACTCCTACCGCCGTCACGGTCCACCAAACTCGTTCCGGCTGGTGGGCTACTTCTCCGAAGTGGTGCATCAGCGTTCCGCCGAACCATCCGCCGATCAGCGATCCAATTCCGATCGGCAGGAATGCGAATCCCATGTAGGTGCCCTGCTGTCCCGGAGGCGCGAGCAATGCGATGTATTCGTAATAGCGCGGCTGCTGCGTGATCTCGCCCAGCGCGAGCACGAACAGCGACAGAATCGCTCCCCAGATTGTGGGATGAAATGCCAGGATCAACCACGAAAGGGAAGTGATCAGAGTCCCGAGGATCACGGCCTGGAATGCTGGAATCCTGCGGGTAAAAAAATTCACCGCAAGCGTCAGGCAGATCACCGTCAAGCCGTCAGTGACCAGAATGATTTCGACATCCGCGTGCGGGTTGATGAAGCCGTGAATGTATCCCGGCAGGCTGATGTACTGTTGCCAGAAGACCACCCAGTAGCCGGTGAAGATCACCAGGAACCACATGAAACGGCTGATGCCCGCGAGGACGAGCGCGAGTAATGCCGCCCAGATCCACCAAGGCGCGCTGAATCTGGGATAAATCCACAGGCCGACGCGGAGCAGGAGAGCGACCAGAAGCACGGGAAGCACCAGCCTGTAGTTGCCCACTACGACGCAAAAATTACGCGCGACCGTTGCGATCGACGGTGGCGGCGCGTCACCCGGCTGGCGCGGTTCTCGGAAGAAAAACAGGACGAAAAAAAACATTGCGAAGACACTGAGAGCGGCCACGCGATAAACGCTCTCGACGCCCAGGTGACGATGTGCCCAGGATGCGTAGTAAGGTCCGGCCGCGCCGCCGATGTTCACGAGGGTGTAATAGATCGAATAACCGATCGACCGGACGTTCGGCTTCGACGCACGCGCCGTGGTTCCGACTACGCAAGGTTTTACCAGCGCAATGCCAAGCGCGGGCAGGATGAGAATGAATCCGACGAAGAGCTCAAGCGGCACTGCATTGCGCACAGGCGCGAGCCACGACGCTCCGATTGAGCCGATCAAGAAATATGCCGCGGCAAGAATGAGATATGCAATGGATAAGGCGCGGCGGAAGCCGAGCCGGTCGGCGGCGGCTCCGCCGAAGATGGCCATAAACCAGACCATGCCGCCGAAGATGCCGGTCAGCGTTCCCGTTTGTTCCACCGAAAAGTTCAGCTTCTCTTGCAGATACAGCGCGAGTGAGGCGAACGCGCCGTAATAAGAAAGGCGCTCGAAGATCTCGCTGATGTTGGCGACCCAGAAGGGCCGTTCGAACCCGGTACGAATCTCCTGCAGGCGCTCCGAAAAGCTCAAGAGTAGCTCCCTTGTGACTGGAATATTGTTAACGCTACAGTCCGATTCGTCTATGCAGCTCTTCGGCCGAGAACCCCGCTACATGCATCACTTTTGTGCGACTGCCCCGGCCGGAGGCAATGGTAACGGAAGATCGTGGCAGCTTCAAAAGTTTTGCGAAGAATTCGATGTAGGCGTCGTTGGCCTTGCCATCAGTCGGCGGCGCAGTGAGGGAAACCTTGAGCGCATCGCCGACTTCGCCTGTGATGGCATTTCTCTTCGCGCGAGGATGAACCTTAATTGAGAATGTGACGCCTGCGGGATTTTCATGGAACGCGATCATACGTCTCCACCCTAGAGTCACAGAGCCACAGAGGAAAGCGAGACAACGAAGAGTTTTTTCTGCGGCTCTGTGATCTCTGCGGTTCAAGCCTTTGTTCGTTCGCCAAAGATCGCCGTGCCCACCCGCACACAAGTTGAACCCTCTTCAATCGCGATTTCGAAATCGTGCGACATGCCCATGGAAAGCTGGTCCATTGACACGGCTGACAAATTGCGCGCTGCAATCGTGTCGCGCAATTCGCGCAGCTTGCGGAAGTAGGGACGCGCACGCTCGGGATCGTCCGCGAACGGCGGGACCGTCATTAAGCCTCGAAAGCGCAGCGCTTCCAGCCGGGGCGCGGCACTCAGCAATTCTTCGAGATCCTGAGAATCCGGTGCAACGCCGCTTTTGGCGGTTTCGCCGCCCACATTGATTTCGACCAGTACGTTCAGTTTTCTGCCAAGGTTGCGGGCCGCTGCGTCGAGCTTCTCGGCCAGCTTGAGAGAATCAACCGAATCGACCGCGTGAAACAGCTCAGCCGTTCTTGCGGCTTTATTCGTCTGCAAGTGGCCGATCATGTGCCATTCGGCGTCATGCAAATCGCGCAATGCTTCGGCCTTCCCGGCAAATTCCTGAACGCGATTTTCTCCGAATAATCTAAGCCCCGCGTCATAGGCCGCGCGAATATTTTCTGGAGGGTTTGTTTTGCTGACCGCCATCAAAGCAATATCTTCCGTCCGGCGTCCCGCGCGTTTCACCGCTCGGGCAATTCGCTCGCGCACCACGGCCACATTTTCGGTAATGGGCATAGAAACAATAAAACCACGAAGGGCACTTCGATTGCACAAACTAAATTGCGCAAACCGGCCTTCACAGATTGAGCTACGTAAACAATCCGCGGAAGACAGCCATTACATGATAGCGGTGGGAGGCGCTGGTTCGTTCGGATCGCCTGCGCTTGAAAGCGGCAGCCAGATCATCAGGGCGGCCAGTAGAGCCATTACGACCAGGCCAGCCAGGTACAGCGGATGGTCAAAAATTTGAGCCGACGTGACTCGTGCAGCCCAGGCTGCAATGCCTTTCATCCAGGATTGCTGAGCAAACGATAATGCGATGCCGCCCGCCCACAGCAGCCCAAAGACGGACTCACCGGCGATCAGTCCTGAGGCCGTGAGAACGCCGGCATTCTCCACCCGGGCGCGCTGTGCCTCGTTGAATCCGCGCCGCTTAGCCATCCAGTCTCCAATGGCGCGGAACACACCGCCGAGGAAAATAGCGAATGTGGTCTCAAAGGGCAAATACATACCCACCGCCACCAGCATGGGACTGCGCACCTGCATCATGATCATCCCAATGCCAAAGAAAATTCCTACTACTACCAGCGGCCACGGCATGTCTCCGCCTACGATGCCGATTGCCAGCGTGGCCATCAAGCCCGCTTGCGGCGCGGAAAGCTGGCGGCTGCCAAACCCGAACGCCGTGTCCAGCAGGTAGAGAGGCCAATACATGACCAGGCTGGCGACGACCACGGCGATCAGCTCGGCCATCTGAATTTTGCGGGGCGTACCACCGAGGAGATAACCAACTTTAAAGTCCTGCAAAAGTTCGCCGGCCACCGAGGATGAAACACAAACTACAGCCGCCACGCCCAATACCACGGCCACACCCTTAGTCCCCGCCGCTCCGAGGGAAACCATCAGAAGGGCTGCGATCAATAAAGTCGAGAGCGTCAACCCGGAGACCGGATTATTGGAAGAACCAATAAATCCGACTAGGCTGCCGGACACCGTGGCCATAAAGAATCCAACCACCAGCATGACGACCGCAGCTAAAATCGCCGGCCAAACCAAACCTGATATATGGACGTAAAGAACGCACATGAGCACGAACATCAAGGCAATCAAGCCAAAGACAGCTTTTGAACTCATGTACTGTTCCGTGCGTGAGAGCTTGGCCCGCTGGTCGGCGGTTTGGCGAAGATCAGACAAGGCTCTGCCAATGCCCGCCGTCAGACTTCTCCCCATCTTGAAAAGCGTGTAAGCCGCTCCGACTAACATCCCACCGACAGCGATGGGACGCACGATAAACCTCCATACCGCGATCGCCATGCCCGCCCAGTTGTCGGGCGTATCGGCCGGAAGGTAGTGCTTGATGTCTGGTCCCAGGAAGTACATGAGCAACGGCACCATCAATCCCCACGCCAGTACTCCGCCGGCAAATTGAATCGACGCCAGGCGCAATCCGATGATGTAACCGACCCCTAGATACGCAGGACTCACGCTGGGAGCGGCGAAAGTGCTCGAGCCGCCAGCCGCCACGATGGTTGCGCTGCCTGTCGTACCCAGGCGCACTTGACTATGCCCGAGAGTGCCCACGTTAAAGTGAATATCCTTATCCGCGGCAAAAAGCCCAAAGCGCCCCAGCAGATACACAATCCCGCCGACACCGATATTCCAGAAAAGATATTTCGCGGCGTCCGCCCCTCGCCGTCCCGCCTTGTGAATTTCCGCCGCAGCCACCGACTCAGGGAAGGGCAATTCCGGATCTTCCACCATCACTCGCCGCACTAGGGAAATGAAGAGAACTCCGAGGATGCTGCCCACCATCATGAGCGCGGTCGATTTCCAGTATGCGTCGGCCGGACGGAAGGAAGGCCACGCCTTGGCAATCACAAAAGCAGGTATGGTGAAGATCGCGCCCGCCGCGAGCCCCTCGCCGATTGTGCCGGCCGTACGCGCAATATTTTCCTCCAGTAGCGATCCTTTCCACGCCCGCATTGCGGCCATGGCAATCACGGCCGCCGGATACGTCGCCGCAATTGTGATACCCGCGCGCAGCCCCAGGTAAGCGTTGGCTGCGCCCAGCACAACCGTAAGAAACAATCCCAGCAGAACCGCGCGCAGCGTGAACTCCTTCATCTCCATGTGCTCGGGGACAAATGGGGCGTGTTTCTTGGGTTCGTTGGTCGGGCCGGTGGGGACGGAACTCATAAGCGGATTCCTTTTAAGACGAAAGATGAAAGCGATATTGCGCCGCAAAAAGGCGAAGGGCGCACGTTAGCATGGGCGCGGCCTGCTTTACAAGTACCGCCGCCTAATCATTGGCTTTGCGGAAAAAAGTAGCGGGCTCAATCTGCAAAAACGTCAACCACCTAGGCCACAAAGGTGCACGAAGAAAAGCCCCTGGATCGATTTTCTTCGTACCCTTCGTGGTTAAAGGTTTTTGCCAGTTGCGCCTGGATGACCCCCAGAGAAAAGTAGGTTGGCGTGATCTCGCAGCAAGGGTACAATAGCGTCAATCTGTTTCCGCCCCGTCATTCTTAACTTGTTCCGAGGTGCACTGTGATAGGCAAGTCTTTCGCGGGTTCCTGGTTGGAGCAGCAGTTTGTTTTTCATTGCGACGATTGTGGCAGCAACGTTGGTTTTCGTTCGCGCCCCCGTACATTCTCCGAGCGCTATCTTCTTCCGCTCTTTCTTCTTCAACCGGTAAGGTGCGGACAGTGTTTCCGCAGGGACTATCGCCTCGTGTTCATGCCGCTGCGTGATCGATCGTCTGTGATTACCGAAATGAAACGTCCAGTCTCGGCTGCGGACTCCAGCGGCAGCCGCAACGTTGCTTAACAATCTCGCGGGCAGTTATACTGCTTGACAAGCAGGCAGCGGGGAACTGATCCCGATGTTTCGTAGGGATTCACGGAGGCCGTCTTCAGCAGTAGTGGAGACCGAATTCGGGCTATCCAAGTCGAAGCCGCAACGGCTCGGCGGAGTATTGGCGTTAAACCTCTTCAGTTATGGGCCGGACGGGTTTCCGGCCGACTAGCAGCCAGCCTTTTCACCGTTCTGTTCCCTTCCGATTGTCGCATTTGCGGCCTCCCATTGGTAAACATCTCATGGCTGCCGGTTTGCCCGGAGTGCCTCTCCGCCATGCGCCCCACCGCGGGAGATCTCTGCTCAGTATGCGGAGAGCGGTTGGTTTCAGCTTATGCTTCGTCTTCGGCAAACGAAGCGAAGTGTGGCCTGTGCCGCCGCATCGAACCGCTATTCCTTCGCGCCGTTGCTTATGCCAGTTTTGAAGGTGGTGTGCGCGAACTTGTTCACCTTTTGAAGTATTCAGGGGTCCGACCTGCGGCAAACGTTTTGGGACGCATGCTTGCCGAGGCAATTGTGGACATCGAACCGACTTTCTCAGGCGCTCCAGTGGCTGTAATCCCGGTGCCTTTATATCGCGGAAAGCTGCGAGAGCGCGAGTTCAACCACGCCGAGCGGATCGCGCGTGCGGCAATCAAAACTGCCGCCAAGTCTGGCCGTTTCGAGCTGCGCGCCGATGTTCTCGAAAGAAAGCGAGAAACTTCCTCCCAGGCTGGCCTGACCACCCATCAGCGCCGCGAAAACGTTCGCGGAGCGTTTGGCGTGCGGCGCCCGGAAGCCGTGCGAGGCCGCGAGGTCCTTATTGTGGATGACGTTTATACGACTGGCGCAACCGTGTCCGAGTGCGCCAGAGTTCTGCGCCGCGCAGGCGCGACCAAAGTCTGGGTGGCGACCGTAGCCCGGACTATGAAGATTGCGCAGCAGCAGGTAAAAATCGAGCTTCCCAACAAACCCGATTCTAAGAGTTTGGCTGAGGAGTTTCCGCTGGCGAACTTGGTGGCCGGGGGAAGTGGCGATTGATGATGCGTGGGACGGACCGCGCATCTACACGCGGCGCATCTAATGATTGACTGCAAAACCGCATGATGAAGCGGTATAAGGACGGTTAAGGAAAAGGGGATGAGCGGATCGTAATGTCAGCCAGAAGCGAAGCCGATGCTGGATTCACGGCGCAACACGCCGCTGGCCTGTTCGCGGCCACGGCGGTGCATCGCGATAGCAACGGACACGCCCTGCACGCACCCGTGCTCGTTCTGAACGCGTCCTACGAGCCGATCAACGTATGCGCCGCGCGCCGTGCGCTGGTCTTGGTCCTGAAGGGCGTGGCCATGACGGAGGAAGAGAACGGCCACTTCCTGCATGCAGCGCGGGTTGCCATGCGCGTACCCTCGGTGATTCGCCTGCTGGAGTATCGCCGCATCCCGCACCAAAGCCGGGCTCTGTCGCGAAAAAATATTCTGCTGCGTGACCGCAACACCTGCCAGTACTGCGCCACCGTACTGCCTTCCGGGGAGTTGACCCTGGATCATGTGATTCCCCGTTCGCGCGGCGGATCTTCCACCTGGGAGAACCTTGTTGCCTGCTGCCACACTTGCAACCGCCGCAAGGGAAACCAATTTCCTCTTGAAGCCGGAATGAAGCTGATGCGGGAGCCCCGCGCTTTCAATCTCCACACCAGCCGCCATATCATGCGGTTGATGGGGCGCAGCGATGATAAATGGCGGAAGTATTTGTTCTATTAAAGTCTATCGTCGTGCGCATCTCCGTAGAAACCCAACAGTCGGATC
The DNA here is from genome assembly GCA_049512655.1 of Candidatus Sulfotelmatobacter sp. Taxonomy (GTDB): domain Bacteria; phylum Acidobacteriota; class Terriglobia; order Terriglobales; family Acidobacteriaceae; genus Sulfotelmatobacter. Next base: position 73,961 of record JBEKWW010000018.1, on the reverse strand, counting down.
CCCCGCAGCGCCCCTGTCATCCCGAGCGGAGCGAGGGATCTTGGTGATCGCTGATGTCTGGAGCTATTTCTGCGGCGGCGGTGAGTTCGGAGCTGCGTCCGGCTTACTCTGATCCGGCGGATTCTTCTGATCCCCCTTCGGCACTTCCTGCCCGTTGTACAGAATCCTCGACTTCGATCCGAACCGTTTGTAATCCTCATACTTCACAATCTCGCGAATGTGAATATCGTTCAGGTTGAAGTGCAGCGTGTCATCGGCGCGCGTGTAGGTCGGGAACCAGTATTTGCCATCGATTTGCTGCCGCCAGGTAGTGAACTTGGGGTACAGATGCTCTTCTTTATTGCCCTTCTTCTTCGTATCGCGCGTTTCCGGCACGGCCTGGCCGTAGGTCTTCACGATCTGAAAGTCGTTATCGTCCACCCAGATGCGCCCCTGAAAGTAACGCTTCTTCCCGACAATCTGTTTGGGAGCCACATCGAACACAAAGCAGTGCAGTTCGTCCTCCGACTGCTGGCCAACATAAAGAATGTTGTATTCGGAAATCTCATCGCTGGTGAGCACGAAAGGCAGGCGGTTGCGGAAGTCCTGCACGTCGCCTTCGTCGAGCGAGAGCCCACCTTTGTCGAGACTTGATTGTGGCGCGAATACCACGTTCTCAATACGCCGGCCCTTGTCATCAAACAGCACATCAAAAACTTCGTGATATTCGCCGGTCGTCGTAGTGCCGTCCAAGGTCTTTACCGTAATGTCCTGACGGTAGGTGTACTGGTCGCGCGCTTCTTTGAATTCTTTTTCCTTGGCGGCAAAGCGGGCAATGATTTCGTCCGGCGTAATTCCCTTGGGCTGCGCGTTCTCAAGAGAACCCTCCTGAGCCAGAGCAGAGGGAATGAGGAGGCAAACTACAACGAAGGCTGCAAGGAAGAGCAAAGAGCGGCGCGACCGGTTCATGACCCTATTCTAGCGAATAAATGCGCAGGAAAAAGGCATCACCGCGGCAACCCTCCCCCGATCCCTCTCCGCTCAGTGAGACCGGGGGTAGGGCGCTGCAGTTCTGCCGCTAACTTGGATGCCATCGTACAAAAGGGGTTGCCGTGCAGGGAGTGACGATGACAAAAGAGAACTTCTGCAAAACGCGGGGTGCGTTGTTCCTTCTCTGATCTCAGGTTAAACCCCTACTCCGCGATTCTGCTACACTCTTCCGTTTGCCAAGGAGTTTCCTCAATGCGCCGGTATTTGTCCCTGATTATCACTTTGACAGTATTTACATTCCCAAGCTTAGCCCAGGCGAAGCGTCCCTTCACCTTTGAAGACATGATGAAGCTGAAGCGCGTGGGTGAGCCGGAAGTATCGCCCGACGGCAAGTGGGTGATCTTCAGCGTGGTCGATGTCGACCTTGCGGCGAATACGAAGACGCCGCATGTGTGGATTGTGCCCCTAACGGCTGGCGACGAAAAAGGTGGGGTGCCCCATGTCTCGCCGAATTTGCGAGACGTGGGAGGTACGGAGCGCGAACTCATATCCGATCAGGACGCCGACCGCCCGCGCTGGGCGCCCGATGGCAAGCGCTTCGCGTTCCTCTCGACAAAGGAAGGCAGCTCGCAGGTCTGGGTCGCAGAGTTCAACGGCGCGGTAGGAGCCGTGACCGGTGTGCACAAGCTGACGTCGATTGCGACCGAGGCCAGCGGCGAACTCTGGTCGCCCGATGGAAAGAACATTCTTTTCACCTCGGACGTATATCCCCAGTGCGACGGATCGCCGGCAGACGAAGACATATGTAACGCCAAGAAGCTGCAAGAAGTTGAGCAGTCAAAGACGAAAGCGCTTATCTTCACGCATCTGCTCTACCGCCATTGGAATGCCTATCGGGAGGGCAAGCGCAGCCATCTCTTCGTCGTGAGCTCCGCAGTTTTTCAAGACGGTCAAAATCAAACGGGAGCTACGCCTCGCGACCTTACCCCAGGCGACTACGATGCTCCCGTGTTCTCGCTCGGCGGTCAGGATAACTACGCCTTCTCGCCCGACGGACAAGAGATTTGCTACACCTCGAATCACGATAAGAACCCAGCCGCTTCCACCAACAACGATCTCTGGATTGTCCCGGTCAGCGGAGGCCCGGCCGGATCTAGCCAAGCGAAGAACATCACTGCCGACAATCCCGCCAGCGACTCGACGCCGCTCTATTCGCCCGATGGCCGCTACATCGCCTATCGCGCCCAGCAGCGTCCCGGATACGAAAGTGACCGCTTCCGCTTGATGCTGTATGACCGCAAGACGGGAGAAAAAAAGAATCTGACTGAGAATTTCGATCGCTGGGTGGGAACGTTTGCTTGGTCCCCTGATTCAACGCGCGTCTACTTCACCGCGGAGAATGCGGCGGAGGCGGATATCTACGTCGTGCGCGCGGACGGACGCCCGGTTATCCAAGTAGGGTCGGCGATGCTCGCAGAATTGTCACCCAGTGCGCGCTCCATTCGCAGTGACCAGTCGATGGTCCCCGGATATGACGATGATTTGGCTCTTTCGCCCGATGGGAGATCCATTTTTTTTACATCCATGACCATTGATGCACCGGTCGAGATATATCAAGGCTCGGCGGAGTGCCAACCGCAAGGCGTTGTCATTGAGTCTGGCAGTCCACAGCGATCGCAGTCTGAGCCGGCGTCGATCGCCCCGCACTGTCAAAGCGTGATTGCCAAGAGGCTGACACGCTTCAACGATGCGGTGCTCTCCAACGTGGCAACGAGCGAGCCCGGATTTTTTTGGTTCGACGGAGCAAAGGGCGATAAGGTCGAGGGCCTGATCGTTAAGCCGCCGAACTTCGACGCCTCGAAGAAGTATCCGGTGAAGTTCCTCATCCACGGCGGGCCGCAGGGCGCCTGGGGAGACGACTGGAGCTACCGCTGGAATCCCGAACTGTTCGCCTCACCAACTTCTGCGACGCCCAGCGGCTACATCGTCATCATGATCAACTTCCACGGCTCGACCGGCTACGGGCAGAAGTTCATCGACGCCATCAACGGCGACTGGGGCGGCGCTCCCTTTGAAGATCTGATGAAAGGCCTCGACTACGCCGAGAAGACTTACCCGTTCATCGATAAAGACCGGGAATGTGCGCTGGGCGCCAGCTATGGTGGATACGCCATCAACTGGATCCTCGGCCACACCGACCGCTTCAAGTGCCTGGTGTCGCACGACGGCATGTTCAACGCAGAATCCGCCTGGGGCACCACCGAAGAACTGTGGTTCAACGACTGGGAGTTCAAAGGAACTCCCTACGACAACCGGGCGCTGTATGAGAAGTTTTCGCCGCACCAATATGCGAAAAATTTCAAGACTCCGACCCTCGTAATTCACGGCCAGCGCGACTATCGCCTCGACGTAAGCGAAGGCTTGCAGCTTTTCACCACGCTGCAAATGGAAGGCGTGCCCTCCGAGATGCTCTACTTCCCCGATGAAGGCCATTGGGTGCTGAAGCCGCAGAACTCCGAACTCTGGTACAAAACAGTAAATGACTGGGTAGATCGCTGGACCAAGAAATAGTTCGCGAAGAAGTAGTTCGGCCGGAGATGAAGATATCGACGCGCAGGAACTGAAATCTCGCCGCGGTAGCGGATCAATTCGAATTGGCTTGGAAAGGGCACCGCTTCAGCGGTGCCGCAAAGGCCGCATTGTCATCGCGGCTTTAGCCGCTGAGGGCCACGCCCTTTAGATGAACCCGCTGCACCCGCGCTATCAGCTCTTTGCACGCCAGAAATTACGCGACCCCGGCCGTTTCCTGCTTCAGCTTTTCCGCCTGATAGTGCGTGGTGAGTGCCTCAATCAGCGGCTGGATCTTGCCATCCATGACCTGCTCGAGCTGATGGATGGTGAAGCCGATGCGATGATCGGTGAGCCGGTTCTGCGGGAAGTTGTAGGTGCGAATCTTCTCGCTGCGGTCGCCGGAGCCGACCATGGCTTTGCGTTCTTTGGCCAGTGCCTGCTGCTGCTTCTCCATTTCGATTTCGTAGAGCCGAGAGCGCAACACGCGCATGCCTTTCTCGCGATTCTTAATCTGCGATTTCTCGTCCTGGCAGCTGACCACTGTGTTGGTTGGAATATGGGTGATGCGAACCGCCGAATAAGTCGTGTTCACCGATTGTCCGCCGGGGCCTGACGAACAGAAGGTATCGATGCGAAGATCCTTGGCCTCGATCTTTACGTCGACATCTTCCGCTTCCGGCAGCACCGCAACCGTAACCGCTGAAGTATGGACCCGTCCCTGCTGCTCAGTGGCGGGCACGCGCTGCACTCGATGCACCCCGCTTTCATACTTGAGCTGGGAAAAAACTCGATTGCCTTCGATGATGGCGATGACTTCCTTCAAGCCTCCGGCGGAAGACTCGGAAGAAGAAAGAATCTCCACCTTCCAGCGCTGGGTCTCCGCAAAGCGCGTGTACATGCGGAAAATCTCGGCGGCGAAAAGCGTGGCTTCGTCGCCGCCAGTGCCCGCGCGGATTTCCAGAATAATATTCTTCTCGTCGTTGGGATCTTTCGGGAGCAAAAGGACCTTTAACTCTTCCTCGATCGCGTTCACCCGGGGCTCGAGCTTGGCGAGTTCCTCCTGCGCGTAGGCGCGCATCTCGGGATCTTTTTCCTCCACGAGCATAGCTTTGCTCTCAGTGATGCCGCGCGTGAGATCTTTATATTCGCGATACTTCTCCACCACGGGCGCAATTTCGCTGTGAGCCTTGGCGGTCTTCTGGTATTTCGCTGAATCATTAACAATATCCGGCGAGGCCAGAGTGTTGGTCAGCTCTTCGTAACGGGCTTCGATCTGTTCCAGGCGTTCAAGCATGGGTTCTTTCGTAGAGGCGTCGTCTTGCCGCTCTCAGGTTTGCCGCTTCGGCGGGCGGCATTTTAAATTCTAATGATCTGGAGGATGGGCAGAGCGGAAATATTCGCGGCGGGGCCGCTAAGCAATTACTAGCTCGCCGCCATTTTCTTTTTCAAGCGTCATGGCTTCTTCGAGCGCGGTGATGGCGCACACGGCCATGTCGTCGGAGGGCGGCTTGGTGGTAATGCGTTGCAGCCACATGCCGGGCGCCGTCATCAACGCGAACAGCGAACCGCGATGCTTGGCGGCGAAACGAATGATCTCGTAAGAGACTCCAGCGATCACCGGCAGCAGCGCAATGCGGCAGGCGAATCGCGCCCAGAACGTGGTATACGGAATCAGCATGTAGAAGCCGATCGAAATCAACATGACCGTCATCAGGAAACTGGTGCCGCACCGGGGATGAAATGTGGAGTACTTCTGCACTTCAAAAGGGCTGAGAGTTTTGCCATCTTCGAAGGCAAATACGGTTTTGTGCTCCGCGCCGTGATATTCATACACGCGCCGGATGTCTGGAAACAACGACACTCCCCAGATGAAGAGCAGGAACAGAATCAGCCGAACCGCGCCATCGACCAGGTTAAAAGCGATCTGGCCACCGAACGCAGGGTTGTACTTCTTAAGTTCCGTCGCGGCTAGCAACGGCAAATATTTGTACATGAAAATAAAAAATGCCAGCGAAAGGATCACATTGCCGGCAGCCAGCCATCCGCTGATGGCTGCAGCTTTCTCGCGATTCTTGGCTTTCTCAGCTTGCGTGTCGCCGTGCTTCAGCGAGATAGTGGGGACAGCTACATCTTTTTTATCGCGATTTTCGCCGTCCATCACATCTTCAATGGCAACATTGGCGGAAAAGCGCAACGCGCGGTATCCCAGCGACATGGCATAGCCCAGCGTCATCACTCCGCGCACAATCGGCCAAGCCATCCATTTATGTTTTTCGGAAGGGCGCTCCATGGGCTGGCTCATGGTCACAACTTCGCCGGAAGGTTTACGGCAGGCGATAGCCCAGGCGTGCGGCGAACGCATCATTACGCCTTCGAGTACAGCCTGCCCGCCGACCAGCGTTTCCTCGCCGCTTTCAAGCGCAGGCAAAAGCTGCACGGCTACCAGGAAGCGCACGAGATTTCGCAGAGAACGCACTGTAATTCGATGCTCCAGACGCTGAAAAGTACCCGCATTAGGGTAGCACATCGACCGCAACGCGGCTGGATGAAATCGGCTCCTTTGTGGCGAAAGGCAGTATTTGTAAATAGTTACGGGTCCATCCAACATGTGACTGCATCTTACCGCCATGCGAAAGTTTGCCGAGTCCGCGGATGCCATTGCAGCTACCACCAAGAAGTTGCAGAAGCGGGCGATTCTTGCGAATTATCTGCGTTCAATATCTGCGAACGAGGCCGCAGTTTCGGTGCTATTTTTCTCCGGCAAAGCATTCCCCGCCTGGGAGGAAACCACTTTGCAGGTGGGTGGTTCGCTCTTGTGGAAACTGGTGGCCGAGCTCTCCGGGAGAAACGATGTGGCCATGGAGGCCGCATACCGCAAGCACGGAGATCTGGGTGCGGTAGCCGGGGAAATCCTGCCAGAGCGTGCAGAACAGAGTACAGAAAAAAGTGCAGAAAAAAGTCGAGGGCTCGGTGTCCTTGAAGTGGAACAATCATTCCGGCAGATCGCTTCGGCCAGAGGACCGGCTGCGAAAGCTGTGCTGGTGCGCGATTTGCTTGGCCACGCCACTCCGCTCGAAGCTAAATACATCATCAAAATCATGACCGGCGATTTGCGGATCGGTCTAAAGGAAAGCCTTGTGGAAGACGGTATCGCCGCAGCCTACGGCGCACCACTAGCTGACGTGCAGCGCGCGAATATGTTGCTGGGAGATATTGGCGAGACTCTGCGCTTTGCCGCCGGCGGCAAACTGGCTGAAGCGAAGATGAGGATGTTTCATCCCTTGGGATTTATGTTGGCGAGTCCGATTGAATCGGCGGCCGAAGGCTTGAATTATTTCGTCGATGCCGCGGTGGAGGCCGCCGTCGAAGATAAGTACGACGGCATTCGAGCCCAGGCGCACGTCTCCCAAGGCGAAGTAAAGTTTTTCTCCCGTACGCGGGATGACATTACCGAGTCGTTTCCAGAACTGCCCGATGCACTCGCAGCATTTCCGCAGGATGCCGTTCTCGATGGAGAGATCGTGGCATGGGAATATCCCGACGAACCAGAGCCATCGCGGGCGATCGTCGATGAGACATTCTCTAGGGAAGCCGAAATCAAAGCCGCGAATCTTGGCCAAGCGAGGCCATTCTCTGTTCTGCAGCAGCGGCTCGGTCGAAAAAAAGTGAGCGATGCGATGGTTCGCCAGTTTCCCGTGGCTTATCTGGTGTTCGACATTCTCTACGCCGATGGAGAACTGCTTATCGGCCGCCCGTTGCGCGAGCGCGCTGCAATTTTAGATGAGCTCATAAAGAAACAAAGCCTTCAACTCAACTCCAACACTCCCGCTCTGTTAAGCGCCCGCTCGCGATTGCGGGAAAAAATCGGAAGCCAGGAAAAGTTGGCTTTCGAAAAATTAGAAAATGAAGAGCGAGCCTCGGCAACTCGGATCATTCGTGCTCCGGTTTTTCGAGCGGCTTCGCCTGCGGAACTGGAAATCCTTTTCACCGCGGCGCAAGATCGCGGTAATGAAGGCTTGATGATCAAAGATCTGAACTCGGCTTACTCGCCAGGAAAGCGCGGCAAGTCATGGCTCAAAATGAAACGCGAATTAGCGACCTTAGATGTTGTAGTGACGGCCGTTGAGTACGGGCATGGACGCCGGGTGAGCGTGCTGAGCGACTACACATTCGCCGTATGGGATCAAAACCGGCTGGTAAATATCGGCAAGGCATACTCCGGATTGACCGACGTGGAGATTGTCGAGATGACGCGCTGGTTTCTTGAACACACCATCGAAGATCAAGGTTTTCGGCGCACGGTTGAGCCCGAAGTTGTGATTGAAGTAGCCTTCAATAACATGATGCAGTCCGAACGCCACGAAAGCGGGTATGCTCTGCGCTTCCCGAGAATTGTGCGGTTGAGGCCCGATAAACTAGCCGCGGACGCCGATACTATCGAAAGGGTGCGGGAGATTTTCGCGAAGCAAAGCGGGCAACAACAGTCAGTTTAAAATCGCCCAATTCAATGGCTGTGGTGATGATGCGCCGCGCCCTCTGCCACCGGCATCACGCAACCGTGCGCCACTTCACACTCCACGTGCTCAAACTGGATGGTGGTGTGGTCAATGCGAAACTTGTAATGCAGGCAGTCTTTCACGTCTCGCAGAATTCGCTCACTCACTGACGGCGGAATATCCGCGATCGCGATGTGGCATGAAAGCGCATGCGTCTCCGATCCGATGCTCCAAACATGGAGATCGTGAACATCGTTCACGCCTTCGATAATCCGAATCGCGCTTTCCACCAGTTCCAGCTTCAGGCCTCGGGGCGTACCTTCCAGCAAAATGTTCAGCGTCTCGCGAACAATGCCAAATCCCGACCACAGAATCAACACGCCAATTCCAAACGACAGCGCGGAGTCGATCCAGTACTCCCCGGTCGCAAGAATGGCCCAGCCGCCGGCGATAACCGCCGCCGTGGAAAGCGTGTCTCCCACTTGATGCAGCAGCGCGCTGCGAATGTTCACGTCCCCGCCCGAGCGGTATAGCAGCAAGGCAATGATTCCATTCATCACCACGCCCATCGCGGCCACCCACATCATTACGGAGGCCTGCACGTGCTCGGGATGTTGCAAGCGTTTGAACGCTTCGTAAAAAATAAAAAACGAAACTGCGACTAGCGATACTGCATTGACTAACGCCGCCAGCACGCCTGCGCGATGGTAGCCGTAGGTTTTGGTGGAACTGGCCGGCCGCGACTGTAGATAAACAGCCACCAGAGACAGCAGCAATGCCAGGAAATCGGAAAGATTGTGTCCGGCTTCGGAGAGCAGAGCCAGCGAGTGAGAGCGAATGCCCGCGACTACCAGCAGCACGATATAGAGGAGCGTCACTCCAAGCGAGATCTTCAACACTCGCTTCGGACTGCCGGCGCTGTGAACGTGGGCGTGCATTCTTTAATTGTACGGTGGCCCGAACCTGCTCTCAAGTTGGCTTCTGGCAGCCGAGGCAAAATCAGCGGTGGGCGAGCTTCTTCATGTATTGGTCGTTATACAGTGCGCTCGTCTTCTGAACGAATTCAAGAATTGTGTGCATTTTTTGCCGCGACTCCCGGCTCATCTCTTCGAACTGCACCGCGACTCCAACCCCCGGATGAATCCTGGCCACGGTTCCTTCTGCGCTTAAATCGCTATGATCGATGGAAAATACTATCTTCACCTTCGAGGCCGGAGGCAGAATAATGCTGGTTTCCACATAACAGCCGCCGAGGCTGGCATCGATCAGGTTGCCGAAAGCCGGCGGCCCCTCCTGAGGATGCAATTCAACCGTGAGCCGGCATTTGATCCTGGTATGCAGCCGTTGATCTTTTTGTACCGGCAGTTTTTGCTTCTCCAGGTACATGCGCCGGTCGGCCTGGGTGAGAAGTTGCTCTGCGTCGTCGCCATCTTCCGGAGAAACCGCGACCCCCACGCTCAGCGATAACATGTCTTCTCCGCAAACTTCAAATCCTGCGTGTTGGGCGAGCGGGCGGACCACGTCGATTTTTTTGGCCGCGTCGTCGGCGTTTAGTCCGGGGGCGATGATCACAAATTCGTCTCCGCCCATGCGGGCCACGTAATCGTATTCGCGGCAGCTTTCCTTGAGCGCCTGGGAGAACAGCCGCAGAACTCGATTGCCTTCCAGATGGCCGAAACGGTCGTTGATCTTCTTGAACCCATCCATGTCACAAACCATCAGGGTCAGGGAAGAGTTATCGCGCTTGCAGCGCGCCAGTTCGCGGTCGAGTTGCAGAAACAGGGAGCGGGCATTGGGCAACCCCGTTAGATAATCGGTGGTTGCCGAACTTTCCGCCTGCTGGAATTTCAACGCATTTTCAATGGCCAGAGCCATCTTACCGGTGACTGCCAAAAGGATTCGCAAATGGTCGGAGGTAAACGAATCCTTTTCTGACCGGTAAACTGCCAGTACGCCGATTACTCCGCTAACGCCTTCGAGCGGCACAGCCAGAGCGGAACGCAAGGTGCTGAATTTGGAAGGATCGTTCAAATATCCAGGTTCCACCGAAGGGTTGCCGTTCACAATCGGCTTTCTGTTCTGTGCCACCCATCCTGAAAGTCCGTCGCCTACTGGAATCCGCAGCGAAGAAAATAGTCGATAGTTGTCCCCGTTCACATACTCGGGAATCAATTCATTGCCGCGCATGATGTAAATTGCAATCGCGTCGTAGGGAACCATCGGTTTCAGTTTCACCGAAAATACTGAGAGAGTTTCTCCCAGACTCAACGAGGCTCCCAGATCCTGGCTCAATTCGAACAGAGACTGAGCCTCTTGCCGCGCGGCCGCGATAGAAGAAAGAAAACTGGCCTCCTGCCCCACCGAATCCGAAACCCCAACGCTTTCAAATCCCGCGTCCGGTGCAGGACCGCGATCAATTTTGATCTCCGAAGAAAGTGCCAGGGCTCCATCCGCTGATCCCGACTTGGCCTTGGCCAGATTCTCCAAAGAGCGGTAGCGCTTCGTTAGCACATTCACGACTTGCGGATCGAACGCTCTACCCGACTCTTCCCCCAGTTGCTTCATCACCTGTTCCAGAGGCATGGCGCGGCGATATTGACGATCGGAGGCCAGTGCGTCTAGGTAATCGACGGCCGACAAAATCCGCGCTCCGATCGGTATTTCCAGACCCTTCAGGCCGAACGGATAACCCGAACCATCCCACTTCTCGTGGTGGGCTCGCACAATGGGCACCACCGGATATGGAAAGCGAACTCGCTCCAGAATCTCCGCGCCCACGATCGTATGAATCTTCATCTTCTCGAACTCTTCCGGAGTCAGCCGCCCCGGTTTCGAAATGATGTGTTCAGGCACCGCCAGCTTGCCAATGTCGTGCAGCAGTGCAGCCGCGTGCAGCGCCTCTAGATCCATCCCTTTCATGCCAAGTTCTTTAGCCACTTCGATGGCATAAATGCGAACCCGCTGCAGGTGATCGTGCGTGGTCTGGTCCTTCGCTTCAATCGCCAGCGCCAGTGCTTCGATGGTTCGCAGATGAAGATTCGCCATCTCCTCGACGTGCCGCTTTTCGTCGTCCAGTTTGCCCAGATAGAGCCGGTAAGAACGGTAGATCAGGTACACGGCTGGAACAAAGAGCAGGGAAGTCTCCCAGTTGAAATTGCGGTTGAACCAGGAGATTGCAGCCGCGATTCCCCCGCCCGCCAGGTAATAGGGAAACGACCAAAAATAACAATCCACCAAAATTCTTTGTAGCGGCTGACCTTCGCTGAACGAGATCACCACGGCGATGCAGCCGGCGTTCACGATAAAGTAGGTCGAAGCCGCCAGACACAAGAGTAATGGCCGGATACCAATGATCGCGTTGCAATAAGAGTTGTGATAAACGAAATAGGCGAGCGCGGTGGAGAGCGATCCCGCGCAAACGTTAAATGTAAGCTGAATCGCAGTCGGGCGGCCTGGGTAAAGACTTTGAGCCAGCATGGCAATCGCGCTCAGAGTCAGGGCTTCTGCGTAACCCAGTTCCGCGATGCCTACCAGGATGAACAGGAAATTAACTGACAGGGTCCCGGTAATTCCCGGCAGGTTCACTCGCAGCCGCGAGCCCAGCAGAGCAATGCCCAGGTAGCAAATAAACTCGGCTATGTTCTTGCTGCTCTGGTGAATATCGGCAAGCAACAAGCACGCTGTGCCGGCCGCTATGACCAGACCGACAAACACTTGTGCCGCAATCGGCAGGCTTTTCCACGAATTAGTGCTGGCGGACATAGGTAACGTACACGCGCTACTGCGCCTTTAGGATACCCATGCCGCCCCCCCAGTCACAGCGGATTAATCGGAGGGGCCGAACTTCGGTAACTTTTACGATGATATTTCTGTTATTAGGACACTGCGGCCTGCTTCAGGTATGCACGCTGGTGCAACGTTGGTGGCGGCGCGTGGACTCGAACCACGGACCTACGGATTATGAGACCGTCGCTCTAGCCACCTGAGCTACGCCGCCATTCGTGGGGAACACAGCGAGAAGGAACTTGCCTTTCGAGAGATCCTCGCCGCTTTGAACGTATCGAGCCGGTTGGCGCGTATGTCCAATCTCTGATTCTAAGAGCACCCTCAAAAACGTGTCAAACGCTGGGGTACCCTAATCCCATCCACATCGCTCTGTCATTCATACAGCTCTGTCGTCCCGAGCTGTAGCGAGGCATCTTGGTACTTGCTTGCAGTGGCCATACTCTGCGCTCAACCAAGGCTCCTTGCTTCGCTCGTGAAGACAGAGGTCGGAGGATCGAGGGGCAATTTCGCCACTTGCCATCAACCTCAGGAAACTGGAAACTAGTCTTTCATGAAAACCGTCGCTGTGATTCCTGCCCGGCTCGCCTCCACCCGCCTTCCGCAAAAAATGCTGCGTGAAATCGCGGGGAAACCTCTGGTCGGCTGGGTCTACCAGGCAGTTTGCGCCTCCCAGGGATTATCGGATGTGATGATTGCTACCGATTCGGAAGAGATTTTTAAGGCGTGCAGCGCTCACGGATGGAAGGCTCAAATGACTTCGCCCTCTCATCGCAGCGGGACGGAGCGCGTGCAGGAAATCTCTACCCGCGTGGACGCTGATGTTTACCTCAACGTGCAAGGCGACGAGCCGCTCACCCGCCCGGAACAAATTGCCGCTCTGCTGTCGGTCATGAAAGATTCTTCCGTTTCCGTTGGAACGTTGAAGACTCCCTGTCCGCCTGAGGACATTCGGAATCCAAGCGCGGTAAAAGTGGTCACAGCGCCCAACGGACGTGCGCTCTATTTCTCCCGTGCAACCATTCCGTTCGATCGCGATGCCAGTGGACCCCAATACTTCAAGCATCTCGGACTTTACGCCTACCGTAAACCTGCGCTCGATTTTTTCGTGAGCCAGCCCGAGTCTTCTCTGGAAAAAGCCGAACGGCTGGAACAACTCCGCTTTATGGAAAACGGAATCCCAATTTATGTTGCTGAAACTCCTTACGATTCCGTAGGAGTGGATACAGAGGAAGATCTGCGGCGAGTAGAAAAAATCATAAGCAGTCACTGAAATCATCCCTCCGTCTTAACTTCAGTGGGCGATCCAAGTCAGGTGCTGGGCTCAGGCGTTACGATCAGGCGCTCTGCGTTCGGTCCCAGGCTTCGGCTGCCGCCACCCTGCGTGAGATTGCCGGATGAGAATGAAACAAAACCTCTATCCACCGCGAAGGTGTGCGCTCCGCAAGATTCTGTTGCGCCAGCTTGTTCATGGACGAAATGAACGGAACTACACTGGCAATCGATTCGAATGCGTACCGGTCGGCCTGCCTCTCGTTGTAGCGCGAATAGGCATTCAATGCCGGCATTAGGAAAAGCGACAACACGCTCACCGTGATCGCCAGCAGCGGCAAATTGGCGAAGTCAGAAAGCTCTTCAAACATGTGGCGATCGACCGCATAGTGCAGCACAAAGTTCGCGATCCAGAAGCCTGCCAACGTAATCCCTGCCTGCACAAAGATGCTCTTCAAAATGTGCCGGTGCACGTGATGGCCAAGTTCATGTGCCAACACCGCTTCGATTTCCTCGGGAGCATAGTTATCGAGCAGCGTGTCGGCAAGAATGATTCGGCGCGTACTTCCCAGGCCAGTGAGTGCTGCGTTCGCCTTCTTACTCTTTTCCGAAAGCTTCCAGCGATAGACTCCGCGCACCCGTGTGCCCGCGCGCTCCCCTAGTTGCACCAACCGGCGGCGCAAGTCTTCATTCTCCAGCGGTTCGAATTTATAAAAGATGGGGAAAAGCACGACCGGCGCAAGCTGGGCTAAAAGGATAAACAAACCCATCACGATTGCCCATGTGATGATCCACCAGTGTTGCGGCCACTGCCGAATCATAAAATAAAGCAACTCCACAACAATCGCAGCCATGACCAACCCCACCAGAAAACCCTTGGTCTCATCCCAAAGCCATGAGCGAAATCTTTGGGTTGAAAGTTGGAAGCTGCGCTCGACACGGAATCCGTAATAATCGAGGCCGAAGCCCAGGACCTTGCCGATTAGAAGTAGAAAAAAAAGGTAGATAAAAAGTGACAGGGTGTAATTCTGGAATCCCCGCCGCAAGGCCACGTCCCGCAGCCAACCTGACCACCCAGTAGCCACCAGCACGATCATGAAGGCGGCGCCGATAACAAAATCCGCCATACCCAGCCAGCGCCGCAGCCGGTTGTAACGGCGTGCCTCCGGCCGATCTTTTGGAGTTGGGGATAGATCTTCTGCCAAGGCCATGCTACCTAGAAGTATCGCATTATCGGAGTCTTTATGTAGCGGGCAGCCGCCCTTGGCTCGCTTGTTCTGAGCAGCCCAAGGGTCGAGCGAAGCTCGACTTTCTTGCCCATCTAATGCGAATCGCTGCCCTGCGCTGCGCTTACGCGCTGCTTTCGACAAATTCTTTCGCGCTTGCCAAAATCTCGTTCACCAGCTCAGGCGATGCTGCCTCAGAGTAAAGCCGCAGAAGTGGCTCCGTCCCCGAAGCGCGGAAAAGAACCCAGGCGTCAGCGCCGTTGCCACCCGTCGGTGCATCCAGAAAAAACTTGATTCCGTCCAGATTTTCTTTCTGAACCACACCATAACGTCCCAGCCGCTTTGTACCTTCAGCGCTGGCGCGCTTGATTGCACTTTGCTTCACTTCGTCGGCAATATGCAGATCGCGCCTGCCGTAATAATGCGGTCCGAACTCGCGTTGCACATCGGCCACCAGTTGGCCGAGCGGCTTACCCTCATCTGCCATAGCGTTTACCAAAAGTAGGCAATTGAGCAATCCATCGCGCTCCGGCAGAAAGCGCGAATACCCGATTCCGCCCGATTCTTCCCCGCCCATCAGAATCTCGTGCTCCATCATGAGGTCCGCGGTATATTTAAACCCGATCGGCGTCTCGTAAACCTTGCGTCCGTACTTGGCCGCGATGCGGTCGATCATACGCGTGGTGTTGAAAGCCCTCACCACATCTCCCGGCCACTTCTTGCATTCGAGCAACCAGCGCAATAAAACGCAGAAGATTTTGTGGGAATCCACGAAGCTGCCATCTTCCGCGACCGCGCCTATGCGGTCGGCGTCGCCATCCGTGGCCAGGCCCGCATCGCACCGATTCTCTCTCACCGTTTGTTGCAGCAACGCGATGTGCGGCTGAATCGGTTCGGGGTTAATGCCAGGGAAAAGCGGATTCAATTCCTGCCGGATCGCGATATGCTGCACCCCGCGTTCCTGAAAAATCCCCGCGAGCACTCCACGGCCCGAACCATACATCGAATCAACCGCGATCTTAAACCCGGCTTTTCCGATCAGGACGAGATCGGCAAACTGGCAAATTGCGGCGATGTAGGAGGATTTGAGGTCGACTACATCAATCGCCGCCCCTGACCCTCGCGGCAAAGCACCGGCTCGCAACTCCTCTTCGATTTTTTTCATGATGGCGGGAGTAGCCGACCCGCCAAAGTTCCCCTTGAACTTCATCCCATTCCAATTCCAGGGATTGTGGCTGGACGTGATCATGACCCCGCCCGCTGTGCCATGTTTTTTCACTGCGAATGACACGGCCGGGGTTGGCGTGTAGTCGTTCGACAACTTCACTGGAATGCCCGCGCCGGCAATCACTTCGGCAGCTACCTGTGCCGCCGCTTGTGAGGCAAACCGCGTGTCGTATCCAATGACGATTCCGCGTGAGGCGTCTTCATACTTCAGCGCATAGGAGGCAATGGCGCCGGCAACGCGGCGGACATTTTCAAAAGTAAAATCGTCGGCGATAATAGCGCGCCAACCGTCGGTACCGAATTTAATCTCTTGAGGCATTTCGTTTTTCGTACTCGCCGCCAGACACTTTCTAGACCAGTCGGTGCAGCTTCTTCGCGTCCAGATGCTTCACTACTTTTCCCACGTCTTGCGCATGCTGCCGGGTGGTGATCAGCAATGCGTCCGGTGTATCGACCACGACCAGGTCTTTTACACCCACGGCCGCGACGAACTTCCCCGGAGCATGCACATAATTTCCCGTCGCGTTCAGAACGAACGATTTCTCCGCAGCAATAATATTTCCTTCCGCCGGAGTGGTCTTTGCTGAGTGATGTTCGTGCAGTGCCGTCCATGAGCCGATATCGTTCCAACCAAAATCGGCGGGGAGACAGAAAATATTGGACGCCTGTTCGCCCTTGGCCGAACGCGGTTCCAGCACCGCATAATCGATGCTGATGTTCTCGCATTTCGGATAAAGCCTGCGCAGCGTGGAATTGAATTTGCCGGTGCCATAAGCGCCGGCAATTTGTTCGAGCAGGGAAGCGGTCCCAGGAAGATGTTCGAGCAGAGCGTTCGCCAAGGTTCGAGCCTGCCATAAAAACATCCCGCTATTCCAGTAGAAATTTCCCGCGGCCACAAATGTTGTAGCCGCAACCGCATCAGGTTTTTCGGTAAAACGCCGCACGCGCAAACCTTCGCTGGCCGACGTACCCGCAACTTCAATGTAACCGTACCCGGTCTCCGGACGCTTGGCGCGAATACCAAGAACAACAATATTTTCCCCCGCCGCCGCAATCTCAATCGCGCGCTGGATAACCGCTCGATACGCCTGCTGGTCGCCAATCACATGATCGGATGGGAACATGCCAATCACCGCGTCGGGATTCTCGCGCATCAGAAGAAAGGCCGCCAATCCGATTGCAGGCGCGGTATTCCTCCCTACCGGTTCGGCAACAGCCTGGGGCCTCGGCAATTTTGGAAGTTGCTTCAGGACCGCTGGACGAAGATCGTCGTTGGTGATAACCCAGAATCGCTTCGTGGGAGCCAGCGGCAGCAGTCGCGCCAAGGTCTGTTGCAGCATGGTCTGCTTGCCGTCAAGCGCGAGCAATTGCTTGGCTCGCTTTTTACGGCTGAGCGGCCAGAAGCGCGTGCCCCGGCCGCCGGCGAGAATCACGGGATAAAAGTTTGAGCTTTTCGCCACGTTGTTACGATGCGTTCTTTGGGCTAGTCGTCTTAGTCCATCAAAAATCTTCGATCAAAACCACTATCGATCAAAAATCACATCCGTATTGCAGGTGCAGGCAACGCGGCTCCCGGCACTTTCGCTCGCAAGAATTCCAGCGTCCACTGCGGACGCACCGTAAATCCTTCCATTAGCGCCGGAACAACAATCGCATCGCCTTTCGCCAACGTCACCGGATCCGCCCCTGGCTTCTCCACCACGCCGCATCCCTCCACGGCTACCAGAATCTGCGCGGAATTCTTCCCAGACTCGTCGCGCGTGTTCAACGCCTGCGGTTCCTTGATCTCGAACATGTCCACTTCAAAATAAGGCGCGGCTACCAGGGCGGCTTGCCGGTTTTTGCTGCCAGGCTTCTGCGAGGGAGCCGCCCGCAATACCTTGCCCGACGCGGCATTCACTCTTACCGCGGCCAGCCCTTCCTTCAAATGCAGTTCCCGCGGCCGGCCATAATCATACAGGCGATACGTCGTATCCGACTGCTGCTGAGTTTCCACGATCACCGATCCCGGACCAAGCGTGTGCACGGTTCCGCCGGAAACATAAATCATGTCGCCGGTGAAGACATCAACCCAGTTCAACAGCTCTTCGGCGCGCTTCTCTTCGATTGCGGCTGCCAACGCGTCTACGGTCACGCCGGATTTCAGCCCTAATCCAATCTGTGCCCCGGGCCTGGCGTGTGCCACATACCAGCACTCCGTCTTTCCCCAGGGTTGGTGCACTCGTAAGGCCTGCTCGTCATCGGGATGGACTTGCACCGAGAGTTTTTCGTGCGGGAAGAGAAACTTTAAAAGCAGCGGAAAGCGCCGGGCATCGCGAGCGGCATCCCCAACCAGATCCCTCCGATGCTTCTCACTCAATTGCGCCAGAGTTTGTCCGGCAAGCGGTCCATTCGCTACTTTGCAATCGTCGCCCGTGAGCCATGCTTCTCCGATCTTCTCCTCGAATTTCCGATTCGGATAAATCGGCGAAAGATCGTGCGTTCCCCAAGGCCTTGGATCGAAAGCCGGGAGCATCAAAAGAGGGTAAAGATCGGACATAAGCTTTAGCGCCGATTGTCATTGATCCCCGCTGGTCATCCCGAGCGAAGCGAGGGACCTTGGTTTCTTCGATTGAAACGCAGTCCTCTACAGCGCCGCGAAAAACTTCCGCATCCGCTCCAGTCCGCGATCTAGTTCCGTTTTCGAGGTCGCATAGGAAACCCGAATATGCTCGGCGGTGCCGAACCCTTCGCCCGGAACCGTCGCCACATGGGCTTCCCGGAGCAGTCTTCCGGCTACATCGGAAGCGGATTTCACTCCTCCGCGCCCAAAGAACGCGGAGATATTCGGATACGCATAAAACGCTCCTTCCGGAAGCGTGCATGTTACCCCCGGAATCGACCGCAGCCCCTCGACCACATGATTGCGCAACTCGATATATTCGCGGCGCATGTGCTCCACGCATTCCTGTGGTCCGTTCAACGCCGCTACCGCCGCCTTCTGCACAATCGAAGTCGGATTGGAAGTGGACTGGCTTTGCAACTTCGACATCGCGGAGATGACTACCGACGGTCCCAGCGCATACCCTAACCTCCAGCCCGTCATTGCATAGGTCTTCGAAAGCGATCCCAACACCACCACGCGCTCTTTGTACTCACGCAGCGACCCAACCGAAAAATTCCGGCCCGTATAGTTGAGGTACACGTAACACTCATCTGATAGCAGCCAGATTCCCCGTTCATGCGCCAGCCGAACCACCTTCGTCAGATCCTCCGCACTCATTACCGCGCCCGAAGGGTTCGACGGCGAATTCAGAATGATTACCTTCGTCCGCGGCGTGATCAAACTAGCGACCATCTCCGCGGTTACACGAAACCCCTGTGACTCGTCGGTGTGCAGCAACACGCAGCGCCCGCCCGCGTAGCGCACAATGTCCTTGAACGACACCCAGTAGGGAACCGGCAAAATCACCTCGTCGTCATGATCCACCAGAACTTGAATGGCATTGAACAGCGCATTCTTACCGCCGGTTGAAGCAATCGCTTCTTCGCGGCGGTAATCGGAATCGAAATCCGCCGCGTGGCGGTGCACAATCGCGTCGCGCAATTCGGCAGTGCCCGCGACCGCCGTGTATTTTGTAAAGTTGCCCTGAATGGCCGCGATGGCCGCATCTTTGATGTGCTGCGGCGTGGCGAAGTGGGGTTCACCTGCGCCAAAATCCACCACATCGATTCCCTGCGAGCGCAACTTATCCGCTTCGGCTACCACTGCCATGGTGGCGGAGGGTTCAATTCGGTTGATTCGCTCGGTAAGTTTCACGGCTTCGCTGGTCGCAGTGGTCATGCCTTCTTTTTCCTCAACCTTTCTCTTTTTTCTGAATGCTTGCCCGAAGTGCGAGCTATCTCTTCCTGCATTTCATCATGGAACTTATATGCAGGCTCGAGTTTCTCCCGCAGCTTCTGCTCCACTACTTCCGGCACCAGTCCCCGCACCGGACCGCCCGCCTGCGCCACTTCGCGCACCAGTCGGGAGCTGACGTAAGAATACTTGTCCGCCGGCATCATAAAGACCGTCTCGAGTGTGGGCTCGAGCTTGCGGTTCATCAGCGCCATTTGCAGCTCGTATTCGTAATCGCTCACCGCACGAATGCCGCGCAGCACGCAAGTCGCTTCAATCGATTTGGCGTACTCAACCATTAGGCCATGAAAAGCTTCGATCCGCACATTTTTCAAGTGTGCCGTCAGAGTTTTCAGCATCTCCAGCCGCTCCGGCAAGCTGAACATCGGAACCTTCTCGGAGTTCCGCAGAATCCCAACCACCAACTCGTCGAAAATCTTAGCGCCCCGCTCGATAAGATCAAGGTGCCCGTTAGTGGGTGGATCGAATGAGCCGGGATAGAGCGCGCTGATGTGCCTCAATGGTCCTCGCAGGAAGCTGCCATACCGAATAGTAGATTCTATGCGGGGGCTGGCGAGGATGGCAATTGTGGAGTTGGCCCACTACCGTTGGCCCCAGCGGTTTGTCATCCAAAGGGTTTGTCATCCCGAGCGCAGCGAGGGACCATGGTTTCCGCTGGCACTATTTAGCTAGCGCATGCAAAAACCAAGGTCCCTCGCGCCGCTCGGGATGACAAATAGAAACTTACCGCTTGGCCGCGATGGGCACTTTTACCGGCTCTGGAGGCGCACTGGGCATCGTCGTGACTCGCGCGCCTTGCGGAGAACCGGTGCCGTTGGTCGGGGCTGCTTGCGCCGGCGTCGCAATCAAACCCAGTGCCTTTCGCACTTCTGTATCCAGCTTGGCCAGCGTGTCCTTGTTGTCTTTCAGGAACTGCCGCGCATTCTCACGTCCCTGGCCGATGCGCTCGCCCTGGTAGCTGTACCAGGAGCCGGATTTTTCCAGAATATTGTTATTCACTGCAATGTCCAGCAGATCGCCCTCGCGCGAAATGCCTTCGCCATAAAGAATGTCGAATTCAGCCTCACGGAACGGCGCAGCCACTTTGTTCTTCACCACTTTTACGCGGGTGCGCGAGCCGGTCACCACATCGCCATCCTTAATCGCTGCAATCCGGCGAATGTCGATGCGCACCGAAGAATAAAACTTCAGCGCTTTTCCGCCCGTCGTCGTCTCCGGATTGCCGAACATCACGCCAATTTTCTCGCGAATCTGGTTGATGAAAATCAGGCAGGTTCGCGACTTCGAGACCGTTCCCGTCAGCTTACGCAGCGCCTGCGACATCAGGCGCGCCTGCAAGCCCATGTGGCTGTCGCCCATTTCGCCATCGAGTTCGGCCTTGGGCACCAGCGCCGCCACGGAATCCACCACCAGTACGTCAATCGCATTCGAGCGCACCAGCGCCTCAGTGATTTCCAGCGCCTGCTCACCATAATCCGGCTGCGAAACCAGTAGGTTGTCCACGTCCACGCCCAGCTTCTTCGCATAACCCGGATCGAGCGCATGCTCGGCGTCCACAAACGCAGCCATGCCGCCCGTCTTCTGCGCTTCGGCAATCACTTGCAGCGTGATGGTCGTCTTGCCGGAGGACTCCGGCCCAAACACCTCAATCACGCGCCCCCGAGGAAACCCGCCTACCCCCAGGGCCGCGTCAAACGAGATCGATCCTGTCGAAATCACCGCGATGGGGACGATCGCCTCCTTCGACCCCAGCCGCATGATCGACCCTTTACCAAACTGCTTCTCAATCTGCGCAAACGCCAACTCAATCGCTTTGCCCCGCTCATCCGCCATGGGAGTGGCTCCTTGTGATCACAAAACTTAAAATGAAATTGAATCTGGCCGGATTATACATACAGAGTGAAGCGAATAAAAGGCGAATCATAGAATAAACAGTGGAAATCATCCCGAATCGGGCGAAAGTTCTCAGCCCGGCGCCTCGCGGAGAGGAGACTCGCGCGGAAAAGCCTTACAGACAAAAGAAAAAGAAAGGCGTCCCGTTGAAGCAGGACGCCCGAATCAAACCCAAGACCTAAAACCCGGCCCGGCCTATGCTACTGCAGCCTTTCCGCCAGTCCCGGTATGGTTTTCAGCAGATCGTTATAGATCACCATGACGGCGAACAGGATCAGGAATACGAACGCGGCCTGGTAGACACGTTCTTTGATGCGCAGGCTGATGTCATGGCGCATGATGCTTTCGATGAGCAGGAAGAAGATCACGCCGCCGTCTAGGATGGGGATCGGCAACAAGTTGAATACGCCAAGGTTAAGGCTGATGCTGGAGGTAAGCGCCAACAGCGGGCTCCAGCCCTTTTGCTGGGCGGCATAACCGGCCTCTTGCGCGATGCCAATTGGGCCCGAAACCATCTTCGGCGAAACTTTGCCTTCCACCAGCTTCTTAGCCAACTCCAGCAGCAGCACAGAGTATTTCTTGTTGTCCTGAATGGAGAGCGACAGCGCTTGCCCGAAGGGCAGGCTCTTTACCGTGGTCGTTTCCTTGTTCAGGAATCCCAGCCGGTAGCGCTCCTGTTTGGGGTCCTCGGTCTTGGAAAGGACGGGGTTCACCTGAAAGCTGAGAGTCTGGTCGCCGCGCAGCACCGTAAGATCAACCGGCTTGTTTTTGGTCTGCTGGAGTTGCTCGATCATGGCATCGATCGAACCGAGCTGCTTGCCATCCATTGCGACAACCCGGTCGCCTTCTTTCATTCCAGCTTTAATGGCGGGCATGTCGTCGTCCAGCTTTCCAATCACGACCGGTTCCGCCGGATACCATCCCGCCGAGCCCACTTCCGACGATGTAATCGCCTTCGGAGTGATGCTGGTATGGATAATCTGGCCCCCGCGGTCGACGGTGAGCGGGAGACTCTGGTTGGGGCTAATCATCACCCTGGGCTGCACCTGCTCCCACGTGGGGTTCACGATGCCATCGATCTGGATAATTCGATCGCCGGGCTGAAGTCCCGCCTGCGCCGCGGCGGAGTTTGCCTTCACTCCATCGATCACCACCGGCTTGTCCATAAAAACCGGGTATTCGTAATGCACCATGTAGACGCAGGTCAGCAGACCGATGGCTAGCATGATGTTCATGAATGGGCCGGCAATGGCGATCAGGAAACGGTGCCAGCGCGAATGATTGAGAAACTCCCCAGGATCGTCCGTACGCTCATCCATGGGGTTTTCGCCGCTCATCTTCACGTATCCGCCGAGCGGGATGGCGCTGATGCGGTAGTCGGTCTCACCCTTGCGGAAGCCCAGCAGGCGTTTCCCGAACCCGATGGAGAAAACTTCGACCCGCACTCCCAGCCATTTGGCTACGGCATAGTGCCCAAACTCGTGAATCAGGATCATGAAACCGAGGATCACGACGACGGCAATCAGCGATATGAAAAAATCAGGCATAAAAGAGGTACGTACTCCGCAGTTGGTTAGATTCGGAAATCGGTTTTAAGTCAGAAAATAAGAAGTTCACCCGCGGATCACTAGTTAAGACCGCTAGGCTAAGATCACTAAGCAAATACCGCTACACCCGCACATTTCCTGCAATTCCTGCTTTTCTCAGCCGGGCCACCCGCTCCTGAGCATATCGGCGGGCCTCGGCGTCCGCTTCAAGCACTTCCTGGATTGAACCCAGCTTCCCGCTATTAGATGCTGAAACTGCCGCTTCGATGATCCGGGGAATCTCGTCAAATGGAATGTCACCCTCGAGAAACGCCGCCACCGCCACTTCGTCCGCCGCATTCAGCGCTACGGTCTTTGCCCCGCCAGCTTCGGCCGCTTCATACGCTAAACGCAGACAAGGGAATTTATTCACGTCTGGGGGGGAGAAGTCCAGATGACGCAAGTTACTCATAGGAAATCTCATATCCGACTGAACGCGCTCGGGATATGTTAGGGCGTAAAGAATCGGTAACCGCATGTCTGTCACCGAGAACTGTGCCAGAATACTGCCATCCACGAACTCAACCATGGAATGAATCGTCGACTGCGGATGGACGATCACCTCGATCTGGTTGGCCGGCAAGTTAAACAGCCGGCACGCCTCGATCACCTCGAACCCTTTATTCATCAAAGTCGCGGAGTCGATGGTGATGCGCCTGCCCATCTTCCACGTGGGATGATTCAGCGCCTGCTCCACGGTGATCGAACCAAACTCCGAGCGAGGAGTGTTGAGGAATGGCCCGCCTGACGCGGTGAGCCAGATGCGTTCCACTTCCTCCATGCGCCCGCCGCGCAGGCACTGGTGAACCGCATTGTGCTCGCTATCGATCGGTAGCAGCGGCTTGCCCTGCTTTCGCGCCTCAGCGGTAATCAGCTCTCCAGCCGCGACCAGACATTCTTTGTTAGCCAGCCCCAGAGTTTTGCCGGCGCGGGCAGCTTCGTAGGTCGCTTCCAGTCCCGCCACGCCGACGATGGCGCTCACCACAAAATCGACTTCAGGGTGCGTGGCCACAGCGACCGTCCCCGCCGCTCCGTAAACCACCTCAATCTCACTAAGCCCAGCCGCCTTGAGCCGCGCGCGGAGATTATCCGCATCCGTCTCGGAGGCAATCGAGATTAAGCGCGGCCGCCAACGCTCCGCCTGCTCGAAAGCCGCATCCACATTGCTTCCCGCCGCGAGCGCCACGATCTGAAAGCGATCCGGATACGACTCCGCCACCCGCAACGTGCTGCGGCCAATGGATCCAGTTGACCCCAGGATGGCGATTTTCTTCATAGGAGCTGAGTCTCTAGGCAATGTTCGACCGACTCAGAAGCCGAACCTATTTTACCCGTTTCTCTCAATCCGCTGGGAAGCGAATCGAACGGCCTTAAGCTTCTGCGTTCCTTCGTGTCTTGTGTGGTTGACCACCCTTTTTTACTTCACCCGCTGCGGACTGAACTCTCCTACTGCATTACCCGCCAGGCCGCATAAAACCACAATACCGGCGCGGCAAACAGCAGGGCATCGATGCGGTCGAGCATGCCGCCGTGCCCCGGAAGAATCGTGCCCGAATCCTTCACCCCGGCTCCGCGCTTAATCAAAGACTCCACCAGATCGCCCAGTTGCGCCGCGATGTTGAGCGCCACGGTCAGCCAGATAATCGGCAACAATTCCGGTTTTTCCAGTCCAAACATTCCATCGCGACGAGTGATCAATCCAATCCGCAGCAAAAATGAACTGATCTGCAAGGCATGGTTAAAGAGAACAATCCCAACTGCCACGCTGGCGATCAAAGAAGCCGCCGCGCCCTCCCACGTCTTCTTCGGACTGATGCGCGGCGCCATCAAATTCCGCCCCACCGCCCGCCCCACGAAGTACGCCAAAATATCTCCCGCCCACACCACCAGAAGCAGATACAGAATCCAAAATGCTCCAGCCCATTGCTGCCGTAATTGCACCAGCATTGCCATAGGCAGAGCGATATAGGCGAAGGCGAACGCCGCCGCCGCCGCCGCCGGATATGCGTCTCGCATGGGCGAGCGCCGCATGGTGATCGTAAGAAAAATGAACGGAGAGATGGCACAGGCGAATCCCATGCCAACGAGAAATTTTATTCCGTACACCTGCGGCGTTTCGCCCGCCGTGCTCGCCGCTAGCAAGAGGAAGAACAGTCCAACAAAAATGTAAGTCGGCCAGCGCAACGGCTGCACCCCATACGACTCCGTCAACCTGAGAAATTCCTGCACCGTAACCAGCGCCACCGCTCCTGCCACCACGGCCACAACCGGAACCGGCGCGCGCAGCACCAGCACCATCACAATCGGAATGAGAACTAGCGCTGTGGCGATGCGTTTCAACATTGGATGGCCAATTCAGAATTTCATAGAAGCGTGGATTGAAAGGCTGCGGATCGAACCGCGCCGAAAAGCTACGGAAGTTGCAGAACAGCTAAAGAATTATTGTCATTCCGAACCGGCTTCAGCCGGTGCGGAATCTGCTTTTTGCGCGGGGAATGCGGAAGCAATCGTACGCCGCAATCACAACTAGTTGTGCCCTTTTACCGGCTCACCATGCCCATCCGCCTTCAAATCATGATGATTCAACCCGCCGTACCGCCGCTCCCGCTTCTGGTACTCCGCAATCCCTTCCAGCAAATGCACGCCGCGAAAATCCGGCCACAGCGTCGGAGTCACCCAAATCTCCGCATACGCCAGCTGCCACAACAAGAAATTGCTCAGCCGCATTTCGCCCGAAGTCCGCACCACCAGATCCGGATCGGGCAGATCGCGCGTATAAAGATGTTCGGCCACCGTATCCTCATCAATATGCAGATGGTCGATGCCGCCATTCTGCGTCGCCGCCTTCACCATCGACCGGAAGGCATCCACAATCTCGCTGCGCGCGCTGTAATTCAGCGCCAGCGTCATCACCGTGCCGCTATTGTGCGCCGTGCTCTCCCGCGCCCAGGCCATGCGCTCCTGCACGTCATCGGGCAATTGCTGCTGTCGCCCAATGTATTCCATGCGAATATTATTCTTGTTCAGCGTCGGCACTTCCGCCTTCAAATACCGGCTGAGCAGTCGCATCAGAAAGTCGACTTCACTCTTCGGCCGCTTCTTCCAGTTTTCTTCCGAAAAGGCATAGAGCGTGATCGCGCGAATCCCAATGCGCGCCGCCGTCTGGACAGTCGAACGCACCGCCTCTACGCCGGCGCGATGTCCCGCAACGCGCGGCATATGGCGCCGTTTCGCCCAACGCCCGTTGCCGTCCATGATGATCGCGATGTGTTGTGGGAGCCGCGCTGGATCGAGATGCCGGTAAACTTCGCTTTCCTTGCGATCCAGACCGGCGGGAATTTTTGCCTGCAAGGCCATCCCCTTCCGATTCACGAAGCTAACACAGTAGGGAACAGGCGTGCAATGACGAGCGCTGTGTTGTGCCGGTCAGTGAGCACGTAAGGCTTCAATCCTGGCCAGAAGGATCCCTTATTGGTCCTTCCACGGCTATACAAAAGGCGATTTAAACGCTTGCGTAGCCTACGTAGACGGTTAACATATGACTTATTTACGGCAAAAGTTATGGCCTATGAAGTGTTCAAGAGGACCGGGGCTAGAGTCGAGGCGCCAATGCTTTCCATTACGCCAGACGGCAGAATGACGATAAATGCCGCGGCGGTCGGGATTGCAAGGGACGCTCGAACAACATCCGTCCTATTGCTTTGGGACCGGGCCAACCACAAGCTGGCCCTTAAGGCCGTGCAAAGGGATGACACGAATTCCTGCGCCCTTTCGATTGTTGCTACGAGCCATTCAGGAAGTCTCAGAGCCAGATCGTTTCTCGGTCACGTCGGCTGGAAGGCGCATAAACGCGAAACGCTGTCGATAATTCGGAACGAAAAAGAAAAGATGTTCGAAGCTACCCTACCAATCGAACACCTGAGTTGGAACGGTCGAGCGTAAAGCGTTTGGGAGTCAATTAGAGGAAATGGTCAGAGTATGCCAAGGCGATGGAAGCCGACGAAAGCAGAGCGAACGGACGCAGGGGTGATCCGCCGTAAGAAAGAACTCGCGGAAAAACTGGCTTTTGCCGTGGAGTACGGGACGGAGGAAGAATTCGTGGCCGAGGTGAAGAAGTTCAAGCCAGACGTTGGGAAGGAGGAACTGAAGGTTTGGATTATGCGGTTTCGCGACGCTCGGCGCGAGAAGCGCGGACTTTAGCTTTGTCTACAATCTCGTCGAATTCTTTTTCCGCCTTGAGGAATTCTTTGGGAGACATGCGCTCCTTCGCCTCCGCGACTAAGTCGCTAAAGGAATCAACTAGAGTCTCCATTGCGGACTTCGACTTGCGGGCAGATTTCGCCATAACTATCTAAGTATAGTTTACTGCGCTAGTGAAACGCAGATATTTGACATTCCCAAAGTCATGCGCCTTTAGGTTACCCCGACGAGTCGCCGTTCCGACCTCATACCGATTTCGGCAAACTCGCTAGCCTCCTCCGCAAAAAATCATCCAACGATGAACGATAGCGTCGGCTGAGGGTCAACTCCGTCTTATCTCGCAGGACCACGCTGTAATCGCCGCCGAGCAACGGCAGGATTTCGCATATCTCGTTGATGTTCACGATCGTCGAACGATGAATGCGGATGAATCCGTTCTTATCCAGCCGGCGCTGAAAGTTGTTCATAGTGTCGCGTATGAAGTGGCTGTCTTTTTGCAAATGCAGGCGCACGTAGTCGCGCTCCGCTTCCACCCATTTCAGTTCTGACATGCGCAGAAAAAGCAGTCGCCCGCGCGATTTGATCAGAAGCAATTCAGCGGGCGAAGGCTCCTGCGCCGACGGCGGCGTACCACCCAGCTTCTGCAATTCGCTGTAGGCTAGTTCGCGCTGCACGTGCGCCTTGGCGCGAACCAAAACCTCCAAGAATCGTGACCGCTTAAAAGGCTTCAGTAAATAATCCAGAGCCTGCGCTTCAAAGGCCGGAATAGCATACTCTCGATGCGCGGTCACAAACACCACAGCCGGCAGATCGCGGCGATCCGCAATCTCTTCCAGCACTCCAAATCCGTCGGCACCAGGGATTTGCACGTCCAGGAAAATCAAATTTGGTTTGAGTTGCCCGATCATTTCAGCGGCGCGAATGCCATCGCCGCATTCGCCGACAATCCGCACCTCAGGGTCGGTCTCAATCAGAGAGCGCAACCGCCGCCGCGCCGCGGGTTCGTCATCGACCACCAGCGCGGTAATTTCCATCGCAGATTTATTCTCCATGAGCATGGCCGGCCGCGACAAAAGGGAACTGCAATTCCACGGTGAATCCTTTCGCAGAATCGTCTATATGAAGCACCGCCCGTTCGCCGTAGAGTCGTTGCAACCGCGCGCGCGTGTTGCTCAAACCGATCCCCTCATCCGAGGCATTTCCATTCCCGCCTGGGCCATTATCGGAAATCCGCACCTGTAGAATCCCATCTTTCTGATCCGATTCAATCCTCAATACCCCAATACCCACACGTTTCGAAATACCGTGGCGAAAAGCGTTTTCGATCAGCGGCTGCAAAATGAGATGTGGAACCCTTGCGTTCAGCGTCTTCGGATCGATCTTGGTTTCAATCGTCAAGCTGTCGAGAAATCGTAGCCGCTGAATATTCAGGTACAGCTCGACGGCTTTCATCTCCTCGGCCAACGATACTTCTTGCGCCGCGTGGCTTTCCAGGCTGGTCCGCAGCAGCGACCCCAGATCTCCGATCATGTCGTCCGCGGTCGCAGCATCTGTGTGAATGAGCGACGAAACCAGATTCAGCGTATTAAAAAGAAAGTGCGGTTGCAGTTGGCCCTTGAGCACCTCTAACTCTGCCTTCGCCAGTTGGCCTTCGAGTTGCGCCGCGCGAATTTCCGCATCCCGCGCGTTGAAGTAATAATCCAGGCCATAAAAAATTCCTACAATCACCCAATACATCCACAGATTCCATGCCACGTTCTGCCACAGCAGCAGGCTGATAAACCGCCAGGAGGTACGCGAGACGTTCGCTAGATCGCCGGCGGCTGGCGTGAAAGGAATCCAGGCCAAAGCATTGAGCAATAGAATCAGCACCGCAAAAGTGGTGTGAGCTGCGATCCACGATCGTGGTTTCCACTTTTTCCGCCTTATGCCTTCGCAGAAAAATAAGATCAGCGGCGTGAACACGGTCCAAATCGCATAGTTGATGATTGGGAAGCGGGACGCTTCCCGCCAGCTGACTGGCTGCCCCATCATCTTCGAGTAGACGTAGGTGTTGATGGTCAGCAGCGCGGCAAAGTAGCACCACGCGCCCGTAATCACGGCCAGGCGGCGTCGACCACTCCAGGCGCTGGATGCCGGCTTCTTCACGCGCTCAGCTTAGCGCATTCCCGCTTCAGCCTCCTAACCTCCGGTCGTGGTTTCCCCGCCGCTTGTCGCAAATCAACCTGTCAACCGCGGGTTGCGACCCATACTCCCGTATCAGTTTTATTTCTCAGGAGGATTAGTGATGAGGATGGTTATGAAGATTTGCCGTTTTTACCCCGCATCCGCGTTTCTTATGATGGTTGCTGGCCTGCTCTGCGGCCAACAATTAATGGCGCAGCAAATTCCACGAGTAAGCTCCAAGGTCTCACCCCAGCGTGATTCCGCCAGCACTTTCCGCTCGAAAAATTCTCTGCCCCCGAATCTCTATCCGCTCCAGGCATCATTCACTCAGGGCTACCCTACCCCCGGAGCAAATGCTGACGGTACCGACCTGTGGCCTTGCGATGGCAGCTCTTCAACTCCCAATCCGGATTGCCCCACCGTTGGCGACCCTGCAATCACTCTTCCTGCCACCGCGAATGTGACAGGCTCTCCCGCATTGGTCTGGCAACTCAAGAACACGGCCGGCTCCGGCAACGGGTACGGTTGCAACGCGCTTACCAACGGAACTGGGCACCTTGGCGTCCCATACATTTCCTGTGGCCAAATTGAAACCTGGTACGAAGATGATACTAACGACGCCACGGATGAGCTCCTATACTCGGCCGTGGTGACTCAGGGCACAAGAACGATTTTCGACACTGGTACTGTCGATCTCGGTCCAAATGTATACGCAGCGCAGAATCCGCCATCGGATGTCAACATTTACGATGACGCGAACTTCGGATTTGGTCCCGGAGACGGTCCTGGCACCGGGCCGAATAATGGCAACTGCAGCCCCGACTACAATTACCCGCTCACTTCGCCCGCTAATCCGGGAGAAACATATTTGGTGGCAGCTGGCAAAATCTGCGTAACGCCGCTTCCCGGAATGGCCACGATTACGGTGACCACCGAGCTTGGTTCTCCCTCGTATACCCAGGTCACGGGCTCGGCGTGCACATCCATGGGCGTGTCCAGCCCGTGCTACACGGTGAAGTGGACCAGGAAATATCCAATTAAGCAGCAGTGGAATATTTGGCTGGAATAGAGAGAGAGTGAATCCCGGAAGGTGGACTTTACCCGCGCCGCAAACCGGTGCGGGTATTTTGTCTCAACTGTCGGAATGAAACGTTATTCCAGGAGGGTGCTGCCCGCTCCAGTCGGAACATTGGCTCCCGGATAAGTTCTCTGCTTCGAGAGCCTCCAGAACATTTTCAATTGCGTACTCAGCTTCACTGGGACTGACAAAACCACACAAGTAGACCGCGCTGTACACAATCTCATTGAGTTTGACTTCAGGAACGCCAACTAATCCAGGCAGAGATCTAACCAGCTGCCGCAACAGTATCAATAAGCGGGACAGCCGTTCATCGAAGGCATGAAAATCTGGACTGGAGGCGCCTTTGCCAAAAGAACGATCAGGCCAATCCTGCTCACTTGGAGGCTTACAAGCCGCCCTGGGTTTACGCATTATGGCCTCCCTTGCGCTGGCGAAACGCGGCGGCGCGGTAATTTTTCCACGGGCTGGAGTTCCCGCGATCTGTAAAGCCGCCGGCAACAGGCTCATCCGACGCCGCTCGATTGCGGTTCTTCCAGGTCTCGAACCATTGGACAAAGAAGGTCTCGGGCTTGCAGTTTTCCGGCTCCCGCCGGAAATTCCTGTAGCTCGTCGAACTCCGCGGGCCAGCCTTAATCGAGCTAGCCTCAATCATGCACCGGCTTCCCATGAAGTCCGCCGCCTGCGCCACGAATCGCTCGTGAGATTTGCCCGGGAGTATCTCGCGGAGAGCCCAATCGATGTGGTGAACGCATTCCTCCACGAGTTCCTCCTGTACCGCTGCCTCGTGGAAAGGCACCAACATCAGAGGTTGCAGAGCGTTGCGAATGTGGTGATTCATCAGGTCGACGACGCGAAGCTGTTCGCGGAACTGCCGCCTGACGCGCCGTTCATACATATAAAAGATTGCAGCCGCGATGATGCCGCCGGTAAAGTCGTCTGCAACGCGCTGCCATATTCCTAGTCTCCAATAAATCGATAAGCGGTCCACCAGGACCAGGAACGCGCAGACTAAAAGTGATAGAAGAACTGTCTCGCGAAGGAGAGAGCCCCCAGTCTTGTGAAAATTGAGGATATTCATGCTTCTGGCTCCCATTTGGCATGTCAGACCTTTTGTGGCCTGGAGCATGCCTAGCTGATTGCTTCAGTTGCGCACAGCCGGAAGAAGAAAAGAGGCACGATTAAATGTCCCGGCTGCGCAAAAATGGGTTCTTTGGCTGAGGTTAACGTCAGATCAGAAGCGTGCAGAGAAGATTCTGGAGAGGAGGTCGGGCGACATTATGGAACGAACTCGAAACCGGCGCGAATCGGATGTTGATCGCGCTAAAAACGTCCGCCAAAGGAGCCGAACTCACCGGAGACGGCGCGCTTAGATCGAGGGCTGGCGCGACGAGTTGAATATTAGGCCGTTCGACCGGCGCCACAATGATGGGTGCGTCCGACTCATCGTAACTGGTTTCAGGCAAGTCTTCGCGGGGGACCGCTGAGGCGAAGATCGCCGCTCCCAGCAGGAAGAAAACCAACATTGCCCGAAATCGCATCGCCGTAGTCACAATAATTTTCTTCAAGCTACGCCGGCAGGTGAGCCTTGTCAATGGTCGGTCCCCATAATTATCGACGTAAATTACTGAAACAACTACGGCGTCCGATCGAAGGACGCTGGCACGTTTAATTCGCTTCTTCCGGCACGATTTTCAACTCGATCTTCTCGGTATATCGCAGCAGCGTCAGCGAGCAACTCACGCCCACGCGAACGTCGGTGAGCACGCGGTGCAGATCGTCCACGCCCGCGACCGGACGGCCTTCCAGCGCCACGATCACATCGCCTTCTCGCACTCCCGCTCGCTTCGCCGGGCTTTTTTCCTCAACCGATAGCACCAGCGCACCCGATTCCTTGGTTAGATCGTAAAAGCGCACGACGCGCCGATGCACCGGAACCGTCTGCGCGGAAACCCCGATGTAGCTGCGCCGAATGCGTCCATCGCGCAGCAGTCGGCTGGCCACAAACTTCGCGGTGTTGATGCCGATGGCGAAACAGATTCCCTGCGCCGGCAGGATCGTTGCCGTGTTTACCCCGACCACGCGCCCAGCCGAATCTACCAGCGGACCACCCGAGTTGCCCGGATTCAGCGCGGCATCGGTTTGAATTACATCGTCAATCAGTCTCCCCGAATACGATCGCAGGGATCGTCCCAGAGCGCTCACCACTCCTGCCGTTACGGTCGATTGAAATCCATAAGGCGCGCCAATCGCCACTACAACCTGACCCACGCGCAATTGCTGCGAATCGCCAAGAGCGGCCGCAGTCAGGCCGGGTTCATCCACTCGCACCACCGCCAGATCGCTCGCCGGATCATCGCCGATGGCGGTCGCCGGCATGCGGCGGCCGTCCGTCAACGTGACTTCGATCCGTTTCGCGTCGTGCACGACGTGGCTGTTGGTAAGAATCAATCCATCCGGGGTAAAGACGAATCCGGAACCCCCGCCTCTGCGCTCGCGCGATTCGCCCGAACGCGTTTGTCCCGCCGAGGTATGAACTTCAATATTGACCACGGATAAGCTGATCCGCTCGACCGCACCGGTTACGGCGCGGGAGTAAGCATCGAGCAGGGCGCCATCATCCGGCGCGGAACTGGCCAAAGACGACGCGGCGCGGCCAACTTCGTCTCCCCAGCCGCTTGTTTCCGGCTGATTTGCCGAGGCAGAGTATGAAAATAAATTCCCAGATTCTTCATATTGCATGATGAGATAGATGAGAATCGATCTATCTGGGACTCAAAGTGAAAACTCAAAGCGGAAGAATGCCGAAATTTTCCGGCAATAAAAAAACCGGGACCAATATTTTGGTCCCGGCGTTGAGTTGGCTGGTTAGCCCGGATAAAAATCGCGAAAATGTAGGGACAGCCGCCCTCGGCTGTCCGCTGGGCGAAGCCCGGCTGCCTTAATCCAAAAACGCTTCTACGCGGTCCTTCTTGGCCTGATCGTCAAATCCCGCACCTGGGTCAGGATGCTGGACATCTGCATCCCGTTCAGTTGTGAAACGAACGGCAGAATTTCCGCGATGAACGGATCTTTTACCAGTTCGCCGATTTCGTCCTGACGGCTCTTCTCGCCGCCGCTTAGCAGTTCCGGCACGGTCACCTCCAGCGCGCGCGCCAGCCGCTCCAAAGAGGACAGCGTGGGCGTGGCTTTCTCGTTTTCGATTTTCGAAACGTAGGTCCGTGGCACGGACATGCGTCCCGCCAGTTGGCGCTGGCTCAATCCGCTGCGCAGGCGCAGCGAACGGATTGACGTGGCCAGGTTGAGATGTCCGCGGCCCGTCCCGGGCATCGGCATCATGACCGGCGGCACCATCGCCACCGGCTCAGGTTCAGGTTCCTCATCCAGGGACGAGTGACAGCGTCGGCAATTGTTGTTAACGGTGCGGAACTGAACCAACAGGCAGTGATCGCAACGGACGACTTCCCGTGAGTCTACCGGGGCAAGGGTCGTGGCCATCGGGTTGTGGGAGTGCCAGAGCGGGCTACTCCGAACTTCTACCGCTGTACTACTGGAACCATTCTTTTTGGGGGAGAGGTTCCGACTGCATGGACAATCTGCGGTACATGCCCTGTGGAAGTCAAGGGTAAAATGCATGAAGCCGCGAACTTCGCGGACAAAACCCGGACCAACGCGGCGAATGCCGCAGAAAACAAGGCAAACGCATGATTGATCGGGAAGCCGCGTGGTGTTTACTAACTGAGTTCACTCAATCGGAAAGTTTGCGCAAACACGCGCTGGCGGTCGAAGCCTGCATGCGCGCCTGCGCGAAAAAGTTTGGCGAAGAAAAAGATCATGTAAGGACAGCCGCCCCGGAGGGAATGTCAGAGGAAGACCTCTGGGGCATCGTAGGCCTCATCCACGACTTCGATTACGAAAAATATCCCAGCCTCGAAGATCATCCCTACAAAGGCAACGAGATTCTGCAAGAGCGCGGATGGCCCGATGTGATTCGCCGCGCGATCATGTCGCACGCCGAATACACTGGCGTAACCCGCGATACTCCCATGGAAAAGGCCCTCTTCGCCTGCGATGAGCTCGCCGGATTCATCACGGCCGTAGCTCTGATCAAGCCGGGAAAATCACTGGCTGAGGTCGATACCAAGTCCGTGCGAAAAAGAATGAAAGACAAAGCCTTCGCCCGTAAGGTCAATCGCGATGACATGATCAACGGCGCTGCCGCACTCGGCGTGGATTTAGACGAGCATATTTCGTTTTGCATCACCGCGCTGCAAGGGATCGCCACGGAATTGGGTTTGGATGGCAGCGCGCTGAAGATGGCATAGTCAAAGTTTCTTGAGGAGAGATCCGTGACGACACCTGGTGCAGCCGCACCTTCGCAAGCCGAAAAGGCACGAACATTTCGCACGCTCCATGAGCGCGGCGGAGCGTTCATCATCCCCAATCCCTGGGACGTAGGCACCGCGCGCCTGTTGGCGCACCTGGGATTTGAAGCGCTGGCCACTACCAGTATGGGTTACGCCTTCTCGCTCGGGCGGCTGGATAATTCTCTCAATCGCGAGGAGACCCTAACGAACGCGTCGGCCATCGCATCGGCCACTCCCTTGCCGGTCAGCGCCGACCTTGAGAATGGCTTCGGAGACGCGCCCGAGGTAGTTGCCGAAACGATCAGCCTTGCCGCGCAAGCGGGAGTGGTTGGAGGATCGATCGAAGATGCCACCGGTCGAGCGGAGCAACCGATTTATGAGATCGAAGAAGCGATCGATCGAGTGCGCGCGGCTGTAGCGGCCGCGCGCTATCTTTCTTTTCCTTTCACCCTGACAGCCCGCGCGGAAAACTATTTGCACGGCCGCCCCGATCTTAAAGACACCATCAAGCGTTTGCAGGCATATCAGGAGGCTGGCGCCGACGTGCTCTATGCGCCCGGTCTGGCCACGAAGGAAGATATCGCCGCCGTTGTCTCGTCCGTGGATCGCCCAGTGAATGTGCTCATGGGATTACAAGGAGTTCGACTGAGCCTGGACGAACTCTCAGCAATTGGGGTGAAGCGAGTCAGCGTAGGCAGCACGCTCTGCCGAACCGCTCTGGCCGCCTTTCTTAGCGCCGCCAAAGAGATGCGCGAACACGGCACGTTCACTTTTGCAGCCGAGGCCGCAAGCCCGAAAGAGATAAGCGCCATTTTCAGGATGTAACGATAGCGAAACGAAGTCGGAGCGGCTGCTGATCATGTAGGGATAGGGATCGCCGCCCTCGGCTGTCCACCGGGCGAAGCCCGGTTCCTTTCCTCCAGAGCTACCGCAAGACCGCCGCAACCTTCCCACTCGCAATCAACTCCGCAATCCGCGCAAAATCCTTATACATAATCCGGTCTTTGTCGACGGTCGAGCACACAGCCCGAATCGCCGCATGAGCCACCTGCCCGCGCTTCGAACTCTTCAGCGGAGCCAGAAAGTCGATGGCCTGCGCCACCGCCATCGCTTCAATCGCCAGCACGTTGCGTGTGTTATCGACAATGCGTTTCAGTTTGTTGGCCGCGGTCATCCCCATGGAAACAAAATCTTCTTTATTTCCGGAGGTCGTAATCGAATCCACAGACGCGGGATGCGCCAGCACTTTATTCTCGCTGGCTAGCGCCGCTGCTGTAACTTGCGCCATCATGAATCCGGAATTTAATCCCGCTCCTTCGGCCAGAAACGGCGGCAAACCTTCACTCAGCGCGGGATTCACCAGGCGTTCGATCCGGCGCTCGCTGATGCCGGCTAAAGCGCTCAGAGCGATGGCGAGAAAGTCCAGCGCGAACGCGAGCGGCTCACCATGAAAATTGCCCCCTGAAATCACATCGCCCACCGAATTCTTGGCGTCAGTGATAAAGACCAACGGATTATCCACCGCGGAGTTGGCCTCAATTTCAAACACGTTGCGGCAATGCACCAGCGTGTCGCGCACGGCGCCATGCACTTGCGGAATGCAGCGCAGTGAATAAGCATCTTGCACGCGCCCGCAGGTGCGGTGGGATTCGCGAATCTCGCTGCCTTCGAGCATCTTGCGCAAATTCGCCGCTGACTCGATCTGGCCGCCATGCGGGCGGGCCTGGTGAATGCGTTCATCAAATGCGGTGTCCGTGCCTTTCAGAGCGTCGCAACACAGCCCGCCCAACACGTCGGCGGAATCGGCCAGCGTCTCCGCCGCAAGCAGGGCCAGTGTACCGACGGCCAGCATGGCTTGCGTTCCATTGATGAGCGAAATGGATTCTTTCGCTTCCAGCACCAGCGGCTTGATCTGCGCCTGCTTCAAAGCCTCGCCGCTGGGGATGAGCTTCCCCGCGGTGTCAAAGCATTCCCCTTCGCCGACCAAAGCCAGCGCCAAATGCGCCAGAGGAGCCAGGTCGCCGCTTGCTCCTACGCTGCCTTGTGAAGGAACGTAGGGAGTGACGCCGCGATTTAGCATCTCGCAAAGCGTATCAATCACTACGGCGCGCACGCCGGAGTAACCTTTGGCGAGAGAGTTGGCGCGCAGCAGCATCATGGCGCGGGTCTCGGCTGCCGGCAGCGGATCGCCGACTCCAACCGCATGCGAGCGCACCAGATTTATCTGCAGTTCGCGAATCTGGTCGCCTACAATGCGCACGTCGCTGAGCTTCCCCACGCCAGTAGTGACCGCGTAGGCCAGTTTGTTGCTCGCGACAATTTCTTCAACAACGGCGCGGGCGCGATCCACGGCTTGGCGCGCATCCGCCGCCAAAAGCACGGGACGACGGTCAACCGCGGCTTCGCGAACGTTTTCCAGAGTGAGATCGTTGCCATTAATATGGAGTGCGTTCAAGAGAATGTTTTATCCTGTTCTGCCGAGCGCATTGCGAAATGCGCTCAAATATTTGTCCGTAAGTGCCGCGACCTTCATCTTGGCGTCCGTAACGATGTGCGTGGTCTCGCCCTCCGCCAGCAGCGTGCCGTCGTCGGCGCGCCGCAACTCGTAACCGAAGTGAATCACCGATTCG
Source organism: Candidatus Sulfotelmatobacter sp. (assembly GCA_049512655.1). Taxonomy (GTDB): domain Bacteria; phylum Acidobacteriota; class Terriglobia; order Terriglobales; family Acidobacteriaceae; genus Sulfotelmatobacter. The sequence continues at coordinate 36,599 of JBEKWW010000018.1, read as the reverse complement.
CGAACGTTTCGTAATTCGGTGCGGATCACCACCTCGTCGTCATAATGCGCCGGCGCTCGATAACGGCACTTCGCCTCGACCACCGCGATGAACCGTCCGTCTTCTTCTTCCATGTCGCGGTAGGAAAATCCCAGCTGGCGCAGCAACTCGACCCGGCCCACTTCGAACCAGATGAAATGGTTGGAATGATAAACCACGCCCATTTTATCGGTCTCCGCGTAACGCACTCGCACTCGGGTTTCATTGATAGCTGACGGATGAGCGGCGAGGGGACGATCTGGATTCATTTCCCGCTCCACACTGGTTTGCGTTTTTCGAGGAACGATGCGACGCCCTCGCGGAAGTCGGAGGTAGTGCGAATGCGTGCATTGTCTTCAATGGCGGCGGCGATTTGCTCGTCGAGTTGCGTGAAGATGAATCCGTTAATAAGTTTCTTGGTTGCCCGTACAGACGATGGACTGTTTTCCAGAAGTTGAGCCGCGAGCTCGCGAGCGCGATCCGTCAGACGATCAGCCGCGACCACTTCATTGACCAAACCGTAGCGATGCGCTTCCGTTGCATCGAACAGTCGCCCGCTAAGCAGGAGGTCCCGCGCAATTTTGTGCCCCACCTGCCAGACGAGGATCGAAGAGACGATGGCCGGAACAAATCCGATGCGGACCTCCGTGTAACCAAATTTCGCTTCCGGAACCGCCAGGGTGAAGTCGCACATGGTGGCGAGTCCGGTGCCGCCAGCGATGGCCGCGCCGTTCACCGCGGCGATGGTTGGTTTCGGAAAATCGTAAAGCCTGCGGAACATGGCCGCCATTTTGGCGGAATCTTTCACGTTTTCGTCATGCGTTTTGCCGAGAAGAGATTTCAATTCATCCAAGTCCATGCCTGCACAGAAAGCCTTGCCGGCACCGGTCATGATCAGAACATTTGAAAACGACGCCTCAATTTCATCCAGTGCCGCCATCAATTCCTCGACCAGCTCGAAGCTAACGGCATTCCGCTTATCCGGACGATTCAGCGTGATGGTCGCGATGCCAGATTCGTGAGCGAGTTGAATAGTTTTATAGGACATATTTGGAATGATTAATCGGCGGCGATGGAATCCGTATATCTCGCGGCCAGTTCCGTCGTGGCGCGCAATAATGTGTCGAGCGATTTCAGCGCCGGCAATTCTGCGCCGCGCTGCTTCAGAGCCTCAATCACTTTTTCGGTCGCAATGTTGCCCACCAACGCATCCTGCGCGAAAGGACAACCACCCAGTCCGCCGAGCGCGGAATCGAAGCGCCGGCAACCGACATCATAGGCCGCGAGAACCTTGGCCTCCGCTTGCTCGGGGCGGCTGTGCAGGTGAACTCCTATCTCAAGATAATCGTATTTCTTCATGACCGCGCCAACCAGGTCGCTGACTTGCTGTGCACTCGCCGCTCCCACGGTGTCGGCCAGAGAAATCATGCGGAGATTGTCGACTTCGAGCAATGCAATGGCCTCGATCACTTCCTCAACATTCCAGAGATCGCCGTAAGGATTCCCGAATGCCATCGAAATATAAACCACGACGTCGAGTCCGGCATCGTCGGCTCTCTTCTGGATTTTTTCCAGCTCCTCTAACGCGTCTTCCGCTGATTGATTCTGATTCTTGCGCAGAAAAGTTTCGGAGATGGAATAGGGAAATCCCAAGGTCTTGACTGCCTGACTCTCGACCGCCCGCTGCGCGCCTTTTTCGTTTACCACGATGCCGATGATCTCAACGTCATCCGGCGGATCGAGTTCCTTCAGCACTTCTTCGGAATCCGCCATCTGCGGTACAGCCTTCGGTGAGACGAATGAAACTGCGTCGATGTGCTTGAAACCCGCGCTGATCAAGGCTTGCAGGTAGGCGCGTTTGATGTCGGACGGAATCTGTCCCTTCAGCCCCTGCCAGGCGTCGCGCGGACATTCGATCAGTTTGACTGAGTGTGACATGGCTTGCGAATAGTCGGGTTCATGCATGCCCCGATGAACTAAGTTTGCAGTACTCCCACCTTGAACTCAGGAACATCCGGATTCAGCGCGGCCGCTTCGAGCGCCTGCGTGATCGCCTCGCGCGTTTCAATAGGATCGATAATCTTATCGATCCATAATCGGGCTGCGCCGTAGCGCGGATCGGTCTGCTCATCGTAAGTGCGCTTTACGGATTCGTAGAGTTCTTTTTTTTCCTCTTCTGTAAGTTTCTTCCCGCTGCGTTCGAGTTGCTTTACTTTCACCTCAAGCAGTGTTCCCGCCGCTGAATCGCCGCTCATCACGGCGTACCGTGCGGTCGGCCATGCAAACACAAAGCGCGGATCGAAAGCTTTCCCGCACATCGCATAATGTCCCGCGCCGAACGATCCTCCTACGATCACCGTAATCTTCGGCACCACCGAATTCGACACCGCGTTCACCAGCTTGGCTCCGGCTTTGATGATCCCGCTCCACTCTGCGTCACGCCCCACCATGAAGCCGTTCACGTCATGAAAAAAAATTAGCGGGATCAAATTCTGGTTACAGTCCATGATGAAGCGCGCGGCCTTTTCCGCCGATTCCGTGTAGATGACGCCCCCAAATTCGGTCCGCTTGTGGCCCTCGTGGTCAGTCTGTTGCGCGTGCAACTTCTGGTTCGCCACAATTCCGACGGCGAAGCCGCCGATGCGCCCGTACCCGCATATCAGAGTCTTCCCATACTCAGCCTTGTATTCATCCAAGCGGCTGCCATCCAGAACCCGCGCCAGAATCTCCTTCATGTCGTACGGACGCGCGGAGGATGAATCGTAAATTCCGTAAATCTCCTCAGCCGCCAGCGCGGGTTCCACCGGTTTTTTGCGGTCCCACGGGGATTGCCGCCGATATCCCCATCTTTCCACCAGCGACCGAATTCTTGCCAGGCAAGCACGATCGTCAGGCTCGCGAAAATCGACGGTGCCGCTGATGCCCGCGTGCATGGCCGCTCCACCCAAATCTTCCGCGGAAACCTTCTGCCCGATGGCCGCTTGCACCAGCGCGGGCCCAGCTAAGAATAGTCCGCTCCCATCGGTCATTAGAACGTGGTCGCACATCACCGGCAAATAGCCGCCGCCCGCCACGCACATGCCCATGATGGCTGCAATCTGTGGAATGCCCAGGGCGGACATCACGGCGTTGTTTCGAAAAACTCGCCCGAAATCGTCGGTGTCGGGAAAAACATCTTCCTGCAACGGAAGAAAGACGCCCGCAGAATCCACCAGATAGATTGTGGGAATTCGGTTCTCGATCGCGATGTTCTGCGCCCGGATTACCTTCTTCGCGGTCATCGGGAAAAACGCGCCAGCCTTCACCGTGGCGTCATTCGCGATGATCATCACCATCCGGGTATGCACTCGCGCCAGTCCAGTGATTACACCCGCTGCGGGTGCGCCGCCCCACTCCTGGTACATTTCGTAAGCTGCATAGGACCCCAACTCGAAGAACGATCCCGGATCGACGAGCAGGTCAATCCGCTCGCGCGCCGTCAGGCGTCCTTTCGCATGTTGATTCTCGATTGCTTTCGCGCCGCCCCCCTCGCAAATTTTCTCGCCCTCATTGCGCACCTGTGACATCAGATCCGCCAGGAACCGCATGTTCGCTTCGAACCGCGCCGACGTGGGATCGACTTTTGTGCTCAGGATGTTCGAAGCCTGGGTCGTGTTCGAAGTCTGCGAAGATACGGCGGGGGGTTCGCTGCGCTCAGCCATAGATACCAGTGCCACAAGTGAGTGGACTGTTTACGGTATAACACTCCCGCCGTGCGGCGCAACGGAAGCACTCCTCGGCAGTGGGTCAATTGAATTTGCTTTGAAAGGTACGGCTTCAGAATTACGGAAAAACTTAATTTCGATTTTGGGTGGCACAGCGGTTCACCACTTGATAAATAATCCCCTGTTTCCAATGCCGGCCTCAGCCGCTGGGGGCGATGGTTTTCAAATGAACCCGCTACCACTCCTTAGGCAGATAACGTATCAGTGGCCACGAAAGCAGCGCTTCACGAAATTTTGTCCACCCACTCCGCCAGCCGGCAGCCATCTTCTTCGAGCAAAAAAGTTCCAGCGCCGTAGCATTCGCCGAAAATACGTCCCGACTCCTCATCGCGCGCCGCGCGCGAGATCCACTTTCTGCCCACTTCATATTGCGAGGCCGTAAACCATTTTTGCGGCAACACTTCGACCAATCCAGCTCTCAGATACAGCACAAGCAAAGCGAAAGCCGGGTCGTCACTGGAGAGCGCCTTATAGCTCGTCGGCAATATCAATTCATCGACTGTGGCGAGTTCCGCTGGCACTTCGATCTTATGCGTTCCGGGCGGAAGATCCAGGCGTACCTCAAAGTCCGCGACCGGTGCGGTCTTCGCGTAGATTCGATCTGAGGACTGTTTAAACCAACCGGCGACTTCCGCTAAATCGAAGCCCTCCAGGCGATCAACTTCGAAACCGGCGATTCGAATATTCCTTCCTTCCGGAGCCCACACGCCGAGGCAGTTCGGCGCCACAACAAATGGACGGCAATACGTATTCAGCGCCAGAATTGCTCGATCCGGATCTTTCTCCGGCGCGAGTGAGACTACATAACCAACCGGTCCCTCTTCGCCCTGGTGCGTCCAGACCAATCGCTGGCCGCCGCTCGAATGAATTTCCGGGAAAGTTTTCCAATACCAGGGGGCGGGGCCGACTGTACGCGCAAGTTGTTGTCGGATAGAAGTCAGGTTTGGATTTGCCATGGAAGAAAGTAGGTCTCTTAATTTGAAGAAGTAGGTCTCTTAATTTATGGAAAGCGAATGTTCGTGGAGAGTAACGAGATTGTATTTATTTCGAGGCCGATCCGGAACTCAGAGGGGAACGCTCGTACTCTTCACGTTGGCGCGGATGAATTTCACGATGTCATCCATCGCCGTGCCTGGCTGGAAGACGGCCGCTACTCCCGCTTTCTTAAGCGCATCAATATCTTGATCCGGAATGATTCCGCCCAGCAGCACGATAACATCCTCCATCTTGTTCTGTTTGAGCAGATCCATCACCCGGGGTACGATTGCATTGTGAGCCCCCGATAGAATGGAGAGCCCGATCACTTGCACGTCCTCCTGAAGCGCCGCGCTCACAATCATCTCCGGCGTTTGCCGCAATCCGGTATAAATCACTTCCATGCCCGCGTCTCGCAGGGCGCGAGCAATCACCTTCGCGCCGCGGTCGTGCCCGTCAAGTCCCGGTTTGGCTACAAGCACGCGAATCTTAAGATCGGCCATTGTCCCCATTTAACCATACAGTCCGAACCAGAGCACAGCACCGATGCTCGTGTAGGGATAGCCGCCCTCGGCTGTCCTCGAGCGAAGCTCGACTTCTTGCTCGTCTGACGACGGAAAATTAACTCACTACGGGGTTCAAACCTTCCGCAGCTTACACCGTCTTGATATCAATACTCTGCCACAGATACCAGCAAGCCACGCTGCGATAGGGCTCCCAGCATTTCGCAATCTTTTCCATCTGCTCGGGAGTTGGCAGCTTGATCTTGCGCTTGGATTTCTTCTTAGAGGCAGCGGCTTTCTTCTTCGCCGTGGATTTCTTCGCTGCCTGCGCTCGCTGCACGTCCAGATAATGCCGGAACATTGCCATCCGCACACCGAAATCCCCAATGGGTAGTACATTCTCTCGCTTCAAGCTGAACATCAAGAACATCTGCGCGGTCCAAACCCCAATGCCCTTCACCTGAATTAAATGTTCGATCACTTCCGTGTCGGGTAACTCCGAGAGCCCTGAGAAATCCAGCACTCCAGAGGCCGTCTTGATGGCCAGATCCTTTAAATATGCGGACTTCTGCTTCGACAATCCCACGCCCCGCATCTGTTCATCGCTCAATTTAAGAATGCCTTCAGGCGTAAGTGGATCGCCGGCGAGGGCCTCAAACCGCTCAAAGATCTTCGCGGCCGCTTTGCCATTGAGTTGCTGATAAACGATGGACTCAGCCACACTCTGAAATTCCGGGGGGCTAAACCCCATGCGGCAGGGTCCAATGCGCTCGATAATGGCGCGCATAATCGGATCTGATTTCTTGAGATGGTTTACCGCTCGTCGCATATCGTATCTGTATCACAGCGGCGCGCAAAAACGTTTATGTGGGGACGGCCGCCCCCGGCTGTCCCTCAGCAAAGCTCCATTCTTCCTTTTGCCGCGACTACGTTACGCTGGTCTCGGTATAAGTCCCAAATACTTCTTTCAACGCCTCGCAAATCTCGCCCACAGTCGCATACGCGCGCACTGCATCCACAATATAGGGCATCGTGTTGGCGGGAGAAATACTCCCATTTTCACCGGCCACCGGCTGCTGCGCAGCTGCTTGCTTCAGCGCGTCGAGACAGCGTTGGACCTGATCATTCGACCGCCGGGCGCGAAGCGCCTTCAACTTTGCGGTTTGCTGCCGGGCGACCGTCTCGTCAATGTAAAGAATGTGCGGTGATTCTTCCTCCACCACGAATTCGTTCACCCCGACAATCACTTTTTCTTTCGCCTCTGCCGCTCGCTGATAGAGGTATGAAGCCTCGGCAATTTCTTTTTGCGGATAACCGCGCTCAATTGCCTTCACCATGCCGCCCATGGCGTCCAATTTGCTGAAGTAATCGAAGGCGCCTTTTTCCATGTCGAGGGTCAATGCCTCTAAAAAGTAAGAGCCCCCGAGCGGATCGACAGTGTGGGTTACGCCCGATTCGTAAGCAATGATCTGCTGCGTGCGCAGCGCGATTCGCGCAGCCTCTTCCGTGGGCAGCGCCAGAGCTTCATCGTAAGAGTCGCAATGCAGCGACTGCGTTCCACCCAGCACGGCGGCCAGCGCTTGCAAGGCCACACGAGCAATGTTATTCCTCGGTTGCTGCGCTGGCAGAGAGACACCCGCTGTCTGCGTGTGGAAGCGCATAAGCCATGTGCGGGTATTCTTCGCGCCGAAGCGCTCCTGCATCACCTTCGCCCAAATCTTCCTGGCAGCGCGGTATTTGGCGATCTCCTCGAAAAAGTCATTATGGGCGTTGAAAAAGAAGCTGAGCCGCGGACCGAATTCATCGACCTCAAGCCCCCGGCGCCTGGCCCACTCCACATATTCCACACCGTCATACAGCGTGAAGGCCAGTTCCTGCAGCGCGGTCGATCCCGCCTCTCGTATGTGATATCCGCTGATCGAAATCGTGTTGAAGCGCGGCGTAAACTTCGACCCAAACTCGAACGTGTCGATCACGAGTCGCATCGATGGCGCGGGCGGATAGATGTATTCCTTCTGCGCGATATATTCCTTCAAAATGTCATTCTGCAGTGTGCCGGAAATCTTTTTCCAATCCGCGCCCTGCTTCTCCGCCACCACCAGATACATGGCCCACAACACCGACGCGGGAGAATTGATGGTCATCGATACCGTGGTTTTCTCCAGATCGATGCCGTCAAAGAGAATCTCCATGTCTTCAAGTGAATCGATGGCGACGCCGCACTTACCCACTTCGCCTTCGCTCGCCAGATGATCGGAGTCGTAGCCCATCAGCGTAGGCAGGTCGAATGCAACCGAAAGACCGCCGCCGCCGTGCTCGAGCAAATATTTGTAACGCTGATTGGTTTCCTCGGGCGAAGCAAAACCGGAAAACTGCCGCATGGTGAACAGCTTGCCGCGGTAGCCCGTAGCATGAATGCCGCGCGTGTAAGGCGCTTCGCCGGGATAGCCAAGATATTTCTCTTCGCTCCAATCCTCCGGCAGGTCGGCCGGAGTGTAGAGCCGCCGGATCGGCACTCCAGAGATCGTGGTAAAGCGGGCGCGGCCATCCTCGTCAACATTCACCCCAGTTGGGGCGCCAATTGCGCGCTCTGGCGCCTTGGCGAGCGTGGGCGCAAGCGTATTCTCCGCCCAGGCTTTTTCGGCGGCGGAAGGATGACGGTTTTCAAAAACGTCAGCAGCCGGGTTTTCGGCCACTAGCGGTGTCGACTGCTTTTTCTCCATGGGCACCCCAGCGCTATGTTTGCACGTTCTGTTTGGATGATAGGGAAGCGGAAGCTTGCGGGCAAGGCGAGAGAAGGTCGATCAAACGACCGGTCGGTCGCTATCAGCGATGTCCAGGGAAATTCTACTTTATGTGTTTTGGGGCGGAAATCTCCCAAGCCTTCGCGTATTTCCACGACACATAGACCGCATGGTAGAGATGAAGCAATAGACCTTCGCGTCCATCGAGGAATCCCAAACGAAAAAAGTAGTTATAGATCAATGTGAACCAGGGCCGAAGCATGATATTAATCACGCTGAAGCCTGTCTTGCCGCCACCCTTGGCAGACACCATCTCCGCGCCCAGGGAAGAATAACGGTTCATGTGTTCGATGTAGTCGGACAGAGTGGGATAGGAGTGATGAATGAGCGCTCCACTGAGATTACGGGTGGCGATGCTGTTACGAGAATTTTCTGAAAAGCGGACGGTTTCGTGAACCAACGTCTCGCTGAACCTACCCTCGCCTCGACGGAACAGTCTGAGCTTGCGATCGGGCCAGAATCCCCCATGCTGAATCCACCTTCCCAGAAAATAATTGCGACGCGGAATCCAAAACCCTTTAACCGACGCTGATCCTTCAAGCCCTTCGGAAGCCTCCCCCCCAGCATCGTGAACCACAGGCGGGGATTGCAATATTTGTTCAATTTCGCGAGCCAGTTCCGCACTCACCTCTTCGTCCGCATCAAGGGACAGCACGTACTCTTCCGTAGCCTTATCGATTGCGGAATTTTTCTGCGCGGCGAATCCCTTCCATTCCTCGACGAAAACTTTTGCCCCGAATGACTTCGCGATTTCAACCGTGTGATCGCTGGACCCCGAGTCGACGACTATGATTTCTCCCTTGCCCTCGCCGACCAGTGCCTGCACGCTTTCCAGCGTGCGACCCAGGTTCGCCTCTTCGTTCAATGTAATGATGACCACGGAGAGAGTCACCGGAGGAGGATACAACGTCCCGTTGAATTTGGGTGGCGCAGCGATGCACCGCTGCGATAAATTTCTCCGTTTCCAATCGCGGCTTCAGCCGTGCCGCAAAAGTCCAGCTCTTGGCAAACATTGTCATCCTGCGTAGCCAACCGATTTGCGTCAGCGAATCGGTCGGCGAAGTCGAAGGATCCCTGCACGGGCTCGGCCCTATTGTTGCGGCTGTGGAGCGCTCGCCTCTGGCGCCGGCTGCGCCACGGAAGGCAGATTCTTGCGTGGTGCAATGTAGGGCACGTTGGGTATGTGGGTCACCTTCCCCCGAACCGCATCGTCCACACTGACGCCATCGCGATCGAGCAGAAGTCCGGTCGCGCGGCTCAGTTCAACCTGTGCTTTTTCGTAAGCGACTAAAGCATTCACCAGCGTCGATTCAGAGGTTGCCAGCCCACTTTCATACTGCAGCACTAGAGTGGTGGTCGAAGTGCCAAACTGATATTTCTTTTGCTCCGCATCCAGCGACGTACGAGCCAAATCCAGCGCAGCTTTCGCCGCATCCACGCTCGCGCGATTCTGCTGGACCGCATACTGCGCGTTGCGAATCTCAATGCCGACCTGATTTTCTATCTGTTGCTGGCGAACCTGCGCTTGCCGCAATTCCAGTTCGGACCGGATTTGCACCGCCTGCGCTGCTCGGTTGCGAAGAGGAATAGTAAGTTGCAATCCGAATCCTTTATCGGGCGACGTTGAATTCACCAGCTGATTCAACGTGCCGCCTAGCCCGACGGTCGCGGCGAGAGGCCCTTGTCCGTCAGTGATATTCGGATTAGCCGTAGCGCAATCGGTCGGGAATGCGGGGGTGCACACGTTAGCCGGATTCTGCACGCCGCCCAGGCCTGCGCCGCCGTAGTAGAGGAACGCGTTGACTGTGGGCAATAGCGCGCTACGCACCGCTTTGTTGCTGAGTTCGCGGCTATTCAAGTCGATGCGCGTCTCCACCAATTCGGCGCGATGGAGCAGCGCATCGTTGATCAGATCCTGCGTGGGCACGACCTGCTCCTGAGCGGGTACATCCATCGTCGAGGTGGGAATTACATCGGCGGTGGCCAGTACAGGATCCTTCAAAGTGCGGGTCAGCGCGTTCTTCATCAACAACTGCTGCAACTGGAGATTGGTCTGCGCCGTGGTCACTAATTGCTGATCTTGAGCCACTGTGCTCTGTGCGCGCACGGTTTCAATCGGAGCCAGGCTGCCGATCTCGACCTGCTTCTTGGTATCGGAAAGAGTCTTCTCCGCAAAAGCCAGCGACTCGTTTTGCACTCGCGCGTTCTCGTAGGCATAAACCAGGTCCCAATAAATATTCTCGATCTGATCCACGCTGTCGATAATCTGTAGCCGGAACCCCACGTCGGAGAGCTCCCGATTATTCTTGGCGATGCGAATGAATCGGGTGTTCGCCGCCAGTCCAAAACCCTGCAGCAGAGGCTGAGTCAGCGTCGCCCGGAAGTTGGAAGTCAACTGCGGGCTCAAGCTGGTGAAAAAGCTGTTGGTGGTTTGCCGGTTGTTGTTAAAGCCTACCGAAAGGTTCGTGCCCCAGGAAAACGCCTGATTATAGGCAAAATCGTATGTGCCGGTATTCTGCGTGAGGCTCGTTCCCGGCACCACACCCTGGAAAATCGTGGTCGCCAGCTGGCTGAAATGATCGTCCTGCAGCGTTCCGGTAATCACCGGATCGAAGCTGTTGATCTGTGGGCCAAGACCGAGAGTCGAATTCACCAAACCATTCGTACCGGCGCCGATGCCGCCTGCCCCCAGGCTGGTACCGCCGGTAGCCGCGCCCGAATTGGCTCCAATGCCGCCCACCCCGCCGCCCGGTGTGTTCTGCACCGTCCCCAGCGGAGTACCCAGGATTGCAGCGCCGGCTTTGGCGCGCAAAAGGTCCGTGTCCGCAATATTGAGCGTGTAGCGTGCGATCGCGATATCGAGATTGTTCTCCAGCGCGAGCGCGATGGCGTCATTCAGGGAAAGGTATAGTTTGCCATCGTGCAGCATTTGATCGATCATCGGCGTGTTCCCGAGATTCGGCGCCGGAAGGTATCGTGCCTTATAAGGCGCGAGCGGATTAGGAAAATGTCCGGCGGGCTGGGAATAGTTCGCAATGGGAAGCGGACTCGTTAGCGTCCCGTTCTGCGGAGCGGGGGTCGGGGGCGGCTCCTGGCCCCAACCTGCAATCGTCAATCCCGCAACCATCAACGTTCCCGATAAAACAGCAGTGGCGATCCGCTTGGCTGGTGAAGCTATGCGTGCAAATGGCATCTACTCATCTCCGTCCACAAAAACTTCCGTGCATGAGAATCGGTTTCGTGCAATTTATTAGCGCAGTTTTATTTCGTTACAACTGGTAGCAAGCCGACTAAGTTACTCGAACAGTCTGCTCCGAATGAAAGCTCTGGTCACAAGCTGGTACGTACTCCGGGGTGTCCGGGTTCCTCGAAAAACTGAAAAACCAAAGATTCTGGAACATCGCGCCGACGCGATGCGGCAATGCGGAATCCTGAATTCTGTGATATCAACAAATCTTTACGCGGATGCAACAGTATATCCGATGTGTGAACTCTACTCAGGCCACGAATCAGCAATGAAACCGATCCATTACTCACAATATTTTGATCAACAGACTACCAGCGCTCCGAGAGCGTACGCTAAACCCAATCTTGAAGCCGATTGGATGCCGGGAGATGCCCGGAGACTCGAAAGATCGCAATGCGTAACCTGAAATTAACCCTCTCCTATGATGGTTCGGAGTTCGCCGGCTGGCAGGTGCAACCCAATACACCAACAATCCAGGGCACCCTGGCCTCAGCCATTGGACGAATCACCGGCGAAAAGGTATTGCCGCAAGGCTCCGGACGAACCGATGCCGGGGTGCACGCCTTGGCGCAGGTGGTGACATTTGTCACGGAGTCTTCCGTCCCACCCGCGAATTTTGTGAAAGCGCTGAATGATATCCTGCCGTCCGCCATCCGGGTTTCAGATGTGGAGGAAGTTGCCCCGGAATTCCATGCCAGGCATTGCGCCTTAAAAAAAACTTACCGCTATCGCATTTATCGAGCCGCGATCTGTCCACCGTTCCTGGCGCGATATGTATGGCATTATCCCTTCCCTTTAGAGGAGCCGGCAATGGTTCGCGCGGCTGGTGCGGTGGTGGGCGAACACGATTTCACATCCTTTGCCGCCGCGGATCCCGAACGCGGACGCGATGGCGTCCCAGTTTCAAACCTGCGAACCGTCTTTTCTTCCCAATGGAAGCGGCAAGCCGATGAGTTGATATATACAGTCACCGGATCGGGTTTTCTGCACCATATGGTGAGAAATCTGGTGGGGACGTTTATTCTTGTGGGCAAGGGAACGCTCGACTCGGAATCCGTCGCGAAGATTCTCGACGCGCGAACCCGCTCGGCGGCCGGAGCAACAGCCCCGGCCAGTGGATTGTATTTAGTAAATGTAGAGTATTGAAACCATGTATGTTGATTTTGGGTGGCGCTGCGGTTCATCGCTGCGATAAATCTGCGGTTCGAATGTCGGCTTCAGCCGCTGAAGGAGCGTTCGCCCAGATAAATTGTCACCCCTCGCGCAGCCAGGGACCATGGTTTCCGCTTGCAGTATTAAGTAGCGCGGAGGTTCCTTCAGTGGCTAGCCGCCGAGGGGCAACAGTTTTCAATTCACCATGGCTCTCCCCACTCCGATCGCGCTCCGCAAGATGTCGTCAGTGAATCCCGCGACCGGCGAAGTTTTGCGCGAATGGGCATGTGCCGGCGACAGCGAAGTTCTTGCCGCAGTAGAGCGAGCACGCGTCGCGCAGCACGCATGGCGCGAACTCGGAGTCCGAAAGCGAATTACTCTTCTGCGCGACTTCCAGCACCGGCTCCACGAAAGAAAATTACAGATCGCCCAGGCGGTCACGCGAGAAGAAGGCAAGCCGGTCGCCGAAGCTCTGACTACTGAAGTCCTCGTGGTGCTCGATGCCGCGCGATTCCTGATCGACAACTCATTCCGCTTGCTTAACGATGAGCCGCTGCCGCATGGCAATCTGGCCACTAAGCTGAAACGAGGAACGCTGGTGCGCGAGCCTTACGGCGTGATTGGGATTATTTCTCCCTGGAATTACCCTTTCTCGATTCCCGCAACCGAAACACTTGCTGCGCTGGTCGCCGGTAACGCGGTAGTGCTCAAGCCCTCCGAATTCACAAGTTTGGTGGCGCTGGAACTTCAGTCCGTGCTGTATGCCGCCGGCGTGCCGAAGGATGTCTTTCAAGTCATTGTGGGAGACGGGCTCACCGGCGCCGCGCTCCTTCATTCGCCCATCGACAAGCTGGTCTTCACCGGCAGCCTTGCCACCGGCAAACGCATCGCGGTGGAGGCCGCGGAGAAATTGCTCCCCGTAGTGCTGGAACTCGGCGGCAAAGATCCCATGCTGGTTCTCGACGACGCCGATATCGATGTGGCTTCGAGCGCGGCCGTATGGGGAGCGTTCATGAATGCCGGGCAGGCGTGCCTGTCGGTGGAGCGCTGCTATGTTCACCGATCACTCTACCAACCGTTCCTCACCGCATGTGCGCAAAAGACGAAGAAACTGCGCGTGGCGAGTGGAACCAATCCTGAGACCGATGTCGGCCCCCTAATCCACCAGCGGCAATTACAAGTTGTAGAGGCGCATGTGCAGGATGCCATCGCCCGCGGCGCGCGGGTTGTAGTGGGTGGAACCGCATTGCCTGAGCTCGGCCCGAACTTTTATAAACCGACCGTACTTGCGGATGTGACGCACGAGATGCGTATTATGCGCGAGGAAACTTTTGGCCCCGTGCTTCCGGTGATGGCATTTGAAGACGATGAGGAAGCATTGCATCTCGCTAACGATTCCGAGTTCGGCTTGGCGGCGAGCATCTGGACGCGCAACCGTCGGCGCGGCGAGCGATTGGCCCGGCGCATCCAAGCCGGCACAGTCATGGTCAACGATCTGATCTCCTGTTTCGGTATCAGCGAAGCCCCGCATGGCGGAACAAAATCCAGCGGCATGGGCCGCGCTCACGGACGTTTTGGACTCGAAGAGATGGTGTGGTTGAAATATGTGGATTCCGATCTAATGCCGGAAATGAAAAAAGTCTGGTGGTACGGATATGGCACGCGCTTCGCCCAACAGATGGAAGGCTTTTTGGATCTCCAGTTCGCCCGCAAACTGGGAGCGCGCTTGAACGGTGCGTTGCGCTCCGCTGGCGTAATTCGACGCAAGCGTTTGTGAAGCTCATGCAGGGACACTCCCCTAGATAGCCCTGAGCGAAGCCAAAGGGGCTGTCCTGAGTGTTGAACACCATCCCCTCGTCATCCTGCGCGCGCCTTTGCGCGAAGGACCTATGCAGCTCGTTTTCGCCACTGTACTCTCTGCCGCTTCCTCACCCCATGCAAAGAACGGCACTGAAACAGTCTGCGCTGAGCGACGTCGAACGGCCGCATAAAGTTGGTGTATCTTGTCTCCATGAACACCCCTTCAACCAGTCTTCCGAATGCCGACCCGAAGCGGGAATTGCTGCGTCATTGTCTGGCTACGGTCGCCTATCGTGGCGCTAAGGCGATTCGTAACGTGCCCGCTACCTTCGCCGAGTTCCATCCGCCCGAAGGGGCGCGTACTCCCGGAGAAATTCTGGCGCACATCGGCGATTTGTACGATTGGGCGCTATCCATCGCCTCCGGCAAACCCGCCTGGAAGGATTCGAAACCGCTGGCCTGGGAAAAAGAGACGGAACGTTTTTTTGCCGCGCTGAAGAGTTTTGACGATTATCTCGCCTCTTCTGAGCCACTGCACTCCACGCCGGAGAAGCTCTTCCAGGGCGCGGTAGCCGATTCTCTGACCCACATCGGGCAGATTGGAATCCTTCGCCGCATGTCCGGAGCGCCCGTCCGCGGCGAAAGTTATTTTCATTCGAATATCGCTGTAGGCCGCGTCGGAGCCGACCAGGTGCCACCGAAGCGGGAGTTCTGATTACACAGTCAAATCAACGGGCATCCGAGATCGTGGATCAAGGCTTCGTATCGGGGGTTCCACCTTCGTATCAGGGCATCGCTTCAGTCATGCCGAAAGTTCTACGGATTCAGGTGCCCCTTCAGGGGCTGGCACTGAAAGCCGAGTTTCTCGGCAGACTGTTTAGCGCCTGGCGATACTTCCATTGAGCCCGCTACTGCTCCGATTCATCCGGCGCGGTTTCGGTAGAGGTTCGCATCCACCTGCCGCGCCATAGCATTAACGTTCAGTCCGGTTCCCAGAAATTGTGAGATTCGGTTGGCGGCTGTCTCCGCATCACGCAGAACTTCGTGGTAGGAGACGCGCAGAGTTTTCACATAGCTCTTGCTGTCGAGCCACGCGTTCACGCTACGCAGATTCTTTTCGAATCCGGAGGCGACGAGCGCAGCGTCGACTCCCGCCTTGTCCGTCCCCCGATGGCGCCGCATCACGTCCTGCGACGCGAGCACTTCCTGCAATGGACGCTCCATAAAGATCACGCGATATTCGTGGTCCGCAGGCAGGGAAAGCAGCAGGAGCGAAATAATCTTTACCACTTTGCCCTCGGCTTGGGCGATGCAAGCAGGATCTTTGGCGAGCTGCTTGATTCGCTCCCACTCCAGATAGCCGCGCGGATTGTCGACATCAGGTTGACGCTCGCCATCGGAGAGGACCGGCATGCCCCCGGCGGCCAGCATTTGCATCATCAGCGAAGTGCCCGACCGCGGCAGGCCTGAAACAATGGTGATCATGAATTCCTCAGCTATTTGACCTTAGCTATTCGACGGCGGCCCTGCATTGGGCACTTCGGCGCGGTAGATGGCCTGCCAGTGCCCGGATCTGAGGACATAGACGGAGCTGCCATTCATATGCAGCGGCGCTCGTTCTCCATTGCAGGTTGCGTATTGATCGACCTTATAGGTAAGCAGAAATGCGCCGGATGTCAGAGGCAGCACTCCGAAATCGGATAGCCCGTAGCCTTCCACGTTGCATGCCTTTGCCGAAGTCAGTTGCTGCAATTGCTGGTCGCGCGAAACTATGCCCGATTCTCCCCATGAGATTCCATCCTCCGCCATATGAGCGCGAAAGTACCCTTGGTCCTTTGTCTTCCATGCCTCAAAGAATCCGATCTCGGTGCGAACCAGTTCTTGTTGAACATCCGTCGGCGCGGCTGTTTTCTTTTGGCTCTGGTTTTGATTTTGGCCCTTCTGAGCAGCAATAGGGTGTGACAGCAATACAAGAAGAACAAAAATTGCCAAGCCAGCCGACGAAAGGATTCTCGTGCAAGGCGCCGGAATTTTCATAGGATACTTATTTTAGCGGGAGTGCGGGGGCACAAGAATAACCCCTGGGATGCGACGCGTAAGGTTTGGGCCCGGTTTGGGCATCGAGTACAATGAGCCACATAAGGTCGAATCCAGCGGCGAGCGCGCCGCATAAATGAAGGTGAGTCCTTTGGCGAGTGGCGAAATGACGACTAGCGAAATCACGACCGAGGCTTCGAGTCCGCGGCTTCCGCACCACAAAGTAAAAATCAAGAAGTCAGGACAACGCGCCTGCAACGAGAAAAACGAAAAAGGCAAATTCTGCGGTGGCCATCTGAAGCGTTGGTTCTACACCACCGATGTCATTGAGCAGGCCTGTGGCGACGCCGAAAAGGCTTGGGGAGCCGACGCCGAAGTGTACCGCTGCGAGCATTGCCAAACTCTCTACTTGCCGAATCCTGAGGAAACAAAAGTAAATGTGGCGGGACAGGGAATCATTTCGGTGTTCGGACTGACCTTGCCGCCTAAGGAAAAGTAGTACCGAGTACCGAGTACCGAGTACTGAGCGAACCCCAAGGGCGCCAGAATTTACTAAGTACTCGCAACTCGGTACTCGGTACTAGCCCGGCCCCATGAACACTTCCGAGCTCATCTACGATTGGAACCAGAATTACCCACCCGAACTAAAGCCGTCCGGCCCCGTACTGTTGAACGATGAGAGCTTGCGCGACGGATTGCAGTCTCCTTCCGTGCGTGATCCTGCGATTCCCGAAAAGCTTGAAATCCTTCATTTGATGGAGGCCCTCGGGATCAACTCGCTCAATCTCGGATTGCCGGGCGCGGGCCCCCGCGCGGTCGAGCATATAACCGCCTTGGCGCAGGAAATCGTCTCGCACAAGCTGAAGATTCGCGCCAACTGCGCGGCACGCACCCATGAGAATGACATTCGTCCCATCGCCGCGATTGTGCAGAAGACCGGACTGCCCATTGAAGCAGCTACCTTCATCGGATCTAGCCCCATCCGCCGCTTCACCGAAGGCTGGTCAGACGATTTTCTGTTGCAGACAACTGAGAAGGCCGTGAAATATGCCGTTTCGCTCGGGCTCGACGTAATGTTTGTTACCGAAGATACCAGCCGCTGCGATCCGGAAACCGTCAAGCGCTTGTATTCGACGGCAATCGGCTGTGGCGCAAAGGCGATTGTGATCTGCGATACGGCGGGCCACGCCACCCCCATGGGCGCGCTCGCCCTGGTCCGGTTCGTGATCGAAGACGTCGTGAAACCATCCGGGGAAAAGATTCGCGTCGACTGGCACGGACACAGCGACCGCGGATTTGCTGTTGCCAACTCCATCGCGGCCATTCTCGCCGGCGCAAATTGTGTTCACGGATGCGCCATCGGCCTGGGCGAACGCGTTGGCAACACGCAGACCGATCAGATGCTGGTCAACTTGAAGCTGATGGGCATTGCTCCCTGGGATCATCAGGACCTAACCAAACTAAAACAATATTGCCAGGCGGTTTCGCGGGCCACAGGTGTGCCGATTCCCGCCAATTATCCCGTCGTCGGTGAAGATGCGTTCCGCACCGCCACGGGCGTGCATGCCGCCGCAATCATCAAGGCTTATCGCAAAAACGATATAGTGCTCGCGAACACAGTTTATTCGGGCGTGCCTTCGCATATGTTTGGTCTAGAGCAGATCATCGATATCGGCCCCATGAGCGGGAAATCAAATGTTCTGTTCTGGCTGGAGCGGCGCGGCATTCCGGCAACGGAGGAACTGGTCGAGCGCATTTATCAGCGCGCAAAAACAAGCGACCATACGCTGAGTGACGCTGAGGTAGGGGAGTGCTTGCCCGCGACGATCCGCCAGAATCAATCCTGATGGCCAAGACAAGATAGCCGAAACAAGACGGACGAATCCTGATGACCGAAGCAACCTCAAAAGCAATGCGACATGCAGTTCTCGGAGCGGGCGGGATTGGCGGTCTGATCGGCGCTTGCCTGGCACGGTCCGGCGATGCCGTCACGCTGGTCGTGCGTCCCGAAACGCTTGCTCAATATCCCAAAACGCTTCGGCTTGAAAGTGCCTTCGGCAATTTCGCCGTCGATGTCGAGATTGCAACCGAAGTTCCCGCCGCTGACGCTCTCCCGATTGACGTGCTCTGGATCACGGTAAAAGCCACGCAGTTAGAAGCAGCATTAGGCGAGATCAAAAAGCCCGATTCCGTGCGTGCCATCGTTCCTCTGCTGAATGGCATCGATCACATTGCGCTGCTGCGTGCTAGATATGGCGCGGAACGGGTGATTCCGGCGACCATTGCGGTTGAGGCGGAGCGTGTAACTCCGGGGCACATCATTCACCGCTCGCCCTTTGCGCGGCTCCAGGTTTCTTCCGCAGGCCAAAAACTTCTGGGCGGCACTCTTGACCAGCTTCAGCGTATCGGCTTCGAATGCCACTTTGTCGACAATGAGCCTACGCTGATGTGGGGCAAGCTGGTGTTCCTCGCGCCATTTGCCCTGACGACTACGGCCGCGAACAAGACCGTAGGTGAGATCCTCGCCGATCCCTACTGGAGAAATCTGGGAGAAGCTTGTGTTCGCGAGGCTTGCGCGGTTGGAATTGCCGAAGGCGCCAGCGTGGATGCCGGCAAGGTACTCGCCGGAGTAGTCAGTATGCCCGCCAATATGCGCAGTTCGATGATGAAAGATGTCGCCGCGCACAAGGCTCCGGAGCTAGATGCCATCGCCGGGCCCATCCTCCGCGGCGCCCAGAGACATGCGATCGACGTTCCCGCAACCAAGAAGCTAGTGGCCGCCGTGCAGGATAGAGCCGGCTACCCTGCAGCGAGGCTCATATCGGGTATGCCTTCAACCACCGTACCCTAAATCGAGGGCGCGATGCTGCGGAACAGCGCTGCCACGCTTTCCGGAAGTGTCTCTTCTAACTTCTGTGCCAGCCACTCCTGCAATTCCGATTTCTGCGATGCCGGCAGATTTAGAAACTCCAGCCCCACAAGGCCATCCGGGCTTCGCCATCGCACCGAGGTTTCCGTGGCGAGCTGAGAAGACCGTCCCGGCAGACGCAAGCGCATCGCCTGCGGCACCGAGGATTCGACTAGCACCGGAGAGTGGATCGACACCCCGCCCTCACTAATGTTTACGGTGTCGCATGGGACTTCTTCCGGGTTGCCCTTGATACGAATCAGGGCCGGAACCGTGACCGGGCAGCGGAAGTAGCGGCGCCGCTCCCGCACCATGAGGCCGTAGGCGGCTCTCAAGGTCCGTGTGATGGAAGCCGCCGAGAGCGGGCGTTGGAGCACGAAGGTCGAACTGGTTTTGGCGTCCCCGTGGTCGTCGCCGGTAATTACAAAACTGATCGCCCGGTGGTTAGCTGGGGATTGCCTGAACTTATTCATGATGTAAGTGGCGGCTTCTCCCAGGCGCGCATCAACGATTACGGCCTCAAATTTAAGCGAACCCAGCAGGCTGGTGGCCCTAAATCGCTCCTCACAAACCTGTGGTTGTATCGCAAGTGAGGTTAATGAGTCGACAATTAACTTACAATCTTCTGCGTCGCCGCAAACCAACAACGCATTAGCTGCTGCGTCAGAAGACAGCGATTCTCTCATGAGTGGACAGTCTCCGAATCTCCCGCGTTAGCCCTCGGAGGTGAGCCGGCACGCGAAACTTCGGCCCTTACTATCAGGAGAATCACCATAACAAGCGCCCCGATGGATGAGCTAAAGATCGCCAGGCCAAAGACCAAGAGATAGTTCAAGAACGCCCCCTCAGGCAGCCTAGAATGCCCGGTTGCCGAGTACCATTAAGTCGATAATCCATTGTTGGCAGGCTGTATGTCAAACCAATTTACCGGAAATTACAATAAGTTGCCGTCATTGGTAACTACAGTGCTCACTGTAGTTATAAAACTAACTAAGTAGATTACTTACTAACTTAAACACATTATTTCGATGAACGCGGAAGCCCGGCTCGCGTGATCTGCCGATACGCTCGGGTCAAGGCCAACTGGAAGTTCGGCTTGCGGGCGAAAGTGCCCCTGCGGGTACCCCGGTTGTTACCCGTGCAGCTTCAACAATTTAGCTTAACAAGTTAATCCCTGTCGTGTATCCTCCTGTTACCGTTTTTAAGCTGTTTTTTTTGATGGAGTGTGCATGGCTGATCTAGATGCGGTTCTAGAGCAGTTGAAGAAAGAACGACAGAAGGCGGAGGGCGAACTGAAGCAGCTGGAGAAAGTCATTGCGACGTTAAGCAAGGTGACGACAAGAACGTCACAGAGCCGTAGCAAGGGCATGAAACCAAGGCTGTCGGAAGCCGCCCGTGAGCGCATCGCGGCAGCGCAGAGAGAGCGCTGGGCGAAGGTGCGCGAGAAGGCTAAGAAGGCATCTGCCAATTAGGGTGCCACGGTTAAACGGGCACCTCTAAGTGCCCGTTTTCGTTTTTTCCTTTTCGTTTCCGTCTTCTTTCTTACGTCCCCTTACGTCCCCGTCCATAACGCCCAAGAGCGCATTCGCGCCCCTGTCTCTACTAGAACTTCACCTCACCCGCCTATAAGCTAAGAGTGCGCTTAAATCCATTCTGGGTTGTGGGGCTGGGTGCTGTCTCACAAATCGTTCGGAAAGGGTACCAACTTCAGAGCTTGCAGAAAGGCTCGATTTTGAGTTGCAGAAGGGGCAGAAGGGCTCGATCTCGATGCTGATTTTGGGTGGCGCCGCGGTTCACCGCAGCGATAAGCAGCTTTGTTTTTCAATCCGGTCTTTAGCCCCTGGCGGCAGCGCAGCGCCATCTCTTCAGGCAAACTTCGAGTCTCCCGTTCCACTTCACCGCGTTGTAAGATGACGCAGAGCCTTCCATGAGCCCGACCCCTCCGCATGCCGATTGGCCCGACGTCGCGCCCACCATCGTGCACGATGTGGCGCGGCTGGCAGCTTCGCCCGAAGTGCGGTCGGCATTCAACTGGCTGCGGACGCAAGAACCGCGGCTGACCCAGTGGCAAATGGAGATGGTGAGGATTGCGGCGCCTCCGTTCGGCGAATCAGCCCGAGGCGCGTGGCTCGCAGAGCGCTTTCGCGAGATTGGGCTGGACGATGTCCGCACCGACGACGTGGGAAACGTTTTTGCAATACATCCAGGTTTTGCAGGAACTGGTTTTGCGGGAGCAGGTTTTGCCGGATCTGGTTTTAACGAAGCCGCCTTCGGCCGCCGCTTTGTGGCGCTGAGCGCCCACATCGATACCGTATTTCCCGCCAGCACGCCCTTGAACATCCGCCAGCAGGGAAGCCGCTTGTATGGGCCAGGAGTTTCCGACAATGGAGCCGGGGTCACGGCCATGCTGGCCATCGCCGCTTTGCTGCGCTCGGTGCGCGTCCGGCATGCCCTGCCCTTCGTGTTCATTGGCAATGTGGGAGAGGAGGGTGAGGGGGATCTGCGCGGCATGCGGCATATTTTTTCCACACCGCGCTGGAAGGATTCGATCGCCTACAGCGTGATTCTGGATGGCGCCGGATCGGACACAGTTGTGGCTGAGGCGCTGGGCAGTCGTCGCTTTGAAGTGATTGTGCGCGGGCCGGGAGGACATTCCTGGAGCGATTTCGGCGCCCCGAATCCGGTGGTTATTCTGGCCAAGGCCATCCACACTTTTGCCTCCACACCGCTGCCGGTCATGCCCAAGACGACCTTCAACATTGGGGTGATTCGCGGAGGTACCTCCGTGAATTCCATACCCGAGTCCGCCAGCATGAAAGTGGATATCCGCTCCACTTCCATGAGCGAGATGGAAAGGCTGGAGCAGATCCTGCGGCTGGCTCTGAACCAGGCAGTGGAAGATGAAACCATGACGGCTGAGATGCGCTCCTCGGTGCAGAAACGGCCTTCAGGTGTGCACTGCGAGGTCGTGCCGATCGGAAATCGTCCTGCCGGAGAGTTGGCAGCCGGAGCGCGAATATTGCAGGTGGTTCGAGCCGTGGACGCACAATTAAACAATGCCGCTCAAGTGCAGAGGGCTTCCACCGATGCGAATATTCCCTTATCGATGGGCATGGAAGCGATTGCCATGGGCGGCGGAGGGTCGGGCGGCGGGGCGCACACCTTACAGGAATGGTTCGATTCGAACGGCCGGGAGTTGGGCTTAAAACGGATTTTATTAACCATGCTGGCTCTGGCGGGAGCGGGAGAATAATGCGATTGGTGACTCTGCGGTTGAGGGATTGCTCAATCCTTCTGGTGCTTTTAACCATCCTGCCCAGTGCATTTGGGCTGCTTCAAAATGGTTCCCCGCGGGCGGATGCCATCTTCGTCCACGGAAATATCTATACCGGCGTGGCTTCAACTGGAAGTGGGTCGATCCAGCGCGAGGAGGCCATTGCCGTCCGCGGCGACCGCATTCTGGCCGTTGGCAAGACTGACGACATCGCGAAGCTGAAGGGTCCGCAAACCCAAGTGATCGATTTGGGCGGCAGGTTCGTGATGCCCGGCTTCAACGATGCTCACCTGCATCTGGCCGATGCCGGCCTGAAGAAGTTGAATGTAGATTTGACTGGCGTGAAGAATCTGGACGAATTTCGCGCCCGTATACAGGCCAAGGTCAAGACCGCAAAGCCCGACGAATGGATTCTGGGCGGAGGCTGGGATGAGACCATGTGGCGCGGCCAGGCATTGCCCAACCGCTGGGATTTAGATGAGATTTCAGAGGGGCACCCGGTATTTCTAGACCGCGTCGATTGGCATTTGGCGGTGGCCAATACGCGGGCATTGCAGTTGGCGAATATAACCAGCGCCAGTCACGATCCCGAGGGTGGCACGATTGATCGCGATGGCAACGGCCAGCCCACGGGGATTCTGCGCGACACTGCCCAGAAGGCGGTTTACGCGGTGCTTCCGCCGCCTACACGCGAAAGGCTGCGCCAGGGACTGGAACTGGCGTTGGCCGATCTTTCCCAGCACGGCATAACTTCTGCTCAGGATTATTCTCCCGATTGGCGGAACTTTCAGATCTACGAAGAACTGGAAAAAGAAGGCAAGCTTCCAGTCCGCATTTCAGAGTGGCTGCCGTTCGATGAGACGATTCCGGAGTTGCAAAAGAAGCGCGACTCCCATACCCGCACGGATTTGATGCTCCACACCGGAATGCTGAAGGGCTTTATGGATGGCTCGCTCGGCGGCCACACCGCCGCGCTGCTTGAACCCTACGCCGATGAACCGAATAACTCCGGCCTGCCCAGGTATAAAGCGGCCAAGCTCAACGAAATGGCCAGAGAGCGTGTGCTGGCGGGATTTCAGCTAGGATTTCACGCCATCGGCGATAAGGGAGTGCAATTAGCCCTGGACGCGTACGCCGGAGCCGAGCAGGCTGCGCGCGACCAGAAAGTCAAGGCTCCGGATGGCAGCGAAGATTTTCGCCTCCGCATCGAGCACGCCCAGATCACAACTCCAGCCCAGATCGAGCGTTTCAAAAGTCTGGACGTGATTGCCTCCATGCAGCCCAGCCATTTACTGAATGACATGCGCTGGGCTCAGGATAGGCTGGGGCCGAAACGGGCTGCTACTTCGTACGCCTGGGCTGCGCTTCTGCATGAAGGCGTGACTCTGGCTTTTGGCACAGACTACCCGGTCGAGCCCATCACTCCTTTTCGCGGACTCTACGCCGCCGTGACCCGCAAGAGTGAGGACGGAAAGCTGGAGTATTTTCCGGAGAACAAGCTCACCATGGACGAAGCCATCGCAGCCTACACAACCGGCTCGGCGTTCGCGGAATTTGAAGAGAAAGAAAAAGGAAAGATTGCTCCAGGAATGCTCGCGGATTTCGTCGTGCTCGATCAGGATGTGACGGCACTCTCACCGGAAAAGATACTCACTACAAAAGTCCTGCGCACCGTAGTTGGCGCGAAAACCGTCTACGAACGGAAGTAGTTTCTCCGTTCCCCCGAAATACCATTCTCCGAAAGGCCATGGAGTGCCCCAGGTCTTGCGTCCTTTGCGAGACCTGGGAAACGCCGGTCCCGGACATTTCCGGCATCCCGCTTTTGCATCTATACCGTTGTCGCTAGTAGGTTCTCGCGTTGTCTTTGGCGGTTTCCCTGCTGTGGCTCTGCCTTTGTCAGCGAGTATAATGAGACGGTCTTACAAGTTTTCGGAGGAAAGCAAATATATGGATTCGCGGGCATTTTGGCTGCGCGTTAGGACTCATGGATGGGTCTATTCTTTCAGCATCGCGGCGACGCTGGCGCTCGGTATTCTGATCGGAACGGTCGTTTCCTATGGCGTGAAGGGCAAGGAAGGCCAGAAGTCCTCTGACGCTACCCCCTTGACTGTGCCTTCCCCCAAGCAGCTGTCCAATACCTTCTCGCAAATCGCCAAGCAGCTGGGACCGAGCGTGGTTAACATTAATACCGAGTCGACCATTAAAAATCCCCACCGGCGCCGCGGCGGCCAGGAGCCGGATGACGACCAGAATGGCGACAATGGGATGGATGATTTCTTCAACCGATTTTTTGGCGGGCAAGGCGGCGGCCAGGGTGGCCCCAACGGCGATGCCGGCATCCGCGAACGCTCGTTGGGATCGGGCGTGATCGTCGATTCCAAGGGCTATATCGTGACCAACCGCCACGTCGTCGATAAAGCCGATCGTATTCGAGTGCGGCTGCAGGATGATCCTCCAGGCATTCAACATGACGCCAAGCTTGTGGGCGAGGATCAGGAGACCGATCTGGCTGTCATCAAAATCGATATGGAACGCGCAGTGCCCTCCGCGAAACTGGGCAACTCCGATAGCATGCAGGTGGGCGACTGGGTTTTAGCCATCGGAAGTCCGTTTGGCCAAGTCGGAACGGTAACCGCTGGAATTGTTTCGGCCAAGGGTCGCGACATTGTTCCCGGCAAACAATTTCAAACTTTTATTCAGACCGATGCCGCCATCAATCCAGGAAATTCCGGCGGTCCGCTGGTCAATATGGATGGTGAAGTTATCGGCATCAACACCGCTATTTTGAGCGAAACCAATGCCTACGCGGGCGTCGGCTTCTCGCTCCCTTCGAACACCGTTGCTGAGGTTTACAACCAGCTCATCGGACCCGAGCATAAGGTCACCCGCGGATCGATCGGCATCATGTTTGACGCAGTCGAGAATCCCGCAATTACTCGCGTCTACGGCACGGGAACCGGCGTAACGGTTTCGAGCGTGGTTCCTGGCAGCCCGGCCGATCAGGCCGGCTTGAAAGTCGGCGATACCATCGTTATGGTCGATGGCAAGAAAGTCACCAAAGGCTCCGAGTTGGTTGCCGACATTGCCGCGCGCAAACCGGGCTCGAAAGTGCAGCTCGACTTCCTGCGCAACGGTAAAAAGCAGGATACGGCCGTTACCATCGCCGACCGCTCCAAACTCTTTGCTTCGCGCCTGAATGAGGACGAGGAAGGCAACGGCGACAGCACGCCCAAACAAGATAAGTTCGGCATCACCGTTCACAACCTCACTCCGGAAATGGCTGACAAGCTCGACATGCCATCCGGAAAGGGCGTGATTGTGCAGGATGTAAAGCCGGGATCGTTCGCCGAGGACATCAATCTGGGCCGCGGCGACGTTATCCTTGAGGTAAATAAGCAACCGGTAAATAGCGAGCAGGATTTCGCTCGAGTGGAAGCGGGCCTGAAGAGCGGCCAGGACGTCGTTTTCCTGGTACGCCCCCGCGGCTCCAGTCGGCAGGACGGAACTATCTTTGTAGCCGGAACACTTCCGTAACCCGCAACTGGCCAACGGGAACTGGCGCTGCGTCATCTTATCGAGGATGATGTGAGTGCCGGTTCCCGTTGGCCTTTGTTGTTGAACCGTTTGCGGTAGAACTCGATCTTGCTGTTGATTTTGGGGTGCTGATTTTGGGTGGCGCGGCGGTTTACCGCTGCGCTAAATCCTCTGTTTCCGATGGCGGCGTTGGCCGCTCAGGAAGCGATGGTTTTCAATGAACCGGCTACTGGCAGAGACATTAGGGCAGCATCGTACGCGAGGGTTTTCCGTTGCGTAAACAGCATCGAGCAAAATTCGGCAGTGGATGGTTGGGCGCGTGCGCTGTCTTCTTCCTTTGCTCGATTTTTCCGGTGACGCTCCGCGCGCAGTCCGCAGCCTCGGATCAATCTCCTCCCGCAAAAAAGAAGGCCACCGGAACAAATGCAGCCACTTCCGCAAGCGCTGCAAAAACGCACGCCAGCAGCACCGCAAAAACGTCTTCCACGCATGCCGCGGCCGCGAAACGAACTTCTACCGCCTCGCATCATTCTGCTTCATCACACGCCGCTTCAACCCACAGTAAATCGAGTGCGTCATCGCTCTCCGCCCGCAGCCACAGATCCCAAATCGGCATCGGCGGGAAACGGTCAGGCAAGAAAGTGGTTCGTGGCCAACAAAAAATTGAACCGGAGCGCGCCCAGACCATTCAGGAAGCCCTGATTCGCGAGCATTACTTAACCGGCAACCCGGCGGGAACCTGGAATCAACAGACGGAAGACGCCATGCGGCGCTATCAGGCCGATCACGGTTGGCAATCCAAAGAAGTCCCGGACTCGCGGGCGCTGATCAGCCTCGGTCTCGGGCCCAGCCACGACCATCTGCTGAATCCAGAAAGCGCCATGACTACAGGCCCCGCCATCTCTCGCGCGGCCCCGCCAACCTCTGCGGCGCACTCGGACCCGGTTTCTCACGGTCCAGAGCCTGCATCATCACAGTCTGGCTCACCAGAGTCTCGATCATCAGGGACCATGACTCCGGCTTTGCCAGGCGATCCACCACCGGCAGCTTCTTCCGATCACAACGCCTGCGGACCGCAATAGATCAATCTTAATCGGCTCGAAAATTGCCAATCGAAAATTGGCAATTTCCATTATCGCTCTTGATTTCTTCGATAAGTCCCCGCCACCGGCCGCGGAAAATAAGGCAGTGGCTGCGAGTGAACAATGGCGTTTGGATTGGCCTCGGCCAGCGAGTTGGCAATTTCCTCGCCGCAGATCTCGGCCGCTGCTTCCCGCGCGGCGGAGAGGATCGGAATCCGCTTTTCAGTATCGTGCGCGTCCGTGGCTAGAACGTGAACCGCATCATGCTCCAGCAACCACTGCGCCGCTTTCCGCACTCGTTCTCCCCAGAATCCGGTGAGCGATCCTCCCGTTATCTGGATCACGCAGCCCTGCTCCGCCCACTCCACCACCCGCTGCGGGCTCTCGCGCAGAATCGGATTGCGCTCCGGGTGCGTGATGATCGAAGTAATGCCCCGGTCCCCCAGCTTTAGAAAACAATCCGTAGTCTGCGGCGGCACGCTGTAATTGCTCAGCTCCACCAGCATGTAGCGGGTTCCTTCAATGGCATATCGCGCCGGGTTAACCAGCACATCCTGCAGGTTGTCGTAGGAAAGATGGAAGTCGCAGCCCAGGCTGATCGTCAGCGCATTGCCGATCAGCCCTTGCAGATGCGCCACCAGTCCCTGCAGATACTCCCGGTCATAGTGATAGCGGTCGTTGGCGTGCGGCGTAGCCACTTGGTGCGTGATCCCGTCAGCCGCGGCCATCCGGCACATTGCCACGGACATCTCCCACGACTTCGATCCATCGTCCACTTCCGGAAGAATGTGCGAGTGAATGTCGACCACGCTTGTAAAACCTCTGCCCACCAATGAGGTAGTTGTATTGATTTTGATTTAAGCAGATTGCCCAGGAAAGAGAAAGCGATGCCGCATGTCATCCCATCCTGCATGTCATTCCACTCGCATTGTCTTCCCGAGCGCAGCGAGGGACCAAGGTTTCCTTCCTCACCAGACCGTACTCACCGCCTGCGAATCGCGGATTGCCCGATCCGCCGTAACCAGCTTCAGCCCCTCCACCAGCGCAGTCGCCCCAATAATTCGATCCATTGGGTCATTGGGATACTCCCGGGACAACGCCATGGCGCGCACGCAAATGCTCCCCGTAATCGGCAGTACGGC
The DNA here is from genome assembly GCA_049512655.1 of Candidatus Sulfotelmatobacter sp. Classification (GTDB taxonomy): domain Bacteria; phylum Acidobacteriota; class Terriglobia; order Terriglobales; family Acidobacteriaceae; genus Sulfotelmatobacter. The sequence goes on along the minus strand of JBEKWW010000018.1, from coordinate 8,359 downwards.
AAAACGGCCTTCCACGTCGCCCATCAAAGATTCCAGGCTCATAGCCATACTGATGCGCCCCTTTTTATACAGCATCGCCACCTCGATTAGAGTCACGCCGGAAATGGCGAGACCATCGTCCTCGCGCGCTTCGGCGATGGCACTGGCCGCCCGTTTCGAGATTCGAGTCTCCTCAAAGGCAAGCCACATGACAACATGTGTATCGACGAGGATCAATAAAGATCGCCCCATTCCTCGGGGCTAATGGCGGGAGAAATGATATCGCCAACAATTTTGCCTTTCCCCTTCAAAAATCCAAAGATCTCATCCTTCTTCCCATCGTTGTCGACTGGCACCAGCTTCGCCACCGGCTTCCCCCGTTTGGTGATCAGCACGGCTTCCCGCTTCGCCTGCACTTCGTCCATCACCTTCAGGCAATGCACCTTGAACTGCCCCGCCGCCATCTTCCTCATTGCAAAAACTCCCTTACGATCATGGTCATTATACTATAGTCATAACCACCATGAGTGGACGCCAGCGAGGTTAAGGCACAGTAGCGTCGATTCCTCGAAGAGACAAAGTCACACATCCCTCGGTTAACCATGAATTGGGGGCTGGTCCAGCTGACGCATTTCGCCTGAGCTCACGTGAGCTGGATGCCCCACCCGTGGCGGTCTCACGGGTGGGCCGCACTACCGATGGGCTCAGGAGATTTTGCGTATGTGAAAGTCCGCTTTCCGGGTTTCAGCAGCAGCTCACCCGTGAAAATGCCACGGGTGGGGCATCCAGTGTTAGAGTGCGGCTGGGTCAGTTCCTATTCCGCTTCTGTGGACGAGCGATGATGGCGAAGCGGGAGTCTTCGATCCTGTCACTGGCGCGCCGGGAGGAGGCTATCAACCGGCAGTGGTACTCGGGTACGCCGCGTGTGACAATAGCCAGGGATATAACTGGGGCGTCTGGTGCGTGGAGAATTGATTTGCGCCCCTTCAGTACACCCGGAGCAGCCATTCTCGCTATTGCAGCTTCGCGTACTCCGCCTTGGCTTCTCTCAGGATGGGGACGTCCGGGTCGGCATCTTTCCATAGCGCAAAAAACTCCTTATAAGCCGCCAGCGCCCGGCTCCGCGCCAGATCAGCATCCGCCCCGGACGAACTCCGAGCCTGCAAAGCATTCGCCCGAGCCACGCCCAGATGCGCCAGCGCTCCAGTCCAGCAGTTCCAGACAATGCCGCTGTGGTCGAGAATCTTCTGAAACTCGGCGGCGGCATGCTCGCCCTGTCCGGATGCCAGGTATGCCTCTCCGCGTATGTAGACGTGATAGAGGCAGGAAGCATTATTGACGAACCCAATTGACCCGAACTCGATTGGGGAGGCGGCTTGCAGGGCGGTCACAGCAGTGGTCGGGTTCTTGTTGTCCAGCGCCAATTGTGCCTGAATCGCTGGCAGCCAGAGTGACTGCATCTGGGTGTCCAGTGGGAAGCGTTTCCCCAAGCCTTGCGCCAAGGGTTCGGCTCGCGCCTTATCGCCTGCCATAGCAAATGCAAGCGCGGCTTCGGCCTCGACGCCCTGACTTGTGGGAACGAGTTTCAAAGCGTCTGCCGCCAACTGCCGCGCTTCCGCAGGATTGCCGTATGCGGCTTGTGCGATAGCGGCATTCTCCTGCCAGATCGCCCCATTTTCTTTGCTGTCCGCCCGGATGGCCGAGTCCACCGCCCGCCTGGTCAGTTCCCGCGCCTTGCCCAGATGACCGCCATAGGCCTCGGTGTCGGATGCCAGAGCCAGTCCCATGTTCTCTTCCGGCTTGCCTGCATACCACTGCTGCTGTTCCGCCATCGCCGCGGAGTCGGAGCCGAGGAAGGCAAGAGCGTAGAGAGCATTGCGGAGGATCAAACCATCCATTTTTCGCACCTGCGCCTCGTGGATGATCTGCCGCGCTTCGTCGAAGCGTTGCAGGGAGAGCAGGCTGTTGCCAAGATCTGTGTAGGGGGCACCACTATCCGGGGCGAGGCGGAGGCCTTGGCGATACGACTCCGTAGCCTTCTCATACTGCCCCTGTTTGGCGTACACATTGCCCAAATTGAAATGCGCCGGAAGGTATCGCGGGTAGCTCTCAATCGCCTCCCGATACGTCTGGGCCGCTTTATCCAATTCTCCGGTTACATTCTGATAGTAGCTGGCGGTGATCGCCAGCTTTTCCCGTTCGCTGGCATGTTCCCGCAACTGGAATGCCTTGGTGTAGTAATCGCTGGCCCGCCCTACCTCGCCGAGACTGTAGTAGTCGTTGCCGACCCCCATGTAGCCCATGGCAAAATTTGGATCAAGCTCGATGGCACGTTGATGGTAGGGCAGGGCTGCGGCCGGGCCTTTATCGTTAGTGGCCTTTACTCCGAGGCTGAGCGCTTTCAGCGCTTCGAGCGAAGACGTGGTGGCTTCTGACAACGGAACATCTAACTTCTGCACCGTGGCCAGCGATTCGCCCAACTCAGTTCGCAGCTTGGATGCCGCCTCGCCCAGCGCGTCCAGCACCTTCTCCTTCGCCGCCGCCGTCACCTGCTGCTCGACCAGCGGGTCCCCACTCTGGCAATTCACCGCCTTCAATCCCAGCACGTATTGGCTGCCCAGACTGGCAATCGATCCGGCAAGGTACGCCTTGCTGCCCGCACGCTGGCAAAGCTCGCGGGTAACCTCAGGCGTCAGTTTCGTGCTCGCCGGACGAGACATCAATTTCAAGGTAGCCGCAACTTTATTCTCCGGGAGCACATTCAGAAACGGCGACTGGTTCAAAGAAACGCTGAGCGCGGTCTTGAGCGTGTCATCGAACACCGCATCGCCGGTGTTGTTGGCAAAATCAGCAAGCACGATGGTGTCTTTCTCGGTAAGGGCGTGAGCAGCGTGCTGCCGGGAGCGATAGTAAACACCGCCGCCGATCAAGGCAGCCACCAGCAGAGCCGCCACAATATAGCCGTCGGTTCGCGAGAAAGTATGGGGAGGGGCGGACGCCTTCGTCCGCCGGGCCGAGTGCAGCTCTCCCGATGCTGCCGGCTTCGTTTCCACCCGGTCTGCGCCAGAGGCCTGTGCGGGGACAGCCGCCCCCGGCTGCCTGTCCTGAGCGGAGCCCAAGGGTCCAGTCGAGCGCAGCTCGGCCCCATCCACCGCCGCAGCCACCGTTCCCGAACTGGCAACCCGAGCTTTCCCAGTCTCCGTATCCCGCTTCAACCGTTGCAGATCGCTGCGCATTTCTGCCGCACCTTGATAGCGCAACTCGCGATCCTTCTCCACCGCCTTACCGATGATGTGTTCCAGCTCCGGTGGAATCCCGCGATTGAATCGAATCGCCGGCGGCGGATCGGAATTCAAGATGGCATTAAAGATCAGCGCCGTAGTCTCACCCTCGAACGGCAACGCCCCGGTAGCCATCTCGTACAGCACCGCGCCAAACGAAAACAGATCGCTGCGGGCGTCGAGTTCTTTGCCCTTAGCCTGTTCCGGCGACATGTAGGCCACCGTGCCCACCACGGAGCCCGGACTGGTCAAATGATCCGCGTCCACCGTCTGCGTGTTCAGAGAGGCAATCTGGCTCGAAGAACCCCTTGCTACGTTCACCTTCGCCAGCCCAAAATCCAGAACCTTCGCGTGCCCGCGTTCAGTCACGAAAATATTTGCCGGCTTAATGTCGCGATGCACGATTCCTTTGGAGTGCGCCGCATCCAGCGCATCGGCAATCTCGATGGCCAGCGCCAGAATCAATTCCGTTTCCAGCGGCCGCCCCCCGATGCGATGCTTCAGCGTCACGCCGTCCAGATACTCCATGGCGATGAAGGCGTCGTCGTGTTCGTCGTCAATCTCGTAGATCGTGCAGATGTTGGGATGATTCAGCGCGGACGCCGCCTGCGCTTCGCGTTCGAAGCGGGCCAGAGCTTGCGCATCCTTGGCGACTTCATCGGGCAGGAATTTCAGGGCGACGAAGCGATGCAGCTTGATATCTTCGGCCTTGTACACTACGCCCATCCCGCCACCACCGAGTTGTTCGACAATGCGATAGTGCGAGATAGTCTGGCCGATCATTCGTGCCAAATCTTACGTGGGCGAAACGGGCAAGTCAATGAAAGGCGTGGAGTTGGCGCGATCCTCGAAAGATTGTCGGGGGACTGGCCCCAGCCCACCCATTTCCTCCGAAGCTTACATGAACTGGCTGCCCCACCCGCGGCGGCTTCACGGGTGGGCCGCGCCCCCGATGGCTCAGGAGATTTTGCCTTAGGATCTAATGAACCGCTTAGTGGGAGGGAACCTCTTCGTACTCCATTGCGTAGTCTAGGCGAGGAGGTTGACATGCGCAGGTTGGCGAGAATAGTGTTCGCCCTCTTTCTTACAGCGCCTGCAGTTGCTGCACAGAAAAAGGCGGCAGCATTGCCGTTCACAACGAACTCCGATGGGCTGGTAATCGTATCCGTAGTTCTGGGTGGGGAGATTCACGCCGACGTGGCTCTGGATACTGGCGCAGGTGTTGACGCACTCGCTCCCAGCATCGTTGACAAGCTGCACGGAAAACCTGCGGGAGTATTCACTGGGTTTCGTACAGGTGGCGAACGGCTCGACCTTCCGCTCTTTATCATCCCGGAACTCAGAATTGGCCCGATCGTGAAAAAGAATGCACTCGTGAGTACATGGGCGGTATTTGACCAATTGCATTTCGCCGGCGTGATCTCAATGAACGATTTTCGGCAGCAGGCGCTTACCTTTGATTTTCCCAACAAGCAAATCGTCTTTGAAACAAGCCGCTCTCTTCGTGCCCGCCTAAAGTCGGGCGTTCCCATACCTCTCAAGTTCGATGATGAGCGTGGAATTGCACTGGACCTCTTCCCCGAAGTCCTGATCGGAGCCCAGACGGCTCAATGTGAAATGGACACCGGTACTCCAGATTCGGCCTTCAACGTTCGCTACATGGAGCCGCTCGGAATCAGTAAGGAGGGCGAGGGTGTCACCAGGCAAAAGCCCGGCGCTTATCGTACGACCATTCCACAGATAGCCCTCGCCGCTGCCCCGGGCATACGGCAAGTACAACCGAAGGTGAAGTTCGGCGACATTATTTACGATTGCGTGCTGGGATCCCATTTCTGGTCAGGCAGATCGGTTACGGTTGATATTCCGAACCAACGTCTAATTGTGAACACAGAAGGAGTGCCGCACTAGCCCAAGGCGATGGCTGGCGTAACACCGCGGTCAACAGCCGTGCCTCGGGATCCCCAGCCCAAAATCCGGGAGAATCTACTTGCTGGCCTGACGGCTCGGAGTTAAAGTGGTGTGCCCGAAACTCACTCGCAGGAGTACATCAGCATGTCGGTCGAAGACAACATTTCCTTGATGCGGCGTTGGTATCGCGAGGTCTGGCGTGAAGGCAAGAATCAGACGATTCACGAACTGCTTGCTTCCGATGCGTTATTACGCGGACCACAACAAGAGATCAGGGGGCCGGAAGGATTCGTCGCGTTCGCCGAACAAATTCGCAGCGCGTTCCCGGACACAGACCTGACGATTGAGGACATTTTCGGCGTGGACGATAAGGTTGCGATACGCTGGGTCGCCACCGGCACACACCAGGGGGAAGGTCTCGGCGTCCCGCCTTCTTCCCGGCCCGTCCGCATCCCCGGCAGCACCATCGTACGCATTGCGAAAGGCAAGATTGTCGAAGGCTGGGACCATTGGGACCGGCTCGGCATGCTGGAACAAATCGGAGCCTACCAGCAGCCCGCTGCCGCCTGAACCGTTTGCTGAAAAGCTCAAGCTTCGCACAGGCTGGCACTGAAAGCCGAGTCGAGTTTTTCAGTAAACTGTGAAGCCGCGATTCTGGCGAAGAATGCGTAGAAACATTGAAGATCCACAGCCCGCACGTGACATCTGACCTTGCGACCCGCCGCCAAATCATTCCATCATTGCCTCAGCAAAAGTAGCAAAGCGCAGATCGCCCCAAGCGCAAGCAGGCGAAAACACGGCACGTAAGCCAATGATTCCAAGGAACTAAAGTCTAACTTCTTTAGAAAACGATGTTTGCCAGAAAAAAACCGCCAGTACCCTGATTCTAGACAATTTGCAAAATGGGGGAGGGGGGCCTACCGAGCCACAAAATGCCTCGCAAAGCTCGCCCCCATCTTAGGTCCCGGAAAATATTCAGGAGGGAAATCCACAGGACAGAAATTCGCCGGAATGCCTGTGTAGGGACAGCCGCCCTCGCTTGCCCTGTGCAAAGCCGAAGGGGCTGCCCATCAAGCGAAGCTCGATCCCGCTTGCTCAGCGACTCCCCCAAACCCCAAGCCCTTGCCGCACCCGTAATGCCCCCTGTAGCATCAATAGCTCAGGCATACATAAGGAGCAATTATGGCAACCGACACTTTGGCCTCCCCGGCTACTCTGGGCTACAACCCAACCAAGGTTTACAAGAATTTCATTGATGGCGAGTGGGTGGAATCAACGACCGGCGAAACTTTCGAGAATCGCAACCCTGCGGACACCCGAGACGTCGTCGGCATCTTCCAAAAATCGGGCAAGGAGGACGTAGACGCCGCCGTGGACGCCGCCAAGCGCGCCTACGCCCGCTGGAGGCTGGTACCCGCTCCACGCCGCGCCGAAATCGTTTTTCGCGCCGCCGAAATTCTGATCGGCAATAAAGAAGACTTCGCCCGCCAAATGACCCGTGAAATGGGCAAGGTATTGAACGAAACTCGCGGCGACGTGCAGGAGGCCATCGACGCCGCCTATTACAACGCCGGCGAAGGTCGAAGGCTTTTTGGCCCCACCGTTCCCTCGGAGTTGCCCAATAAGTTTGCCATGGCCGTACGCCAGCCCATCGGCATCTGCGGCATGATCACCCCTTGGAATTTCCCCATGGCGATCTCTTCGTGGAAATTGTTGCCGGCAATCGTTTGCGGCAATACCTGCGTCATTAAACCCGCGCAGGACACCCCGCTCTCCACCTTTAACCTGGTTCAGGCCCTGACCGAAGCCGGCTTGCCGAAAGGTGTCATCAATATAGTCGCGGGATACGGCCCGGAGGTGGGCACGCCGCTCGCCGAGCACGCCGACGTACGCGCCATTTCGCTTACCGGCTCGTCGGCCGTAGGCCGCATCATCGGCGGCATCGCGGCCAAGAGTTTCAAACACTGTTCCCTCGAGCTCGGCGGTAAAAATCCCATGATCGTTCTGGACGATGCCAATCTCGATCTCGCGATTGAAGGCGGCCTCTGGGGCGGCTTCGGCACTACCGGTCAGCGCTGCACCGCGACCAGCCGCATCATCGTGCAGAAAGGCGTCTACAAGCAGTTTGTCGAGCGCTATGTGGCCCGCGCGAAGAAACTGAAAGTTGGCAATGGACTCGATGAGACTACCGAGATGGGCCCGGCGATCAACGAGAAACAGCTGCAAACCGACCTCAGCTACGTCCAGATCGGCAAGGACCAGGGCGCGAAACTGATGTGCGGCGGCAATCGCCTCGACAAAGGTGAATACCAGTATGGCTGGTTCATGGAGCCAACCGTATTCAGCGACGTTGACCCCAAGATGCGCATTGCACAGGAAGAAATCTTTGGCCCTGTGGTATCGATTCTTCCTTGCGATGATTTGGTAAATGCCATCGAAATCGCCAATGGTATCGAGTATGGATTATCCTCGGCGCTATACACGAAAGATGTGAACAAGGCCTTCGCCGCGATTCGCGACCTCGACACCGGTATCACCTACATCAACGCGCCCACCATCGGCGCGGAAGTGCACCTGCCATTCGGCGGAACGAAGGCCACCGGCAATGGCCACCGCGAAGGCGGCATCGGCGCGATCGATTTCTATACTGAATGGAAGGCGGTCTACGTCGACTATTCGGACACGCTTCAGAAAGCGCAGATCGACCGAGGGGAATAAGAGCTTTACCGCCGAGGACGCAGAGCGCGCCGAGACTTGCTGGCAATTTTCTCTGCGTTCTCAGTGTCCTCTGCGGTTAGAATTTCTTTCATGCCCATCACGCAAGCCCGCGAAGTCACCGCCGCCAAGCGTCTCGATAACGTTCGCTACGCCATTCGCGACCTGGCTTGCGTGGCCGATGAAGTCATTCAGCAGGGCCACAAGGTTCTGCCGCTGAACGTCGGCGATCCGCTGAACTTCGACTTCCAGACCCCAGCCCACATCATCGAAGCTGCTTATAAAGCCATGCGCGAGGGCAAGAATGGCTACGCGCCGTCGCCCGGAATTCCCGAGGCGCTGGATGCGATTCGCGGCGAGGCCGCGCGCAAAGGCATTACCACGGTGCGTGATGTCTTCATAACTTCCGGTGTGAGCGAAACGGTTGATCTATGCATCTCCGCCCTGGTGAATCCCGGCGAGGATATTCTTACGCC
>JBEKWW010000017.1:0-115484 GCA_049512655.1 Candidatus Sulfotelmatobacter sp. | reverse complement strand
GATAGGTCACCCAATTAAACTGGACTCCTACCTTCGGAAGGAAGGCGGTGAACAGCAGCGTGAACATAGAGGCTGCCATGATCCAGTGAAACAGCCGCGCGACCAGCGAGTGCCGGGGAACGCGCTCTGGTATCCGCGCCACGACCTGGGGAGAAGCATGGCCCGCAAACTCTCTCGCCTTGGCGAAATACATAATGTAGATGGCGTGAACGATCAGGAAGAGCAGTCCTGCGATCAACGCAACCCAGATCAGGAACCAGGCAATAGTGACAGGGACGGTCTGTCCCCACGGATTCGTGGCCCACTCTATGAAGTCCATGTAGCCTCCTCGACTCCACTGATCGCGCGTTTCACCAGATTCTTCATCAACGGGATCTTGTAGGCATTGAACTGGAGTGGAACCGCGCCTTGCACGGAGAGTTTTCCCCGAACAGCATCTTCGACCGCCTTCAGCCTTAATGGCCTGGCGGCGGCGCCGTTCACTGCGATTCGCATGCGCTCGATGGTGTTGCCGGATAGAACCATGGCCGAGGCGACGTTCAGGAGCGGGAAATCCCACACGTTGCGGTCGCGCACTTTTTCAAAATAGAATTGCGCGCCCGCCCAGGCGGAGGGAATACGAATAGCAGTAAGCAGATCGCCGGGTTGCAAGATGTGCAGCCGCGTAATATCGATCTCGGGACCGATGAAGTAATCTTCGGCATCGATCACGCGCTCTCCTTTAGGCGTGTGCAGGACGAACTTGGCGTCCAGCACAATCAGGGCCGGGGCCGTATCGGAGGGATTCACTGCCACACAGCGGTCCGCGTGCAGAATGGCGTGCTCACGGTTGCGGCCTTCCGGCGTATCGGCATAGCAAATGTTGCCGCCCGCGCGGTAGCACGGCCAACCTCCGCGGTAATACCAGCAGCGCGTATCCTGTGAAACATTGCCGCCGAGCGTTCCCTGATTGCGGATTTGCGGCGACGCCACCACTTCCGCGGCCTGCGCCAGCAGGCCATACTTCTGTTCGACGACAGGATGATTCACTACTTCGGTGAGCGTGGTCATCGCACCGATCTCTATACCATCGCCGGTCGTGCGAACTCCGCGCAGTTCCTCGATCCCGCTCAGATCGACCACCACCTTGGGTTTCCGGATTCGATCCTTGAGCCAGTCGAAGCTGTCCATCCCTCCGGCCAGCACCCAAGCATCGGGTCCATGCTGTTGGAGAAGCTGCTGCGCATCGGCCACCGAACTCGGCTGATACAGCTCGAAGGCGGGCATCACGTCTCGTATGACAGCCATAACTCTCCTCAAAATCTCAATCAAATATGAGCCGTTAGGGGATGCTGCATTGGACGGCCTGCTTCGAGCGACGTCAGAATCGTGTCGGCGTTTACGGGTGCACGCTGAAAGATTTCGTCTCCCAACGCATCGGAAAGCGCGTTCAAAATCGAGGCACACCCGCCGGCAACGGGCGGCTCGCCGACACCGCGCGCTCCCACTGGCGTCTCTGGATCCGGAATGTCCAGCGCACTCCATTGCATATCGACGGGTACATCCAGAATCGTCGGTGGTTTGTTGTGATGGAATCGCTTGGAAACCATCTCGCCGTAATGCGGATCGAACACCCACTTCTGACCGATGGCATGGCCGATGCCGAGGACCGAACGGCCGAGCACCTGTCCACCCAGCGCCCGGGGATGGATCACGGTGCCAACATCAGCGGAAGCGAGGAAATCGACGATGTAGTACTTGCCGGTTTCGACATCGACCTCAACTTCGGCAAAGCTGGCGACGTAGGAAAATGTCGAGCCGTCTCGCGGATAATTGTCCTTGGCCGCGGCCACCAGCCCTTGCCCCGCCAACGCCGTCACCGACGCCTTCGTCAATTTGTGGAGATCGGCCGACGCTTCGTGGCCATCGTAGACACCGCCCAGTTGAATTGCGTATTTAGCCGCCTGCGCCAAAGTCATGCTCGCGCCGCCCTTGCGGAAAACCCTTTCATTGGCGACCTCGTATTGCTCCGGTTTGCCGCCGAGTTTCTTGGCCGCGATTTCCTGGAGCTTCTTTTTTGCGTCCATCGCCGTCGCATATGCGGCCCGTGTCATTGCGTGAGTCGTCTGGCTGCCGCCTGAGACGCAGGTAAAAGGAAGGTTCTTTGTCGTGTTCCCCCACACAACGTCGCATTTCTCCCACGGCACCCCGAGAACTTCTGCGCCCGCGCGGTGCACGTCAATCAGCGACTCCGTTCCCAGATTGCCAATTCCGGATTGAAAGGTAATCCGTCCATCCGGTTTGATCACGAGAAGCCCGTCGAACCCGATCGTGCCGCCAACGTAGCAACTCAGCGATACGCCGACGCCGCGAACTTTCGTGCCGATTTTTTTCGGAGTACGCGCAACACGCTCGCTCCACTTGAATTGATCCGCGCCGCGATCAAGTGCTTCCTTGAGGAATGCGCTCGTCGCATACTGCCGTTTTCCTTGGACTGCTGGTCCAAATGGAGCTTTGCCCTCGGGGCAATTGACGCGACGGATCGCTACCTGGTCAACTCCCAGCTTTCGCGCGGCTTTCGCGATGATGGGCTCGATGATGACAATCCCTTGCAGTCCGCCCGGCGAACTCTGAGCGCTGCGGGGCGGCGTGTTCGTGAGCACCGTCACGCCACGCCAGCGCATCGCTAGAGGCTGGTACAGCAGAGACACGATGCGGCCCGACGAAGGAGCATCCCCCACTGCGTCGTACGGACCGTTGTCGCAGATCACGAACATGTCGAGAGCTATGATCCGCCCTTCTTTGGAGAAACCAACTTTCATTCTCCCTTGAAAACTCGGCCGGGCGCGTCCAATGAAAGTCTCCTCCTCGCGGCTGATCCGCATCATCACCGGAGCATTCGTTTTCTTGGCCAGCAGAGCAGGGATGATCATCGACACGCCTCCGGTGATCTTGCTGCCGAAGCCGCCGCCGGTGTATTCGCTGATGAAGACAATGTTGTTCGGGCTAATGTTCAACCAGCGCGCGATCGCGGGCAGGGTTTGTGCAGTGCTTTGCGTGCCCGTGTAAATGTAGACCTTGCCGTTCTGCCAGTAAGCCAACGCACTACGAGTCTCGAGAGTCTGATGGCTGGTGTCGGGTGTCACGAATGTCTCGTCGAGAACCAGTGCGGCGTTCTTGAAGCCGGAATCGATATCGCCGTACGACCATTCGTCGGGAGCCTTGCCCATGGGGAGACGACCATGATCTAGCTCTGCGAAATCGGCTTTGGTCCACTTGAGTTGTGTAACCTCGGGCGGACCCGGATTTTGTCCTGCCGGCCGGGTCCAGACATTACCATCTGTTCGAGGATTAGGACCACCCGGCCGCAACGTGTCGAGCGGATCCACTACGAACGGAAGCGGTTCAAAATCTATCTGGATCTTCTCGATGGCTTCCGCGGCGGTGAGTTCGTCCACTGCAGCCACCGCGAGAATCGGCTCGCCCTGATAGACGGGTTCATTGGTAAGGCCGCGTTCGCCCCACTTGCTGGCTTTGATCACTGTTCCATTGTCGGTAAGAGTATCGGCAGGAGCGGGAAGATCGTTTGCAGTAAGAATGGCCTTGACTCCAGGCATTGCGAGAGCTGCATCCGAATGAATGCGCTTTACCCGGGCATGCGGCATTGGGCTGAGCAGCAGTTTGCAAAACAACATACCTTCGGCACGAAAGTCTTCGGCATATTTCGCTTGGCCCGTAACTTTCGCATATAGATCGGGAGTCTGGTAGTTCTTTCCGATCAGCTTGTACCCAGCTCCGTACTGGCGTTCAGTGGCTTTAGCTTTGTCCACCTCAATAGCTTTCTTGTTATCCGTTTTTTGGTTATCCAAGGCTCGACCTCCGCAGATTATCGGCGCCACGCATCATTGCGGTGAGAATCTTGTCATAATCCTGGCAGCGGCAGAGGTTTCCGGAGATGCCATGCGCCAACTGCTGGCGGGTGGGATTGGGATTGGTTTTCAGGTACCCCACTGCACTCATAATGAAACCGGGCATACAGAAGGCACACTGAAAGCCTTGTTCGTCGATGACGCCCTGTTGCACTGGGTGCAAAGTTCCGTCAGCCTTGGCCAGTCCTTCGATGGTCGTAACTTTTCGGCTGCGAACCGTGTGGGTCAGCACCGAACACGCATAGTAGGGAATATCGTCGATAAGAACGGTGCAAGATCCGCATTCAGCGCGGTCGCATCCCAGCTTGGTGCCGGTCAGGCCCAGCTTGTAACGCAGCGTCGATGCCAGGGTCTCCTGCTTCATAGCGTCGACGCGCCGTTGCTGACCGTTGACGTTGAGCGTAATCAGCCGCTCGCCTGCACCCGCACCCGACTCCTGGCCGTGCAGAAGAGACGAGGCGCGAAACAAGTAGCCCGCGGAAGAGACCGCTACACCACTGGTGATGACGCCTTTGATGAAGTTGCGCCTGGAGACGGCTTTGGACACGTCTTCATGAGGAAGGTCTCGGATCGTTTCGGAATTTGCCTTCTCGGTCATACCAAACTACCTCCTACCAAATGCAGCTTCCGTAGAGGCTTGCGGGAAGAAAGGCATGGGAATTTTTTTACATCTTAGCAGTTGGATTGGCCGCAATAATACCCGGATACGGAAATTTACAAATCGTCCCTCCCTTGACAAACATAATGTCGAAGACTAGAAAAATTAGAAGTCCTTCGACTCTCGGACACACGCGGAGATCGTTTCGATGCCACAGTCCCGCAGAGACTTCTTCAAGGCAGCAACGCTAGGCGTCGCCGGCGCTACCATCTTTGGCTTCGACCTCAAGCCCGCCTACGCACAGCTCAAAGAGTTAAAGATTGCACGCGCTGCTGAAACGCGCTCCACATGTCCTTATTGCGCGGTAGGATGCGGCGTCCTGATCTATACGATCGGCGATCGGGCTAAGAACGTCACGCCGCAAGTGATCCACGTCGAAGGCGACCCCGATCATCCCACCAACCGTGGGACGCTGTGCCCGAAGGGCTCGTCCTTGGAGCAGGACATGCTCAACCCGCGGAGGCTAACGAAGCCGCAAGTCCGGCGTCCGGGTGCGACCGACTGGCAGGACATTTCCTGGGACGACGCACTGAGCGAGATTGCACAATGGATTAAGAAAACCCGCGATAGCTCCTTCGTCGAGAAAGATGCGAACGGACGCACGGTCAATCGCTGCGAAGGCATCTCGTTCATCGGCGGCTGCACGGATACCAATGAGTTCAATTATTTGGCCGTCAAGGCCATGAGGGGGTTGGGCTTGGTTTATTTAGAAAACCAAGCCCGGGTTTGACACGGACCCACGGTCTCAAGTTTGGGACCAACATTTGGGCGCGGGGCCATGACAAATGGCTGGATCGACATCAAGAACACCGACATGATGTTGATCATGGGCGGGAATCCCGCCGAGAACCATCCTTGCGGATTCAAGTGGGCGATGGAGGCAAAGCGAAACCGCAACGCCAAACTGATTTCCGTCGACCCTCGATTCACGCGCACGTCCTCTACCGCCGATCTCTTCGTGCAAATTCGCGCCGGTACTGACATTGCATTTCTCGGTGGCCTGATCCGCTATGCCATCGAGAACAACCGGATCGCCAAAGATTATCTCGTCAATTACACCAACGCGGCATTCATCGTGAAGGAGGGTTTCAAACTTCCTGAGGACGGCTTGTACTCGGGATTCGATCCCGCAGCGGGCAAGTATGATTTGTCCACATGGAATTATGAAGCCGCGGCGGGCTCAGGCGGCCAAGCGGGCTCAGCTGGAGCGACTGGTCACGCGCCCGAACCCACGCCCGGCACGGTTGGAGGAGCCGCGCCACCGCCGGCGTTGCCCCCGAATGTCACTTACGACCTCACTTTGCAGCATCCACGCTGCGTCTTCCAATTAATGAAACAGCAGTATTCCCGGTACACCCCCGAAACTGTCGAACGGATCACCGGTATCCCGAAGGACCAATACCTGAAGGCTGTCGATCTATTCACCTCAGTCCGAAAAGATGGCGACATGAAGAAGGTCGCCACCATCATCTATGCAGTCGGTTGGACGCAGCATACTTTTGGAACGCAGATCATCCGCACTGCCGCCATGATTCAACTCCTGCTGGGCAACGTCGGAAGAGCGGGTGGCGGCGTGAACGCTCTACGCGGCCATTCGAATATTCAAGGCGCGACCGACATGGCGGGCTTGTACGACTCACTGCCCGGTTACCTCAAAGGGCCGGTTCCAGACGACAAGGATTTGGCTACCTATCTGAAGCGCACCACCCCGAAGTCGTCGAAACCCGCGCCGTGGGATTCGATGAACTACTACGCAAACACGCCGAAATTCATGGTGTCTTTGCTGAAGGGTTTCTATGGCGACGCGGCGACGAAAGAAAATGGCTTCGCCTTCGATTACTTGCCCAAAGCCGGACAGGATTGCTCGTGGACCCACATCTGGGACGACATGTACAACGGCAAAGTCAAGGGCATGCTGGCCTTCGGGATGAATGGCGTAATGATCGGCCCCGACACGAACAAGAACATAAATGCACTCAAGAAGGCTGACTGGCTGGTGGTGGGAGAGATTTATCAGGACGAGACCAGCGAGTTCTGGCGAGCGCCGGGGATCACTACCGAAGAACAAAAGAACATCAACACCACGGTTTACCGGTTACCCTGCGCGGGCTTTGCCGAAAAAGATGGCAGCATGACGAACTCCGCGCGCTGGGTCACATGGAAATATGCCGCTGTTCCACCTCCGGGAGAAGCGCGGCTCGATCAGGACATCATCGCGCAGATCTTCCTGCGGGTTCGTGATCTCTATAAGAAGGAAGGTGGAAAATTTCCTGACCCCATTCTGAATCTGAGTTGGGCCTATGCCGATGGGATTCATCCACCGCTTTCGCAAGTGGCAATGGAAATCAACGGTAAGGCTCTCGCCGACCTTAAAGATGATGCGACCGGACAGGTGATCAAAGCTGGTCAGCAGTTGCCCGGATTCGCGTGGTTGAAGGATGACGGCACCACCATGTGCGGTAATTGGATTTACTCGGGTTCGTGGACGGAGGCCGGATCGCAGATTCAGAAACGAGGCACGGAGGATCCATCGGGAATGGGAGTTTTCCCCAACTGGTCGTGGTCTTGGCCGGCGAACCGGCGCGTGCTCTACAACCGGGCTTCCTGCGACGTCGCCGGGAAGCCGTGGGACCCTGATCGCAAGCAAATCTGGTGGAACGAAGCAGCGGGGAAATGGGTTGGTAACGATGTGCCGGATTTCAAGCCCGACTCCCATCCCAAAGATCATATGGGTCCGTTTATTATGAATCCGGAAGGCATCGGGCGCTTGTTCGCTCCGATCGGCGTGCTCGCGGATGGGCCGTTCCCTGAGCACTATGAACCGATCGAAAGTCCGATCAAGAATCCGTTTCATCCCGATCAGTCGAATAATCCTCTGGTAAAGAAGTTCAAGACTCCTTTCGATAAATTTGGATCGCCGGAGGAGTACAGCATCGTCTGCACCACCTACCGGTTGACCGAACAGTATCACTACTGGACGAAGAACAATCCGATGAACGTCCAGCTCATCCCGGAACCGTTCGTGGAAATTCCAGTGGAGTTGGCGAACGAAAAGGGAATTCGTGGAATGGACAAGATCAAAGTGATCAGTGCGCGTGGAACCTACATCGCGAAAGCCTTCGTCACACGCCGCCTGAAGCCGATGATGATCGACGGCAAAAAGGTCTATCAGATCGGGTTGCCGATTCACCAGGGTTTCCGCGGCATCAGCGAAGATGAAGGAAGAAATGCACGGACGCCGGCAAATCTGTTGACGCCTGCGGTCACCGATCCGAATGCCCACACTCCGGAATCGAAGGGCTTCTTAGTGAAAGTCGAGAAGGCATAGGGCAGCCATGAGCCAGGCGGCAACAGAGCTAATCCGAATTTCCGGCCACGCGGGGGTCGTTCCCGGTAAAGGGCTGAACCGGGAGTTCCAGGTCTGCAAACTGGTTGACACCACCACTTGCATTGGCTGTAAAGCATGTGAAGTCGCCTGTCTGGAATGGAACGGTTACACCTTCACTGAAACTACCTTCGATAACACTTACCAGACCATGCCGGAGACGGCATGGAATTACTGGAACCTGATCAAGTTCAATGAACACGAACGCGCCGACGGCACCATGATGCTGCTCATGCGCAAGGATCAGTGCATGCATTGCGCCGATCCGGGCTGCTTGGCAGCCTGCCCGGCCGACGCCGCCATCGTTCAATACGCCAACGGCATTGTCGATTTCCAGGAGGCGAATTGCATTGGTTGCGGGTATTGCATGACTGGCTGCCCCTTCAACATTCCGAAATTTGATCCCCCGTCGCGTAAAGTCTTTAAGTGCACATTGTGCAACGACCGCGTGTCGGTGGGACTCGAACCAGCCTGCATCAAGGCCTGTCCCACGGGCTGCCTGCATTTTGGGACCAAGACGGAAATGAAGGAATTAGCGGAGACTCGCGCCGCGCAACTTCGCGACAATTCTGGATTTCAAGATGCAGGCGTCTACGATCCGGCTGGAGTGGGCGGAACCCATGTGATCTACGTGCTGCACGACGCGAAGAATCCGGAATTGTATGGAGGGTTACCCAGTGATCCGCGGATCCCCTGGTCGGTGCGCCTGTGGAAAGGACCGCTGAAGTGGATTGGGAATCTCGCAATGGTCGGCGGCATCGTCGGGATGGCGTTGCACTACATGCGATTTGGACCGAAGAAAGAAGAACCGATTCCACCCGATGCTCTGCCGAAGGATGAGCGGCGCGATGATGGGAGGCGCGTATGACAACCGACGCAGTTTCGCGCCCAACCGCCGCCGGACAAGAAGAAAAAAACATCCTGCGTTACACGTTTGCAGAACGCGTAAATCACTGGATTGGCGCTCTCTCGTATACCTACCTGTTAATGACCGGCCTTGCCTTCTGGTCGCCCTATCTGTACTGGATGGCCGCCGTTGTGGGAGGCGGTCCAACGGCGAGATTCTGGCATCCGTGGCTCGGATTGATTTTTACAGCGTCACTCGTCTGGACATTCAAAGAGTGGCACGGCGACATGCAAATTACCGACACCGATCGCGCCTGGGGGAAAGCGATCCCGGATTACATAAAGAACGAAGATGAGAAACTCCCCCCGGTGGGACGGTTCAACTTCGGGCAAAAGCTATTCTTCTGGGGAATTTTCTACGGCGTGATCCTGTTGCTGCTCTCGGGCGTCGTCTTGTGGTACACCGAGACGCTCCCGTGGAGTCTCCGGTTTGTGCGCTACGCCGCGATCCTGATTCACGCGAGCGTGGCGCTCATCACGATTGGACTCTTTCTGATTCATGTGTACATGAGCGCCATCCTTGAAGAGGGTAGCTTTGGATCCATGATTCATGGCTACGTCACACGAGCATGGGCCTGGACGTTCCATCGCACGTGGTACTACGACGTCATCGGCAAACCCCGACCCCAGCGATGACCGACGCGAAGTGGGATCGTCGTATCCATCGCGCCAGCGAACTAGCCTCCACTTACCCTTTTTCCGCCCAAGGACTGCGGTACTATGCGCGGGTCGCAACATTTCAGAAGAGCCTTTACAACAAAGTCCAGAAAGCGCTCGCGGATTCGCCGAAGATTTCATCGGATCGCCCTCTGCGCGATGAATTGGATCTTTTCCTTCTCTTGCCGAAGTTTCCCGAATTCCTTTCAGTGATCCAACAGGTTGCCCCAGCGCCGCTTGCTCGAGTCTCCGACGTTCTGGCGCAAAAGGGGCCAGCCGCATGGCAACACGCGATCGAAGACTTCTGGCACGGGGAACCAGAATTGGCGGAAGGTGTAGACGACACCGTGCAAGTCCAATCTTCCGATCGAGCACTCGCATGGATATTTCTTCAACCCTACGCCGAATATCTAGCCGATCATCGCGAAGTAACGATTGTGGATGGAACTCCATCGACCTGCCCGCTTTGCGGCGGCAAGCCCGCCGTCGGCGTCTTGCGCAGCGAAGGTGATGGTGCGAAAAAGTCGCTGATTTGCATGCTTTGTTCGCACGAGTGGCTTTTCCGAAGAATTTATTGTCCGGCGTGTGGAGAAGAACGAGAACCGCAGATTGCCGTTGTAGATGAGTTGGCGACGATCCCTTTGGACCTGTGGGCACGCGAACACGGGTACGAGAAACTACAAATCAACCTGTTAGGAACCTGACCGGACGTTCTGGAGGACTTCAGCTTGTCTGGAGCCAGTATTAAAAACGTTGTACGGTGAATCGAGAGCAGAGGAATGAGGCACAAGTATCCGATCCGTACCTAGGCTGAACTCCGTCCTGAGGATCTGAGCTCCATTGCTCTATCCGCTCGCGCGGAATCACGTCGGCGTGTCTTAGGACATTACGGCGAAGAACAGGAAACGAGCGATGACTCTGCTCTTATTGTTGGCAGTGCCATTACGGGCAATTGCTGCGCCATGAATAGATGCTACCTCTCCCCCGCAAGAGTTGTTCGAGAGGCCCGCTGGGGAACACCGTCTTATCGTCATGTCGAATCGTGTTGCACCGCGTCAACAGAAGTGTCTTTCGTAGAATAGAAATGTCTGTGCACTATAGCCCAATATCAAATGAAAAGAGCTTGTCCTGAATGCAACTTGGCGAGCTCGTGTCATCTCCCGTCGGAGCATTTGTAGTCCTGGTGATCGCTGCCTACCTTGAAGTACAGGGAGA
This sequence comes from Candidatus Sulfotelmatobacter sp., assembly GCA_049512655.1. Classification (GTDB taxonomy): domain Bacteria; phylum Acidobacteriota; class Terriglobia; order Terriglobales; family Acidobacteriaceae; genus Sulfotelmatobacter. The sequence continues at coordinate 104,755 of JBEKWW010000017.1, read as the reverse complement.
CGCTTGTTTTCAATCCGGTCTCTATCATTCGGAGGGTGTCAAACGAATCGGTTGGTTCGTCGCCGGCACGGTTGTGCTGGTTTGCTACAGCCTTTTCCTGAACTCGTCCGAAGTTGATTTCGGAAAACTGCTGGGCACGTATGTGGTGCTCTTTTTCCTCGTCGCGCAAGTCGTAGCAAAGCTCCAGTTTCACCTCGTCCCGAGCAAACCGATTTATGTCGGCGGAGCATTCGTAGTAGTCGGAGGCTTAATCATGTCCCTTTGGAAAACTTGAGCTTTGCGAATCTTCTTCTGAGTCCGTATGGGGACCGGACAGGCATGATGGAAACTGACACAATATGCTACACACTTTCGCAATCGTCGAACGGTAAATCCTTTATTTGAAATAGTTTAGAGCAACACGCAGGGGACTTAAATCCGCAGTTCGATTCGATTTCCCGAACCGTTGCCAAGTCCCTGATATCGTAGAACCGTTTGCGTCTTATCCTTAACCCGCTGGAGAGTGAAAATGCGACCCTTCCGTCCAACCTGCGTCATTATGCACTTGATTTTATATGTTTTGATTTCCTCCGTCGCGAGTAGCGCCCAAACCTCGTCCCAGCCAGCCAAGAAGCCCGATCTCAGGCAGCAGCCAACACTTTACGTGGTCGGCTACGCTCACCTGGATACCGAATGGCGATGGGAGTATCCGCAGGTCATCGACGAATATCTTCGCAAGACCATGGAAGAAAACTTCAAGCTCTTCGATAAATATCCGCATTACGTTTTCAACTTCAGCGGCGCCAACCGTTACCGATTGATGAAAGAATATTACCCCGCTGATTTTGCCCGGCTGAAAAAATATGTGGACGAAGGCCGATGGTTTCCCGCCGGATCTTCGATGGAAGAAGGAGACGTAAACACGCCCAGCGCTGAAACCATCATCCGCCAGATTCTTTATGGCAATGATTGGTTCCGCAAAGAACTGGGTAAGACCAGCGCCGAATACATGCTGCCCGATTGTTTCGGATTTCCCTCGTCTCTACCGACAATTCTGGCGCACTCCGGCGTGAAAGGATTTTCGACGCAGAAACTCGTATGGGGATCATCGGCCCCCGGTGGAGGCCCGGAATCCCTGGAAAAAACGCCGGAAGGTACCCCGTTCAATGTGGGGATATGGGTTGGTCCGGACGGCGAGAGCGTTCTGGCGGGATTGAACCCAGGCGACTACGCAGGAGGAATCAACAGCGATTTGAGCAAGCCTCTTCCGCCGTTGCCTGCCGACGAAGTTCTCGACAATCTCAATAAGAAGTTCCAGCCGCTTCGAGAAGCGCTGGTCCATGCCGATCAAAATAATTCAACACTGGACACGAAGCAACTTGAAGAGTATTTGGCAATCCGGAATCAGCGGAAGACCGAATCTGAAATGCAACACGATCGCGAGTTAAGCCGCCACCAGAGCGACTGGGCTGCACGCGTAGAGTTGAATGGCAAAGTCAGTGGTGTGTTCACTGATTATCATTATTACGGAACAGGCGACATCGGCGGAACCCCGGATGAAGATTCGGTGAAGCGTCTGGAAGCGATTATCACGCACGGCACAGCCAGCCTCCCGCTCGATGTGGACACTCTTTTTTCCCGTTTTTCCCACGAGCAGGGACCTGCGGTACAGCTTGGCGAGGGACCGGTGCACGTGATTTCGGCAAATGCCGAGCAGATGTTTCTCGATATCACTCCAGATGAGGCCGCTGGACTTCCTCGCTACACCGGCGAAATGGAGTTGACTAACCACTCTGCCGGATCCCTGACCTCGGAGGCATATCAGAAGCGTTGGCTTCGCAAAGAAGAGTTGCTGGCCGATGCCGCGGAAAAAGCTTCGGTCATGGCGGAATGGTTGGGAGGGCGGCCGTATCCCATGCAGCGTTTAAATGATGCCTGGACGCTGGTGATGGGTGGCCATTTTCATGATCTCGCCGCTGGCACCGCTACCCCAAAGGCCTACGAATTTGCTTGGAACGACGATGTGATCGCGATGAATCAATTTGCCGGAGTGCTGGGTGATGCAACCAGCGCGGTTTCGGCCGCGCTCGACACTGAGGGTGAAGGGAAGGGAATTCCGCTAGTCGTTTTTAATCCACTGAACATTGCGCGCGAAGATGTGGTGGAAGCGAAAGTGGATTTTCCCGCTGGCATGCCGAACTCTGTGCATGTGACAGGCCCAGGCGGCAAGGAGGTCCCAGCACAGATTTCGGATGGCAAAGTGATTTTCGTGGCTAAGACGCCATCTGTGGGCTATGCGGTTTACGATGTTCAGCCCGGCACTGGCCTAACTAGTGATGTTCCACATGCCACAGAGAATTCACTGGAGAACCAATACTTCCGCGTGAAGCTGAATGCTGATGGCGACGTAGCAAGTATCTTTGACAAATCCATTGGCAAGGAGCTGCTCTCCGCTCCCGTCCGCCTTGCTATCTCATACGACAACCCCGAGCAGTGGCCGGCGTGGAATATGGACTGGGAACAGGAACAGGCTGCACCGAAAGCATACGTCAGCGGTCCGGTGAAGATTCGGGTGACAGAAAATGGTCCTGCGCGGGTGGCCGTGGAAGTTTCACGGGAAAGCGCTGGCTCGAAGTTTGTCCAGACCATCAGCCTGTCGGCTGGTGACGCAGGAAAGCGAGTGGAATTCAGAAACGTCATTGACTGGAACACCAAAGAGTCAAATCTGAAAGCCACTTTTCCGCTCACCGCTTCGAACGAGATGGCGACTTATAACTGGGACATCGGCACTATCGAGCGACCCACCGCTCAGCCGAAGAAATTCGAGGTGCCCTCCCATCAGTGGATTGATCTTACCGATGCGAGCGGTAGCTTCGGCGCTACCATCCTCACTGATTGCAAGAACGGATCCGACAAGCCGAACGATCACACGATTCGATTGACCCTGATTCGCACGCCAGGCACACGCGGAGGCTACGCCGATGAAGGCACGCAGGACATCGGCCATCATGAGTTCGTTTACGGCATCGCTGGGCACGCTGACGGCTGGCGACAGGGGGAGACCGATTGGCAAGGCCAGCGACTGAACGATCCGCTGATTGCATTTGCGACTTCGAAACATGCTGGTGCGCTTGGCCGCGAGTTCTCTTTGCTGAAGGTCAGCAATTCTCGGATTCGAGTATTGGCTCTAAAAAAAGCGGAACAAGGCGACGAGATTATCGTGCGCATGGTCGAACTCGACGGCAAGCCGCAGCCTGACGTGCGTGTGGTCTTTGCCACGCCAATCGCCGCCGCGCGAGAAGTCAATGGACAAGAACAGCCGATCGGACTAGCGACCGTGAAGGATGGCGTTTTAGAAACTGCCTTCACCGCTTATCAGCCACGCACATTCGCAGTCAGGCTAGCCGCGCCACGCACCAAGATTGAAGTTGTGCGCTCGTCCACGGTGCCACTGAGGTACGATCTGGCGACCGCTACTAACGATGGCGCAAAATCCGAGGGAGGATTTGATGGTAAAGGCAATGCTCTGCCCGCTGAGATGCTGCCTTCCCGGATCACATTTAATGATGTCCCATTCGAACTCGCTCCAGCAAAAACCGGCATGCCTAACGCCGTCCTAACAAATGGGCAGACGATTGAGTTGCCAGCCGGTCACTTTAACCGCGTCTACATTTTGGCGGCTTCAGCAGGCGGCGATCAGCGGGCAATATTCAACCTTGGCAGCACGCAAGCTGAGTTAAATATTGAAGACTGGGGTGGATTCATCGGTCAGTGGGACGACCGCCGCTGGACTTCGAAGGACACCTCGCACGATGACTACGGCGAAATGACGGGCATCACACCGGGCTACATCAAGCGCGCTGATCTTGCCTGGTACTGTACGCATCATCACAACTCTGCGGGCGAAAATGCGACATACCGCTATTCCTATCTGTTTGCCTATCCGATCGATTTGCCCCCAGGAACGAAAAGTGTGAAGTTGCCGGACAACGACAAGATCCGGATTCTCGCCATGTCGGTTGCCGACGAAAGTCCGGAAGCGAAGCCAGTGCAGCCTCTTTATGATGTGCTGCCGCCCGTTGCAGCAAAAGAGTAACGTGAAAAGCTGCTCGCCGAGGGGCAATGAGGAAGATCTACGCAGGTTCCGGGATGGGTTCGATGCGTCCCAGCAGGAAAACGTAGCCGGCAATTCCCGCTAGCAGAATTATGGTCGCCGTGACGAATGCGGCCGCGAAAGAATGTGAGGCGGAAACAATATATCCAGTGATGATCGGCGCAGAAATTGCCGCGATCTGGCCGCACAGGTTCACCGCTCCGGCAAGAGTTCCCACGCTTTCCCGCGGCGAAATAAGCGAGGGTACAGTCCAAGCCACCGGCGCAGCAGCGGCCAAGCCGCCAAGCGCGAGGCTGATCCAGATAAGTGCGGCTGTAGGTGTATGCGCGCTCGCAGCGCCGAAAATCGCCAGGCCAAAAGCCGTTCCCGCCACAAGGACAGTTTGACGCACCCGATTTGCATCGTAGCCGCGCTGGATTAGGCTATCGACCAGCCAACCGCCGATCAGCAAGTCCGTAACTGTGGCAAATAACCAAGGCACGCTTGTATAGAAAACTGAGTGGAACAAATCCATGTGAAGGGAAACCGAAAGATAGCTGGGTAGCCATGTTAGCAGAAGAAAAAACGTGTAATTATAGGCTCCCCATCCCAACGCGAGACCATAAACCTTTCGCTGTCGTAATAGATATCCAAGAGAGCTTCCGCTGCGTACTTTCGCCTGGCCTTCCAACTGCGCGCCACCCTGCAAAATAAAATCGTGTTCCTGCGGTGAAAGGGCTCTGTCTTCGCTGGGATTGCGATAGATCAAATAAAACAAAACGAAATAGAGAAAGCTGATGAATCCAGTAGCCGCAAAACTCCAGCGCCAGCCAAAATATACGAGCAGCAACCCAATCAGGGGCACCCCAATGGCGCTCGACAGTTTAGCGGCAGCGTCGGTGATCGCCATCGCCAGACTTCTTTCCTCTTGCGTAAACCAATAACCCAACGCTTTGGCATTTGCTGGAAACGTGGGAGATTCGCTGACGCCCAAAAGAAAGCGGGCTCCAAAAAACCAACCCAGGGTCGGTGCGATGGCTGCGGCAAACGACGAGATGCTCCAAAGCAACGCGCTTAACCTTCCCACGCGCCGCACTCCCCAGCGATCGAGCAATATTCCGCAGGGCATTTGCATTACTGCATAAGTCCAACTGAAAGCGCTGGAAAGATATCCAAAGGCGATCAACGACAAGCCGAACGAATCGTGAAGCGCATCGCGGGAGACCGATAAATTAATGCGGTCGAAGAAGTTGACGAGAACACCGAGCGCAAGTAGAAAAGCAATTCGCCAGCGCCGCCGGGGAACGGCAGAGTTTACGGTGAGCGTTTTATCGCTCACTGAACACCGATGCCTGCCAGCAATCCACCATCAACCAGGTAATCGCCTCCGGTGCAAAATCCCGCTTTATCGGATGCCAGAAAAGCCGCCAGTTCCGCCACTTCCTCAACCGTGCCAATGCGTCCAAGCGGATGCGCCACGCCAAAACGTGCGAACACTTCCTCAGGCGGTAAATCGGGTGAGAAGTTCGCAGCCGAGCGCGCCAGCATGGGCGTGCGAATCGATCCCGGGCTGATCGAATTCACGCGAATGCTATCGCCCGCGTGATCCAGAGCCATAGCGCGCGTCAAACTGTGAATTGCCCCCTTCGATGCGGCATATGCGGCCACGCCGCGCTGGCAAGCATGACCCTGCACCGAAGCCACATTAATGATGGATCCGCCGTCGCGCTTTCTCATCTCCGGAATGCCGAAGTGCGCCGTGAGATAGATGCTAGCCACGTTGACCAGCATGCAGCGGTTCCAGGTGGCGAGATCTGTTTCGAGGACTGTCCCAAAGGGATGAATTCCAGCGGCATTAACGATAATATCCAGCCCTCCGGCTTGGCGGGCGATTTTCGCAATGATCGAACGCACTCGGTCAGCATCGGTCACGTCGCAGTCTTCCACCTGCAGAGTCAAATTATGGGCCGCGGATTCACGCCCCAATTCTTCATTGCCATTCTTTTCAACTCCGCATGCGACAACGTGAGCTCCGCCCGAGGCCAATCGAATGGCAATCCCTCGTCCAATTCCTGTCGTACCGGTGACCAGAGCTACCTTGCCTGCAAAATCATTCATAGAGGCTTGACCCTCATTTTTATTTTTGTGCTCGATCTACGGATGCAAAGCGTGCGGTAAGGTTAAAACAGCGATTCCCGTGTTGCATATTCCAGCCCTCGTATAACCCCGCGCAACTCGGCAAGCCCCTTCAACCTGCCTACGAACGAATAGCCCGGGTTGACTTTCCTCCCGCTGTCATCTCCCAGCAAATGCCCATGGTCCGGCCGCATCGGAATCTCGTCGTTTTTACGGTTACGCCCATCGCGCCTGCGTCGCGCCTCTTCTTGCATCAGAGCAAGGATCGTACCCACCATGTCAGAACTGCCGTTAAGGTGTTCAGCCTCATGAAACGATCCATACGCTTCTCTCGTAACCTGCCGCAGATGCGCGAAATGTATGCGAGGCGCGAACTCCCGGACCATCGCAAGTAAATCATTGTCCTCTCTAGCTCCGAACGACCCGACACAAAAGGTCAGTCCGTTGGCCGGAGCATCGAACGCCAAGAAAATCTTGCGCACATCTTCGGCCGTCGAAACCACACGCGGCAAACCGAACAGCGACCACGGGGGATCGTCGGGATGGATCCCAAGGCAAAGTCCGAACTCTTGCGCTACCGGAACTACTTCTCGTAAAAACTCGAAAAGATTGGCCCGCACATCATCCGGTGTCATGTCATCGTATTCAGCGATCTGACTTCGAATCGCTTCGCGATCGTAGGATGCCTCGGCGCCAGGAAGTCCGGCAATAATGTTTTGTTCTAAATTTGTTCGGCGCGATTCCGACATTGACCCGAAGCGGTCGCGAGCCGCTCGAAGCCCTTCGTCCGGATATGAACCCTCGGCGCCTTTCCGCTTAAGGATGAACAAATCGTATGCCGCAAAATCAACCGCATCAAAGCGCAGAGCATAACCACCGTTCGGCAAAAGCCATTGCAGATCCGTCCGTGTCCAATCCACCACCGGCATAAAGTTGTAGCAGACAACCGGCACACCCGCCTTCGCCACAGCGGCCAAACTATCCTTCCAGGCTCCGATGTATTTCCGGTAAGGTCCAGTTCGAAGCTTGATTGAGTTATGGATAGGAATACTTTCTACAACCGACCACACCAATCCGGCTGCGAGGATCGCATCTTTACGCTTTAATACCTGATCCAGGGGCCAAGCTTCGCCTCGATAGAGATGATGCAGTGCAGAGACGATTCCCGAGGCTCCCGCCTGCTTTATATAGTCCAGCGAAATCGGATCGTCGGGCCCGAACCACCGCCACGTTTGTTTCATGATCGATACATCGCCTTGGGCGTTTAACGAAACTTAACGCGTGATGCGTGCCGATGCCCCGCGCATCACGGATTCAACTTCAGAAAGCGTCGCCATGCTGGTATCTCCCGGCGTCGTCATGGCCAGGGCTCCGTGCGCCACGCCGCACTGGACCGCCCATTCCGACCCTTTGCCCGCTAAAACTCCATAAATAAGACCTGAAGCAAATGAGTCGCCGCCCCCAACTCGGTCCATGATTTCAAGCTCTCGCTGCTCGACATAGACGATTTTTCCTTCGTACAAGGCAATAGCGCCCCAGTCATTTTTCGTGGCGGTGTGGGCGGTACGCAGCGTAGTCGCGATCAACTTAAGGTTAGGGTACAACTCCGCTACTTTGTGCAGCAGAGCTTTGTAACTTGAGATCGGGAGTTGCGCAAAATCTTCTCCGACGCCCTCGATCGGAACCCCAAGCGCCGCTGAGAAGTCTTCCTCATTCCCGAACAACACGTCCACTGTGGAGACCAGTTCACGATTTATTTCCTGAGCTTTGGTTTTGCCGCCGATACCCTTCCACAACGAGTCGCGGTAGTTCAGATCATAGGAGACGATGGTTTTCGCGGCACGAGCTGTATCCACGGCGGCCTTGGCGACCAATGCTGACGATGAGGACAATGCGGCGAAAATTCCCCCCGTATGCAGCCAACGGGAGCCGTTCTTGGTGAAAATGTATTCCCAATCGAAGTCGCCGGGCTGGCTATTCGCGATCGCCGTATGGCCGCGATCCGAACATCCCACAGCCGCGCGCACGCCAAATCCACGCTCGGTAAAATTCAATCCGTTGCGCACCGTTCTACCGATGCCGTCGTAAGGCACCCAGCGGACCAGAGAGGTATCGACTCCTCCCTGCAACATCAGATCTTCAATCAACTGTCCGATTGGATTCTTGGCGAACGCGGTGATCATTGCGGTTCGCATCCCGAAGCATCGGCGCAAGCCGCGGGCGACATTGTATTCCCCGCCGCCCTCCCAGGCTCGGAACTGTCGCGCAGTATGGATGCGTTCTTCTCCGGGATCAAGCCGCAGCATTACCTCGCCAAGGCTGACGCAGTCCCACCGACAACTTTCGGCTGCTTTTAATACGATCGAGTCCATATTTTCCTAGTCACAATTGGTGCGTCTCGCCCGACTGTGACGATATTGTACTTGGCTCCAGTACCCGCGGTTTTAGAGAGGCATACGCCAGACTCGAATAGCGCTGTGGATTTGTGTAGCGCAACCGCAAGTGGTCGATCATAGCTTCTTCGGCTGTTTTCTCCGACTTGCCCAGCACAACATCCAACAGTTGCCGGTGATGGTTTAGGGGCCAAAGTCTTTCTTTGTGGTTTGTGTACTCCAGAGCCTGGTGAGCGAAGAGCATTGGAACCTGAGAGTTTAAAACCTTTTCCAAATAATTATTACCGCTCAGGTTCCAGAGTGCGCGATGAAACTCCAAGTCCAGCGCCGCGGCATCGACTTCCGAACCCGCATTCCATTTTTCCATCCGCTCCACAAGAACAAGTAGCTGCGCCTCAGAGGCAGCGGTCAGTCGCGCGCGGCATAGCTTTATGGCTTCCGCCTCTAGAATGATCCGCAGGCTGTTAATTTTCTGGCAGTCGTCATCGCTCAAAATATTTACGAACATGCCCCGTCGCGGATGGTTCATGACCAATCCCTGCTCTTGCAGGTGCAGCAGAGCCTCGCGAACCGGAATTCGGCTCACGCCGTACTTTCTGGCTAATTGAGTTTCATTCAAGCGGTCGCCGGGCTTAAATGCGCGGGTTATGATGGCATCCCGCAAAGACGTAATTAAGTGCGCCTTGAGGGTGGCACGCGGCAAATCGTTCGCGACGCTGACACGCTTCGACATTTAAAAATTATCGGTATTCAATTTGCAGTCGGGCTTGCCACAAAATATAGTAAAGCCTTGTAAATCATCATCTATACTGTATACTATTCACGAAATCCTGATGGAGAGCAAGATGTTTATAGGTGAGCCGCATCAAACTATGCCACCAGCATCGTAGAGCGCCTTCTTCAAGAGAATGGAAGGAGCACGCAATCAATTGAAGCTTACCCGCTTGAAAACCGCAGTCGTCGAGGGAAATTTCGACTGGACGTTTGTCAGGCTTGAAACTGACGAAGGCCTGCAAGGTTTAGGAGAATGCTTCTTCGCTCCCGGATTAACCTCAATTCTGCGCTCACTCGAACCTCTATTGATTGGCGAGGACCCTCGGGATGTTCATCGCCTATTCCGCAAACTGCAGCTGGCAACTTCAGGGGCGGGGTCGATTGCGGGCATCATCTACAACGCGATCAGCGGGATCGAAGCTGCGTTATGGGATTTGCTGGGCCAGTGGCTCGAAGTACCCATCTATCGTTTGTTGGGTGGAAAATTCCGCGACCGCGTCCGCGTTTATGCGGACTGCCACGGAGGCGAAGCGCTGGAGAGTCTTGATGAAGTTCTCCGTTCCCGCCGGGCCTCTTGGGAGGCCAAAGCGGCTGCGCATACTGCGCGAGACTATTACGGCGAGGTTACGGGAGAACTGCCCTCATCGCCGGAAGACTATCGCCGCCAAGCATTAAAGCGAAGAGCGGAAGGATATACTGCGCTGAAGTTCGATCTGGACGTGCCCGGAACCCAAGGTTCTGACCCCCATAATCGGGTGCTCACGAACCGGTCTATCGATCATATGGTGAGTTTGATCGGGGCGGTTTATGATGCCGTCGGTAAAGATACGGATATTGCCGTCGATTGTCATTGGCGGTATAACGCGGCCGATGTGATCAAGGTAGCGCGAGAACTGGAACCGTTTCGCTTGCTCTGGCTCGAGGATCCCGTTCCCCCAAGCAATACTGCCGCTTTAAAAGAAGTGAGTTCGAAGGTGCGAGTGCCGATCGCAACCGGCGAGAATCTTTTTCTCTTTGAGGGGTTTCAAGAAATCATCGCGGAGCACGCGCTGAGCGTAGTCACTCCTGATCTCCAAAAAGTTGGAGGCCTGGCCGTTGCGCATACTATCGCACAATTTGCCGATGTGCACACTATGCCCGTGGCCCTGCACAACATCAGCAGCCCGGTCGGCACACTGGCGTCAGCTCACTTCTGTGCGGCGATCCCCAATTTTCTGGCGCTGGAATTTCATGCGTCCGATGTGCCGTTCTGGAATGACCTTATCGAGGGTATGCCAAAACCAATAATCCAAAATGGCTTCATATCTTTGCCCGAAAAACCGGGACTGGGAATCACGTTGAACGAGGATGTTGCTCGCCGCTACGCGCGAAAGGGTGAGCCGTTTTTTGCATGAAAGCAGTTAAGAGTGCGACCTCAATGCACATGACAAAAATAGAAATCCTAGGCAAGATAATCCGCTTTGGAATTGTTGCGGTGATCCGCGCGGAAAGCCCCAAGCAAGCCCAGCAAATCGCCGAAGCTTGCGCGGCTGGCGGCGTGACCACGCTGGAAATTACCTTCACCGTTCCCGGAGCCGCTGGAGTGATCGAGCATCTGGCGAAGGAATGTTCAAAGGAAATACTGCTCGGAGCGGGTACCGTACTCGATCCAGAAACTGCACGCATTGCGATTCTCGCGGGAGCACAATTTGTAGTTAGTCCTGCGGTGAATATCGATACTGCGCGTTTATGTAACCGCTATCAAGTTCCCTATATGCCAGGAGCCGCAACCATCGGCGAGGTGATCGCTGCAATGGAGTGTGGTGCGGACATCGTGAAGGTCTTTCCCGGCGAGATTCTTGGGCCTCCATTCGTCAAGGCCGTGAAGGGGCCGCTGCCGCAGGCCCAACTGATGCCCACGGGAGGTGTAAGCCTGGAGAATGTTGGTCAATGGATCAATGCGGGCGCAGTCGCCATTGGAGTGGGCGGTAATCTGACTGCTGGCGCAAAGGCCGGCGATTTTGCTTCCATCACACGCCTCGCAAAGCAGTTCGTCGAAAAGGTCAAGGAGGCGCGCGGTCAATGAACAGCGCTAAATTATGGAATTCCGACGACGAACTTTTTGCCATCGTGCAACGCGAACTTTTCACCTGCGTAGTTGGCGACGTAATGGACAAATTAAATCTTCAGCATCAATTTCTTCCTCCGCAAATTCAGCCGCTTCGTCCGGATATGGTCGTGATTGGCCGCGCCATGCCGACTCTAGCAGTGGATGTCTTTGCAGAAAGGATCGAAGGCAGCGCGAACAAGCTGATGGATAAGCCTTTCGGCCTGATGCTGGAAGCGCTCGACGATCTCCATACGAACGAAGTCTACGTAAGCACCGGCTCCTCGCCCCGCAACGCTCTCTGGGGAGAGCTGATGAGCACCCGCGCCCGCAAACTGGGAAGTAGAGGGGCAGTCTTGCATGGCTATGTCAGAGACACCAAGGCGATCCTTAGTATGAATTTTCCGACTTTCGGTTTTGGTTCCTATGGGCAAGACTCGGCGCCGCGCTACAAAGTTGTCGACTTCCGCATCCCAGTTGAAATAGGTTCGGTGCGCGTGCGCCCCGGAGATATTCTGTTTGGCGATATCGACGGCGTGCTGGCGGTGCCAGCAGAAACCGAAACTGAAATCTTCACGCGGGCACTCGAAAAAGCGCGCGGCGAAAAGCTGGTTCGCAAGGCCATCGAGGGGGGAAGCACCGCCGTGCAGGCATTCGAAAAGTTCGGAATCATGTGAACACGATATGGATAGCCGCGCCATGACCGCAGTTCCATCTCGCCGGGAGCAGATTCACAGTTTTCTCCAACAAAATAATCTAGCCGCATGGATTGCCTGGAGACCCGATGAACTCCTCATACTTTCCGGATATTTTCCTTTCTGGGGAGCTTCGTTCCTGGTTTGCTTCGACGATCAGCAACCGGTGCTGTTTGTCCCGCAAATAGAGCCTCGCGATCATATTCCTCCCGGCATCCGTGTGAAGGAATATCCCTGGGGCGATCTTAAATGCTCCGATCCGTATTCCGTTCTTGTATCTTCCATCGGTGACGAGTTGGCTAATGCGAGGATTAAGCCGGAACGAGTGGGAATGAACCCCAGCGCCTCACGGACTTCGCTGCCGATTCAAGCTGGCGAGCAGATTCCGATTGCAGAAGATTTTGCCGCAAAACTTCAAACCCTTGCGGTGAAGGCGGATGCGCGGACCCAGCAGGCATTCGCGGACCTGTATCTCCGAAAAACTCAGGAAGAGGTCCGATCGATTCGCCTGGCGAATCAGGTCGCGAATGTTGGCCTCCGCGCTTTCGATGAAAATTTGCAGCCAGGTCTTACAGAGGCGGAAGTCGCAGCGGCGGTCGAGTCAGCCATCTATAAGCAGATTGGACGCGATGGCATCTTTCACTCCCGTGGTTGGGCCATGGTGCAGTCCGGCCCGAACAGCGCGGATGCCGGCAGATTCAATCGTTCGACCGGACGTCGCCTTCAGGACGGGGATCTGGTTTTGATTGAATTGGCGACGTGCGTCAACGGTTATTGGAGCGATCTGACCCGTACCGCTGCCATAGGTTCGCTGAAGACTGAACTTGCGGAACTGCTTGCGCTCGTCGAAGATGCGCAGCGATCCGCGATCAATGCCATTCGTTCCGGTGCATCAGCTGCAGGCATCGACGCAATCGCTCGAGATAAAATCGCCGCGCAAGGGCTGTCTGCCTTCTTTACTCATCATACGGGCCACCACGTTGGTTTCCGGTATCACGATCCGGGATTTCTAATCGCGCCTGGCGTGAGCAGCGAGCTCGAGCCCGGTATGGTGCTGACCATTGAACCGGGAGCATACATTCCCGAACGCGGCGGCGGCGCGAGGATTGAAGATAACGTGCTGGTCACTCCAACCGGCCACGAAATGCTTTCCAGAATCAACCTAATCGCGAAGGAACCCCGATAGCCATGATCACAATCGATTTGTCGGGCAAGGCGATTCTGATCACGGGTGCGCTCGGCGCAATTGCCGAGCATATGGTGCGGCGGCTCGCGGAAGCGGGAGCCGCCCTAGTACTGACCGACATTAAGCTCACAGACGAAGCTAAAGAGACACTCACTAACTGGCAAATTCCAGCTTCTTCTTATTCATATTGTCCCGCGGACATCACCGACTCCAGCCACGTGGAACGACTGGTGCAAACGGCTTTCGAGAAGTTTCCGGCAATAGATACAGTGATAGGCCATGCTGGCGGCTGCGGATTGCATCCCTTTGCCGCCACATCCGAAACCGAATACGAACGAATCTTCCGCTTCAATTATTTCGCGCAGACTTATCTTGCGCGCGCCGTGTTGACGCGGTGGACGAAGCGCCAGATTGCAGGGCACCTGATTTTTACTTCTTCCTACGTCGCTCGCATGCCGCACAGCCTGATTCCTTCTTACTCGTCTGCCAAAGCCGCGCTGGAAAACTTTGCCCGCAGTCTTGCACTTGAGTACGCGCTCACCGGGATTCGCGTGAACGTTGTTTCACCCGGCAACGTCGCCGCTGGTAGTTCATTGAAAGTGTTCGACGAGGATCCCGCTTACCGGGAGTTTGTACTGCGAGTTTCGCTGGGAAAGAGGAACAGCCCGGAGTCAATCGCAGATGCATTCGTCTTCCTGTGCTCCCCGCTCGCCCGCGAGATTAACGGGCAAGTCCTGAGTGCAGATTATGGCGGAGGAATCGGAAATCGGCTATGAAGATCGGTCTTGGGCTTTACCGTCACATGCTGACCCGCGATTATTACGACTTCGCGCGGCAGGCTGGCTGCACGCACGTGGTGGTTCACTTAGTGGATTATTTCAATCAAGGCCCATCTAACCCGCGAAACAATCAGCCGACCGGCTCGAAATATGAAGCATGGGGGTTGGCCGGCGATCCCGATAGGCTGTGGTCCGTGCAGGAACTGAAAACTCTTCGCGGTGAAATTGAAGATGCCGGTTTGATTTTGGCGGCAATCGAGAACCTCGATCCTGCCCACTGGCACGATATTCTTCTGAATGGTCCCAAGCGCGCTCAGCAAATTGAAAAAGTGAAGACGATCATCCGCCGCATGGGCGAAGCTGGCGTCCCGGTGCTTGGCTACAACTTCAGTTTGGCAGGCGTGTGCGGACGCGTGACCGCTCCTCTTGGTCGCGGCGGTGCAATCACTCTTGGAATGGATGGCCCGGCCGATGATGCGCCCATTCCGAATGGAACGATCTGGAATATGATCTACGATCGCAATGCCGCCAGGGGAACTCTTCCAATAATCTCGCATGAGGAACTTTGGCAGCGCTTGCAAAGATTTCTTGAAGAAGTTATCCCCGTTGCCGAAGAATCTGGCGTGAAGCTTGCCGCACACCCCGACGATCCTCCCATGCCAACGATGCGACAACAGCCGCGCCTGGTCTACCAACCTCAGATGTATCAAAGGCTGATCGACCTTGCGCCCAGCCGCAGCAACGCTCTCGAATTGTGCGTGGGCACCCTCGCCGAAATGACGGAAGGCGATATCTACGACGCCGTAGATCGATATAGCAAACAAGGCAAGATCGCCTACATCCACCTACGCAATGTCGTCGGGAAAGTCCCGCATTATCGCGAGACTTTTATCGATGAAGGCGACGTAGACATGATCCGCATTATGGCAATTCTTCACCGCAACGGATTCGATGGTGTGCTCATTCCTGATCACACGCCGCAGATGACCTGCGCCGCCCCATGGCATGCCGGCATGGCCCACACGCTCGGATTTATGCTGGCGGCGAAAGCCATGATTGAGTCTTCGCAACAATCCAGATCAGATCTGGCAACCGCGCATGGAGGCCACTAGCCTGGAGAATACTCTCGCCCCGGCTTATTCGCGTGGCCCGCTGATTGTTGCCGCCAGTGTCTCCACTCTCGGGGGCCTGTTATTTGGTTACGACAACATTGTGATCAGCGGGGCAATTGGATACTTAAGCCAATTGTTCCGTTTGAATGCCGCCGGCATAGGCTGGGCCGCTGGGTGCGCGCTGGTGGGATGCATTGCGGGCTGCGCAGCCGCCGGAACAGTAGCCGATTATCTGGGGAAAAAGAAAGGCCTGGCGCTTTGCGCAGTCTGTTTCGCGCTCTCTTCGGTGGGAATGATGTTTGCCGCAAGCCTCCATCAATTTGTGATTTGGCGCTTGATTGGTGGCCTCGGGATCGGCGCGGCATCCGTGATCTCGCCAAACTACATTGCGGAAATTGCTCCCACGCGGGTTCGCGGCCGCTGCGTCACCCTTTACCAACTTGGCATTGTGGTGGGAATTCTCGCTGCGGTATTCGTGAACATGCTCATCCAGCGCATGGGGAACGAAGCCTGGAATATCGCCACCGGATGGCGATTGATGTTCCTCGCCGGGGTTGTGCCCGCCGTTTTATTTGGAGTGATGATTATTCCCGCAGTTGAAAGTCCGCGCTGGCTTATGAAAGTGGGCCGCCGGGAACAGGCCGTCGTCATCCTCGCCAAGATCAATGGTCCTGCGGCGGCGCAAAGTGAGGCGGGGGAAATCGAAGAGTCGTTGGCCACAGAAGAGGGCCACATTTCCGAACTCTTCACCACCTTCCGTCGTCCGCTTCTGCTTGGTATCATGCTGGCCGGCTTACAACAGCTCAGCGGAATTACTCCGTTGTTCTCTTTTCTCCCGGAGATCTTCCGCTCCGCCGGAACAGCCACCAGTGACGCATTCTTTCAGTCGGTGCTGGTGAGCCTTATCAATCTTCTGTTCACGCTGTTCGCTCTCTGGCTGGTGGACCGCGCTGGGCGTAAGACTTTGATCCTCGCTGGCACCACGCTTCAGTTTATTTCTCTTGCATTGGTGGGATGGTTCTACCACATTCACGGCAGCGGCCTGGCAGTTCTAATCCTTGTAATGAGCTTTGTCGCCGGACACGCCTTCGGGAACGGCGTGGCATGCTGGGTCATCATCTCGGAAATATATCCTACGAAGGTTCGCGGGCGCGGCATGTCGATCGCTACGACTGCACTCTGGATCGTCGGTTACCTCGGCAATCAACTATTTCCTGTGATGCAGAAGAATCTGGGGTCGGACGGCACCTTTTGGATATTCAGTGCAGGTGCGTTGTTAACAATCATTCTCGTCGGCTGGCTCATCCCTGAAACCAAAGGGCGCTCGCTCGAAGAGATCACCAAGCTTTGGACGGAAGAGAAAGTAATCATGGCGAGATAGAAGCCGTCGCCAGAAAAATGGGGCCTAATCGATGAAAAGACATATTCTGCAATATTCAATTTCGGTGTTACTCCTCTTCGCCGGGTGCTTTGCTCAAGATACAACTCACGCTGGATATCGAACCTTACATGTAGACGCCGGAAAGGTTGTTGGCGTCATCCGTTCGTTTCAAGGGCTCAACGGGCCACCGAGCCCGGTTATGGCGGGTCTTCCAACGCTCGTCCAACAATATAAGGACCTCCGAATCAATCAGGTCCGCACCCACGACTCCATGGGCCCAACCGATATCGACGCGCACTTCGACATTGGCAACGGCGACCTCGCATGGCTCATCCCGGACGACGCACAGCGTGCCGGCGTCGTCAAAGCTGGGAACGCCAGCATCATTTTTCCTGACTGGTCGGCCGATCCGGAGAAACCTGAAAGCTACAACTTCGCGGCAACCGACAAGCTGATCGCCGCCATTCGAGCTAGCGGGGCGGAAGTCTACTACCGGATCGGGCGCAGTTGGGGAGCTGCAAACATCAATCCGCCAGACGATTTCGACAAGTATGCCAGCGTGGTGAAACACATCGCCATGCACTACAACCAGGGCTGGGCGAATGGATTCCGCGTTAGCATTCGCTACTGGGAGTTCTGGAACGAGCCGGATGGATTGTTCTGGTCCGGCACGCCTGAGCAGTTCTATTCGTTGTATGGAAAAACCGCACTGGCCTTGAAGTCCGTGGACTCCACGCTAAAAGTGGGCGGCGACGCTAAAGCGTTTCCCTCGGATGACAGCGGCTATCGCGAAGGTTTCATCGACTACTGCGCCGCGCATCATCTGCCGCTCGATTTCTATTCCTGGCACACCTACGCGAACGCCTCCGCCGATCCTTATGACGCGGTAAGCCTTGCGAAAGAGATTCGCGGCATTCTCGATACGCATGGTTTTCCGCATGCTGAGAGCATCCTCTCCGAATGGAACTTGAGCGCCGACTTCACGGAGACAGAAAAAGCAGAACTGCAAGGCGCGCACAACGCGGCGTACATCGGCGCAGTGCTCAGCTATTTTGAGGATACCTCGATCGATCATGCTCACTTTTATCGCGGGGATTCGGCCTGGATGGGTCTTTTTGGGCTGGACAGCAAACCCTTCAAGACGGCATATGTATTCGAAGCCATGGGCAAAATGCAGGATACGCCGCAGCGGCTTGCCCTGGAAGGCGCCGATACTTTAGGATTTGCCGGGCTCGCAGGCCGTTCCGCAGATGGCAAGACGATTCAGATTTTGCTCAGCAATTATGAGATTCCCAAGGACTACAAACCGGACTTCATGCCAATGCCTGCGGAGTTGCAGAAAGCCGCGCCGCCGATGCCCGACATGTCCAAAGTGAAGTTCCTGCCGCTGCGAAAGGATATCGTTTATCGCGACAACAGCGGCTACGATTTGACGGTGACCGATTTGCCTTGGGGAAAAGCGGGGTTCAAGATCAAACGCTACCGCGTCAGTAAGACGCAGAATCTCGATCTCGTAGAAGAGACAGAGGGCAAGAACGGTTCCGTTCATTTATCGAATGCATTCTCTCCAGATTCTGTGGAACTGATCGTACTAGCGCGTCGCTGATAGACGGACGATTAGAAACGGCTGATCGAAGACGAGCAACGCGAGCGCTTATCCGACCGCGTTCTGTGAAATCACGTCCTTATACCACTCGGCGCTTAGTTTCGGCGTACGCGTCAGCGT
Source organism: Candidatus Sulfotelmatobacter sp. (assembly GCA_049512655.1). GTDB lineage: Bacteria > Acidobacteriota > Terriglobia > Terriglobales > Acidobacteriaceae > Sulfotelmatobacter. Next base: position 86,415 of record JBEKWW010000017.1, on the reverse strand, counting down.
CTTGTAATCGACATAGTGCAGGCCGAAGCGTTTACTATAGCCGTCCGCCCACTCAAAGTTATCCATGAGGCTCCATAGGAAGTAACCTTTAAGCGGATAACCTTCCGAGGCTGCGCGATGCAGATGCGTAAGGTGGTTGCGCAAATACATCACCCGGTCCGTGTCTTCGATGCGTCCGTCGGCAGTGATCACATCGTCCGCGGAGCACCCATTCTCCGTGATGTAGATGGCCTTGGGTTTCCAGATATCGCCAACATTGCGAACGCCCCAATAGATCACTTCAGGGGCAATGTAGAGCCAATCGGAAGCCATGCGGGGAAACGAAGTCTGGCGCTTCTCGATCACGTAGCCGGCAGGAGATGAATCGGCGCGAACATAATCCGGCGTGTAGATATTGAGTCCGACGAAATCCAGCGGGCTGCCGATGATCTTCATGTCGCCCGCTTGCACTTTGGGAGCATTTGCCCCCTGGCGCTGGAGATAGCCGTCGGTGTACTTGCCTTCCAGAACTGCGGTGAGGAACATTGCATTTTCCTCACGAGTGGCCTGCCTGGCAGCTTCAATCTGTTCGGCGTCTTCGATCACTGGCACGTAAACATTGGCATTTTCCGCGAGACCAACCTGGGTTCCGCTCTTGGCGTTCGCCCGGATTGCTTGCACGCCCATGCCATGCGCCAGAATTACGTGATGGCGAACTTGATTGAGCTCTGCATCCGGCAAAATCAGACCGGGAGCGAACTTTCCTGTGCGGTAGCCATGGTCTGCAATGCAGTAGAACTCGTTGGTGGTGAAAAAGTGCTGAACCCGATCGGAAAGTTTCCCAGACACATAGCCCGCATAGTCGCCGAAAGCCTTTGCAGTGTCACGTGATTGCCAGGCTCCGGGTAAAGCTTGCGGCAAATCCCAGTGGAACAAGGTGATGTAAGGAGTAATGTCGTTCTTGAGTAATTCGTCGATAACTCGATTGTAATAATCCAGACCTTTCGGGTTCGGCTGTCCGGTTCCGTCGGGAAAAACGCGCGGCCAGGCAACCGACATGCGATAGCCGTGCACTCCCATGTTCTTCAACAACTGAACGTCTTCTTTGTAGAGGTGATACGAATTGTCCGCCACGTCCCCGGTCTGTCCCTGATAGGTCTTGCCGGGTGTGTGCGCGAACGTGTCCCATATGGAGGGCTTCCTGCCGTCTTCGCTCACCGCGCCCTCGATTTGATAAGACGCGGTAGAGCAGCCCCAAACAAATTTGTCCGGAAATTTCAGCACAGCCGGGTTGGCTGCTTGTGCGAATGCAATTCGCGAAAGGGAACTCCCTGCGAGAGTGGCCGCGGCGGTGCCGGCTAAGGTCTTGCCAAATTGGCGACGGGTGAAGTGACTCATGACCCCAGCAGACTATCACTAATAACGATCAAAATGAATTTAAGAGCTTTACTCCTGCGCGCCGAAGTTCTTTAGATCCTCAGGTCCGTCTGCCAGCGTTACCGGTTCTTTGCCCTGAACCATCTCCCGGATTTGTTCCACTACATCCGGGTTGGCCAGGGTCGTGATGTCGCCGGTCTTCATGTTGTTGGAGAGAGCCGCAAGGACGCGCCGCATGAGCTTGCCGGAACGGGTTTTCGGCATGTCAGGAACGACGAGGATTCTTCGCGGACGCGCGATTTTGCCGATCATGGTTTCAATGGCTTTGCCGACCTTCTCTATGATCGCCGGGCTTGATTGAACACCGGGCCGCAATGCGATATAAACCTCCGGCACGCGGCCTTTGATTTCATCAACGACGGGCACGACGGCGGCTTCGCAGACTTCCGAAACCGTGAGGCAGGCGGATTCGATTTCCTTTGTGCCCAGGCGGTGACCGGCAACGTTGATCACGTCATCGACGCGTCCCAATATGCGGAAATAGCCGTCCGCAGCCAAGACCGCGCCATCGGCCGCGAAATAAGGCCAGTCGTGCCAGTCTTTGCTGCTGCGATCTTTGCAGTATTTGCTGTAATACTGGCTGACGAAGCGTTCACGATCGCCCCAAATGGTCTGCATGATCCCGGGCCAGGGATTGCGGATGCAGATGTTCCCGGCCTTCCCGGAGCCGGCGACAATCGGTTCGTTGTTCTCGTCATAAATCGTGGCGTAGATTCCAGGTAATCCCGGTCCCGCGCTGCCCGGCTTCATGGGGTCGAGTGCGGGTTTAGTGCTGCATAGGAACCCTCCGTTTTCGGTCTGCCACCAGGTGTCGACAATCACCGCTTCACCTTTTCCGACTACGTCGTGATACCAGCGCCAAACCTCCGGTTCGATGGGTTCTCCAACGGTGGTCATGTGCTTGAAACGGTAGTTGTATTTAGAAGGTTCATCGGGACCGGACTTGCGCAACATGCGGATGGCCGTGGGAGATGTGTGGAAAATGTTGACGTCGAGGCGCTGTGCGATTCGCCAAACTCTACCAGCATCGGGGAATGTTGGCACACCTTCATAGAGCACGCTGGTGGCGGCTAAAGATAGCGGACCGTAGACGATATAGGAGTGCCCGGTGATCCAGCCGATATCGGCCATGCACCAGTACACGTCTTCGGGATGAATGTCCTGAATGTATTTGGATGTGCCGGCGACATACGAAAGATAGCCGCCAGTGCGGTGCTGGCAGCCTTTGGGCTTTCCGGTACTGCCGCTGGTGTACATCAAAAATAGCGGCGCTTCCGCATCCATGGGAACGGGCGGGATGATCGTACCCGCATATTTCGGCAGAATTTCGTCGACGAAAAAATCGCGGCCAGTTAAGAACGGCGACGCTGATGCGTTCTTGCCGGGGTGCCTTCGCCAGACAAGAACTTTGTCGACCGTCTGACCTTCTTTTTTGGCCTCGGCTATCGCGATGTCAGCCCCGGCTTTGTGGTCGATCATCCTGCCGTTGCGGTAGTAGCCATCCATGGTGATGAGGATTCGGCTGCCGGAATCGGCGGCGCGCATGCCGCAAGCCTCTCCGCTGAAACCGCCGAATACGACGGAGTGAATCACGCCTAGCCTGGCGCAGGCGAGCATGGTGATGGGCAGTTCAGGCACCATCGGCATGTGGATGGTGACGCGGTCACCGCTTTTCAGGCCGCAAAAATCACGCAGCAGCGCAGCGAATTCGTTCACTCGGACATAAAGTTCGCGGTAGGTGACTGAAACCGGCGCTTCGGATTCCGGCTCGGGGACGAAGATGAGTGCGGCTTTGTTTTTGTATTTGGCAAGATGGCGGTCAATGCAATTGAAGGAGGCATTCAGCTTGCCACCGACGAACCACTTCCAGAACGGCGGATCATTGGTATCGAGCGTGGTGTGCCAGTATTGGTCCCAACTGAGCAGGTCGGCATATTCGCGAAAGCATTCGGGGAAGTGCTTTTCGTTGAAGCGTTCCATGATGCCGGGATCGGTCAGGTTCGCCTGGCCTACAAACCTGGCGGGGGGATAAAAATATTCCTCTTCTCGCCAGTGGACCGCGATCTGGGCTTCGCTGGTCTCGATCACGGGCTTCTGCTTTTCAACAGTGTGAGCCATACCTGTTTAGTCCTTCTCCTTCTCTGCTGTCCGCGCGCGGCGTTCATCATAAATGGTTCGGCAGAGCTGTGGCGAGAGAATCGGAAAGAAGGTGGCTGGTGTGGGTCAGTTTCAAAGCAATGAGCAGAAACCTTGACCATTAAGCCACGAAGGCATTCGATCTACGGATGTTTCTTCGTCTGCCTTTGATGGTTGATGGCATCGGAAGCCAGGGAATTTTTGGATTGATCCGGATCAACAATTTCTAGATCGAAAGGCTAAAATATCTGGAATCTTATACTTGCAGGAGTCCAATCTGGCTGGATCTTTATAAAATATTGAAGAGAATGCAGTTAATCATAAAATATTGCTAAGAAAGTATTTGCAGAGGCCGATATGTCGGAATGCCACACAAATTCACTGAAGGTGCCCCAAAATATTGACTTCGAAGGCGTTGTATCACTCAGCTATTCTGTTGTTAAAGAACCAATGCTTATAGCAATAGGTTACACAGCCTTAGAGCAAGAAGTCAAGGAAATATTTTGTGCGGTCGATCGTGGGAGCGAGTTCGAAGCGCAGGTTCGGGAGAGTAGACTTTCTAGAGTATGAAAACATCCTAGAGTATGAAAACATCGAAGCTGGAGAAATCCTACCGTATTGAAAATGGAAAAAAGTTCCGGTTGAAAGATTTTGATCCCGCTGACACCGGACACATTCACTCCGAGGAAGAGGCCGAGAAGCAGTTAGAGAAATATTTGGCGTGCACGGAGGATTTGCAGGCCAAGCTTTATGCGCAGGACCGATGGGCGCTGCTGCTCATCTTCCAGGCTATGGATGCCGCCGGCAAAGATGGCACCATCAAGCATGTGATGTCGGGAGTGAATCCGGAAGGCTGCCAGGTGTACTCCTTTAAAACTCCGTCGGACACTGAGTTGCAGCATGATTTTTTGTGGCGAACCACGGTCAATTTGCCGGAGCGTGGGCATATAGGGATCTTTAACCGGTCCTATTATGAAGAGGCGCTGGTGGTTCGCGTGCACCCGGAGGTGCTGAAGAATGAGAAGTTGCCTGCTGAGTTGGTGACGAAAAATATATGGAAAGAACGCTTCGAGGATATTCACGCGTTCGAACGGCATATGGCGCGGAACGGGACTGTGATCCGCAAGTTCTTTCTGCATCTTTCAAAGAAGGAGCAGAAGAAAAGATTTCTGGCGCGTTTGGATGAACCTGAAAAGCACTGGAAGTTTTCCGGGGCGGATATTCACGAGCGGGAGTACTGGGATCAGTATCAGGAAGCCTACGAAGATATGATCCGGCAGACGGCGAGCCAACATGCTCCGTGGTACGTGGTTCCGGCGGACAATAAATGGTATACGCATCTGGTGGTCTCGGCAGCGATTGTGGAGGCTCTGGAAGAGCTTGAACTTTGCTATCCGAAAGTCGACGCGGCCAAGATGAAGGAGATTGGGGCGGCGCGGAAGATGTTGTCGAAGTAGCTGGATGAGCTGAATCGTGGCTTTGACCAGGGCCCGCGGCATGGCTGGAGAAGTTGCGGAAGAGCTCATTTTGCCGAGCGAGGGCTCCCACAGCGGCGTAAGCCGGCATTTAGAACAGGGGATTTACCGCGGCGGTGAACCGCCGCGCCACCTACAATCAACGTCAAGATCGAGCTTTTCCGCCACCTCTGAAGCCGTGCTCTGATACGAATCTGGTTTTCTGGAGTTGCCGTTACCGAGTATTACTTCCGTGCCATTTTGATGGCACAGTTGTGCCTTGTGCGGCTGGTGCCCCACTGCTACTTTGCCGATAGTGATGCTGATCCTCCCCTGCGGTGACAGCGGAATCGACATTGAGGTGATTTATGAGGCTCATGCATCTGTGTTACGTGGCGGTGGGATTCGCGGTGGCACGTTGGATCTTTCGCCGGCAACCGGTGGCTGACCCAGTCAACCGTTTGCGCACGTCTGGTCTTCTGTAAGGGTTATCGTAACTGGGCTGGGGCGTGCGTCCCGTTGCGTTCCACTTCGTCAACGCGCGCCCATTTTAAACTTCCCGCGCTTCTGTTCAGAAGTGCTAGCACTTCGGTTTGCCTGAGTTATCTCTGTTTCGCCGGTTAAACTCACTACAATCTTGGGAGAGCCTCCTTTGCTACCCAAGTTTGTGAGCACATCATTTGTGAGCACATCAAAAGAATCCCGCCTGTTGTTGGCCCTGCTCTTAAGCGGGATCTTCTTCTTTTTCCTGCTGGCTTGCAAAGCCGACGCACAAGAGGATTCAGACAGCGTTCCGCTGGGCGATGTAGCCCGCAGTTTGCGGACCAAGAAAGCCGCTCCTGCCGAAGTGGTGATCGATAACGACAATTTCACTGAAGTAGTGGCGGAGGCCGAAAAGAAGAAGGCGTCGGGATCCACGATGGTGTTTTCGCTTGAACCGGGAGGGAAGGATTTTCAGGTTTCTTCGCCGGATGTGAGTTGCAGTTTTTCCTTCAGCGCAAAAACCAGTTCGCTGCTCGCCGATCCAGCCTCGCTGAACGAGCTGCCGCGAAGTGAATTGGCCAAGCTCGATGGCCCGGCGACGATTGACGGAGATTCTCTACAAGTATCTGTACACAACGGAAGTTCATGGGATCTTCGCGAAGTGGTCATCGGACTGACCATTCTTCGCCGCAGCGACGCGTCGGCTTCTTCTTACTATGGGCAAGCGCGTATTGTTCCGGCTGCGGCGACCGGGATAAGCCATCCGGAGATCGATTCGTCCCAAAAGCGTGCGGACACGACTGTACTACTCAGAGTGAAAGGTTCTGCCCCGCCGGCAGCGACAGCTCTCTTCCGAACCCAATTGAATTTTGCGCTTTTCCCCGACCAAGAGTGGCATTGGGCGATCGTAAAAGCGAAGGGAATTGCGCCGCAGGATGTACCCCCACCCGCGACGGCCGCACCCGGCAACTAGCGCGCGGCATCTGACTCATTGCAATCGCGCAGTTGAACGTCCAATGAGCTGGGCCGGATTGTGCATGTTAAACTGAGCACAAATTCCTACATCAAGGGATGGCTATGAAATTTGGGGTCATCATTTTTCCCGGCTCGAACTGTGACCATGACGCCTACTGGACCGTGCAGAAGGTAATGGAGCAGCCAGTGACCTTTCTCTGGCACGAATCGCACGATCTGGAGAACTGCGACGCGATTATCGTCCCTGGAGGATTTGCTTACGGAGATTACCTGCGAACCGGGGCAATCGCGAAGTTCTCCCCAGTGATGGAATCAGTGCGGCGCTTTGCCGACGGCGGGGGGATCGTATTGGGCATTTGCAATGGCTTTCAGATCCTTTGCGAGTCGGGGCTGTTACCGGGCGCCCTGTTGCGGAATACCGGGCTCAAATATGTATGCAAGCCCGTTCTGGTGCGGGTGGAAAATGCGGCGACCCCATTTACTAACGTATGCACGCAGGGTGAAGTGCTGACGATTCCGATCGGGCATATGGAAGGGAACTATTTTTGCGATCCGGAGACCCTGGACGAGCTACGCCGCGAGAACCGCATTGTTTTTCGCTATTCCACTCTCGAGGGTGAAATCTCAGCCTCGGCGAATCCCAACGGATCGCTCGACAATATTGCGGGCATCTCCAGCGCCGGCGGAAATGTCCTGGGGATGATGCCGCATCCGGAACGGTCCGCGGAACAAGAACTCGGCTGCATCGACGGAGTCAAGATTTTCCAGTCGATGGTAGGAGCAATGGCGGTGAGATTATGACCTCGACATAGATATTTTTTTGCGAATCGAATTTTCTTATAAAAAATGGTTTGATAATCAGGCGATTACCTGTTAGTGTCACGGCGAAGCGCTTCCCGTTGGAGACCCCTTGGAATTTAAAAAAGTTCTGAAAGTTAAGGGAGGAGTGTGTGCATGACCTCGAAACAGATTCTCGATGCATTCTCTGAAACGTTGATGCGGGATGAGCGCATCCTGAGCCCGCGGGAGCGCGACCTGCTAATGAGCCTGCTGCAAAATGCACAGCAGGCATCCAGTGATCCTCAAATCCAAAGCGCCGTATCTGCTGCGATCGCCCGCTCAGTAGGCGAGACGGTAGCCCAACGCGCGTTCACCGTACTGGGTAGTAACATCGTCGAGCAGATTCTTTCCCGCAATGGAGTGTCCGGGAGCACTGCCGAAGGATCTTCCATCACGATGAAATCGGTACCGCCTCCTGGGCCGCAGCCCCCGGGCGGACCACAGCCATCCAAGGCACCACAGCCCCCGTCAAAGCCGGCGGATGATCCTTCCGGGCCGCAGCCACCCAATGCGATGCCGGTGCGAAAGAATGCGGCGGCGAGGCAGGCAAACGACGCCAACGTTGCGTTGCTGGATTCGCCGGAGATCATAAAGGCACAATGCGTAATTCTCGATGAGTTTCTGGCACCCCAGGAAATGCAGGAACTGATTGGGTTTACGCTGGAGCATGAGAACGATTTTCGGACGAGCGAGGTGGTTTCGCCAAGCGGGGTGCCAGGAGTTACCGATCACAACCACCGGCGCTCACGCGTACTTTGCGAACTGGGAGCGCAAGAGGATCTAATTCTGAAAAGGGTTCGGTCCGTCCTGCCGAGAGTGCTTCAACAACTGGGGATGGAAGAGTTTCCGGTTAACCGCTCCGAGGTGCAGATCACCGCGAGCAACGATGGAGACTTTTTCCGGGCGCACTGTGACGATTCGCAGGACACTGTTTCCTCGCGGCGTTTGACGTTCGTCTATTTCTTTCATCGCGAGCCCAGCCAGTTCGATGGCGGGGAACTGCGGCTACACGATTCGACGAACGACGGCGGCCAGCCGATTGCTGCGGGCAGTTATCAGACGATCGTGCCGCAACAGAACCAGATCGTGTTTTTTCCGTGTTCGACTCTGCACGAGATTACCGCGGTGCAGTGCCGATCGCGGGCTTTCGGCGACAGCCGCTTCACGGTGAACGGATGGCTTCGCCAATAAGAGACTCGGCATGGCTTGAGTGGATGGCAAGCCTGATGGGGGTAGCATCGCGGCAGAGGGTGACCGCGATGCTGCCTCCACATCAATTTCATTGCCTGCTGGACGAGTTGCCACTGCACTTGATTCCTGGACGTGGACTAGACATGGAACGCGGGAATCGAGAGGCTCCCGATTTTCTTTTATTAAACCCTCTTTGCTCGATTCTTCCCGCCGGAAAAGTACCGGTGGAATTAGAAGATCGCCGGGATCTGCTTGATGGATTTCATCTGCAAAACAGCATAGCGTGGGTGCGCGACCCGGCCACTGATTTCCCGCAACCCTTCTGGTTGGGAACAAATTGGGAACGAATTCTTTGTCAAATTCAGTCGGGGGAGGTAGCGCCTGCAACTCTGCCCCGCGAATTGCGTTCGGTGCTGACGATGGCCGGAATCTTAACCTCGGCGGGTCGCGCGAAGCGCCGCATGGCCGAGTGGAATGCGATGGCTGAACGAGGGACGGCGACGTTTCGCGAGAGGAATCACGCGCTACTCAAAAACTTAATTCATCCATTCCATATCGCTGCGCTGCGTCGCTACTACCGGTACGCCATTCGTACGGGAGCGATTCGGCTTGGAGACGACCAGAGCCCTCGCCGTTATGTCGCCCATAATTCACCGGTAGCGCGCTATTTCCACCACCAGATAGCGAGCACCGTGAGCGCGATCGTGGGCGAGCCCGTAAAGCCCAGTTATGTTTATCTGGCTGCTTACTTGAGTGGCGCTGAATTGAAGAAGCACACGGATCGCGAGCAGTGTGAGTTTAGCGTCACGCTATGTCTGGACTTTTCCCCCGAACCGGAACTGGCAACTCCGTGGCCGATTCGGTTGGATGTTCCCGACGGTAGTGTTAAGGTCTATCAGGCGTTGGGCGATGGCCTGGTCTACCGGGGAACTGCCGTGCCGCATTCACGGGATGTGCTGGGCGAGGGAAGGACTTCCACTTCGATATTTTTCCATTATGTTCCTAAAGATTTTTCGGGAACGCTGGATTAAAATTCGCTGAGGATTATTGCAGGCCAGAGATCACGTACAGCACTGACAGCACTTGATAGTAGCTATAGGCGAAGCGGGAAATATCGTGGTTCACGACCACTGGTGAAATGGAAACCAATCCTGTCGTGGTTTCCGGCTGCAACTCTTGTATCAATGTTCCCTCGCCGGTAGTAAGTTTGACTTTATCAAGTTTGGCGGGGATTTCGCCGGGTGTAAATCCGTAGATGGCGGAATCGTCGTCCGACCATCGCACGGGAATAAACCCTTGTTCCAGCCCAGAAATTGCGTGCGAAGGCCCTCCGTCCGTGGAATACACGGTGGCGACTAGATGGTTGTTGGCGAGGATGTATTTGGCCTCAGGCGAAACCAGGCCGCAGGTGACGCCTTCAGGCGTGACCGGAGCCAGTTTCCCGCTATCCAGCTCGACAAAATAGCAACGCACTCCGCGACCGGGTTCGTTGCCATTGATGGTGATTCGTTTCCCGTCGGCTAGAAAATGGGAGGTGCCATTGTGAATTCTCTCTAGTCCGGTAACAGAAATTCCACGCGCCTGCCCTGGGCCGACGGGGTAAAGGGTAATTCGTCCCGGACTGCCAGGAATAATTCCAATTGCCCATTTGCCATCTGGCGAAAGATCGCCTGCGCTCCCTTCCCCGAGTTCGATCGGAGGGGTTCCGTCGAGCTTACGAATGGCTACAGCATAGTTAGGACCAGCGGCCTCGCTTGCATCCTCGAATAAAACGGACTGCCCGTCCGGCGAAATGGCCTTCGCGACATCCCAGTCATGCCAGGAGATGTCGAAGGCCTTGCTGCCGCGAGAGGACATAGCCAGTGAGAGTCGTTCGGCATCGAGACTCACCAGCACACGGCCATCTGGAGCGATGTCCTGTACCGTCAAGCCCGCTGGAATGCTCAGCACGGTTCTGATTTTTGCGCTGCTGGTGACCGCCATCAGGCGGCGCATATAACCGCTGCTGGTTGCGGTAAACCAAATTTCTTTTCCGGAGTGATTCCATACGAGTCCGTCCGCCGAGTCCCATTCGGGGGATAGTGTCTTCACGTGTCCGGCGAGATCCATCATGGCAACGGTGCCGCGGTCATCCCACAGCGAAGGATGGTTTATAAAACCGAGGCTGTCGCCCAGAGGAGAAAGCCGGAGGTGGCTGATCCAGCCGTTAGTCTGGAAGAGAACATGACCGATGGGATACTCGATTTGATCGCGGCCATTCGTACGGTGAACGATTGCCAACTCTCCCTTGTGGTCCCAATCGGCCCAAGGGACATCTTCGAGAATCTCCCGTGGAGAACCGCCTGCGAGCGGCGCGCGCGCCAAAGTACCCTTTTCGATTTCAAGGTGGGCCATGTGCCTGCCGTGGAGCGCCAGTGCCAGTTCGCCGCTTTTGGAGACTGCCAGCAGACTCGCATCGGTGAGGTTGAGGGGTTGCCCCAGCATGGAATCGCCCACGGTAGAAAAAAGCTGAAGCGGCCTTCCATTCCATGCCGCCCCGTAAATAATCGTGTGAAAATCAGGCCCAAAGCGAGCTGAATAAAGGGTTCCTTCTTCGAACGTAACCCGCTGATAGGTTGGATTGACCAGATTGTTCTGTTGCGCCTGCCTGCCGACCAGTAAGAGGGTTGCGACGAAGAGCAGTGCGGCCACCGCCCAGGGCAGGAGGTTCGGCTTCAATTTTCGAGAGCCAAACCGCACTGTCCGCTCGCCGGTTGGGTTCGAAAGAGTTTCCAGGGCGAATCCCAAATCGCGAGCGGATTGAAATCGCTTCTCCGGTTCTTTTTCAAGACAATGTCCAATGATCTGCTTGAGCGCAGCCGGGATTCCAGCGCGTTCCAGATCGTGGTCGGGAGGATTTTCACGCAGAACGGCGGTGATGGTATCAACCTCAGTATCCCGGCGAAAGGGCTGCCGCGCGGTTAGCATTTCGTAGAGAATTCCGCCGAGGCTAAAGATGTCACTGCGATGATCGACCGCCTTACCCCGCAACTGCTCCGGGGACATGTAAGCCACTGTGCCAATCAGAGCGCCGCTCTTTGTCACTGTGGTCATTTCTTCGACAGAGCGGCCGGGCTCTTCCGCAGCCTGAAGCTTGGCCACACCAAAGTCGAGAATCTTTACTCGATCATCGGTCGTAATGAACAAATTCTCCGGCTTCAAGTCGCGGTGGGTGATGCGCCGTTCGTGAGCCGCAATCAGGCCCTGAATAATCTGGATGGTGTAGTCGATTGCCAGACGAGAAGGAAGTGCGCCATCCTGTAATCTTTGGCGAAGAGTCTTGCCCTCCAGCAACTCGCAAACGATGTAGGGAACGCCTTCGTCAAGGCCGACATCGTACACGCCGACAATGTTGGGATGGTTGAGTGCGGCAGCAGCGCGTGACTCCAGTTCGAAGCGGCGAAGGTGATCGGGATTGCTGCTTGATGATGGCCGGATGATCTTCAAGGCGACGTCGCGGCCCAGCCGTTCGTCCCTAGCGCGGAAAACCTCACCCATGGCGCCCGCACCAATTTGTTCCAGGACTCGGTAGTGACCGATAACTCGCCCATCCATAGGGTCGCGGCGCCTCGCAGGAATGTTAGGGGCGCGTATCTCTTGCCGTCAATAACCCAGAAGTAAACTCGAAAATCTTAAGTGGAAGAGGAGGAAGACTTGCTCCGCCTGATGGAGCTGTTTATTATCGATTTACGGCGGCGACCGGAATAGCGAAGTCATGTTATAATTTCGGTTCGCCTGAGGACTTATCGAGGCATGCCTGTGATTCCCTTACGGGCGAATCCCGCGCCAACCAAGATCATTACATACGAGGTCTAGCTATGTCCGGCCATTCTAAATGGGCCACAATTAAGCATAAAAAGGGCGCGCTTGATGCCAAGCGCGGAAAGATTTTTACCCGTCTTATTAAGGAAATCAGTATTGCCGCGAAGAACGGTGGCGGCGATCCCGATTCCAACCCTCGCCTGCGTGGCGCGATCCTGGCCGCCAAGTCGGAGAACATGCCGGCCGATAACATCAAGCGAGCTATTCAGCGTGGTACGGGTGAATTGCCTGGAGCGACCTATGAAGAATTTTCGCTCGAGGGCTACGGGCCGGGCGGAGTTGCCGTCCTGCTGGACATCAACACCGACAATCGCAACCGGACGGTGAGTGAGATTCGCCACTGCTTCGGTAAGAATGGCGGCAACATGGCGGAAGCGGGAGCGGTTTCGTGGATGTTCCATAAGAAAGGGGATATCGTCATTCCGAAGAGCGTGGCCAAGGAAGACGATTTAATGAATATTGTTCTTGAAGCCGGCGGCGAGGATTTGCATGACGATGGCGAGAATTGGGAGATCCTGACCGAGCCATCGGCCTATGAGACCGTGCTGGAGGCCGTAAAAAAGGCAGGTATCGAGCCGGCGTCTTCCAGTGTGGCCATGATTCCACAGAACTACATCAAGCTCGAAGGTCAAGCGGCGAATACGATGATCCGTTTGATGGAAGCGCTTGAAGATCAGGACGATGTTCAGAATGTGCATTCGAACTTTGACATCGATCAGAAATTGCTGGAAGAAGTAGCTGGGTAACCGGCTGCGTAGAAGTCAGGAAGTTGAGCCGCCCTTGGGCGGCTCTTGTTCTTTCAAGTGAATTTGGTTGCCAGGGCGCATCAGACTTTTCAACACAAAAGTGGATAAGCTTGTGGAAAAGCGCCACTTCATTCCCGTAACTGATTCATGGAGAGTTGTTTTAGCGTTTTGCACTGGATGGAGGGCTGGCACTTTCGTGGCATGCAGTACTAATCGGCGCAAGATCTCTGCTCTTTGCGGTCACACTAACTTGAAGCTCAGACTCGACAAACTTATGGTGGACCGGGGGCTGGTTCCTTCCCGTGAACGCGCACAAGCGCTGATTATCGCGGGAAAAGTTCTGGTGAACGATCAGAAGCTCGACAAGGCCGGTGCACAAATAGCGGACGACGTGGAGCTCCGGCTTCTTGGAAACGATCTCAAATATGTCAGCCGCGGTGGACTGAAGCTAGAGCGCGCTCTCGAGCATTGGAACATCGATGTGACTGGCAAGACGTGCCTTGATGTGGGCGCTTCAACCGGCGGATTCACGGATTGTCTTTTGCAGCATGGGGCCGCCCGGGTCATCGCGGTGGACACGGGTTATGGGCAGATGGATTTCGCGCTTCGTCAGGATGCGCGTGTCCGGCTGCTGGAGAAGACGAACGCCCGTTTTCTGAAGCGAGAGTCCGTGGGTGAGATGGTTGATCTTATCGTCGTGGATGTAGCATTCATTTCGGCGACATTAGTGCTTCCGGCGGCAGTGAACGCGGTTTTTCCGTCATTCCCGGTTGAACGTAGCGGAAGGCAGATTATTGCCCTGGTCAAGCCGCAGTTCGAGGCGGGAAGGGAATTTGTGGGCAAGGGCGGTATTGTGCGGGACGAAGCCGCGCAACTGAGTTCGGTTGAAAAAGTGAAACTGAGTTTAGCGGAGCTCGGCTGCTCTCGGCTGGAAGTCATCGATTCTCCAATTCTTGGGGCGGAAGGAAACCGCGAGTTCTTGCTTTGGGGCGTCTTCTAATAAGCGTATTCCGCTTTGATTAAGGCTTTTGCCCTTCAATTCTGTACAATCTTCTATCTTGACCGCCATGTCCACATTATCCTCGCCAGCGCTGTCGAAGCTCGCAGCCATTATTTCTCGCCCGGCGCGTTCAGAAGTCGGCCGCATCCTCCCGGAACTGCTTACTTGGCTTTACGACCACGGTTACAGAGTCATTATTGATTCGGAGACGGCCAAGTATTGCCAAGGGGAAGAGGAAGTGCCGCGCTCTCAAATGTCATCGAGGCCCCTTAGTTTGGTGGTGGTGCTGGGCGGAGACGGCACACTCTTGTCAGCGGCGCGAGCCACTGCACCCATCGATGTTCCGCTGCTCGGGGTGAACCTGGGTTCACTCGGTTTTCTCACGGACGTACCGCTGCCGGACCTTTACTCGATGCTCGAACAAATTGAACTGGGGCGCGCTCCAGTGGAGCATCGCGCGCTGATGCAATGCGAGTTGATGCGGGAGGATCAGATCCTCAGTTCTTATCTGGTCTTTAATGACGCCGTGCTGAACAAGACGGCACTGGCGCGGTTGAATCACTATGAACTTTTTGTCGACAAGGCTTTTGTCTCGAGCTATCGGGCCGATGGAATGATTGTGGCGACTCCGACCGGGTCGACTGCTTACTCGCTATCGGCGGGCGGCCCCGTGTTAATGCCGAGCGTCAACGCGTTTGTAATCACGCCAGTTTCACCCCATTCGCTTACTCATCGGCCGCTGGTGGTGCCGGATACGGCCGTCATTGAGCTATTGCTGCGAAGCAACGAGGAAGTTGCCTATCTGAGCGTGGATGGCCAGCCGGGAATGAATCTTCGGGATGGCGACCGGGTTCTCTGTCGTAAGTCGGAACACCAAGTAAGCCTGTTTCATACCGATCATGATTTTTTTTATGTTTTGCGTTCGAAGCTGAAATGGGGAGAGAGATAGGCAGGAAATTGTTGATTGATGATTGTCGATTGGAAGCTCCTCGAGGAGCAGTTTTAGTCATCTCTTTGATCGCTAGCGGTCATTGATTTCGAGTTCCGCAGCGTAAAGTTCCGGTAGCTTCTCCCGGCGGCGTATTAGTTTGGCGGACTTTCCGCGCACCAAAACCTCAGCTGGGCGTGGACGACTATTGTAATTTGAGGCTAGCGACATTCCGTAAGCCCCGGCATCGAGAACTGACAGCAATCCGCCTTGTTCGACCCGGGGCAAGTCGCGGTCTTTGGCAAAAAAATCTCCGGACTCGCACACGGGACCAACAACGTCGACAATTTCTTTCGTCGGTTTGACATTCGACCTCACGGGCACGGTCGCCGGCACAATCTCATGATGGGCGCCGTAGAGAGAGGGGCGGATCAGGTCGTTCATGCCGGCATCAACCACAAGAAATTGTTTCCCATCGTTTTCTTTTCTATAAACAACAGAGGTCACGAGCACTCCGGCGGAGCCTACGATAGCCCGTCCCGGCTCGAGCAGGAGGTGTACTTTCAGCCGGCGCAGCGGGTGCATAACAGCTTTTGCATAATGAACGACGCAATCGGAAAACGCGGCGCCCCCATCCTGGTAGTCAATTCCTAGGCCGCCTCCGATATCGACAAAATCTATTTTGTGGCCGTCCTGCCGCAACTCGCCAATCAGATCTGCGACACGTTCCACCGCCTCCGCGAAAGGGGAAATATCGGTGATTTGCGATCCGATGTGAACGCTCACTCCGGCCACTTGGAGATTCCGGTACTTGCGCGCCTGGGCATAGAGTTCGCGCGCCTCACGAATCGGTACTCCGAATTTATGTTTGCGGAGGCCGGTGGAAATGTAGGGATGTGTTTCGGCTGCGACGTCTGGGTTTACGCGCAACGCAATACGGGCAGTTTTTCGCAAGCGCTCGGCACATTCCGCCAAGGTGCGAAGCTCCGATTCGCTTTCCACATTGAAAAGAAGAATGCCAGCCTTTATCGCGGCGGTCATTTCTTCGCGCGACTTGCCCACGCCCGAAAAAACTACTTGTCTTGACGCGCCGCTGGCGACGATTACCCGCTCCAGCTCTCCTCCGGAAACTACATCGAATCCGCATCCCTTACGCGCCAGTAAGCGCAGAATGGTCAAGTTGGAATTTGCTTTCACCGAGTAACAGATAGTGTGAGGAATGCCGCGGAAAGCTGCTTCAAACTCGGCTAGGCGTTCCAGAATAGCCGCCGACGAGTAAACGTATAGCGGGGTGCCATACTTTTCCACCAACTTCTGTAGTGGCAATTCTTCGCAATACAGAACCCGCTCGGAAACGCGGCGGAGGAGTCCCTGGCGATGTTGCCGGTAAAAAAAACCTGGCCGTTCAATTTCTCCGACCGCTGGTTTCTTTCCTTTTTGTTCTTTTGCGTCCAAGCGAGGGGTCACTTTTGCTTCTCGGGGTCGTTGGCCGAACCGTCGTTGGCTGACCCGTCTTTGACTTTGATGACTACTACAGTCTGGTCATCGAAGGTTTCCACTCCCGCGGAATGTTCGGCGACGGCTTTGAACAGCGACTCAACCACGCTGCCGGCTGGCTTGGCAGCGCATTCCTGAACGATTTTTTCCAGACGGCCCCGGCCAAACAATTCTCCCTTTCGATTACGGGCGTCGAGCATGCCGTCGCTGAAGAAAACGAACATCTCTCCGGGCTTCATTTTGACCTGGAATTCATCATAGGTGGCATCGTCGAACAGGCCGAGCGGCAGCCCGGTGGCTTCAATTATGTGATTCTTTCCGGCACGTACGTGAATGGGGCGGGGTAAACCTGAGTTGGAAACGATCAAGGTTCGGCGTTCATCGTCCCATACGGCATAGATCAGCGACACGAACTGCGCTTCGATGCGGCGCTCTGCGAGGGACAGATTCACCGCGCGCAACATCTCTCCCGGTCCTGGTTCGATGGGGGCATGCGAACGCAGGATTCCGCTGACAAGGGCCGCGTAGATTGCCGCGGGAGCTCCCTTGCCGCTGACGTCGCCGATGGCGATTCCCAGCCGCGAGAGAGAGTAAGGAACGAAATCGTAGAGGTCTCCACCAATGGCGCGAGCCGGAACAAATTTCGCCGCCAGTTCAAGGTGCGCTAGCTGTGGGAGGTTTTGTGGCAGCAAGCGCTGTTGCAATTCCCGCGCTAGGGCTAAATCCCGGTCCAGTCGCCGCTCCTGGCGAGCTATTTCCTCATACAACCGGGCATTTTCGATTGCAATGGCCACCTGCGAGGCGAGCGTCATCATGGTGCGCTTATGGTCGTCGGTAAAAAAGCCGCGACGGGTGTGTTCCAAATCGAGCACCCCGATCACTTTGTCCTTATAGATCAAGGGGACGACCAATTCCGATCGCGTTTCCGGGTTTCCCGGGATGTAACGAGGGTCTTTGCTGACATCCGGAACCAGCACCGCCTCCGCGGTTTGCGCGGCATGACCAACCAGACCGCGTCCCAGGGGAACTTCATGTTTGAGGTGAACACTTTCCTGAAAGCGCAGAGAGAAGCGATGTTGGAGCTTCTCTCCGGAGGAATCCAGCAGCAGAATGCTGAATATCTGGTAGTCGATCAGCTTGCGCAGAAGTTCGGCGACGCGGTTCAACAATTCGTCAAGGTTGAGAATGGAAGACAGTTCGCGGGCAATTTCGTTCAGCAGCACGAGAATCCGCGCCTGGCGCTTGGTCCGCGTATAAAGCTGAGCATTCTCGATTCCGCCGGCTATGCGAGATGCCACTAAGGTGAGCAGGCGGCTATGCTCTTCGTTGAAGTAGCCGGGATTTCGCGCCTCGAGGTCCATTACGCCGATCACACGATTCTTGGCGATGAGCGGCACAGCCAGCTCCGAACGCACATTGGGCACGGCGGCGATATAGGTGGGATCGAGAGTGACATCGTCGACGAGCACCGCGTGTCTTAACTCGGCAGCTTTGCCGGTTACCCCTTCTCCGACCTTGATTCGCGCGCGGTCTGCCAGGTCGTCCGGGTAGCCCAACTGAAAGCGGAAGCGCAATTCCTGGGTTTTCTCATTCAACAGTAGAATCGCGAATATTTCGTAATCGATGACAGTGCGCACCACCTCAGCGATGCGGCGCAGGGTTGTATCCAGGTCGAGCGAGGTCGCCAGAACATCGGACATCTCCAGCAACAAGGGCTCAACCGCTAATTGTTTTCCAGAATTGTTCAGAACCGACCCCATGGTGCGTTCCATGATAGCAGCCGCGATTGAAGTACCGGGCGCGCCGAGATGCGAGTACAGTCCGGGCTCCTTACTCCCGCGGGACAATACAAACGTCGGCCAGATTGCGATAGCGTTCGGCATAGTCAAGTCCGTAGCCGACGACAAATTCGTCGGGAATGGTGAAGCCCACATAGTCGCCCTGCAGCGGCAGTTTCCGGCGAGAAGGCTTATCCAGCAGCGCAGCGATTTTCAGCGACTTGGGTTGATGCGCCAGTAATAATTTCTTCAGAACGGTCAGCGTGAGGCCGGTATCGAGAATATCCTCGACAACGATCACGTTCTTGCCTTGCATGGATTGATCCACATCTTTCGTGAGCCGCACTTCGCCTGTGGAATCCCATCCGCTCTTCAACTCGTCCGTAGGAGTTGGGCGGTTGCCATAGCTCGAGACTCCGACAAAATCGAAGGTCGCATCCAGATTTATCTGCCGCGCCAGGTCGGCGAGAAAAATCGCCGAGCCCTTTAATACGCCCACCAGAATTATCGGCTGTCCAGAGAAGTCGCGCGTGATCTCTGCACCTAGCTCTGCCACTCGTTTCGTGATCTGATCACGAGAGATGAGTACCTTGAGTTCTGCCATGGCGTTTCATATTAAACTAAAGCTCAGCCGCGGCCCATGTGGAAGATGTCTGAAAGATATCGAACTCGAGAATTGAGGCCGGGCGGCAGGTGGAGCGAGCGATGGACTTGAAAGGTATTCAACTCACGTGGCTGGGACACGCCACATTTCGGATTGAGACTCCCGCTGGGCAAACCGTCATTATTGATCCATGGGTCATGAACAATCCGGCATGCCCGCCTTCTGAAAAGAAGGTGAAAAAAGTAGACACCCTTCTGATTACGCATGGCCACGGCGATCACATCGGAGATGCGGTGGAAATCGCCAAACAGCACGAGCCCAAGGTTGTAGGCATCCCGGAGCTTTGCGGATGGCTGGAGAAAAAGGGTGTAAAGAAGACTTGCATGATGAATAAGGGTGGCACGCAGGAGGTCGGCGACATTAAAGTCACTATGGTTCACGCCGATCACTCCTGTGGCATACAGGATGGCGACCAACTGGTCTACGGCGGCGAGGCGTGCGGTTACGTGGTTGAATTCGAGAATGGCGTGAAGATCTATCACGCTGGAGATACGAATGTTTTTGGAGATATGGCTATCATTCAGGAACTCTACGCGCCGCAGATCGCCATGATTCCGATTGGAGATTATTTCACCATGGGCCCGCGTGAAGCGGCTTTCGCTTGCAAGTTGCTCAAGGCGAAAACTGTAATCCCCATGCATTTTGGGACATTTCCGGTGTTGACGGGAAGTCCGAGCCAATTGCAGAAGTTGGCGCCAGAAGTGAATGTAGTAACGCTCAAACCGGGCGTCACGATGCGAGACTCATTGGCCGCGTAGAGGCGCGTTTGGAACGCGCGGGAAATCAGGGTTGCTTCGATTGCGACCAACATCGTAATAAACTCTGCGATTAAACCCGAGGTAAGAATGCCAGCAAATAAACAAGAGAAGCAAGCCAAGCCGAACTGGAGACACTACGATCTGACCACGGCAGGGCCAATCGACGATTATCTCTATGCCATGTTGCCCAAGCGCGACGAGGTGCTGTTGGAAATGGAAGATTACGCCTCCCAGCACGATGTGCCGATTGTAGGCCCGGCTGTAGCACGCGTACTTCAACAGCTTGCGTTGATGATCAATGCGAAGACGGTCTTCGAGTTAGGCTCGGCGATTGGATATTCGACAATCTGGTGGGCTCAGGCGGTGGGGGAAGACGGTCGCGTCGTCTACACGGACGGAGATGCAAAAAATGCGGAGCGCGCACGCGGGTACTTCAATCGCGCGGGCGTGGCCAAACGTATAACGCTTCACACCGGCGATGCGCTTGAATTTCTCTCCGAACAAAAACAGGAATTCGATGTCATTTTCAATGATGTGGACAAAGAGGATTATCCGAGAGTGCTGCGCCTGGTTTCGCCTCATCTGCGTAAGGGAGGGTTGTTCATTACCGATAACGTTTTGTGGAGCGGGCGGGTCGCAGAGAAAAATCCGAAAGAGTCGCGAACCAAGGCGATCCTGGATTTCAATCGGCAGCTTTACGACGCCAAGGAGTTTTATACGACGATCTTGCCGATCCGCGATGGGTTGGCAGTGGCGCTCAAGAGGTGAGAAGCCATCAGATTGACTTCACGGGAATAGCTAATAAATCATCCACCAGGCCTACTTCTTTCTGCAGAAAAGGCTCGCCGTACTTTACGCCCCCGAGCGCTCCATAATAGCGCGCCATTGAATCTACGCGCGCGCGAATTTCGTCGTGGGCAGGGAAGAGGTCTTTGCCGGCTTCCTGGTCGCTGAACTGCGATTTGTAGGCCATGATGGAATTGAACTTGCCTTCGAAGTGCTCGCTGATGTCGACCACAAACGTGGGGCGCACGTCGTAATACAGCGTGGCGTAGATGATTTTGAAGGGCCGATGGGGAGGGAGCCCATCTTTCGGCGAGCTATCGATCTTGGCGCCAGGAATTGATTCATCGCTGCCAGACGGCTGAGAGTTGAGCCCTAACTTTCTCAATCCCGCCAGGAAGCACGCCTCGTAACCCAAAACGGAAGTTGTGTAGTGATCGGGGTGGCGGCCTTGCCAGTAAGGAAGAATCACGACCCGAGGCCGCGTTTCGCGGATCATGCTAGCTACTTTGAGGCGGTTTTCCCATGTGTTTTCAACGCGGCCGTCGGGAATATCGAGGGCGCGACGCCAGACGGCGCCGAGGATTCTCGCTGCGTCCGCGGCTTCGCGGGCGCGGTCTTCGGCGGTGCCGCGAGTGCCCATCTCTCCCTGGGTGAGGTCGAGAATGCCGACTCGTTGGCCACCCTGCGCGGCTTTCAGCAGCGTGCCGCCACAGGTTTGCTCTACGTCATCGCGGTGGGCGGCAATCGCCAAAATGTCTAGAGGGGATGATGTGCTGTCAGTCAAGATTTCCTTGCTCGATGACCACATTCTCGCGCACGATCAGGCGATGCGCCGCCATTTCCTTGAGGGTGGGAAGAACGCGGTTCACGTGTTCATCGGTGTCCACAAAAATCAGCACGATGGGGAGCTTGCCGCCGGCCTCGACCATGTGCGCGGTCTTCACCCGGTGGCGTCCCAGGAAGCCGGCAACAGCGTGAAGGGCGGTCGCGGCGTAAACATTTTCATTCCGCAAATAGTTGAGAATTTCCATGCACAGAGGACGGTGATGCCACTGATCGGCTTCGTTCAAATAAATTGTGACCTGCACAGCCATTCCGTTCGCCATTTTACACCGCCCTCGCCAGTGCCATGCCAGCCAGCGCCCCGCCGAGACACAGCAAGTTGTTGGTGAGAACGTTGGTTATCATTAGCCACCACTGGCCCTGCTCGAAATAGGCCATGGTTTCGAAGGCATAGCTGGAAAACGTAGTGAACGAGCCGCAGAAACCGATGACGACGAGCAGCCGCCAGCGCGGATCGATCAATACCCGCTCGGTGGTCCAGATCACGAAAAAGCCGACGATAAAGCTGCCGAGGATGTTGATGAAAAGCGTGCCGTAAGGAAAAACCGGCCCTAATTCTTTGGCGGCAAAACGACTTAATATGTACCGCAGGTTGGCGCCGACGATGGCGGCGACAGAGATGGCAAGAAAATTCTTCAGCACAGAGTTCGCTCCTACAAATCGGTCGTTAGATTCTGTAGGAGTTATCAGCTCCAGCAAACAGCAGCCGAGCGGTTATGGCGAACTCCATCGCCGTTATTTAATTTTTTATCACGGACGCGAGAAAACAGCCATCGAGAGACTGATAGGTTGCAATCGTTGGTTACTTCTTTCTTTCCACCAAATAGCGTGCCAAGTCCTTCAAAGTCTGAGCTCGCTGGCCGAAATCATCCAGTTCCGCCAATGCGCTGGCAACCAGAGCATCCGCCTTGCGCTCGGATTCTTCAATCCCGAACAATGCCGGGTAGGTTGCTTTCTGAGCAGCCGTGTCTTTACCCGCGGTTTTTCCCAGCTGCTCGGAGGTTTGGGTCACGTCGAGGACATCGTCAACAATCTGGAACGCCAACCCGATAGCGCGTCCGAACGCCCGCAGCTTTGTAACTTCATTGTCTTTCGCGCCCGCGTAGATTCCGCCGCTTGCTATGCTCGCGGTAATTAGCGCGGCAGTTTTTGCGCGATGAATGTATTCCAACATCTCTGCGGTAGGTGGCGTATGCTCGGCTTCGAGATCCGCGACCTGGCCGCCGATCATTCCGTCCACTGTACCCGTGCCCCGGGCGACGGTTTCAATAATCCGCACGCGCGCCTCCGGCGGACATTCCAGCCGGGCGAGAATTTCATAGGCCTGCGTTTGCAAGGCGTCTCCAGCCAATATCGCAATGGCATCGCCGAAGACTTTGTGACAGGTGGGCCGCCCCCGGCGAAGATCGTCATTGTCGAGCGCGGGCAGGTCATCGTGGATCAGCGAATAAGTGTGCAGCATCTCCAAGGCCGCGCCTAGCTCTTCGATTCCGGGGGGCGACGATCCGGCGATCATGCGGCCCGCTTCCATGCACAGAACCGGACGTAGGCGCTTGCCGCCAGCGAACACGCTGTGCCGCATGGCTTGGTGGATGGATTGGGGACGCTGGGTCTCCGGCGGAATCAGCCGGTCTAGCGCCGCGTCGGTAAGCGCCTGCCCTTGTGCGAGAGTTTCCTGCAGCATTGAGCAGTGAGTATAACAAGGCAAAGGTCGGGAAGCACGGCGACGCTGAGCAAAATGGGGTGTGGTTTGACAGCACTTCATTTTGTTATTCCGAACCGGCGTCGGTTGCTTAGTCACAATCTGCTTCGGCAGAGTTAGAGAAGATTTCTCGCGCCAGAAACAAGGCGCTCGGAATGACAAAGTTTGCTGGTAGCATCGACGCTTGAGTGGAGTTACTTTCTGCGCGGGCCGGGAGGCGTACGCTATCGGAGTCAAACACCCGAATCAAGCTTCAAACGGTTCAGGCTGGAGCTTGCCGTTTTTCTTGAGCAATATCTCAACCTTGCCTTCCGCCTGCTCTAATTCTTTACGACATGCTGAGGACAGATTCATGCCCTCTTCAAAAAGAGTAAGAGAGGTTTCCAGGGCAACGTCTCCCTTTTCCAATTCCTGGACTATTTTTTCCAATCGCTGCAGGCATTCTTCAAATTTTGCCAATGGGTTCGCTCCCTGTCCTAATTCTAATGCTACGGAGGAATGGCGCAGCCACTGCTTTTGCCATGGCTAATCGGCAGTGGCTCCGCTTGTGCCTAATGCCTCCAGCACATCCACGGCAGAAGTATACCGGCCTTGCGGGGCGCTGATCTGTGCTCCCTGCACGGTGTGCCTTACCGCCAGCAGCATTTCACGGGCAATGGCTACGCCCTCGGCTCTCGCGGCTTCCGGCGTCTGTGCTTTCGCCATGCGTTCCAGAATCGAGTCTGGCACTGAAACCCGCAATTCATTCTTCATGAATTCCGCATTGCGCACGCTCACCAGCGGCCAGATTCCCGCGATCACTGGAATGCGGCAATGCTCGATGCGCCGCAAAAAATTTTCCAGCAAACGGAGATCGAACACCGGCTGCGTAACTGCGTACTCCGCTCCGGCTGCCACTTTGTATTCGAAGCGGCGGATTTCCTCATCCAGATCGGTAAGCCCTGGGTTGGCGCCCACACCGATCACAAATCCGGTTCCAGCTCCAATCGGATTTCCGCCAAGGTCCAGCCCGCGGTTCAGGTTGTGAACGATATTCACCAGACCGATGGCGTCCACATCGAAAACTGCGGTTGCATCCGGATAATTGCCCATCTTTGGCGGATCGCCGGTGATGCAAATCAGATTTTTTATGCCGACCGCGGCGGCCCCCAGAAGATCGCTCTGGATGCAGAGCACATTGCGATCACGGCAGGTGTAGTGCAGGATGGCTTCAATTCCGGCCTCGCGCTGCGTGAGTAGCGAGAGCGCCTGATTACTCATTCTGGCCGACGCGCGCGGGCTGTCGGGAATATTTATGGCGTCCACGCCCACGGACTTCAGGAAACGCGATCCTTCCAACTCTTTTGCGATGTCGGTTCCCTTGGGAGGGACCACCTCGACCATGGTGACGAATTCGCCCAGAGCCAGCTTGCGTCCCAGTTGAGATCGTTCTTGCAGGGGTTGCACTGGAGCGGCCGCCGGAGCAGCCGGGCTCCCTGCCACATGAGCTGTAGCGGCTTTACCCCTGGCTTCGCCAACCCGCAGGGCTGACTTCATTACACGAATGTGGTCTGGAGTGGTTCCACAGCAACCGCCTACGATGCGGACTCCAGCCGCCACAAACTTTCGCGCGTAGCTCGCCATGTATTCGGGCGAGCATAGATAGATGTTTCTGCCTTCCACGGAACGCGGGATACCGGCATTGGGCTGAGCAGCCAGCGGCAGGGAAGTGAGAGCACGGACGCGCTCCACGGCATCGAGCATTGCGACAGGACCCACGCTGCAATTGCATCCGAGCACATCCGCGCCCCAATCCTCCAGCCGGGGAGTGAACGTTGCCGGATCGGACCCGTCCAGGCAATTGCCTTCTTCGTCAATAGTTACCTGCACCACCAGGGGAAGATTGGGAGCGACATCTTTGGCGGCCAGCATCGCCTGATGCAGTTCCTCGAGATAACCAAAAGTTTCCATCATCAGCAGATCGACGCCGCCTTCAACCAGCGCTTCGATCTGCTCTCGAAAAGCCTGGCGTGCTTCTTCAAACGAGGTCTTTCCCAGGGGCTCGATTCTTGTTCCCAGCGGGCCAACCGATCCTGCTACCCATACATCGAAGCTCTTAACGGCTTCCCTAGCGAGCCGCGCTCCCGTTTTATTGATGTCACGAACTTTATCGGCCAGGCTATGCCGGGCGAGACGGAATGCGTTAGCGCCGAAGGTATTGGTTTCGATAATCTCTGCTCCGGATTGCAGATACTCGTGATGAACGGCGCGAATCAGGTCGGGCTGAGAAAGATTCAGCTCGTCATAAGACCGGTTGATGAACACGCCTTTGGAGTAGAGGAGAGTCCCCATCGCGCCATCGCACAAAACCGGCGACCGCTTGATGCGCTCAAGAATGTTATCCGCCATATGTGAGAGCATACAAGATGTGGGCGGAAGCTTGCATGGACCGCGCAAACCGAGGTGCTTGTGCGTTCAGTGCAGCGCGTCGGCTGACACGTTCTGAATGAAACTGATGCAGCTCTGCTATAATCCGCTATTTCGCACTTAAATCTCTGGTTTTCCTGTAGTTAGGAGCCTGACGTTTGAAGAAATTCGTCCTGCTGTATGCGGTTCTGGCGATTGCCTGCCTGATTCTCGTTTCCTGTGAGAGCGGGGCCAAATCTGCTCTTACAAAGGCACCGAGCAACGTAACGGAGCGCGTTTTCGTGTCGCAAAGCGCCTCCACACCGACGGCGAGCGGAGGCCTGATCGTCGTGAACGGGTACAACGATACTCTGACGAGAAAGGAGATCAGCGCCGGTGTTGCGCCTGGTTTAATGGCGATCGATCCCGGGCACGCAACCGTGTTGGCGTTCGACTCCTCCAGCAACAAAGTGGACGTGGTCAATACCGCCAAGGAAACTAACACGGGCGCAGTCCAACTCCCCGGGCCGACTACAAGCATCGCCGAGCCTACTTCGAGCGTTGCCTTTGCGGCAGTCCCTAATGCCGTACTCAATGGATCTTCCCCTGGGGCGGTGGTAGAGATGAATCTAACCAACGCCAGCATATCGGCGACAATCAGTGTGCCGGGAGCCCAGATGGTAATCGCGAATCCAACCGGTTCGCAGGTTCTGGCGTTCAGCAACGATTCGGATTCCGTCACGATTGTCTCGCCATCGCTGGTGAACAGCAGCAGCCCGGCTACGGTGAGTGTGCCTGGGTTTGACCGGCCGGTTTATGCGGTCTACAGTAGCGACGGCAGCACGGCTTACATTTTGAATTGTGGCGCCCAGTGCGGAGGCACGCAGGCCAGCGTGCAGCTTCTCAATTTTGCCACGTCCCCGCCCTCCGCCGGAGCTTTGGTTGCCGTGGACGCAGCCACCGTTGCCTATCTCAGCGGCACAACCCTGTACGTGGCAGGAAGTCCTCCTACGAACAACGCCTGCACCGGGGAAACCACGGCTGCTACTACTTGCGGGCGTCTCGATGTAGTGAACCTCAGTTCCCTGACGGTCACGAGCCGTGCAGTGATTACCGATGGCTATCACGACCGCATCGATCTGGGACAGAATGGCCAGCTCTTTATTGGTTCTTACAATTGCACGAACATTGGCAATGTCAATGACCCGAGCGGCGAAGTGCGGGGCTGCCTTTCCATCTACGGTACGGCGAACGGCAGTGTGGTTATCCCTCCAGATAACGGCGACGTGACTGGGCTGCAAGGCTTCAGCGAGCGCCTGGTGGAATACGTCGCGGAGGGGGGCTATCTGCGGGTCTATGACACGCAGACCGATACTCTGCTGGAAAATACCAACTACATTCCTACTGGCACCATCGTCATCACGGGCATCGTCACGGACATAAAGGCTATCGACTTCTTCTGATACTGCGGGCTTGTGATAGAACGAGCTTCGAATGCAGTTTAGGGGTGCAAGGTCAAGTGGTGGGCAGCGTTGGCCTGCACTGCCTGCGGCGTGAAGGGGAGCGTGAAAGTTGATCCTTCATACCATGCCTTCCATTGATCCATATAAAATGGACTCAAAAAGTTGCCGCCCTGACCGGTGACCGTGTTCAGCGTGGATTGATCCAAATCTGCCAGGTTCGCGGTAAAGCGTTCTGAGGGTCCGTGATGGCGAGTAACTGCTTTCACGGTGTAACCGCTTCCGGATTGTGGGTTCACTCCCGGGGCAGTCCATCTCTTCAACAGCGGGATCTTTCCCAACACTGGATGTTCGATATCAACGTAGTTCATTGCTCCCCACTGCCAGGAGGCTAAGTCATTCGGCGCATCCGGGCCGTTCACTGTGCCTTCCACCGCCGCGGTCAACAATTCGTCATAGTTAGGATACTTTTCTGGCAGCCAGCGCTTGGGCTGGTGCTGCATTACGTTCTGAAGCCATACGGATCGCATCTGCCAGGTATACGACTTCCAGCTCAAACTTCTTTTTTGCTGCGTGGGATCTTCCGGTGCAGGCCCCAGGCGGGGTTCGAGGAGCAGGCGCGTTAATTCTTCCTGAGACCGGACAGCAATTGTAGGTGCCGCCGCCGTAGCGAGCATTCGGCCATCCCAGTTACGCATCAGGTCTGCCGCCTGCTTGGCGCGGGCAGATGGTTTTGCGGCATGGTCCACGGCATAAACAAAACGCTCTGCCGCCAACAGGTCGTTCTCCGAGTGGACATCATTTTGCAGCGCAAGCATGTCCGCGGATGAAAACTTTCTTCCAGATTCCAGCGTGTGATAGATCCGGGCGGTTCGCCAAGGCGCCTCCCACGAGGCGCTGATCGAATAGGGATAATCGTCTGGGGTTATACGACCGTTTGCGGTGCCGATCACTCCGGAGGGTGGATTATAGATATTCGGCAGCTTGTCGAAAGGGATGTAGCCGGTCCACTCATGAGCATCATCGGTGCCGCTTACTGGAAGGCTGCCATCGCCTGCGGTTCGAATGGGCACGTGCCCGGTGGCGTGATAGCCGATGTTTCCATCGACATCGGCGTACACCACGTTCTGCCCGGGAGCGTCCAGTCGGGCGAAAGCTTGGCAGAAATCGTTCCAGTTTTGCGCCGTATCCACGTCGAAAAATGGCATGTGTAAACCGTCGTACAGGGTCCAGCGCAATGCCACCTGCCTGGTCTCACCGGGAATCAATTCGCTGATGACCGGGCCATGCCGCGTGATCTTCACATCAACTGTTACGTCAGGTTTTCCTTTGACGTGAATCGTCTCTTCACGCTGCTCCGGCTGGACCCACCCTTGCGGAGTTTGATACTGGCCCTGAGTGTTGAAGTTTTCGATGTAAGCATCGGCCACGGTGGGCCCAACGTTAGTGAATCCCCACGCGATGCGTTGATTGTGGCCGACGATTACGTAGGGCATTCCAGGTAGCGTTACGCCCGCTACGTCCACGCCGGAAGCTTTCAAGTGAGCTTCGTACCAAAGGTTGGGCATCTGATGCCCCAGGTGCATATCGTTGGAGAGCAGCGGCTTTCCGGTGACGCTGTGAGCTCCCGCGATCACCCAATCGTTCGATCCGTTCACCGCCTCCGGCGCATGATGCGTCCAGATTGCAAGTCCGTTGCCACCTTGCGTCACGGAGTTATCGGGACCGTCATCCTCATCTTCATCGTCATCATCGGAATCGCCCTGGTTAGTTTGATCGCCAATATTTTCCCGCATGACAGTAGGCGGGCGATCATGCCAGGAGCGATTTACGTATAAATCAAAAGTGAGTTCTGGGCCCAGCTTCGCCAGGATCTTCTCGCGATTCATGGTGTCCATGAACGTATAGAAGTTGAGATCCTTTACCATCTGGTTGGCGATAACGATGGAATCTTCGGCCTGCCAGGGTTTTGGCCGGTATTGCAAAATACGGAATTCAAGCGGCAGATTGCCGCTATGTTCGCTGATGAATGCATTCACGCCGTTTGCATAGGAATCCAGATAGGCCCGGTCGCGCGGACTGGCTATAACAAGGGATGTTTTTGCGGCAAACCGCAATCCTAAAATCCGCTGCTCGCGGTCTACCTTGATCAAATCCGGGCCGAGAATCTCGGACAATTCTCCGGCCCCAAAGCGCCGCATTACATCCATTTGCCAGAGCCGGTCTTGGGCTGTGACATATCCCTGAGCGAAGAATAAATCCTGTAAATTCTGGGCTTCGATTGCAGGGACTCCGTGTCGATCCCGCCGGACGTTTACCGGGGAAGACAAACCGTGCACCGTGATCTTTCCATCCAGTTGAGGCAGGGCGGAACGCGCAGCGAAATATGCATATCCAAGTGCGCCTGCAATCGCCAGCATCAAGATCAAGAAAAACGATAGGAAGATGCCGCGTCGGGTCGAACGCCGGGGAGCGGAAATTCCGGTAGAAGGGAAGCTGCTCATGTGCAACTCGATTTTAGGTGGAGATGGGCGTGAGGCACAAATGCTGGTCGCCAACATGCTTCCAGTTGAATTTCATTTTCAAGATGCCGATGCTATCCTGACGTTTCATGCTGCAGAAGCGCATCGATGACCAGCCGTCTATATCGCGCGAGATGGTGCGAGAGGCGCAGGGTCTCCTGCACCAACACTTGAAACGTGTCGGTTTGAAGCAGACGGCGCAGCGCGATACGATCCTGCGTTCTTTCCTCGAAACTCGTGATCACCTTTCCACCGACGAGCTTCATCGTCTGGTGCAAAAGCAGGACGCCGGAATTGGGTACACCACTGTCTACCGCACCCTGAAGCTACTCGCCGAATGCGGACTGGCGAGCGAGGTTGCTTTCCACGACGGTATCGCGCGCTACGAGCACCAGTACAATCGCCGCAGCCATCACCACATGGTCTGCACGGAGTGCGGCAGTTCGGTGGAGTTTTTTTCCCGTGAGGTTGATCAGCTGGAAAAGGAAATCGGCCGGCGACACAATTACACGACCACTCGTCATACCTTTCAGATTTATGGTGTCTGTGAAGATTGTCGAAAAGTTTAACCGTTTCGAAAGAGTCTTGTGTTGTGCCTGAGTTGTGAGCCTGCTGGATATTGATGGCCGACGCCCTGTCCGGATAAGTTCGTGGTGTGTGACCTGTAGGCAGGCGGCACGGGGCTGCTCACCGCCAAACGGCATCTTACCTGTTAGAGTGGGAAGAGAATTTCCGTGTCTTGCGATGCGACCGGAGGGTGAAATCGTCTGCCAGTGGGGAAACTGAACGCCGAATCTGGGGTTTACAAAGACTGGCGTATTGGCAGGAATGGAGAGACCGTTTGCGGGGAACGGACTGCCAAGAGTAGAACGCCACCATCGCCTGGCCGAAACCTGAATCAACTGCACCGGGAGCTGTTAACAATTTGAGACTGAGCTATTCAACGAGTGTAAGCCTTTTGGTGGTATCAATCTTATCCTTCGCGGGTATTTGCGCAGCTCAAAGTGCCCAGCAGACGCAGACATCGGACCCTGCTCCATCCGCCCAATCACCTGCGCCCGCCCCTTCAGGGCAAAATAAAACCGCAGCCCTGCCGCCTGCCCCGAGTAGTTCTCAGGATCCAGGCAACCCGGTTCAAGCGGATAAGACCCAGGCAGACACAAAGAAGAGCAAAGACGACCGGATGTTTTACGTGATGCCGAACTATCTGACGGTAGATAGTCAATCCCAAGTAAAACCAATCTCCTGGAAAGAAAAGTTTGCCATGGCAGCGAAGGGCTCCTTCGACCCATATGAATTTACCGTGGTCGGCATTGTTGCGGGAATCCGCCAGGCGGAGAATTCCTATCCCGGGTTCGGTCAGGGAGCTGAGGGATACGCGAAGCGCTACGGAGCGGCTTTCGCCGATCAGGTAGATGGCAATATCATGGTGGGCGGCGTTTTCCCCTCAATCCTAAAAACCGATCCGCGCTATTTTCAACTCGGCAAGGGCTCGCACGGTCACCGCTTCGGTT
Source organism: Candidatus Sulfotelmatobacter sp. (assembly GCA_049512655.1). GTDB lineage: Bacteria > Acidobacteriota > Terriglobia > Terriglobales > Acidobacteriaceae > Sulfotelmatobacter. The sequence goes on along the minus strand of JBEKWW010000017.1, from coordinate 55,476 downwards.
ACGCGGTCAGCCGTATTTTCGTGACTCGAACAGATTCCGGGCGTCACATCTTCAATATTCCCGAGTTTGCCGGCAACGCCACGGCAATTGCCATTTCCAACGTCTACTATCCTGCGTCTGATCGCAGTTTCTCATCGAGTCTCCAAGGCTGGGGAACGCAAATGGGTATCGACGCTTTCGGGAATGAACTGAAGGAATTTTGGCCGGACATTCATCACTATTTGCAGGAAAGACACGAACGCCACTTGCAGAAACAAGAGCAGAAGGAATCCGACTAACCGTTGTAACCCGGATTCCCGTAAATGCGGGATTTCCGGTGCTACCTGCATCTAAACGGTGAGGCAATCATCCAAGCTTAAGCGATTGGCGGCAATCGCTTGACAAAGTTAGCAGAGAGCGGCAGACCTGGAAATAACAGACGTGGGAGGAGATTTGAAGGCGATCCGATTATTTTGCCTGGCGGTAGCTCTGGCCTCGATATTGGCAGCGGCGTCAGTTCAGGCTCAGGAACCAGCGACTGAGCGAGAGCAATCCCAAGAAGATGCACTATTGCGGAGCACGCGCGAAGTTGCGTTGAATAATTTTGGGCTAACCGATCTTTGGGCAACCAATGTTTCGCCCGCCAACCTTCCGCAAGACCAGGACCCGCCGCGAACAAACTCAACGACGCAAGGAACGTCGCCCGTGCCCGATGCGCCCAAGCCCGAGGCTAGCCCGTCAACTCCGACTAAGCCCGATGAAGAGTATGGCAAGCAGAACAAGAGAATTCTGTGGGTCATCCCCAATTACCGAGCGGTTAGTGCCAACACTCATCTGCCCCCGCTGAGTTTCAAGAGCGAACTTTGGCTGGCGACCCAGGATACCTTCGACTACTCCGATTTCATTTTCGTGGCAGGGCTGGCGGGCGTTGACATGGCCGGCAAGTCGCAGCCGAGCTTCGGACATGGTGCAGAGGGCTACGGTAAGTACTACTGGCACGTCTTTGTCGATGGCGCCATCGAGAACTACATGACGGAAGCGATCGTGCCGTGGCCGACAAAAGAAGACCCGAGGTATTACACCATGGGCAAAGGCGGATTCGCGAAGCGAACCGGTTATGCGGTAAGTCGGCTGTTCATTACCCGAACCAACTCGGGAGGGAGCACCTTTAATTTATCGGAGGTCGTCGGAGCCGGAGCGGCCGCGGGTATTGGCAATGCGTATTATCCAGCTGAACACAACCCCTGGGTGAAAACCTACCAACGTTGGGGAACACAAGTGGGGCTGGACGGAGTGTTCAACGTTTTGAAGGAGTTCTGGCCCGACATCGATCGGGCGGTGTTTGGCGGAAAATTCTGATTCCGTTTTTGGCGAAACGACAATCGCTCCTAGGTGGTTCGACTGCCTTTCCTTTCGCGGCTGCAGGCAAGCTACTATAGAGACACCTAAAACTTAATCTCGAGGAAATACATGTCCGAACCCACATATGAAGAACTGAAGGCCCGTCTCTCTCAACTTGAAAAGGAAGTTGAAACCAAGAAACGAAGCGGCGATCTCATTTTCAAAGTAGGTGAAAAGGGCGGCGTCAGCGTTTATGGATTAGGTCGTTTTCCGGTCACACTTTACTACGAGCAGTGGAACCGGCTGCTTGGTGCAGCGAACGATATCAAGTCGTTCATGGAAGAGAACAAAGCGCGACTCAAGCTTAAGGAGTAGCCACTTGAGCGGGTGGCCGCCACTTCACTCAGCGCTGAGGCGGCAGATGTTAGTCCTACATGTGCAGTCTCGATCCATAAGGTATCGAACGAAGAACGTGGCCAACGGATTGCCCGGATCGGCATGGTTCACGTTATAATAAAAACACTGTGCCCAAATATTCCATCGTCGTCCCCCTGCACAACGAACAGGAAAATGTTACCGATCTATACGACCGCCTGAAAGTGGTGATGGAGAATGCCGGCGAATCGTTTGAGATTGTGCTGGTCGACGATGGTTCCAGTGACCACACTTTCGCGATGTTGCGCGAAATTGCCGCCGTGGATAGCCGGGTGACGGTGGTCAAGCTGCGCCGCAATTTTGGGCAAACCGCTGGATTGGCAGCCGGTTTTGACCACGCCCGGGGTGAGTACATCATCGCCATGGATGGCGACCTGCAACACGACCCCACCGACATTCCGCTCTTTTTGGAAAAGATTGCCGCGGGGTATGACATCGTCAGCGGCTGGCGGAAAGTGCGTATCGACAATTTCTGGATGCGCCGCATTCCTTCCCGGATCGCGAACTGGCTCATGGCGAAGCTCAGCGGGGTCGATATTCACGACTTCGGTACGACGTTCAAAGCCTACCGGCGCGAGATTCTCGAGCAGGTCCCACTCTATGGCGAATTGCACCGGTTTATTCCGGCGCTGGCGTCTTGGTATGGCGCATCGATTTGCGAAGTTCCTATCCGCAACGTCAACCGCGAGCGCGGGCTTTCACACTATGGTATTTCCCGCACTTTTCGTGTGTTCTTCGATCTGATCACGATCCGTTTTTTGCTTCGCTACCTATCCCGGCCTTTGCATTTCTTTGGAACCTTCGGCCTGGTCAGTATGCTAAGCGGGAGCGCCATTGTGGGATGGCTGGGAATCGAAAAGTTCCTGCGGCACGTGCATGTCATGGCTTCTCATGGACCGCTGATGATGCTGGCCCTGGGTTTACTGCTCGGGGGATTGAATCTGCTTGCCATCGGCTTGCTGGGTGAGATGCAGGTGCGCCATTACCACGAGCCACGGCATCGCGCACCCTACTCCGTGGACCGCGTTCTTCGTTCCCAGAACGAAGAACACAGCGTCTCGGAGTAGTTGCCCGCCTTATCTGAGTGTCCTGCCGACGGTCTTACGCCTTTTCGATCGTTACTTTCTTCACCACAACATCCTTCGCTGGACGATCCTGGCGGTTGCGCGGGACTTCGGAAATCTTCTTGACCACATCCTGGCCTTCGACAACCTCGCCGAAAATCGTGTGCTTGCCGGTGAGCCACGTAGTGGGGGCGACGGTGATGAAAAACTGCGAACCGTTTGTGTTGGGGCCAGCGTTGGCCATCGCCAACAAGCCTGCCTTATCGAGTTTGTGTGGTGAGCCCTTGGTTTCATCCTCAAACTGATAGCCTGGGCCGCCCGTGCCGGTGCCTTGAGGGTCGCCACCCTGAATCATAAAATCGGGGATCACACGATGGAAAATCGTTCCGTCATACAGCCGGTCTTTGGATTTTTTGCGCGTGGAGGGATGCGTCCATTCGCGAGTACCTTCGGCAAGTTCCACGAAGTTAGCTACGGTTTTGGGCGCTTCTTTTTCGAAGAGGCGGCAGACGATGGTTCCTTCGGAAGTTTCAAGAGTGGCATAGGTTCCCGCGGGGCGGCTCATATATGTTTCTCTCTCCTTACTATGAATAACGTTCTACGATAACGTTTGATTCTAACAGCAGGGGGGTGGAACGCTTCCCCGGATGTAACCTCACCAGCCAATCACACTCACCGCATGCCGTGCGGATTCAGATACCGGAAGAAGAAATCCCGGCTTTCGATAGCAAGTTGTCTATGAGCTTCGGGCGTGCGGAAAGTATGGACATCGTCCACTTTCACAAATTCGACGGAGTCGCCGGCCTGTTTTAGTTTGTCAGCGAGCTCTTGCGCTTGTGCGATGGGCACCTCTTGATCCTGCGTGCCGTGGAAAATGAGGAAAGGCGGGGACTGCTTCGAAACATGAAACGCAGGGGATGCATCCCGCCACAGTTCGGAATGGTGGGCATAGTCGCCGCCAAGAAACTTCATCAGGAAGGCGTCACCGTCAGCATCATGATTCACGGTGAAATCAGTTGGTCCACTGACGTCGACGACTGCCTGCACGGTGCTGGAGTATTTGGCAAGCGCCGGATCAGAGTTGTCGCGCGTGCCCTCGAGACCGAGCAAGGATGCCAACTGCGCACCCGCAGAGTGGCCGAATGCGCCAATGTGGTTCGGATCGACGTGGTACTTTTCGGCATTGGCTCGAATCCACCGAACCGCCCGCTGCACGTCGTCGAGTTGCGCGGGCCATGCATTTTCGGTAGCTTTCCCGTTGCTCTGGAACAAACGATAATCCACAGAGAAGGCGACAAAGCCGGAGCGGGAGAGAAACATGCCCATTCGCTCCATCGTGCTCTTATCAAATCCGGTCCAACTTCCACCGTGGATTAACACCACGGCGGGGCGCAAATCGTGAGAATTCGAAATGAGTTCACGCGGTTCGTAAACATCCAACAGCAAGGCGTGACCGCCAACCGTGCCGTAAGAAACATCCTGCTGAACAGAAACTTGGGAATCTTCGGGCGAGGGCTGCTGAGCAGATGCCTGCGACGCGTTCAGAGGGCTTGCTCGCTCCGCGAGCAAGCGTGACGATGCAGATATCGCTAGCGTCAGCAGCGCCACGCGAAGGAGTCGACTTCGTCTGAGGATGCTTCGTTGGACCATGGATCGGGCCTTTAATAGTCTCCTCGGTACCGCAAGTCGAAAGGAAAAATTATTGCGGGTTCGAAGGAGCTGCCGATGTTGCTCCTGAAGGCTTCTTTGCCGCTGTGTCCGGCTTCGCCGCCGTGGACGATGCCCCACGAACAATCTTGATGTGCAGAATCTTCACCGGACGAAATGGGCGGTCATTGCTGGGATCGGTGGCCATGGCGGCAATCTGCTTTACCAGCGCCACCGCCGCATCATCGCACTGGCCGAAAATGGTATAACCTCCGTCCAAATGCGGTTGCGGAGCTTCGGTGATGAAGAATTGCGAACCATTCGTATCCGGGCCTGCATTGGCATATGCCAGACGGCCGGGCTTGTCGAACGTGAGATCGGAGGAAACCTCATTCTTAAACTTATATCCCGGATCGCCAGTTCCATTGCCTGCGGGATCGCCGCCTTGAATCATGAAGCCGGGAATTACACGGTGAAAAATTGTGCCATCGTAGAGCGGGACGCCATGTTTAGTCGCTCCGTTGGGAGCTGTCCAGTTCTTGGTTCCGGTAGCCAGTCCGATGAAGTTCTGCACGCCGATCGGAGCCTTGGCGGGAAACAGGGTACAGTTCAGATTTCCGACCGAGGTTTCGATGATTGCCATTGTTTGGGAAGGTACGATGTGATGGATGGGCGGCTTAGCGGCAGGCGTAGCCTGGGAAGAAGTGGACTGAGCCCACGCGATTGCTGTAACAACAAAAACAATCGGAACCAAGAAAGCCTTACGCATGATTACTCCTCGCAGATTACGCGGAATAGTTTGAGACAACGCTGCATTGTACGACAGAGAGGGCGGATGGCGCAGGCACCAGTGGGGTAATGGTGTAGTTTGCCATGCTAAATAGAAATCGAGCCTCGCTCGACGGGACAGTCGAGGGCGGCTGCTCCCTACGTGAGTATTTTTGCAATAGCTTTTTCTATCCTTGAATCCTTCAATGCGATTGTTGTTCGTGGCTGACTTTTTCCACGGCGGCGAACACTCGCAGAAGATTGCCGCCTAGAATTTTCTTGATGTCTTCGGCGTTATATCCGCGATCGAGCAACGCTTGAGTAATCTTGGGCAAGTCGGCAGCGGAATCCATTCCTTGCGGCGTAGCCCCGCTCACCCCATCGAAGTCCGAACCGAGGCCCACGTGGTCAACGCCGGCAACTTTGGCGATGTGGTCGATATGATCGATTAACACGCTGAATGGAGGACGGGGAATTTTGGCCATCCACTCCCGCTCGAGGTGGTCGACTTCAATGTAGTTGACCGGCTTTCCCTGAGCCCTCATTCCATCGATATAGCTCTGGATCGCGGCTGCCTGATCCTTCGACTGCGCCGCGCTGGCCTTGCGATAGGTTTCATCGTCGAATCCGGAGAAAAAGTTTACCTGCACTACGCCTCCGTTCCTGGCGACCGCGCGCAGCATGTCGTCGGTCATATCGCGGGGTGCGTTCACCAGGGCCCGGGCGGAAGAATGCGAGGCGATAACCGGAGCCTTCGTCGTAGCAATCGCATCCCAAAATGTCTTATCCGCCACGTGAGAAATATCGACCATCATGCCCAGGCGGTTCATCTCCAGTACAACCTGCTTGCCAAAATCGGTGAGACCGTTGTGGTGCTGAATTTTGGGGTCGTCGATGTCACCGGAGGAATCGGCCCACTCATTGGTATTCGACCAGGAGAGCGTCATGTAGCGCACCCCGAGGCGGTAGTAATCGCGCAGCAGGTGCATATCGTTCTCGATCGAATGTCCGCCTTCGATCCCCATAAGCGCGGCGAGCTTATGTTCCCGGTGGGCGCGCTCGATGTCGGCAACGGAGAAGGCCATCATCATGCGATCAGGATGACGCGCGGCCTGCTCATAGACGGAATCGATCAGATCAAAAGTATGCTGCGCGAAGTGACCTTGATTAGTCTCAGGATCGACCCAGATGGAAAAGAACTCGGCTCCGAGGCCGCCACGGCTTGCCTTGTCGAGGCTGAGATGACCGATATCGTTGGGATCGGTTGATCCGATGTCAAAGCCTTCGTCGAGAAAGCGCTGCGGCGTATCCGCGTGGGTGTCGACAACAATCGCGGAATGTTGGATAGCGAGGGCGCGGGCTGTCACCTGAGGGCCAGAGTCGGTAGACTGGGCGGCGGTAAGGGCGGAGTTAGACAGTAGGAATACGAAGAGGAAAGCGCAAAGACGTTTCATAGGTTTTGTCGATAACAGCCAGCAATTCTATAGTCGCCGGCGCGGTAAAGGGAAGCGAGTCAGATCACCTGTGAAAGTGAAGTTTGAACAGGCCTTCGTTTTTGTGATTCCGAACCGGCGCCCCTTTGCCGGTGAGAAATCTGCTTTGGTAGGGCAAAAGCAGATTCCCCGCGCGATAAACCCGCGCTTCGGAATGACAAATTGTTAAGGTTGTAACATTAAGAGATCGTTGCGAACGCCTGCTCCACTGATCTCTCCAGCGGCTGGCCGGTGTCGATCGTGGTTTTGGACCGAGTAATGGATTCGAAACGTGCTTTCACATCAAGATAAAGTTGAAAGCTTCTGTTTGCTGCGGGATGGATTCCGGCGGAGATATCTTGCAGTCGCTGCCTGGCAATATCTTCGGAGCATATGCATTCGAGGATGAGCCACCTCTGGTGGAGTGCTTCGGCGGCGCGGAGAACATTTTCGATCTGGTAACGGCGTGAGAACGGTCGACCATCGAGAAAAATGATGCGTTGTGGATCTCGCTCCAGGAGATAACCGGCGGTCTGTAACATCAGTTGCACACAGAAGTCATCTTGCCGGGGGGAATATTCGATCTCCTCCGGAGCGAAGATCGCGTGGCGAATCTCGTCTTTGCCGACGACTCGCCCCGCCGTGCGTATCGCGAGTGCGCGCGCCAATGTGGTTTTTCCGGTGCCGGGAAGGCCAGCCATGAGGACGATCATCCACTGATTAAAGCATGCCTGATCAACGCATAACTCATTCAAGCATGAGCGGCAAAAGTTTCGACGATGGTGAATCGCTCGCCGGAAATGCTCATCCATTCGACAAGCATTGTCACAAAAATTTGGATTTAGGAGGCAGAAATGCCGTTGGTTCGTATTTCTTTACGGGAAGGGAAGTCTGAAGCCTATAAGAAGGCGGTGGCTGACGGAGTGCATCAAGCGATGGTGGAGGGCGCCGATGTGCCAGCGAAGGACCGTTTTCAAGTCATTACCGAGCATCCTGCCGGCGGCTTGATTTACGACCCGTCTTACCTGGGAATTGACCGAAGCGACGATGTTGTTTTCGTGCAGATCACGCTTTCGACAGGCCGTAAGCTGGCACAGAAGAAAAAACTTTACGAGCGCATGAGTAAAATTCTTGCGGAGAACCTCGGCCTTAGGCCGCAGGACCTGGTGATCAATCTGGTAGAAGTAGCCTGGGAGAACTGGTCCTTCGGCAACGGGGACGCGCAGTACACATGATCTAAAGCAAGTGCCAGGTTATTCGGCGCGGCTCTCGGCGGCGACGGCGGAAGTTTCCGGATGATCGGGACGGTCCATGGGAACGATGTCCTGAGTCTCGCGCCAATCGGCGTAGCGGCCAGAAACCATAATGTGGTAGACCCACTGGTGCCGTTCTTCTTCCGGTTCAACCAGGCCTAGCGCCTTCATGTAGAAAAGATAGTGCTCCATCCAGTGAATCTGCTCGTTGGTCATGCCACGGCGTTGCAGATCGACAGTCAGGCCGGCCAGGTGAGATGACGCCGTGTCACCCTCGGGCGGCGCAGCATTGCGATTGTGGCGACGGAGTTTTTTCTGCAGCTTAACGGTACGCACTGCGGAATTTACCTGAATCTGCTCGTGGAAGCGGTTGTAGTAGGCCTGCGATAAGTCCTGCACAAAGTCGCGAGTCCAGGGTCGGCAAAAACGGCGGGACGGATCGAGCCGGGGATCGAAGCGCAGGGCCTCGCCGGCGACGATTTCTTGTAACGCGCCGCTGGCCTTCAGAGCTTCTAGTTCATCATCATCCTGAATGCGAGGAAGTTCCATGCGGTCGACTTCAGCGTTCTGCAACAGTAGAGATTCGTGCGACGGGCGAAACATGGGATTCCAAAGCAGACTCCAATGCAGCAGACGGCGGCGATGCGCATGATGAACCGTTTTATGAATTCTGGTGGCGGTGGCTGCCCATAGCGCGCTGGACACGCAGGCAAGCGTTGAAAGCAGAATTAGTTGACGAAGTGTTCTTAATTTCAAGCCTTAATCCTGTTCAGCTCGTTTGGGCTATGCGCCAAAGTGTTCCGCCATTCTAAGCCCTGGTGTCAAGCGGTCCAATCTTAGGCTCTAAAACCCGCGTTACCTCGGTGTTACCGGCAGGTATTACCAGCAGCGGTTACCGGGGTCCCGCAAGCGCATGCACTAGATGCAGAAGCACGCGTAACACCATAGCCAGACTTGTGTTAGTGCAAGTCCATGTGCTCGCAATGCAGCCACTTAGCGCCGTTTAGATACACTTGCGCGCAGCCTCGTTGTCGCCGAGTGACATAAATCAGCTGGCAAAAAACGTCATATGCAAGAATTTGCCTATCCCGGAAACTTCAGTGAGGTGAAAACACGCCAAGCGTTGCCGTTACTATCTTTAAATCTTTGTCGACTACTATCGCCGGAACAGATCTCCGATGGCCTGCTTCATTACTTCGCCACCAACCTCAGAGATTGCCTTGGTGAGTGGAATATCCTTGGGACAAACTTCGACACAGTTTTGAGCGTAGCCGCATTCTTGTATGCCGCCGTCGCCCATGAGCGCCGCGAGCCGCTCACGCTTGAGCGCCTGGCCGGTAGGATGGGAATTGAACAACCGTGCCTGCGCGATGGTCGCCGCACCCACAAATCCAGTTTCCTCGTTGAACTGCGGACAGGCCTCCATGCAGCAGCAGCAAGAGATGCAGCGAGAAAGTGGATAGGCCTGTTCCTGTTGTTCTGGCATCACGCGCGGGCCGGGGCCAAGAGCGTAGGTACCGTCAATGGGAACCCAGGCTTTCACAGCCTTTAGATTTTCAAAAATCACACTGCGGTCGGTGGCCAGGTCGCGAACCACGGGAAATTTGGAAAATGGCTCCAGCTTCACCGGTTGTTCGAGATTGTCGATCAGGGCGGAGCAAGCCATGCGGGCGCGTCCGTTGATGAGCATGGCGCAGGAGCCGCAGACTTCTTCGAGGCAATTAGAGTCGTAAGTGATGGGCGTGGTCGCTTTGCCTTCGCGGGTGACGGGGTTGGCGGCAATCTCCATGAGCGAGGAGATCACGTTCATACCCGGATGGTGGGCTAATTCGAACTCCTCCCAGTATGACTTGGAAGTCGGGGTGTTCTGGCGCTTGATTTTGAGGATGACGGATTTTTTAGCCATGAGTCAGCTTTTCCTGAAACTTCTATGCCTTCTTCGATCCAGATCAGCTTCGTCTCGGCAGGGGCAATTGACAGCGCCAGAGCATTGCCAATTAGCGTTCACTACCGGATTAAGGTGCCCTGTCGCATAATTTCGCGCCTTCGCCAAATCTCTGCTATCGCGGCGGTTCTGTTTCTCCCAAAGTAAACGGGCATCCGCGGCAGTTCCTAAGCCCTCCGCGTAAGTTCTCACGGAAGGTACGCTATAGGCACCCAGGACCCCAATCGTAACTGTAACTCCCTCGACATCGACGAAAACGCAGTCGCCGTTCTCCGTGCGAGATGTGACGGAGTGGCCAAGCCGCCTTGCCAGTTCGGCCAATGCTCCTTGTTGAATCGAGTTCATACTCGCAATTCCCAAAACAAGAGATTCAGACAAATAAAGAACCGGGAAGGGCATGAGTTCCACTCGTGCCAGTTTAAAGTCTCAAAAGACGCGCGGCTTTCAGCCGCTGAGGTTTGCTTTTGAAGCCTGGACGACTCATCTCCCCGCCGGGGACTTACTTCGCAACGTTCTCGACGCACCATCGCCGGAAACTGTTCATCGTCGAAACCTACGTGCGCCTCTTTCTGCAAACGCTCTACCGCTATCGCCGGGAAGGCCGCTTCGAATTGCACGCTTTCATAGCAATGCCCGAACACGTTCATCTGCTGCTGACTCCGGCGAACAACGTAACTATCGAACGGGCCGTTCAGCTGATCAAAGGCGCCTACTCGCATGAACTCGGAACAATCATTGGTCGCGACCAGGAAATCTGGCAGCGCGGATTTACCGATCATCGGATTCGCAGCGAAGTGGATTTCGTTCATCATCGAAATTACATTCATCAAAATCCCGTGGAGCGCGGAATGGTAACCGAGCCTTCCGACTATCGCTATTGCTCCGCGTTTCCCGGATTTAAACTTGATCCATGGCCCTCAGAGGCTGAAGCCGCCGATCTGAAGGCCTCGTAATCGGCACGAGTAGAACTCGTGCCCTTCCCGGTTCTAAACTTCTAACCGTTTACTTCAACTTCTCCGGCGGTGCTACGCAAATAAAAATCTCGTCCCACCGATGATGCTGGCCCGAAGCAATCTCTCGATTTCCGGCAAAATGCTTCCAATAATTCGCAATTCTGCATTCCGGCTACATCGATCATGCGCCATCCCGGAACGCGGCCACCGCTTCGCCCACCTACCTGCCAGCAGAATAGTCGAACAATTCCATTCTGCACGCCGTAATCATGGGGCTCGACAATTCTCTCGTTCCTCTTGTTTTGATCGAGTTCTCGATCGACCGCCATTCAACCTGCTTCCGATCCCTCACTCCGCCCGGGATGGCGTCCGCGGGCTCCAGCCCGCAAGAGCGCCGTCACTTCGCCGCGTCATATTTCCTTGGCCGCGGCGGAATCAGCGAAACATCCACAGGTTCAAACTCGAACTTAGGCTCGTCAGCATCCGGCGCGAAATACGCTTTAGTGGTCTTCAGGAAATTCTTGTCGTCGCGCTCGGGGAAGTCCGGCTTGTAATGTGCCCCGCGCGATTCGTCGCGCAGCTGCGCGCCTTGCGCGATTACTCGCGCGAGTTGCAGCATGTTGTACAGCTGGCGGGCGAAGATCACGCTGGTGTTGGCCCACTGCGAGCGGTCGCTCAGATTCACTTTGCGGAAGCGTTCCAGGAACTCGACCAGCTTGGCATCGGTCTGTTGCAGATTCTTGTTGTAGCGGATGACGGTGCAATCCTTGGTCATCAATTCGCCAAGCTCTTGCCACAGGCGGAAGGGATTCTCCGTGCCCTGATTGTTCATGAGCAGGGAATTGCTCTCTTCCTGCTTCTTCTTTTCGGCTTCGAAACAACCATTGCCGTCAGCAAGCGCCTGTGAGCCGCGCGCATATTTCACCGCGTTCGGCCCGGCGATGCCTCCTCCATAAATGCAGGAGACCAGCGAGTTCGCGCCCAGGCGATTCGCCCCGTGATATTGATATTCCGCCTCGCCGGCGGCAAAGATTCCGGGAATGTTGGTGGCCTGGTTGAAGTCCACCCACAATCCGCCCATGGTGTAGTGCATCCCGGGAAAAATCTTCATGGGCGTGTCGCGGGGATCGTCGCCCACAAACTTCTCGTAGATTTCGAGGATGCCTTCCAGCTTGCGGTCGAGAATTTTGCGGTCGATGTGGGTGAGGTCGAGATAAACCATCGGCTTGCCGTCGATACCGAGGTTGTGCTCGAACACGACTTTGAAGATCGCCCGAGTTGCGATGTCGCGCGGAACCAGGTTGCCGTACTTCGGGTACCACTCTTCCAGGAAATACCAGCGCTCTTTTTCTGGGATCGATTTCGGATCGCGCTTGTCTCCAGCGGTTTTTGGAACCCAAACGCGCCCGCCCTCGCCACGCGCCGATTCCGACATGAGCCGCAGCTTGTCCTCACCGGGAATGCAGGTAGGATGCACTTGAATGAATTCGCCATTGGCGTAATAGCAGCCTTGCTGATATAGAGCCGATTGCGCCGAGCCGGTGCAGACCACGGAATTTGTAGACTTGCCGAAGATCGCTCCGTTGCCACCGGTCGCGATGATGATGGCGTCTGCAGGAAAGGTGCGGACTTCCATCGAGCGCAAATCCATGGCGCAGACGCCGCGGCAAACGCGGTTTCCGTCGAGCACCGCAGAGAGAAACTCCCAGTGCTCGTACTTCTTTACTTTGCCCTCCGACTCGTAGCGGCGAACCTGCTCGTCGAGCGCGTAGAGAAGTTGCTGGCCGGTGGTAGCTCCAGCGAAGGCGGTTCGGTTATACAGGGTGCCGCCAAAGCGGCGAAAATCGAGCAGGCCCTCGGGAGTACGATTAAACGGCACACCCATGCGGTCGAGCAGATCGATAATGCCCGGCGCAGCTTCGCACATATCTTTGACCGGCGGCTGGTTGGCCAGAAAATCTCCGCCATAGACGGTGTCGTCAAAATGCTTCCACGTCGAATCGCCTTCGCCCTTAAGATTCTTGGCGGCATTGATGCCGCCCTGCGCGCACACCGAGTGCGAGCGCTTCACTGGGACAATGGAGAAGAGATCGACATTTGCACCCATTTCGGCGATTTTGATCACCGCCGAAAGTCCGGCCAGACCGCCGCCTATCACGATAATTTTCGGAGCTGCCATTCCTATTCCACCGGCTTTCCGGAATTTGCTGGTGCCGAGTTCGATTGTCTTGCGGAGGTGCCCGGCTCGTCGGATTGCACAGGATGTGATCGGAACGAATAGAGGCTGGCCAGTCCCGCGCCGGTCAAGACAAAGAAAAACACCAGGCAGACAGTCAGGAACCGCTTCCTGGCCTTATCGCCTGAAACGATGCCCCACTTGGCCGAAAACAGCCAGATGCCGTAGGCGAAGTGCCAGGAAGCTGTGATCAATCCCACCACATAAAACAAGAAAAACGCAGGCTGAAGCACCTCGGCCTGTACTTTTCCAAACGAAGCGTTGGGAAAAGCGTGCAGATCGACACCGCTGAACCGCATGGTATAGGTGTGCCAAAGGATGTAAACGAAAGCGATGCCGCCAGTCCAGCGCTGGGCGGTATACATCCAGTTGCCGCTCCAGGGATATTCCGCGGTATTTCCGTCACCGCGATACCAGATGTAGAAGCCGTAGAGGGCATGGAACGCAATGGGCAGCCAGATGCCGAAGAGCTCCAAGAAAAATACCAGCGGCAGATTTGCCAGAAAGCTTACCTGGCGCGCGTAAGCGTCCGGCCCGGTAATGGCCGTGGAGTTCGAAATCAGAATGTGCTCGAAGAGGAATGCCCCCACGGGAACGATGCCGGAGAGCGAATGCAACCGCCGCAACCAAAAAGAAATGCCCTGGCCGGCGCGCAGTGGCGCAACCCGGTGGGCCGCTCCGGCGGTTACAGGTGGAGCACTTGAACTGGCGGATGCCACGAAAGCTCCTTATGAATTCCAGTAAGAGAAAATAACTTTCCATTATGTTGGCGCGTGAAGGCGAAGTCAAGGCGCGTGCCTGCGTACGCGCACTTTATTTGAACAATAGATTGCGGGAATGAATTATTAAGAATGAAGCGTAATGATTATGGCTGCTCCGTCATTCCCGCGCTGTCCTGGGCCAGCCAATTCAGAAATTCGCTGAAGGCTTTTCCGCGATGGCTGAACTGAGACTTCTCCTCGGGGCTGAGTTCTGCAAAAGTCTTATCGATTTGCGGAAAATAAAAAAGCGGATCGTAGCCGAAACCGTTCGAACCGCGGGGAGCATCGAGAATTATTCCCTCGGCTTCACCGCGAAAAGTAGCGAGGGTTTGGCCGTCACGAGCCACCGCCAGCACGCACACAAATCTGCCCATACGCTGGTCCGGAGGAACATTTTTCAGTTCGCGGAGCACACGTGCATTGTTGGCATCGTCATCCGTATTCGCTTCGGCTTGGTCCGGCCTTTCTGCCGCGTATCGAGCGGAGTGCACTCCGGGTGCGCCGTTTAACGCATCGATCTCCAGGCCGGAGTCGTCGGCTACCACCATCTCGCCGGGAACATGTTGGCTGTATTGTTCCGCCTTTTTTCGGGCATTGGCCTCGAATGTAAGGCTATCTTCCACGACTGGAGGAAAAGAGGAGAAGTCCGGAATACCGGTGATCTCAACGTTGTGCCGTGATGCGGCGCCGGCGAAATCGCGCAGCTTTCCCGGGTTCGAAGTCGCAATTAAGATCTTTCGCATAGTAGTCAAGAAGGCGCACCTTCAAGAACTGTTTGTTGATGTCGTGGCAGAACCGGATAATCGCGGCGCGGAGCGTCCATACAAAATCAGCGCAAGCGCAGCTGCCAAAATCGAAATCCATCCGCCGGCGGTGCGGTCCCAGGTACGCACGAATGTGATGCGCACGCGATTCCCGCCCTCCGCCACCGGCACCAGGATTTGACCCGTGCCTTCGCGAGTAACGGCCTCCACTTGCCGCCCGTTCACTTCAACCCGCAACGCCGGATAGTTGAAGAGATGTAAAACGAGCCGATCCTGAGCGCTCATATCCGCGGTGAACAGTTTTGCTTCGGCAGCCCACTCTGACACGCGTATCGCGCCATGCGCCGACCCCTCAACGGTAACGCGCCGAGCTTCTTTGTCTACCGAGGAAGCATCCGCTCCGGCCGGAGTGTATTCGTCGGTGCCTTCGTAGCCGGCGCCGGTCGCCATATTGTCCTGCATCTCGCGCAAGTCGGCGGTATTGTCCCACCACGGTGCCTGAAAATGGTGCCAGGCGAAGCCAAGAACGCATAGCGCGGCAAGATAGAACGCGACGCGGGCTGTCCACCGCCGAATTCCCATCGCCGTGAGCAAACTGAACGGGACTCCCAGGCAAAGTGTCCAGCGCCAGGGAAATTGCATGAACCGCAGCTTGGGAAGCGCGGTCCACAACGGGTTTGAAATCCAGAACATTAGCACCACACAGGCCGAAGACCAGGCCACGAGCAGCCACCACAAGTTTCGATTAAGATCCTGACCGCGCCGTGCAGCCCGGACCCATAGCGTGATCGCCGCTATAATTGTCAGAGCGATTTCAGTGGCCGCTATCCCGGAAATTAGTCGATTAAACGCATCGTGATCTGCATCCCCCGTGTGGGCGAATAGAAAATTATCCGAGGGCCGCGCGCCGGGAGAAATCACCTGCGCGATGTTCACCCACTTTTGTTCGTAAATCGCGGGCAATAAGTAAAAAGCCGCGAGCGCCGCTCCCAGTGTGACGGCAGCCAGTCCGGTCAACAAAACCTTCGGCGATCGCTTTCTCCACGCGAGTACCAGCAGGAGCAACGCCAGTGAGTAATGAATCATTACGGCCGATGGCTCATTTATCAACCAGGCGGCCGCCAGCAGCGCTCCCAGGCACACTATTATGCGACGGTTCGGCTTTCCGAGCCGCAGCAACAACAGCAGTAATAAGGGTAACAAGCAACTTGCCAGCAATTCGGCGAACGCGCTGCGCCAGTAGACGATTACCAAATGATAAGGGTTCACCGCATACAGAACCGCGGCGAAGGTCGCGTCGGCGCGGTTCAGCCATTGCCGCGCAAGTAGGAACATGGACACCCCGGCGGCCACCAGAGCCAGCCAAATGTATATCTGCGAAACGACTGTCCAGGGAAAGAGCGCTGCCAATAACGTTCCCAGCGTCCAGGAGGCCGGTGGATAAAAGATGAACCGCGGCTCCCCATAGCCGAAGTGCGCCAAGGCAGCCCAACGCGGATAGAAAACCCCCTGCTTCCATTGCGACAAGACTTCCAGCCAGGAATACAAATGGAATTCCACATCGTGCCCGGAGGGAATGCCGAGAAAGAAGAAGGGGACTTCTACCGCAAAGGCAGCCGCCGCAATGCAAAGCAGGGGCGTGCCCATTAGCGAATATTTAGTGCTGTTTTGCAGCCGCTGTCCCAGCCTTCCGTTAGGAGCGATCGTCCCACCGACGTACATATTCGCATAAAAGGAGGAAGTCGAGATTGCAACGGGGCTTTCAAGCGGGCACGCTCGCCTATCGACGGCAGTGAATTTTCCTGAACGCTTCTTTCATGCCCAAATTTTTACCGTTCTTTAATCTTCCTGAAACCACACTGCAACAGCGCTTTTGTACTCTCGTCTGCATAGGGGTGGAACAGACCACGGAGAAGGCAAGAGCCTGAGGCCAAGAGACGGGGATCAGGTTCTTTGCTTCTCCGGTACGCTCAAATCCACCGCAGCCTCCATCGTTGAAACCTGCTATAGATGAAAGCCTACCCTCTCTGCCTTGGATTCTCCCTGAAAGCCTGCCAGTTTTCTCCCGCGATGGGAGGCTGCTGTTGGATCGAAATCTAAGAGATTCCTGCAGAGTGCGAATGCGGTTTCAGAAAGAATCGGCAGGACTTAGGTTGCGACGCTTTCGCCAGATCGCTGGAGGCGCAGCGCGTCGAGGAAGTCTTCTTGTTGCATTGTAGTACCAAGCCGCAGCAGATCGAGCAAGGGATCTTCCATTTCTTGGTCAGTGACTTTGCCAGCCGCAACCGAGCCGGACTCGAATTGGGTGAGGTCAGCCTTCAACGATTGTGGAGAAACACTTAGCTCCGGGCTTGATTCGGGACAGCTCCGCAAAAGGTTGATTAGATTTCCCACCTGTGCCCGCTGCTCGATCGTTCGCGTAGGAAACTCCACACCCATGCCATAGCCGGGATGAACCACCCTGACCATTCCTTCGGTGTGAACTTCCATTTCGCCGCTTCGCAGGCAGAGGTCGATTAGAGCATGTTCCGGAAAAGGCGAATCCGTTTCCAGGTAACAGCCCCCAAGACTCAGGTCGGTAAGTTTACAGTGCGGTACCGTCTCCTCCGGTCCCGCAGTATTTGAAGAGGCCACAGCCTGTAACCACTCTTTCAGTTGAACTGCGGTGGACTTCTCCATTTCGATAAAGCGGACGCCGGCCTGGCCGTTTGGCTTCGCCCAAACCACCTGCCCGTGGGCATTTACTTCAATGCTTGATCCTGGTAGCTGGAAACGCAAATTCAGCAGCGCGCTCGGGACTTGTGGTTCGGCGGTTAGCACATCCATGCCGGTCTCGCTGAGGTCCAGCAGAATACCTTCCAGCTTACAGGTATTGGGCAAGCTCAGTTCTACCGCGGCTTGCACCGGAATGCGGTAGGCTCGGCGGCGCTCGCGCGTCAGCAGGGCAATTACAGCACGCAGCCCCGCCGCAGCGCTCTCGTCTGAAAGCGGTTTGTAGAGGACAAAATGCGCCCCACTGCTGAGAATATCGCGCGCCCTGGCACGGTCCGCAACCAATGCGACAGTGATTGGATTTGTGCCGGAGTTCAGCTTGCGACCGTCTTCAAAGATCTCGGCCGCGGCCTTGGCATCTTCGAAATCGATGATTAAAGCGTCAAATCTCTGGTGTTGAAGCCGCTCCATGGCCTCGGACAGGTCGCTGCAACGCTCCACCCCGATCCCGGAAGCCGTAAGCACACGGCCGAGGATCTCGGAAGCGGAGTCGTCGGTAGAGACCAGCAAAGCCAGCAGAGTCATGAGTGAATCCTCGCGAAGGGTTAGGAGTCTACGGCCACCGCGGCGCTGTCGGCCGTGCCGCCTTGGAAGCTCCCCCTCCTTGATTGGCCGCGCCGGCCTTTGCCGCCATAGCGCCGCTGGCTGACGCTTCATCTTCCATTAGGACGGCGTTATCGTCGTCGTCGTTTTCCGCCAGCAAGGGAGCCACTTCGCGCAGCTTCTCAGCCGCCTGCTGAAGCATCTCGATTTGCTTACCCAGTTGAGCGTACTTGGTTTGCTTCTGCCGCAACACCTCATGAATATCTTTCATACGACCCCCTGTGGAGACTCTATGAAGGCAGCCTACTTGGGGTCAACGGTAATCACTGCGTGGGTATTACCGGGGTAATGGACAAGGATCCGAAATCTAATCTCAGATCTGTGCGACGGCCTGCGAGGCGGTGTCCGGCGCAGAAAAGCGAAAGCCCCGCAGAAGGCGGGGCTTTCAGGAAGCGGATTTCCAGCAACATCTAGGCTCGCAGCTTACGGTGCAGAACTCCAGCCAAACCCACCAATCCGGTACCCAGCAAGCCAAGCGTACCTGGCTCAGGCACCGCGGTCATTACGTTAGTGTCGCCGCTTGAAATTCTCGTCTTCCCATCAAAGTAGCCCTTGCCAGTGTTGATGGTGAGCTGAACCGTTGCGCCACTCACTGTCTGACCGTTATACCAAGTGCCGGTAATCGATCCAGTCAAAGTGTAATTGTGAGTGCCGTTGGCTAGAGTAATTTCGGTCCAAGTCACAGGACCGGTGAAAGATCCCTGGAAGAGATTGCCCGTGGGAAGACCCTGGCTACCGTTGCTCAAAATATCGAAGAAGCTGCCGGTCCCGCCAGTAAAGCTGGCACCAGTCTCCAGGCTCCCGCCAGCCATCATCGAGCCAGTTGAAAAGTTCAGCGTTCCCAAGTCTCCCTGAATCAGACCCCCTCCATTGAAGCCCCTTACATCAATTAGCTCAGATCCGGTGAGTGTAAGTCCTGAAGAGCTTCCAGACAGAATGCCGCCTTCATTGGTGAAATCCACCGAATTATCGGCAAATGCCGCCAGTGGGAGTGCCATCGCAAGTAGAGCCATCCAAACTATCCGCTTCATAACTGTCATTCCTCCTGAACCTTGGGTAAAAGCTATCGAAAGCCTATTGTGTGATCGGAGGGCTGGGGCCTCCGTAACCGGCAGAGAGATACGGCACCGCAGATCTTTAGTGCATCCCTCGTGCCAAACTGGGAAAAAAGATAAGTCAATGATTTCATGCGCATTACAAGAGCAAGCTTGCCTGTGTGGGGCCCTGATGCCGCAAAGGGATGCACACTTTTGCAAGCCGTTTGCGTCTGTTCATAATTCATTCACAATCCGTTTTTTCTGCTGATTCGAGCAAAACGCATTGGGTACCTGAATTCCCTATTTGGCGGGAAGTGTACTGCAGCAACTGGCGACATACAAGCAGGTTTGTAAATGAGTAGTTCCTAAGAGGCGCTATGGGGCTTGCCAGAGATCAGAAAGAGGTTGCAGAACACCGCTTAGCCTTAGCGATTCATTGGAGATAATGAACGGACTGCTACTTCGAATAAATTACCGGCAAAGCTTAACTAAGTTGGTCCACCTTGATCATTTCTCTCAGCCGGCGGGAGAGGTTCATCGCCAACGAGCGGTAAAATCGCGAAGCAAGATGTGGGAAGAGTTCAAATAAGGTCTCCAGCGTTTGGCGATCGACGTAGAAAGTATCGACATCCTGTTGAGCTACTACGTTTGCACTCGCGGGGGCATCCTCAAGGAAAGACATTTCCCCACAAATCTGTCCGGGACCAATCGCTGTGGAACTGGTCCTCGAAGAGATCTGTACCTTCGCCGTACCCTTCAGGACGAGGTAGATGCCATTGGATTTCCTGGCGCGATGGACAAGCGGCTGCCCCTTGCCAAAGCTGACGCGGACGGCCTTATCGGCAATCAGCGCCCAATCGTTCGCCGTCAAATAAATCAATCCGTTCTTCGATGACGACAGAATGGATAATTCCTGTTCGATAACTTTCGGCATGATTGATCAGGCCAATTGCGGAGAATCCCGCAGCCCGTTCTGACAGCAATTCACTGAAAAGCGAGTTCTTGCAATTTTAGGGGCCGAGTGCAACATTAGCAGAAAAGTTACCATCTTCTACCCGTCTCCGTTGAGATCCGTAACCCAAAGTACCTTTGTATACACTCCTGGCATTGTGCTTTCATTATTGTTTGGTTCCCTCGCTTGCGGTTTTCAGCGCAAATTCCGCTTGAAGGATTGGAGATTCCGGATGTTGGCGCGTGAACGGATGATGCCAGCGCCAACATCATTTAGAAATGATTCCTTGACCGCAGCGATGTTGAAGACGCGCGTTTTGACAAGAGTTGTCGATTACGCCGACAGCTGCGATCCAGTATTAGGCGCAATCAGGATTTGGACGCACAATCGTCTGCCTAATCCGCTGGCGAGACCTTTCCTCCAGCTTCAGCCCAGATGCGCGTGGATTTGGTTTCGCGCAGTAAGAGGCTCCCAATCATGAAGGTCATCCCGGCCACGATCATCGGATAATACAATCCTGCGTAGATGTCTCCGGTGGCGGCCACTGACGATAATCCAATCAGAGGTAACAACCCTCCAAATACACCGTTGCCGATGTGATAGGGCAAAGAAAGCGACGTATACCGTATCTTCGCGGGGAAAGCCTCGATGAGATAGGCGGCAATTGGTCCGTAAACCAGACAGACGTATAGCACCTGGATAAACACCAGAACCACCAGCATGGGCACGTTCGGAGCCGGCGCTTCCTTGGCCGGAACTAAAGCGCCCGTCGCGTCCGTTGTCATGGCCGTGAGAGAGATTGCGCCAGTCACCTTATTGCGAGCGGATTTCACTGTGACCACGTTGTTCCCGGCTGCGCTCACCATTGCCTTATAAATCGGAATATAAGTGAGGACAGCCAGTAAGCAGCCTGCCATCATCAACTTCTTTCTACCAATTTTGTCGGAGAGCGCGCCCACGACGGTAAAGAAGGGCATGGCAAACAATAGCGCGATGGCAACGATAATGTTTGCCGTCTTCACGTTCACCTTCAGAATGGTCTGCATGTAGAACAAAGCGTAAAACTGCCCTGTATACCAGACCACGCCCTGGCCAGCCGTCGCTCCGAAAAGTGAAATGAGAACCTGTTTCAGATTCGGCCATTTGGTGAAAGCATCTTTCAACGGCTGCGAGGAGGTCATTCCGGTCGCCTTGAGTTCGGCGAAGATCGGCGATTCCTTCATCTTCAGTCGAATGTAAAGCGAGATCAAAACCAGGATGATCGAGATAAGGAAGGGAATGCGCCAGCCATACGCGGTGAAGTCTTCCTTCGACATGGCGCTCTGCGTAATTAGAATCACAATCAAGGAGACGAACAAGCCGAGTGTGGCCGTGATCTGGATGAAGCTGGTGTAGAACCCGCGCTTATTGTCAGGAACGTGCTCGCCCACGTAAACCGCAGCGCCGCCATATTCCCCGCCCAGCGCCAAGCCTTGGAGGACTCGGATGAGGAGAAGCACGATCGGCGCGAACCAGCCTGCTGTTTTGAACGAAGGGAGCAATCCGATCGCAAAAGTCGAAAATCCCATGGTGGAGAGCGTCACCAAGAAGGCATACTTGCGCCCGACCAGATCGCCGATCCGACCAAAGAACAGAGCGCCAAATGGCCTGACTAAAAACCCCACGGCAAAAGTGGCGAGATAGGCAATATAAGCAAACGTGTCATTGCCGGGAGGATAAAACTTTGGACCCAGTACGGCCGCGAGACTGCCGAAGATGTAGAAGTCGTACCATTCGATCATGGTTCCGACCGAAGACGCCATGATTACGCGCCAGATACTGTATTCGGGAGTGCTTTTTCCTGTCATCGCGATCGCAGCATTCGCCATAAATCTCTCCTCACGATTTCGCATTCAGGTTCCGCATGGTTGACGATGAGATTACATCAATGACCTGATCATCATGATTTATTCCTTGAACTTTATTTCTTGAACCAGTGCCGGAGATGAAGTCGCCGAACAAAGACGGCGACTTCATCTCCAGGTTCTGGCGGCCAGAATATCCCGCCGCTTCAGCGAGAAGGTAAAGATCGGCCCAAACTCGGTGCGCTGATCCTTCCACTGGGTTTGCGGGGTGCCCGGCTATGTCATAGGCGGGTCCAATGTTCGGCAGCAACGTAGTTTGATATTGCGATTGCTCGACGGCGAACGTGGTGAAGGGATTCAGTTTGTAGTAGAGAGTCGAGCATCATTCTGCCCTGCAAGAGTGGCAATCCGCCATTGCAAGGTGTGAGCCCGTCGGCGCTGCCACAGCCGAACCCGTTCCCGCGGGCCAAATCGTGATGATAAAAATATCGACTGCTACTTCGATCGGGGATTCGTTTGATACCTGGGAATCGGCGAATGGGCTGCGAATTCAGCTGGAGAGAAGCCGAAAAGTGATGGAATGGTGCGAGCATGACCGCGTCATTTGCGCTATGAAACTTTGGAAGAAAGGGCTTATCACCATTGGCTGTGGCGTGTTTGCTTTTGTCTTGAGCTTTGGCGGTGGACCCTGCGGACCAAGCTTGATGACCGGACTAGCATGTTATTATGCTCGCCGGAATGCTCGCGATTCCGGTTGGTGGTGTCATGTTCTTCGCTGGAATGGTTAGGGTGTTATTTAGGAACTAGTCTACAGAATCAACGCAGCGCGACGATCTACGAGCAGATCGTGCGTGAGGTCTACGCGGATGCCAAAGTATGTGGCTCTTACTTCGTGAAAATGTCGTGATCTTGGTCGTAGCGTTTCTCGACTTTTTCAGCCTCGCCCGCCATTTCATCTGCGTCTTTCTCCAAACGCTCGTTAATAGTGGCCTTGTCAGAGCGACGTTCCTTTGAGGGTGGTTTCGGTGAGCTTGTTGAATCCTTCTTCTTGATATCTGTCATAGTGCACCTCGATTCGAGTCCTTTGATGCCAAAACTTCGGAAGGCGGTTGCGTCCTTCGCAGCACGGTTGCGTTGAAGTTTGGTGAAAAGCATAGTGCTGCTATCATGAACCTCACTCCTTCAAGCTGCAAAATTCCACGCAAAACTTAACAAAAACCAAATGTACGCTATCGTACATTTGTGAGAAGCTTTCTGCATCATGGTCCACCCCCGGAGCGGCTAAACAAGTGGGATGAAAACGGAAAAGCAGTACATGAGCATTGCTACGTCAGATATTTAACTGGATCGCGGATGGTAGCAGAATAGCGAACCTGGCAGAGGCAACGACAATCCTAAGTGGTGAAGTAAAAAAGCCGCCACCGCACCGAGACGGCCTTTCTCACAAGGGGGAAGAGCGTGGCGATGTTATCACAATCCAAGATATATCGTATTAGTGAACGATACATGTTCGGATGGTCGCAGGTTAGACTCACAGCTTCAAGTTCTCGCATGAAGCGTAGTGCTTTTTCCTCTCGGCTAGTTCGACTTCAACCATGTTCTCCTGCAACCCGGCTCTACGGCATGTGAGATTGCAAGGTTTGCCATTTGGTGAAGGGGACGGATCCCACGATCTCCCTCCGGCCATTCAACGGGCCTCGGGCATGTTCAATGTTGACGTTAATCCTGGTTGACCCCGGATCGGGCGGGCCCGAGATCCATTTGCTGAAAAAGCAAAACACCCTGGCTATGCGACCGCCCGACGAAGTATTTCGGCAATGTGAGGTCGAAGTGATACGAACTGTCGAACTGCGGTGCGGAATGACCACTGTGAATCCTTCGGCACCGCCGTAAGGTGAACGCTTATCCTGCGATCACTACCTGCTTTTCTACGGGGATCTTCCGGATGATTGCGTCATCGATGTTCAGGTGTGCAGTCACCATTTCCGGAGGGAGACGTCTGATCCAGTTGTTCATGGAGAAGTCCAGGTATCGGTCGGCCTTGAACATTTCCAGAAAGACAAGATCGGTATCGCCCGTATTCTCGATGTAGTGACCGGCAACTGGAGGAACGTAGCCAACATCATTGGCATTGAAATCCATCGTGCGAGCGTTCACCGGGGGCATAAATACAGTCATGCGCCCCTTGCCTGCGAGATAAAACTGCCATTCGGAGGCATTTGGATGCCAGTGCAACTCGCGAATAGCTCCTGGCTTGAGCGTGACCAGTGCGGCGGCGATGGTCTTCGATGCCGGGAAATTGTGTGAGTCGATGATACGGACTTCGCCTCCGGCTGTTTTCACGGTGGGAGCCATCGCCGACATTTTGAAGGTGTACTGGATGGAAGACTCGACACTCTTTCCGCCAATGGCCGCCTTGTCCTGCGCAAGAGATCCAGGAAGGCTGGCAGGAAAGATATAAAGCTCATCTGTCGGCAATTTTGCGATGGCGCTCCGATCGAGATTGGAGTTCTTTGTCAATATTTCAGGCGGCGTGTGTGCGACCCACGCGGAGATGAGGAACGTATCGTCCTCCGAGAACATGCCCTGATCAAAAACAAGCAGGAACTCGCAACCGTCTTCCGGCCCCAGACCCTGAATGGAATGCGGATAGCCGGCAGGGAAGAACCAGAGGTCGCCCTTGGTCACATCGTCGATGAAGATCGTTCCATCGGGATTCAGACAGGTGACGCGAGCATTGCCGGTGAGCATAATGGACCATTCATCTGCAGTGTGCCAGTGCAATTCGCGGAAGCTGCCGCGGGTAATCCGCATGTTGACGCCGGCGAGGTCTCTTGAGGGAGCCAGTTCGCGCTGGGTTACCTGGTGCGCCCAGCCACCTTCCTGCACGCGATTGCGCGCGAGATCAAAGGAATACCAGATTGGGCCTATGTCTCCATGATCCGTCGGAGGGGGAGTATTGGTGTTCGGGTTCTCGGCCAGAAGAGGTTTATTCTCCTGACCTGGATCGCTCGAAGAGTGATCGCTTTCGGCCTTACGCGTGTTGTCGCGCTGTTGTGCGTCTGCCTTCAATCCAACGAGCGCCGCGGTAGCGAGGGCGGCGGAACTGACTCCCAGAAAAGTTCGGCGTGACGGACTTTCTCCGGGCTCATTCTCCTTCTCTTTATCTTCATCGATCATTGGTCTTGTCTCCTATCTCCTATTTGACTTATTTATCTAGACCCATGCTTTGGCTCCGAGCGCCACGTCCACGGTCACAGCGTAAGTGCAGTACATAAGCCAAATTCCGGTGACAAACTGGAAGAGACCTACAAGGCGCGCACCAGGACTCCACGAGAGCAAGCGTGTAGGAATCTCCGCCGCGTAGATAAGGCTTAAACCGACGAAGACAATCATGACCGGGATGTCACCCGCCCGCCGGAAAACATCCACTCCCAGAATGCTAAGGAAGAGGAACGCGATCGCCATCCAGCCATCCGGCTGTGCACTTGAATCGATGTAGCGGTGATGGGCCATGGCAAACCAATGAATGCCATAGGCCGTGAAGGCGAGACCAGCCATATATAAAGGTGCCGCATTTCCGAAAACGTTGAACCAGGTCAGTCCAACCAGAAGGTAAACGCCGGTAATGAACTGCATGAAGCCCGGCATCCAGAACCCCCACATTCCCATTGTTTTGTTTACTTCCGGGCTGGTTTTTGGAAAACCAAACAGGGCCTGCCCGCCCCAAATGAAATAACCGGTACCAAGGCCGAAGAAGCCGATAGCCACGGGCACGAACCGTGAAGCGGCGAAGCTGAATGCTTGTGTCTCCATCTTTCTTTAACTTTCGAACCAAGTCGTTGCAAATTCCGTTCCACTCGTGCGGGAACGAACCGATGGCGACTGAGTCGAGCCCGGTTTATGCCTGGCAAATCTCACGATCGGAACCCGCGCTTTGATTTGAGCGATTGCGTATCACGTAAACGAGACCGGATCTCGACATTCGTGTCCGCGGGTCGACACGCAAGCGAAATTTGAGAGTTCCTGGCAGCCGCGAATTTGAATGATTGCCAAGGCACGGTTTCTGGAACTGAAACTGCAACGCGGATGAAAGCGCCCCAAAGTCCGCTGTGTGATGAAGAAGATTGCAATGCGACGATGTATCGTCCTGCTTCTCTTGCTTGTTTCGTGTATGGTCCGGCAGCAGATGAATGCTCAAACAGTTCCTGACCAGAACGCGAATTCTGGATCGAGCAACAATTCGGCTCCCCCGGCCCCATCTGACGATTATTCCCCAGATTGGCTGTTTCCCATCAACACTCTGGACCAATCTTTGCCGAGTTGGTTCCACATCGGTGGGGAATTTCGCGGGCGTCCCGAGGGTCAGATAGGAATCGGCTTCACCAAAAAGGAGGATTTCTATTACTTGTACCGCTTGCGGGTGAATCTAGGCATTAAGCCCAAGAACTGGCTGCTGTTCTTTGGCGAAGTGCAGGATTCTCGTATCTTCTTCAACCATCATATCGGCAATGTGAATCCATATGAGGATAAGTGGACACTTTGGCAGGCCTATCCTCAACTCGGTAGTTCCGAGACAGGCTGGGTAGATGGCCTGGCGGGCCGCCAGGTTCTGCGTTTCGGCGATGAACGCGTGATCGGCCCATCCGAATGGCTTAACGTCGGACGTACTTTTAACGTTGCGCGGGTTGATCTTCATCATCCGGGCTTCAAAGTCAGCGTGTTCGCCTCTTCAGTCGTCCCCGGCGAAAGCAGTGACGTACACAACGCACTGCCGGGCGACAACCTGTATGGAGTTTACGGAAGCTTTCAGAACATCGTCCCCAAAGCTGACTTCGAGCCGTACGTTCTATGGCACGTGGCGTTTAAAAGTCCTGAACTTCCAGAGACCCTGAACCGGGGCCATCTCAACGAAGTCACCATTGGTCTCCATTGGAAGGGCGATCTACCCGCCAATTTCGACTACGACACTGAGTTCGACGGACAGACAGGATCGCTGGGCGCATCTTCAATCGCAGCGTGGGCGGGCTATGCCAGCGTGAGCGAGACTTTTCGCAAAGTCGCGGCTGCCCCTCACATTTTTCTCGAGGGTAACTATGCTTCTGGAACGAAAAATCCCAACGGCCACACGTGGAGTACTTTCGACCAGGTCTATCCTTCCAATCACGATAAATATGGTTTTGACGATCTCGTGGGCCGCCGGAACCTGGTGCAGTTCCGAACTGGTGTGGAAGAAGAGCCCACGAAAAAGTGGAAACTCAAACAGCAGTTTGAAGGCTACTGGTTGGCTACTTCAAATGACAACTACTACGCCAGCAGTGGAGCGATTGCGGTTGCCGCCCATCCCGGCGCGAGCCGGCACATCGGCAACGAATTTGATTCGGTTGCCGAATACCAACTGAATAAAGGCCTGAACTTTGGCTTTGGTTATGGCCGCATGTTCGCCGGACAATTTCTCGACCAAACTACCCGAGGTCACGATTACGGTTATCCGTACGCGTACTTCGAATACAACTTTTCGAAATCCGGCTTTCATTTACCCATCACGCCGAATCGGCCGAACTAGTCTTTCAGCGACGGGAGTAGCTCCCGTTTTCACATGCGGCCAGCACGGCACCATCGACATATCCATCAAAAAACGCGTTTACATCCCGGACCTTCGCTGTCGCAGCGGAGCATCGTCATTCTTTTCGCCGTCCACTCTTTGACAAGGAGTTCACTTTTCCGACTGCTATTTCGACAGAAGTCCATATTTCGACAGACCAAGCCGTCCGTAGACCGCTGCCGCCACCGCCACGAAGATTGATCGAGGGAACGCGTCAGCGAAGTGCTGTGCTTCACCGAAACACATTTGTGGATTAGAACGTGCACTCATAGAAGCGAGCGAGATTTGAATATGTCCAGTACGACGAGAGACGCGACGGAGGCAGAGATCTGGTCCGCTATTCGGTACCTTGATCCCGACGAGGTGAAGAAGGGTCGGGTGGAGGACGATCGGGTAAGCAAAATTGCGACCGTCATGACCCTATTCGTTTTCGCGGTCATGATTGTTGTTTGGCTAGTGCTTTGCTTCCGAGGACTGTGAGTTCAGAGACTCATCGTTGGAGTTTGTCGAAAAAGTGATACGAACAACCCCCTAGTGGGCAGCAGTGAAAGTAATCGGTTTCTAGGAGTTTAGGGAATGTGGATTGTCCGCATTGCGTTGGATCGCCCTTATACCTTCATTGTTTTGGCTCTGCTGATCCTCATTCTGAGCCCGGTAATGATCTTGCGTACGCCCACAGACATTTTTCCGAATATCAATATACCGGTGGTCGCGGTCGCATGGACATACAGCGGTATGAACCCGGAGGAGCTGGAAGGACGGCTGACCAGCACGTACGAACGAGTTTTGACGACTACCGTCGATAACATCGAGCACATCGAATCGACCACGGTTGCCGGACAAGCGATCGTCAAGATTTACCTCCAACCTGGCGCCGATCTGGCCACCGCAAACGCGCAGGTGACGGCGATATCCCAGACGGTCTTACGCCAATTGCCGCCGGAAACCCTGCCCCCGCTGATCATCAACTACAGCGCTTCGAGCGTGCCGATTCTGCAATTGGGCATATCCGGACAGGGCCTTTCGGAGCAGCAGTTGAACGACCTTTCCCAGAATTTCCTCAGGCCACAACTCATTACCGTTCCGGGTGCTGTGATCCCCTATTCGTATGGCGGCAAGCAGCGTCAGACGATGATTGACTTGAACGAAGGCTTGATTCAGTCCAAGGGATTGTCGCCGCAAGATGTTCTCAATGCCTTGCAGCAGCAAAATGTGATCTCACCTTTGGGGACCGCAAAAATTGGCCTGTTCGAGTATGACGTTCGGGCGAACTTCTATCCGAAAACGGTGCCAGAATTTAACGATCTGCCGGTCAAGGTGGTTGGCGATTCCACCATCTATCTTCGAGACGTGGCCAATATCCGCGATGGTTTTGCTCCGCAAACCAACATCGTGCGCCAGGATGGCCATCGCGCGGCCCTGGTCACGGTCCTCAAGGCGGGCAGCGCTTCCACGGTCAATGTTGTTAAGGGAATTCGCGACCTTCTCCCTCGTGCTGCGCAGACACTGCCGCCAGCATTGAAAATTCTACCCCTGGCCGATCAGTCTATTTTCGTCCGTGCCGCAGTGAGCGGTGTCATTCGAGAGGCGGTGATCGCCGCATGTCTAACCGCCTTGATGATTCTGCTGTTCCTGGGAAGCTGGCGGAGCACATTGATTATCGCTGTCTCTATTCCCTTATCCATCTTGACGTCTGTCATAATCCTCGGTTTTCTTGGCGAAACCATCAACGTGATGACACTTGGTGGACTGGCACTGGCCGTCGGAATTCTCGTGGATGACGCTACGGTAACGATCGAAAACATGGAGCGGTATTTCGAAGAAGGCCATGCTCAACGTGACGCCATCTTCCAGGGGGCATCCCAGATTGCCGTTCCCGCGCTCGTATCCACGCTTTGTATTTGTATCGTTTTCTTGCCGATGTTCATGTTGGGCGGTGTACCTCACTACCTCTTTGTGCCTCTCGCCGAAGCCGTGGTGTTCGCTATGCTTGCCTCGTACGTGCTCTCGCGAACCCTGGTCCCTACGCTGGCAATGTATCTGCTGAAAGGGAAAGAAGGGCAAGCCGAGAGGTCACGGAATCCCCTTGTGCAATTCCAGCGGGCCTTCTCGCGGACATTTGAGCAGCTGCGGAATGGCTATCGCGCCGTGCTCACGGTGTTTGTGCAGCGGCGAGCTATTTTTATCCCAGGGTTTTTCCTCGCGTGCCTCGCGGTGTTTCTCTTACTTCCGTTCCTTGGTCGGAATTTCTTCCCGAGCAGCGACAACGGTCAATTTATTCTCCATCTTCGCGCCAAGAGCGGCACGCGAATCGAAGAGACTGCGAAGATTTGCGACCTCGTCGAGGGCACAATCCGGCGAGAAGTTCCCCACGAGGAAATGGACAATATTCTGGACAACATCGGGTTGCCGTACAGCAGCATCAATTACATGCACTCCACATCCGGCCTCATCGGAGCAGGCGACGCAGATATCCTGGTGACTCTCAAAGCGAAACACCGTCCCACCCCGGACTATATTCAGAGCTTGCGCGAAAAGCTGCCGCAGGAATTTCCCAGCACGATGTTCTATTTCTTGCCTGCGGATATGGTTACCCAGGTGTTGAACTTTGGCTTACCGGCGCCGATCGACGTGCAAATCGAAGGGTCCGACGTTGACTCCAACCGGGAAATCGCGGCGCGCATGCTGCAGGAAATCTCCAGGGTGCCGGGCGTAGCCGATGCGCGCATACAACAAGCCTTCGATTATCCGGTATTTAACATCACGGTGGATCGCACCAAGGCGGCCCAGGGCGGCTACGCCGAACGCGACGTCGCCAATAGTACCGTGAACTCCCTGAGCGGCAGCTTCCAAATCACGCCGACGTTCTTCCTCGATTGGCAGAACGGAGTCAGCTACAACCTGGTGACCCAAACCCCGCAATATGCGGTTCACTCTCTGCAAGACCTGCAAAACACTCCTCTCAATGCCGCAACCGCCACGCGCCCGGAAATCCTCGCGGATGTCGCTTCGGTCCAGCGAGGGAACGAAATGGAAGTGATTTCGCATTACAACATCCGGCGCGTCGTGGATATTTACGCCTCCGTCCAAGGACGCGATCTGGGAGCAGTGGGCGGCGAAATCAACCGCATCGTGGACGCCAATCGAAAGTACTTGCCGCGCGGTAGCTTCGTAAGCGTGAAGGGCCAGCTACGAGCTATGCATAGTTCTTATTTTGGTTTGCTGAGCGGGCTCGTCTTCTCCATCATTCTGGTCTATTTCTTGATCGTGGTGAACTTTCAGTCCTGGCTCGATCCATTCATCATCATCACCGCTCTTCCCGCAGCGCTTGCAGGCATTGTTGGTTTTCTGTTCCTAACGCACACAACGCTCAGTGTTCCCGCCTTAATGGGTGCGATCATGTGCATGGGTGTGGCCACATCAAACAGCATTCTCATGGTGTCCTTCGCAAGTGAACGTCTGCAGCTCCATGGAAACTCCATGCAAGCGGCCGTTGAGGCCGGCTTCACACGTTTCCGGCCGGTGCTGATGACCGCTCTGGCGATGATCATTGGAATGATTCCCATGTCACTCGGCCTCGGCGACGGCGGCGAGCAGAATGCACCCCTGGGACGCGCGGTCATCGGTGGCCTGCTGTGCGCGACGTTGGCAACCTTGTTCTTCGTCCCCACGGTTTTTAGTTTCTTGCACCGTCACGATCCTCCAGCTGAGCAAAAATCGCAGAGCGACGGGCATGAGCCGGCTAACCATGTGAGTGAAAAGGGAAACGAATGACGCCCAACAAAGAAAATGCGATCATTACTCCCCAACCGGAAACGATGGAACGGCAGACCCCGGCCTCTCCAACGAACGGCTTCGAGCCAACACCGGAGCGTCATCGAGGGGCATTGTTGTTCGCCGCCATAGTGCTGGCCTTGGCGGCTGCCGTTGTTTACTTTGGAATTCGTTCGCGGTCGACCGCCGAATCACGGCTCAAGCAGCGGACCGAAGAAGCAGCCATTCCCGTCGTCGCTGTTGTTTTCCCGAAGGAAGGCGCGGCGACCGATGAAATTGTGCTCCCCGGTGTTACACAGGCCCTCATCGACTCGCCGATTTACGCGCGAACCAACGGATATCTGCTCCACTGGTATTTCGATATTGGGGCGCATGTGAAAAAGGACCAGTTGCTGGCGGTGATCGATACGCCGGAAATTGACCAACAGCTCCAGCAAGCCCGCGGGAACCTGGACACCGCGCAGGCTAACGTCGCTATCGCCAAAATCACCGCCGACCGCTGGCAAGGCCTGGTGAGTGATGGCTCGGTTTCCCAGCAGGAAACAGACCAGGCCAACATCAACCTGAAGGCAACGCAAGCGACCATGGCAGCCAATGCCGCCAACGTGCGGCGCCTCGAGCAGTTGCAGTCCTTCGAAAAAGTCTATGCGCCTTTTGACGGAATCATTACCGCCCGTAACACAGATATTGGGGCGCTGATCGATGCGGGCGCAGGGGGAAGTAGCGCGGCATCTGGCGTAACAGGCGGCGCCAGTAGCGAGCCACGGGAGCTCTTTCACATGGTGGCCACCCGCACTCTTAGAGTCTACGTGGCGGTTCCTGAGGTGTACTCCCCAGACGCGCGGTCGGGTGGGTCGGCTGCGTTGACGCTGGATGAATTTCCGGGCGAAACCTTCCGAGGCACCATCGTTCGCAATACCAATGCCATTGACCAGGCTTCGCGGACACTTCTTGTCGAAGTTGATATCGATAATCCCACGGGCCGGCTCTTGCCTGGATCCTATGTCTTTGTGCACTTCAAGCTGCCCAACGTGACGCACTCAGTGACCATTCCCGCGGACACTCTGATCTTCCGCAAGGAGGGTTTGCAAGTTGCGCTCCTTCGCGAGGGCAAGGCCCGGCTCGTTGCGGTGAAAATCAATCACGACTATGGCAACAGCGAAAGCGTTTTCGGCCTGCAGCCGACCGATGCCGTGATTGTGGACCCGTCGGATTCGCTTGTCGACAACACGCCGGTGCGCGTGAGCAACAACTCAGCAGGTGGTTCGCCAGAATGAGTTATCTTCTTGCAGGCCTCCGGTACACGCTCGCGGGCATAATTGCGTTGCTCGTTCTCCTGGTTATCGCGCTGACGGGCTGCACGGTCGGACCTAAGTATGTCAAGGCGAGCACGCCGACGCCCCCGGCTTATAAAGAAGCACCGCCAGCCTCCTACCAGGGAGCAGACCAGTGGCGGCCCGCGGATCCCGCCGACAAGGCAAGCCGCGGGAAATGGTGGGAAATCTTCGGCGACCCCGAACTGAATGGGCTGGAAGAACAGGTCGCCACTTCCAACCAGGACCTAAAAGTCTACGAAGCGCGGTTCCGCGAAGCTCGCGCAGCGATTCGCTTCAATCGGGCTTCGCAGTTTCCGACTATCTCCACTTCGCCGGGCGTCAGCTATGTTAAAGATACGGACTATACGGTAGGGTTCCCGGAGAAGGTCCGAGAGGTGAGTACAGGCGATTTCTTGTTGCCAATTGATCTTTCCTATGAGCTCGACCTCTGGGGCAGCATCCGGCGAAGCGTGGCTGCCGCCCGTGAAGAGACGCAAGCCACGGCTGGCGATTACGAGACCGCCAAGCTCAGCCTCGAGGCCGAACTAGCGATGGACTATTTCAATTTGCGTAGCGCTGACGCTCAGAAACAGCTCCTCGACGATACGGTCAAAGCTTATACCGACAATGTGCAGCTCACGACGCATCGCTTCAACGGAGGAGTTGCGCCACGATCGGATGTGGCTCAAGCGCAAACCCAGTTGGACACCACACGTGTCCAGGATACCGATGTTACCGTCCAGCGAACGCAATTTGAACACGCGATCGCCGTCCTCATTGGTAAGCCGCCCGCGGAGTTCAGCCTGGCGGCAGCGCCGGTCAAGACCCAGCCTCCAATCATCCCAACTGGACTTCCGTCAGAGCTCTTGCAACGCCGGCCGGATATTGCCGCGGCGGAAAGGCGTATGGCGGAGGCCAATCAGCAGATCGGTATCGCCCGAGCAGCGTACTTTCCGACGGTCACGCTCGACGGAACGGCAGGCTTCTCTGGCACGCATCCCTCAAACTGGTTTACGTGGCCGGCGGGATTCTGGGCTCTTGGTCCATCCCTCGCGGAAACTCTGTTCGACGCAGGCCGACGTCGCGCCACCTCCGAATCCGCACGCGCAAACTATGACGGCACCATCGGGACGTATCGTCAGACTTCGCTGACCGCATTCCAGGAAGTCGAGGATAACCTCGCCGAATTGCGGATTCTCGAGCACGAAGCACAACAGCAAGATCAGGCCATCGCGTCCTCGAAGGATTCGCTGCAACTTTTTACGCATCGTTATAAGGGTGGGGTCGATACCTACCTCCAGGTCATCACGGCCCAAACCATCCTGCTCGGGAATGAACTGAATGCCATCGACATTCTCCGGCGGCGCATGGACGCCAGTGCGCTTCTCGTCAAAGCTCTTGGCGGCGGCTGGGAAGCTTCCAAACTTCCAACCTTTGGCGCACAGCGCGTGAACGACTATTGATCTTTCAGCCAAACACGCGCCGCAAGTGGGATTGATTTGGTAGACATCGGGTTTTGGAAGTGCGACAAACTCAAGTACGTGGGCGGACCTTCCGTGATTTCCGCCGCACCGCGGTTCTGCGTGACAAACTTGCGGCCGCGCCGCAGCAATCGGCAGGCATCGAATAGCAGGATGGAACGAAGGAATATGCGTTCTTGAGAACAGGGACAGAAAGCGGCCAGTTAGTCATTTCCTTGGATTGGACAGCCCGCAAGTGATTGAAAAGATGGTGCGCCCTGAGAGATTCGAACTCCCGACCTTCTGGTTCGTAGCCAGACGCTCTATCCAGCTGAGCTAAGGGCGCAGGTTTTTATTATAGGAAAAGCATCGGGTCGGAGCGAACTGGCGTTCGATCCTCCCCACTCAACTCGATCAACTATGCGCGAACTATGCGTGTACCCGGATAGCAAGTTGAAAAACGATTGTAACGTCTTTACTGGAACAGCGGCAACTTCTTATGACAGGCGGCTCGGGTGACGAGTCAATGAGCGCAAACGACTGATTTTCGCCAGTTGTGTTCTTCATCGCCACTTCTACCGAACGTTAGAATACTCATGGAGAACTCAGGTGAGAAATGTTCGGGCACAGATCGAGGAGATGGTGCACCGCGAAACCCGCGCGTGGGATGCACGAGATGCCGAGGCACTCGTCGAGTTGTTCCATCCAGACATGGTCTGGCCGTGGCCGCCCGATTCAGGAGATCACGATCCCGCAACCTGGGTGTTCATTCTGGGACGATTCCATCGTGAGCGTTGGAAATCATGCTGGGAGGAGCTGTTCCGGACCCACGAGCTGATTCATAACAGGCGTGACATTCTGAAAATCGAAGTCTCCAAAGAAAAGGACGCAGCCCTTGCGGTGGTGGACATTGACACGCTCTGGCGTGACGAGGAGGGCCGGGACAACCATTGGAAAGGACGCGTTAGCAAGGGCTATACGAAGATGGCGAACGGCGAGTGGAAGCTGATTTTCCACACGGGTGTACTACATTACTGAACGAAATATCGCGATTACACTCATTATGGCCTTGCGCTGGCCACTTGATGCTCTGGCTTCTGTGGGTGTCTGTCGATCTTTGCTGAGGGTCAAAACCCTTGTTTCTTGGGGACTCTTCGCTGTTTGTTTTTGCGGCGCACGTTGGCACCTTGCTCGCGTCTAAGGCCTTTACCTTAGCTGGTTTGCGAGCGGTTTAGCGCGCAAGTAAATCTTTCCGGCCAAGAGCAATTCCTACAGAGCCCAAAACCGGTTTTGCGTGTGTTTTGAGGATGTTGCGAGTGGCAAGCCAGGTGCTAAGAACAATGGCAGACGAAGTGGCGCGCAACGGGGCGCTCCAAAGATACTTCGGCCAGAGGTTCTCTTGAGCGCCCCTTGCATTTATCCCTCCCCCAAAAGAACCTCCCCCGGTTCTTTTTTTCTTGCACTGGGAAATTTCGCACGAATTCCCGTCTAAGCCAGCACCAGTCGATCAAGCACGTCGATGCCAGCCTGCCGCAGGAGTTTGGCTATTGCATCCCCCTTCATTCGTGAGGCGTCATAGCCCACTTTTACAGTTCGCTCGGCTTCGTTAAATTGCACTCCGCGAATGCCGTACACTTCCCTCATGCCGTCGATGGCGCGTAGTTCGGTTTCTCCCGGTGCCGCCCCGTAGCGGTAAACCACATCCAGATAAGTCATTGCAGTCCTCGATTGAGTCGTCGCCCGAGGAATCTCGGGCTGAATCTAATATAGAACACGATCCATCAAAGCCAGTAGGGCGGACTTCGTAGGCTTAATCTGCTGGCCTGCTTCTCTCCGAACATGGACAGAATTCAGGGTAGGAGTAGAGTCTAGAGCGGATTGCGGCCTCGACCGAATGTCAACCAAACCCTCCACTCTCGAACGTGATCTGGTCTGCGGAATGAATGTAAACTCCGCCACGGCCAAGCATCGTTACGATCATGGCGAAAAAAAATACTACTTCTGCTGCGCTTCCTGCGCGGAAAAATTCAAGGCCGATCCTGATAAATATCTGAATGCAGCTTTGCTGGCAAAACAGCCCAGCTTGGTAATGCTTGCTGCGACAAAGCCCGCGGTGCAATCGACTTCGGTGGAAAATATCCAGCAGAAGGAGCCTTCGAAGCGTACGTCCTATGTGTGTCCGATGTGTCCAGAAGTCCGGGAAAGTAAGCCCGGGGCTTGTCCATCTTGTGGCATGGCGCTGGAGCCGGACATTCCAATTTCCTTTGCGCGGACCGAGTACACCTGCCCCATGCATCCGGAAATCGTCCGGCAAGAACCAGGATCCTGCCCCATATGCGGAATGGCTCTGGAAGTTCGCACGGTTGCCGGCGCAGCGGAAGATAATCCAGAACTGCGCGACATGACCTGGCGCTTTTGGATCAGCCTGGCACTGGCCGCTCCGTTAATGGCTATCGCCATGTTGAGCATGTCCTCGCGGCTTGGTCCCGTCTTCCTCTGGCTTCCACTGCCTTGGCTAGAACTTGCGCTTTCCACTCCTGTTGTTCTCTGGGGAGGGTGGCCGTTCTTTCAGCGTTTTTGGACGTCGCTGGTCAATCGCAGTCCCAACATGTTCACGCTGATCGGAATGGGTACCGGGGTCGCCTACGTCTACAGCCTGATCGCGACCATCGCTCCACAGGTCTTTCCACCAGCATTACGCGGAATGAGCGGGTATCCTGACGTATATTTTGAAGCCGCTGCTGCCATTACAACTCTGGTCCTGCTAGGACAAGTCATGGAACTGCGCGCCCGCAGTCGCACGAGTGCAGCCCTCCGCGCATTGCTTGACCTTAGCCCTAAAACAGCCCGCATCCTGCAATCCGACGGAACCGAAAAAGATATTCCTCTCGAGCAAGTAAAGATTGGAGATCGCCTGCGGGTTAGACCGGGAGGAAAGATTCCCGTAGATGGCATCATCCTTGAAGGCAGCAGCTCGATTGACGAATCCATCATCACAGGCGAATCCATGCCGGTCGAGAAATCGCCCAAGGATCATGTCATCGGGGCAAGCATCAACGGTTCCGGCTCATTCATCATGCGTGCTGAGCGCGTCGGCAACGAAACCTTGCTGGCGCAAATTGTGCAAATGGTGGGACAGGCCCAACGCAGCCGGGCTCCGATTCAGCGGCTTGCCGATCGGATCGCAAAATGGTTTGTTCCCCTCGTCGTCGCGATTGCAGTCCTGACATTTGTTGCGTGGTGGGGATTTGGTCCGCAGCCGCGAATCGCGCATGCGCTGGTGAATGCCGTTGCCGTGCTCATCATCGCGTGTCCGTGCGCTTTAGGGTTAGCTACGCCTATGGCGGTGATGGTTGGCGTTGGCCGTGGCGCACGTGCGGGAGTACTCATTAAGAGCGCGGAAGCGCTGGAGGTACTGGAGAAAGTCGACACTCTGGTGGTCGACAAAACTGGGACTCTGACCGAAGGCAAGCCGCGACTCTACGGCGTCTCTGATGCTCTGGAAAAGGATCCGGAGCTATTCCGCCTCGCTGCCAGCCTGGAGCGTGCCAGCGAACATCCTCTGGGAGTTTCAGTGGTTGAAGCCGCAAATCTGCGTGGATTAAAGCTGTCGGAGCCGCAGGAGTTCAGATCCATTCCTGGGAGAGGTGTTGCCGGGATCGTTGATGGGAAAAAAGTCGCAGTTGGCAACCGGCTTCTGATGGTTGATGTTGGAGCTTTGCCGACGCGGGCGGTTCCTGATGCGGGAGCGCCCGATGGGATCACGCTCTCGGTAGCCATCGACGGCAAATATGTCGGCGACCTCTCCGTCGCCGATCGAGTGAAACCTTCTGCACCCGAATCTCTTAGAGATCTTAAGGTCCGGGGTCTGCGCATCGTGATGCTCACCGGCGACAACAAAATCGTTGCGGCCGCAATCGCGAAGAAACTCGGCATCGACGAATTCGAAGCAGAAGTGTTACCGGAAAGAAAACTGGAGATCGTCCGCAACCTGCAGGGGCAGGGAAGAATCGTCGCCATGGCAGGGGATGGAATTAACGACGCGCCTGCTCTTGCACAAGCCAATGTCGGCATCGCCATGGGTACCGGCACGGATGTCGCCATGGAAAGCAGCGGGATCACTCTGATCAAAGGCGACCTCACTGGAATTGTGCGTGCCCGCAACCTGAGCCGCGCCACCATGCGCAATATTCGCCAGAATCTGTTTTTCGCCTTCGTCTATAACGCCGTCGGCGTGCCCATCGCCGCCGGAATTCTATATCCATTTTTCGGACTACTGCTCAGCCCCATCTTTGCCGCCGCAGCCATGAGTTTCAGTTCGGTTTCTGTAATTACGAATGCGCTTCGACTGCGCAGCGCGAAGCTGTGAGGGAATTGCTGATTGTGCGATAGCTGAATGTTTAGATAATGTCGCGCGAAAAAGGACAACGACCTAGAGTTTTCCGAGATACTCAAGCACGTCCGGTTCAGTCCAATCGACAGCAC
Organism: Candidatus Sulfotelmatobacter sp.; assembly: GCA_049512655.1. GTDB lineage: Bacteria > Acidobacteriota > Terriglobia > Terriglobales > Acidobacteriaceae > Sulfotelmatobacter. The sequence goes on along the minus strand of JBEKWW010000017.1, from coordinate 17,010 downwards.
CAATAAATTTACGCCGCACTACTCCGCCGCGGTCAATGACATAAGTCTCTGGAAACTTAAACGTTCCGTAAAGTGCATTTGCCTTCTGATCGCTGTCGCGAACGGCCAGCAGGTTCACATTATGATCCCGCAGGAAGCGTTGATAGTTACTCCGATCCAGATCCACGCTGACCGCTAATACCGTGATGCCGCGCTGCTTCATCATCTGCTGCATCTGCACCAGGGATGGCATCTCCTCGATGCAGGGCGCGCACCAGGTTGCCCAGAAATTCAGCACGACCACTTGTCCTTTGAGTTGACTCAAGGTGACGGTGCGATCGGCGTCACGCACTGTAAAATCAGGAGCGGCCGTGCCGATTCTCGCCGGCCGCGAATTGCTATAACATCCGGCGAGACAAAACAGGATCAGAGAAAGGCAACTTGTACCGAGAGAACGAAGTATGCGTTGCACACCGCTATAATAATAGATTCTACGTATGCCCGCGAAGCTAGATGCCGTGCCGAACCACCCCGTCACAGTCTCAGTGATTGTGCCCGCGCGCAATGAAGAGGCATCTCTCGGAACCTGCCTGAACTCGCTCGTACAGCAAACCGGGGTAGTTTTTGAAATCATCGTTGTTGATGACCATTCGACCGATCGCACCCGGTCTATCGCTTCATCGTTCGTAAATCCGGCGGGAAATACGAAAGTTAACGTCATCGAAGCAGCGCCTCTGCCCCCAGGCTGGACGGGAAAGAATAATGCCGCTACGTCTGGCGCACGCGTTGCCTGCGGAGAGTGGCTTTTATTCACCGATGCCGACACCGTCCATCTTTCCGGCTCGCTCGCTCGCGCTCTATACGAAGCACAGCACCACAAGGCGGGTATGCTCTCGTATTCGCCGGAGCAGATTGTTAAGGGCTTTTGGGAGAAGGCAGTAATGCCAGTAGTTTTCGCCGAACTCGCAATCACCTTTCGCCCGTCCCAGGTGAATGATCCTAACTCTTCGGCTGCGGCGGCGAACGGCCAATACATTCTCATCACCCGCGAAGCCTACGACGCTGTTGGTGGACACGCTGCGATCGCTGGCAGCCTTCTGGAGGATGTTGCGCTGGCCCGCCGGGTAAAACGATCTGGTAGGAAGATATTTTTCCGGTTTGCGCCCGATGCCGTGCGCACGCGCATGTATCGCAGCTTCACCCAACTCCGCGAAGGGTGGACCAAGAATCTAGCGCTCCTGTTTCCTTCTGCGGTCCGCCTGGCCGCGTTGCGCATGACTGAATTCGTCCTGATTCTCGCCAGCTTCGCAATTGCCATCGTCACGTCGCTGCGCGGAGAAGTCCGCTCTGCCGCAATCTCGGCCATGCTCGCCACGATCTTGTACGCGGTATTTATCGCGCGAATCCGCCGTGCGCATTTCTCCTGGGATGCAACCCTGCTGGCACTATTCGGCCTTCCTCTCTTCTCCTATCTATCGCTGCGGTCAAAAGTGTTCCACGAACGGAAGAATGTGATGTGGAAGGGACGGGTCTATTCAGAAACAGCCGATGTATTGGCGGCTGGCCGCTGACAATTCTTCTTATGGTCTATCTCACGCGAAAAGCCGAATTCTCCGCATCGCACGTTTACCATAACCCGGAGTTTACCGCGGAAGAGAATCGCCGCATCTTCGGGAAATGCAACAACCCCAATGGCCACGGCCACAACTACATGTTGGAAGTTACCGTGAAGGGCGAGGTTGATCCCCGTTCGGGATTCGTCGTGGATCTCAAACAGCTCAAAGAAGTGATGAATCATGAAGTGCTGGATGCCATGGATCATCGCTTCCTCAATAAAGAAGTTCCCGAATTCCTCCATCAGATCCCGACCACCGAAAACATTGCTATTGCCGTCTGGCAGCGGCTTTCGAGCAAGCTGGAAAGGGCTCAACTCCATCGGGTTCGGGTTTACGAAACGCCGGACTTATTCGTAGACTTCTATGGGGAAGAATGAGAATCGGGAAAAAATAAGAAGCTGGAATCTCGAACCAAACTATGAAGGCCCATCTCTCACGCCGTTATCGATTCTCCGCATCGCACCGCCTTCATGCCAATTCGATGTCTGCCGCCGAGAATCAGTCCACCTATGGCAAGTGCAACAACCCTTACGGCCACGGCCATAATTACACCGTTGAAGTAACCGTCAGCGGCCAAGTCGATGCAAAGACCGGCATGGTCTGCAATCTGGTCGACCTGGATGGTTTCATCGAAAGGGAAGTGTTGGCGCGATACGATCGGGAGAATCTAAATACGCTGCTTGAGTTTGCTCAGGAAGTTCCTACCACCGAAAATCTTTGTATTCGGATTTACGATTTAGTGCACCGCGGATTCACCTGCGCGCATCTTGAAAGGGTGCGCATTGAGGAGACCATGATGAATTCGTTCGAATATTGGGGCGCAGCGAAGCCCATGTTTTGATCTTTCAGCGGCATGAAAAACGGACTGCCGCTCGATCAACGATCTCGATCAATGACGGAACCAAAATGAAACCTTTAACTGAACCTTCCACCTTAACCAGTGCCAGCTTTGAAGAGTTGGTGCAGGAGATGATCGTCCGCCTGGGCGAAGACCCGCAACGCGAAGGCCTTCAACAAACACCCGAGCGCGTCCACAAATCCATGCAGTTCCTCACACGTGGCTACACGGAGGATCCCGAAGCTCTGCTGAAAGGCGCGCTCTTCACCGTCTCTTACGATGAAATGGTCATCGTCAAGGACGTGGAAATGTTCAGCCTTTGCGAGCACCACATGCTGCCATTTTTCGGTAAGGTGCACGTAGCCTATATTCCGAATGGCAAAGTTATTGGGCTCAGCAAAGTTCCCCGCCTTATTGAACTTTTCTCCCGCCGTTTGCAGATCCAGGAACGGCTCACGACTCAAATTGCTGAGACGATCCAGAAGGTGATCGAGCCGCAAGGCGTGGGCGTAGTCATCGAAGCCCGCCATCTTTGCATGATGATGCGCGGTGTGGAAAAACAACATTCCGCCGCCGTCACTTCCTCGATGCTCGGCTGCTTCCGCAATGAGCAGGAGACGCGCCAGGAATTCCTGTCACTGATCCGACAGCGCCCCAACGGAATATAGTCGCCGAACTCCCTGGAGGCTGCGAGGCCCACCCTATGCCCCACTGTGTCCTCCGGGTTGAAGATTCTCCTTCTCCAATCAAGTCCGGACGTTGCACGTATTGCAACATTCCGGCTAAGATACGCCCGACCGAAATCCTGGAGGAAATCTTTCATGATCAAGATGCACTTCGCTGCCCTGTCGCTTGCTGTCGCGATTCTGGCTCTCCCTGCTCACGCGCAAGATGGCGCAAAATCCGCCTCCGTTAAGCCGGCGGATTCGCCGTCGCAAGCCGTCCTCACCGCGTGGAATGACATTGGCCGTAAGCTCATCGACATGGCCGAAGATTTCCCGGAAGCCAAGTACGACTTCAAACCCGTTCCTGCCGAGCGTACTTTCGCGGAACAACTTCTGCACGCTGCCAACGTAAATTATTTCTTCACCAACCTCGCCATGAACAAGCCAGTGCCGGCCGAAGAAAACCCCAAGCGATCCGACTATAAAACCAAAGCCGATGTGGTTGCGTTCGTGAAGAAGGCGTTCGCTGACGGTGCCGCGGCGATTAAGGCAAGAGGCGACAAGGGAATGTCCGACTTCATTGTCGATCCCTTCGAACACCAGCAAGTCCGCATCTCGGATGAGGCCTACGGCTTCATCGAACATTCCGGCGAACACTACGGCCAGCTTGCAGTTTATTACCGAGTCGCAGGCATGGTTCCACCGGAGTCGCGACCAAAGAAGTAGTTCATTATTTTTGGCGCTAATAACTTCAAGGAGATAACTTCTAATTTTGCGCGAGGGGCGATGCGAGCGCGGCCTTGGGGGAAGTGCGGGCCGGGTCCGGCTTTGTTGTCGGGCCGCTTTTCGGGGGTGGGGCCGACGCTGCCTTCGCAGCCAGTTTTTTCTTGTTAAAGTCGCGCACGATGCGGGCCACATAGGCCTTGGTTTCGTAGTACGGAGGTACGCCATTGTATTGTTCAACCCGCTGCGGTCCGGCGTTATAGGCAGCGAGGGCTTTTACTATATCGAAGTTGTAACGCTCGAGCAGCAATCGAAGGTAGCGGGTTCCGGCTTCCACATTGGCTTGCGGATCGAAAGCATTCTGCACGCCCAGCTCGGAGGCGGTTTGCGGCATAAGCTGCATCAATCCCTGTGCGCCCTTGGGCGAGAGGGCGTGAACATTGAATCCGCTTTCGGCGCGAATCACGCTGGTAACCAGATCGGGATCCAGTCGATAGGTGCCGCTGGCATCTATCACGGACTGGTTTAGGTCGAAGGGATGCGGCGCCGCAGCCACTACTGGCTTGGGATTAGAAATCGGAGTTGGAACGTCCGGGATGGATTCGAAATGGTCGATTTCGGCCGTGGGAATATCGACGAAGCTTGCTTGATCCCCATTGATGTAGAGCCGAGTGGTGTCTCCCAGAGTCTGGCTGCGCTGATACAAAATCGTAAACCCGTTGCGCAAGACGGCAGTATTGGCGGCAAAGCACGGCACGGCGGTCAGCAATGTAAGGAGCGCGGCGCGACGTGCAATTTGGAACATGTGTTTCATGTCAGATTTTAAAACCGCAATACCACTTTCTCACCTTACTTAAGCCAGCCAAACCTTAGCCTTGGATTACTTCGGCCAGTGCAGCCGCCACTCCGCATTCGTGGTTACCCAAAGTAACGCTCCACCCGCGCGCCCGCAGCTCCTCACAGGCATTCCCCATGATAACCGCATGGCCGGCGAACTCAAGCATTTCCACGTCATTATGGTTGTCACCGATGGCCATGACCTGCTCACGATGGTAACCCCGGTAAGCGGCCCAGCGCGCTAGCGCATGGCCCTTGGAGCATCCCGAATTTAGAACATCAATCATAGAGAGGTCGCGCTCTGGATATTCGGTGCGCAGCACAGTAGTGCGGTTGCCCATACCTGCGGTATTGAGGACCTTTAAGGCATTTTCCATGCGGCTCGTTGACCCGCAAAACATGGCTTGGACGGGATCTGTGACGAGTGCGGATTCGATCGGAATGACGAACTCGATATATTCCATATTTTTTTCCAGCCAGCGCCGGATGCTGGTATTTAAGTCATCGAGATGCTCCAGAACGATAGCCCCTTTGGTTTCCTGGTCAAAGGTAAGAACGGTGTTGCCCCGGAAGGCTTGCATGGCGATGCACAATTCCCGGCAAGTTTCGCGGGGCATTAGATCACGGTGGAAAGTCTCGCCCGAAAGAGACCGCGTAACCGCGCCGTTCGAGCTAATCAGCCAGAAATCGAATCCTAACTGTTTTGCGATGGGCAGCGCAAAGGTATGACGGCGTCCAGTGACTAAGACAATTTCGATACCAGAGTCATGCGCGCGGCGCAGAGCGGCAAGGTCCTCAGGTGAGATCTGAAACTGCCGGTTGAGCAGAGTGCCGTCGATATCTGAGGCGATCAGACGAATGGCTTGCTTCAAATGCCGTGTTTGAGAACCTTCCCGTTGGGTGGTTTGGTGCACTTCTTATTGTTACATGGGCTCTCTCGTAACGGCCGCGGACTTTAGCACACGGGTGCAAGGGATCACGGTAGAGCTTCCTGAATCGTGGCGTGTTATATTTCGCTTCGCATGGGACTTCTTTTCTTCTTTTTTCATTGGTGGTCGTTGTTGTTGCAGGGAATCGCGATTGTGCATTTCATTCGCCGCCGCCCGGATACTTACTGGATTTTCATTATTTTGTTTCTAGGCTGGATTGGTGCGGCGGTTTACATCGTCGCGGAGGTGATTCCGGATGCTAGTTTGTTGCGCGGTTCCTTTCAGGTGTTTCCCCGGCGTCGCAGGATTCGGGAGCTGGAGAATGCCATCCTGGATAATCCTTCAGCCGGAAACTATGAGGAGTTGGGACTGCTTTACCTAGATGACGAGGATTTTGCCAAAGCTCGGGGATGCTACGACCGGTCGATCGCGCAGCGGACGGATTCGGTGGACCCGTTTTACCGCCGCGGCGTGGCTGAGGTTGAATTAGGTGATTTCGCCGCAGCCGTGCCGGACTTGGAGCGGGCAGTGCAAGCCGACCCAACCTATGATTTCCATCGCGCCATAGGATTGCTGGCTCACGCCTATGCGCAGACAGGACAAGCCGAGAAGGCCGCAAAGCTTTTCGAGCAAGCTATCAAGATCTCCACCAGTTCCGAAACTTATTACAATTATGCATTATTCTTGCAGTCGCAGAGACGGACCGACGAAGCGCGCCAATGGCTGCAGAAGATCATCGAGAAGCGCGCGACCATGCCCGGCTATCAACGCAGGCGGGAGCGCGGCTGGTTCCGCAAGGCGTATGGCATGATGGCGCGGTTGCGGCTTTGAGCAACGGAGCTATGCTTGGTTTGGTGCAAAAAGAGAGGCTGACTTTCGGGGGGTCAATAGCGGTCGTCGGTATTGATGTTGAAGCCTAGAATGGCATTGACTTCGACCGCCTGCTCACCACGCCGGGCTGGACGGAATTTCCAGTTGGGTAGAGCGGCAACAATCTTGGCTGTCATGGTCGCAGGCCCGGGTTCAAGAACCTGAATATTTGTAAGATTCCCGGTGGCGCTCAGTTTGCACTTAATCACCATGCGGGCTCGCGGTAGCCCCTCGGGGAGATCTGTACGGAGCCCTTGCGGCCCGGTAAGTGCGCCAGCGCCGTTGTGGCTGGAGTCAACCTCCGCAAACTGCATTACCACCGTACCGATCGTTGTATCGACGTATACCGTGTAGTTATCTCCTGGAAGCTTGCCGTAGAAATCGAACGCGCCGCCGGAGCGCGACGTAGCAACGATGGTGATGGCGGGCCCTTGATCCGCTTTAACCGAAGAACGGCCGGGAAGGGTTGGGGCGCTGCTGTTGCCGGAATCGAAGCTGGGCAGGTTTACGACCGTGCTGCCTCCGCGCACATCGACGCCGGGAGCGGCGGGAATTCCATTGGGAGCGCTACCCGCTCCGCCGGAGCCGGGTGCTGGCGAAATTCCATCCCGAGCGCTGGGGTCGGAACCGAGGCCCGCTCCCGATTTTCCCGCGCCAGTCGCGGCTCCTGTCAATCCACTACCCGGACCATTTCCGTTGCCGATACTTGATCCTCCACCAGATCCGCCGAGGCCGGGCTTATCGCTGCCTGAGGGTGACAAGGCAAGCGATCCCTTGCCGCCCTTGCCGGGCAGTCCGGCGTTGGCTCCGGGATCCGCCGATAAGACTACGGCCGAGTTATCGCCGCTTCCAGCTGAGCCTCTGGCAGGGGCAAGGACGGAGCCAATGTCTCCGGGGCCGCCGCTGCCGTAGCCTTTCCTGCCCGTTCCTGAGAGCCCCGAACCATTTCCTACGGATGGTGGCGGAGGGACTACATTCCCTGCCAATAGAGTTCCATTCCCAGCGCCGTTAGCGCCTCGGGATCCCGAGCCCTGACTGGAACCAGCACCGGAAACCGAAGGTGGCGGAGGAACCACGTTCGACCCGCCCAGGCCGGGTGCGCCGAGGGAAGACTGGCCCGAACGCCCGGAATACGATCCATTACTTGAACTGCCGCCAAATGATGGAGGTGGAGCAATTACATTGGACGCCTCGTGGCCCGGAGAGTGGCCCGGGGAATATCCGCCTGACCCAGTCTTCGAACCTCCCACGGACGGCGGTGGTGGAACAACATTTGCCGAAGTTGCACTGCCCAATCCCCCCGCGGAGCTGCGTGACGTTCCCGCTGTGCTTGCCGAAGAGACCGACGGCGGAGGCGGAACGACATCCTGTGTGCCAAAAAGCTTCCCGATGATGCTGCTGACGAAGGATCCGTTGGCGGCCTGCGTAGGCGGCGGAGGAACAACCGTGGATGATGCAGACTGGAGCCGCCCACTCTCCAGACGCGGTAACTCGCGCGCATCGGCAGATGGTGGCGGAGCAACCACAGAGGGTGTGGGCATAGTAAGCTTGGCGACCCGTCCCGAATCATGTTCCGGAGCGGATACCGGCGGAGGCACCACGGCGACGTTATTCATTTCTACGCGCGAAGGAGAAACTTCGTGCTGCAGCGTAGTCGGCGCAGGAGCGATTACACTGCCGCGGAGCGCCGGGGCGGAGCGCATCTGATCGCTAGAAATTCGTGTGGAGGCAGGCGCAATGACGGTCGAGTTTAGCGCTGGCGCAGAGCGGCTTCGGTCGCGAGACAGATTCACGTTCGGCGCCGGCCCGATAATGCTGGCATCAAGCTTAGGAACGTACAGCGGGTGCTCGGATTGAACGCTGGGAGCGGGAGGAACGATTGCAGAATTGAGCGACGGCGCGGACCGTGCATGGCTGGACGAGACATCCGGCGCCGGAGGCACGATGGAAGTCAGCGTCACCCCCCGACGCGATGGTTCGCGGCTGACATTTGACGGAGGAGCAATCACATTGGCAGGGAGGTTCGGCGCGCTCACGGATGAGTGCAGTCCTTCCGCGGGAGGTGGCCCTGGGATTGGTCTGACTGATTTAAAAGCAAGCAGGTTAGCGACCGCGCCGGTTGACACCGGAAGCTTGAGATTGGGCGCGTCGACAACCTGTTGCGCAAGCGACTTTCCACGGGCTACATGGATGGTTTGGGTCCGGTGATGGGCTTCTCGGCCTCCGGCGTGGCCGCTTGCGCCCGACGCCGCTCCCCCGAGATCTTCCGTTCGCGGTAGCTCGTCGGCAGAGTAGTAGATCACCTGTTCAGCCTGAAGGCGCGGTGCTGCATAGGGACGCAGCCGTTGTACCTCGCGCGGCAGAACGATCAGGATGAATACCAGGAATGCTTGCAGAAGAAGCGCGGCAATCAACCCCCGGTAGTGATAAATCCCGAGGGGAGCTTCTCCCGCCAGGCGACGGCCGGAACGGGCAAATGCGGGACGAATAGAACTTTTGAATTCCTGCCAGCGTGGCGGCCATTCGACCAATAGCTTGGGCGCATGGTGGAGGTGAGTGATAGTCTCCGGTTCGAGTTGGAGAGTGTCGGTCACTTTTATTAAGACATTACCGGACGGTCGAATCTTTCATTCTTCGGCTACGGTCCAAATAATCCCGTATGGGTACATCCTGAGCGGGAATCGCGGATTTAAGCCTGGAGCGTTACGCTTCCACGTTCATCTTGATCTGAATTCTGTCCCCCCTTGCGGTCTCCGTATGGGCCACCGTGTTGCGCGGCAACTCCAGAACTGAGGCAGCTTGCAGTCGAACGGGGGAGAAGCGCCAGGGCTGAAGATTGGGCTCGAGGTGGACGACTGTGAACTCCCGGTCGAGATAGATTACATCGATTGGGAAGCGCATAGCAAGAGTATGAACACCCCGGCAGGGCTGAATCCAGAGACCACGTCCGTTACGGAAGTCATCCTCGGAGACTCCGAGCAATCCGCGTAAACGAGACCAATGCGTCTGAGCGACTGCGAGTTCAGTGGCAAGATAACGCTGCCGGGTCTGATTGAATGCCTGCCCCTGGAAGATCGATCCCGGCATGGATTTTCCTCATTTCCCAGCTCTCGCTCTGCGCCCTCCCGCCAAAGACCAGCTACTTATTCGTGAGAGAGTGATATGCCGAAATCAGCGCCGGACCTATGGTCACGAAGAGGAACGGCACCAGAATGAATATCACCAAGGGAGGGACCATCTTGATTGTCGTCTTGGCGGCCTGTTCTTCGGCACGCTGTCTACGAGCCGTGCGCAAAGAATCGGAATGAACTCGCAAAGCCTGGGCGATGCTGGTGCCGAAGCGGTCCGTTTGGATGAGCGTGCCTACCAGGGCGCGAATGTCGTCTACTCCAGTGCGGTCGACCAGATTGCGAAGAGCTTCGGCGCGCGGTTTGCCGGCGCGCATCTCCAGATTCACCAGATGGAATTCATCGCTCAGATCGGGATGGGCGTGATGCAGATCTTGCCCCACGCGCAGTAGCGCCTGATCCAGAGCCAGCCCAGCTTCCACGCAGATCACCGTAAGGTCGAGCGCGTCCGGCAAAGCGATGCGAATGCGACGCTGACGATCTTTGATCATTCGCTTTAGGAAGAACCTGGGAATGAAGAACCCCAGAGCCGGAATGCAGACCAGCAACGGCACGCTATCTACTCCGGAAAAAACCACAACTCCGAGTAGTCCGACAGCCGCCAACGCCATGCGAGCGCCGAAATAGTAGCTGACATGGCGAGGTTCGCGAAGCCCGGCTTGAATGAGCCATGCGCGGGTGCGGGAGACATCGGAAGGAGAAAGCGGAATTGCTTTGCTCAGTGGATCGAGCGCCTGCTCAATGCGGTCCTTTATTTTGGTGGTCGGCTTTTCCGGAGTCACCGTTGCCTGACCGGCCAGTGCGCGGAGACGCGCGCCCAGCAGGGAACTCGGCGTAACGGCGGCAGCCCCAAAGGCGAACACCGCCAGCACGACGGTCACAAATACGACAATGGTCAGGATCAATGGCATCTTAAGAACCCAAACGAATCACGCAGCACTCACCGCTTGAACCTCACGGCATTAAACCTGAATCTTGATCACTTTTCGAATCACAAAATAACCAATCGTCTGCAGGGCAATGCTGGAGACGAGAAGCACATGCCCCAAGGGATCGTAAAAAAGCGGCCGGACAAACTCCGGGCTGAAAATCAAAAGAATAGTGACGACCGCCGGAGGCATAGCCATCAGTAAAGCCATCGTCATGCGGCCTTGTGCGGTGTGGACCTTTACTTGCCGCTGAATCTTAAAGCGCTCGCGGATCACATAGGACAAATTGTCGAGAATCTCAGCAAGATTGCCGCCGGTTTCGCGTTGCAGCATGACTGCGGTGACGAAAAACTTCACGTCCACCAGAGGAACACGCTGGGTAAGATTCATTAGCGCGTCGCGAACCGGCATGCCAAACTTTTGTTCCTCGTAGAGCTTGCGGAATTCACCGGAGAGTGGCTCGGCGACCTCGCTCGAGATCAACTCCAGAGCAGTGGTAAAAGCGTGGCCTGCCCTGACGGCGCGGGCCAGAGTGTCAATAGCCTCGGGAAAAAGTCCCTCGAATTTTTCAAACCGCTTTTGACGGCGATAAGAGACCACCGAGTAGGGAAGAAATGCTCCGATAATCAACGCTGCCCATCCGATCGCAGGATTGTGCGTGTAAAGAGTAGCGACCAACCCGAGCACGGCGCCGCAGAGCGTGCACAAGAGGAGGAAGTTGCCCGCGCGAAATTTCATTCCGGCTTGCGTCAACGCCTCCTGAATGGCGGAGACGCGGGCAGAGCGCCGCAGAAGATTGTCGAAAGCAGGAATCTTGCTAAGTTGCTCGTCGCGAAGCAGGGCAAGTTCCGCTTCCGCATCGCGCTCAGGTGCTTTCTGTACGTCGGCCAAGCGGTCTTTAATCAGCCGCGCACGAGCGTTGCGCTGGTCGATCAGCGACCCAGCGGCAAACGCCGCCAGCGCGACCATCAGAAACACGAGAAGTGCAATCAGTGCTGACATGTTGAAAATATCCGGTGGATCTCTAATTCACGTTCTCAATTTCGACCGTTCGAAATCGCAAATCAGATTTCTGTCCTCGAATCAAATAAAGCTGCGCGCAAGCGGCCACCGTACGTGGCCAACCTCTCGGCGAACTTGGGCCGTATGCCGGTGGCACGGAATACGCCTCGTACTTTGCCCGCTTCGTCAACGCCGCTGCGTTCGAATACAAAAATGTCCTGCATGGTAATGACGTCTACTTCCATTCCCGTGACCTCGGAAACGGAGATCACCTTGCGCGTACCATCGGACAGTCGGGCGATCTGCACGACCGCATGAATGGCCGAGGAGATCTGGTGGCGCACCGCGCGCTCGGGGATATTCAGGTTTGCCATGGAAACCATATTCTCCACCCGGGCCAATGCATCGCGAACGGAATTGGCGTGGACAGTCGTTAGCGAGCCCTCGTGACCGGTGTTCATGGCTTGCAGCATGTCGAAAGCTTCTTCGCCGCGGACCTCGCCCACGATGATACGGTCCGGTCGCATACGCAGACTGTTAATCACCAGTTGCCGCATACGCACGGCACCCTTGCCTTCAATATTTGGCGCGCGCGTCTCTAAGCGGACAATGTGCTCCTGTTTAAGTTGCAATTCGGCAGCGTCTTCAATGGTGACGATGCGCTCCACGTTCGGGATGTACCCCGAAAGCACGTTGAGCAGAGTGGTCTTTCCAGCACCGGTACCGCCGGAAATCAGAACATTCAAGCGCCCCTTCACGATGGTCGAGAGCAGTTCGAGCATCGGTTCAGTGAGCGTTTGATTCTCAATCATGTTGCGCGCGGTTACCGGATCGCGCCCAAAACGCCGGATGGAAAGGCAAGCGCCATCCAGCGCAAGAGGAGGAATAATGGCATTCACGCGGGAGCCATCGGGCAGGCGGGCGTCGACCATGGGGGAGGATTCATCCACACGGCGACCCACGCGAGAAACGATGCGCTCGATGATCTGCATGAGATGCTGATTGTCTTTGAAAGAAAGTCCCGTCAGCTCCAGTTTGCCCGCCCGCTCGATATAAACCTTATCGAAACGGTTTACCAGGATGTCGGAGATGGTGTGATCTTTTAGCAACGGCTCGAGTGGGCCAAGGCCGAAAATTTCATCGAGGATCTCGCGGGAAAGGCGCTCCCGCTCGGCAAAGCTGAGGGGGACAATTTCATTGTTGACCGAGTTACGGATTAATATGAGAACTTCTTCGCGAGCGGTGTCGCCATTCGAACGGCCAAGCTTCTCCAGATCGAGGCGATCGAGAATCTTGCGGTGCAGGTCCGATTTTACCTGCTGGTACTCGGTTCTTTCGAAGGTTTGCAGATTCGGCATAAATACTTATAAGGTCCGGGTGTTACACCGTTTTAAATAACGACCATGCAGCCCGCTTCACATCCACGTCGTTGCGGGTCAGTTCATTCGCCAGCCCAGAGAAGCAGCGGGCAATCTCCGTATGACTTTGCTCCATCACTGGCGATCCCCGATCGATGGCGGAGGAAATGGCGAAGTATTGATTCGGAACCCGCCACAGCAATTTTACGCCGGCCGCGTTTTCGGCATCGGCCTCGGTAAAGCCGGGAACCTTGCGAAACCGGTTGAGCACGAGCCGCAGGCGTTCGCGATTACCGGTCTCTCCCAGGAAAGTTTGAACCCGGGCGGCGCTCCACAGGGATGCCACGTCAGTACAGGCCACCAGTAGCACACACTCGGACAGATTTGACACCAAACGGCTGGCCGCATCCAGACGCGAGGAATTATCGACCACGACATATTTGTAGTGCGCCACCAACATATCGAACAGCCGGACGAACTCGGTATTTGAGGGTTCAATGGCCGCAGGAGAATTGCTGCCCGCAAGCAATTGCAATCCGCCGCTATGCCGCGTCATAAAGCTTTCCAGCAGCGAACTGTCCATGCGGTGAAGGTTGCGGGTTGCGTCCGCAATATTGAATACCGGTTTGAGGTTGAGGTGGAGCGACGTGTGGCCCAGCGGCGCCAAGTCCACTAGAGCGGTCTGGCCATAGCTGGATTGAAGCGCGAGGGCGAGGTTGACCGCTACGGTGGTTGCCCCGCTTCCGCCTTTGGCGTTGATCACCGAAAAAACCTTGCCGCGCGGACCCTCTTTTTGCACTCTCCGCTGCGAAGTGCTGAGCCGGACAAAAGCTTCAAGAAGATCGGTGGTTGTCGTTGGCCGCTCAATAAATTCGCGAGCGCCCGACCGCATGGCGCTGACGATCAGTTGCGGCTGGCTCATGCTGCCAACTGCAAAGATGGCCGAATCCGGCAGTTCCTGATGCAAAAGTTCAATGGCCCGCATGGCCAGGCTGTGATTGTCAGAAGGGATATCGACCAGGAGAACGTCAGGCGTCGCCGCTTGCACCCGTCGCATGACTGGATCCGTGGCGGCTACCGGAAAAGTGGCGCAACTATGCACCGCACGCGCCACGCTGGTGCCATCCACCAACACCTGAAGCATCGTGCGCTGTTCACTATCCGTCGCCACGATTACCACGGAAAGTTCAGGCATACCCGCTACTTCTCCCGCTTTTCAATTCCGCGCCCGCTCGCTCAAAACGCTCAGCTTGGGCGTCACAGTTTGGAGCGTCACGGCCTAGAGTGTCGGGGTAATGACCGATCCGCCATTTCCGCCACTGCCCGGTTTACTGTCCTGACGGCTTCGCTCCAGACTTTGTACCGTCGAACTTATCCTTGTTCATAAAAGGCTGCGGATTCTTCGGCCCCGCTGGTTCTACGCTGCTGGGCGAAATCCGGTGAACCGTGCACAGAACCATCAATTCCGAATTGCTCTTCTGAATACTCTTGCTTTTGAAAAAAGCGCCCAGGATCGGAATGTCGCCCAGGCCCGGCACCTTATTCCAGATGTCGGTCACTCGGTTGTCAATCAGGCCGGCAATCACGAAGCTTTGGCCGTCGATCAATTCGAATTCAGTCTCGGCTTTCCGCGTGCTCAACGCCGGCACGGTGAATCCCGAGATGGTAAGCGCGTTTGAGTAATCGAGCGTGCTGACCTCGGGAGCCACCAGCAGATGAATGTTTCCATTCGGCATGATCACCGGGGTAAAGTCGAGCTTCACTCCATAATCCTTAAACGAGATGGTGACCGCTGTGAATCCTTGTCCCGGTTGCACGATCGGAAAAGGAAATTGCCCGCCTGCCAGAAAACTGGCCTTCTTGCCGTTGACCGCGACCAGGTTTGGCTCCGCCAGAATCTGCAGAAGACTCTTGTTTTCCAAAGCCTCGATTACCGCACCCATGTGAATATCCGGACGGAACAAGAAGAGATTCAGGACATTGCTGACGGTTTGCGAGGTCGAGAAAGGCCCACCCTGTCCCGTAGTTTGGCTGATACTTTGCGAACCAAAGCCGCCGTATTGGCCGGTGGTCGTGCTGCCAATGGTATTGCCCGCACCCGTGGAAAATAAATTCGCACCCAACTGGGTGAGCGCCGTGCGATCCACTTCGGCAAACTTTACTTCAAGCAGTACTTCCTGAGCTCCCACCGGCCCAAAGGTTAGAACGTTCACCACATTCTTTGAGTAGGCTGAAGCCAGTTCGCCGGCGCGCTTGGCAACGTCCTCGGTTGTGACATGCCCGGAGAGCACAATGGCAGTGCGCGAAGGAGTGACGGAAATCTGTTCGTCGGGGAAAACGCGATGTTCCTCCTGGGCGCAAGCGCTGACGTCGACATCCACCCGCAGATCGAAGCTGCGCGAACGTTCGTTTTCATCCCAGATGAGCAGCGAAACCTCGCCGGGGGCTCGTCCGTGTACCAGAATCTGTGTGGGAGTAATGACCGTGGCATAGGCTACGTTCGGATCCGTGACGGAAATCCGCTTCAGCCGCTCGGTCGTATTGATGAGCAGCGACTTGTCTACCATGACCCGCAGCGGAGCCGCACTTTCCGGTTGTGCCGGGAGTGTGGCTTGCGATGCGGCGGCGGGGCTTGCGCCTTGATCCGTGTTCTGGAGAGCAGTGGTCTGGGGATCTGTGTTCTGAGTTCGAGCGGAAGCACTGACCGGAGTAACCGCTGCCTGCAATGGAGCGTCGGCAAGCGACCCGGCGACGGCTGAGAGCAAGATTGCTACCGCAGTCAAACATTTGGCGCAAAACTTCATCGTGGTATTCCTCTCCCACTGAGGAAAGTTGCAAACCATATAAATGAACGTGCAGATCGGTTACTTGGAATCTTCACAACCCTGTTCGGTGCACTTAACGGTATCAGGCTTCTTGTCACCCTGATAGACCTCGACACTGAGCACTGAGGGCGGGGGTGTGGATGACTGAATCTTCTGCTGCTTCACGGGACGGACCTTGACCGGCTGCGGGGCAGCTGGCGTCCCTCCCTTGTATAAACCCTTCGCGTTGGCCGCAGGCACCTCACCCTCCTGCGTATCAACCGGATTACGTAACGAGAGCTGAATATGGCCTTCGTTACTTGCCAGGGTAAGGCGTTCCGCATCATCGGGCGAAACTAAAAGAGTGATCACCGGCGTATTCTGCGCTTCTCCCGCTGCGTTGCGCTCGAGCGTGTGACCGGAAGCAATCACCGCCACATTTTGCAACACGGTTGTGGTCTGACTTTCCGAGCTGCCGTTGGGCGTGCCGGTAAGAAGAACATCAACGCGGGTTCCCGGACCCACAAAGCCAGCCACGGAAACCACTTCGTTCACGCGCACGGAAACCGCGCGCATTCCCGGAGGAATAAGCGATGGCAACCCGGCTCCCGCATTCTCAGGAGCGAGCTTGCTGGGCAAAATGAATTCTCCCCTGGCTATGGGAAGAATCACTCCGCGGCCCAATACCTGTGAGCGCTTGGTCGGTGTTCCCGCCGGTAAAGACGCCGCCGGATATTTCACCAACCGTACGTCGTGCTCTTCGATTCTGGCTCCCACCTGAATGTCATTGGCTGCGACAACCACGTCCACCCCGGGCTCGGCGCTGGACGATCCTCGTCCTTGCAGATTCTTGTAGACGAAGAGGCTTACGAACGCTCCTAAGGCCAACGCCACGGCCCCTATCATCAACAAACGCGTACGATTCATAGCACTCCGTTAGACAAGCAGGAATCTACCCGCAAGCGAGGCAGGGATGTCCCGTGTTGGAACCTCGAGCAAGAGCTTATTGGACGGAGCTGGCAACGTTTGAAAAAACGGTATTCGCGTTGGTGCCGATCAATTTGATCGTACCCACGACGATCACCAGAATGACCGCCAGCATGACCGCGTACTCCGCGATGTCCTGCCCTTCGTCGTCACGCCAGAGTCTGTAAAGATGCTGCATAGCCTTTCGCCTCCTAACTAAATTCTTTTGCAATGGATACCATGCACACGCGCCATGGGGCCTCCGGGGAAGCAAGCTGCCAGTCACTATTCACAGCTTAGGGAGGATGGAGAGAATATAAACCATAATAGCGCGTAAGTAACCATCAAGCGCAATAAATTGCGCAC
>JBEKWW010000016.1:0-151516 GCA_049512655.1 Candidatus Sulfotelmatobacter sp. | reverse complement strand
CGCGGCGATACCTTCCTCTGTCTCCAGGCCATGGGCCAACTCGGCGAACCTACGTGGTTCCACACCGGAGATCGCGATCTTGCCATTCATTTACTGCGTTCCCGCCTGCTTGCCGAAGACAAGACACTTTCCGAAGCCACGGCGATGATTTGTGAGAAGCTCGGCGTGAAAGCAAATATCCTCCCCATGAGCAATTCGCGTGTGGAAACTCGCGTGGACACGCCATCCGGGGAGTTATCGTTCGAAGAATATTTCGTACAGCGTTGGTTTCAAGATCCGGTGAACTCCGTGCGCTTCGCGGGATCTTCAGATGCCGAGCCAGCACCAGGAGTGATCGAAGCCATCCTGGCCGCCGACGCCGTCATTCTCGCCCCCAGCAATCCCATCACCAGCATCGGTCCGATTCTTTCTGTGCCTGGCATTCGCGAAGCTCTCACCCGCGCCCGCGGCAAAGTCGCCGCCATCAGCCCCATCGTAGGCAGCGCCCCAGTTGCAGGCCCTGCGGGTATTTTGATGAAGGCACAAGGTTTGCCCTGCTCTATCGCCGGAGTCGCGAAGGCCTACGAAGATTTTCTCGATCTAATGATTTGCGACACGCGCGACACTGCCGCGGCAGATGCTCTTAGCAGGGACGGTTTGCAAGTGCACTGCGCTCAGACCATCATGCGCACAGCCGAGGACAAAGCCGCGCTCGCCCGGGCGGTTCTCTCTGCCACAATCACAAAATCTTCCAGCGCTGCAATTCCCAGCGACACCGATCCTCAGCCGCCCGCGGCCCGCGCTCGCGCTCAACAGCCGTGATCCTCATCCCGGTTAAGAATTTGTCCACGGCCAAGCAGCGCCTGGCTTCCCTGCTCGACCAGCCTTCCCGCACCGAGCTTGCTCGCGCCATGCTGCATGACGTTGCCAGCGCGATTGCGGAATGGCCGAACCGCCCGCCCTGCGCGCTCGTCACCGACGATCCTTCCGCATTTGAATTAGCGGAAAAATATGATTTCGAAGTGATTCCCGACCGCGCAAATGCCGGCGAGACTGCGGCTATCGAAATGGCAACACGCCTGTGTGTAGCTCGCAGTATGGCAAGCACCCTGGTGATACCCGGCGACATTCCCCTGATCCGATTCACCGAGCTCGAACAGATTTTCGCGCAAGCTCCAAGTGAAGGTTCTGTTCTTGTGCCCGCGGCCGATGGTCGCGGAACCAACGCCGCCCTTCGCCGTCCCGCCGATTTGTTCCCGCTTCGCTTCGGCAATGACAGCTTCAAGCCACATCTCGCCGCCGCGCAAGCCACCGGCAAACCTTGTTTAGTGTTGCAATTTCCGGGCATCGCGCTCGATGTGGACAATCCATCGGACATCCATGATCTGCTCGCCCATCCCGGCGAAACCCGCAGCCAGCTACTCCTTCGCCAGTGGGCCTCCCAAGGCCGGCTCGGTCACCTGACGGAGAAATTGTGATCCAACGCGCGGCATCTTCCGCTACTTCTCCCAGGAAAAGCAAATTGCCACAACGCAATTCTCCCGAAATCCGATTCATCGCTATCTCACTCGCCAACCAGATCAAACCCGGCGATTCACTGGCCGATGAGTTGCTGAACTTCTTGCAGCGCGACCACCTCGCCTTCGAATCCGGCGATATCTTAATTGTGAAACACAAGATCGTCTCCAAAGCCGAAGGCCGCCTCGTTGAGCTCGCCACCGTCAAACCTTCCGCCGCTTCCGTCGCGTGGGCTAAGCAGTATCAGCTCGATCCTCGCCTCATCGAACTCGCTTTGCGCGAAAGTAGCGCCGTTATCCGCCGCAAGAACGGCGTTCTCATCACCGAGACCCATCACGGCTTCATCTGCGCCAACAGCGGCGTGGACGTCTCAAACGTCGATGGCGGCGAGCACGCTCTTCTTCTGCCTATTGATGCAGATCGTTCCGCGCGCGCCCTCCATCGCGAACTCAAAGAGCGTACCGGCTTGCACATTCCCGTACTCATCACCGATACCTTCGGCCGCCCCTGGCGCGAGGGCCTCGTCGATTGCTGTATCGGTATTGCTGGAATGAAGCCGCTGCGCGACGACCGCGGCCGCCACGATCCCCACGGTTACACTTTGCACGCCAGCCTCGAAGCCATTGCGGATGAACTAGCGGCGGCCGCCGGATTGATTTGCGGCAAACTCAATCGCACCCCCGCCTGCATCGTTCGCGGATTTTCCTACGAATATTCCCGCAGCAGCCGCACTCGCGACCTCTTGCGCCCCGTCGCGACCGACCTGTTCCGCTAGCCCCTCGCCAAAGCCTCATTCCTAGGAGTAACTTGGAATATCAGCATTGGAGAAATCTGTGCCTCGGCCGCTCTCAATCTCGGAACTGGAAGACTTCCCCACCCTCGCCTGGCCCGATGTCGCCTCTGTGGTCACGCCCGCCATTCGATCCTCCATCGAGAAAATCCTCGACTCTCAAAACGGCGATTCCGTCTCTCGAGAAGAAGCCTATGGCCTAGCGCACGCCGAAGGCGACGACCTGCTCGGCCTGCTGGCGGCCGCGAACCTGCTGCGCTCCGAACTCTGCGGCAATCTCGTCACTTACGTCGTTAACCGCAATATCAACTTCACTAATATTTGCTTCGTGGGATGCAAGTTTTGTGCCTTCAGCCGCGGCCCACGCGAATCCGACACCTACTTCCTCGAACCTAAAGACGTCGCGCAAAAGGCCTTGGAGGCCGCGCAAATCGGCGCTACCGAAGTCTGCATCCAGGGCGGCCTGCCACACGGTCTGCCTCCTTATTACTATCGCGACATTCTCCGCGCCGTGAAGAGCATCGCTCCCAGCATGCACATCCATGCCTTCTCGCCGATGGAAATCACCTACGGCGTAGAACTCACTGGCATGCCGCTCCCTGACTATCTTGCGATGCTCCGCGACAACGGACTCGACACTCTACCCGGAACCGCGGCAGAAATCCTCGACGACGAAATCCGGCATATTCTTTCCGCCAACAAACTCAGCACGGCGCAGTGGATCGAAGTCATTCGCTCCGCGCATCGCCTCGGCATTCACACCACTTCCACGCTGATGTATGGCCACGCCGAAACCCCGGAACACTGGGTGCGGCAAATGCTGCTGCTCCGAGAAATCCAGAACGAAACCGGAGGCTTCACCGAGTTTGTCCCCCTCGGCTTTGTTCACCAGAACACTCTTTTATTTCAACAGGGCCTGTCCCGCACCGGACCCACTCTTGCCGAGCATCTCAAAGTTCATGCCCTCACCCGCTTGCTGCTCGCTGGATCGATCAACAACATTCAGGTGTCGTGGGTGAAACTGAATCGCAAACTTTCTCAACTCTGCCTCCATGCCGGAGCCAACGATTACGGTGGCACGCTGATGGAAGAAAATATTTCCCGCGAAGCCGGCGCCACGGCAGGCCAATACACCAGCCCTGAGGATTTTCAATCACTGATCCTGGAAATCGGCCGCATCCCGGCCGAACGCAACACACTCTATTCGCGGATCAACATCAAACTGCCGCTGGATGAGTTTTCCGCTGAAGAGTCGCTGGAGCCGGAATTTGCATGAGCCAAGCCTCGCGTCCCATCGCCATTCTCGGCGGTACCGGACCCGCCGGCATGGGTCTGGCTTTGCGGTGGGCCCGGGCCGGAGAAGCTGTCATCATCGGCTCGCGCGACGCCCGACGGGCGCAGGAAGCCGCGGATAGCATCAACGAAAAGATCGAAGCCCAGGTCATAAATCAAGATCGAGCCCAAGCCGGCATTTCCGGCATGGAAAACAGTGCGGCATGCGCCGCCGCGGAGATCCTGGTGCTTACCGTTCCCTTCGAAGGTCAAGCCGCTCTGCTCAAACAACTCAAACCTGCCATTCGCTCTGGCAGCATCTTGATTGACGCAACCGTTCCCCTGGCCGCTTCTGTCGGAGGACGTGCCTCACGGACTCTCGGCGTGTGGCAGGGTTCGGCCGCGCAGCAAGCGGCAGAATTGGTTCCTAAAGGAGTAAGAGTCGCCGCTGCCTTCCACAATCTCTCGGCAGAGCTTTTGAATGGAGACGCAGATATTGATTGTGACGTCATGGTCTGTAGCGATGACGCCGAGGCTCTTCTACTCACGCGTGATCTCGCAGCAAAAATCCCCGGAGTACGCGCCATCGACGGCGGCAAATTGGAAAATGCCCGCATCCTCGAACAGATAACGGCATTGCTCATTGGCCTGAACATCCGCCATAAAGGCCACTCTGGAATCCGCATCACCGGATTGCCGCCGCAAGCCTACAAATAATCCTCAGCCTTCCTTCGTGTACTTTCGTGCCCTTAGTGGTTAAAGATTTTTCAAACTATCCTGTTCTCGCTAATCTTCCACCGCTTGTGCCGTCATATCCGTCGGCTCGCCGCCCGCCATATTCTGGGCAAAGATCAGCCGCCGCGCTTCCACGCGAATCTTCGGCAATTGCAGCCAGAACCAGCCCGCACCTAGCACCGACGCAACCCCGCCGATCCCCACTGTGACCTGCGCGCCCAATCTATCGGCAATCGCGCCACCCAGCAGCGCTCCGATCGGAGCCATCCCCATGAACATCATCGAATAAACTGCCATCACGCGCCCGCGCAGCGCATCCGGAACCATCACCTGAATCAATGTGTTCGAGCAAGCCATTTGCAACATGATGGTGTAACCCACGGGTAACAGCAGAATCACCGAAATCCAGAAGCGGTGAGACATAGCAAACACCACCAAGCTCAATCCAAATCCAGCACAGCACGCTGCCACCCACCTTCCCAGGCCTTTCACCCCTTTGCGAAACGCCAGGGTTAACGCACCTAACAACGCGCCAATTCCCGAGGAACCCATCAGAATGCCCAATCCTCGCGCACCGCCGTGCAGAATCTTGTCGGCAAAAATCGGCATCAACACGGCGTAAGGCATCCCCACCAGGCTCACCAATCCAAGCAGCACCAGGAGCGCACGAATCGGTGCAGTCCGGTTCACAAAACGAAATCCCTCCATCATGTGTTCGAACGGCGAGGTTATTGCGGGCGGCACACTGCTAAGTACCTTCATCAGCAGCAATCCGACGATCACCGCAATGTAGCTCACGGCATTCGCAAAAAAGCACCACCCTTCACCGATGCGCGCCACCAGAATCCCCGCAATCGCTGGCCCTACCACTCTCGCTCCGTTGAACATGGAGGAGTTCAAGGCGATCGCATTCATCAGATCTTCGCGCCCCACCATATCCACCAGAAAGGATTGCCGCCCAGGAATATCGAACGCGTTCACTACGCCCAGTAAAGCCGCCAGTACAAACACATGCCAGACCTGGATCTTCCCCCAGAGCGTCAGCCCCGCCAGAATGAAGGCGAGCAGCATCGACGCCACTTGCGTGGCAATCACAATCCGGCGCCGGTCGAAGCGGTCCGCCGCAATACCGCCCAGCGGCGAAAAAAGAAATACCGGAATCTGGCTGGCAAATCCCACCGAACCCAGCAACCACGCCGACCCGGTCAGGCGGTAAACCAGCCATGACTGCGCCACACTCTGCATCCATGTACCGATTAGAGAAATGAGTTGTCCGCTGAAAAACAGCTGGAAGTTGCGATGCCGCAAAGCCCGCGAAGCCACCACCCAGCGGGACTCTTGCTTCTCTATTGTCCCCTCGCCCCGCGGACGTTGCATTTGAGTTACTGTTTTAGACACGCTCGTTTCGTTTGATGACTGAAATTCCCGCTATGGATCAATATAACGTGGCTTTATTGCAGGCCATTTCTATTTAACAATTTGGGACTTCCCAGACAGCCCAAGACTGCGCTACAGTGACTCTTGCATTCCGGCGATTTCCTGCGATGGACACGACAATGACGACTCCGCACGTTGGTGTTGAACGCCGAGCCGGACAGCGCTTTGCCTTCAATCTACCTGTTTTTCTGCGCGATGTTCCAAGCTCAGCCGAAGGCCTTGGATTCACCCAGGATCTCAGCTCGCGCGGCGCGTTTTTCTTCACCGATATGCCGCTGGCCGAGGGCGGCGAAATCGAGCTCACCTTGCGCATGCCCAGTGAGATTACCCTTGGGGAAAATATGCGGGTTCGCTGCCGCGGCCGCATCCTGCGGATCGTTAAAGCCAAAGACGGGAACGAGGATCGAAATAATGACTCAGGAAACACCGATCTAAGAAACACCGCTCTAGGGAACATCGATCAAAAGTCGGTGACCTCTAATGAAGGGATTGAAGCCAAGTCCGGCCAGACCAAGATCGGCGTCGCCGTCTGTCTGAGTGGCTACGAATATCTTCCCGATGAAGATGACAGTTCCGCCGATTTCCGCCGGATTTCCGCCCTTCACGCCAATAACCAGGTCACAACCTCTCCCGCGCCGGAACCCGTCACCTCTCGTTCTTCTCCGCGGCCGCTCTAACCGTCGGACTTCCTTCCCGTTTCTTCGTCGCAATACGAGGATTAGTTCTTCCGGGTCCTTTTCAATCGTCCTGTCGTCAATTAGAATGCTCCCAATCAGTGCGGTAACTTCTGGGTAGTAAATCCCGCTGTGGACTTATTTTCTGGGGTTTCTTTCTCACCAAATGCCGCACTCTCCGTGCGGATTTGTATCAACAGAAGCTTGACCATTACCTAAGTCACTTGGCGAAGGGTACTTTCTCTTTCTAACATGCAAACACCAAGAGAAATCAGCGAGAATCGCGCCATGCATGGGATCGCCGTAGCGCTCCTCACCGAAGATCGTGATCGTTTATCCGAGTTGCAGCGCCGTGTGGAAGCCACTCGACTGGGCCGAGCCGTATTCAGCAACGTCGGCTTCCCTTCCGGGCCGACCGACTCGATCCTTCGCCAGATTCAGGATTTACGAGCCGAGGTTGTCGTCATCGATATTCCCGCCGACAATCCTCAACCTGCCATCCGCGCCATTGAACTGATTCAATCCAATACGTTGCAGCTGGCGATTTTCGCCAACGGCAGCATGCAGCAGCCCAATATCATCGTGGCCAGTATGCGCGCCGGGGCCGGCGAGTTTTTGGACGACAACGCGAGCACGGAAGCGCTGCTCGAAGCTCTCACTCGCTTCAGTTCCAATCGCACGCGCACCCGCGGAGGCGCCGGAAAAGCCCGCATCTTTACCTTTCTCAGCGCCAAGGGAGGAGCCGGGGCAACCACTGCCTCGGTCAACACCGCCGTCGCCCTGCAGCAGTCTCACGGCAACGTGGTCCTGGTCGATTTCGCTCCAGTCGGTCACGCCCAGCTTCATCTCAATCTGCGCCCCAGCTTCGGGGTGCCCGACGCTCTCGAAAACCTCCATCGCCTGGACGCTTCTTTGCTCGAAGGCCTGATGACCACCTGCAAAGACGGCTTGCATCTGCTCGCCGGGCCGCAGCAGCCCTATCAATCCGTCCCCACTCCCGCGGAACTGGCACGCCTTTTCGATCTATTGGCGAATCACTACCGCTATGTCGTGGTCGACGCCTCGGGGCGCCTCGATGCCACCACGCGCCTCCTGTCTGATCTCTCCAATGCCGTGCTCGTCGTCGCCCAAACCGATGTCGTCTCGCTCTGGAGCGCCGGGCGCATTCACGATTTTCTGGAAGAAGGTACCGGTCGCAACCGCCTTCGCATGGTTCTCAATCGGTACAAGAAAATTCCCGGATTTACCGACGAAGACGTCGAGCACTCCACCCGCTGCAAAGTTCTCTGGAAGATTCCCAACGCGTTTCAATCGATATCGCCGGCGATCGACCACGGGGTTCCAGTGGTCATGCAGGAGGGTCAGGAAGTCAGCCGCTCTTTCCGCGCCCTGGCTGCCGCCCTCGCCGAAGCCTCGCCCAACATTGAAGGTGGCCTCGACCTCGTCTATGAGCAGGAAAAGCCGGACCTCAAGAAGAAAATTGCCAACCGGCTGATCATCACGCCTGCCCGCGCAGGACAATAGCCTAACAGTCCTCGATTCTTCTGTGAGGCTTGACGAAGTCGGCGTTATTGACGTCCTCAATCTGCTGGTCGTAACATTCGGTTCGGCAAGAAAAAAGAGGCGTTTCATGCGCATCTCAGCAGCCGCAATCCTCTGTTTCAGCGCCGTCACTTGCATAGCCCAGACGCAAGGTTCGACTCCCGGCTTACAAGATGGCGGAGTACACGAAGTTCTCGAGAGCATCATCATCACTCCGATTCCGAACGCTCCGTTCACCGCGACGCTCGCTACCGAATGGGTTAGATACGCCGCCGACGGCGCCACCATGACTTTCGTCAATGAAAGGCATATTGCCAGAGACGCACAGGGACGCATCTACCAGGAGCGCTGGTGGTTGGTACCGAAGAACGCGAACGTGAAATCCAGGATGAACTGGATTCAAATCTCCGATCCCAAACAACTCACTCTCTTCAACTGCAGCCCAGCGAAGAAAATGTGCGATCTTATGTCTTACAACCCGGCGCGCGAACTTGCATCGACAGAGCCCGTAAGAGGATCATCCGGGCCGCTATCGGACGGCAACGGCAACGTGGCTTGGGAAGAGTTGGGACGGAGGAATATCGCTGGAATCGACACCGTCGGGACCCGCCAAACCACCACGCTAAACGCCGGTGTGATGGGCAACGATGAACCCCTTACCAGCATGCGAGAGTTCTGGCACTCGGAGCAGTTCGGCATCAATCTGCTTTCGATCCGTACTGGTCCTACACTCGGCAAGCAGACTTTTACCATCACAGAGTTCACTCCCGGCGATCCAGACCCTCAGCTGTTCAAGGTACCGGAAGGCTTCAAGGTGGGCGATCAGCGGCAAAATCCTCCGATTTCGCATTAGGCTAAGACCTTGTCCACTTTCGCTTTGGTTTGAGCAAAACCTCCTGTCCATCCGCTTTTTTCCGCAACTTCTTTGGCGTCAGTGTCATCTAAACCTTGACAACATTCCACTCAGGTCTTAGCATGGGCCTGTTGGCAATCATAATTAGATTGATTACAAAGCACTTATCATACTCAAAGAGACGATAAGGAAAGTTGACAGGAGACAATTTATGGCCAAGATTATTGGAATTGACTTGGGAACCACCAATTCTTGCGTGGCGGTCATGGAGGGTGGCGAGCCCAAAGTGATCCCTAACGAAGAAGGCGGACGGACGACCCCTTCGGTCGTTGGGTTCACCAAGACGGGAGAAAGATTGGTCGGCCAGGTCGCAAAGCGCCAGGCCATCACCAACCCGGAGAACACGGTTTTCTCCATCAAGCGGTTCATGGGACGCCGCTTCGACGAGGTGCAGGAAGAGATCAAGATGGTCCCTTACAAGGTCGTGAAGTCGGGCGACCATGTCGCGGTCCTGGCGCAGGGCAAGGAGTACACCCCTCCGCAGGTCTCAGCGTTGATTTTGCAGAAGCTGAAGAAAGCCGCGGAAGACTACCTTGGCGAGAAAGTGACCGAGGCCGTCATCACCGTGCCCGCTTACTTTAATGACGCTCAGCGGCAGGCCACCAAAGATGCCGGACAAATTGCCGGCCTCGAAGTCAAACGTATCATCAACGAGCCCACGGCCGCCGCACTCGCCTACGGTCTCGACAAAGGCAAGGACGAAACCATCGCCGTATACGATTTCGGCGGCGGAACCTTCGACATTTCGATTCTGGAAGTCGGCGAAGGCGTGATCGAAGTCAAAGCTACCAACGGCGACACGCACCTGGGCGGCGACAACCTCGACCAGCGCATCGTCGATTGGCTCATCGACGAGTTCAAGAAGGAAGAAGGTCTCGACCTGCGCGGCAAGGGCAATGAGATGGCGATGCAGCGCCTGCGTGATGCAGCCGAACGCGCCAAGATCGAGCTCTCTACCACCATGGAAACCGAAATCAACCTGCCGTTTATCACGGCGGATGCCAGCGGCCCCAAGCACCTGGTGAAGAAACTCACTCGTGCCAAGCTCGAGGGCATGGTGGAAGACATCATCCAGAAGTCAGTCGGTCCCTGCAAGCAGTGCATGAAAGACGCGGGCATCGATGCCAGCAAGATTAACGAAGTGGTGCTGGTCGGCGGACAAACCCGCATGCCGCGCATTCAGGCGCTGGTCAAGGATCTGTTCGGGCGCGAAGGCCACAAGGGCGTGAATCCGGATGAAGTCGTCGCGATTGGCGCAGCCATTCAGGGCGGCGTACTGGGCGGCGAAGTGAAAGACTTGTTGCTGCTCGACGTGACCCCGCTGACGCTGGCGATCGAGACCTTGGGTGGCGTAGCCACTCCGATGATCCCGCGCAACACGACGATTCCTACGCGGAAGACGGAAACGTTCTCGACCGCGGCCGATAGTCAAACCTCGGTTGAGGTCCACGTGCTGCAAGGGGAGCGACCCATGGCGGCGCAGAACCGGACTCTCGGCAAGTTCCACCTGACCGGCATTCCGACCGCACCGCGCGGCGTTCCTCAGATCGAAGTAACGTTCGATATCGACGCCAATGGCATCCTGAACGTGACCGCCAAAGATACGGCCACGCAAAAGGATCAGAAGATTACCATCACGTCGTCTTCTGGATTGTCGAAGGAAGAAGTCGAGCGCATGGCCAAGGAAGCCGACGCTCACTCTGCCGAAGACAAAGCGCAGCGCGAAGCCATCGACGCCAAGAATCAACTCGACAGCATGGTCTACAACGTCGAGAAGATGCTGCGTGAATCGGGAGACAAAATCTCCGGCTCTGAGCGTGGCGACGTGGAAAATGCCGTAGCCGATGCCAAGAAAGCGCTGGAGTCGAACGACAAAGCGCAAATGGATCGAGCTCGCGAAACCCTGACTCAGGCATCGCATAAGCTGGCCGAACAGATGTATAAAGCCGCCCAGCCCACTCCAGGCGCAGGCGCTGGTCCGCCCAATGGTGCAGGTCCAACGCCCGGGGGCGATGGTCAGGCCAAGAAAGACGAAGGCGTGATCGACGCCGAGTACGTCGACGTGGAAGACAAGAAATAAGTGAAGCCGCTAGCTCCCGGCTTCTAGCTTGGATCGTGTGGCGCGGGCAATCATGCTCGCGCCACACGTTTTAAAAGCGCAGCCGGGGTTGCCAAAGGGGGATCGATGGATTTTCAAATGAACGATCAGACGTATTATGTAAGCCTCTCCGAGGATGAGAGAAAATGGCGCGTGTTGGTTTCCACTCCAACTGGCTCGTGGCGCATTCCCGTATATGAAGATGTTGAGGACACGAATCCAACCATCGTGCTCGAACCGGAAGAAGAAAAGCACCGTCTACCGAACTAATTGTCCGCATCATGAATTGTTATCCTGAGCGGGAGCAGGTGTTTCGCGTTAGCGAAACACCTGTGAAGTCGAAGGACCCCGGTCAAGCATCCAGCAACGGATACTTGAAGAGGCGTTCAGACGACGCTCCTAAGGAACAGCTTTAAATGGCAACCACAACCAAAAAAGATTATTACGAAATTCTCGGCGTAAAGAAATCCGCCTCCGCCGACGAAATCCGCAAAGCCTTCCGCAAGCTCGCGCGCAAATACCATCCGGACGTAAATCCCGGCGACAAATCCGCCGAAGAGAAGTTCAAAGCGCTCTCCGAAGCCAACGATGTTCTCAGCGATCCCAAGAAGCGCAAGATCTACGACCAGGTTGGCTTCTATTCCGACAATATCGATCCCGCCACCGCGGAAGCGTACGCGCGCGGGGGGGGCCAGGGCGGAGACGCGTCCAGCGGATTCCCCGGCGGCAGCCCGGGAACCAGCGGTCAGGGCGTTCCCTTCGACTTCGGCGGATTCGATTTCTCAGACTTATCTGACAGCGCTGGCCGCCGGCGTTCCGGCGGAAGCGGCGGTTTCCGCGACATCTTCTCGGGAATTTTCGGCGGCGGACGGGGTGGAGGAGCAGCCACCGAGGTCGGTCCCGAGCCGGGCTCCGATCTTGAGTACCAAGTCAACGTCCCCTTCTGGACGGCCATCCGCGGCGGCGTCATGCGGCTCAACATCACTCGCCAGGATGTTTGCGCCAATTGCCACGGCGAGGGTTACATCGAGGCGCCCGGAAAGTGTCCGGAATGCAATGGCACCGGACAGATCACCCAAACTGGCGGCCGCATGAAATTCAACGTGACCTGCCCGCGCTGCCACGGAACCGGCAAGAATATTTCCACTTGCCCGGTGTGTCATGGCGAAGGCACCGTCAGCCGGACTGAGCCCCTCGAAGTCCGCATCAAGCCCGGCACCCGCGACGGCCAACGCATCCGGCTCGCCGGCAAAGGCAATGCCGGAGCTCACGGCGGCCCAGCCGGCGACCTCTACGCGATCATTCGCGCGGAAGATCATCCGGTTTTTCGCCGTGACGGCGATGATATCTATCTGTCCGTTCCAGTTTCCGCCAGCGAAGCCGCCCTCGGCGCAAAAATCGAAGTTCCCACCATCGATGGCCGGGCGTTATTAAAGATTCCTCCCGGGACTCAGTGCGGCCAAAAACTGCGCCTGCGCGAAAAAGGCGTCCCCTCAGCCACCAAAGAAGATGTCCGCGGCGACGAGATCGTCGAGATCACCATCACCGTCCCCATGCCCCGCGACGAGCGCACCAAAGAACTGCTGCGCGAATTGGCAAAGTTGAACCCGGAAGACCCGCGGGAAGAGCTTTGGAAGAAAGTCTAATTCGGAACCAAAATCGAAAATCTTTAACACCGAGGGCACCGAGGATCACAGGGTAACCCTCCTTTTTGTGCCATGAAAGTTTCATGGCGACTGCACCCCTTTTCCGCTTCGCGTCAATCAGGTCTCGGGTGCCATCGTATCTTCTGCAATGCATGTTCATTCCGTGCTAGGGCCGGGCCTTCTGGAGAGCGCTTACCGGCTGTCTCGCTCACGAATTACGAAAGCGCGGCTTCGCCTCGTAGTCGAGAGCCTCGTGATTGTCGAAATGAAAAGTGTTGAAGCCGTCCATCCAGTCCATCAAGCTCAACTCTTGTCCTACATGCGCCTAAGCGGAATCGGCGTAGGCCTCTGGATCAACTTCTACGTCCTGCACCTGCGCGACGGAATCAAGCGCCTGGTCGTCGGCTAAGATTGCAAAAATAAGCCCTACCCTGTACCCCTCTGCGCCCCCTGTGTTAGAGGTTTTTCTTCGTTACCTCCGACGCTGGCCAACTTCCCGAAAATTATTCAATATTTTTCTTGCATCCCCACGAAAATCTCGTAATCTCAACATTGCGAACTAACTCCAGCGGAATTTCTGGAATCTAACCAAACCAGGAAGCTCGAGCAGGATCCAGCCCGCTGCGGAGTAGCTGAGAGTGAGTCGCCTGAGGAGGAACACATCGAAATTGGCAACAGCTAGCCGCGCACCTCAAACAGAGAATCCCCAACCTCTCGCAGTCATCCCCCACAGGAAAAAATTCGCCCGCCTCACCTTGTGGCCCTTGGTCGCCGCTACCTTCTTTATGGTTTCCGGCGGAACCTATGGCACCGAAGACATTGTGCACGGCGCCGGCTACGGCCGCGCCATCCTCATCCTCCTGCTCACCCCGCTGCTCTGGAGCCTGCCGACTGCTTTCATGATCGGCGAACTCTCCAGCGCTTTGCCCTATGAAGGCGGCTACTACGCCTGGGTGCGCCGCGCGATGGGAAATTTCTGGGGATTTCAGGAAGCGTGGCTCTCGCTGGTCGCCTCTATTTTCGATATGGCAATCTATCCCACGCTTTTTGTGGCTTATCTCACTCGCATGTTTCCGTGGTTCCAGGAAGCGAATCGCGGATGGTGGGTTGCCTTTGCGGTGGTCATCGCCTGCGCCGCGCTCAACATCGCCGGCGTAAAAGTCGTTTCGCTCACTTCCCTCTGGCTCTTCTTCGCTCTCTCTGCTCCATTTGTTGCGATTGTGCTAATCGCTCCCTTCAAGCTCGGCGCGTTGGCGAATGCCGTGACTAAGCCCACCACGTCCTCCGTCGACATCTTGGGTGGCCTTCTCATCTGTATGTGGAATTACATGGGCTGGGATAACGCCTCGACCATCGCCACCGAGGTCGAGAAACCGCAACGCACCTATCCCCGCGCCATGCTCGTCGCGGTCGCGATTGTCGCCATAAGCTACATCCTTCCGTTCGCCGCCATGTGGATGACTGGCCTCAAATCCACCGCTTGGGAAACCGGTTCCTGGGCCGAAGTCGCCGGGTTACTCGGCGGCCCGCTCCTGCGAATCGGCGTAGTGCTGGGCGGGGTCATCAGCGCCTTCGGCATGTTCAACGCGCTGGTCATGAGTTACTCGCGTCTGCCTCTGGCGATGGCGCAGGATGGCATGCTGCCCGGCGTCTTTGCCAAGCTCCAGAAAAAATCTCGCGCGCCCTGGGTCGCAATTCTCGCCCTGGCTCTCTGTTGGGCCATGTGCCTCGGCCTCGGTTTTGCTCGCCTGGTCACACTCGATATTCTTCTTTACGGCTTCAGCTTGGGACTCGAGTTCGTCGCGCTCGCCGTCCTGCGTTTCCGCGAACCCGATCTCCCCCGTCCCTTCCGGGTTCCCGGCGGATTATTCGGGGCTATCGCCATCGGCATTCCACCCATGCTTCTTCTGGGTTTCTCCATCATCCGCAGCGAACACGAGCAAGTCTGGAACATGAGTTCATTCGAATTTGGGATGATCCTGATCGCTGCCGGCTTTGTCGCCTATGCCCTCAATCATCTGCTGAAGCCGCAAGGCTGGGCAGTGCCGGTCGAACACAAACCTGAACCGGCCGCGTAGTTATATAGTGAAACGAAGGAGCCTGCGTTAGTACTGTCATCCCGAGTGGAACGAGGGACCCTGGCTTTTTGCCCTAAATTGCTACGCCCTACCTCAATCCAGGCAACGCAATCCCACCCGTCGTCGTCATAAACCGAGCTTTTCCGGCAGACTCAACAGCCAAATCTCCGGCCCGCGCCATGCTGCGCGTCGGAAAATAGTCTGTTACTCTTCCAACTTATAAGGAGCAAGCCCATGGCCGAAGCAAAACCTGATGTAGCCGAAATTGAAGTCTCCCGCGACCGCCTCGCCGACCTGTTGAACGAAGATCTTTCCCGCGAATATCAAGCCATCATCGCCTACGTGGTTTATTCGCAGGTGCTCACCGGCGCCCAATACATGGACATCGCCGCCCAGCTTGAAATCCATGCCAAACAGGAACTCGATCATGCCCTGATTCTTTCCCGGCAGATCGATTACCTCGGCAAAATGCCGGTCGTCACTCCGAAGCCTGTGCGCACCTCGAAAGACGCCAAAGAAATGCTGCGCTACGATCTGGATAACGAAAACGAAACCATTCGCAACTACCGCGACCGCGTCCGCCAATGCGAAGCCCTCGGCGAGTACGCCCTAGCCGAACAGATTCGCCAGATTCTCACCCAGGAGCAGGACCATCAGATCGATCTCGCAACCGCCCTCGGCGAAGACGTCCCAGATATGAGCCTTGGCCCTAAAAGTCGCTCGGGCAAGCGTCGCTAAACGTTTGATCGCTGGTCCGGGTGAGAGTTGCCGTGGTAATTTAGCGTAAGTTGAAAACGGCAGCCCTCATCTGATGACCAAACGCAAATCCAAGGGTGCGTATATGATCTCGAGCGTCGCCGAGATGTACGGCATTCACCCGCAGACCCTGCGCCTGTATGAACGCGAAGGCCTGCTCAAGCCCTCCCGCACTGAGGGCAACACGCGCCTCTATACGGACGAAGACCTGCAACGTCTGGAATTCATCCTCTCACTCGCCCGCGACCTCGGCGTAAATATCAGCGGCATGGCGATCATCCTGCAAATGCGCGAACGTATGGAGGAAATGCAGCGGCAAATCCAGGAATTTGTCCAATACATCCAGGAAGAAGTTCTCACCCGCGCCCACGCCGCCGCCGACCCCGCCAAGGGCGCAATCGTCCCCGTGCGCAGGTCAATGCTGGCGCAAACCCTCCCGCCCGCGAAGAAGCGTTAATTCTCTCGGGCCGACACACAAAATCCTTTCATCCTGAGCGGAGCAGATGTTTTGCGTAGCAAAGCATCTGCGAAGTCGAAGGACCCCGGGCAACCGTCAGCCACAAGAGACCTCAAGAGGAATTCCGACCGTTGCACCCTCTTGTCCCGCCCCAGCAGTATCATGAAAACTTACCCATGCTCCCCTTCAAGCTCATCTACAGCGACGCTTACTATTTGCCAATCGGCGCCCACGTCTTTCCCGCGGAGAAATACCGCCTCATCCACGACCGTCTGATCGCCCAGGCCGTCGCCGAACCTGCCGACTTCCTCGAACCCCAGCCTGCGAGCGACGAGGACATCCTCCTCGTCCATACCCCGGCATATGTCGACAAACTTCTCACCGGCACACTGAGCCCACAGGAAGAACTTGCGCTTGAGATTCCCTTCTCCCGCGAATTGGTGCAAGCCTTCTGGCTCGCCGCCGGAGGCTCGATCCTGGCCGCGCAACAGGCATTAGCCGATGGTGTCTCCGTCAACATCGGCGGCGGCTTCCATCACGCCTTCCCCGACCACGGCGAAGGCTTCTGCATGATCAACGACGTAGCCGTCGCCATCCGCCGCCTTCAGCACGACGGGAAAATCCGCACTGCCATGACCGTCGATTGTGATGTCCACCACGGCAACGGCACCGCCGCCATTTTCGCCGGCAAACGGGTTCCCGGAGAGCCGCTCCCTTCAGCCTCGGGTTCGCCGATCTTCGCTTCGCCGGTTTCAGCGCACGGAATCCGCCAGAAGAATCCCAATACCGCAGACGTCTTCACCATCTCGCTCCATCAGCACAACAATTATCCGCAGTGGAAGCCGCCATCTTCCATCGACGTCGATCTTCCCGATGGCATCGGCGACGGTGAATATCTCGCTTGGCTCGACAATGCTCTAAGCTCCGGTCTTCGCCAATGCGATCCAGAGCTGCTCTGCTACCTCGCCGGTGCCGATCCTTATAAAGAAGATCAACTCGGCGGCCTCGCTTTGACGATTGAAGGATTAAAGAAGCGTGATGAACTTGTCTTCCGCGTCGCCCGCGCCCGCGACATTCCAGTGATGGTCACCTTCGCCGGCGGCTACGCCCAGAAACTCGAAGACACCGTAACCATCCAATCGAACACCGTCGTGGCGGCCAAGGAAACATTCTCCACCGGATAAGCCCTGTCATCCTGTGCGCGTTCTCGGCGCGAAGGGAACCTATGCACTTTTGTCGGTGTCGCAGACAATTTCGTAAGGAAAACAGCAGTTCCTCGAAACGATATACTCGAAAAATGATCGTCCGCCCATCCGAAATCCCTTACAGCGAACTCTATAACCTTCTTATCAACTCCGTGGTCCCGCGCCCCATCGCCTGGGTTTCCACCGTGAGCGCCGCAGGCCAACCCAATCTCGCGCCCTTCTCTTTTTTCAATGCAGTCTGTGCCAATCCACCATTACTGGCGTTCGCCCCCGGATTGCGCCCATCTAAGAACTCCAAATCCATCCACGGCGAACCCAAAGATACTCTCCACAACGTCCGTGAAACCGAGGAATTCGTCGTCAACACCGTCACCTACGAACTCGCCGAAGCCATGAACCTGACCAGCGGTGAATACGACGCCTCTGTCAACGAATTCGAATTAGCAAAAGTCACCCCAGTGGCATCCACAATCATCCGCCCGCCACGTGTCGCCGAATCCCCTGTCAGCTTCGAATGCAAGCTGCATCAGATTCTCGATTTCTCTCCCTCCCCCACCAGCAGCAGCCTGGTCATCGGCGAGATTGTCTGCATTCATGTGAGCGGGGCGCTCTTAAAAGATGGAAAGCTTGATCGCAATTCCGTCGACCTGATCGGCCGCATGGGAGGTACCCAATACACCCGCACAACTCAGCGCTTCGACATGATCCGGCCAAAACTGGAAAAGTAGTGCGAGCCATCTGTAAGCTCGTACAGAGGCCAAGCTATGTGAAAGCCCGGTGCGGCACTGCGGGCAGTAATCCGCGAAGAGGCGGCACACAACCCCGCCTTGAGATTGGTTTCGAAATGTGGTTTGATCAAGGCTAGCCGGGGTCCCGTGCCCCGGGGCAGGCGCGCCGCGAGTCTTTAATTCGAGCCTGAATTCAAAGGAGAAGCAATATGAGTAAAGTCTCGTACATTCCCAAGGATTACAACTCTGTCACACCATACCTGATCGTGAAGGATGCCGCTCGAGCCATCGAGTATTACAAGAAAGTGTTCGGAGCCACGGAGACCGTTCGCATGAACGGCCCCGAGGGCAAGATCGGTCACGCCGAGTTGAAGATCGGCAACTCGCATATCATGCTGGCCGACGAGAATCCCAGCATGGGTCCGGGACACACCAGCGCGTCCACCGTCGGCGGAAGCCCGGTGAGTCTATATGTATATCTTCCCGATGTCGATAAAGCGGTCGAGCGCGCCACCGCCGCAGGCGGGAAACTTCTGAAGCCGGTTGAGGATCAATTCTACGGAGACCGCTCCGGCTTTATTCAGGACCCATTTGGACATTTGTGGGGAATTGCCACTCACGTGGAAGATGTGTCGCCCGAAGAGATGAAAGAACGGATGAAGAAGTTGATGCCAGCGGCTTAGCTGGGTTGCGGAGGCGGGCGGGATGCCCGCCTCCCGTTCTCTCTCCAAGCCTACGCGCTTTGCGGTTGGTATTAATGGCGCCTGTACCATTCTTCGCTCAAATCTTTCCAAGACAGGTTCACTGATACGACAAGAGCGATTTTCTGGATCCGCAGCCAGCCCTTAATGCGTTTCCCGCGTTCTATTGCGTTGCGAATGTCTTCGAAGCGCTCGTAATAGACAAGGCGACCGAGCTTGTATTTGGCGGTAAATCCGGAGCCTTCTCCCGTCTTGTGTTCGCGTACTCTGCGCATGAGATTGTTAGTAACGCCTATGTACAGCGTCTTGGAGCGGTTCGTCATGATGTAAATAAAGTACATAGGTCCTTCGCGCAAAAAACGCGCTCAGGATGATAAATCTGGGGATGGATGTCTGGGATGGGTGAACTTTGCTGCGGTGGAGAACCGGGTTTGCGATTCGACTGTCAGCATTGATGCATTGTCCAGCTTCTATGCTTTGTCATCCTGAGCGCGGTTTTGCGCGAAGGACCTATGCACTTTGCCGGCGCAACTGAGGTTTGCGGCCGATCTTAGCAGGTGGCTTTCGCCAGCGAGCTCATGGATCGACGAGCGTGCCTACTGCCGAATCCTCGGGTTTGCCACCGAATAGAGCACATCCGTCATAAAATTCACTGCGACATACGTCAATCCAATCGCCAGGATGCATCCCTGCACCAGGTAGTAATCGCGGTTCGAGATTGCCTGAATTGTGAGCCGGCCAATCCCGGGCCAGCTGAAGATCGTTTCAGTGACGATGGCGCCAGCCAGTAGCGCTCCGAATTGCAGGCCCAGCACGGTAATGATTGGGATCATGGCGTTGCGCAGCGCGTGACGGTAAACGACGGTGCGTTCAGGCAGGCCTTTGGCGCGGGCGGTGCGAATGTAGTCCTGGCTGAGCTCTTCGAGCATGGATGTGCGCACCATACGGGTGAGGATGGCGGCCAGGGCGCTGCCCATGGTTACGGCCGGCAGGATGAGGCTGGCGAACGAACCCGCGCCGGAAACCGGCAGCCATCCCAACTTGATGGCAAAGAGAAGAATCAGGATAGGCCCCAGCGCGAAGTTAGGGAACGACAGCCCGAAGAGGCTGATGACGGAGAGCAGACGGTCATCCCAGCGGTTGCGGCTACGGGCAGAGCGCACTCCGGCAGGGATGGACAGAATGATCGCTACGAACAGCGATGCCAGCGTCAGCTGCAGCGTGTAAGGGTAGCGCTGGGCAATGAGGTGCGTGACGCTCTGGTTATAGCGAAACGACGGCCCCATATCGCCGTGGAGAATCCCCTTCCAGTAATTCAGATATTGGTCGGCGAGCGGCGCGTCGAGTCCATAAAGATGACGGGTGGCCTGGATATCGGCGGCCGGCGCCCCTTCGCCCAGCATCTGCTGGATCGGATCTCCGGGAACGAGGTGGATCAACAGAAAGACCAGGCTTACCACCAGCCAGATTACCGGTAGGGTGTAGAGCACGCGTTGGATTATCTGACGGACCATTTATTTAAAAAACAAAATATGTGGGGACAGCCGCCGCCCTTGGCTGTCTCGAGTGGAGCCGAACGCGCCGCCCAGTCGAGCAAAGCTCGATTCGCTTTTGGCTGAAGCAGCAACCAATGTCAACGAATATAAGGCGATCAATCTCTTGCCTGGTTGGTGGAACCTGCTTTATTTTCTGCGCCCTCCAGTTTTTCGATCTTCACTCTTGCGATGCGATGGCCTTCCATTTCTGCGACGGTGTATCGATGGCCTTCATACTCAAAGGACTCCCCGAGGTAAGGTATGCGTTGCAGCCGCGCCAGCACGAATCCCGCCAGAGTTTCGAAACCCGCGTCGCGAGGCAGGCACAGGCCGTGCTGTGTCTCAAGGTCGAGAATGTTGACCGAGCCGTCCAGCACAACGACGGATTCGTCGGCGAACTCCGGTTGAGGGGGAGACACATCGAATTCGTCTTCGATGTCGCCAACCAGCTGTTCGAGGATGTCTTCAACCGTGATGACTCCGGCGGTCGAACCGAATTCGTCGACCACCACAGCAAGGTGACGGCGGCGCTGCTTGAATTCGTCTAATAGCTCCGACAGGACCTTGGTTTCAGGCACGACCAGCATGTCGTGCATGATGTGGCCGATCTGCATACGCGAGATGCGCATGGCGAGAGGCTGGCCAAGATTGATCAGCCGAAGCCGAACCCAACGGACCAGCTCCTTGTAATACAGTACTCCCACAATATGTTCCGGCCCGCTTTGCGGATCGTAAACCGGGATGCGGGAGTGTTGCCCTTCCACCACGCGGTTCAGGGCGTCATCGAGCATGAGATCGGACGGCAGGGAAAAAATATCGGGACGGGCCACCATGATTTCGCGGACGGTGATGTTATCCAGCTCAATCGCATTGTGGATCATTTCCTCCTGCGACTCGGGGATTTGCCCGAACTGGCGGCTGGCGGTGACGATGAGCTTAAGTTCGTCAGGGGAGTGAATGGCGCCGCCCCGGCGGGTTTCATGGGCGCCGAAAGTACGCAGGACAAGGCCTCCGGAACGGCGCATGACGAAGAGTAAGGGGCGCGTTACCGTGAGGAATGCTTCCATCGGCGCGGCCACGGCCAATGCAATCTGTTCGGCCCGCTGCAGCGCGAGAGTTTTGGGAACAAGTTCGCCAAGAAGCACGTGAAGATAGGTGATCAGGCCGAATGCGATAACGATGGCGATGGCGTGAGCGTAGACGGCGGCATGCGGAATTTCCTGAACAAAATGCAGTGATCCTACGAGCTGCGCGACCATGGGCTCGCCGATCCATCCCAGTGTGAGGCTGACCATGGTGATTCCGAGTTGCACCCCGTTGACGACTTCGTCGAGATGTTGGTGCAGGCGCTGGACGATGCGGGCTCCGATGCGGCCGGAAGAGATAAGCTGTTGAATACGGGTGTCACGCACGCTGACCAGGGCAAACTCCGCGGCGGCGAAAAACGCATTCGCCGCCACCAGGAGAAGGATGAGCAGCACCCGGAGCAGCACGAAGGCGAGCATGGATGGGCCATTTTAGCATTGGAAAACTCTTGCCAGAATGTCTATAAATTGACAGCCGCCCCACGGCTGTCCGTCGAGCGTTGGTACGGTCATCCCGAGCCGAAGCGAGGGACCTTGGTTTTTGCCTTCGCTACCCAAATTGCAGCTAAGCTCGACTTTTTATTCCAAATTGCATCATCGCCCGAAAACCTGATGAATTCCCTCGGGATGCGCTACCATTTTAGGTTGAGAAAGGTCTAATCGCTCGTAATCCGAGCTTTGGGAAGAATCCGGAGCCTGAAATCTCTGGAACAAACAGAACTCAGGGCGCGTACCAGAGAGTGCATAGGTCCTTCGGCCCAAAAACCCAGGGACCTCAGGATGAGAACTCAGGGCGATCCATACACCTTTTTAAGGTAAGGCATTCCCAGCGGTCATTTTCAGGAGGTAATTGTGAACGGAAGCGCAACCCACAAGAAGAAGCGTCGGAAACTGATTATCTGGGTGAGCATCGTGGTAGTCCTTGTCCTGCTTATTGTGGGCGGAGTTTTTGCGGCCACTCGTGGCGGGACGAAGATCGATCCGACGAAGTTGGCCAAGGTGGAAAAGGGCGACCTGGCGAAGAGCGTGGTGGCCACTGGCAAGGTAACGCCGATCACGAAGGTTGAAGTGAAGTCGAAGGCCAGCGGCATTGTGAAAAAGTTGCTGGTGGATTACGGCGACAACGTGAAGAAGGGGCAACTGCTGGCTCAACTCGACAAAGTGGAGATTGAG
This sequence comes from Candidatus Sulfotelmatobacter sp., assembly GCA_049512655.1. Taxonomy (GTDB): domain Bacteria; phylum Acidobacteriota; class Terriglobia; order Terriglobales; family Acidobacteriaceae; genus Sulfotelmatobacter. Next base: position 129,194 of record JBEKWW010000016.1, on the reverse strand, counting down.
GCGCAGGTGGCGCAGTCGCGCGCGGCGCTGGATGCGGCCGAGGCCAATCTGAGCAGTTCGGAGGCCGACTTCGAGCGCGCCAAGGTGGATGCCGAAGGTCCGGATGTGCCGCTGCTGAAGCGCGCCTATGATCGGGCCGAGGGGATGGCGAAGGATGGCGTGGTTTCGGCGTCGGCTCTGGACGATGCGGAAAAAAACTATGAGATGTCTCTGAACAAGCAAAATGTCGCCAAGGCTCAGGTGACGGTGCTGAAAGCAAAGATCGCACAGTCGCGGGCGCAGGTGGCGGAGGATCAGGCGAACTTAAAACAGTTGGAGGAGCAGCTTAGCTATACCGACATCGTTTCACCGATCGATGGTATTGTGCTGTCCCGCGATGTGGAGATGGGCGATGCGGTGAGTTCGATTCTGGTCTTGGGATCCTCGGCCACGCTGGTGATGACGCTGGGCGATACCAGCGAGGTTTATGTGAAGGGCAAAGTAGATGAAAGCGATATCGGCAAGGTGTATCTGGGACAACCGGCGCGAATCAAGGTGGAATCGTTCAAAGATAAAACCTTTAATGGCAAGGTGACCAAGATTTCTCCGATGGGCGTGGAGAAAGATAATGTCACCACATTTGAGGTACGGGTTTCGATTCAGAATCCAGGTGGCGAGTTAAAGGCGGAGATGACCGCCAATGCGGAGATCATTCTGGAAGAGCACAAAAACGTCTTACAGATTCCCGAAGGCGCGATTATTTACGACAAGGATAAGAAGGCATCGGTGGATGTACCCGATCCAAAGGCCAAAGATGGCGAGCGGAAGGTTGCGGTTAACATTGGAATCTCGAATGGCGCAAAGACCGAAGTGTTGAGCGGCCTGAAAGAGGGCGAAGACGTCGTGCTGCAGTAGCAGTATTAGATTCGGGCGTTCAGCTTCTACTTGTATCGGAGACCTTACATGAGCGATTGGCAGGCTTCAAGATCACGGCGATTAGCGCAAGTTTCGCTCGTAGTCCGTAGATTAACTCTGGTATCGTTTTTACTTTCCGGCGCAGCGTTCGCTTCGAACCCGCAAGGGACGTTCGATAAAACATTTTCGGTGAGCGGTGCCGTCGATCTGGAGGTACAAACCAGATCCGGCGACGTCATTGTGCGGAACGGGCCAGCGGGGTCTGTTTCGATTCACGGAAAGATTTTTGTTGGAGACCATTGGCTATTTGGAAACCGGCAATCGGACGTAAAGGATATCGAGGAGCATCCTCCCTTGCGGCAGGATGGGAACAGCATTCGCATTGATTATGTGAGCGCGCACGACATCTCGGTCGACTACGAGATCGTCGTGCCCGCGGAAACTACGGTTCGCGCCCATAGCGGATCGGGCGATGTGACCATCGCCGGCACGCACGGCAACCTCGATGTGCAGAGTGGATCCGGGGACTTAAAGCTCTCTCAGATCGCGGGAGAGATTCGGCTGCAAACCGGATCGGGGAATGTTCGCGCACACGAGATTGCAGGACCGGTACGCGGCGAGGCTGGCAGCGGCGATATTGAGGTGACTGAGACAGGACCAGGCGACATCGATCTGCATACCGGTTCCGGCAATATTACGGTCCACGGCATGAATGGAGGATTACATGCCGAAGCGGGCAGCGGAGACATTACTGCTGAAGGGACACAGTCCAGTGGATGGGAGATTCGGACGGGATCGGGCAATGTGCACGTCCGTTTGCCGCAGGATGCGGCGTTCGATGCGAATCTTTCCACTAGTTCGGGATCGATGGATATAAGCCCCGCGATCACGACGACCGTGCAAGGGAGGGTGCAGGAGACTCGCAAGCAAATTGAAGGCAAAGTGCGCGGGGGTGGGCCAATGCTCACGGTGCATACCAGCTCGGGCGATATTCACGTTGAGTAGTTAATGCGGGACCAGTCTGTTGTTCTAAGTTAGTTGTAATTTTCAACTACAAGCTACCGTACGCAGTTTGAAAGAGATTCGTATCAGGACATGCCTTCAGGCATGCCGCCCGTAGCGCCCGGACTAGCCCGCCGCACCGCACCCCGCATGCCTGGCGGATTAAAGCCGATCGGACTCGGGAACTTTGCGGCATCGCGGAAGTGCGCCCTGATTAGTCGTCTCTCACCCTGCACCGCCGCCAATTACCGACGTACCTTGACTCCGCACTTACGACCAAGTAAGTTCAAGGTTTCGGGATACTCCGCGTCCCAATAACCGCGAGGGAACCTTGGCCCACCGTCCGATCATTACGCTCACCACCGACTTCGGCAGCAACGACCACTTTGTTGGAACTATGAAGGGCGTCATTCTGGACATTGTTCCGGATGCGGAGATTGTCGATATCTGCCATTCCGTGCAGGCCTTCGATGTGCTGGATGGCGCACTCACCATTTCCCAGGCTTACTCTTACTTCCCCACCCGGACTGTCCATATCGTCGTGATCGATCCGGGAGTGGGCACTGCGCGGCGTCCGATTCTGGCCTCGAGCGACAAACATCACTTTGTCGCACCCGATAACGGCGTACTTTCAATGGTCTATGCCAAGGAAAGCCGCATGCACGTGCGGCACATCACCTCCGACCATTATTTCTTGCAGCCCGTGAGCAATACATTTCATGCCCGGGATATTTTTGCGCCGGTTGCAGCCTACCTGGCCAAGGATGTCGACGCGCTAAAGTTCGGCGATGAGATTGCGGATTTTGTTCGATTCAACGCGCCGAAGCCGAAGGCCGTAGACGAGAACCGGTTGCGCGGCGTCGTGCTGAAAGTCGACCGCTTTGGAAACTTGGTTACCAACATCACTCCCGCTGATGCGCCTATGCTTTTTGGAGCCGCAGCCGGCGGATTCAAGATCGTTGTCGGCAGCAAAGAGATTACTGAGATTCACAACGCCTATGCTGAGGGAGCTCCGGGCCAGGTCATCGGCATCCTTGGTAGCATGGGATATCTGGAGATCGCCGCGAATCGTGGCGCCGCAGCGCAACTAACGGGTGTGGGCAAGGGCGGAGAGGTGAGCATTCTCCTAGGTAGCGCAGTTGCTGCGGGCAAGGGTGCGTAGCGCTGAGGCTATTGAAGCTTCGGCTTGGGATGGGCGTATCGATCCATCTCGGCAGTCCATTTCAGAAATCGCCATAGGCTGGCGCGTTCGCGCCATAGAAATTCCCAGAACTCGATAAATCCGATCTGCGTCATCTTGACGCCGCAATAGGTCTCAATGCGCCACAGAAGATAAGGACTGCGCCAGGGAGCGAGTCGGTGTCCTTTCGTCGCGTTCCACAGAAAGCGGAGGGAATGGCGCATGGAAGAATATTAAACCAGTTATTACAAAATAAACCTGTCATCCCCAGCGGAGCGAGGGACCTTGGTTTTTGCATCACAACCGGGAATTCACCACTTTCGGCGGAGGGCTCCGTGTTAAAATCCTGACTCCGCCAGGAAACTTCCTCTCATGTCCAATGCAGAGATTCGCCAACAGGCCGAAGACCGCTACTATGCCGCGCTTGATCTGATGGCGGATGGAAAGCTGGAAGAAGCGGTCGCGGCTTACCGGCAATCAATCGACATCGATCCCACTTTTACCGAGGCCATGCACGGACTAGCACGGGCTTTGCAGGATTTGCAGCGCTATGATGAGGCGATTGCCGTGGCGAACAAGATTACGGAACTAGATCCGGATGACGTGCTAGCGCACACCAGCTTATCGGTGCTGTATCAGAAAAAGGGAATGATTCCGGAGGCCGAAGCCGAGGGAGCAAAGGCGCGAGTGTTGGGGTGGAAGCAGCAATTGAAGAAGGGCTAGTTTCCAGATTCCCGGTATCGGTACTCAACTCGCGGTACTCAGGATATTTTATTCGATGTGGTTTCGCGCGGTTTAAGCCTACAGCTCGTACTTCTTCATCAGATGCCGGAACGAACGGTAGGAGATACCGAGCAGATCGGCGGCTTTGGTCTGCACGCCGTTCGAGCGGTCGAGAGCGCTTTGCAGCAGCGTCCGTTCGATACCCGCGACGTAAACTTCCATGCCCACGCCTTGCGGCAGCACCGCACCGGGTGCGATTTCCGATGTGCCCGCACCGACCCCTGCGGCCGCGGCACGCGCTTTAGGGCGTTCCTCCGGAAGCACCACGTGAAGTTCCTCGGTCATTTCCAAGGCAACCGCGCGCTCGACGGTATTCTCCAGCTGTCGCACGTTACCCGGCCACTCGTAATGGCAAAGCGCGTCAAGCGAATCTTTATTCATTCTCAGAATACCGCGCTTGGCCGCAGCCGCATATTTTTTTAGAAAATGATTTGCCAGCAAGGGAATGTCCTCGCGGCGCTCCCGCAAATTCGGCACCCGAATGGGAATCACGCTCAGGCGGTAGTAAAGATCTTCGCGGAATAGGTTTTCGGCGACCGCTTTGTCGAGATCGCGATTGGTAGCTGCGATGACGCGCACGTCGATGGGAATCTCGCTGGTGCCGCCGACGGGGCGAACAGAGCGTTCCTGCAACACGCGAAGCAGCTTTACCTGCATGGCAAGCGTCATCTCGCTGATTTCATCGAGAAAGATCGTTCCGCCGCCGGCCACTTCGAACAGTCCGCGCTTATTCTGATTGGCCCCGGTGAAAGCTCCCTTGAGATAGCCGAAGAGTTCACTTTCGAGCAGAGTCTCGGGGAATGCGCCGCAGTTTACGGAGACGAATGGGTCAGTGGCGCGGGGCGAACAGATATGAACCGCGCGGGCAACCAACTCTTTACCGGTGCCGCTTTCACCGTGAATCAGCACGGTGCTGGCAGTGGAAGCGACTGTGCGCACAGTCTGCTTCAGCTTCTCCATCGTCGGGCTCGATCCAATAATATTATCCAGAGAGTTGTGCGAGGCAGCGTCGCGGCGCAAGGCGAAGTTCTGCTTGCTCAGAGTCAGGTTCTCCAGCACGCGGCGAATGGCAATCTTGATTTCATCCACCAGACCAGGACTCTTACGAATATAGTCGGAGGCTCCGCCGGCTTTGACGGCCTCTACCGCAGCCTCGTAGTCGTCGACGGCCGTGATCAGAATCACGGGTGAGTCGGGCGAGACGCGATGCGCGTGCTTGAGGACTTCGATGCCGTCAATATTTGGCATCTTGATATCGGTAATAATCAGATCGTAAAGCGCGCCGTCAATTTTGCTTTTGGCTGCCTGGCCGGACTGGACGGTCTCCACCCGATGGCCATCCCTGCGCAAAGCGATGTCGAGCATCTCGCAGATGGAGCGTTCGTCGTCACAAACCAGGATATTAGCCACGCGCGCTCCCTTCTGCTGCGAGCTGGGCGTGGGATAATTCTTCCGTCGAGAGCTGCGACAGGTTCCGAGTCACGGCCGTGAACCTCTCGGCATCAACCCGGCGAAGTCTCAATACGAACGTTGTTCCCTGCCCAGGCTTCGATCGCGCCCAGACTTTGCCTTCGTGCGCCTGCACAATCTGGTAGACGACGGCGAGGCCGAGACCAGTGCCGCCTTCAAAGCTCGATTGGAAGGGTTCGAAAATCTTTTCCGTTTGCTGCGGAGTCATCCCTGTGCCGGTGTCGGCAAAGCTCACCTGCCAGTCGTCTCCCTGCAATTCAATGCTGACCAGTAGCGTTCCCCCGCTTGGCATGGCGCGGACCGCGTTCTCGCCGAAATTCCAGAACACCTGCTTGATCCGGTCGCCATCTGCGAGCGTGCAGGCTTCCCTGACAGTCGATCGGCTTTCGATCTGGATGCCAGTGTTCTCGGTCAACATTCGGTTCCGCATTAAAGTGAGCGTGTCTTCCAGTAATGCCACCAGATCCACTTTTTCGAAGCGGTAGCGCTTACCACGGGAGTAAGCCAGAAAATCCGTGATGATGCCATTGAGCCGCTGAGATTCGCGGGTAACGATGTCGAGCAACTGACGGTGCTCCGCGCTCATTTCCGGGACTGCGGAAAGCATGCTGACCGAGCCGGCGATGGAAGTGAGAGGGTTGCGAATTTCGTGCGCGATGGCCGCAGCCAGACGGCCTACTGCGGCTAAGCGGTCCTGCACCCGAACTTCGCGCTCCAGGCGGCGGATCTCGGTGAGATCGTCGAAAGCGTAGAGATAACCGATTGGACCGCGCTCGGGCACACGCAGCGAAGCGGCTCGCACCCGCAATGTTTTGCGGAATGACTTGGCGGCATCGAAGCGCACTTCCGCGTACGACTGCTGAGACTCAGCGCTGGGCAGCGGATCGAGAAAAAGTTTAGTGACCTGTGTTCCCAGCAACTCGTCCGGCATACGCTCCAGCAATTTCTGCGCAGCGGTATTAATCAGAGTGATGTGACCGTCGAGGCTCGTGGTGATCAGGCCGCTGCCAATGGATTGAATGATGTTTTCATGAAGAATTTGCAGGTCTTCCAGTGCTCCGCTGGCGTCCTTCAACTGCACGTGCGCCTGCCGCAGCTTCGCATTCAACAGCCCGGCGAGATAGGCGATCGCGATGTAGGCAAAAAGATTGATGAAGACGATCGCCTGCAGCGACTTCCATGCGGGATGGCTTGTGCAGTAGGAGCGAACGAATCCGAAATAATTGAGTTCGAGAACCGCTCCGTACAGAATGAAAGCCAAAGCTGCGATCAGGCGCGCCCATACCCCAGGGAGCAAAATAGCGGCAACGATAATCACCAGCGGGTAGAGGAAGTTCAGCGAACTATCCCAGCTACCCGTTTGATGCACAATGAAGCTGACGAATACCAGGTCGGTGAGAACCTGCAAGGTCGATTGCAGCCTATGCTCCTGCCAGAATGACAGCAATAGAGCATAAAAAATTGAGATTGCAAACCATAAGAGGATCGTACCGACGAAAAGGCGCACCGGAAGTGGCGTGGGAGTCAAGTATGCCACCGCCAACTCGGTGGCCAACAGGAAGATTAGGATGAGTATCCGTACTTTAACCAGCCATGCCAGCCAAGTCCGCTCATCGAAGGTCGATTGCATCGCTATCTCGGGTCTTAGGTCTTATAGGTCTCAGGTCTTAAGTGTTCGGCATTCGGACGTAAGGCGCTGGGGTCTTAGGCATGAAGACCTAACGCCCAAGACCCAAGACCTGTTCTTTCTAGCCAGCCAGCTTGGCGATCATGGCGAATAGCGGCATGTAGAGCGCGATAACAATTCCACCGATTGTTACGCCCAGAATTCCGATGATTGCCGGCTCCAGCAAAGCCAGCATGTCCTTGGTGGCTGCATCTACCTCTTCCTCGTAAAAATCGGCGATCTTCTGCAGCATGTTGTCCATGGCGCCCGTAGCTTCCCCGACGCCGATCATCTGCGTAACCATGTTGGGGAAGACACCGCATTCCCGGAGAGGATCTACAATCGTTCTACCTTCTTCAATCGCTTTTCGCACTTTCATCAATGCTTCTTCAAGAACAGCATTACCGGAAGTCTTAGCTGTGATCGCCAATCCTTCCAGAATGGGCACACCCGAGGTGATTAGTGTTCCCAAAGTTCGCGTGAATCGGCCCACAGCAATCTTGCGCAATAAAGAACCTATGACCGGCATATTTAGCAGAAACTTGTCAAAGTAGTACTTGCCTCGAGGATGCTTGCGGATTTGCTTGATCCCAAAGACGAGACCCGCTACGGCTGCGATCATGACCCACCAGAAACCTTGCACGAAAGCGCTTAAGCCCATCACGATGCGAGTCGGCAGGGGCAAGGTGACGCCCAGGCCATTAAAGAGATTGGAGAAGATGGGCACCACAAATTTGAGCAGCGCACCCACAATCAAGGTCGCGATGCCGACCACGGCGACGGGATAAATCATTGCCGACTTCACTGCGGCGCGCAGTCTTACCGCCTTTTCCACATAGGTCGCGAGCCGTTGCAGAATGACGTCCAAAATACCGCCGGTTTCGCCAGCTTCAATCATGTTCGTGGTGAGGTCATCGAACACGAGAGGATACTGGCGCATCGCATTAGCCAGGGTCGCGCCGCCTTCCACCGTGGTACGCACGCCGTTTAGGGTTTTCTGAAAGCTTTGGTTTTCTTGATTCGCCGCCAAAATTTCCAGACACTGCACCAGCGGCAATCCGGCGTCAATCATCACCGAGAATTGGCGGAAGAAGATGGCAATGTCTTTGGTCTTTACCTTGCTCGATCCAAAGGTGGGCATGGCGAATTCTTTGCCCTTCTCTCGAATCGCGCCCGGCACGATGCGCTCGCGCCGGAGCTGTTGACCCAGCGCCTGCTTATTGGGTGCATTGCGTTCTCCGGAAATTTTTTGTCCGGAGGCGTCTTTGCCGGAAAACGTGAAAACTGGCATGGCTAATCTCCTGTGAACGACTCGTCAGTACTCTACAGAGCTATACTTCCAGCGGCAGCCCCGGATATCGGCGCTGCCGTAGTCAATTTGAATGCTCACCCTTTAGTTTGGCCTGCGCCACGGGCCATGGTCGATCCGCCGCGGTTGGTCAAACTAGCTCCCCGATTGATCATTTCCTGCAACTCTTCCGGATTACTTGAGCGCTGCAAGGCCACTTCCAGAGAAACCAGCTTCTGGAGATAAGCCGTGGCTAAAGCTTGATTGAACGTTTGCATGCCGTACTTATCCTGGCCGGACTGCATGGCCGAATAGACCTGATGGATCTTGTCTTCACGGATCAGGTTGCGTACGGCGGGATTGGGAACGAGGATTTCCATGATCATCGCGCGCCCCTTGCCGCTAATGGTTGGCAGCAGCGTTTGACACATTACGCCTTCCAGTACCAGCGAAAGTTGGGCGCGAATTTGCGGCTGCTGGTGAGCGGGAAAGACATCGATAATTCTGTTGATCGTGGAAGTTGCGGAGTTGGTGTGCAGCGTGCCGAAGGTTAAGTGACCGGTTTCGGCGATTCGCAGAGCCGACTCAATGGTTTCCAGATCGCGCATTTCGCCGATCAGCACGACGTCCGGGTCTTCACGAAGCGCGGCGCGCAAGGCGTCAGTAAAGCTTTTGGTATCGGCATGGAGTTCGCGCTGGTTCACCAGGCAGTTTTTGTTCATGTGCACAAACTCGATGGGATCCTCAATGGTCAGGATGTGATCGTGGCGCTCGCTGTTGATTTTGTCGATCATGGCGGCGAGGGTGGTGGATTTTCCGGAACCGGTCGGCCCCGTCACCAGCACCAAACCACGCGGCTTGTCGCAAAGCTTGCTGACGACCGCGGGCAACCCCAGCTGATTGAAGGATTTGATTTCGAATGGAATAAGACGAAACACGGCAGCGGTTGCGCCACGCTGATTAAATACGTTGGCGCGGAAGCGGGCCAGACCTTTCAACCCGAAGGAGAAGTCGAGCTCCAGGCTTTCTTCGAAGCGATGCTTCTGCGAATCCGTCATAACGCTATAGGCAAGCTGCTTGGTCTCGGCCGGCGTCATCTGGGGCAGATCGAGTGGCACTAGATGCCCGTGCACGCGGATTTGCGGAGGCGAATTGGTAGTCACGTGGAGATCGCTGCCGTTCATTTCCAGCATTCTTTTCAGAAGATCGCTTAAGGACAGGCCCATAATTATTTTTTCCTTCCGTTGCTTTCTTAAAAAGTCTTTGCCATCCCGGCCGTTCTCCGCCCTCCGTAATCGCTGGCTGTCGTGATTCTGGCTCAGGACTGACTACCAACGACCTGACGACCGGGTTCTCAGTGAATCGTTTCGCGTGCAACTTCTTCCAGGGTAGTCATTCCCGCTGCAACCTTGATCAACCCACTGCGGCGGAGTGTGATCATTCCTTGTTCAATCGCTTTCTTTTTCAGTTCAACCGCCGAAGCTCCGACGAGAACCAGCTCTCTAATCTCATCGTCGACTTCCATTACCTCATACAAACCACAGCGGCCTTTGTAGCCGGTGTTGTTGCAAACGCCGCAGCCTTTGCCCTTTTGAATCCTCACCGTCTTTGCTTCCTCAGGCGTGAAGCCTTCTTCGATCAGCGCAGGTATTGGAACCTCAACGGTCTCGATGCAGTCTTTGCAAATGCGCCGGATCAGGCGCTGGGCGCAGATCAAATGGACGGAAGTCGCAACCAGGAACGGTTCAATTCCCATGTTCATCAAGCGGGTAATGGTTTCCGGCGCGCCATTGGTATGCAGCGTGGAGAGCACAAGGTGACCTGTGAGTGCGGCCTTGATGGCAATCTCCGCCGTTTCAAAATCTCGAATTTCGCCGACCAGAATGATGTTGGGATCTTGACGGAGAAAGGAGCGAAGAGCGGCGGCAAAATTCAAGCCGATCTGCTCCTTCATCTGCACCTGATTGACGCCGGCCAACTGGAATTCGACCGGATCTTCGGCGGTCATAATGTTCGTATCGGGCTGGTTCAGACGCGAGATTGACGAATACAAGGTGTTGGTTTTTCCAGAACCCGTGGGGCCTGTCACTAGCACCATGCCATAAGGCTTGAGAATTGCTTTTTCGAACTTGACCAAAGACTCAGGTTCAAAGCCCAGCTTGGTCATGTCGAGACGCAGGTTCTCTTTGTCGAGCAAGCGAAGCACAATCTTTTCGCCCCAGAGCACAGGAAGAGTGCTGACGCGAAAATCGAGTTGCTTTTTCCGCCCGCCGATATTCATCTTCAGCATGATCCGGCCGTCTTGCGGCAAACGCTTCTCACTGATGTCCAGCTTCGCCATGATTTTGAGACGCGAAGTGATTGCGTCTTTCAGCTTCATGGGCGGCGACATGATCGATTGCAGAACGCCGTCAATACGGAAGCGCACGCGAAATTCTTTTTCGTAAGGCTCAATGTGAATATCGCTGGCCCCCCGCTTCACCGCGTCTCCGAGGACGATATTGACCAGCTTGACGACGGGTGCTTCGTCCGCAGCTTTCTCCAGCTGCGAAAGCTCCATCTGCTGTTCTTCCGCCTGCAGCTCGACGTCGCTATCGTTCATCTCCGACATCGACTGCATTACGGTTTCAAGGTCTTCTTCTTTTTCTTTCGGGCCGCCGTAGGATTTTTCGATACCCGCGAGAATGGAGCTTTCCGACGCCACCACCGGCTCGATGTTGAAGCCAGTCATGAACTTGATGTCGTCCATGGCGAAGACGTTTGTCGGATCGACCATGGCGATAGTCAGAGACGCACCCACGCGGCTTAACGGAAGAATCTGATAGCGTTTCGCGGTTTCAAAAGGAATCAGCTTGACGACTGCCGGGTCGATTTCAAAATACGAAAGATTGATCGCCGGGACGCCATACTGGCGAGAAAGGAAGTTCGTGACGTCCTCGTCGCTGAGGAAGCCGAGCTTGACTAAGGCGGAGCCCAGGCGGCAGTTTTGCTCCTTCTGGGCTTTAGTCGCTTGTTCCAACTGCTCTGGGGTAATAATCTTCTCTTTGACGAGAAGGTCACCCAGCCGTTGAGACATACGTCGATCTCCTATCCACTGATTGAACGATGCCTGGCGATTTCACCGGCATTTGCACGCAGCCGCCACCAGTTCTCTTTGGAGAAAGTAGAAGCTTTTGTGTTGACACAAATTGTCAACGCAAGCTGATTACTGCACCAGTTACCGTAGTACTTTGAACTTTTTTCGCTGTGTCGCACGACGGATGTGACAACACGGAACCCGCGCCAAATGAAGGGTTTTCCCTATCCCGCGCGAATTTGCCCGCAGTGGTACATGCACTTCGGTAAGCGGGAGGATCGACTGGCTCGGCGCGGAACTCCACTTCCAACCGGCCATACACTACTATTTCGAAAGGAACTAAGCTTTGCAGGTCGAAGAAAAACAGAATTCAATCCGCACCTACTACCGCACGTTGTATGAAGCGTGGGGACCGCAGAACTGGTGGCCCGCAAGCTCCCGTTTTGAAGTCATCGCGGGCGCTTATCTGACGCAGAACACGGCGTGGACCAATGTGGAGAAGGCGATGGCGAATCTCCGGGCGGCACATGTGCTCAGCGTGAAAGGCATTCGCGAGTTGCCGCTCTCTGAACTTGAGCGGATGATTCGGCCATCCGGTTATTTTCGACAGAAGGCGCAGCGGTTAAAAGTTTTTATCGGCTTCCTCGACCAGCGGTACAACGGGTCGCTTGCGCGCTTGTTTTCGAAGCCTACCGCAGACCTACGAGAAGAGTTGCTTCACTTGAATGGCGTGGGCCCGGAGACCGCCGATTCGATTCTGCTCTACGCCGGCAATCATCCGGTGTTTGTGGTTGACGCTTATACGCGGCGAATTCTGGATCGACATAAAATTCTTCCCCTCGCAGCAACTGATGAAGCAGTAACTTATGAACAGGTTCGGCGATTGTTCGAAGCAGCACTCGCGCCGTTGGCAGAGTCTGCGAGCCGGACAGCCGGAGGTTTGATCCAACCCTTAGCTACGGGTTTTCCGGACCCTCCGCACCTTCCCTCCAGAATGAGTTCAGCCCGACGCACTGCTCTGACGCAGATTTATAACGAGATGCACGGGCTGATTGTCGGGGTGGGGAAAAACTACTGCAAAAAATCACAGCCCCTGTGTGACGGATGTCCTTTACAACCCCTTCTGCCTCATCTGTAGTGAACACTTCAGCAAAGTGACGAACGGGAGTGAGAATAGGGTGAAGAATGAAGACGCTTCGTCTCACCGCGGGAGTGTTGTGCTGTCTTGTGGGAGCAACGTGCTGCGCTCAAACCCTGCGACTTGAAGCCGACAAGGATGGATTGCTGGTGGGCACCGCCGTGCGCTGGGCTCAACTCTCGGAGCCGGCTTATGCTTCGACGCTGGCACATGAATTCAACATGCTGGAACCGGAAGATGCCATGAAGTGGGCGGCTTTGCGCCCAGACGAGGCCACTTACGATTTTCGCCAGGGCGACGATTTAGTGCGCTTTGCACAAGAACACCGGATGAAAATCCGCGGGCACTGCCTGGTCTGGGACCACGATAACCCGGACTGGCTGTCAACAGGTCATTTCACTTCCAATGAGTTATCGCGGTTGTTGCGTGAACATATCACTCGCGTCATGCGGCATTACGCGGGGCAAGTCTTCGCGTGGGATGTAATCAACGAAGCTCTCGACGAGAACGGGAAGGTGCGCGATTCGATCTGGTACAACCGGCCCGGCATTGGATTCTCTGGACAAGGCACTGCTTACATCGAACAAGTATTCCGCTGGGCGCATGCTGCCGATCCAAAAGCGTTGCTCTTCTATAACGAAGCTGAAGGCGAAGGGATCAATCGAAAGTCAGACGCGATTTATTCGGTGATTAAGGGATTCAAGCAACGCGGAGTCCCGATCGATGGAATTGGCCTCCAGATGCACGTCCCCTCGCTCGAATTTGACGGTCCCGGCACCACCGCCAATATCGCACGCCTCACTAACCTTGGTTTGCAGGTGCATATTACCGAGCTCGACGTTTCCCTCCCGCTGGATTCCAACGGCTCGGTTTGGGCCGAAGACCTGGCCCGGCAAGCTGAGATCTATCGCGGGATCGTGAGAGCTTGTTTGAACAGCCCGGGCTGCACCGCGATCCAGACCTGGGGATTCACCGATAAATACTCGTGGATTGGATCGCATTCCCGCGGCACGCGCGGCCAGCCTCTTCCGTTCGACCGAACCTACCGGCCTAAAGCCGCATATTGGGCAATCTTGCAGGAGCTCTCTGCGGGACGCGCCAGCCCTCGCTAAGCCTTCACCTTTACCTGCTCGGGCCTCTGTGCCGGCCGATTCAGCATCTATAATGAATTCCGTTCAAGATACCGGCTCGCTAGGCCGCGGTATCGAGCTCAGAATTCAGATGGCAGGAAGCGCTCCAATCCGTGCTGTTACAACCTCCCGGCGTCAACGGGCTCTGGTGCCGCTCGCGATCGCTGTGTTCTTTTTGTTTGCAATTCTTGTTTCCCAAACAGCCTTCAATCAGACCATCCTGCGCCCGGATACCAATCAGCAGGCAGTCGTTTTTTACGCTCTCTCGCTCTTGATTTCGCTTCTCTTCATAGCCTTGTCGTTCGTGCTCGTGCGCAACCTCCTGAAGCTGTTCGCCGAACGTCGCTTGGGAGTTTTAGGATCGAAATTTCGCACTCGAATGGTAGTAGGAGCGTTGCTGCTTTCATTTGTTCCCGTCGTCGTGATGTACTTTTTTTCTTACGGCCTCATGAACCGTTCCATTTTTATATGGTTTTCCACCCCCGTGGAAGAGGTTCGCGCCGATACCGGCGCGATGGCTTCCTTGCTGGCTAGCTATGCGGCACAGAACGCCAGGGCAGAAGCCAATGCCATCGCCACCGCTCCAGAGACCGAACAAGCCTTCGAAGATCACAATTCTGCCGCGATCTTGCAGGAGCTTCGCAGACACGAGCTCACGCTGCAGGGTGGATTTGCTATCGCGCTGCAGAACGGCCTGCCTGAAGCGAGCCTGGGCGCGCCTGCTCCGTGGTCGGAGCTGCAAACGAAATTACCATTAGCCAAAGCTGCCTCCAAAGATCCAGCGCCTTTCACCTGGGGCAACACTGAATACACGTTAGGCAGCGCCCCAGTCAGTGATACAGCCGCCATTCTGGTGGCCATGCCGCTGCCTCCTGAATTTTCCAAGACCGTCAAGCAGATTGAAGCCAGCCAGTTGCGCTATCTGCAATTGAGCCGTGAGCGCAGGCACGTGCGGCAAACCTACATGGGGTTGCTGCTGCTGCTCACCATGATGGTACTTTTTGTGACCACGTGGCTTGCGTTGTTTCTCTCTAAACTGGTCACACGACCATTGGCGGCGCTTGCGGAAGCAACCCAGGAGATTTCTCGTGGACGCCTGGATTACAGGATTGACGTCAGTGCCGCGGACGAAATCGGTGATCTGGTTCGCTCCTTCAACCGCATGGCGGAAGAACTGGAAAACAGCCGCCGGCAGATCGAGGCATCCAGCCGTGATGTGAGCTCTGCCAACGCCGAACTGGACCAGCGTCGGCGGCAGATGGAAACAATTCTCGAAAGCATTCCCACCGGAGTTTTGTCCCTGGATGCGGAAAGAAACGTTACCCACGCCAACCAGGCATTGCAGCGCATGTTCAACCCTGACGGACACGCGGATGGAAACCTCGTGCTGCGCGGTGGGCGACTCGAGAATGTCTTTCCGCCGGAAGTTCTTCAGGATCTGGAGCCGCTTCTGCGTCGTGCCGACCGCATGGGGATGACTACCAGCCAGATGGAGATGCCACTCCATCGCACCTCTTTGAACGTGGCGGTCACGGTGGCTACACTCCGGCGCCAGAATGAGCGGTCGGGATACGTGATCGTTCTCGAAGATTTGTCGGATCTGCTGAAGGCCCAGAAACAGACGGCGTGGCGGGAAGTTGCCCGGCGTGTGGCGCATGAAATCAAGAATCCGCTTACCCCAATCGCTCTATCGGCAGAGCGCATTCAGCGGCATTTGGAGCGCGTCGCTGCGCCCGACAAAGCCTCCCTTGAAATCGTGCGCTCTTGCGCCGCCACCATCGCTGGTGCGGTTGAAACCGTGCGTCGGCTCGTGGATGAGTTCTCCAGCTTGGCACGCTTTCCGGCGTCGAATCCCCATCCTGCCGACATCAATGAAGTTGTGGAAAGCGCACTCTCCATGTTCAACGGAAGGATGGACGGAATCGGATTGCAAAAATCCCTGGCTCCAGAGTTGCCCAGGGTCATGGCCGATGCGGAGGCAATTAAGCGCGCTGTTGCCAACCTGGTGGATAATGCAGCCGAAGCTATGCAGGATTCCGTGGTGCGCGAAATTTATATTTCCACTTCGCTGGTGGCCAGTCGTGATGCGGTGGAGATTATCATCGCGGATACGGGGCACGGAGTGACTCGCGAACTTAAAGAAAAACTTTTTCTTCCCTACTTCTCCACGCGAAAGCGCGGCACCGGACTTGGGCTGGCGATTGTAAGCCGGGTGATCGAAGAACATCATGGATCGATTCGTGTGGAAGAAAATAAGCCAGTCGGAGCTCGTTTTATAGTCGAATTGCCGGTCGTTCTCGAGCCTGCGCTTACTCCCCAAACGGTTCAGCATGCATAAAATCCTGGTGGTCGATGACGAAACTGGCATTCGCGAATCCCTGCAGGGAGTGCTGGCGGACGAGGGGTATGAAACCGCCACGGTGGAAAGCGGCGAAGAATGCCTGAAGCTGCTTCGCCGCGAGCATGTTTTTGAGGTAGTGTTGCTGGATATCTGGCTGCCTGGAATCGACGGTCTAGAGACGCTGGAAAGAATTCGAGAACTCGATGATGCCCCGGAAGTCGTTATGATCTCAGGACACGGCACCATCGAAACGGCCGTGCGCGCCACCAAACTCGGCGCTTACGACTTTCTGGAGAAACCCCTCTCGATCGACAAGACATTGATCGTGTTGAAAAACGCCATCGAATCCAAAAAGTTGCGCCACGAAAATGTCGATCTGAAGAAACAGTTGCACGCCAAGAGTGTGATCGTCGGCAACAGCATTCCAATGAAGGCGCTGCGGCAACAGATCGGGCTCATGGCGCCCACCAACGGTCGCGTGCTGATCTATGGCGAATCCGGCACGGGCAAGGAATTAGTTGCGCACGCCATCCATGCGCAGAGTTTGCGAAAGGACGAAACCTTCGTCGAGGTGAACTGTGCGGCAATTCCTGAAGACTTAATCGAAAGCGAATTGTTCGGTCACTATAAGGGATCGTTCCCTGGGGCGGCTGTGGATAAAGAAGGCAAGTTTCAAAAAGCCAGCGGAGGAACGCTATTTCTCGATGAAGTCGGCGACATGAGCCTGAAAACTCAGTCGAAAGTGCTGCGCACGTTGGAGGAGCAGAGGGTCGCACCGCTAGGCAGTGACGCGACGATTGTTGTGGATGCACGTGTCATCGCGTCCACCAATAAGGATCTTGAAGAAGAAATTTCAGTAGGAAATTTTCGCGAGGATTTGTTTTACCGTCTCAACGTGATTCCCTTCTTTGTGCCTCCTTTACGCGACCGTAAGGAAGACATTCCTTCGCTGGCGCGGCATTTCTTGAAAGATCTGGCGGCCACTTACGGCCGCCGGCCACGGGAAATTACCGACGATGCGATCGAGGGATTGATGCGTTACTCGTGGCCGGGCAACGTGCGCGAGTTGCGCAATGTGATCGAACGGATTGTGATCATGAACCCCATGACGTCACGGTTGGACCGCAAGCATTTGCCGCCGCTGGTCTATCGGGACGGCCATCGCCGCTCAACCCGCAACGAATTCTCGACCCTGCATGAGGCTCGGGACGCTTACGAACGTGACTTCATTTTGAAGAAACTGGACGAAAATCATGGCAACGTGACTCGTACTGCGGAGGTGCTGGGACTGGAACGCAGCCATCTTTATCGGAAGATGAAAAACCTTGGCATTGTGGCAAAAGAATAGTCTGCCAGGTCGGACGTTAGCGCTTCACCATGTGGATTTCGGTGCCGTTTTTTCGGAACTCGACCTTGTCCATGAGTTGATTGATCAGAAAAATTCCGCGCCCGTGATTGGAATAGACGTTCTCACCCACCGTGCATCCGGGAATGGTATCAGGAGTGAATCCCTTGCCCGGATCGCGAACCACGATCAATATGCCGCGCTCTGCATCGTTGCTCACCAGGCACTCCACAATTTGGGTCGGGTCTTCTTTCGCGCCATGAATCACGGCATTCGCCAGCGCTTCCTGCAACGCCAATTCGATCGAATCCTCTTTGCCGTCCACCCCCTGCATTTGACGCACGATATCCATGACCTCTTGCACCACCGGGTCCACGGCCTTTCGGTCGGCGGCGAGAGTTACGCGCAAAATCAAGGTTAATCGATCTGGATCGAAATCTTTTTCTGGTAGGGGCAAGTCCGAAGCATCCGGCGATGGCATGGTTAGGTTCTCGTGTGTACTTGCGTGTTATTGCTTCCGGTGATCTCAACGGAACCTTGATTGTATCTGCGGAGTGCAAAGAGGGCAATTGACTAAGGCCGGTGTCGGCTATGCCACTATTTGATTTTGGACGATCTCGGCGGTTCAACTTGGCCATGAGTAAGATTCTCCAACTGCCTGCGCCAGTCCAGTTCTTCCACGAAGGCGCGCGACTCTCGCCAATTGGGTTCCACCTTGACGTACAGTTCCAGAAACACTTTAGTCCCCAGCATGCGCTCCATTTGCATTCGTGCCGAGGTCCCGATGCGTTTCAGCATCTGTCCTTTCTTACCGATCAGAATGCCTTTCTGCCCTTCGCGCTCGCAGTAAATCGTGGCGGCGATACGCGTCAGTTTGGCCCCCTCTTCGAAGCTGTCAACGATCACAGTGGTTGCGTAGGGAAGTTCTTCCTGAGTTTCGAGCAGAACGCGCTCGCGGATAATCTCGCCGGCCATAAAGCGAGCGGGTTGGTCGGTAACATGGTCGTCTGGGAACAGCGGAGGACCAGCCGGTAGAGCGGATACCAGGATTTTTATCAATATCTCGAGTCCGTCGCGCTTCAGCGCGGAGATCGGAATGATCTCGTGGAAGGGATAGAGCTTCTTGTACTGTTCAATCAGCGGCAGAAGCTGCGCCTTGCCTCCGCGCAGCAGATCGACCTTGTTGAGAATGAGGCAAACTTTAGCCGCGGAATGCTTCAACATCTGGATGGCGAACTCATCGCGCTGATCGAGTTTGCGGGTCGCATCCATAATCAGCAGAACCACGTCGCACCCTTCCAGCGCTTCGCGCACTTCGACCATCATCTTTCGGCCGAGCGAACTATCCGGCTTGTGTACGCCGGGAGTGTCAATTAATACGATCTGCGCGCCGCTCCGACCCTTGCTCTTGGGAATGTTGACTATGCCTTGAATGCGGTTGCGCGTGGTTTGCGGTTTAGGCGAAATGATAGCCAGTTTTTCGCCGACCAGTGCATTTAACAATGTCGATTTGCCGGCGTTGGGGCGGCCGAGAATACAAACAAAACCGGATCGGAAGGGCATAGGAGTGCAGGTCTCGGGTCTCAGGGGTCAGGTCTTAGCCAAAAAACATCCCGGAGGTCGCGATCGAAGCCTAACACCTATCGCCCAGGACCTGACACCTGTTATATCAGCTTCAACTGTCGCGGCTGCACTGCGGTGATTCTTACCCGTTCCACCTTGCGGTCGGTCGATTCCAACACCTCAAAGTGCAGACCACCGTCGTCCACGGTTTCGCCTTTGAGTGGGATATGTCCGGCAAGCTCACTCAGCAATCCCGCAACGGTGGCGGATTCCCTTTCCTCGATCTTGGTTCCGAAGAGTTCGGCAAGACCATCTACGTCCATCCCCCCGGAGACGATATACGAGTGATCGTTCTCGCGGATCACTTGCGCTTTTTCGTGCTCGTCTCGAATTTCACCGACGATTTCCTCGACCAGATCTTCGATGGTGACCAATCCGGCGACTCCACCGTATTCGTCCACGACGATTGCCATGCGGATATTGTTCTTCTGCATTTCGCGCAGAAGGTCGCTGCCCAGCTTGCTTTCCGGAACAAAATAAACGTCGCGGCGCATGAGCGTCTCAAGAGTGCGGTGCGAGGCTTCGCTATCGGGCACCTGCAAAACATCCTGTGCGTAAACGATTCCTTTAATCTTGTGGATGGTTTCTGAATAGACCGGAACCCGCGAGTAATGCTTGCTTCGCAGCATTTCGATGAAGCGCTCGACTGTCGTCTCCATGGGAACGGTGAACATCTCCGGACGCGGTTTCATCGCTTCCCGCACCGTTTTTCCGCTGAATTCGACTACCGATTGAATCAGGTCGCGGTCCCCCTCCTGAATAATGCCTTCTTCCTGCCCGGCTTCGATCAACGCGTCCACGGCCTCGGCAGCGGTTTCCGGCTCTTCGCGCGTGTTTTCGCGAGTCAATGACGCCACCGATTGCAGGAAGCCGAGAACGATAGTGATGGGCAAGACGAGATAAATTAGAGACCGTAGAAGCCAGACCCAGCGAATAAGCCAGGTTCCATTGGTGCGGGAAAAGAATACAAAGGGCAGAAACTGGTTGAACAAGATGACCATCACAATCAAGCTGATGGCGGCTTGCAGGATTTCATACCCGGTCCAGGACTGGTCGGTAAAAATGGCGAAGCCGATCAAAAGCGAGATAGTAGCCGTGGTGAGTTGCTTGAGCACCGCCATGGAGAGCGCGGCACGCGCACGGCTCACATGCAGAGCAGGTTCAACTTTCTGCTCGAACACATCGATGTTGTCCTGAAATTCCCTGGAAAGAAATTTCCCTATCTCCTGGTAGACGCGGTCAACATAGGAGGCCAGGGCCAGTAGGCCAAGCAGAGGGATCAGCGAAACTACGACCGTCCAGTTCACCTTTTACTCCGCGCCACGGCGGCTAACCGGGGATTGCGCACGTTGCGCTTTGCCGGCTGACCGCGCGCATGACCGCGTCGTAGTTGTGTGCGCTCGATCAGTCCAGCCTCTAACTTCAACTGCCGCCGTAAACGGATTTCTTCCGTGGCCATCTCGCCATTATCATGCTCGTGATCGAAGCCCGCCAGATGCAAAATTCCATGCAGCGCCAGAATTTTTATCTCTTCCGCCACCGGATGCCCTAATTTTCTGGCATTAATTTTGCCGATGTCCAGCGAAATAGCGAGTTCGCCTGCCAGCTTTTTTTCGGAATCAACCTTCATGGAAGACGGGAATGACAACACGTCCGTGGGCTTGTCTTTTCCACGGAATCGGCGGTTCAGCGCGCGCAACTCGCGACTGCCCGTCACCACCACATTTACCGTACCGCGCAGGCGAACCGCTCGCCTCGCTCGCAACACAAAACGTTCGAGCGATGCCGTACTCAAACCTGCGATCTTTTTTCTGGCAATAACCAACTTGTTTCTAGAGGTAACTACTTTTTCGCTGGGTTCAGCTAATTTAGTAAGCTAATTTAGGCTAAGCTAATGCCCAGAAATCTTCCTCGGACCATCCTCTTCATCCGCCAGGCTCGTGCCTCTCACTCCAGTTTCGCCGCTCTTTCCACCGGAAAGCAACAGCATCTGTTGCTCGGCGACCTGGGTGCGATGTTCATCGTAGGCACGAATGATCCGCTGCACTAGATGATGCCGCACCACATCGGATTCATCGAAGTGAACGAAGGTCAGACCCTCCACTCGCTTCAGGATGTCGATGGCTTCCAGCAATCCGCTGCGGCGCGCATTCGGCAAGTCGATCTGGGTCACATCTCCGGTGATCACCGCCTTTGAGTTGAACCCCAGGCGGGTGACGAACATCTTCATCTGCTCCGACGTCGTGTTCTGCGCCTCGTCGAGGATCACGAAAGAATCGTTCAGGGTGCGTCCGCGCATGAATGCGATGGGCGCAATCTCAATGACGTTCTTTTCCAGATAGCGATCCACCTTCTCCGGATCAAGCATGTCGTAGAGCGCGTCGTACAAGGGACGAAGATACGGATCGATCTTGTCTTGCAGCGTACCGGGTAGAAAGCCGAGTCGTTCGCCCGCCTCCACCGCAGGACGCGCCAAAATAATTCGATTCACGCGTTTGGCCAGCAGGGCGGAAATTGCCATGGCCACGGCGAGATATGTCTTACCGGTTCCAGCCGGACCAATGCCGAAGACCATGTCGTGCTTCTCGATGGCCTCAACATAGCGGCGCTGGTTCACGCTCTTCGGTTGGACCATGCGGCGACCCAGCGAACGCTGGCGGCCGGCGTCGGCCAGCCCCCGCAAAGTTGCTGTGGGATCGGCCACCAATACGCGCAACATGCTATTCAAGTCGCCGTTGTTGAAGGTATATCCCGAACGCCGCAGTCCTTCATAGTCGGCAAATACTTGTTCCGCGCGGGCCACGTCGCGCGCGGCGCCTTCTAATTCCACGGCATTGGCGCGCAGGTCGATGGTCACATTCAGGCCATCCTCCAGCACGCGTACGTTTTCATCCCGCGTGCCAAATAGAGTCTCGATGTTAGGACTAATACCGATACTTTTCTTCATTCAGTCTCTTTGGTGAAGACTTGCGAAATAAAGCCGTATAAGCCACGTGGGGGACTTAGAGAAGATATAGGCCAATGAGCACACGTTACCCCGCTTGCGGACAAAAACAGGATTATGCGCGGAGACGGATGCTGCGGGATGGTCATGCCCACGGGGCAGGTCACTACCATTGGCTTAAAGCCTACCCCGAGCCGCGATGGGAGTCAATGGCGAGGTAATGGATAGGAAAGGCCCACCTTTTCACTACCGCGTTTAGCGCCGCAGCAAGTAGGCGGCGGCTACGACAACAACGGCCGCTCCCATCAACCAAGCGCGCGCTAGACCCAACTTTTTCATCCAATCGCTTCTCATTTTAACTGCCCCTCTCACACAGTATAGCCCCGGCCAGAGACGATACGCGCGTGGGTTTGTCGAAGCATAATCCCGCAAGGACAAGACAAGCGGTTGACCCTTCGGGAGTTAGTACCGTAGAATCTTCTATTCGGTTTCTCACCGGAATATTCTGCGGTAAATACAAAGGGTTCAGACCAGATGGCAAATCATTTTTCGGCGCTTAAGCGCGCCCGTCAGACTACGAAGCGCACCGCCACCAACCGCGCCAACGCCGCCCGCCTGCGTACCACGCTGCGTGGCCTGCGCGAGACCATTGAGAAGGGCGACAAAACCGCCGCCGAAAAGACTTATCGCGAGACCGTTTCCGCGCTCGACAAAGCCATCCAGAAGGGCACGCTGCACGCCAATACTGCTGCCCGGTATAAGTCCCGGCTGGGCGCGCGCGTTACTGCGATGAAGTAGGCTTTTGGTCTTTGGCCCGCAGGCGAGGAAGCAAAAATCCCGTGTACCGGAGATGCTCCTGGAAATCGGCTCCAAATTGCCCGGCTAGTAGAGCCTCTTCTCTTTTCGCTTTAATCCAAAAACCCACCATGATGACGCAGAGGCCCACGACGCACCGCCATCGGTCGATAGCGATGGTGGTGCCGATGACGGCAAGTTCCAGTCCCGTATAGATCGGATGGCGGAGCCACGTGTAAGGCCCGGTGCGAATCAGCTTGTGATCTTCTTTGAGCGTAATGCGCCCGCTCCAATACTGGCCCAGATGCCAACGCGCCCAAATCGCCAGTAGGATTCCTATCCAGGCTACCACTACTCCCGCGATGCCAACCGCGTAAGGGACGGCAACAATTTTGTGGTTTAGAACGCCTAGCCCGGCGTCATCCGCGAGAACCAGATAGAAGCCGAGCGCCTCCAGAAATACGATCCCATACCGTGCCGCAAAGGACTCCCTTTTCGTGGTTAGCTTCGTCTTAAAGGCGCTGATCAACCAGTAGAGGGCGAAGACGACCCACGGGAGTTCAATTGGATGCTTCCAGGTCATTTTCAACCACGCTCCCGCCAGATCTCCACAGCCATTCGATGGTCGTTCGTCACATCTTTGAGTTGTCGCCAAGGATAAACTGTCAGGAACTATCGCTCCGGCTTAGGCCTGAGGAATTCTTAAATTCTTTGAAAATTTCGCTGGATGCCGGTGATTTTCTGGTCCTCCTGGGATGAAGTCCTTGCAGTTCAATACTTTATCTGGACTCTCACCAAGTCAACGCTGATTCAAAAGGACTTACAGCTTCCAATTCCACTTGCTGCCGAGCTAAAGCATTTAGAGTCAGGCTTTTGCCGGCAAGTCATTTGAATACAGGATTTTAGCCGGATCGCGTCGAGATCCGAACGCATAACTGCTTTAGTCACTATAATTTAGCTAGATCGATCTGGAAAAACTTGATCCGGATCAAGCCTCTAGACCGGCAATTGTTCCTGCATCCACCCCGTCGCTTCCAACTTTGGCTCGGCAGTCAAATCCATGATCAGACGTTCCAGCACCATGCGCTTGCTGACGGGATTGGAGCGCAATGCCAGGTCGGCCTTCGCCACCAGGCGAATCGCACGCGTCAGGTCGCGGCGGGATTTAAAGCGGCGGGCTTGCTTGATGATGTCATCGGCGGCGAATGGAGGAACGCGGAAACCTTGCCACAAGGCGGCCCACAGCATGCGCTGGTCGCGCACGTTGCGTTCGAGAATTACCAGCATCTGCCGAAATGTTTTCGCCAGCATGTAGATGTGACCGATGGCCGCCTCTTCGCCATCCCCGGATAAAAGCATCGCATCCAGAACTTCCAGCGCCCGCACCCGATCCTTCGAGGAGATGGCATCTGTCAACTCATACAACGAGCGCTGCTTGGCCGCCAGCACCATGGTCTCCACATCGCCCAGCGTGATTCGGTTACGGGCGCCGACATAGAGCATGAGCTTTTCCAGTTCGTTCGAGATCATCATCATGTCGCCGCCCAGGGCATCGACCAGTTCGCGCGCGCCATCGGGCTCGATCTTGACTGGCACCGGGCGGCTGGCACAGTACTCGGAGATCCAGCGAACCGCTTCGCCTTCTTCCACGCGCGCCAGCTCCACAATGCCGCAGTACTGGCCCATAGTCTCGCGGATCCGCTGGTAGCGCTCTTTATCCTGCATTTCCATTCGGCGGACGTCGGCCGGGATGCTGATGTGGTCGGCAACGAAAACGATCAGCGCATCGGGGTTGGGGTTCTTGCAGTACTCTTCGATGGCGGCGAGCTTCTCATCATTCGATCCGCGGCCAAACAGATTTTTCACCCCGCGCACGAAAAATACCTGGAATGGGGCCATGAGCGAAGGGGTGCGGGCACGGTCGAGAACTTCGGCGAGATCGTTTTCCGCAAAATCGAACTCGAACAGGCTGAAATCGCGAAGATCGACGGGGACCAGGTGTTCCAGAATGGCATCCCGAAAGCGCTTACGGAAAAAAGCTTCGTCACCCACGAACACGTAGGCCGGGCGCAATTTGCGGGAAGTAATCTCGCTGACGAAACGGTCGGCTTGGGCGAAAGCTCGCATTCAAAAGTTTTCCGATATATGGGGTCGATGGCCGCTGGTCGCTGGTCGTTGGCCGGAAAACAATCGGATCTTCGCGAACAACCAACGGCTAACGACCAACGGCGATCTTCGCAACCACGATCCTGCCAACTCTAGCATCTAGTAGCCCTCCAGAATGTTAGAGACCAAGGTGCGGGCAAAATCCTGCGAGAGCCGTTGGTACGCGGGCGAATCCTCCTCGAAAAAACTGGCAAGATCCTGGGAAACTTCATACTGCTCGCGAAAAAAATAGGCAGGATTCTCGTACAGCACTTTACCCTTTCGGTCCGTGAGCGAAACACTCATGCTCACCACCACCAAAACGCTGGACGCTTGCCCAGTCGTCGCACTATACGTAAGCGGCGACGTGGAGGTGGCCAGAACGGTGCCATGAAGAGTGGCGTCGGCAGCCTCACTCGACGAATTCAGCAGGTGATAGTGAGTGCGCGTGGTGAACTCACGCACCACGCTCGCGGTGAGAGTTTGTTCAATATGGTACGTAGTCGTATGGTTTTCAAAAGCGGGTACGGCAATGGTCTTGATGTTTTCCGGAAGCTGAGCCGAATGTCCCGCCGTGTGGTATCCGCAAGCGGTGGCCGTTACGAGCGTGGCGGCAAGGAGTAAAGCTTGAGCCAGCCACGCGGCGCGGCGCGTCCTCATTGAATTTTTCCCACGGGCCGGGTCGCAGTCATGCTCTCGGCGCATTCAACGGCGGTGACGGCGGCGACACGCAGGTTATCGATTGCCGCCCAGAGCCAGATCCCGTTCGGCCGCGAAGCTTCCGCCTTCAGCGATACCAAAATGTTTGCCTGCCCCGCCGTGTTCACATTGCTAGGCTGGCTCTCGTCTTCCGAACCCGCCACGGTCACGTGATCTCCCGCAAGCGCGGCGGACAGCGCTTCCTGATCGACGGATTGCGCCAGCTCTAGAAATATCGCGAGGCCGTGACCATGAAATACCGGAGGCTGAACCACCAGGAGCGCGGGCTGTGGAGCATCCAATCCCGCAATTTTCTGGTAGTGCCGCCGCACCCGCGACTCCAAGGAATCGAGCGACAGCTTCGAATTCGATCCGTAACGCGCGACCATGTTGAACGCCACTTGTGTATCAAAAACATCTTTGGGCAGAGTCTGGAACGATAACAAGTTGACGGTCTGCTGATGCAGTTCGTCCATTCCTTTTTGACCTTGTTCGGAAGCTGGCTGGAAAACCGTGGCCACGGCGCTGCGAATTGCGCCTGCTTTTCGCGCACGCAACAACAGCAAAGCCAGCGTCACGGCCGCAGGATGCGCCACAATACAGGGTGCGGGTTGAAGATCGGGCTGCCAGATCTGGCCGCGCTCGCGTTCCACCCAAAGCGAGCGAACCGTAGCCCCAGGCTCCTCGTCCAGGGCGCCGGAAAGATCGATGATGGCGCTGCCGGCGTCACGGGCCCGCTTCCAGTTCTGCCGCGTGCATTCCGCATCGGCGGCAAAGAAAGTAAAGTCCACGTTCGTGAACTGCTCGGCGCGCACGCTCTGAATAAAATTAATCTCGTCGCCCGTCGCCTCAAGCTGTCCAATGGATTCGTCATCATCCAGCAAACGCACATCCACTGCGGGAAAGTTGCGCTCATTCAGCATCTCGGCAACTTCTTTTCCCTTCAACGTGCCCGCGCCCACAATGGCGGCGCGATAAAGCTGCCCTCGGTTGGAGGACGGAACTTGAACTGCAGTTTTTGACGGGCTGCTCATGAAGTCTGTGATATCTCCTTATAGGCGGGTGGAGGCGGCCGCTGGCTGCGGCGGCGGAAGATCCACTGCAAACGCCAGAATACGCCGGAGAACGTATATAACAGCGCTACCGCAAAAAGCACGGGCTTGGAAAAAAACCAGATGCCGGCGAATAAAGCGCCAAACAGAATGATCAAGCGAAAAGGACGGCGGGAGGAAAAGTCGATGTCTTTGAAGCTATAGAAGCGCCAGGTACTGACCATCAGATATCCCACGGCGGCAACCATCGCGAGCCAAGTGATCGCTGTATACCAGGAATCGAGCGGCGCGCCTGATTGGAAGTGAACCACAGCCGCGATCACTCCAGCACCGGCGGGGATTGGCATGCCGACGAAATATTTCTTCCCCGGCCGCCCCGGATTCGAAGGCACAGGGTTCGTGGTGATGTTGAATCTCGCCAAGCGGCTCGCGCCAGCCATTAAGAAAAGAAAACTTGCAATCGCTCCTAGCTGGGTGAGTTTAATATTCCAATCGGTGAGCGCTACCGGCTCCATCAAGTGGAATCCCCAGGTCCAAGCCAGCATCGCCGGCGCCACGCCAAACGTAATCACGTCGGCCAGCGAATCGAATTCCTTGCCGAAGTCGCTGCTGGTTCCCGTCATGCGGGCCACGCGGCCATCGAGACCGTCGAACAAGACAGCGAACCCGATCGCTTTGGCAGCGTTATCCAGATGCCAGAAAGTTGCTGCGCTGGCGTGAACGACTTCCAGAATGGCGTAAAAACCCGCTGCCATATTTGCAGTGGTAAAGAGCGATGGCAGGATGTACATGCCCTTGCTCATGCGGCGCCGCGGCCGCTCGCGTTGGCTTGAGATCTCGCGGCTGGGAACGGGGAGATCCATTAGCCCATCCCTTCATCCCCGGCACGCCGGGCAGGGGAACTGCCTGCATTTACCAGTTCGGCTTGAGGTTGGAGATAAGCCAGAACGCTGGCCCCGCCGCGAACCCGGTCGCCGACTTTTATCTGCAATTTTGCATTCGAGTTCAGCAGGATATCGGTGCGGGAACCGAATTTAATCAGCCCCACTCGCTGACCGCGCTCCAATTGATCGCCCACCTTCGGATGAAAAACGATTCGCCGCGCCAGCAATCCAGCGATCTGCTTAAAGATGACTGTCTGGCCATCGCCTTCCATGCGAACGATGTTCTGCTCATTCAGTTCCGCAGAAGCTTCATTCATCGCATTCAGAAACTTGCCCCGCTGGTAGCGAACCTCACGAATCACTCCCGCGATGGGAGCCCGGTTCACGTGGACATCAAAGACGCTTAAAAAGATGCTGATGCGGACTCGTTTCTCCCCGCCCTCCATCACCCACGAGACATCCGTAATTTTGCCGTCTGCCGGAGAAACCACGGCTCCGGGTGAATCCGGAATGGCTCGCTTAGGATCGCGGAAGAACCAAAGAAAAAACAGCGCGAGAAGTAATGGCAAAACCGCCCACGCCGGTTTGGTGAACCAGTCGACGAGCATCGCCGCAGCGATGAGTCCCATCCCGTAAAAGTATCCGTCGCGAACCATGGGAAGTGAAGGAATAATTATAGAGCAGGGACGAGGAACAATGCCCGACGACCGAAGCTAGACAATCAGGCTAAGTGCAAATAAAGAAAGGCGCTGTTGAGCGCCCTTCAGCGGATACAAAAATAGCTTTATAACCTGAACCGCGAATGCGGTGACGTGAATCTTACGCTACGTGCGTGCCGTACTGTTGCCGATATTGCCGCTCAATCGATTGCATCTGGTCTTTGAGCCGCAGCTTCAATTTCTTCAATCGAACTTCCTCAAGCTTTTCATCTTCGCTGAGGTAACGCTTTTGAGTGAGTGAATCAAGACGGGTGGAATACTGCATATGCTCCTGAGCCAGTTTGCGAAATTCATCGTGGTTGGTCAAGAGCGAGTCATTCGAAGTCAGCATTCAGCAGACCTCCAATAGGGGTTTTGCTAAACCTACCACAGCCCAATATTCGGTTCAATGCCATATTCTTGGTGCAAATCTCGTAATGAGACTCAGAGCGGCAGACGGTATAAGACCGCATTTTCATTGGGCTGGCTGTAATAATTTTTCCTCATGCCGGATTCCTGGAAGCCGGCGTTTCGATAGAACGCTCGGGCACTGGAGTTCGACTCGCGGACTTCCAGAAACGCTTCATTGCCTTTTTCGCGGCGTGCTTGAGCGATCAATTCTGACAGTAAATAAGCGCCTATTCCCTGCCGGTGCAGCGCCTTCGATACAGCAATGTTCTGCAGTTCCCATTCTCGATCGACCCTGTGCGCCACTAGAAAGCCGATTAGCAGCGGCGCTCCGCCTTCGGCGCTGTGCTCAGCCACAAGCACAAAATGCTCGGAAAAACAGTCGCCATGATTTTCGGCAGATTCGGTCCGATCCCACAGACGTTCGTATTGCGCTTGTGACCACTGCGCTGCGTAGGGATTCAATTTAGCGAGCTCGGTCATCGCTGGAATATCAACAAGACTCGCTCTCCGAATGTGCACGCCGAGGACAGACAAACTAGGACCTGATTCTTCTTTCGAGCATTTCCGCGTCGGTGCGGCGGATGTAGTTTGCTTCCAACTGCTCGGGCTCGACCGTCTCGCCATTGCGTAGCTTACGCCCGCCCACACGAGCAACCGCTGCGGCGGAAATCGGCGGCAAGGGAAAGAGAATCAATCCCGCGGCTGTGGCGGCTTCGATAAGAGAAGGATCGGGACTCACAACTGTCCATCCTGTTGCATGCTCAAGAAATTCTGCTCGGCTCAACATGTGCTCGGTCGAGGGTCCTTGAATGTTGAAGGCATCTGCATACTCACCAGCGTAGACATCGCCCCGGCCTGCATCCAAAGCGGCCATGATCTTGCCCTTAACGCCACTACTAAATGCACAAACCTGCAACAAAGAAACCGCCACGATGGGCTTGTGCAGAACCTCGGCCAAAGCTTTTACCGCAGCAAGGCCAATTCGCAGGCCGGTGAACGAGCCAGGGCCGGAAGCTACCGCAAAGGCTCCAATGTCGTGCTTCGTGAATCCGTGATGTGAAAGTAAGTCGGCGATTTGTGGGACAAGCAGCGCGGAAAAAGTACCGCCCGCCAGAGGCATCATTTCGATCAGTTCAATTTCAATATCGCAGCCGCCGGCTAGGTGCGGTGCGGCAGGCGAATCATCAACGCGGGTCAGCGCGATGCTGCCGTGCTTGCCCGACGTATCGATGGCGAGAAGAAGCATGGCCTTCAGCTCTTTGTCATGTTGGCGGCGATTTCCTCCACCAGGGTATAAGGGTCGCGCTTGTGCTCGACAACCTCCGCCGCATATCGCGCCAGACCGCCATCGGCGATATGCTCGCGAGCTTTTTCCAGCAGAGTGTCGCGCAACATCTCGATCAATCGTTGCTCCCAGTTCTCGACGCTTTTACGCAGTGCCAGATTCGCTTTCTTCAGATGGGTTTCATATGCAGCCACAGCGCCTGCCAATTCCTCAATTCCAGCTCCTTGACTGGCAGTGGCCTTCACAATTGGCGGCGTCCAGCCATCGCTGCGCATGGCCAGCGATTGCAGCGCGCGAATCTCGCGTTCCACGTGTTCTGCGCCGTCGCGGTCGCTCTTGTTGATCACGAAGATATCGGCAATCTCCATGATGCCGGCCTTGATGGTCTGGACATCGTCTCCCATGCCGGGCACGAGAATCACAATGGTTACATCGGCCAGCCGCACGATGTCCACTTCATCCTGGCCCACGCCCACGGTCTCAATCATGATTATGTCGCGACCTGAAGCATCCAGCACCGTCGTGACGTCAGCGGTTGTGCGCGCCAGTCCACCCAGCGAGCCGCGCGTCGCCATGCTGCGAATGTAAATTCCAGGATCAGAAAAGTGATCTTGCATGCGGATGCGGTCGCCTAGAATCGCGCCTCCAGTGTAAGGACTGGTTGGATCGACAGCGATAATGCCGACAGTATGATTTTCTTTACGATAAAAGCGCGCCAATTGATTGACCAGCGTGCTCTTTCCCGCGCCCGGTGGTCCCGTCAGACCAAGCACGCGAGCTTTTCCACTATGAGGGAATAAAGTTTTCAGCAGTTCAGACCATCCCGGGGTACGATTCTCCACTATGGAAATAGCGCGAGCCAAGGCGCGGATATCTCCGGAACGAAGCTGATCGATCCATGCTTGAGTGGGTTGATCCAAGGGTTCAGTGTAAAGCAGGGACCGGCCAGTTCGAAAACCAAGCTTACGGGCGGATTACCTTAGCCCCCTCCAACATAAAGACGCCAACAGCGCAGGAGCACAAAGAGCGACGCCCATGGCAATCTTGATCAGGCTCCAAGGGAAAGGAACTTCCAATACAGAGCCGATGACAAGGAATAGGCCGGTTGCCAAGGTAGGGATCGCCAGGAGAACAACAGACCAGCGCCGCAAGGAAACAAGCCACCAACCTACAATTGCCGCATAAAGGGCCATCCATCCCAAAGCGGCGAGATTTGGCCCCCCATAATGGATGCGGGAACGCAGGTTCGCCAGGAAGAGCGCCAGCAGCAGTACGGCGGCGCCGATGCTCACGTACCCTAAAGCCCGAAATATCTTCGGATCCGGACGCTTCACCCCACACCCTTCCGGACGTTCAATCTTTCAGCAACTGCCGCGCAATCACCAACCGCTGAATCTCGCTGGTGCCTTCGCCAATGGTGCACAGCTTCACGTCGCGGTAATACTTCTCGGCAGGATAGTCTTTGATGAAGCCGTATCCGCCATGAATCTGTACGCCTTCATTGGCGCATCTAACGGCCACTTCGCTGGCGTAGAGCTTCGCCATCGATGATTCCAGCGTGGTCTTCATGCCTGCATCTTTCATTGAGGCTGCGCGCATGGTGAGTAGACGGGCCGCGTCGATTTCCGTCGCCATGTCAGCCAGCTTCCACTGGATAGCCTGAAATTCTCCAATTGCCTTACCGAACTGCCTGCGTTCCTTCGAGTACTTCAAAGCGGCTTCGTATGCGCCCTGCGCCATGCCTAGCGATAAAGCCGCGATCGATATGCGCCCGCCATCGAGCACGCGCATGGCGTCGATGAAGCCGTCGCCTTCCTTGCCCAGCAACTGCCCGGCGGGAACCACGCAGTCTTCAAAAATCATTTCGGCTGTATCGCTGGCGCGCAAGCCGAGTTTGTTCTCTTTTTTCCCCGGACGAAATCCCTTGGTGCCTTTTTCAACGATGAATGCGGAAAGGCCGTGTGTCTTGGCGGCGCGGTCGGTCACGGCGATCACAACCATTGCGTCCGCGTAGTGGCCGTTGGTGCAAAAAGTTTTGGTGCCGTTTAGCACCCAATCGCTACCCTTGCGCCTGGCAGACAAGCGCGCGCTGCCTGCGTCCGATCCCGCCGAAGGCTCGGTCAATCCCCAGGCGCCGAGGAATTCGCCCGTCGCCAGCTTGCTGACATACTTCTTCTTCTGCTCTTCGTTCCCCGCGAGAAAAATGTGATTGGAGCAAAGCGAAGTGTGTGCGGCCACGATGATGCCTACCGCTCCATCGACGCGTGACAGCTCTTCAATCGCGGTTACGTACTCGACGTAGCCCATGCCCGCCCCACCGTACTCGCTCGGAAAAACGATCCCTAACAATCCGAGTTTGCCGAGTTCCTTGACGGTGGCGAGAGGAAATTCGCTGGCCTCATCCCACTTCATGACATTAGGCGCGATCTCCCGTTCGGCAAATTCGCGGACGCTTTTTTTCAGGTGCTGCTGCTCTTCGTTCAGTTGAAAGTCCAAGATTCCTCCAGCGTAGGCGTAACGCTTGATTACATCACAGCGAGAGAACGCCGAGAAGTTACGGGAGGAATGTGCAGGCGATCATTCGAGAACACGCACCGTTACTGGCAATTAGCGCGCTTCATGAAGCTGCTCCAACCGACCGGATGGTTTGCCAGAGTCGTCGTCGCGCCCAACGTAAGGACGAAAATCAGCGAACCACGGACTCCGCCACCATGAACCTTTCGAACACTTCATTCGAAAGGAGCCGGCCTCGGGACGTCAATCTGATGAAGTCTTCGTCCCGCTCCATCAGTTCGCACTCGATTAATTCCCTGATCACGGCATTGGTCCTGCCCATGGCTTCATGGCCGAATCTCAAGGCAAGATCTGCGAGGTTGACGCCTTGGTTCAGACGCAAGCCGAGGAAAAAATTCTCCTCCATAGCCGCTTCGCGAGTGACCGGAGTTCGTTGCGGATCGGCGCCGCTAACATATTGCTCTAGAGAATCGGAAGGCGCGAGACGCACGGCGTCGAGATCTGGCGCCGAAGAGAGTAGCATCGAGTGAGCATCGACGCCGAAACCCAAGTATGGCTGACGTTTCCAGTACTTCAGATTGTGCCCAGACTTGAAGCCCTCCCGCGCGAAATTCGAAATCTCGTACTGCTCGATCTTTGCCGCATTCATAGATCCGCAGGCGGCAAGATAGAAGTCAGTCATGGCCTCTTCATCGGGCACAGAGTGTGCGTGGTAGCGCGTTCCACCCGCCAGAAGTTCGCGGCCCAAGCGCGAATCTTCATCGACCTCGAGCATATAGACGCTCACATGCGGAACGTTTGTAGCAACGGTCTCTGCCAGTGAATATTCCCAGCTCTGGGCAGTCTGATGTGGCAGCCCAGCGATGAGATCAACGTTGATATTGGTAATCCCGGACGCCCGTAGCCGATCAATGTCGGCCAAAACGATGGTGCGTTTGTGCAAACGACCAACTGCCGCGGCTTCTTGATCGACAAGCGACTGCACGCCGAGGCTGACACGATTCACGCCACATCGCAGCAAACTTTCCAGCCCAACATCGGTGAGCGTTCCGGGGGCGCACTCGACGGTGATCTCGGCGTTACGCTCGACCTCGAAATTGCTCCGGATAGCAGCGAAGATTCGCTCCAGTTGCGTGGCCTCCATGAGCGTTGGCGTTCCACCGCCCAGATAAATCGAATCCACGGAGGGGTCGAACTGACCGCCCATTCTTGTCGCAGTCTGCCGAGCGTTTTCGATGTCCGCGCAAACACGATCGACATACTTTTCAAAGACCGCTCGTGAAAACACATCAGAGGCGAAGTTGCAGTAGCTGCACTTCGTGCGGCAGAACGGGACGGATATGTAAATGCCAAGCGGCAAGCTCCTCTATTATCCCATTGCGTCACTTATTAATTTTGCGGGACGCGAAGCTTTTCCATCCCGGCAAGTCTCGGTCATCTATTTTGGGTTAACCTGTTAACGGCGTTACGGATGCAGTTTCGCCGCAAACTCTACATACACGATGTCGCAGGAAGAAGAAATATTAGGCAAAGCCTATGACAGCCGCCTGATGGCGAGGCTGCTGAAGTACTTGCATCCTTACCGCTGGCAGGTGGCGATTGCATTGGTTTCGATCCTGCTGAAATCTTTCGCCGACGTGCTCGGACCTTACCTGACCAAGGTGGCGATCGATCGCTACCTGTCTCCGGCCAAGGGCGCGTCTTCCGGATTCTGGAACTGGCTTAGTCCGCGCGCTATAACGGGAATCGCGCAGATTGCATCGATCTATGTGGGGCTTCTTGTCTTCAGTTTTCTGCTCGAGTTCCTGCAAACTTACTTTATGCAATGGACCGGGCAGAAGGTGATGTTCGATCTGCGCAAGCAAATTTTCCGGCACTTGCAGCGGCTGCATGTTGCGTTCTATGACAAAAACCCGGTGGGCCGACTGGTAACCCGCGTCACAACGGATGTGGACGCGTTGAACGAGATGTTTACCTCCGGCGTGGTTTCGATCTTTGAAGATGTGTTCGTGCTGCTCGGCATCCTGGGTGTCATGCTGTGCATGAACTGGAAGCTGGCGCTGATCACGTTCGCGGTGCTGCCTTTCATTGTTTATTCGACCAAAGTCTTTCGTGACAGGGTGCGCGATTCCTATCGCCGCATTCGCGTGGCCATCGCGCGGATCAACTCCTACTTGCAGGAGCACGTGAGCGGCATGGTGGTGCTGCAACTCTTCAATCGCGAGCGCAAGGCTTACGACAAGTTCTCGGAAATCAATCGCACCCATGTGGAAGCTTACAAAGACGCGATCATGGCCTACTCGATTTACTACCCCGTGGTCGAGGTTCTTTCGGCGATTGCGATTGCCTGCGTAATCTGGTTTGGCGGCAGCGATGTGATGCGGAATTTGCGCGTAAGCAGCGTAGCGGTAAGCTTCAACTGGAAAACGCTTATCGCGTTCCGGCTGGTGCCTACCGTAGCGTCGCTGGGGGTGCTGGTGGCCTTTATTCAGTACGCGCTGCGCTTTTTCCGCCCCATCATGGATTTCAGCGAAAAGTACAACATTCTTCAATCCGCGATGGCGGCCAGCGAGCGTGTATTCAAATTGCTGGATACGCCGATACAGGTGGTCTCGCCCGCGGTGACGAAGAAACCCGAGGGGGCAGGGCGGATTGAGTTCGATCATGTATGGTTCGCGTATAGGGATACGCCTGGAGAAGTGGCAGAGGCCGATAACAGCCATGCTTTGGATTGGGTTCTGCGCGACGTGAGCTTCACCATCGAACCGGGCGAAACGGTAGCGATTGTCGGCCACACCGGCGCAGGGAAGACTACCTTAATCTCGCTTCTGCTGCGCTTCTACGACGTGCAGAAGGGCGCGGTGCGGATTGACGGCGTGGATGTGCGCGAGATGGACCTGGCTGAGCTACGGAGCAAGTTCGGTGTGGTACTGCAAGATCCATTCCTATTCAGCGGAACCGTTGGCGGGAATATCCGGCTGGGCACCAAGCGCATCACCGACGAAGACGTTCAGAAGGCTGTGGAGGATGTGAATCTTGGTGATTTCATCCGCGAACTGCCCAAGGGATTTGATGAAGAGGTGCGAGAGCGCGGTTCGACGCTGTCGACGGGACAGAAGCAGCTCATCTCGTTTGCGCGGGCGCTGGCGCATAACCCGAAGATATTGATCCTGGATGAAGCGACTTCGAGCGTGGACACCGAGACCGAGTTTCGGGTGCGCGATGCCCTGAGCAGGATGGTGGAGGGACGGACGTCGGTGATCATCGCGCATCGGCTCTCGACGGTACAGCGGGCGGATAAGATCATCGTGATGCACAAAGGTCAGGTGCGGGAAATGGGCACGCACCAGCAGTTGCTGGCGCAGCGCGGGATTTATTTCAAGTTGTACCAATTGCAGTACAAAGATCAGGAAGTTGCCGCTGGACCCGCACTAAATGCGGGCGACGATTAACCCTTCGACCCCATACAATGCACTCGTGCGAATACTGATCTCAGCAGGCGAGGCTTCGGGGGAGATGTATGGGGCGCAGCTTATCGAGGCGCTCCGGTGTGCTCCCATCCAATCCTCGAACACATCTCCACCCCAATTTTTCGGCGCCGGTGGGGAGCGGATGCGTGCCGTGGGCTGCGACACCGTAGTCGATACCAAGGATCTCTCCGTGGTCGGGATCACCGAAATTCTGAGCCACCTGCCGAAGATTTATGGCCTATATCAGCGGCTGATAGCTGAAGCAGATAGACGTAAACCCGATCTGGCTATCGTGATCGACTCACCGGCGTTTAATTGGAGGGTGGCGCGGGAGATGAAGCGGCGTGGAGTTCCAGTTGTATATTACGTTGCTCCGCAATTTTGGGCGTGGCGGCAGGGAC
This sequence comes from Candidatus Sulfotelmatobacter sp., assembly GCA_049512655.1. Lineage (GTDB taxonomy): Bacteria > Acidobacteriota > Terriglobia > Terriglobales > Acidobacteriaceae > Sulfotelmatobacter. Next base: position 92,960 of record JBEKWW010000016.1, on the reverse strand, counting down.
GAGTGCGGCTGCTACGAAAGTATGTGGATAAGGCGTTAGTGATTTTTCCATTTGAAGAAGGGTTTTACCGGGAACGGGGAGTGGATGCGACGTTTGTGGGGCATCCTCTGGAGGAGTTAGAAAGGCCCACGGGAAATCGCGCCGAATACGCGTCACAGTTTCAACTTGATCCGGCAAGGCCTTGGATTACGCTGATGCCGGGCAGCCGAGTGAAAGAAGTACGAATGAACCTGCCGACAATTCTGGAAGCGGCGGCGAAGCTGGGATCGGACTACGAATTCCTGTTGCCGGTCGCCCCGACGCTCGATCCCAGCTTCTTACAAGCCCTGATTGACAAACGAACTTTGCAAACGCAGCGGATTACGTTGGTGCCAGAATCCCTTCCGGCGCTGGGCCATTCGCGAGCGGGGATCATAGCCAGCGGGACGGCGACGGTGGAAGCCGCTATGGTGCAGACCCCGTTCGTGATGGTCTACCGCGTTTCTTCTCTTACTTATTTTCTGGGAAAGCCGCGGGTAAAGGTTCCTTACTTTGCCATGGTGAATTTGATCGCAGGCAAGGAAGTCGTTCCCGAGCTGGTGCAGCACGACTTCACGGCGGAGAACGTGGTGACACGATTGCAGCAAATCCTGCCAGACGGCCCGGCGCGGGAGCGCATGCTGCAAGGAATGGCGAACGTGAAGGCGAAGCTGCGGGTATCAGAGAGCGTCGAGGGAAATATAATGCGAACTCCCGCAGAGAGAGCTGCGGAGATTATTTTATCGATTGGCAATTGTAAAAAGATGTCATCGGACTAAGCCCCTCCGATTTCTTGCATCAGACATTGAGTAATGAAAAATGAGTTAAGTTAGTGGTTTAGGTGGGCGTGGAGGGGATTTCTGCAGAACAGGGAAGAAGCGGGAGGCAGGGCTGCGATATTGTTGGCGTTGATCTTGATCGCCGCAAGCGCCATCGCGTCCGCTCAAGCGGCTCGGGCACCTGCGCCTGCCACCGCGGGCCCTGCATCAACTGCCCCGCCCAACTCGGATTCCCCGGCACAGTTGGGAAGCGTGAGTGGTACGGTCATGGATCAGAGCGGGGCCATCATGGCCAACGTGAAGGTGAGTCTGGAGCAGCAAGGCCTAAACCTGAAGAGAGAAACCGTCTCTGATGGTGACGGACACTTTATCTTTACCGATGTATCTCCCGGTCCGTTCCAGATAACCTTTACCAACACCGGTTTCGCGAGTTTGCAGATTTCCGGCGTACTGCACCCGGGCGAGAGCTACGTGGTTCCGCAGATTGCGATGGCAGTCGCCCAAGCCAATGTAGATGTGCAGGTAACGCTGCCACTCGAACAGGTAGCAGAAGATGAGTTGAAAGTTGAGGAAAAACAGCGGGTATTGGGCTTTATCCCGAATTTTTATGTAAGCTATCTCCCGAATGCAGTTGCTCTCCCAACAAAGCTAAAATTCCAGCTTGCCTGGAAGTCGGTGATCGATCCGGTTTCTTTTGCAATTACCGGTGCGGTTGCCGGAGTGCAGCAGGCAGAAAACAACTTCGCCGGATATGGGCAAGGAGCGGCGGGCTACGCCCGACGATATGGGGCTGCCTATGGCGACCTGGTATCAGGAACCTTCATTGGGGGCGCGATTCTGCCGTCGTTGCTGCACCAAGATCCGCGGTACTTCTATAAGGGCACGGGTAGCGCGAAATCGAGGCTGCTCTATGCCATTGCCATGTCTGTGGTTTGCAAAGGCGATAACGGGCGCTGGCAGCCGAATTATTCGGGGATCATTGGAGGGCTGGCGGCAGGAGGTATTTCCAATTTGTACTATCCGGCTCAAAGCCGCAACGGGTTGAGCTTAACCTTCGAAAACGCTCTTATCGGAATCGGTGGGAGCGCGGCAAGCAACGTCATTCAGGAGTTCATCGTTCGCAGGTTCACTCCTCATCTTGCCGGTCAAGAGCCGGCAAGACCTTGACGACAGCCGTCTCACGGCGACCATGGTCCATCTGTGCTCCTCCGCACAAATTCGGTAAACCTTGTGCTCACAGCATCTTTTAGAGGAGAATCTTCATCATAGGGAAGTGGAAAGCCCCACTTCCGGAGACTCTCCTCAATGCAGATTTCCGCTCGGCGCGTAAGCGGCGTCCTAACGGGTTCCCTTGCGCTTTGCCTTATGGCCTTGGTCACCGCGCCCTCCTGGGCCGCCGAGAAGGCGCATCTACGCGTAGACGATTACCAGATCGAAGTAGAACTTACGCCGCACCTGCATCAGATTTCCGCGCGAGCCAAAGTCAAGTTCACTGCACTTTCGGACCTGAATACCGCAGTCTTCGAGCTAAATAACGGCTTGCGGGTCACCAAGGTTCTGGACGATAAAGACCATCCACTTTCTGCCGAGCGGGTTACGCAGGATTTTACGGTGCGAGTCCCGCTCCCGGCGGGACTTTCCAAAAATGAGTCGACGACCCTCACGTTCGAATACGAAGGCGAACTTGAAAATGCCGATGATAGTCCAGTACCTGGATTGAAGCTGGCATACATTGGGGACGACACCAGCTACCTGCTCTATTCCGGCCGGTGGTTTCCGGTGAGCGGGTATGGAATCAACCGGTTTACGTCGAAGATCAGTGTCACGGTTCCGGCTCACATGGTTGCGATTGGCAGCGGAACTTCGACAGCCACGGATAACGGGCCGTCAAAGAAGGCGGACAGTAACGGGCTTCCCACCAAGACCTTTACGTTTGTAGATGAGAAGAAGGCAAGTTTTCCGGGCACTATCATCGCCGGTATCTTCCAGGAATACAAAAGCGACGATGCGGGCATGGACCTGCACGTGTTCTTCAAGCCCGACCATCAGAAACTGGCTCCTGGGTACACGACGACCGCCGTGCAGGAATTTACTTATTTCGTCACTTTATACGGGACACCACTTTCGCAGAGGCTAAATGTGGTGGAACTTCCTGGAGATACCGTTCCATATGCATGGGCGCCGGATATTGCCGCGCTGGCCGGGCCTTCGATTACGGAGAAGACAAATTACCGTTTGCTGGCGAATGCCATTGCTCATCAATGGTGGGGAGTTTCGGTGAGTCCGGCATCGAAGGATGACTGGTGGCTGGTGGATGGATTTTCGCGATACTCGGAGGCCATGTACGTAGAGAATGCCGCTGGCGCGGCGGGATTGGAAGAAGCTGTTAAAGATATGTCTGTGGGAGCGCTGGCCTACGACAATATTCCGCTCTCGAGTGCGAGCAAGCTGGACCCCTTTTCCACAGAGTTTCAGTCGCTGGTCACAGACAAAGGCGCGATGATTTTGCACATGCTGCGCTGGGTGTTGGGCGAGGATAAATATCTGAAGACCATGCGCGACTTTGCTGAGACTTACCAGGGCAAATCGGCGACCATGGCGGATTTTCAGACCATCGCCGAGAAATATTACGGAGATCAGCTCACCTGGTTCTTCACCCAATGGCTGGATTCGACGGGCGCGCCGGAATTTAAGGAGAAATATACCGTTTACAGGCTGGGCAGTAATAAGGGCTTCCGCGTGACGGGGGAGGTGGCTCAAGATCTCGATCTGTTCCGCATGCCGGTGGACTTGCGGATCGAAACCGATGGGAAGACGGAGAACAAAAAAATCGAAGTGGTGGGCACAAACTCGCCATTTACAGTGGAAACATTCGGCCGGCCTCGCCGAATCTCACTCGATCCGGACCACCACGTACTTACTAATTCCGCCGATGTTCGAATGCGTGCTTCCATTCTTCGCGGACAGGCGTTGCAGCAGCAAGGTGACCTGGCAGGTGCGTTGGCGGAGTTCAATAAGGCGCTCGATCAGAATAAGAATAGTTCGCTGGCACATTACCGGATCGCGGAAATTTTCTTCCTGCAGAAGAATTATCAGTCCTCAGCAAATTCCTATCGCTCATCAATTAACGGCGATGGGGAGCCGCGATGGACGGAGGTCTGGAGCCACATACAACTGGGCAAGATCTTCGATATTACGGGACAACGCGAACGCGCCATTAACGAGTACCGGCAAGCCGTGCAGACTAATGACGATACCTTTGGCGCTCTTGAAGAAGCGCGAAAATATCTGCAAAAGGCGTACGAACGACCTAAAGAAAAACAGTAATTTTGGAAGGGCTTGATCTGGCCACAGACTAGGCTTTGAGCTTTTTCGGTCCGGTGAGCAATCTCAAAGTGCGGCCAGGCAACTCAATTAACGGTAGTCTCAGCTGTGGCCGGACCCCTGAACTGGTAGGCGCGTTCACTAGACGCGTAGCCAATTGTCCGCCTTGCGCCAGACGATTGATCGAATACTGCGCTTCCAAGTGAACTATCCGCAGCGGGTCCTTCCCGGCTTCATTATGCTGAGCTGAATGGCGGTGCAAGTAGCTATTTTCTGACCTCTTAGCAATCAGATCAGCTTCTCTGCGTAACCCTTGGATGCGCACCGCGGCGCAGTCCACTACTCGAGCGAAAGTATCGCCATCCACTTCTTCCCGGCCTTTCCGCAACTGGAGCTTGGCTTCCTCCGCGGAGAACCAAGTGCGATTCCTATCTGGCTCCTTGGGCGTGCAGAGCCTACGAACTGCGCAAAGGTGAGCGCTGACCGCAAGGGCACCGGATCGCTTGGAAGAAGCTCGTGACCCAGGCTTGCCGCAGATGTAACGAACAAATGAGGATTCTTCGATTCGACCGTGAACTCCTGCTTCCTCGTAAGCTTCAATGGCCGCAGCTTGAGCGTGCGTTAGGCCGGGTTCGGCGCTGCCTTTTGGAAAGGTCCAGCGCCGGCTGCCTCGGGTTTGGACCAATAAGAACTCAATAGCTCCACTGCGAACTCTATAGCAAACCGCCGCTACCTGCTCACATTCCCGCAGTTTGCAAAGCCGCGACAGTCGCTGAGCGCCGGAGGACGACCATCGCGCAGCATCCCTAACCCTCGTTAGACGCAAGTTCGTAAAATTCTTCCCCGGAGAGCCCATACCAATAGAATGCAATACGTCCTCGCTCGCGCCTAGAGCACAGATTGGTTCGTGGTGCGGAAGGACTTCCGGCGCTAGCGGGCGTCTTGCTTAGCCGGAATCTCTCTACATACTTGAACCCTTGAATGCGAAAAGCCACTATCTAGTTTTCCTTGTGTGAGCGGCATCGGGATCTGGAGCATCAAATCGTGGAAAACATCTACTGCTTGCGGTGTCATCGGCAGATCGAATCAGGTCAGAAATCTGTGGCCGTGTATCTGTTCGCGCAAACTGTCGGAGTTAAACCAAGGCAAAAATCCGCAGCGCAGCGCATTTGCTTTTGCCCGCAGTGCTCGGTGTCGCTGGCCATGGGACCCCCTCCCGAAGGTGCTCTCAACGTGGCCGCTTGGGAGATGATTCGCGATCTCGTCGCCTCAGACCCGGCCCTGAATCAGGCGGCATGGGAAGACCTTAGCGAAGTGCTGGAGTCGCTGCCGCCCACCGGAACTGACGGAGCGCGGCTTCCAAGTCAAGCCGGTGGATATTTTGAATTCTAGCCAAAAAGCGATCTGGTTTTCCCTCCCGCCCACTTAAGATTTTCTTTCCCCAGCTAACCTTTCCTGCCCGGCAAGGGTCTAAATAGCAAATAGAGCTGGGAACTTCGTGTGTCCCGGCCGCGTATCACTGATCAGAGATTGGGCGAGATTGAGACCCCTCGCCTGCCGTTACCCGGGACCCCACGCCGCCCTCCGGTGGCGTGGGGCATATCTTCAATTTTATTTTTTTCATGAGAATGCTCCTCGATATCGTCCGGCAATCGCTCTCCACTTTGTGGGCGCACAAGTTACGTTCCTTCCTGACGATGTTTGGCATCGCCTGGGGCGTCGGATCGCTGCTGCTGCTGGTGGGTTTGGGCGAAGGTTTCCGCAGCGGGCAGGAAAGGAATATGGCGGAACTTGGGCAAGACATCATGTTTGTTTTTCCAGGCCGCATTCCCGCTGTGGCCGGGAGCTACGAATCCGGGCAGGTTTACCACATGACTTATGGGGACTACTTCGCAATTCGTGATCAGGCCAAACTTTTGCGCGCAGTTTCGCCGGTGCTGGAGCGCGATGACATCCGCGCGGTGAGTGACTACAGCTCGACGAATGGTGAAGTCTTCGGAGTGGTTCCGGATTACAACCAGATCCGTACCATCCCGATTGAGCCTGGTCGCTGGTTCAATGATGAGGATAATTCTCAGCGTCGCCGAGTAGCCATAGTGGGCTGGGAATTGTTGAAAAACATGTTCCCCGGTGTGCCCGCAGTCGGCAGCACGATCATGCTGAATGACATGGACTTCCGGGTAATCGGTGTTGTGCGAAAGATCGGCAAAGAGGGCGAGAACGGCACCAATCACCGCATTTTTATTCCCTTCGAGACCATGCGCGGTCTGTTTCCGCTGACAGCGCAGAATTCGGAGAATGGGATCTCGTTTATTAACTACCGGCCGATCAAGAAAGAGCTGCATCTGGAGGCGCAGAAGGAAGTGCACGCCATCATTGCGGGCAGGCATGGTTTCGATCCCAGGGTAGACGACGCGTTTCAAGACTGGGACACCATCGACGGCGCAATCCGCGTGGCAAAAATCTTCGATGCAATGGATTGGTTCCTGGGAGTGGTCGGGGTGGTCACGCTCGGCCTGGGGGCGATTGGCGTCATCAACATCATGCTGGTTTCGGTGACCGAGCGTACGCGGGAGATTGGACTGCGTAAGGCGTTGGGCGCGACTCATCGCAACATCATGACGCAGTTTTTTATTGAGGGCGCGTTCCTCACGGCGTTCAGCGGCGGCATTGGATTAGCTATTTGCACTTTATTCGTGACCCTGCTGGCGCAGTTGCCGTCCCCTGACGGGTTCGATACTCCGCGCATCGTACCCGCGTCAGCGATCGCCGCCATATTGTCGTTATCGATTGCCGGCATTGTGGCAGGCATCTATCCCGCACGGAAAGCGGCATTGCTTCCGCCGGTCGAAGCGCTTCGGCAGGAATAAACAATCATGCTTAGCGAGTTGGGTAAACAGGCTTTCAATGCACTGCAACACAATCGGCGCCGATCCTTGCTCACCATGCTCGGCATGGCGTGGGGCATTGCGACGGTGGTGTTGTTGCTGGCATATGGAACGGGATTCCAGAACGGTTTGATGATCGCCTTCCGCACTTTTGGCGGGAACCTGATCGGCATTTTTCCCGGACGCACTTCGGTGCAAGCCGGGGGCACGAAAGCTGGCGCCCAGGTTCGCCTCACGCGTGACGATCTGGATTATTTGCGCGCTGAAGTTCCTACGCTGACGAGGATCTCGCCCGAGGTGGATAAGCAAAGCCTGGTTTCCTTTGGCACTCGCAGCAGCACGTATGGAGTTCACGGAATCTATTCGGCCTACGAGAAAATTCGCGCCCTCGATGTTGGCGAGGGAACATTCTTCGGCGAGCAGGAAGATTTCACGCATAGCCGCGTGGCGGTGATCGGATCCACGGTAAAGAAAAAGCTTTTCTCGGGACAGAATGCGCTGGGCGAAAACGTTCGCATCGATGGCATCTCATACAAGATAATTGGGATTCTCAAGCATACGATTTCGAACGGCGATGAAGATATGAATTCGCTGGTCTATGTGCCCTACAGCGCCATGAGCGACCTGAAGAACAGCTATTACCTCGACGGCATTTTCATGGATTACGAAGGCGATCACAGCAAGACAGTAGAAGCGGTGCGGAATTCGATGGCGTTCCATCACAACTTCAGTCCGAAAGATGATCGCGCAATTTTTGTATTCGACGCGGTAAAGGATCTCGCGGATCTCAATGTGATTACGGTTGGCATCAAGCTTCTGTTGGGTTTTATCGGACTACTAACGCTCGGGATCGGCGGGGTTGGGCTGATGAACATCATGCTGGTCTCGGTGACGCAGCGCACGCGCGAAATTGGCGTGGAAAAGGCGCTGGGCGCACGGCGCTGGCATATTCTTTTTCAGTTTTTGGCCGAAGCCTTGGTAATTACCGCTCTGGGCGGGCTTTTGGGTGTGGCCTTGGCTTATCTGGTTTCGTGGTCGGTCGGATCGCTCACTTTGTGGAGTGCGTTTATTGACGACGCCAGCGAAGGGGATATTCATTTGTACATCGACTCGGCAACTTTGATCTGGGCGACGGTAATTCTCAGCCTGGTCGGAATTGTAAGCGGGATGTTGCCGGCAATTAAGGCTGCGCGGCTGAACCCGATCGAGGCGCTGCGCTACGAGTAGATGCCATCCAAGTTCTCCTACTTTACAATCGTTCTGTGCCAGAAAACACGTCCGCGCGCTTGGACCGAGTCCGCGCTCAACTGCGACTTTACGAACATCCTCTGCTGAACTTTTCTGCTCGCGCTAAGGGCGAGGGCGTCGAACTAATCATCCGCTTCAAAGACGAGTCGGTTCCTGTACATACTTATTACCTCGATTTGCATCCACGCGATCTTGATGATCCGCAGTTTGAGTGGACTTTCCAACGGCTGCTTTATGACGGGCTGCACGATTACTTCGTGGAGATGTTCACCCGCACGCCGCAGGATCGCGCCGAGCGGCGCGAAAAAGAATGAGCGAACTGCGGCAGTTAATTGAGCAGGAGATCCACGCCAGCGGTCCCATCGCTTTCTCGCGTTACATGGAGCTCTGCCTCTACCATCCTGAGTTAGGCTATTATTCGCGAAAGTCGGAGCAATTCGGAAAGGCGGGAGACTTCTATACCTCAAGCGATGTGCACGCGGTGTTCGGGCGACTGCTGGCGCGGCAGTTCGATGAGATGTGGCGTGCGCTCGCGTCGCCGCAGCAGATTCGCTTGGTCGAACTGGGACCTGGGCGCGGGTTATTTGCGCAGGATGTGTTGGGATGGTCAGAGAAAAAATTTCCAGACTTCTTCCGGGCGGTGCATTACGTTTTTGTGGAGAGTTCGAGGACCCTGCGGGAACGAACCCGGAAAACTCTTGGAGCTTACTTTGATTCTGGAAAAGCCGGGTTCGCAACACTCGATGACTCAAGAGAACCGGATCTCGTCACGATTATCTTTGCCAACGAATTCTTCGACGCCATTCCTGTCGAAATATTGAGCGCCAAAGGTTCTCTGCGAATCGACACGCGTAGTGGACAGTTCGTCGAGGGCTGGGTGAGGCCATCAATGGAAGAGGTGGAATTTCTGGACCGCTATTCCATACACCCCGAATTAGACGAGAGAGTCGAAGTGCCGCTCGCTGCACAGGCCATAATAGATCGCATCAGCGCGAAAATTCAGCGAGGATTCATCATCGCTGCGGACTATGGCTTCACTCGCGACGAGCAGCTTGCTGGTCGGCATCGTGGAACGCTAAAAGCGCTTCGCCAGCACTCTATCAGCGCAAATCCGTATGAGGCGCCGGGAGAGCAGGACATCACCGCTGATGTGAACTTTTCCGCGCTTGCAGCCGCAGCAGAGAAGAACGGCATGCGAACCCAACGGCTGATGACTCAATCGCAGTTTCTAATGGGCATCGGCGAAGCCAATCAGTTTGCCGACGTTTTCGAGGAATGCCGATTGCCGCAGGAGCGGGCGAAGGTGGCACTGCAACTGAAGCACCTGGTTACGCCAGCGGGGATGGGGGAAAGTTTTCACATACTGATTGCGAGCAAGGGAGCGGATCAAAAAAAGGTGGGAACTTTGTCGGGCTTATCTTTCGGTAGACGGTAGGCGACCAATTATTTGCTGGAGCGCTTTATGCTTTGATCTCGGCTGGGGCCGTGAGTTTCGCCGGCCTGGATTCGAGGATCGATTCCACCTTCGGCGGAGCACTTTCCGAATATTCAAATACGCCGCGTCCCGACTTGCGGCCTAATCGTCCAGCCTTCACATACTGCACCAGCAGTGGCGCGGGACGATATTTCTCTCCCAGGGATTTGTGCAGATACTCAAGAATGTTCAATCGCGTATCGAGTCCGACCAGGTCTACCAATTCGAATGGGCCCATGGGATGATTCAGCCCGAGCTTCAGCGCCTTGTCGATATCCGCCGCCGAGGCAATTCCTTCTTGCAACATGTAGAACGCTTCATTGCCGATCATGGCATTGATGCGGCTGGTAATGAAGCCGGGCGCTTCTTTGATTGTCACGACTTCCTTGCCCATGCGCTTGCCCACTTCAACGGCGGTCGCGAGCGTGTCGTCGTCGGTTTCGAGAGCGCGCACAATTTCCAGCAACTTCATCTTGTGTACAGGATTGAAGAAGTGCATACCAACACATTTTTTCGCCCGATAGGTGACACTGGCGATTTCCGTAATGCTGAGCGAGGAAGTATTTGAAGCAAGGATCGTGGCCGGGCGGCAGATCTTATCGAGCAGAGTGAAAATTTCAATCTTCGATTCCATCTCCTCGGGAACAGCTTCGATCACAAGGTCAGCTTCGCGTGCGGCTTCGTCCACCGATCCCGCATATTCGAGACGTCGGAATGCAGCATCAGCGTCGGGCGAAGAGACTTTCCCGAGTTCAACCGCTTTATCGAGATTGGATCGAATCTCGTATTCCGCTTTTCGCAGAGCCCCGGGCAGCAAATCTTCGAGGATGGTACGGTATCCGCCGACGGCAGCGGCGTGGGCGATCCCGCGGCCCATGATGCCGGCGCCGATTACGGCGATGGTCTTAATCTGAGCCACTACTGTGCCAGCACCTTTTCCTTTTCCAAATCCTTGATGGCATCATTCAATGCACTGCCGGCGGCACGCAAACTATCAGCCAACCGCCTGCGCTCTTCGGTGGTCATGGCGGGAATGGAAATGCAAATGCGCCGCAACGTGGTCGTAATATCCTCCACGTAATTCATCGAGCGGATTAGTTCACCAGACGCAAGCATGAGGGCTCCTGTTTTATTGATTCAAGCGGCTTTCACCGTGCCAGCCGCGCCACTCTCAATATTTAATATAAAGTGCCGCGAGCTAATTTTCTATTCTGGACGCGTTGGCAGATTTAGTAAAGGCGATCTGGGCCATCCGCAAAACGCTGGGTGGTGGATACGCCGACGTATTCGTCTTTTCACACTTGATTGGGGGGTAAAAACCTATAATTCAGATTAGTTCTTTTTATGGGCCCTGCACGTACACTGTCGAATCTAAGGAATATATGGCAGACAAGCTCTTGAAACATTATATCTTTGCGAGCGACTTCGACCAGACACTCACTTTTAACGACTCCGGCTACGTGCTCGCTGAGTTAGTCGGCATACCTACGGATGAATTTGAACGTAAAGCGAAAGGCATGGCGAAGCTGAATTTGGTGCAGCAGGGAGCGGAGCTGGCTTATTTGCTGCTGCACGATCCCGAATTTAAGGCAAAGGTCCGCAAGGAACATTTGCGCGAGGTTGGCAAGCGCATTCGGCTGAAGGGCGACATACAACTGCTTTACCAGATTCTCGAAAACGGGGTCGACGGACATTGTTTCGACTTTTATATTCTCTCGGCCGCGCCTGTGGAGGTAATCCATTCCGCACTGGAAGGAATTGTGCCGAAGGATCACATCTTCGGAACCGAGTTCAGTTACAAGCCGTCGGGTGAAATCGACTTTCTGGTGCGAGCTACGGCGGGCTACGGCAAAGTCTTCGTGCTGGATCAATTGCTGGCGCAAAACGTGGTTGGTCCCGATCACGTGATTTACACCGGAGATGGCAGCTCCGATATTCATGTCATGCTGGACGTCAACGCTCGCGATGGTTTGACCATTGCGGTATCCGAGTCGCCACACGTCTCTCAGATTGCGAAGCGGACGGTGTTGAGCACCAGCGCGATGGCAGTACTGGCTCCGATTCTGGAGGAAGTTGTCGGCTGGGAACGAGCGCGCATCCGCACTTTCTTCGAGGCGAAAGGCATGCTGATTCAGGAGTGGCAACGAGTACGAACCGATTGGCTAACGGTTCGCCCCGCGGCCACGGAAGCTTCCGAAGCAGTCGCTGCTCAATGATTAGCTAATCAATGATTGCTAATAAATGATTGGATCGTGTCGGCCCGATATTCATGCTCCGCGATAAGAATCTAATTCCGCTGTCACATCAGCATCAACGCGCTCTGGCTTTGTGTGTACGCATCGATCGAGCGCAGCCTATCCTTGAAGCGGATTTGGAAGAATGGCAGCGGGAAATGGAGCAGTTGTTTGAGCAGGAAATTGATCTTCACTTTATGGCGGAAGAAGAAGTGATCTTTCCCACAGCCGAGCGTTTTCCGGAATTGATTCCTCTCGTGGAGGAGCTGAAATCAGATCACACAGAATTGCGTGAAACCTTCTCCCGAGCGAGGTCGCGCAGATTGGCGGCTGAAAATCTAGCCGCCTTTGCCGAGCAGCTCTCCGTCCACATTCGAAAGGAGGAACGGCAGCTTTTCGAGCGCATGCAGAGTCTACTAAGTTCGGAAGAACTTGCCGACCTGGGAAGAAGTTTAGAAGCGGGTCTTAAGGCTGCTGCACATTCCTGCGCGCTACCCGGCGAAGCCACCAGGCTCCGGGCACAAAAAGTCACAGTTAAGAATCACTAAGATCACAAACCGTGTTTCAACCGGAACCGTGCGGCTGCCTCCCGGCCCATGTAGCGCTCAAGCATGGCAGGTTCAGTCTTCCGCAGATCGACCACCATTAAACCGTCCAGGACATTAGAAAACTTCCGATCGACATTGAAACCCAGCAGTTTACCGCCGATCTTCGCGTATTGGCGCAGAAGAATAGGCAATCCTTTGCCGTCGCTTTCGACATCAGTGATCGGTTGCGAGAGATCCTCAACGTCGCGTAGAGCGTGACACATGGCGCGGCAATTCCAAGGACGCAACCCAACGGGACGAAACGGCTTTCGTGGCGTAATCAATCCCGCCAGTTCGTCCTTCCGCACGCGCGCTTTAAAGAAGCGGTAAATCATCTCCCGCGAAGCTTTGCTGTAGTCGTTGCTGATGCTGACCGGGCCAAAGACTACCGCAATCTCAGGCTGGATCGCCAACAGGCGTGCGATCGCCTTCCACAATAAAAGCAGCGGAGCATATTGCCGCTGGTACTCCGGCCGAACGAAGGAACGCCCCAGTTCCAGCGCTGGGCCAAGCTTCTCAAAGAACTGCGGATTATAGCGGAACAGAGTACTCGTATAGAGACCGTTTACTCCCTGTTGCGCCAGGATTTCCGCTGTGTTTCCCGCACGATACGCTCCCACTAATTCTTGCTTGCTCTTGTTCCACAGGAGTATGTGCGAATAGTTACGGTCGAAACGATCCAAATCGCGGCTTTTTCCGGTGCCTTCGCCAGCGGCGCGAAATGTAATTTCCCGCAATCTGCCCAGTTCCCGCATAAGCCTCGGTATTTCATTGCTGCACGCAAGATATGCGCTGAGCTCGCCGCTTTCCACCAGAATGCGCTGGCTGGGCAGGGCGTCGAGTTCTACCGAGAGCAAATCAGCGGACTCGGCGGCTGCGACAGGCTGCTGAACCTTAGTGATTATTTTGACGTGCCTCGCGGCCGGCCCGGAGGTTAAGGAACGGCTACGCCGAGCTAGAAGCTGAATCCGCCACCGCAAATACTCAGTGGCCTGCGTGGCATTTGTGATACTGGCAATCGAGTCCGGCGATATTTCCCCTCCAACGCGAACCTCTGCCCGCCGTCTCTCCTGCCACGGAAACTCCAGAGTGGCGGATGTATTCTTGAGCCCAGGCCGCAGACTGGCGAAGAAATCCAAGGCTGGGTTGTGACCGCAAATATAAACCGGCAGCGCGCTGGCCCGGGTTTGGCGAATAAGACGCATTGGCAATTCGTTCCAGACAGAGTTGTTTTTTTGCGCGGGATTAAGCTGCCAGGGAAAGATTTCATGGCCGAAAGAGATAGCTAGCATTCCTCCCTCTCGCAGCCAGGCCAAAGCCTCCGTTTCGGCAAATTGCAGAAACAGGCTTTGGGAGCCGGCTCGGCTCTTACGCGCGTGCAGGAATGGATATCGCGCCGGATAGCTTAAGACCTTCACGTCCGAGCGCACCCGTCGCAAGAGTTTCGCCAGTAGCGAACCGTGCAACATCCCGGAATGATGGTTGGCCGTGACTACCACCGGGCCGCTGGAAGGAATGCGTGCAATATCGGCCCCCTCTACGCGCAGATCCGTCTCCCAGGCCGGGGTGTGCGTTGGAATATCTCCATTATTGGGAAACAAAGGAGAGGATTTCGCGCGCTTCTCTTCGCTCCAGAGATGGTCGAATTGCATGTTATAGGATTAGCGGAGCGGCTTTGCAGCACGATGAAGAAGAGGTTAAGAGGCGATAAATATAGCTTGGGGGGGGATCACGCGAGTAACCTCGTCACGCAGGAAAACCAGCGGCAAACCACCGCTTAAAAAGTCGTGGGCGTAGCTATGCTCTTGAATCATTGTGGTATATGGTCGGCAGAACCCAGTCCTCCCGGACTGAGATCATGCCTGAGTAAAGCTATGTAAAGACAGCAGAAAAGTATTGACGTGCTTTCAATTTCTGGATAGAGTAGTGCGTTCCAAGGACATCCGAGAGTCCTCTAGGTCAGTTCTAAGCTACCTTCGACCTGTGAGCCCAAATCAGGAAATCTGAGCATCTTGGAAGTCCAAACAAGCATCTATTCTGTATAGGTTTAACGCTTACTCCTAGACAATCTCAGTGGAATCAGCAGTTTGCAATGTCTTGCGTCGTTTGAAGCGCGAGCTGGGCGAGTAAAGGCGGAGGCGGATTTTAATCCTTATAAGAGAGGGGAAAGACACGCATGCGCTCTGATCGTGTATTTGACGCTTTACAGACATTACGGAATCGTTATATGCTGTGCCAGCTTGCCTCGAAGGCCACGCGCAAGTTCCATCGGCCGAGCACCAGAATCCAGGAAACAATGAATGGTGTGTTAGACCGAATTGCAGGCGCGGAGCGGCAAGACGTATTGTCGGAACCGGAAAATTTTGCTGAGGCACAACGGCGGGCTGCGTAAAGCAGCCCTGCTTTCCTGCCTTGTATTTTCTTCCCTGAATACCCTCCTTTGAGAATCTCCCGAAAACGCTGAAACGACAAGTTTGAGTGAGCGGGTTTAGGTGAATCATGACCATCGCTGAACTGAAAGAAAAAAACATCACCGAGCTAACCAAGATCGCAAGGACCTTGGAATTGCCCGGCGCCAGCGGACTGCGCAAGCAGGACCTCATCTTCAAAATCCTGCAGGCGCAGAGCGAAAAAGAAGGCCACATTTTCGCCGAGGGCGTGCTTGAAATCCTTCCAGATGGCTACGGCTTTTTGCGCTCGCCCGACTACAATTACCTTCCCGGCCCCGATGACATTTACGTCTCGCCATCGCAGATCCGCAAATTTGACTTAAAAACTGGCGACACTATCAGCGGCCAGGTGCGGCCTCCGCATGAGGGCGAAAAGTATTTTGCGCTCGTTAAGATCGAGGCGGTCAATTTCGAATCGCCCGACGAAGCGCGCAACAAGATTCTCTTTGACAATCTGACGCCACTCTATCCGCAGGAGCGCATCAAGCTCGAAACTACGCGGGAGAATGCCAGCGCGCGTGTGATGGATCTGCTCACGCCGCTCGGCAAGGGACAGCGCGGACTGATAGTTTCCCCTCCGCGCGCCGGTAAGACCATGCTGCTGCAAAACGTGGCAAACTCCATCACGACAAACCATCCGGAAGTGGTGTTGATGGTTCTGCTGATCGATGAGCGCCCGGAAGAGGTTACTGACATGCAGCGGTCGGTGAAGGGCGAGGTAATCTCTTCGACGTTTGATGAACCTGCCGCGCGGCACGTGCAAGTTGCCGAAATGGTGATCGAGAAGGCGAAGCGCCTGGTCGAGCACAAGCGCGACGTAGTCATCCTGCTCGATTCGATCACGCGGTTGGCGCGCGCCTACAACACGATTGTTCCGCCCTCGGGCAAAGTGCTTTCCGGCGGCGTGGATTCAAATGCATTGCAGCGGCCCAAACGCTTCTTTGGATCGGCCCGTAACATTGAAGAAGGCGGATCTTTAACCATCATTGCGACTGCTCTGATCGATACCGGATCGCGCATGGACGATGTAATCTTCGAGGAATTCAAGGGCACAGGCAACAGCGAAATTATCCTCGAGCGCAAGTTGGTCGATAAGCGCGTGTTTCCGGCAATTGACATTCAGCGCTCCGGCACTCGTAAAGAGGAGTTGCTGATTCCGCGGGAGGATCTATCGCGCATCTGGGTACTGCGCAAGGTATTGAATCCGCTGTCCCCGGTTGAAGCCATGGAATTACTAATCGACAAATTGAGCAAAACTAAGTCCAATGGCGAGTTCCTGTCCAATATGAGTTCCCTCTAGAGCTTGGCGTTTTTAGCGTGATTTCATGAGCCTCCCGGATTTTTGGGAGGCTTGTGACCTTTTTAGGAAGCCATTTTCCCACCTTCGTTAGAAATTCCTGGCTTTTTCCATTGCCCTCTTGGAGGAAATTGTCCATACTCTACGGCACGGGCAGAACGTCCGCGCCTGTTTCGAGGGTCCCTTGCGAACGAAACAGATCGCTTTCATCTTCACGTTTTCTCTTTTCTGGCTGCTGTTTGCTCTTCCCTGCCATGGGCAAGAATTCAGTCCTCCACACACCGGTCGGGTCGATGGAACTATCTCTTCGCCGGGTGATCCCGAGACTCGCGACGCTGTTCTCCGGGACATGGCCAAGAAGGCCAATGTGGAGCGCCAAGCCGCTATTCGCTCGGATACCGAAAAATTGTTGAAGCTGGCCGGTGAACTGAAAGAATATGTTGGGAAGTCGAACGAAAACATCCTGTCGATGGACGTGCTGAAGAAAGCGGAAGAGATCGAAAAACTGGCGCACAGCGTCAAAGACAAGATGAAAGGCCAGAACTAAGGCGGATTTCGGATATAGCGCCAAAAACCAAGGAGGGCCAGACCCGGCCCTCCCTCATAGCGACGGCTTGAAACTTCATGCTACATGCGTTTCTTGTCTTTCCCGGAGTTCGGCCGCCTGCTCTAACTTTCCTGTCCGAATTCGCATGCTGTAGAACGAACGGTACACGAAGAAGAAGGAAACTGCGAAGAAGACGAGCGCCAGAATATTTGTGAAGATCGCGCCCTGCTCCCTCGTAAGCGTCACCGCAAGCTCGACTGCGAGCAACCCGAACAGCGTGGTGAATTTGATGACCGGATTCAAGGCAACGGAAGAGGTGTCTTTGAATGGATCGCCGACGGTGTCGCCGATGACCGTGGCATCGTGCAGCGGAGTTCCCTTCTGCTTCATTTCAACTTCAACGATCTTCTTGGCGTTGTCCCATGCGGCGCCGGCATTGGCCATGAAGATTGCCTGGTACAAGCCGAAGATCGCGATGGAAATCAGGTAGCCAACGAAGAAAAACGGTTCGACGAAGGCAAAAGCCAGGGTGCCGAAGAACACCGCGATAAAGATGTTCAGCATGCCCTTCTGGGCATACTTGGTGCAGATGGCAACTACGGCCTTGCTATCGGCGACCGACGCCTTCTCGACGCCTTCCAGCTTGATGTTGGCTTTAATGTATTCCACCGCACGGTAAGCGCCGGTGGTCACGGCCTGCGTGGACGCTCCCGTAAACCAGTAAATCATTGCGCCGCCTGTGATCAAACCCAGAAAAAATGGAGCGTGAAGCAGCGAAAGCTTGTCAACATTCTCGGTCAGTCCACTGGTGAGTGCCATGATGATCGAAAAGATCATCGTAGTAGCGCCGACCACAGCCGTGCCAATGAGTACCGGCTTCGCAGTCGCCTTGAAGGTATTTCCGGCGCCGTCATTGGCTTCCAGTAAATACTTGGCACGCTCGAAGTTGACACCCATGTTGAAATCCTTCCGAACCTCGGCTTCAACGTTTGGAACATGCTCGATGAGAGAAAGTTCGTAAACCGATTGAGCATTGTCGGTCACAGGACCGTAGGAATCTACTGCGATAGTCACGGGGCCCATGCCAAGAAATCCAAAAGCGACAAGTCCGAAGGCGAAGACTGCGGGGGCCAGCATGGTTGCCGCCGCAGCCAATCCCATTGTGCTGAAATAAAATCCGATGCCCATTAAGAGGACCATCGAGAGGCCAAGGTAATAACCGGAGAAGTTGCCAGCGACAAAGCCGGAAAGAATTCCGAGCGACGCTCCACCTTCCTCCGCCGATGTGACGACCTCTCTTACGTGACGCGACTCGGTAGAAGTAAAGGATTTCACTAACTCAGGAATCACCGCGCCCGCCAAAGTTCCGCAGGAAATGATGACCGCAAGCTTCCACCACTGCGTGGCGTCTCCGCCAAGTTCAGGGATGATGAAATAAGAAACCAGGAAGGTGAGGGCAATTGAGACCAGCGAGGTCAGCCACACCAGTGTGGTTAAAGGCGTTTCGAAGTTCATCTCCTGCGCGTTGCCGAAGCGGGCCTTGGCGATTGCGCCATTAAGGAAATAAGAAACCGAGCTGGCCACAAGCATCATGACGCGCATGACGAAGATCCAAACCAGCAACTGAACCTGCACGGTCGGATTCTTAACCCCAAGAAGAATGAACGTGATCAGTGCGACGCCGGTGACGCCGTAGGTTTCAAAGCCGTCGGCGGAAGGCCCAACGGAGTCGCCGGCGTTGTCCCCCGTGCAATCGGCAATGACGCCCGGGTTGCGGGCATCATCTTCCTTAATCTTAAAGACGATCTTCATCAAGTCGGAGCCGATGTCGGCGATCTTGGTAAAGATGCCGCCGGCGATTCGCAGCGCAGCCGCGCCGAGGGACTCCCCGATGGCGAATCCGATAAAACATGGACCTGCATAATCGCCCGGGATAAAAAGCAGGATGATCAGCATGATGAGCAGTTCGACGCTGATCAGCATCATGCCAATGCTCATGCCAGCCTCCAGTGGAATCTGGTACACCGGAAAAGGCTTTCCAGGAAGCGAGGCAAAGGCGGTTCGGGAATTGGCAAATGTGTTCACGCGAATACCGAACCATGCCACACCGTAACTGCCGGCAATTCCGACCAAACTAAACGCGAGAATAATGGGCAGCGTCAGCGCAACGGACTTACCGGGCACCGGCGCGAGCCATCCAAAGTAGGCAGCGATAATGACGGCGATGAAGGCCCACAGGAGCAGGATAAACTTGCCCTGGGTGACCAGATAGGTCTTGCAGGTCTCATAGATGAGCTCTGAAATCTCGCGCATGGATCGGTGCACGGGCAGGTTCTTGAGCCGCATAAAGATGACCATGCCGAAGCCCAATCCGAAGATGCAGAACAGGATGCCGATCATCAGCAGGCGATGCCCGTCAATGGCGCCGTTGAAGAAACTCACCGAGGAAAGGTCAGGAAGTTTCAAGGAGGCTTCTCCGGCGGGGTTTTCGCCGGAAGGCTGGGCCACGGCGGTACCGAGGCTAACGCTAAGCATTGTGGCCAGAGCCAGGATATGTCTCAGGAAGCCGGTCATTGCACAGCGTCCTTTAAACCTAGCGGTCTTGAGCCAGGTACGCATAATAAGTCCTCCCAATTGAGTCGTATTTGTAGAATCTCCGAACGAGCCTAGATACATCCTTCCGGTATGCTTCCCTCGGCGCAACAAAGGGGTACCGCCGGAAAATCCGAACACGCTTCTATCGCAAACTGTAACGGATAGTTAAATCTGGCCGCCTCGGAGTCTGCGTTCGTGAGCAGAAGTATCTAAAACCCGCTCCGAACGCAGTAGCGCAAAACGGGCATTTATAACATGTCGGCCTAATAGGGTCAATGACGAATAGGCGCAGACATCGGAGATCATAGCAGACTTCCGGCCAAGGCAAAAACGAGAGAAAAGGCCTTAGGAGCAAGGTTTTAGGCCTTAGAAAACGTTTCGAAGTTCTGAGAACGGGAAGTGGGACCGGAGACCATGATCAAGACCATGCCCCTAGGTCCAGTAAGTCCTATCCAGAGACCGGTACTGGATGGCCTCAGCGATGTGTTTGGGCTGGATCTGCGAAGTGTCTTCGATGTCTGCGATAGTTCGGGCAACCTTCAGAATGCGATCATGTGCCCGAGCGCTTAATCCTTGTTGAGTCATGGCGCGTTCGAGCAGGCGCTCGCAATCGACGGAGAGTTCGCAGAAGGTGCGAATGTGGCGCGAGGCCATCTGCGCATTGCAATACAGCTTTTCGCGGGAAGAGCTGAAGCGCTCCAGTTGCTTCTTTCGGGTGCGGATCACTCGTTCCCGAATGATCGCGGAACATTCCGGATCCGTGGTCGAGCGCATCTCTTTGTAATTCACCGCAGGCACGTCGATGTGAATATCGATTCGATCCATCAGCGGACCCGAGATTTTTGAGATGTAACGCTGGATCATTGGTGTGGTGCATTGGCATTCGCGGGTGCGGTCATTGCGAAAGCCACAGGGGCAGGGATTCATCGCCGCAGCCAGCATAAAACGGGCCGGAAAAACCAGAGACATGGCCGCGCGGGAAATGGTGACCGTGCCATCCTCCAGGGGCTGACGTAACACTTCGAGCACATTGCGCGGAAACTCCGGAAGTTCATCCAGGAAGAGCAAACCATTATGCGAGAGGGAAACTTCGCCCGGGCGGGGTATCGCACCTCCGCCGATCAGGCCTGCATCGGAAATGGTGTGATGCGGCGAGCGATAGGGTCGCCTGCCCACCAACCCACTGCCCTGATCCAGCACTCCCGCCACACTGTGAATCTTCGTGGTTTCCAAGGCCTCCTCAAAAGTAAGCGGTGGCAAGATCGTGGGCATGCGCTTCGCCAGCATCGTTTTGCCCGAGCCCGGTGGACCGATCATCAAAATGTTATGTCCACCGGCGCAGGAGATTTCAATAGCACGCTTGGCGGTCTGCTGGCCGCGAACGTCTTTAAAGTCGACAAAAAACTCCTGCGATTCGCGCAGCAGCGCATCGCCATCCGCCTTTAGAGGTGCGATTCCGTTGCCCGAGTTCACAAAATGGATGACATCCAGCAGCGAACGCACTGGATAGACATCCACCCCGCCCACCATGGCAGCTTCCCGAGCGTTGGCTTCAGGAACGACCAGGCGCGAGATCTTTCGTCCACGAGCTTCGAGAGCGATCGGCAATGTTCCGCGTATGCCGCGCACGCCGCCGTCCAACGATAACTCCCCCACAAAAAGGCAATCGTCTATCTCCTTTCGCGTCAGCCCGCCGTAAGCACCCACAATGCCAAGAGCCATAGGCAGATCAAAACCGGAGCCTTCCTTCTTAATATCCGCCGGCGCCAGGTTGATCGTGATGTGGGTAGGAGGGATGTCGTAACCGCAATTCTTCAACGCGGCCCGGACGCGATCACGGCTTTCCCTTACTGCAGCGTCAGGCAAACCGACCGTGTGGAAGTGATCCTGATCGGTTTTGATGCCGGAGCAGTCAACCTCCACTTGAATAATGCTGGCGTCGATACCATACACCGCCGCACTGAGAGTCTTATAAAGCATCGAGGCGCATGCGTAGTCGACCTATTACGCTTCATGGCGGATGCGCACACGAAGGCCCGGTCAGGAAGTACTGAGCATATTCGCCGAAGCGCCCACCGCGCTGTGATAGATGTCACAGATTTCAGCCTTTAGGGTGAGGAAAACTACTGCGATCCCTTGCCACACAAGAGTTCAGCCTTAATTTGGTTCGACGAACCTACTTCTCCAACAGTAAAGGTTGTCGAACTTCTGTTTGCCTATTACGATGGTCCCACCGATGTCCCGTTTCTTGTTTTTTCTGCGGAGAAATCCGTGAGTTCCCCATGAGCCAGGTTCCCTCTACCTCTCCGCGCACCCCCCGCGCACCGGGCAAATTGGACAACGAAGAATCGCAGCTCTGGCGATGGATTCTCCTGTTCATGGTTTTGCTGGCCGCGGGATTTGCCGCGCTCGCGTGGGAACGGCTGGAAAGTCTGCCTTATCATCTTGGGCCTGTCGCGGTGGGGGTGTTGGTGTTGTCCGTCCTCCTCGCCGTTTACGCCTATGGGCGACGGAAGGAAGTAGTCGAGCTCAAGATGTTGCTGCAGGATTTGCAGGAACACGTGGGCGCTGCGCCGTCCGAAGATCAGCTGGACCAGCTGAATGAGTTGATCGCGCGGTCCCAACGCAGCTTTAAAGAACTCATCGATTCCCTGGAAGACGCCGCGTGTGCCGCATCTCTCGACGGCACCTTGCGAACCGTGAACAAAACCGTCAGCGATCTTCTTGGCCTTCCCTACACCGCCATCGTCGGGCAGAAGGTCTTCGACTTTCTCGAGGAACCAAGCCGCTTCAGCGTGGAAGCAGGACTTGTGCGCTTTCTGGAAAAGCGGCACTGGACTGGGATGGTCAGGGTTCGCCTGAAGAACAACTCCCGCACACTCTATTTCGATTGCGTCCTGAACGCGATCATCAAAAGCGGCGAAGTGGTCGGAGTCAGCGCCCTGGCTCGCAATGTTACCGGCCAGCACGAAAAAGAACTCCGCTTCACGGAACTCTTCGAAACGCTCCAAGAAGGCGCGTATTTCAGCACCCCAGAAGGCCGTCTGCTCGACGCGAATCCAGCATTGATAAGCATTCTCGGTTATGCGAGCAAAGAGGAGCTGCTGGCGCTCGAGCCCAAAGCGCTGAATTCCGATCCGTCACAGCCGCCGGTACTGGGACGCGCGGCCGACGACCGAGGGGCGGTCCGGGCTCGAGAGATCACGCTTCGCCGTAAAGACGGCAGAAGCGCTGTGTTTTTGGAATCATCGCGCGCCGTCTGGGATGAAGCCGGCAAGCTAATCCGGTATCAGGGCACACTGGTCGATGTAACCGAGCGGCGCATGCTGGAACGACAACTTCTCCAGCAGGAAGAATTCCGCCGCAGCCTGCTCGAAGGTTTCCCTGATCTTATTCTCGTGTTCGATTTGGAGGAGCGCCATACTTTCGTCAGTTCCCGAGTGCGCGACCTGCTCGGATATCAAGCAGAGGACCTACTGGGCAAGAAATTATCAGAGTCGCAGGACCATTGCCCGGAACTTGTTACTCTTTACCACGAAGTAGTCTCTGGAAGTAAGTTTGGATCGGCGGAGTTCAGCGTTCGTCACAAAGACGGCACCGTACGCACCATGCGAGCGAGCGCCAGCCAGTTCTTCGACGCCGATTCAACACTCGCCGGTGTAATCGTCTCAGTGCGTGATATCTCCACGGAGAAAAAGCTTGAGCAGCAAGTGGTGCAAAGCGAGCGACTAGCGGCGATGGGCGCAATGATCGGTGGAGTCGCTCATGAACTCAACAATCCTCTCACCAGTATCTTAGGCGTGAGCGAACTCTTGCAGGACAGCCAAACCAACGACGCAGACCGGAAACATATTACCATCCTCCAGCAGCAGGCTCGGCGCGCTGCCGAGATCGTTCACAATCTTACCTACTTTGCCACGCCTCCAACGCCCGGCAAAACCCGCGTTCAGCTCGCCGACATCGTGGAGCGAACGCTCAATCTTCACGCTTATTCGCTGCGCAAGAACAACATCACGGTGGACTTCGTTCGTGATCCGGGCCTGCCATACGCTCTAGGTGATCCGCACCAGATCATGCAGGTCTTTTTGAACCTGATCCTGAATGCAGAGCAGGCGATTCGCGAGCAGCGTGATCGCGGAACCCTACGCATCAGGCTTGGCAGCACTGGACAATCGGTCTGGGCCAGCTTCCTGGATGATGGGCCCGGAGTTCCGCCTGAGATTCTGGCCAGCATCTTCGACCCCTTCTACACCACGAAGCGTCCTGGACGAGGTACAGGACTGGGCTTAAGCATCTGCAAATCGATCGTGAAGGAACACAATGGCTTGATCGAAGCCGCGAACGCCCCCGGAGGGGGAGCGGCGTTCACCGTTACACTACCCGCAGCTACTTCTACATCGGCTATTTCTTCACCAGCGGCGAGCTAGTCTCTCTCGACTGCCATCGCGACAGCGTTGCCGCCGCCAAGGCATAGTGCTGCTATGCCGCGCTTCACGTCGCGGCGAGCCATTTCATAAATCAGCGTCACCAGCACCCGTGCACCGCTGGCCCCGATTGGATGTCCGATTGCCACGGCACCGCCATTGACGTTCACTTTATTTGGATCGAGGCCAAGCTCGCGCATTACACCCAGCGCCTGCACCGAGAATGCCTCATTTAATTCATAGAGATCGACATCTTCGTTCTTCCATCCGGTCTTCTCCCAGATCTTGCGGACGGCATCGACTGGCGCCATCATTACCCATTTTGGTTCAACACCGCTGGTGGCCTGGGCGACAATCCGGACCATCGGCTGAATCTTGAACTCACTGGCTCTCTGCCGGCTCGTTACCACAACCGCGGCGGCGCCATCGTTTACTCCCGGAGCGTTGCCCGCCGTCACGGTTCCATCTTTCTTGAATGCCGGTTTCAACGCTCGCAGCACTTCCAACGTTGTGTCTTCTCTCGGGCCTTCGTCTTTATCGAAGATAGTTGGCGCAGCACCCTTCTTCTTCGCGGGAATCTCCACCGGAACAATCTGCGACTTGAAGCGGCACTCCTTCATCGCGGCAATAGCCTTGCGATGCGAATTCATGGCGAACTCGTCCTGCTCCTCGCGCGTGATCCCATATTTTTCCGCGACGTTCTCTCCGGTGATGCCCATGTGATAGTCGTTGTAAATATCCCATAGGCCGTCGTGCACCATGGAGTCGATTACTTGCCCGTTTCCGAGACGGTATCCCTTGCGCGCTTGCGGCAAAAGATAAGGAGCGTTCGTCATCGACTCCATCCCTCCCGCAACCACGATGGAACTGTTTCCGGTCTGCACCGCTTGCGCGGCGAGCGCGACTGCTTTCAACCCTGAGCCACAAACCTTGTTGATTGTCATGGCACCTGTCGCCGGAGACAATCCTGCGAAGATTGCAGCCTGACGCGCGGGATTTTGTCCAAGCCCAGCGGGAAGAACGTTGCCCATAATGCACTCATCGATCTGATCGGAGTTCAATCCAGCACGCTTCACAGCCTCCCGCACCACCACCGCACCCAACTGCGAAGCAGTCAGGTCAGAGAGGCTTCCCTGGAATTTTCCCACCGGAGTTCGACATCCCGCTACGATCACAACATCATCAGAAGCCGCCATTGATCATGCTCCCACGAAGATTTCACGATTCCTAATTATAGATGCACGGAAGAAGTGAAACGATGAACTTGATTCATCGATTCGCAATTCAAAATCTCACTCCACTCATTTTACGTTTCGCGTTTCGAGCACGTCATGTCGAAGTTTATTGAGCCGCCACGTCAATCGGCGACCGCACCCAACATTTTTTTCTTCCAACTGCGCCGTTTTTTCTTCCGTTCTCTTTCTTCGTGTGACTTTGGTACAGCATCACTCGCTACACTCCATACATTTTTTTCTTGACTTCATTTTTCATTAACTCTATACAATCAAATAGTTGCAACAAAACATTCGTTGCAGATTTATCCATGAAAAATGGAAAGGGAGAATAGAACCAATGGCAACCAAGAAAAAGGCAAAAAAGAAAAAGCACTAACTGAAGTTCAGTGCGAAGTAAAAGGGGACGCCAAAAGCGTCCCCTAAGTTTTTAGTGCGAAATCACGGGCGCTGCTAAACCCTCAATCCCTCGCCGTTGCTGTACTCTTCAGACTATGTAGAGCAATCTTTGGCGCCGCCTTCTCTTTGGCCGGACACAATCCTCGAAACGCACAGAAGTTGCAATGATAATCAGGCTTGGGTTTGAAATTCCCCTCGGAGATCCCTCGAGCCACCGCAGCCACCCGCCCTCGCGCTTCCTCCAAATCAAATTCGCTGCGCTTCGAGATCACTGCAACATTACCTTCGAGATTATGAAACGCTAATCCGCTTACCCGGTAACCCCACTTCTCTTGCGCGGCCATCGCGTAAATCGAAAGCTGCAAGCTGTCGTCGGCATCGTCCTGCGAACGAGCCTTTCCGGTCTTATAATCGACGACTACAACGCTCCCATCCGGGACACGGTCAATTCTATCGATGCGCCCCGTCAGCTTCGATCCACCGATTTCCACATCGAACCATTCTTCCGTATGCAGGACTTCGGTTGCTGTAGCGCGGGCTCCCTTCAGGAACTCCTTCAACTGCTCTAATCCCTGGTTCAGGTAGAGGACTCGCTGATAATCGTCCTGAATTCCCGCCTCGCCCAGATCATCGGTGAACAATTGCAGCAGTTCGGCGTCGGTTTTAGGCCTGCCCAATCGCCGGGCGTCGTAATAAGTCCGCAGAACGCGGTGCATGGCAGCGCCATACTGCATAGCGGCATGAATCTGCCGCGACAACTTCCATTCCCGTTCGAACTTAAACTGCAAAGGACAGGTTTCGTAAGTCTCAACCGCCGTAGCACTCAGCCGGGCATCAAGTCCCGCAATCGCGGGAAGTTTGAGCCAAGCCGGCAAGCGTGAGTTTTCCAACTGCGTAGGGTCGGCGGACGCGGCAAGCTCGATTAACCCTGGCTGCGAGGCATATGCCTCACGCGACCTCAGCCAGGGCCGCAAGCTCGCGTTCCCGATCAGTTCCCTCATGAAGCCAGCAGGAGTTTTGTCCTTCCCGATTCCCTGCTTTCCGTAAATCCTCAGGGTGTCTTTCGCTCGCGTCATCGCCACATAAAAAAGCCGCCGTTCTTCCTGTTCGTGAAGAGTTTTGTCATCCACTTCTGTGGCTGAACCGGGGCCGCGCAACTCGGCGGGAAACTCCACCAGCGTTTCGCGATAGCCGCAAGGAAACGAACCGCTGGTCGAGCGCAGGATAAAAACGTGCTGAAACTCAAGCCCCTTCGCCCCATGCGCCGACATCAGTCGCACGGCATCTTCATTTTCTTGCGATGCCAAAGGAATCGTTCCACCAGCTTCATAAAAGTAGCCGATGTATTCGGTCCACTCAGCAAGATCGCCTTTCTTTGTGGTCGCCTTTTTCTCCCAAGCGCTCACAAAGTTGAGCGCAGCCTGCAACACGGGCGAGCCCGCGTCGAGTCCAAATTGTTTAGCAATCAACACAAACGTTTTATGTGCGCTCGCTGATGTCTGGACGACTGCTTCACGTGCGCAGCGCGTGCATTCCAATACCTCCCGCCCACCTTTGACACCGCCCAATACGGACGATAGCGGAACAGGCTCTTCTCCTTCCCTCGAATCCTTCGCGATCTGCCGTAGAGCAGAGCGAAGTTCCTCAGGGTTCACGTCGAACTTTGGCAGCGCGGCCACCCGGAAAAGATTGGCGTCATCGCCCATGTCCGCCACAGCAGAAACGCATGCGAATAAATCCCGAACCTCCGGCGTATCGCTCACGTCCATGTTCTCGATCCAGAAAGGAATTTCGCGCTCTGCTAGCTCCCGCGCAACATCATCCCTGTGCCCGTGCGAACGGTACAGGACGGCAAAGTCTTTCCATTTGCAGCGGGAATGCCGGCGCGTCTCCTCGATAACCCGAACCGCATCGGGCGCTTCAGCCGTCTTGCCGGCGAAGGAAATCGTTTCCACGGGAGATGCGAGCAACTGTTTTCCAGTCGCGCCCGCTTCTTCATCCCGCGCAGAGTCCAGTGGGGACCGCCGGTAGAGGATCCCTCCAGGCCCGGTGACCCCGGGCCCAGCGCCATTCGATGGAAACACGGCTGGATTCTTATCGACCAGAGCGAAAGCGCATTGCAAGATTGGTGTGACTGAACGGCGATTCTTTCCTAGAACCACCACCTTTGTTTGAGGAAAGTGCTGGCGGAACAATTGAAATGCAGCACTGGATGCTCCACGGAAGCGGTAAATCCCCTGATCGGGATCGCCCACACCGAACACATTAGCTGGCTCACCGGCGAGCGCTGCCAGAATCTCAATCTGCGCAAAGTTCGCATCCTGAAATTCGTCCACTACAATAAAATGCGCCCGCTCGCGTTCTTCGGCCAATGTTTGTTTGTCGCCGGTCAGCAACTCGTGCGCGCGTGTGATCATGTGGCTGAAGGTGCCGTAATTCTCTTTCCGCAGCCAGCCTTCGGTGGTCGCAAATACGCTTGCAATCTCCTGGCAGCGCGCAAGCATCTCGTCGTCCGTCAGTTTGTCCTTCGATTTCGCGACTCGGGGCAGCTGCGATTCACCTCGCTCCAGCCGCATCACATATGCCGCATACTTCTCCGGTGTAACCAGTTCGTCATGGCAGCGGCTCAGGAAATCAAGCAGGTCGAACAAAAACTTTCCCACGTTTGCCGCCTTGACGTAATGCTGCAAATGCAATTCATGAATTCGTTTTCGCAGATAGATCCACAAATCCTTGTCGTCGAGGACTCCAAAGTCGCGCCCGGCGCGTTTCAGGAGCCCATTGCAATAATCGTGAAAGGTTGTCGCATGAATTTCTTTGCCCAGGAGTTTCGTTACGCGCTCGCGCATCTCTCCCGCCGCCGCGACTGTGTACGTGAGGGCAAGAATCTGTTCAGGTTTGGCATGACCCTCTTGCACCAGGCGGGCGATACGGTGAATCAAGACCGAGGTCTTCCCCGTGCCAGCTCCCGCAATCACCAGCATTGGCCCGCGGGCGTGTTCGATCGCTTCTCGCTGGCGGTCGTCGGGAGAAAATGAAATCTTCTTGGATTGCAGTTTGGGAACAGCCATTGCGGCCCAGAATATCACTTGTTAGCTACCGCGCAGCAGCCGTGAAAAATCAGAAAGCGAATAAGGATGAAATCACAATAGCGGTGGCTGCGATCGCCGCAGTCTCGGCGCGGAGAACCGAATCTCCCAGCGACGCGGAGATCCAACCGGCACTGCGAAATGCGCTCAATTCATCTTCCGTCCAGCCCCCTTCGGGGCCGATGGCCAACGAAACCGGATTGCGGTCGGCGTCGGCCTTCAGAACATCCCTCAAAGGAGTCTGCTCTTCCGATTCCGCCAGCACGATTCGCAAGCCCTGAGGACGAATAATCGCATCGCCGAATTTTGCCGGCATCGCAATCTCCGGCGGCGACGCCCGGCGCGATTGTTCCGCGGCTTGCCTTGCGATCCGCTGCCAGCGCTCAACCCGCTTCATAGAGGCTGCGGCCAGATGCGCGTCCGTCCTCCGTGCCATCACCGGAACGATTCGCGAGACGCCAAGCTCCGTGCACTTTTCGATCGCCCACTCCATGCGGTCAAACTTGAACACCGCCAGAAGAAGAGTAATCTCATGGGACATTGCGCCGGAAATTTCTTGTCCCAAATCGAACTCCACCCGGCCATCTTCCACCAAAGACACACGGCCTAGCCTGACGACCTCTCCGGTAGCGATATCAAACTCCTGTCCCACGCGAGCCCTGAGCACACGTACAAGGTGGTCGGCATGTTCTCCAATCAAAGCGGCGCGGTCTCCGGAATTCTCATCGGCGATCCAGCGGCGGCGGGTCAAAAGGAAAGTTCTCGGCTATCAGTTATCAGTCTCAAACCGATAAGGCTCAGCTGCAAGTAAATTAAAGGACTAAGCGAAGAAGAAAAGCAGATCGCTGGTTAAAAAACTGAGACCTGAGAATTTTTTCAGTCGAACATTTCTTTCATCTTGCCGAGCAGGGATTTACCCACTGGCTGGTTATCCACCTTCGCAGTGCCTTCCAGTTCGTGCAACAGTTCTTTCTGGCGTTTATTCAGCTTGGTCGGAATCTGCACTCGCACTTCCACATAGAGATCACCCTTGCCATGTCCATTCAACACCGGAACACCCTTGTTGCGGACGCGGAACGTGGTACCGGGCTGCGTGCCATCGGGAACCTTGAGTGTGTGCTCACCTTCCAGCGTAGGTACCTGCAACTCCGCCCCAATGGCCGCCTGCGCAATGGAAATCGGAATCACGCAATGCAGGTCATTGCCTTCGCGCACAAAGAAAGGATGCTCCTTCACGTGCAATACAACATAGAGATCGCCCGCAGGTCCGCCGAATGGTCCGGCCTCCCCGCCACCGGAGAACCTAATCCGCGTGCCGTCTTCCACGCCCGCAGGAATCTTGGTATCTACGGCTCTCTGCCGCAGCAGCCGGCCTTCCCCTTTGCACTTCGGGCAAGGATCAGTAATTACATTGCCGCTTCCCTGGCAAGTGGGGCAAGTACGCGCAATGCTGAAAAATCCCTGCTGATATCGCACCTGCCCGCGGCCTGCGCACGCTTTGCAAGTTGTTGGCCCTTTGCCGGCAGCCGTTCCTGCACCGTGGCACTCCTCGCAGGCTTCGTGACGCCGAACCATCACTCGCGTCTCCGTACCGAAGACTGCTTCTTCAAATTCGAGGGTGATGTCTTCCCGTAAGTCTGCCCCGCGTTGTACGCGACTCCTGCGGCGCCCGCCTCCGCCGCCGAACGCGTCGCCGAAGCCGAAGAACTCGCCAAAGATTTCGCCAAAATCCTGGAATACGGTGCCATCGAAACCAGCCGCAGCACCCGCGGCCGCGTTGCCGACCCCAGCATGGCCATAGCGGTCGTAGAGCGAACGCTTGTCCGTGTCCGCCAGGATTGCGTAGGCCTCGGTTACTTCCTTGAATTTTTCTTCAGCGTCGGGATTGTTCGGGTTGCGGTCCGGATGCCACTGCATGGCGAGCTTGCGATAAGCGCTCTTCAGTTCAACGTCCGTGACCGTGCGGGTTACCCCAAGCACTTCGTAATAGTCGCGTTTCGCGTTTGTGGTCAGAATGAGAAACCCTTCCGTATCGAAATTAAGATTGCTTGAATAAGCGGGCTAGAACCTCGTTGAAACCTACTTGCCGGGATTCTTCGCGACCTTCACCATTGCGGGCCGCAGCAGCCGGTCTTTCAATTTGTACCCCCGCTGCAACTCCTCAAGCACTTGATGGTCGGGAGCGTCCAGCGTTTCGACCATCTCAATCGCCTCATGCAGATGCGGATTGAATAGCTCACCCTTCGCCGCAATGGGCTGGAGAGACAACTTCCCCAGTGTGTTCTGGAGTTGCTTGTAGATGAGATCGACTCCGTTGCGAAACTCCGACGCATCGGATTTTGAATTGAGCGCTAACTCAAGGCTATCCAGCACCGGCAAGAATGATTTGATGGTGTCCGCAGCCGCAAAGTCGCGGAAGTCCTGCTGCTCCTTCATATTTCGGCGGCGAACATTCTCGAACTCCGCCTGCATTCTTGCCAGCCGATCGAGCAGTGAATCTCGTTCCGTTTTCAACTTCTGCACTTCCTCATCCAAAACAGACTGGCCACTCCCAGACCCCGCGGTTGCCTCTCCATCCTCCGCCGCCGGAAGCTCATGTTCAGGATCCAGCCGGGAGTCTTCTATTTTTGTTCTGACATTTACTTTGCTCATATAAGACCTTACCTATTCCGTTTCGTTCAAGATTTTGTCAAATAAACGCGCGATGTAGGACACTGCCGTCATAGTGTGCTGGTAATCCATGCGCGTAGGACCAATTACCGCCAATGATCCGAACATATCTTTGCCAGAGCGCGCTGGTGCGCCGATCAGTACGAAATTTTGCATCGACGGCAATTCGTCATCCAACCCAATCACCACCCGCACCGCCTCCTGCTTTACGTCTAGATACGCTCCCAGGAGCTTCGCGACCTTCTCCTTCTCCTCCAGAGTCTTGAGCATCTGGTGCAGGCGTTTACGATCTTCCTCGCCGGTAACCAGATTGGCCGCTCCGTCTACAAAAACGACTTGAGTCCCAGTTTCCGCCGCCAGAGCGCCTTGCTTGTAAAGCTGTTCAATCGAATTCATCAAACGATCGTATTCGCTGCGATCCTGCTCGATTCTGCGCGACAGCTCGGCTCGCATCGACTCAATCGTCCAGCCGCGAAAATTCTCATTGATATAACGCGCCGCCATATCGAGTTCCGCTTGGGGTAGGTCGAGCCGCAACACCCGGTCCCTCACCAGCCCCGAGCGCGTCACGAGCACGGCTAAGACTTTCTGGTCCCCCAGTCGCGAGAAATACACATGCTCCAGCGCATTCTTCGTCCCACTGGAGGCGACAGTAACCCCCACGTTCCGCGAGATCAACGAGAGCACATGGGAAGTCCGCTCCATAAACTCCTGGACGTCGCTGATCCCGGCCAGCGAGTCGGAGATCATGCTCTCTTCCTGCGGCGCCAGCTTGGCGCTGCCGGAAATCTGCTCCACGTAGTAGCGGTACGCTTCAGTTGTTGGAATGCGGCCAGCCGAAGTGTGCGGTTGCTCCAGAAAGCCGGCGTCGGATAAATCCGCCATCACGTTGCGGATGGTCGCCGCGCTTAAACCTTCGCGGTTCGAGCGCGATAAAGTTCGCGAACCAACCGGCTCGCCCGTGGAAATAAAAGTTTCCACAATCGCGGTGAGTACTTCGCGCTCCCGCTTGCCGATATTGGGATCAGAGGGCATTTCTCAGGCAATGGTTTTCAACGATATCCGAGCCGTGCTAGATTTCGGTAACTATTTTAGATGCAAAAGCTTAGCCAAAGTCGCAGGCCACGCGCTTCCTGCATGGATTCTAGGAACGGCCCCTCTTCCTGTCAAGGAGTCGAATGGCGTGCTCGCATTGCTGTCTGTGGTGCAGGAACTAACTGCCAAGTCCTGCTACATCTATCTTTTCGCTGTCTCCTACACGTATTCTCAGTGCGCCATTGGGACTGGTTTCTGCCGTAACTGAGAGTACATTGCGACATGAAAAGGAAACTTCACATCGCTGTAATCGGCGCGGGAGCGTTCGGCGGATGGACCGCGCTTCAACTCCTGGAACGCGGAGCCAGGGTCACGCTGGTTGACGCCTGGGGTCCGGGGAATTCGCGTGCTTCATCTGGTGGCGAAACTCGCATTATGCGCGGCACCTACGGTCCGGACCAGCCTTATACCGCGCTTGCGGCTCGCGCGATCGAGCTCTGGACAAAATACGAACAGCGATGGAAACGGAAGTTCCTGCATCGTACCGGCGTTCTCTGGATGGTCAGCACCGGCGAAGACGTCTTCGAGCGCGGCTCGCTCTCCGTCCTGCGTCAGGCGGGAATCGAGTATCAGGAACTCTCCACCCGCGAAATGGAAAAACGCTGGCCGCAGATTAATTTCGAAGACATTCGCTGGGGAATCTTCGAACGGCAATGCGGCTATCTTGACGCCCGCGCCAGTTGCCAAGCCGTGGTCGAGGCCTTCGTCGCGGCGGGAGGAACCTACCGCGAGGTCGCCATCTCGACAGTTGGACTGCAAGAAGACGACCTCACATTGCCCGGTTTGACATTCTCCGACGGCTCACGCCTCAAAGCTGACTATTACGTTTTCGCCTGTGGGGCTTGGCTTAGCCAACTGTTTCCAAAAGCTCTGGGCAAGATCATCTCGTCTACAAAGCAAGATATTTTCTTCTTCGGCCCGCCCGCTGGCGATTCGCGCTTTACGGACGCACGGCTTCCCGTCTGGGGCGATCATGGCAAACGATTCTTCTACGGCATTCCGGGTAGCGACCGCCGCGGCTTGAAAGTCGCGGACGATACCCGGGGATCCGCCTTCGACCCCACTTCCGGCGAGCGCGTGGTGAGCCCCGCTGCGCTAAAGCGGGTTCGGGATTATCTCGCCTTTCGTTTCCCAGCGATGAAAGACGCTCCGCTGATCGAAAGCCGCGTCTGCCAGTACGAGCAGACGCCCGACAGCAACTTCATTCTGGATCGCCATCCTCGAATGAATAACGTCTGGCTGCTGGGCGGCGGCTCGGGACATGGGTTCAAACACGGTCCAGCGTTAGGAGAGATGATGGCGGAGCTAGTTCTCAAAGACGGCAACTCCGATCTCTGGTGGCGACTGTCGCGTTTCAAGAGTCGGAAAGAAAACTCTTAAGAGCAATAACCTGTAAACCCTTGTGTCTGGGTTTTAGATTTTGCTTTATTGGATCTGAATCACGCTGGCGCCTTCGCTCGCTTTAATCTCGACCACGCGAGCCAACACCTTCCGCGCAAATTCAAAAAGCGACTTGGCATGTGGAGAATTTTCTCCCTCCAGCACGACTGGAGTTCCGCCGTCACCGGATTTCCGTACCTCGGGATCGAGCGCTACATTTCCGAGAAATGACACGCCGTATTGCTGCGCCATCTTCTCCGCCCCGCCGCGCGAGAAAATATCAACTTCATGCTCGCAGTGCGGACAGACAAAATAACTCATGTTTTCGACCACCCCTACCACATCTACCTTCATCTGCCGGAACATTTCTATGGCTTTGCGCGCATCCTGCAGCGAAACATCGGAGGGTGTAGAAACCACTACCGCACCTGTCAGGGGAACATTCTGCACCAGCGAAAGCGCAATATCACCCGTGCCCGGCGGTAGGTCTACCACCATGTAATCGAGATGCCCCCAATCGACCATACTTAAGAACTGCTTGATGATCTGGTGCAACATGGGCCCGCGCCAGATGATGGGCTTATCCCCGGGGTTCAGAAAACCAACGGAGATCACCTTCAAACCATGCGCCTCGAGCGGCTCAATGCGATTTTCTCCCACCATCTTTGGCTGCCCACTCACGCCCAGCATCAACGGTACGTTCGGCCCGTAGACGTCGGCGTCGAGCAGTCCAACTTTGTGCCCCATCTTCGCCAATGCGACGGCCAGGTTTACGGCGAGCGTGGTTTTCCCTACGCCGCCCTTGCCCGAACCCACGGCAATAATGGCATCGACTCCGGGCAGCGGTTGGGGGCCTTGCGGCGCTTGGCCGGGATTGTGCATATGTGCGTTCAAGGGATCACACTCCAGGGATGGAATTACAAAGCTTCGGAAGCTCGATTATACAGGGGATTCACAGAAGAGGATTCGCTCGGCGGCCTGAATCTGTTTTGGAAGCTCGCTGAAAAATATTTGCCTCGGCTCGATTTCTGGCGAAATTCGCAAAGCGGCGATTCGTGATTTTCAATGAAAATGTGAACGTCCCCCCTCCCCACCTGTTTTGCTGAAATCTACTGTTCATGCGGGTATTTTGCACTTTCGCAGTTCACCTCGCGCGGCCAACTCTTAATTTTCAATGACCTACAAGTAAAGTCTTGAGCTCGTGAGACTTAGCATTGGAGACGCTACGACGAACTCTACCGTCTCCGCCTTGACTAGATTCTGCTGATTTTTTGTCGCGCACAAGGTTAGATGTCACAATGAGAGTTGGGTCCTCCTTGCTCGGCGATTCTGTCTGGCGGACCGACTGGCGCAGATAACTTCAGCTGGGAAATGTTAGAGGTCGGACTTGAGTGACACGACTGAAGTCGTGCCCTTCCCGAGTTCTGGTCGATGCGGCGCGAGTGGAGGGTTGTGATCGGGGTCTCAGTAACCCTCCCCCTCAAGACGAACCTTCCCGCGAAACATTCGAAATAGCAAAGTGAAATATCCCAGAGCCAGAACCATGCCAATGCTCCACCATGTGATTCCGACTGTCAGTCCATGATGCGCCGCCGCCGTGGTGTAGATGGTTAGATTTCGCGCCGGGTCGCCGCTCGAGGGGAGCACTACCGGATAAAGCGCAAACGCGGCACCCGCCAGCATGCCCACGATATACAAGGCGGATCCCATGAATGCAAGCTTGTATTGTTGCTTACGGATTCCGTGGATCATCGCGCCGAGGCTGCAGAACACAATCAACGGAATCAAGTATCCAATGACATGCTGCTTGTAGTTGTCGAGAACCGTGGGGCGGATGTAAATCGTCGCCGCCAACCCGACAATAGTCAGCATGGCCTGTAATGGCCACGCTGTCAGAGCGATTCCGCGTGCCTTTCGGTTCAAGTCGTTTTCCGTTTTCACTGCAAGATATAAAGCGCCGTGTGAGGTTAACGTGATCAAGGCAATCACTCCGGTCAGAATCGTGTACCAATCGAGAATGCCGGTGTTTGCGTCCACGCGAAAGTTGGTCCACAGGGGTTCGAAGAAGTATCCATCCGCGCCCAATGGCACTCCGCGCACGACGTTGCCCAGTGCCGCGCCAAAAAAGATGGCCAGCAGCGCGCTGGAACCACAAAAGACCAGATCAAAGAATCCCACCCAAACCGGGTTGTCCATGTGAGTCCGCAACTCGATACTGATGCCGCGCAGCATCAGCAGCCACAACACCATCATCAGGGGAAGATAAAATCCGCTAAAGCTGGAGGCGTAGAGCAAGGGGAAGGCAAAGTACAGTGTTCCTCCAGCAGCAACCAGCCAGACTTCATTCCCATCCCATACCGGGCCGATGGCCCGCAACGCCCGCCGCCGGTCGTCTTCAGTGCGGGCCACTCCGAGATAAATCGCTCCCACGCCCAGATCGAATCCATCCAGCACCACATAAGCCGCGAGCATCACGGCAACGATCATGAACCAGAGTGTTTCCATCTTTTTTCTTTGCTCCTCGCTCTTTCAGCGAACGTGAGGGTTAAAGCCCCTGCAGTTGCTGCCTCCGGACGGCACGGCTGAAGAGGCTGCGGAAAAACTCACTTTACCGGCTTGGGCTGCCTCAGCCGCTAAAGGCGCCATTGAAAACCGAGGATTTATCGCAGCGGTGAAGCGCTGCGCCACGCGAAATCAAAACATCAAAATCGAGTTTTTCCGCAACCTCTGAAGCCCTGCCCTTTCAAAACCAGCCATGCCTTTTCAAAGTTTTTTTGAAATCGCTTTAGTGCTCGGGAGCCATTTCTCCCTGCGGCCCGTGCTCGATCTCGCGCCATACCAGGAACAGAAACAACATGCCGAGCACCATGTACATGCCGAAAAAGCCCAGGAGCGTGAACATCCCGTTGCCCGCCGAAACCATCTTGGAATATCCATCGGCGGTGCGCATCAAGCCATGAACCAGCCACGGTTGCCGTCCGAGTTCCGCTGTCATCCATCCTGCGGTATTGGCGATATAAGGAAACGGCAAGGCCAACAAAAGAATCCACAGCATCCAGTGGGTCGAAAACAATTTGCCGCGCCATAACAGAAATGCGGCTACCACCATCATCGCGATAAAAATCGTTCCAAGCCCGACCATGATGTGATAGCTGTAATAAAGCAGCGCGATATTCTGGGGCCACTGGTCTTCAGGAAACGAATTTAATCCTTTTACATCCGCTTTCCACACGCGATACGTCAGGAAACTCAGTGCATCTGGAACTACGATCGGATTGTCGATCTTGCGCGCGGCCACGTCCGGCTGGCCGAGGATCACCAGCGGAGCTCCGGCCTGACTTTCAAAGAGAGCCTCCATCGCGGCCAGCGTCACGGGCTGATTCACCGCAACCATCCGCCCCTGACCGTCGCCCGTGGGAAACAACTGCAGGACGCTGAAGATCAATCCGGCGATCACGCCCGTTTTCACAAAGATCCGGCCATACTCTTCAAACTTCCCCCAGAGCAGATAAAATGCACCGACCGCCGACATCACAATAGAGCCTGTCATCATCGCCCCGCCCATGTTGTGCGCATATTGCCACCACGCCCATGGGTTCCAAACTAGGGCCCAAAAGCTGGAAAGCTGCAACGAACCATCGGCTGCCTTGAAGTAGCCGACGGGATGTTGCATCCAGGCGTCGGTTGCGATGATGAAATAACCAGAAAGCCACGATCCCAGAAAGACGGCCACGCCCGTCCCCCAGTGGGCCCAAGAACTGAGCCGTTTTTCTCCAAACAGAAAAAGTCCGAGAAATGCCGACTCGAGAAAAAAGGCAAACAGGCCTTCCATGGCCAGAGTCTGCCCGACCACTCCACCCGCATAGCGCGAAAACGCCGACCAGTTCGTGCCGAACTGAAATTCCATGGGGATTCCAGTCACCACACCCATGAGAAAACTGATACCGAAGATTTTCGCCCAGAAGCGAGCCGCCTGATTGTAAGTTTCGTCCTTGCGGCGCAGGCCGATGGTCTTGAGCACGACAATCAGCGGGGCCAATCCCATGGTGAGTTGGGGGAAAAGATAGTGGAAGGTAATGGTGAACGCGAAATGAATACGATGAACGAGGAGGGCGCTATCCATAAGCGGTAACCCTAATTATTCTGGCTGGATCTCGCTGTGACCCCTGTCACAATGATCGGAAACTACCGCGTGGCTTTGCGCCGCCGTTCCAGTTCAGATCGCCTAATCTCACGCCGCCGCCCGGCATCGTCATAGCGACGGCGCTGCTCTTCCGTCTCCGGAATCACGGGTGCAGCTTTTATGCGGTTGCCAGCGGCGTCGACGGCTACAAACGTCAGATGCGCGGAAGCCACATGTTGTGACGTATCGGCTAAATAATTTTCTACAAAAACTTTGACCCCCACTTCCATGGAAGTCTGGAAAACCCGGTTTACAGACGAGCGCAAAATCACCAGATCGCCCACTCTTACGGGCACCAGAAAATCAATATGATCAACCGAAGCTGTCACCGCGTAACTCCGTGCATGGCGGTGAGCGGCCATGGCTCCGGCCAGATCGATCCAATGCATCAGGCGACCGCCGAGCAGAGCTCCCAGGGGATTAGCATCATTCGGCAGAACCAGTTCCGCCATTTCGGATTGCGAATCCCCCACCGGCCGTGGCATCAGGTTTTCGTCTTTCATAGTTTGTTTTTAGTTCCTTTGGATGTGAGCCTAACTTGCGCCCGCAGCCGTCTTGAGCTGTTTCTTTTCCAACCATGACTCGAGAAAGCATTCCGCCATTCGCTGCACACGAAGATCGCTATGCTTTTGTTTCCACCGCGCGCCCAGGGGCTGAAACTCTAACACTCCGTGCTCCGCCGGACGATGCTGGCGCTCACAAACATAGCGAATCTGAATCCAATCACCCGCCGGGTGGTTGCCATCCATACGCGGGACCTTCACGCGCGGGATCTGCGCTCCGAAGCGAACCGAATCCCAGGCTCGCTCAGCCGGCAATCGTCCACACTGGGCGTAGCCAAGATTGCAGAACCCGCGCAATTCTTCCTCGGATGGAATTTCGCCCTCATGCCCCGGAGCAGTGCAGTTCCCGCTCCATCCGCATCCCAACGGAAGCCGGTGGGCATGCATCCAACCACCATCCAACTTTTCCACCGGCATAAAAAATGGACACGCCACTTCGACCCTCCAGAAATTCGAATACTAAGCGTCGGTATTCTACTTTGCAATCCTACTTCGGAATCCAGGGCAAGCCGGTTCAGACCAGGGTGGCAGCGCATTATGGCTTACGCATCAGGCCAGCGAAGCAGGAGATCCCTTCCGCTTCGCTCAGGATGACAAAGTTGTGTGCAGGACAGAGTGCGCCACTACCCGGACCGGAAGCTAAATTTGTAGTACCCTCATTTCGACCGACAACCGGGAACCTATCACTGAGAACTTTCTATGGACCGCATCGCTGCGCTGA
Source organism: Candidatus Sulfotelmatobacter sp. (assembly GCA_049512655.1). Classification (GTDB taxonomy): domain Bacteria; phylum Acidobacteriota; class Terriglobia; order Terriglobales; family Acidobacteriaceae; genus Sulfotelmatobacter. Next base: position 53,763 of record JBEKWW010000016.1, on the reverse strand, counting down.
ACGACATCCTCACCCAAAATGCAAACGACGCCTTCGCCCGCTACGGCCTCGCTATGGAATATTCCAACCAGGGCGATCTTGATCGCGCTCTGGCGGAATTCGCTATCCTGCTGAAATCGAACCCTGACTATACGCCCGGCTACTTCATGGCGGCGCAGACGCTGGTGCGCGCCGGTCGCGGCTCCGATGCGAAGACTATGCTCAACGACGGCATCGCCTCCGCCCGGCGAACTGGAAATTTGCATGCGCAGTCTGAGATGGAAGCCATGCTGGGGGAATTAGGATAGGGGACTGTCGATCGCCTATTTCCAATTGGCGATTGGGAATCGACAATCTTTGAATCTTAACCGCAATCTTCACCCACGCATCTTCGCGATGGCCCACTCCACAAGCCCCGGAAACAACTGGTAAATCTTCTGCGGCACATACATTGTCCAGGGCACAATCACTTCTCTCTTGCGCTTCAAATAACCCTGCAACGTCGCCCGCGCTACGCGCTGCGCGGTAATCCCTTTCACCGAAGCCGGACGAACGCGCTTCAACTCATTCCCCTGCACGGCGTTCCTGCCAAAGTCTGTTCTTACATATCCCGGACAAACCGTCAGCACATGAATTCCATCCTTTTTCAGCTCCACTCCTGCAGCCTTCCCGATAGCATTCATGGCAAACTTGGTAGCGCTGTACCCCGCACTCCCGGGCAGCGGAATGTGCCCGGCCACGCTCGAAATATTGATGATCGTCCCGCCGCCCTGCTGCCGCATCACCGGAATCACAGCTTGCATCGCGGCCACGGCTCCAAAGAAATTCGTGTCAAACATCTCCCGCAGCGCAGGCATCTGCATCGTTGCCACTGAATCCAGCAGGCCGTGTCCAGCGTTGTTCACCCAAATATCGATTCTCTGGAAATGATGCAAAGTCAGTCCGAGGGCGCGGTCAATCTCCTCGCGATGGCGCACATCGCAGGCCAGCGCCAAGGTGCGCTCTGGGCATCCCACCCGTTCGCGCGCCGCTTCCACCCGGCCCGCATCGCGGGAAAGCATGACCACGCCGGCGCCGCAATCGGCGAAGAGCTTCGCGATCGCTTCGCCGATGCCCATCGAAGCACCGGTCACCACCGCAACTTTGCCAGTTAGTTCCATAGCGAGCTTTTATCTTTCTTCGACTTCCCGGTCAAGCTTTACCTTTGCGGCCAAGCCGCGGGGTTACAATGAGAGAGCCTGCCCGATCCGCGCGGAGTCAGCGCTCACCACCGGAGACCCCTTGGCCGCCCTCATCCCACTGTTCCCTCTCGATGTCGTGCTGTTTCCCGGCGTTCCCCTGCCTTTACATATCTTTGAACCACGTTATAAGGAAATGATCGGCGAATGTCTCGCCCAGAATCGTACTTTTGGTGTAGTGCGCGCCCTCGAACAGGGACTCGCCGAGGTCGGGTGCACGGCCGAAATTGTGACCGTGGTTAAGAAATACGCGGACGGACGGCTCGACCTCGTGACCGAAGGCCGACAACGCTTCGAACTGCTTTCAGTCAATCAAGACCGCTCCTACCTTCAGGGCGAAGTTCTGATGATCGAAGACGAGCCTGGATCGCCGTCGCTTGTAGATACCGCCCGGGCGATTCAGTTGCACGCCCAGTTGATCGCCGCCGCCGGTGCGAAACAGGATCTTTCCGACGTCGAATATTCCCTTCTTTCTTTTCACCTGGCTGGTTCCTTGCCGCTCGATCTCGATCTAAAGCAGCAACTGCTTGCACTGCGCACGGAAAGCGCTCGTCTTGCGGTGCTCATCCCTTATCTTGAAGGCATCATTCCCAAACTTCATCGCGCCGCAAAAGCCCGGGAAAAAGCTGGTGGGAATGGGCATGTTCACTAGATTCGGCCGTCCCGAGTCCCGTTAAGATCTTCAGCACAGGGGCACAAGGGTTCACAGAGCAACCTCGGGAGCGGGTTCGCTGTTCCGCGTATAATCCAAGGAAAGTATTCTCGATTGAGGTTCCTTTCATGAATCTTCCTCGCACGCTCGGCGAACTTCGCCACAGTAATTTTTCCGAAGAACGTCTGCGCGTCCGCCGGGTGAAGGATGAACTCCGTGACAATCTGATGTTGCGTCTCCGCGAGAACGACGATGCCAGCGTATTCCCAGGGATTGTGGGGTATGACGACACGGTCGTTCCTCAAATCGTCAATGCCATTCTTTCACGCCACAATTTCATTCTTCTGGGCTTGCGCGGCCAAGCAAAAAGCCGCATCCTGCGGGCTTTGACGACGCTACTCGACCAGCATATGCCGTATCTTGCGGGATGCGAAATTCGCGACAATCCCTACGCGCCGATTTGCCGCCGCTGCCGCGAAGAGGTCGCTCGCCTCGGTGACGATGTTCCCATCGCCTATCTCACGCCCGACGAACGGTACGTGGAAAAACTCGCCACGCCCGACGTAACTATCGCGGACCTTATCGGCGACATCGATCCCATTAAAGCCGCGCGGGGAGGGCACGAACTCTCGAGCGATTTCACGGTGCACTACGGACTGCTGCCTCGCGCCAATCGCGGCATCTTCGCGGTCAACGAACTTCCTGATCTCGCCGGAAAAATTCAAGTCGGCCTGTTCAACATCATGCAGGAAGGCGACGTGCAGATTAAGGGATATCCCATCCGCCTACCGCTCGACCTGGCCATCGTCTTCAGCGCGAATCCCGAAGATTACACAGCTCGGGGAAAAATTATTACTCCGCTGAAAGACCGCATCGGCTCGGAAATTCGCACGCACTATCCCGCGACCGTGGAAGAGGGCATCGCCATCACGGCTCAGGAGGCCTGGACGCGCCGCAACGGCAACGCCGCTCATCTGCCGCTCTATATCGCGGAGGTTGTCGAACGCATTGCATTCGCTGCCCGCGACGATAAGAAAATCGATAAACGCTCCGGCGTCAGCCAGCGCCTGCCCATCTCGGCGATGGAAAATGTGATCTCGAACGCTGAAAGAAGAGCCATCCGCAATGGCGAAAAACTAGTGGTGCCCCGCATCAGCGATGTTTACGCGGCGCTGCCTGCGATTACGGGCAAGCTCGAACTCGAATACGAAGGTGAGATGAAAGGCGCGGATTTCGTTGGCCGCGAACTCATCCGCTCGGCCATCGCCAAAACTTACGATCAATATTTCACCGGCGCCAACGTGCAGCAGATCGTACAGTGGTTCGATCTCGGCGGTGAAATTCAGTTATCCGATTCCATTCCCGCCGCCGACGCTCTGGACAACTTGAAAAACATTCAAGGCCTCATCGATAAACTCGGTCCGCTGAAAATTTCGCAAAAGGATAGCCCCGAGCAGCAAGTCTCAGCCGCGGAGTTTATTCTTGAAGGCCTGCACGCGCACAAGCGCATTGGACGGAACGAGGAACGCGTTTTCAAAGCTGGCGAGAAAAAAGTGGAACGGCCAGATCGTCCGGAGCGCGAGAAAGATTTTGAACGAGAAGAACCGTTCCGGCAGAAGAGAAGACAGTTTAACTAGTGGTCAGTGGTCAGTGGTCAGTGATCTGAGAATCGTAATCGCAAGGATTTTACTGGCCACGAGCCACTGACCATCATGTCACTGGCTCGTGTTTTTCTATGAAACGCATTCGTTACTCCAAATACGTTCCCGACCCTGCAGGCGAGATGAGCCTGGAAGACCTGCTGGGCGCGCTTTCCGACTACCTGTTGCAAAGCGGATTCCAGAGCGACATGTGGTACGAAATGCCCGATGGCGAGCAGACGCTCGACGATCTAAAACGCGCTATTGAACAGGCGCTGATGGAAGGGGACGCGTTCGACGAAGAAATGCGCCAGCGTCTCCAGGAAATGGCGATGGAGGGCCAACTCGATGAACTGATCGAACAATTAATCGAGCGCATGCAGCAGGAAGATTATATTTCGATCGACGAACCGCATGACCCGACCCGGCCTTCGACCAGCGGCGGCCAAATCGGCGAACACGCGCCGCAAGCCAAATTTGAAATCACCGATAAGAGTCTCGACTTCCTCGGCTTCAAATCCCTTCGCAACCTGCTCGGATCGCTCGGCAAATCGAGTTTTGGGCGCCACGACACCCGTGACCTGGCCACTGGCATCGAAGCCAGCGGTAGTTCAAAAACCTATGAGTTCGGCGACACGCTCAATCTCGACATCACCGCCACCCTTTCGAGCGCCATTCAACGTGAGGGCCTCGCCCTGCCACTCAACATCGAGTACCGCGATCTGCAAGTCCACCAGTGTGAGTACCAGTCTTCCTGCGCGACCGTCCTGATGCTCGACTGTTCGCACTCCATGATCCTGTATGGCGAAGACCGATTCACTCCAGCCAAGAAAGTCGCCATGGCTCTCTCGCATTTGATCCGCACGCAATATCCCGGCGACTCGCTCTCGCTCGTACTGTTCCACGATTCCGCAGAGGAGATCCCACTCTCGCAACTGGCTCGCGTCAAAGTTGGCCCCTACTATACGAACACCCGCGAAGGGCTGCGCCTGGCGCAACGGATCTTGCAACGCCAACGCAAAGACATGAAGCAGATCGTCATGATCACCGACGGCAAACCCTCCGCGCTCACGCTTGAAGACGGCCGCATCTACAAAAATGCTTTTGGCCTCGACCCCCTGGTGGTTAGCCAGACGCTGGAAGAAGTCTCGAAATGCAAGCGCGCCGGGGTTTTAATCAATACCTTCATGCTCGCGTCGGATTATGGCCTGGTGCAGTTCGTGCAAAAAGTGAGCGAAATGTGCCGCGGCAAAGCCTACTTCACCACCCCCTACACGCTCGGGCAGTATTTGTTGATGGATTACATGTCGAGAAAGACTAAAACGATTCACTGAAACATTCCACTAGGCCGAAGCCAAAAATCGCGCCGAATGTGAAATTTCCCCGCAATACCTCTCCTGCCACTTGCGCCCCCGACTAAACTGTCCCCTGGGGCATCCCCCACTAAGGAGCATTACCATGAAAAAAGTTTTCGCAGTTACTGTATTTCTGTTGTCGTTTGTCTCGCTAGCTTTAGCCGATGGCGGCGGCATGCCGCCTCCGCCAGCAGCCAAGACACGCAGGCCAGAGACTGTTGTGCTGGCCGATGGCCCTGGTATGCCTCCGCCTCCAGCGCTTTTGTTCGCCGATGGCCCTGGCATGCCTCCGCCTCCGGCGCTGTTGCTCGCCGATGGCCCTGGCATGCCTCCACCTCCAGCGCTGTTGCTCGCCGATGGCCCTGGCATGCCTCCGCCTCCAGCGCTGTTGCTCGCCGATGGCCCTGGCATGCCTCCGCCTCCAGCGCTTTTGCTCGCCGATGGCCCTGGCATGCCTCCGCCTCCAGCGCTTTTGCTCGCCGATGGCCCTGGCATGCCTCCGCCTCCGGGGGCTTCAACGAACCTGACAACCGCGACCATACGTTGACGCTCGATTGCCCTCGAAACCCGGGAGCAGATGGGGTAAGCTGCTCCCGGCTTGATTTTTCTAACTTACATCCCGCTTTTGTTGCTGACATTACTTCTCTGGGTGCTGGTCCGCAGACACGCGTATCGCACATACCCGTGTTTTTTTTCCTATGCCGTGTTCGCCGTGCTTGCAGGTGTGGCACGCTTCGTGGTTCGCGACTATCCACATCCCTACTACATAACGTATTACGCCACCGAAGCCGGCTACGACGTCCTGGGCGTTCTTGTGATGTACGAAGTACTTCGCGCTGTTCTGGGAAATCTGATCCACGGGCGGTGGGGCAGATGCATTTTCCCCGCTATCCTCCTCGCGAGCATCCTGTTAAGCGTGGCCCGCTCCCATGCGGCTCCCACCCAGTTCACCCGACGCGTAGCCTTCTACATCCTAGTGGGCGAAATAGCGGTCCGTTTTGCCCAAGTCTTCATCTTCGCCGGGCTGGTGACTTTAGTTCCTCTTCTCGGCCTCCGCTGGCGACAGTACCCATTTGGCGTAGCCACAGGGTTTGGACTTTACGCCACCGTTTCCCTACTCACCACCACAGCTTTTTCGGATTTCGGAACAAGATTCACTTTCTTGTGGGGAGTGACCTCACTTGTGGCATACTCTCTCACCGTGATCATCTGGATTTGGTTTTTCAGCGCGCCACAAAAATCTGGAATTCCCACTCCTGAGGTATCGGCCCTTTCCCCCGGCGATCTGAAAAAGTACAAGGACGCTTTACGGAGGATGCGCTAGCTTTATGTTTTCCATCGTATTTACCTGGCTGATGGTTGCGTGGGGCGCTCTTTCCTGCATCTACATGCTGCGCTGCGCGTGGCGCCGCTTCCCTCATCGCGACGTCGACGACGTTATCCCCTTCCTCTACCCGGTGGATATTTCCCTGGCCGAATCGCTTCTCGATCCCGCGGCCGAATTTGAATTCCGCTGGAAGCTAGGCCCGCAACAGTTTCGTCAGGCGCAGCGCAAACGCATGCGCCTTTACCTCGAACTCACCCGCCGTATGTCCCACAATTCCAAAGTGCTGGTGGAGTATGCCGTCGCGGCAAAAGGCAGTTCCGATCCTGACCGGGTTATACTCGCTTCCACCCTGCAGGAAAAAGCCATTGAAGTCCGCCTTTATTCCCTACTCACCGGAATCAAACTCCGTCTCTGGTTGCTGCTTCGCACCGACCTCTTTCACATGGCGCCCGTCCTCGCCCACTTGCGCACGACCGGCGAAATCGACGGCCTCCAAACCTACACAGCTCTAAAGAGCGCAGCCACCGCGGTCTTTGTCCAATTCCCACCGGACATCCTGGATTCCCTCACGCGCAATCTATAACCTTTGCACCGATTTACTGTGACGATACGAAAAACAAGGCTTCGAGCTTCGCTCGAAGGACAGCCGATGGCGGCTGTGCCTACATAACCCACTAAGGATTTTTCTTCCCCCGCACTCAACTGATACTCTTAACTCTTCATGGCAAATTGCATTCGATGTGGACGCCAGATGCCTGGCTTTACCTTCGGCAAAAAAGTCTGCCAATGGTGCAAGCAGCACGAGGCCTATCAACGCGGCGAAGTTCTGCCCAACGAGAACGCTCGCCAGGCAGTCATGCCTACGCCGTGGGCCCGCGGCAATCAGTCTGCCATCAATCTCACGCAAATCATCTTCGGCATCAATGCCGCCGTCTTTCTCGGCATGGCCCTTGCCGGTCAAACCGTTTTGGATTTCCCCGTGGGAGAAACTATTCGCTGGGGCGCCAACTTCGGGCCGCTGACTCTCACGGGCGAATGGTGGCGTCTGCTGACCTGCGTATTTGTTCACGGAGGGCTCGTCCACGTCGCCTTCAACATGTGGTGCCTGTGGAACCTCGGCCAGCTCACCGAATCGCTCTACGGACGCTGGACCTACGCCGCGGTCTATCTCCTTTGCGGCATCGGCTCCAGCCTCGCCAGCCTCGCGTGGCATCCCGGTACTCCCAGCGTTGGAGCCTCGGGAGCCATCTTCGGCCTGGCCGGCGCCATGCTCGCCGCCTTTAAGCTGGGAGAATTTTCCGTTCCTCGGGCCGCTCTGCAAGGCACGCTGCGCAGCCTCGGCGCATTCGTCGTATACAACCTGATCTTCGGAGCGGCCATGTCCGGCGTCGACAACGCGGCCCACATCGGAGGCTTGCTCACCGGGCTCATCCTCGGAGCTGTGATTGCTCTCATCGCACCGCAGCAGGAACACGCGCCCCGCAGGCTCGCGATTTTCCTGGCTACTAGCGTGGCCCTAGCCGCCGGTGCTATGGCCTTGGCCCGGTATCACGAGGTGCCCCTTCGCTTCGGGCGATCGCCGTTCGATCATCCTGTAAGCCAAACCTACAAAACACCAGCACCGGCTCGCAGTAGCTAAGCGAAAACGCAAAAGAACAAAAGTTGAAGGCTAGCGGACAAAAGTGCGCGCTCGACACGAGTACCGAGAGTGGCAGGTGCGTAGGTCCTTCAGCCCGCGAAGGGCGCGGGCTTCCGGATGACAACAAAGATCAATATCCAAGAGCAAAGCGGGAACGTGATAAATTGAGGTTCACACTTAAGGAAAAAAATCATTTGGAGAAACTCTTGATGCGAACGTCCGGGTTCGGGTTCCGCGCGCAGAGGTTTATCTCGCTAGCCATCGCGATGCTTGTGCTTCCGCTCACAATAGCTTTTTCGCAGGCAAAACAAGAAACGCCAGTGGCTAAGCCCGAACCTGCCAAGACTGAGCCGCAAAACCCTGAGCAATTCAAAGCCGAGCAGCAGGCCAGCAAAGGTTCGGTCACCATCGGCGGCAATGTTGTGAACTACGACGCGTTCGCGGGCACGCTGGTAGTGCATCCGAAAGGCTGGGACGACGTTCCGCAAAACGCCGACAAAGATGACAAGAATAAGCCCGCCGAAGCCAGCATGTTCTATGTGGCATATTTCAAATCGGACAATAAAGGCGCGCCGCGTCCGCTCACCTTCGTCTACAACGGAGGGCCCGGGTCATCTTCAGTGTGGCTCCACATGGGAGCATTCGGGCCGAAGCGCGTCGTAACCGCAGACGATACGCACACACCCGCCGCACCCTATCCCGTAGTAAACAACGAATACAGCCTGCTCGACGTGAGCGATCTGGTCTTTGTGGACGCACCGGGGACCGGCTTCAGCCGCCTCGCCGGGAAGGATAAGGAGAAAGCGTTCTACGGCGTGGACCAGGATGCGTGGGCCTTCGGCGATTTCATTTCACAATTTCTTTCGAAGTATGGACGTTGGAATTCGCCTAAATATCTGTTCGGCGAAAGTTACGGTACGACGCGGTCCGCGGTTCTCAGCAACATTCTGGAAACCGAACGCGATGTCGACTTTAACGGCGTGATCCTTCTGTCGCAAATCCTGAATTTTTCGCTCGATTCGGATGCGCCTGAATTCAACCCTGGCGTCGATGTGGCGTATCAACTCAATTTGCCTACCTACGCCGCCAGCGCCTGGTATCACCACAAATTGCCTAGCCCTCATCCGGATCTCGGGTCGCTGCTGACCGAGGTCGAGCACTTCGCGATGAACGATTACGCTCTGGCGCTGGGAGCGGGCTCTTCGCTTCCAACAGACCAACGCCACGCCATCGCCGCCAAGCTTCATGAATACACCGGCCTGCCAGTCGCATACATCGAGAAGGCCGACCTGCGCATCAATGGAGGAGAATTCGAGAAGAACCTGCAGGACGAAAGCAATCTCACCACCGGCCGCCTGGACACCCGATTTTCCGGGCCGACATTTGATCCGCTCAGTAAGGAGGCCGAGTACGATCCGCAGGGAGCGGCAATTTCCTCGGCGTACGTTTCCGCCTTCAACGACTACGTCCGAAAAGATCTGAAGTATGGCGAGAACAAGGAATACAAGCCGGAAATCGAGGTCTTCAAATGGTGGAGTTTCGCGCACCAGATTCCCGGCACCCAGTCCCCGTTTCCGGGAGCAACCAATGTGATGCCGGACCTCGCCATCGCAATGAAATACAACCCGCAACTAAAAATACTCTTGAATGCGGGGTATTTCGATCTTGCGACCCCGTTCTACGAAGGCGTTTATGAAATGCAGCACCTGCCGATTCCACCAGAGCTGCAGAAAAATATCGAATTCAAGTTTTACGAATCCGGACACATGGTCTACGCGCATGAACCCTCGCTGAAAGCGATCCATGACAATGTTGCGGAGTTCATTCGTAGCAGCGATGGTTCGAAGATGAAGTAGAAACTCGAACTAGCTTTTCAGTTCGCCCACCGCGCGCCACGCCTGGTCGATGGCCACATTCGTAAATGCGTGCGCACCAGCGTCACTATTGGCGATCGTGATGCGGCCAAAAGGTTTGCGCGCCCGCTCACACGGGGTTTCGCCACCTTCCAGCACGAATGAATCAAACAGCGAGTTGTAATCGTAGGCATAGCCATGCGGCCAGCGGTTTACAGTGATGGCGGCGATGTCGCGAGCGGGATCGAATCCGCCGGGGCCAAGAATGCGGGCCAGTTGTTCGCGAATGTTGTGCTCCATGGTTTCAAAGGTTGTGGTGAAGAGTTCGTATCGCCCCATGCGATGCTGCTCGCGCGGCGGTAGCCCCGCCTGACACGGCGACTTGCTCATATGAACAATCATGGGATCGTCTGGGGTTTGCGGGCAGCGATAGTCCCCAATGCTCACTGGCAAATCCATGTCGACCAGAGTGTGATAGCCGTTGGGCGCATAGATGGCATTCGCGCCTAGCTTCTGAAACGCCTTTCCATCGCGCAGGAGCACGTTGGTGTATAGCAGCGGAACTTTTGTGGCATAGGCGAGCGCCTCGCGCTGCTCGAGCGGGAGTTCGTTGCAGAAATAAGGGATCATCATGTTCCAGCAGGCGAGCACGCAATTTTTTGCGCGCGTGGTGAAGACTTTGCCGTCGCGCGCGTAAGTGATTTCGACCTCGCGGGCGTGAGCAGGATCGCCAACGTGCTTCACTCGCACCACCGTGCTGTTCAAGCGAAGGCGTACAGGTGAGTCTTTCCCATCCAGTTTGGAATAGTCGGCTCGTGTGGTAACTATGCCCATCGGAAAGCTTCCGGGCATGGCTTGGGGAATCAAGTTGCGAACGAGCAAGCGAGCAATGCTCGCGTTGCCATCCGGGAAGTGAAAAAAATGAGCCCGCTCGTTATGCAGACCCTCGGGTTCGTCCAGCATTCCGGCAAAGCCGGGATAACCCGCATCCCAGGCATCGAGCGCGGGAATGGATTCGATTCCATAACCAAAGAGCGGCTGGGGCAGGGTCTGATAAAGACGAAGCACATCGGGATGCATGCCCATGACTTCGCTCAGATAACGGCTGTAGCTGATGCGGGCCAGGCGATCCTGCTTCTGTTTGAGATCAAGAGCAGGAAGATAATCTTTCTTTTCCGTGCAGAGACGGCGTACGTCCTGGCGGGCTTGCTCGGCGATGGGCGCGTCTTTCATGAAACGCGTCCAGGCATCGGCGGCGGGGACGGCGAGATCGTAGGTTTCACCGCCGGGAAAAGGCCAGGGATCGTCAAGCAAGCAGTCGGCGCCGAAATTTTCCTTATCAAAAAAGATCTTCGGAGAACGTCCAAAGGCGTGGTAACTATCCCGGTCCAGGTACTTGGGAAAAGATGAGACTTCAATGCCTAACTCCTCGATCAGAGCTTGCGCGACGGGGCTGTAGGGCTCGGGGCTTTCGATGGAATATGTTCCGCCGTAACCGAGGAGGGTGCGGTTGCCGATTTTGAATTCGTTGCGCTTGGCATGTCCGCCGAAGTCGTCGTGATTCTCGAGGATGAGGATACGGGCATTTGGACCAGCTTTTTTGCGATAGAAGTGTGCGGCCGAGAGGCCGCTGATGCCTCCACCTACGATGATAAGGTCGTAGGTTTCGCCGGTATCTTGCGCGGTGGGAAAGGTTTCGAAAAAGGTGTTGTCGCGCAGGCAGTGAGCGGCGTCAGACGCACCGGGATGGCTGCCACGCAGGCCTGTAAGGGCGGGAGGATAATACGGGGAAAACTTTTCGGCTTCAATGGGAGTGAGGACGCATTGATCGGCGGCGAGGAGTTGGTGAGGCAGCATGGACGCGGCCGCGGTGACCGCAACACCGTTGAGGAAGTCGCGGCGAGTGATGTTGCGGTGCATTCCGAGGTCGCGGTCGGATGGGTCGCTCATTTTTCAGTTCTCGGGTTTCTAATACAGACGGCTCGATGCAGGTCAGGCTTGGCCGTCAGCTTTTTTAACGGCAAGTTCGGCACCCTGGAAGCCAATGCGGCTGTGGGCGCCATCACAGAAAGGCTTGTTGACCGAACCGCCGCAGCGGCACAGGGAGAATGCGGGTTTACCGGTGAGGTCATACGGAGTTCCGTTGGCATCGACGAGTTCGACGGAACCTTCGGGAGCTTCCACGCGGAATGGGCCATTGGGGCGGACGGTGATTTTCACTTGAGCCATGAGTATTATTTTCTCCAAACCTTACGGGTTTATAGCAAGGATAAAAAGATAACACTTAGCAGGGATTCGTGTCGCGGGAAGATCCAATCGAGTGCAAGACCGGCGGGCGGGGGCGCCCGCTCCACACGACTATCCGATTTCAGAGGGTAATGGGGCGCCGAGGACTTGAACCAGACTGCGCGGACCGCAGCAAGCGCGGTCGAGACGTTGGAGGTCACGCTGAAGTTCTTTGTCCTGCCGGAGAGCGTCGCAGACGGTTTTCAGGATGGACGCAGCGTGGGGGTCGGAGGGAACGACGAGGCGATAGTGCATCCACTTGCCCTCGCGCCGGGCGGCAACGACTCCAGCTTTTCGCAAATAAGCGAGATGCCGCGAAATTTTTGGCTGCGGAGCGCCGATGACTTCGGTGAAGTAGCAGACGCATATCTCCTGCTCTGCCATCAAGTTGATGAGCCGCAGGCGAGTGGGATCGGCTAGCGCTCGAAACAGACTATCCAGTGGGGGAGTTCGGCTCACGAAATAAGCCTATCACATCATATTCGTATTGACGCATGTGTTATCGCAGTGCTAGCTTTGAATATATTCGTTATTGCGAATATGAGGAGAACCATTATGTCGGTCCCGATCACTGCTCTGAAAGCACACCTCGCCATCAACGTCAGAAACGTCGAGAACAGCATCGAGTTTTATCGCAAGATGTTTGGAATTGAACCAGCCAAGGTCAGAAAGGGTTATGCCAAGTTCGATGTGCAGAACCCGCCGCTTAATTTCACGCTGAATGAGGTGCCATTCAAGGATGCGGGAGCGCTGTCGCACATGGGCATCCAGGTCGGTTCGACGGGGGCTGTTCTGAGCATCCGGCAAGCATGGGCGGATGTGGGTCTGATCACGCGGGACGAAATGCAGACCGACTGCTGCTATGCCACGCAGGATAAGAGCTGGGTGCACGATCCCGATGGCAACGAGTGGGAAGTTTTTGTGGTTCTCAAGGACAATCTTCCGGAGAAGCAGACGGGCCGAGCGAATGGGGCTTGCTGTGCTCCGGGCTGTTGCACGCCGGGACAAGCGAATGTCTAAGCCGAGGGTGCTTTTTCTTTGCACCGGCAACTCGGCGCGTAGCCAAATGGCGGAGGGCTACCTTCGCCATGTTGCCGGCGACAGGTTTGAGGTTTTGAGCGCGGGCATAGAGCCGAAAGGACTGAACCCTTTTGCCGTCGAGGCGATGCGCGAACTAGGAATCGATATTTCTCAGCAAAACTCAAAGGACGTGCAAAGTTTTCTGGGGCAGACAATTTCTTATGTCTTGACAGTTTGCAATAACGCTAAACAGCGCTGCCCTATATTCCCTCACACCTACAAATGCCTGCATTGGGATATCGAGGATCCAGCAGAGGCGACTGGATCGCATGAGGCAAGGCTTGCCGTCTTCCGGCAAACGAGGGACGAAATCAAGCAAAGAATTGAACAGGAATTCTTGAAGCTGGCTGGGCCGAAATGACTCAGTCTTCCTCGTTTTCCTTGTTCAAGCGCAGCGCGTGCGAAGGGCTGGCGACCGCGATGTTGGTGGCGGCGGTGGTTGGTTCCGGCATCATGGGTGAGCGCCTGAGTGGAGGCAACACGGCCATTGCGCTGCTGGCGAATACGATCGCAACGGGTGCGGCGCTGGCTGCTTTGATCCTGGCTTTCGGGCAATTTTCCGGCGCTCATCTGAATCCAGCTGTAAGTGTCGCGCTTGCGTTACGTGGGCTGATGCCGTGGGGGGAAGTTCCTTTTTATGTGGCCGCTCAGTTTGCGGGAGGGTTAGTGGGGACGATCGCCGCGCATTTGATGTTTGGGAGGGGGTGGTATTCGATCTCAGTGCGGCAGAGGTCGGGGCTGCCCCAGTTGCTCAGTGAGTTTGTCGCAACCTTCGGGTTGCTTTGCGTGATCTGGGGATGTGTGAGGGTACGATCGGCTGTAGCCCCAGCCGTCGCAGTCGCGAGTTATATAGTGGCGGCGTACTGGTTTACGGCGTCGACTTCGTTCGCCAATCCTGCGGTCACTTTGGCTCGTTCGATTACCGACAGTTTTTCGGGCATTCGTCCAGAGGACGTGCCAGGGTTTATTGTCGCGCAGTTGGCTGGGGCTTTGAGCGCCACCTGGCTCTTCAGATGGCTGGATGGGGCGGAGGCCGCAGGCTCCGCGAGTGAGGGTGAAGCGGGCGGCTATCCCTACATTGATTCGGCGTAGCGAAATGGGCGTGTCGCCGCGCTGCGCCAGAAGTAGGCGAGGATGATGACGCTGGCGACGGCGGCGTAGGCGCACCAAAGCGATGTGAAAGCGTAGCGGCGGACGGCCATGACGAAGAGAAGGATGGCGAGGTTAGCGGCGCCGAAGACGACCATGGCGCGAACTTTGGAGAAGAAGAGCGATCCGCACGTGGCGATGATGTAGAAAATGGCGACGGTAGTGTTGTTCGTCGCTTGATTCATATAGACGATGCTGTTGCCACGAATGTAAACCTCCGTGGGAAATGCGGTGAGGGCCCAGAGGATGTAGAGGGTGGTGGCTGTCCCGATGCCGAGAAATGGGAGCATGCGGCGGCGGCTGGCCACGTCCGGCTCGAAGAGGAGAACGCTGAGCGGGAGCAGGAATGGGAGCAAGCCCTGGGCATAAAGCATGAAGGCTGCGCCCATGTCGTGAGCGACGGCGGGCGAGAGGATGCCATCAAGGCCGAGCCACACGAATCCTTCAATGAATTGGTGAATGGCGAACAGGACGGGTAGGGCGGCGAACAGGAGTTCGCGGCGGTGCTTGACCTTAGTGAGGGTGAGGACGCCCATGGTGGTAAGGGCGGCGCTACCGACAAAGTTTGCTGTGGCAGAAAAGCACATGGGGGATCTTTCTTCTTTCGGTGGTGAGGATGACATTTATTGGTGCGAAACGCAAAAGATTTTTGTTATCGCGAGAATGAAAAAAGCCGGTCTCTCGACTTCGCACACCCGTCGTGCGGACGATTATGTTCCGCTCGAGATGGCAGAGGCAAGTTCGCGGATTCTGCAATCCTTCTGATCTCTGAGCGCAAACCACGGGCTTCGCGTTGCAGGTCTCGAGCGAGGAGCCAGTAATTATCCTGTTGAGATTTATCGGAGGATTCGGAGGCTAGTTTGGTCAGGCGAAGGATTTCGTCGTCGAGAGCTCTCAAGCGGTCTTGCAAGGCTTCAATGAACATGCGTGCGGCCCCAGGGGAATTATAGTTCGACTGGGAAAGTGTTTGTCATTAAAAGAAGCAGTGACAATAGGGACGAAAGCAGATTCCTCGCGCGATAATACCGCGATTCGGAATGACAAACTTTTCAAGTTGCACGTCGAAGCGCAAAGTGAAGTGTCATTCAAACCGCACTACTACCCAAATATCAGAAACTTGGGCGGCCGGCTAGTCTCCAGGACCACATGAGGAATGACGTGGAAGTCAGGTCGATGGCGGGTTCGGTGGTGCTGTAGGACTGCGCGTTGTCTTTGTAGACGGCGGTTTGTGAGGCGTTGAAGGAGCCGTCGTTGCCATTGAATATTTTGAAGGTATCAACTCCGTCAGCGGGGCAGCGTTTCATGCCACCGACCAAGCCGGAGGTGGCATAACCGGCTGGACCTTCGGTCGCCGCGCCCCAGAGAACGGGAGTGCCGCCAGAAGTGCCATCGAGTGCGCCAGCGAGGTTTGCCACCTGGTGCTGGATGCAGTTGGGAAATGTGCTGCCATCGCCAACGATGAAAGACGAGCCCCAGGCGTTGGCACCGAGGATATTGCCCAGCCATCTCTGCGAGAAGGTGTTGTAGGTTGCGAGGTGAGTCAGGTAGTAAGCTTCGCTGGCCATGACGGAGAGACCGCCGCCGTGCGAAGTGGTGTCGCCGTAATTCCAGTGGGTGCCGAAGCCCCAGGAATCGGTGGCTGCTTGCTCGATGGCGTCGTTTACCTGGCGAAGAAGTTGTTGGCGGATCTCGGATTGAGAGACGGCGAGGGCAGACGGGTTTCCGGCCAATGCCAGGGCACGGTAAAGTTCAAAATGCGCCAGGCCGCTCACATCGTAAAGATTGAGAGTGTCGCCGTAACCGGGGTTGTAAACTTTCGAGACATAATTTTTGGCGAACTGTGCCGCCTGGCGCAGGTAGTAATTGGGATCGCTATGCGGCAGACCGGCGGGAAGGTTGGCCTCGTCGCCGAATTGGTGCAGGGCGAAATAGAGTTCAGTGGCGCCGAATTCCATGTCGTCATCCCAAACGGTTTCTGGATAGCCGTCGAAGGGCACGGCGGTGAGCAGGCATCTGGCGCACGAGCCTGAACCTACGCCGGGAGCGGGGTCGGCATAGGAAAGATTGGCGAGGGCGAAGATGTCCTCGGCGTTTTTCAGGCAGCGATTCGCGAGGACTGGGTTTGAGTCACGGTTGAGTTGGGAGCACAGGGCGAAGTCGGCGGAGAAGCGGCCGGCGAGATTGGGGCTGATGGGCGAACCTGCGGGGCCGGCGAGGTAGACGGGGCGATCACAGATATAAAACGTGGTGGAGGGATCGCAAGGCTCGGGATCGCCGGGTTGGTTGAAGTTGTCGGCGGCTTGGGGGAGGGTCCAGATATCGTATTCGGTGATGAGGCAGTAGGGAGTGACGTAGGTTCCACTGCACTCGCCGGTGGCGGAACTGGGGTCGCCTTCGCCGTAGTAATCCCAATCCTGGCTGTTATCGACCTGATAATAGAGAGTTTTGGTTTTGTCGTCCCACATTTTCATAAGCCAGGCCAGGCCGAAGTTGGCTTCGCCGGTGAAGTCCGAGGAAGCGGGCGCGCCGGGGCCGCTGGCGCCTGCATAAGAAATCGAGGCGGGCGGTGCGGGAGGGTTGAGGGGAGCGCCGGGGCCCATCTGGCGCGGGAAGTCGCGGATCCCGACTTCCATTAGAGCAGTGGTATAGCTAACGGTTTCGACATACTTCATGTAATCGCCAGCGTCCCACCAGCCGCCAGTGGCGTCGATGCTGGGCAGCTTGGCTGAGACTTGCGGCGGGGTGGGCGGGATGTTGTCGATGTAGTCGTTCGAGTCGAGCGCAGGAGGTTGGTAGACGTGCGCGTTGGCATCTTTCAGGTGCCCGGGGGCGGTGCGAAGGGCGTTGGGGATGAAGTCAGGGCCGTCGCGATCGGTTTCGTAGAAAAAGAGAGTGTTCAGAAGCAGGCCGGGGTAAAGGACGTCGGGAGAATCCACTGCGAAGGTTGGCGAGGACGCTGTGGCTGCGCCGGAGACTGAGATCGTGTAGAGGTCGCCGCCGGGGACAAAGAAATCCAGGGCGAAGATGTAGTAGGTCAGGGTTTTGCTGTTGCCCCATGTACCGAGCAACGCACCCTGTTGGCCGGAGTAGGCGGTAGCACCGCTTGCGTTAATCACTTTGAACTGGGCATTGCTGAGGGGGGTCGTGGACATTAGATAGGCGCGATACTGCGTGGCGGAAGTTTCGTAGCCAATTTGATTGACTCGCACGTAGGCGGATTGTGCGCGCGCGGGTGAAGCGAGCACGAAGGAGAAAATGATGGCGGCTGCGAAATAAAGCATGACGCGAACAGAAGCGCAAGAATTGGAAGGCAACATGGGTGCGTCCTAGCGGGGGTGATACCGGAGCTTATTAAATGCGTTTAATACCCGAAGATAATGCGCTTGTTCCCACGGTGCTGTCAAGGGTGAAGAGCGCACGGGACGGGCAGTTTGGCCAATTTAATATCGTTCGACCGGGGCTAAAGCCCAGTTTCCTTGGAGATTTTACGTAGCGCTAAAGCGCCGCTCTTCTACGTGGCTAGGATGCCGCCATATGGAGGTCGGAAGTTCGGATGGTAATCAGGGTTAACAGAAGAGACCCGGTGCTACGGCGGCATCTATTCCCACTTTTCGCAAAACACGCGAAAAATGGGGCACCCCACGACACCGGACGCGCACACAAAAATCGAGTGTAGATTCCCACTTTTCTCTAGTTGCCGGCTAAAAGCTAGATCGGAAGCTCCTGGACCGTGGGGAAGCGGTGTTGTTCGCGGCCGACTTTACCATCGTATTTGGTGGTCATTTTGAAGAGTTCATAGCGGCCGTCGCTGGCCAGGAAACGGCATTGGTCGCGGAGAGATTGCATTTCATTGGCGGCTAGCGGTTGGAAGTTGATGGCGACTTTCAGATTTTGATCGAGCACCTCCATGGTGTCGACGCCGCTGATGGTGGTGGCGACAGGCAGGCTCATGGCATAGCGGAGGCCTTGTTCGGGAGTGACGACGCCGTGCCGGATGAGTTCTCCGCTGCCTCCGAGGCTTTTCATGCCTAGGGCGGCGATGCCTTTTCGCGTGGCTTCGGGCAGGACTTGGGTTTCAAAGCTGCGGAAGGTTGCGTCGCAACAGTTGAGCGGCATTTGAACCGTGTCGAAGGGAAAATTGTGCGCCAGCATCCTCAGGTGGATTTCAGGATTTTTGTGCCCGGTGAATCCGATGAAACGGACTTTACCTTGTTGCTTGGCGGCGGTGAGAGCTTCGGCGACGCCGTTGGGAGCGAAAATTAAATCGGGATCGTTTTCGTAGACGACTTCGTGAACCTGCCACAGATCGAGATGATCGGTCTGCAGACGGCGTAGGGATTCTTCGAGCATGCGCATGGCGACTTGCTTATCGCGGCCGTGGGTGCAGACTTTGGTCATGACGAATGTGCCGTCGCGCTTCCCTTTTAGCGCCTTGCCGATGCGCTCTTCGCTCAGGCCGTCGTGATATTCCCAGGCGTTGTCGAAGAAGCGGACGCCATGGTCGTAGGCTTTGGCGACGATGTCTATGGCGGCCTGATCGGTTTCAGCGGAACCGATGTGATATCCGCCAAGACCCATGGCGGAAACTTGAACTCCGGTGCGGCCAAGCGGCTTGGTGGGTACTTGCCCCTCAGGAACTTGTTGGGATTGGTCGGGCTGTTGCTGTGCCATGCTGCCTCCGGGAATGAGCGGGATCGCGCCTAGGACGGCGGCTCCTCTGATGAAGTTTCGGCGATTGATTTCGAGCTTCGAAGCCAAGCGGTCTCTCCTAGAACTGTCTTTCTGGCCAGGGATGTCCGGTATTTTCCGCGGTTCCCATCATGTCTCTTACTTCGGATTGTCGGGTATCGAGCGGGAAGCCGTGAGCGAGGCGGGCTTCCGGGTTATCGAACTGGAGTGACAGCTTGTAGAGTTCATAGCGGCCGTCGGCGGCGCTGGGCCTTACGCGCTCGCGCAGGGCGCTCATCTCCTGCTCGGACATGGGGGTGAAGTTCTGCGCGATTTGCAGATTTTGTTGCAGCACTTCGAGGCTATCCATGCCGGTGATGGTGGTGGTAACTCCGGGCAGGCTCATGGCATAGCGCAGGGACTCTTCGGCGGTGATAACACCGTTCTTGATGGCAGCGCCCTTGCCGCTGAGCGGCTTCATGCCGAGAGCTGCAATGCCACGCTTGGTGAGTTCGGGAAGAACCTCGCGTTCGAAGCTGCGAGCGAAGGTTGCATCGAAAGGGTTGAGCGGCATCTGGACGGAGTCGAAGGGAAAACCGGTATTGAGCATGCCGAGATGAACATGGGGATATTGATGTCCGGTGAATCCAACGAAGCGGACTTTACCGTCCTGCTTGGCTTTGGCGAGGGCTTCGGCTGCGCCGCCTTTGCGGATGAATAGATCGGGATCGTTGTCGAAGACCATGCCGTGGACCTGCCAGAGATCGAGATGATCGGTTTGCAGACGACGCAGAGATTCTTCAAGCATGAGCAGGGCGAGGCTGCCGTCGCGCCCGTGGGGGCAGGCTTTGGTCATGAGAAAAACTTTGTCGCGGCGGCCTTTCAGGCCTGCTCCCATCCAGACTTCGGTTTTACCGCGGCGATATTCCCAACAGTTGTCGAAAAAAGTGATTCCGCCGTCGACGGCTTGATGAACGATCTCAACGGCAGTTTTCGCGTCGGGAGCTTCTCCGAGGTGATGACCGCCGAAGCCGAGAATAGAAATTTTGGCGTCGGAGCGGCCGAATTGGCGGAGAGGGATGGTTCCGGCTGAAGTTTGTGGCATGGATACCTCTTCGAGGTCCGATCTAGCAAAAAATATGTGAGCTGATCTAGATGCGGCGCGGAAGGCGTCGGTTTACAAGAAAAATTGGCAGTGGTGCAGTTTGCCGCCAAAGTCGAGCTTCGCTCGACGGATAGGCCGAGGGCGGCTGTCCCTACATAAATATTCTGGCAAATGCAGAGTTAGGCCGCCAGGGAGTTGGCGGAAAGCAGGCTGCGGTAGAGGTCGATATATTGCTTAATCATGCGGTTGGTGGTGAAGCGTTCGCGGGCGCGGGCGAAGGCGCGATTGGCGTAGGCCTGGCGCAGCGGGCGATCGGAATCGAGTTGGCGGAGGATGGTAGCGAGGCTGTTTGCGTCATTGGTACGGAAGTAAAGGGCGGCGTCGCCCCAGACTTCACGGAAGCTGGGGATATCGTTGGCAACGATGGCACAGCGCGAGAATGCGGCATCAAGCGCGGCCATGCCAAGAGGCTCGTAGCGCGGGGTGGCGGCGTAGACCGCGGCGCGGCTATAGAGGGCGCGAAGTTGAGCGTCGGTTTGCGGGCCACGGATGGCGACGGTGGATTGCAGGGTGGCAACTTTAACGTCGGCACGAATGGGGATGCGCGGAACTGGTACGGTTTGTTCCGCGCCCACGATGCAGACGGGAAAGGGATGGGCATGCTGGGTGAGCAGGAAGACTTGTTTGCCGGCATCGATTAGGCGACCGATGGAGAGCACGGAATCGTCTTTGCCGATGTAGGGATTGAAAAAGATGGGGTTGCGTCCAGGATAAATAACAGCTTCGCGGCGGGCGCGGGTGTATGTAGAGCGCAGGGCATCGAGCATCCAGGACGAAGGAGCTAATATGGCATCGGCGGCGGAAATACCGCGGATGACGGTATCCCGATACCATTGCAGCCAGCGCGTAGGACGCGGAGTACAGCCCTGCACGGATTGTGACCAGGTGATGAGATCGCCGTGGGCCATGATGACCCGGGGAACGGCGACCGGAAGATCGCCATGGCAAAACTGGTGAAGCTGGAGCAGGTCGGGATCAACTTCACGCACCAAGTTGGCGAGAAATCGCGAAGATTCGGGAAGATCGTGCGGGGCGTCGTCCATCCATTCCAGGCGAAAGGCGGTGGGATGGTATGCCAGGCCATGGAGATGATCCATCCAAGAAGTCTGATCGGGGAGGGGAATCTCGCCGAAGGTGACCAGGGTGACGCGGACGCCGCTGGTGACCAGGCCGGTCACCAGTTCGCGCGAGTAGGTCCAGGCTCCGGACATGGTATCGGCTGTGACCAGAACGTGCAAAGAACCTCCCAGGAGGCCTGGATACCGTATTGGATGCGGAATCCGCGAAGTGCAAGGACCATTCTAGTGCGAAGAGAGGTGTAGCGTCGAAGAATTTTGGGGTTGCCAGTCTGCGGGAAAAACTTCATTTTGTCGGGCGAGCACTTCCTAGGCGGCTGGAGCCGCTGTTGGAAACAGAGGATTTATCGCAGTGAACCGCTGCGCCACCCAAAACATCGATACCTAGATCGAGTTTTATCGCAACCTCTAAAAAGCTGTGCCCTGATACGAAACTTTTCCCGGAAACTGTTACCCCCGGTTGATCGCGGTTCCAAGGGGGTTTCTGCCTTCTCGCCATTCGCGGCGGAGCAGGCGATTCATCGGCTCGGAGTAGATTCGGGCAACCAGATCCCCCAGAAAACCTGAGGTAAGGATGGTCACGATGAACAGCGCCGGGATGGCATGGAGAGGTTTGCCAGCGGAAATAAACAAATCGAAAAGAAGAAAAACCACAAACATATGGGTTAGGTAAACTTCATAGCTACGCTTGCCCAATTCGGTAATGAGCCGCAGGAAGCGGGGACTCGCCCAACTGGTCTGTGCCGCGGAAGCTACGAGCATGCAGGTGCCAACCGCGAGGATTGTCATATCAAGGCCGGTCTTTTCTAAGCCCCAGTCGGCGGCCTTTATCGATAAACCCAAGCTGAAAAAGAGAATTGCTGCGCCGGCAAACGTGAGAATCCGCAACACCATGCGGGACAAGCGCACTCGCGAGGACAGTAGAGCTGTCAGGCATCCGAGGGCAATAGCGTCCATCCCTCCAAGATAGGAGTATTCTCGCCAGATTTCGTTGTTATGGGCAAGGGCGGTGCGTGCGATTGGCCCGAGAACGACGAAGGCTAGCAGAAGGACGACGAGAAGCTTTCCTCGGCCAAGAAGGCGACAGACCGGCGGGAAGAAAAAGTAGAACATCTCTTCCACAGAAAGTGACCACAGGATGTCCCAATTCGCCGGAAGGTAGCCACGGTGAGCTTCAAGGAGGTTCACGTGAAATGTGAGCGCGGCAAGAAGTGCGCGGCCAAGGCCACCGGTATCGGATGAGACGACAAAGTGTTTTAGGTGCGTGATGTCGAGCACGGACAGCACCGCAAGCAACAAGAGGAACAAAGGCGCGATGCGGGCAAAGCGCAGCAGATAGAAATCGCGAACATTCACGCGAGAGAGCGAACCCCAGCGACGGAGAGAAGTGGAAGTAATGAGGAAACCGGAAATCACGAAGAATATCTGAACTCCGCGCTGGCCGTTCCAGAACAATGAAGCTACAAGTTGCTGGGGGAGTGCGTGGGCGTAATCGAGTTTGGATTGCAGCAATCGTATGTTGACGTGGTTCATCAACACGAAGAAGATGGCCAGTCCGCGAAGCAGATCGACACCATCGAGACGAGTCCAGCTACGGAGCGGCGGGGCAGGGCCGGACGTCACGCCCCCATTATGCGGTAAGAGGAAGTTAATCTGGCGCTCAGTCTTCGCTTTTTAGTTGCTCGAATGGATGCGGGCTTCAGTTCGCGCCCAGCCTGGTGCGCATTTCGCGCGCCAGAAGATCGACGGCGAGGATTTTTTCCGCAGCCGCGCCGGGAATGTTGGGAACAGTCATGGCCAATTCGCAGGAAAGGAGCATGGCGGTAATGCTTTCGCCCATTTCGCTGCGAAATTGTTGCTCGACGGCAAGGCGGGCCTGAGCTTCCTCACGCTTGCGGCGGTGCAGCGCCGAGCGCACTTCGCGGACGAGCCGTTCCATGCCGCTGACGGCAAAGTTCAGGTAAACGGGAAAAGCGGTATCGATATGCTCAAGCAGTTGGTCGCTCTCGGCGGGTTCGGTCTCAAGCAGGAATTGATCAATGACCACAGCCGAATAGGTTTGCTCCCGTAAGTGAGCTACGGCCAGTTGGAGATTTTCAGCCCAATGGGTTTCGTTCCCCGTGGAATCTTTGAGCGTGGCGGCGCACTCTGGACCACGTGCCGAAGGGGTGATGAGTAGAATCATGCATTTTCTTTTGCACGCGGGTTTCCAATGAGCCTTTTATTGAAAAGGCGCAGGTTAGGCTGGTGCGAGGAATTCGGCCTTCCCAATCCGGATCGAATCTGCTTCGAGACAATTTCATATTGAACTACGGCGCTGAGGGATAGTGAGCCCCGTCATCATCCGTTCAACAAGAGCTCCAAACACGATAAGTTCTTCACACCTGCTAGAGTAAGGGGTGCCTGATAGCGCAAATATGACTGCCGATACCGCGACCGAATCAAGCCTGCCCGTTTTCACCGCCGCCGTGGTCACGATTAGCGACTCGCGCGCTCGCGGGGAGCGCACTGATGTTTCCGGTCCAGCAGTCTCGGAGCTTCTCGAGAAATCCGGCTTTCGCGTGGTTCGGAAACAATCCGTGCAAGACGACTCGATGCAAATTCAGAATGCTCTGGTTCATCTGGCGCTGGAGGTTCGCTTGATCGTGACCACCGGCGGCACCGGGGTAGCGGAGCGCGATGTCACTCCGGAAGCGACGGAGGCAATTTGTGAGCGGGTGATTCCGGGCGTTGCCGAGCGCATGCGCGCCGAGAGCTATAAGAAAACTCACTTCGCCCCGCTCAGCCGCGGAGTTTGCGGCGTGCGCGGAAAGACCTTGATCCTGAATCTTCCCGGCAGCCCCAGCGGGGCTACGGAATCGCTCGAAACTGTGCTGGAGTTGGTTCCTCACGCGCTGAACTTGCTGGATGGAAAAACCGAGCATCCGTAGAGCTGAGCATTCGTAGATATTTCGGCTTCTGACGAGTGAGCCCTGGTCCTCGGAGCGTTCCCATCCAGTTCTGACCTCAGGCCTAACCTGAAGTCACGTTTCTTTAATGGCAACCGGCCAATCGCGGCCGGCAACTGAACCGCTGTCCGTCCGGCGCTGGCAATTTCACGTACACTAAAATTTGTTTGAAAACGATCGGCCACATTCTCTCCCGCTACACCGCATGGATCTGGATGCTGCTGCACCATCTCGGAGCCTGGGGCGTGTTCGTGATTGCCTTCGCGGATTCCGCGCTGTTGGGCATGCCGGTGGACGCCGTGGTGGCGACGTATGTTTATAAAGACCACAAGCGGCTCATTTTTTATGTGCTGATGGCCTCGCTGGGTTCGGCGCTGGGCAGCATTCCGCTTTACCTCATCGGATATTTTGGCGGGGAGCAGGTCCTGCGCAAGCGGATTTCAGAAGAACGATTCCAGCGCATACATGCCTCGTTTGAGCGGCATCAGTTCTGGGCATTGATGTTTCCGGGGATGCTGCCGCCGCCCACGCCGTTCAAACTCTTCATCCTGGGCGCGGCGGTGGCGGAGATGAACTGGATCCATTTTCTACTGGCAATTTTCGCCGGACGATTCGTGCGCTTCCTTACACTATCTTTGCTGGCTTTGTATTTTGGTCCGGAGATTGTGGGATTATTCGGATCGCTATTTAGCAGGCATCTCTATTTGGTGTCGGCGACGTTCATTGGGGCGGTATTACTAGGGTTTTACTATTGGGGGCTTCGGGGACGACGCCGTGTAGCGCGAAGATCATTAGCTCAACAAGACCAGTAGCTCAACAATATCGTTAGCTCAATAGGATTAGCGCAGTAACACGCTCACCCACTCGCCGGGCTTGATGTGCTCTCGATCCGCGGGGATTACCAAATAGCAATTCGATCGCGAGCGGGCTGCAATGTCGCCCGATCCTTGCCAGGGAACAGATTCCACCTGCGTGTCTTCATATTTTCCGGAAAGCGTGGCGGGAAGAAATCGTCTTAACCCCGGCTTGACGCGAAGTTCAGATTTCATCCGCGCATACAGGAAGAGGAGCGGTTGGGGGGCCATACCAGCCAGGGCATCGAGCATGGGCCCCGCGAATAGTTCGAAAGTGACCATGGCAGAAACTGGATTGCCGGGAAGTCCGAAGAAATATTTGTAGGCGGGCTGATCTGAGCTCCGGCCGGCGAGAAATCCGGCGCCACAGGGCACGCGTCCGAAGACTACGGGGCGTCCTGGCTGGATTTTCGCTCCGGTGAAGAAAAATTCCGCACTCATTTCAGCTAGAACCTGTTCGACGAGATCGTAACGACCCATGGAGACGCCGCCGGTCATGAGGAGCAGGTCCGATTGCAATCCTTGTTCGATCAATTCGCGCAGCCGTCGAGGTTCATCGGGAGCGATTGGCAGCAGCACAGGTTCGCCACCCGCTCGCTGGATCTGCGCTGCAAGCGAAAAGCTGTTGGAATTGCGAATCTGTGCGGGCCCGACCTTCGCTTCGACGGCAACAATCTCATCCCCCGTAGTGAGCACGGCGATGCGGGGACGAGTGAAGATATTCAACCGCGACTTGCCGACCGAGGCACAGAGCGCAATGGCAGTCTCATCGAGACGGGTGCCTTTCGGAAGCAGCAGAGCACCCCATTTGGCTTCGGCTCCTTGCGAAACGATATTTTCGCCGGCCGCAACGCCTCGTGAGATTTCGACGCGGTCTTCCTCTTCGTCTTTGTCTTTGTCTTTGTCTTCGCGCAGGGAGGTGTATTCAATCATGACCACAGCATCTGCGCCTTCTGGGACCGGGGCACCAGTCATGATGGAGAAGGTTTCACCAGGATGCACCACGAAAGGTGCGTTCGCGGGCAGAGGTCCGGCTTTGATTTCTCCCTTAACCGCGAGCTGCACCGGAAGCTTCGCGAGATCTGAAGAGCGAACCGCATAGCCATCACGCGTGGAGCGAGGAAAGGGTGGAATATCACGGTCGGCTGCGATTGGCTCGGCAAGCACCCGCCCAATCGCTTGGAGCAAGTCCAGAGTTTCCGATGAGCCACAAGTTACATGCGAAGCATGTTCCTCGACCACGCTCCGGGCGTCTTCGAAGGTCAGAACAAGCGCATGGCTAGCTTCGCTCATCAAGCGATGATAGCGGAACAGAATGAATCGGAGCTAATCCCGGCGTAAGAGTCGAGCTTCTCTCGACTGGACAGCCGAAGACGGCTGTCTCTACATCACCTTCCGAAAGGACGCGGCTACCAGTTGGCGGCGAGTTCCTGCCCCAATAAGGCAGCGTTGCTGGCGTGCTGAAGGCCAGTTTCGAGATCGATCACGCGGTCGCGCACCAGTTGGGCGATCTGAGCGTCGAAATGCTGCATGCCCTCCGCGGTTCCCACTTTCATTGCTTCAAGAAACGTCTTTCCCTCGCGCTCGCCTTTCTCAATACATTCGCGGGTACGCAGATTGTCTTTCAAGATTTCGGCGACTGGGACGCGGCCGCCGCGGTCCTTCTTCGGCAAAAGGCGCTGGCAAATAATGTAGCGGAATGTTTTCGCAAAACGCTCGCGGATGCGCGGCTGTTCGTCTGGAGAAAATGAATTGACGATGCGCTCGACCGTCTTTGAGGCATCGATTGTGTTCAGGCTGGAGAGCACAATATGGCCGGTTTCAGCGGCCTCGAGCACGATTTCGATGGTTTCGCGGTCGCGCATCTCGCCGACAAGAATTACCTTGGGCGCTTGCCGCAGCGCCGAACGCAACGCGTGCGCAAAGCTGGGAGTATCGGAGTGCAGTTCCCGCTGATGGATGGTGCAGCTTTTGTGGTTGTGCAGGAACTCGATGGGATCTTCGATGGTGATCACGTGATACGACTTCTCGCGATTGATGCAGTCGAGAAGGACCGCCAGGGTGGAAGATTTGCCGGAACCAGCGGCGCCGGTAACCAGCACGATTCCATCGCGAAGTTTGGCCACGTCGGCGAGGTGAGCGGGAAGGTTGAGCGTGGCTAAATCGGGGATGGAAGTTGAGATGACGCGCATGACGACCGCGCAGCTGCCGCGCTGGATGAAAATATTTACGCGAAAGCGCGCCACGCCAGAGAGACTGTAGGAAATATCACAGGATCCGTGTTCGCGCAAAGCTGCGACGGCCTGCTTGTTGTCGCCGATAAGATCGGCGGAAATGTGGCGAGTGTCGTCCGCGGTGAGGATCGCCAGCCCGGAAACCTGCGCGGGGATAAGTTGGCCGTAAACCTGGACTTGAGGAGGGCGGCCGGGTGAAAGAATAAGATCATTGATTTTTTCAGCAGCGCCCAGCATCGCGGCCAGCAGAGCCGAAGTGGCTACTCTGCCGTTGCCCGAATAACCTTCTAAATAGCCTGAAGTCGCTGAACTGCCTGGCGCTGCCATTCCATCCTCTTTTTTTAGGGAATTGCATGCACCACAGAACGGAGAACCGCTAAACCGCGCTGAAACAGGTATTCACACTTTACCGTGCCGCAGGAAGAAACATAGGGGCAGGCAGTTCATAGTCCTTGGTAACATCGAGCACGCATATAAACCAAAAAGGCGGCCATGAGCCGCCTTTTTGCCAAGACACTAGAGAGTGCCAGTCTAATCTAGTTTTTTGTACTTTTCTTTTTGTTGCCGTAATTGACTTCGACGGAAGCTCCGATGGTAGCCAGCATTTGCTTGGCAACGTCAGCGTAGGGTCCAGCGGGTTGGAGTTGAAGGTACTTCTGGAATGCCTCGGCCGTTCCCGGAGGAGCAATGGTTTTGTCGCCTTGCAGAGTGGCCTTACCGATGAGGTTTACGCCCTTCTGATAATAGGCGTCGGCCCTGTTGGGGTCAGCTGCAATGCACTTGTCAAAGGCGTCGATGGCTTGATCGGCCTTGCCAGCGTTGGTGAGCACGGCACCCATGTTGAAGTAGAACTGAGCCGCCCCGGTGGGATCGGCCTGGGCCGCCTGCTGGTAAGTTTTTACTGCGTCATCAGTTTTGCCTGCCTTGCTGTAAGCTTCGGCAAGATTGTTGTAATAGGCAGCTAGAGTTTTGGTGGCATTGGGATCTTTATCGTTCGTGATGGCCTGCTTGAGTTGCAAAGCTTTCTGGTACGATTCCACGGCGGAGTCAAGCCGCTTTTGTTTCTCCGCGGGATCAGTTTGCTTGGTGGCCGACATGCGGTAGGCGTCACCGAGCTTGAACCAGATGAGGTCACGGGAAGGGTCGATCTGATTGGCTCCATTCAGGTCGGCAATCGCGGTATCGAAATCCCCTGCGTCGGTGGCGACTTTCGCCGCCGCCAGCTTCTCATTCAACTGCTTGACTGTTCCAACTTCTTTCTGCTGCTTCGCCTGGGCTTCCTGTTGGGCTTTGATCTGCTCAGGCGTTAAACCCTGGCCCTTAGCCTGATCTTCTGCTTGCTTCTTCAAATCGAAGTCGAGGGTGTTCTCGTCCAACGTGACCTGGAACTTATTGATATGGAAAAGCTCTTTTCCGGCCTTGGCGTCGTCGGCGTTCTTGTAGAGCGTCACGTTGTAAGTGCCGCCGCCGACCCCCAGCGAAAAATACTCGCCCTTCTTGTTGGTTTTGAGCGTGTATTTTTGGCCATTATCCTGGTTGGCGTAGACAACCACGGCATCGGCAATCGGATTACCCTGAGCGTCCTTGCAAACGCCCTTCACGGTTCCCGACGCACCCTGCGCGAAGACTGGAGGCACACACAGTCCGAGGACTAAGAGGATGAGGGGGAATAATGCGAAACGCTTCTTCATAGGGGCCTCCCGGCGAAAAGACAAATTCGTGACGATCGACTCTTTACATAATTGCGACGATAATCGAAAGCATTTTTCTGTTGCTCGAAAATTCATTTTAAAAGTAATCCACTAAACCGCGGCGACGGCGTAGGGAATCGGGTCCGTGACACCAGCCGTGGCGAATGCCCGCAATCGTAACACACAGCTATCGCACACCCCGCAGGCTCGATCCTGACTGCTATAGCATGACCAAGTTAAATCGAAGGGCGCATTCAGTTCAAGGCCGAGGCGAACGATTTCCGCTTTGTGCATGGCTATGAGCGGGGTGACGACTTCAATGTTTCCTTCCTTTGTGCCCGCCTTGATCACACGGTTGAACGCTTCGTAGTAGGCCGGACGGCAATCCGGATACCCGGAACTATCGGGTTCGACCGCGCCGATATAGATTTTGCCGGCTCCGATCACCTCGGCCCAACTGACGGCGACGGACAGGAAATGTGCGTTTCGGAAAGGAACATAGGTAACCGGAATCTGACCGCTTTCCCCGAGTGCGGTGGGCACGGCAATGTTTTTGTCAGTGAGTGCGGAGCCACCGATGGCGCGAAGGGCTTCGTTGCGCACCAGAAGTTTCTCTTCAATATTGAGCCGGTCACAGATGGCAAAAAAAGATTGGCGTTCCCGTTCTTCCGTACGCTGACCGTAGCTGACATGCAGGGCCGCGACGTTATGGTCGCGGGTTGCAAGTGCTGCGCAGACACAGGAATCCATGCCTCCGCTGAGCAGGACGACAGCGCGGGATCTTTCTGGCTCGGGCATGGCTTCGCTGGGAATTGATGATTATTGATTGACGATTAAAGTCTCTTTGCCTTCGGCTTTTAATCAGCAATCGACAAGCAAAAATCTTGAATTCGATTCCTCATACTCCCTTCACTGCCGGGTCCCAGACAAACTTGTGCAGTTGTAGTCCAAGACGGGCCTGAACATCGTCGGCGAGCATCCACTCCGCCAAATCTTGCGGATCGACCAGACAGTGAGAACTGTCGCGGGCGCCCGATGCATCTTTGCGAAAGGCTGGCGAGAACAGCACGGCGTAGGCACGTTGCGCCAGATTCTTTTGCTGGACAAAGTCGCACGCGAATTCATAATCGACGCGGCTGCTGATGACAAACTTCACTTCATCCTGATGCGGGTTGAGCGCGGCCAGATTTTCTTCCGCAAACGTATCGCCTTCACCAGAATCCGGACACTTCACGTCCACGATCTTGATCACAGCGGGCGGAACATTGCCAAGCGGGCGCTCTCCGCTGGTTTCGAGCAGGACCCGATATCCTTCGTCGATCAGACGCTGCATGAAGGGCAACAGCTCACGCTCCTGGAGCAGAGGCTCGCCCCCGGTAATCTCGACCAGCCCGCCAGAGGGGCTAAGCCGCTTTACCTCATTCATCACGTCTTCGGCGGACATCCTGACGCCGCCCTTAAAGGTGTATTCGCTGTCGCACCAGGAACAGCGCAGATTGCAGCCGGTAAGGCGCACAAACACGCAGGGCAGGCCAGCGTGGGTAGATTCACCTTGCAGCGATTTGTAGATTTCCGTGACCTGCATTTTTTTAGAAACAGTGGACAGTGATCAGTGACTAGTGGTCAGCGGGCGTTACTGACCACTGATCACTACTCACTATATTTCGCTGTCGTAGTATCGGTTTCGAACACGGTTACGTCCTTTACCCGGACCCGGCCATTGGTCACGGCTTTCAGCCGAGTATTGGACTCTTCATAGAAATATTTGGCCAGATTTTCTGCCGAGGGATTAATCACCGTGAAGGGCTCAATGTCGTTGATCATCTGGTGATCGAGGCGCTCGATGACGTGCCTCATCACCTCCCGTAAGTCTTTAAAGTCGAGCAGAAGGCCGGCTTTGTCCAGTTCGGCTCCGGCAAGCGTGACCCGAATCTTGTAATTGTGGCCGTGCGGATTCTCGCACTTGCCCTTGTAATTGCGCAGGTAATGTCCTGCGGCAAAACTGTCGTCAACGGTAACTTCGAACATTCATTCCTCAGAGTCGCGCCAATACTGGCCGGATCGCATTCCAAAGCAACTGTTTATTGTACCGCCCGGAGCGGCAAATGCGCTTGACTCCAGCACCGTACGGAATGTAGCTTGCGTATTCGGCTTTCCTGCGAAAAGGAGCAATGAGCAATGATGCGGCGCATCCCTCACGTTGGTGTATTTCTTTTCAGTCTGTTGTTGATCGGAAATCCATCGATCGGGAACCTCGCTGCCCAGAGCAAGCCGGATGCCCAAGATTATGACATTAAAGAGCATTACACGAAGTACGAATACAGAATCCCCATGCGCGATGGGGTGCGTCTGTTTACCGCCGTGTATGTGCCGAAGGATACGCTCCACACTTATCCGTTTCTGATTAACCGCACTCCTTACGACGTTGGCCCTTATGGAGAAGATGAGTATCGCAAGCATCTTGGACCGTCACCCGATTTCGACAAGGCCGGGTACATATTTGTTCTTCAGGATGTGCGCGGGCGTTGGATGTCGGAGGGAACCTTCGTCGAGATGCGACCGCACATCGATAATAAAAAATCTAACAAAGATGTGGACGATAGCAGCGATCTCTACGACACCATCGACTGGCTGCTGAAGAATGTTCCGAATAACAATGGCAACGCGGGAATCTGGGGGATTTCTTATCCCGGGTTTTACACCTCGGCGAGCATCATCGACTCACATCCGGCGCTGAAAGCCGCATCTCCGCAGGCGCCGATGACCAATCTTTTTATGGGAGACGACGCGTACCACGGCGGTGCGTTCATGCTCGACGCAAATTTCGGTTTCTATACTTTCTTCAAGCCGCAGGATGATCCGCAGCTTCCGCCGAAGACGCCGGTTGAATTCGATTTCGGCACCAAGGATGCTTATGAGTTCTATCTGAACGTCGGGCCGACTTCTAATCTATCAAAGTATCTGAAGGGCACGAGTGGCTTATTTGACGACCAGATGAATCACGATACATACGACGATTACTGGAAGGTTCGGGATCTTGCGCCGCACATGAAGAATATTCATTGCGCCGTGCTGACGGTCGGCGGATGGTTCGACGCGGAGGACCTGCAGGGTCCATTTAGCACATTTCACGCCATCGATAAAAATAATTCCGGAATCTTTAATGCGCTGGTCGTTGGCCCCTGGGTCCACGGCGGCTGGTATCGCTATGACGGGAATCATCTGGGGAGGGTGCAATTTGATGTCAACACGGGCGATTACTATCGCAAGAATATTCTGTTTCCCTTTTTCGAGCAGTATTTAAAGGGCAATGGCGATGCGAAGCTTCCCAAAGCTTTTGTTTTCGAGACCGGAACGAACGTGTGGCGGCGGTATTCCGCATGGCCGCCGAAAGAGGCTGTGGCGAAGACGCTCTATTTCCGTGCGGGAGGCGGACTTTCGTTCGACCCGCCGAGCGGCGCTGCTGTCGCGCCTGGCTACGACGAATATGTCAGCGATCCGGCAAAGCCTGTACCCTTTGTGAGTTATGTTGCAGACGAAGTGCCACAGGAATATATGGATTCCGATCAGCGCTTCGCGGCCAGCCGGACCGATGTGCTGGTGTATGAAACTCCGGTACTGCAAGAAGATGTAAGCATCGCCGGGCCAATTACTCCGCATCTTTTTGTTTCGACTTCAGGAACGGATTCCGATTGGGATGTGAAATTGATCGACGTGTATCCCAATGATTATCCGGATAGCAGATTTGACGAGCCGAAGCCCGATAGAGCCACGCCTAGGACCGATGTGGGACCTCCACCCTTTACCATGGCGGGATATCAACAACTGGTGCGAGGGGAGCCATTTCGCGGCAAGTTTCGCCACAGCTTTGAAAAGCCGGAACCGTTCACGCCGGGCAAGGTCGAGGAAGTCAACTTCCACATGCAGGACGTGAACCACACATTCCGCCGCGGCCATCGCATCATGGTGCAGGTGCAGAGTTCGTGGTTTCCCTTGACCGACCGCAATCCGCAGACTTTCGTTAACATTCCTTACGCGAAGCCCTCCGATTTCGTGAAAGCAACAGAACGCGTGTATCACACGAAGGACGAAGCTTCGGGGATTGAGGTGGGGGTGTTGCCGAATCCAAGGTTGGTGGAGGAGCAAAAGACAGAAGAGCAAAAGTAGAGGCGCACAAGCGGAACCTCGAAGACGGTTCGGCACGCTAACTGCCCGCTGGGATACAATTACGAAAATTTGCCTCGCCACCAGTTCGACCTGCGCCTGCGGGACTTTGCGAGGCACTGAGGACCGGTTCAAGATGAACGTCCTTTTGCTCTCCATGCCCGATTCTTTTGAGCACATGCCCCCAGCAGCCATTCGCATGCCTAACGGTGGGCTCACTTCTCTGGCGGGAAATGTCGATCCGCATCACCGGGTGGCCGTGGCTGATCTGATCCTGGCTCACCGGCAAGTCCGCGAAACTGTGACCCGGTTGGTACGCGAGATGAATCCGGAAGTAGTTGGGCTTTCCATCATGACATTTCAACGACGCACCGCCGGCCGCATCATCGACCTGGTGCGCTCCCTGCGGCCGGGAGTGAAGATTGTTGTGGGAGGATACGATCCCAGCCTCGCTCCGGAGGCGTATCAAGACATGGGTGTAGATTTTCTGGTTCGCAGTGAGGGCGAAGTAACTTTCCGCGAGCTGCTGCGGGCCATTGAGCGGGAATGTGGCTTTGACCGGATCGGCGGACTCTCTTATGTGGAAGATGGGCAATGGTTTCATAATCCCGCGCGTCCGCCGCATCGGCTTGAAGACAAGGAAATTCGTCCACCGAACCGCGATACACGCGTGCTGAAGGGCTATACCCTGCTCGGCCGGCAGGTGGATGTGATCGAGACCTCGCGCGGCTGTACGTTTGATTGCACTTTCTGTTCGATCATCGAGATGCGCGGGCGCAATTTTCATACGTATTCGTTCGACCGGGTGCTGGATGATATTCGCGATGCCCGCGATCATGGCGCGCGAACCATTTTCCTGGTCGACGACAACATCACCCTGAACGTAAAACGCTTCGAAGCGCTTTGCGAAGCGATCATTGCAGCCGGGCTACACAAACTCGACTACTTTGTTCAGGCCATGACCTCGGCCATTGCCAATCACGGCGAAACTTTGGCGCCGTTGATGCACCGCGCCGGATTCCGGTATGTCTTTCTTGGCATCGAGAACATCCTGGAAAATGATCTGGAATTCTTGAAGGCTTCCGCAAAAAATACCGAACGCACCAACGGCCACAACACGGGCAATGCCACTCTCAGAGCTATCGACTACTTGCATCGCAACCAGATGTATGTGGTGGGCGGATTGATTGTCGGCAGTCCCGGCGATACGCGCGAATCGATTGAAGCCAACCTAGAGTTCGCCCGCCGTTACGTGGATTGGCCCTATATTCAGCATCCCACGCCGTATCCGCGCACGCCCATGACGAAGGAGTTCCGCGATCAGGGCTTGATCATGAACGAGCGACTGGAAGAATACGACGGCACCACCGCCGTAGTTCGCACCGAACATCTACCCGCGGAAGAAGTTGAGTTCATGCGCTGGAAGGCCGAGCGCTGGATGAAGGTGCAGCATATTCCGGTGGCGCTGAAGCACGATCCCGGCTTCGTAATCTTTCGCGGGTGGAAGATGCTGAAACATACATTTCGCGGAAGCTCAATCCGCTCGGCGCTCGGACTGGAGAGCGACAGGAAGGTGTTTGAGCGTTACCGGGCGATTCGAAGGGCGGAGCGGGAGTATGTGTAATTAATTGCGCGCCCGATTCTTAATCCAGATCGGCGTTCCCAGGAAGCCGAAAGCCTCGCGAATCTGATTCTCCAGAAACCGCTGATAAGAGAAATGCAGCTTCACCGCGCGATTGGTGAATAGCACAAAGGTAGGCGGCGCTACCGAGGCTTGCGTCATGTATAAAATCTTCACTCGCGAGCGCATGGGAACAGTGGCGCGTTCGAAATCCACGGTCTCGATGAAGCGATTCATGGCGGACGTAGTAACGCGCTTGCGGCGCTCGCTGGCGACCCGCTCGAGCAGCGGGAAAATCTTTTCGGTTCCCTTCCCGGATTGCGCGGAAATAAAGACGATCGGCGCATAATTCAGAAATTTAAGATCGTGGCGCAGACGTTCTTCATATGCAATCTGATCCGCGGGACGCTTGCTCTCCCGCATGCGCATCGCCTTCGAAGGCCGTCCCGGCTTCAGGTTGCCACTGATAACCAGATCCCACTTGTTGACCACGATAATCATGGAACGGCCGCTTTCGTGGGCGTAACCAGCGATGGCCGCGTCGAGTTGGCTGACGCCTTCGGTGGCATCGATCACGAGCAAGGCAATATCCGCGCCTTCGAGGTGCTTGCGCGCCATGACCACGGAAAGCTTCTCAGCCATAAGGTGCGTTTTGCCTTTGCGGCGAATGCCGGCAGTGTCGATGAAGCGGAATCGGCGCCCGTTGTGCTCAATGATTTCATCGACCGCGTCGCGCGTGGTCCCAGGGATAGGCGAAACGATGGCGCGATCCGAAGAGGTGAGGCGATTCAGCAGAGTAGACTTCCCCACGTTTGGGTGGCCGATGATCGCCACCTTGGTTTCGTAAACCGTCTCATCTTCGGCGGGCAGCTCCCCGGAGAGTGGATCTTGGGCCGCGTCTGATTCTTCCTCTGTTGACTCAGCGGCTTCTGTGGTTGTGCTTTCAGATGGAGGCAGGACCTCGAACACAGCGTCGAGCAGATCGTCGATGCCACGGCCATGCTCGGCTGAGATGGGAAACATGTGCTTAATGCCCAAGCGATGAAATTCATCGACGATAGACGCTTGCTTCTCCGAGTCAGCCTTGTTAACGGCAAGAAAGAGAGGACGACCGGTCTTTCGCAGCAACCGCACTAACTCCATATCCGGCGCGGCGAGTTCGGCGCGGCCATCCACAACCATAATGATGGCCGCAGCTTCGTCGAAGGCAACTCGCGCCTGCCGGAAA
Organism: Candidatus Sulfotelmatobacter sp.; assembly: GCA_049512655.1. GTDB lineage: Bacteria > Acidobacteriota > Terriglobia > Terriglobales > Acidobacteriaceae > Sulfotelmatobacter. The sequence goes on along the minus strand of JBEKWW010000016.1, from coordinate 17,916 downwards.
ATCTCCGACGGAATGAAATCTTTGTCTTCGGGAATAATTCCGCCGGTGTCGATGATGCGGATGCGACGACCACGCCACTCCGCGTCGCCATAGAGCCGGTCGCGAGTAATGCCCGGTTCATCGCCCACGATCGCACGGCGCGAACCGACGACGCGGTTGAACAGCGTGGACTTGCCTACATTCGGCCGGCCCACGATGGCCAGCGTAGGAACGCCGGCTGCGGTGGTGGCGAGAGTGCTGCTCGAGTTGTAAGTAGGTTGTGTCATACGTGGGTTGGGTCAATGAATCGATCGAAAATGCGGCGAGTCAGCGTCCGATGGCAACAACTGTTTATTATAGAGACTCCCGTGGCTTTAAGTTCCCATCCCGCCTCCTCTAGGACACCTTCGCGCTCGCTAGCGGGCCATAAGGACGGTTCCAGCGCTGCGCATTCAACGCTCTACCAATTTTTTGCGCCCGGTGGAGTTCTCGCGGCTACGCACCCTGCTTATGAATTTCGGCGGGGGCAGCTGCAGATGGCCCAGGCGGTGGAGCAGGCATTGGAAGAAAAACGGCACCTCATTGTGGAAGCCGGAACCGGCACGGGAAAGACGCTGGCTTACCTGATGCCAGTGATTCGCTCGGGCAAGCGGGTAATCATCTCCACGGGCACAAAGAATTTGCAGGAACAATTGTTTTACAAAGACGTTCCTTTTCTCGAGCGAGCGCTTTTCGGCGAGTCGGCTTCCGGCGACGAAGGCTCGAACCGTCACCTTTCGGTCTGCTACATGAAGGGCCGCAACAATTATTTGTGCCGCAAAAAGCTTTACGACTTAACGGGGCAACCGGTACTCAGCGGGTTGGAAGAGATCGAGCAATATCGCTCGATTGCCGCGTGGGAAAAAACGACCTCGACCGGCGACCGCGCAGAGCTTGCCGAGCTTCCCGAGGCCAGCGCCCTATGGCACAAGCTGGACGCACGCGCCGACGCCTGCATTGGACAGAAGTGCAGCGAGTGGGAACGGTGCTTCGTCACAGAGATGCGGCGGCGAGGGATGGAAAGTGACATCATTATCGTCAACCATCATTTGTTCTTTGCCGATCTGGCCATCAAACTCCAGGCGGATGGCGCGCCGGATGCGGGAATCCTGCCCGATGCGGCTGCGGTGATTTTCGACGAAGCGCATGAACTGGAAGATGTTGCGGGAAATTATTTTGGAATTTCGGTGAGCAACTTGCGAGTGGATGATTTGATTCGCGACGTGGAGCATTCCTTGCAACAGAATCGAATGCTGTCGGCATCGCTCTCTGGAGCGTTGGGAAGCCTGCATGAGAAATCTCAGTTTTTCTTTTCACTGCTGCCGCCGGGTGAAGGGCGTTTTGCGTTCGAATCCCGGCGCGAGTTTCTGGAGGAGAACGGAGACGAGTTTGTCGCGCTCAATCAGGCGATCACGAGATTGGCTGGCGAACTGGAGGCATTGCCGCAGAAGCCGGAAGAAGTGTTTAACTTTGCGCGGCGGGCACAGGAACTTCAGGTTCAGCTCGGCTTCGCCATGGAATCGGATGATCGCAATACCGTGTTCTGGATCGAGCGGCGCGGCAGTGGTGGAAGAGCAAATTCGTCACAGCGATCCAGGGGCGCGGAGAAGAGCGGAAAACAAAATGTTTTCCTGCAAGCTACTCCCATCGACGTAGGTCCGATCTTGCGCGAATGCTTGTGGTCCAAACTCGAGTGCGCTGTGCTGACTTCGGCCACTCTGGCCGTGGGCGGAGGATTCGAGTACATCCGCCAGCGGTTGGGATTGGAACATGCCCGCGAATCTGTTTTGCCATCGCACTTCGACTACGAAAGTCAGGCGTTATTCTATGTGCCGCCGGATTTGCCCGACGCTCGCGCGGCGCAATTCACGACAGCGGCGGCGGAGCGCATCCGCAAACTGCTGGAGATCACTCGGGGTCGCGCCTTCGTGCTGTTCACGAGTTATGCGCAGATGAACGACGTCTACCAGCGACTGCTCGGGATTTTGGACTACCCAATGCTGCGGCAAGGCGATGCGCCGAAGAGCGCACTGCTCGAGGAGTTCCGGCTTACGGCAAATGCCGTGTTGTTTGCGACTTCATCCTTTTGGCAAGGTGTCGACGTTCAAGGAGAGCAACTCAGTTGCGTGATCATCGATCGTCTTCCCTTCGCTGTGCCGAGCGACCCTGTAGTTGCAGCGCGCGTAAAAGCAATTGACGCGGATGGCGGGAACGCGTTTTTTCAATATCAGGTGCCCGCAGCAGTGATCACGCTGAAACAAGGCTTTGGGCGCCTGATCCGCTCGCTGCACGACCGCGGACTGCTGGTTCTGCTGGATAACCGCATTCTGAAGAAACAATACGGACGCGTATTCATCGAAAGCTTGCCCAATTACCAGAAGACGACGGACTTGCGCAAAGTTGAAGAGTTCTTCGGAATTGATGGCGGAGATTGATGGCGCCTAATCAAGCGCTCTCATTTCGCCGGCGCGGCGGAATCCTTGGTCAGCAGTCCCACCCTGTCCACTCCCGCGTGATGAGCGAAATCAATTACGTTTGCGATGTACTCGAAATCAACATTGGCATCCCCGCTCACGAATACTACTTTTTCAGCGCGCGTTAAATAAATTCTAGCCAGCCGCTCCTCCAGATCGTCCCATTGCACATTCTCTTGATTGATTTTCACCGTGGGCGGTGCGCCATCTTTCGTCCACAGTAGTTGAATGACGACGGTTCGCGGCTGCGAAATGTTTTGGGTTTGCTTCTGATCGGGCTGCGGAATCTGCGCAATCTCTCCCTGCTCTTTATCCATTGACACCACCACCATGAAAACAATGATGAGCGTCAGCAGCACGTCAATCAGCGGCGTGATGTTGATTTGCGGACCGGACGGACCACCGCCTGCCATTGAGAACGCCATTGAAAGCCCCTCTCCAGCACGCGCGTGTCTGCAACATCAGACACCCGCGTGGAGAAAAGAGTTCCAGCGGGGTTTTGACGTCTTTTATCCGATCGGAGCTGCCGAGGGAGGCAGCGGTGGTGGTTCGTAGCGAGGGACCGCTCCCGGCACTTGAGCCGCAGCAGTCGCAGGATGCAGGGCAGCGTTCAGCAGGGGATAGCGCGCGGCGAAGAAATAAATCGAATACGCAGGAAAAAATACCAAAACCGGAACGGAGATGAGCGAGACGAGATAGAGGAAAAACGACAGTAGAATACTGCCCACCACAATCGCGACCGTGATGGTATAGGAGTTCCAGGTGAGCCCGGCAGTCTTGCCGGTTATCACAGCAACGATACTGAGACCTACGGTAGGCACCGCGATAATCAAACCCAGAATCAGCGTGGCGATTCCGACCACGATGCCTGCACCAATCGCCATCACGATTTTCAATCCAAGATAACCGGCGTATCCGCCCTTATCGGCACTGATCATTGGCCATAGGCGACGCCAGCCCTCGATTGCGCCTATATTTTCCAGCGCCATCTGTGGAATAACAAAGTCTTTGGTCAGCACAAATATGACGGCTAACAAGATCACGAAAACCATCACCGCGAAGAAAAGCAGAATACCGCCCAATATCAGCGGCAGCAAGTGCTCCCTAGGTTGCGTAAACCAGCCAGCTGCGAACGCAAAAGCCGCCGGAATTCCGAGCAGCACCGCCATGCCACCCAGCGTGAATAAAAGGTAAAGCAGCTTCCACAGAAAATATCGCCAGCCCGGACCCTGCCGGGAATTCCATCCTCGGCTGATGTTGCATTCCTTGGCGAGGATGCTGTCGAAAAGAACGAAGCGCATCACGCTGCCAACATACATCAAGATAATTCCCAGCAGCACTCCCGTGACTACGAGCACGGAAATGACGCCTGCTAAGAGCGCGATATCCACTCCCGGCAATCCGGGAATGCCACCGTGCGGCGATCCGCCGGGTTGGACGGGGAGATGAAAGTTGCAACCGTTGCCGGAACCCAGTTCTCCCGCGAGCAGTCCGACCACCGCAAGTTTTGTCCATTGGCCAACGCGAAATGGTTTGAACAGTTGCTGCTTGGTGTGTTCCACCGCAAGCGAAACAGTATCGATGGCGGAAATTGGCATAGCGCACCTCGGGCGGTGAATGCCTCAGCAGCAAGGTACTGCGAATCCGGCCGCGGATCAAATCAAAATGTTGCTCGAAGTCATTCTAATGACTCTTATTCATAACGTAACGCCTCGACGGGATCGAGCTTCGAGGCCCGCAATGCCGGGACCAGTCCGCTTGCTATGCCCACAATCAGAAGCACGACGCTGGAAATAATAACCGTCATCGCCGAAATTCGCAGATGAATGTCAGCCTGGCCGGAAGTATCCTCGAACAGCGGTCCCATCAAAGGCACGGTTCCCACCGCCCACGCGATGAGATAAGAAAGCAGCACGCCGATGGCGCCGCCAAGAATCATGATCAGCAGCGTCTCCGCCAGAAACTGAATTTTGATGTGGCGCTTTTTTGCGCCCAGCGCTCGCCGCAGGCCGATCTCGCGAATGCGTTCGTCAACCGAAACCAGCATGATGTTCATCACGCCCACGCCGCCGATGCCCAGCGTCAACGCTCCAACAAACGTAAGCAATACTTGCAGCCCGATGGTGAGTGCATCGATCACGGGACGGAATTCGTCCCGTCCGAACATTTGTATGGCTTTGGGATCTGTCTGAGAAAAAGCCTGCCGCGTTGCTACCGCCGCCAGCACCTGCGCCATGGCTTTTTTCTCAAACTGCGGCGCGATCGGCTCGAACAACAGGACCTGGGCATATCGCGTATCCCACAAGTCTCCGGCGGTTGAATAGGGAATCCATGCCGAATCGTCGTCGCTGCTGAAATAATTGCTCAGCTGAATTTTGCGCGCCATCACTCCGATTACGGTGAAGCGCACGCCGCCCACTTCTACCGTCTCGCCGATGGCTGGGCGCCCGCTGAACAATTGCTCTTTCACTCGTCCACCTAAAAAGATCACGCGGCGGCGCTCCAGTTCGTCGCCGCCATCGATCCACCGGCCCTCCTCGGGGATTTCATTTCTCATCTCGCCATACTCCGGGCAGACCCCACGGACGGCGGCTGTTCCCACCATGCGGTCGCCATAGGAGATGCCAGGCCGCTTCACGCTTTCACGGCATACATGCTTGACCAGCGGGGCGGTGGCTTTCACCATATCCACATCGGCTTGTTCGAACACAACTTTCTTTCCGGCGCGCTGTCCCCCGGGCTGCTCGCTGGTTTGCTGCGGCCAGCAGATCACCACACTTTTTCCGAAGGCATCAAAGCCGTGAACCAGAATGCTGCGAAAGCTGCTGCCGTAGGCGATTAGCAAGGTCACCGTCGCGATGCCCCACACGATGCCAAGCATGGTGAGAAAGCTGCGCGTCATGTTGCGCTTGAGCGCGATCCAGGCCTCGATGATAATTTCGATCAGCATAGATAAAAGAGATTGACGATTGATGATTGCTGATTGCTGATTGCTGATTAAGAACTCTGGCCCAAGTCTTTTAATCAACAATCATAATCATTAATCATTAATTTATTACTACCCTCCAGCCTCATAGCGCAGGGCCTCGATCGGGTCGATGGATGCGGCCCTCCGCGCGGGATACATCGCCGCGCCGATCGCGACCGCGCCTAACAGTCCGGTGGCTACCAGCCCGGAAGTCCAATCCGGAAGGAGTCCAGCAAAAAAGTCCGGCATGGGCAACAGGTTCACCAGCGCGCAAAATCCGAAGGCCACGCCTAGTCCGATTGCCCCGCTCAACATCGCGATAATGAGCGCTTCGAAGAAGAATTGCCGAAGAATGGTTCCCGCGGGCGCGCCTAACGCCTTGCGCACGCCGATTTCACGGGTACGCTCGCGCACCGCGACCAGCATCACATTCATCACGCCAAGGCCACCGAGGAGGAGCGTGACCACTCCGACCGCGCCAAGAAAATATTTCATGCCGTCGGTCATTTGCCGGAAGGCTTGCGCTTCCTGCACCGTATCCCAGATGGGACATGCTTCTTTATCGTTGGGATCGTAGCGATGCATGCGCGCCAGCGCCACTCGCACCTCATGTTTGCAGGCTTCGTGCTGTTCCACAGATTTCGGCGTCACCAGCAATTGATCGAACGTGGTGGGCGTGCCGGGAGGCTTGTCGGGAAAATCCCGGCGCATCGCGGAAAAAGGAATAAAGACTTTATTTACATCCCAGCCGTCATAACTGGAGTCCTGCTTTTTCTTCTCCATTACGCCGATCACAACAAAAGGAAAATCGTTCAAGTAAATATTTTCGCCAACAGGATTGCGTCCGGGAAATAACTGCTTGGCGGCGTCTGATCCCAGGAATGCCACGCGTCGCGCCTCGCGCATATCATTCCAATCGTAAAAACGTCCCAGGCCAACGTTGAGTGTGCGAATTTCACTGAATTGGGGATACGATCCGGCCACCTCGAATGACGCATTGTTGTAGTTGCTATGGGTAAGGACAGTTTCCTGCTCGAGTTCGGGGATCTCATATTGACAGTCAATCGTCTCCGATTGCACCGCGGGCAAATCGGAATCATCCCAGTGAACCAGGCGTCCAGCGTGGGTTCCGCCAGCCTGAAGGCTGGTTCTGCCATGGAACACGATCATTACGTCCTTCCCCAGCGTGCGCGATGTATCCTCCTGACCTTTGCGCAGGCCTTCCCCCGCCGCGACCATGAGCACGATGGAGACAATCCCCCAGGCGATTCCAAACATTGTCAGGAATGCCCTGAGTTTATGCGCCCACAGGGTTCGAACCACATCGACAATCAGATCTCTCAGGGTCATTGCGCTTCAAGTTAGACGCGAGCGGCCCGTCAAAGTGAGCTTTTGCGAGCAGATCGTGCCTCAATTCTTTGGTACGTAAGCGGAGCAGGAGTTGTTGCAGAAAAGATCAAATAGCAGAGGGGGGACTTTTGTAGGGATTTGCCGCCGGCTCAGACAACCGGCTTAGACTGCTGCAGGCGCGATGCTTGCCTGCTCCAGCCAGCCAGCAAAGGCCTGGAGCGCGATCTCGCATTGCAGCCGGTGCCGTTCCTTGCGGTCGCGAATTTTATTTTCCAGCGGCGGTAGAAGATCGAAGGTAATATTCGCGGGCTGAAAGTTCTTAGCATTGGCATTGGCCACATAGTTGGTGAGCGAACCGAAGGCAGAAGCTCGCGGCGGTGGAACCGGCTGCTCTTTCTGCACCAGTGCAGCAGCGTGCACCCCGGCGATGAGTCCGGTTGCAATCGATTCCACGTAGCCTTCCACGCCGCAGATCTGCCCCGCAAAAAAAACCTGAGAATGGGATTTCATCTGCAAAGTTTCGCGCAGCAGTGCCGGCCCGTTGATATATGTATTGCGATGAATTTGCCCGTATCGCAGAAACCGCGCGTTCTCCAAGCCGGGAATCATGCGCAGCACGCGGGCCTGCTCGCCGAACTTCAGGTGGTTCTGAAAGCCCACCAGATTATAGGAATCGGCGCGGAGATTTTCCTGCCGCAACTGCACCACCGCACAAGGCATTCGTCCGCTACGCGGGTCAATCAATCCCACTGGCTTCATCGGTCCGAAGCGGAGCGTATCGCGGCCGCGCCGGGCAATCTCTTCAAGCGGCAGGCAGCTTTCGAAATAATTCAAATTCTCCCAATCGCGTTCCTCTACCGACTGTGCCGTCAGTAGTGCGTTGTAGAAGTTGTCGTATTCCTCGCGCGTCATGGGACAGTTGATATAATCCGCCGTGCCTTTGTCATAGCGCGCCGCCATATACACGCGAGACATATCAATGGAATCAGCTTCAACAATCGGGCTGATTGAGTCGTAAAAGTAGAGATGAGGATTGGGGGAGGTGTTGGGTGTCGGCGCCACTTTATTCGTAACATCCCGTGGAACGGCTTGAGCGCTTGCCGTGCCGCAACTCAGGCGCGCAATCTCCGAGGCCAGTCCATCGGAAGTCAAAGGTCCTGTCGCGATGATGGTGAGGTGATCGCCCGCTTCGTCGACTTGTGTTACTTCTTCGCGTCGAATACGGATGTGCGGCTCCCGGGAAATCGCTTCAGTCACTTTTGCCGCAAAGGCCACGCGGTCCACCGCCAAGGCATGGCCGGCTGGAACCGCGCACTCCCTGGCGATCTGCAATAGGAGCGATCCCGCGCGCCTCATCTCTTCTTTCAACAACCACGGGGCAGTATTCTCGGAATCCGACTTCAAAGAGTTCGAGCACACCAGTTCGGCAAAATCGGGAGTTTGATGGGCCAGCGTCGACCGCACTGGCCGCATTTCGTAGAGATCTACTGCGTGGCCTCTTCGGGCACACTGCCATGCAGCTTCCGACCCGGCCAATCCTGCTCCAATAATTTTTATTGCTGGCATCTTCGGACGATTAAAAGATAATTATTGATGGTAGCAGGAAATAAATTGCCAGGAATCGACACGGGAACGACGACACACTCAACTTTCGTAGGGAACGCTCAAGGCAAAATCGGAGTTGCGGAAGAAGCAATGCAGATCCAGTTTTTTCCCTCAAGCATCCATAGGTCGGTAAAACGGCCCCGCCGCAAGTATGGCTTTCCGTGCTCAGTTCCCGTCTCCCGGTAAGTGCCGACGACTGCGGCGGTATTACCGAAAAGCTGTACGAACATTTCTTCCGTTACTACTTGCTGCAAGTGGTTGCCGTTGGACTTAACTCGTGCCAGGTATTCCGTTTTCGTCATGACCGTGCCGTCGTAGTCGACATACAGCAGCGCGTTGTCGAAGATTGCAGCGAGTGCCTTCACGTCTTGCCGCTGGAGCGCCTGATCCCAAGCATGTTCAAGAGCAAGAATATTCGATCTCGCGGCCCCATCGCCGCTGCCGCCTTGCGCGGCCAATGGCAATGTCGCGCACGCCAAAACCACCACTAACGCCAGATGTTTCATCTGCGCCCCATTTCGGTAACATCGGCAGCTTCCTTTCTCGGCTTCAGCGACCAAAGAGTTTTGCGATACCCCCGAAAACGGCAGCTCCCACACTTCGCAAACTTTGAAGTGTGGGAGCTGTCAGGTTTTCATTTCCGCATCCCGCGGTCTGAACGTACTGCCCTTTACTGCTGAGGCGTTTGCTGCCCTGAATTGGCATCCGGCGCGGCACCACCGTGATTGCCCATCCTCTGTTCCCGCCGGGCCTGCATCTGATCCCATTTCTTCTGCTGATTTGCGTTGAGCACGCCGCGGATCTGCGAATCAGTCGCGGTGTGGATGTCCATCATCTTGGCATGGCGGTCCTGCTGCGAAAGCGAGCTATCCTGATGCACGCTCTCCATCTGCGACTTTTCCGATTGAAGAGCGCTCAACACTTTCGCTTGCTGATCGGAAGTGAGGTTGAGCCGTTTGGTAAGTTCCGCAGTTCGGTGTTCGGGATCGGGCGGTCCATGATGATGGCCTCCGCCGTTTTCCTGCGCGGGAGCGGCCTGACCGTTGCCTTGATCGTTAGACTGACTGTCCTGCGCCGCGGCGAAAGGCGTGATCATCATGGCCCCGGCTGCGGTAAGAATAAGCAAATATTTCTTAAGCATGGAATCTCCTTTTTTGCTGCGATCGTCTGAATTCATAAACGAAATCCTAAGTTATTAGTTGCGAAAGATACGCAGATATGACCAATCTTTGCAAAACTTTACGCAGCTTTCCCGATTCGGACTATTGGATTCGATATGCACGTCTTAGGGCCCCGCGAGGAACGCGGGCCCTAAGACGACAGGTGGGGTAAGGCGCAAGAAACGGTTATTTCGCGCAGCTCGGGCTGAATGAGGTTAGTACATTGGCCGCGGCGGTGATGCGGCAGAGATATGCCGCGCCTGTCGAGTCGACCAAATTGTACTGCTGCTCGCTCGATTGCCCGGTGTTGCCGAGAAGGTTAAAGGACGAATCGAACTCCAGCGTGTCCACGTGCCGGCCGGTGTTTAGCACGGAACCGTAGGACAGGAATCCGCCGGCCTGGCCGGTGGCAGTGGTGAGTTGGTAAGTTTGATCGGCAGTTGTGGTCTGGTTGATGTCTCCATTCGAGAGAGTGATCTCGGTAATGTCCACGGTTAACGGAAAATTATAGTTCTGGTTGTAGACGAGGCTAGGCGCGCCCTTCTGCGAAACCGTGACGTTCGAGTTCAGGGTCGACGCCAGGTTGATGTTCTGTACATACTTGGTGGAGTTGATATCGAAATACTGATTATTCGAAAAGCTTACGTTTTGCGAAACCTTGGTGGTGACGGTTCCGTGAGAAGTATCCACGTATCCGGCAATCACAAATGATCGCTTCGAACCCACATCCACCGTGCCATCGATGACGCTGGAATTGACCTTTAAATTCTCGGTCACGACCGGCGACGGCCCAGTCAAGGTGTTTTGCGTAACCTCGCCGGTGGTCTGCGCGCTATCCGGATCGGTGTATAGCAGTAGCGATGCGGTAGCGGAGAAATAATTGTCAGCGTTGAATACGCTCAGCGAAACGGTATGAGGCTGACCATTGCTTAAGACTCCCGCGAACGGTGACAGATTCACGCGGTAAGGAGTGAAATTCAAGGTTTGCACGCCCGGGATCGGGAACCACAAGTAAGTATCGATGCCACCGGTGAATATCCACGGAAACACCGGCGCAACCCCGGCGGGCTGGCCATCGATGGTAATTTCGGTTTCGCGGAAGCCGGTGTTGGTGCAGCTTTCCAGTTCGCTGGCTACGTTGTTGGGCACGCAGGTATACCAGAACTCATCGGAGGACTGGCTCTGCGCGTAAACATCAAGGTAAGCGGTTTCAATGTTGGTCGGCAGGGTGAAGGTGCCGGAGAGCGTGCTGGAGGTTGAGCCTAAGGCTACCGTCCCGCCCGATGGTCCCGCCGAAAGCGGCAGCACCACATTGGCTGAGACCGGCGCCTGCTGTCCTTTTTCCAACGGATAAAACTCCAGCTCCGCGGAAGCGAAAATTGTCGACGTCAGACCGCAACACAAAGTATTGCCGATAACTGCCTGTCCGGTTTGCGCTGCAGAGAAGATGGAACTGTAATCGGTAAGGTCGCTTTCAATGTGCCACGATGGTCCCAGGTTTGGGCTGGGCTCGGCTGTGCTCCCGTAATAAATGTTCACCGGCCCGAGCCAATAATTTGCGGTCCGATCATACTGGATGCCGGCGTTCAGATGGATATCGGATTCAAGCACCACTTTGGCCCAGGGACCGGGGCAGTCGGAGGGCGGAGTGAAAGTGAAATTCTCTACGTTAAAATCGAAGAATTGCGCCCCGCTGAAAAGCTCCACGACGCATGGCGTGGTCGAGGGCCGGGGGACAAGCGGATCGGCGGTAACAGTGTTGGCAGAGCCGATCTTATAGGGGCCGGAGGCCGCGGCGAAAGGTACCAGGCAGGCGGTGAGCAAGAGAATCGGAAAAACATTGCGGGCCAAGCGAGCAGTACGGGACATGCAAAGTCCTCCTGGGTGGGCTGAGAGAAAAGTGGAAACATTTCGCCTGTCGTGGCATAGCGCTGCTAGGGTTCCACGAGCGGCAGTGCGAAAGTATGTCCTGTTTGTATTGGCCGTGTCAACGAGGACGGAAGTCTCCAGTGCCGCCCGGAACTGTGCCCTGATTCGGCCCAAGCCTAAATGGCACTTTCGTGGGGCTTTCAACTGTCGCGCGCGCCACGCTATACTGCGGGGACCGCTTTCCCCTGTAGATTCTCTCCGTCTTTTTTGAGCATTCGAGGTATTTCCCTAATATGGCTGCACACCGCGGCATGGCTGTTCCCGACGACCCAATACCGCCGCGGAAGCGTCTCGACTCCTGGAAGGAGATTGCCAACTTCTTTGGCCGGGATGAGCGCACTGTTAAACGCTGGGAAAAAGACCGAGGGTTGCCGGTTTACCGCGTGCCGGGAAGCGCGCGCGGCGGGGTCTTCGCCTATGCGGAAGAGCTTGCGGAATGGCTCCAGAGACCGAATCATGCTGCGGAGCAAGTTGAGGCTGGCAAGCCGGAATTAATAGGTAAAAGCCATGAACCGGTACCGGGATTGCAATCGACGCCCGGCAGTGCTTACGGCGGAAATGCAATGCCCGCCGATTTGACAATAACCATCCCCGCACCCGAGATTTCCCGCGCTCAAGTGGCGACCCGCGCCTCGACCGTAGCAGCCACCAAACAGTTTCTGTGGATTTTGCCGCTTGCGCTGATTGTCGGAACGTTCCTGGCATTCTCCTTTGGACATCGCGAGGAGCGCTTCAAGAATGCGCTCGCGGCGCAGCATGTGCCGAACACAGAGGCTCAAGATCTTTATCTTAGGGGCCGCTATCATTTCGAAAAGCGGACGCCCGACGATCTGAATAAGGCGGTAGATTTTTTCACGCAGGCCATCGTGCATGATCCCGCGTATCCCGAGCCCTATGTGGGGTTGGCGGACAGCTACAATTTGCTGCGCGAGTACAGCGCCATGCGTCCGGAGGAAGCTTATCCGCGAGCCCGGTCCGCCGCCGAACGAGCCGTAGAACTCGATCCCGACTCGGCCGAGGCGCACAACTCCCTGGCGTTTGCAACTTTCTGGGGATCATTTGACGCCGCTACGGCCGAGCGTGAGTTCAAGCGCGCCATCGAAATTGACCCCAAGCTGCCGCGAGCCCACCACTGGTACGCGACTTTCCTTGTGCAGATTGGCCGTTCGCAGGAAGCGCTGGCCGAGATCGAACGCGCCCGCCAACTCGATCCTTCCTCCACTCCAATTCTCGCCGATAAAGGCTTCATCCTCGCGGTAGCGGGCAGAAAAGAAGCGGGCAGAAAAGAAGAAGCCCGGGCGCTGCTGACGCAACTAGTGATTTCGCAGCCAGAGTTCGTCCACTCTCACAGTTATCTGGCCGACTTCATTTATTTTCCCGAACAAAACTACAGCGCGTATTTCGCGGAAAAGAAAATCGTCGCCCAGCTCCGCCACGACTCAATAGCAGAGCAGGCCATCGAACAGGAAGAGACCGGTTACGAGCGCTCGGGTTTGCAGGGACTGCTTCAGGCTCGGCTCACCACGGCTGAGCAACTGTTCGAAAAGGGCTCCGGCTCGGCATTCGATGTAGCGGATGCTCACGCAGCACTGGGCCACAATGACGAGGCTTTGAAGTATCTTGAAGTCGCTTTTCAGCGCCATGATCTGGGGCTGGTCAGCCTGCCGCTAAACGTATCTTTCCAACCCTTCCATCAAAACCAGGAGTTCCGCGCTCTGGTCGCCAGAGCGGGACTGCCTGCGATTCCGTAAGAGCTCGATTCCGTAAGAGGCAGCGAAACATCCTCCAATCGACGAAGGAGGCTGCCCGCGTCGTTGGCGCGGACCTAGTGACTGTGTAAACTAGCTTCGCGATGAGATTTTTCCCCCGCTCCGCACCTAAGCACCGTTGTATTCAGCTCACGCGCGTCCCCGCGCCGGCTCCTCTACAGGGCGCAGAAGAGAAGAAGGTCACCACATCATCTTCTAATGCGAATGCGAGAGTGCCGCAGTGACCCCCACTTCGCAAGGCAGCGGAAAATCTGCGCTGGATCTCAGCGTCAGCGTCGCGGGCATTGAACTAAAAAATCCGATCATCGCCGCCAGTGGCACCTTCGGCTATGGCGTGGAGTTCGAGGATGTGGTTCATCTCGACAAACTTGGGGGCTTCGTCGTCAAAGGGCTTTCGCGCGAGCCCATGATCGGCAATCCGCCGCCTCGTCTATGGGAGACCTCCGCGGGAATGCTCAACGCAATTGGCCTGCAGAACATTGGCGCGCCGGCATTTCTGGAAGAGAAGTTACCGCGCCTGCGGCAGATCAAGAATGTAGTCGTTTTCGCGAATGTATTCGGCTATACGCGCGAAGATTACGAGCGCACCATCGAGATTCTCAACGAAGGCGAAGGCATCGCCGCTTACGAATTAAATGTATCGTGCCCCAACACCGCGCACGGCGGCTTGCAATTCGGCTGCGATCCGCGATCTCTGGATGAAGTGGTGACAACAGCGAAACGCGTTTCCCGGCGCCCGCTGATCGTGAAGCTATCACCGAATGTAACCAGCATCGCGCAGATGGCTCACATCGCGCAGGAGTCAGGCGCCGATGCGCTCTCGCTGGTCAACACTTTCATGGCGATGGCTATCGATCCGGAGACACGCAGGCCGCGCATCGCCAATGTGACCGCTGGATTATCGGGGCCGGCTATCAAGCCGATTGCGGTGCGCATGGTGTATGACGCGGCGCATGCCGTAAGCATTCCCGTCATCGGCATGGGCGGAATTTCCACCGCCGCCGACGTAGTCGAATTCATGCTGGCGGGTGCGACTGCGGTTCAACTGGGTACAGCCAGTTATTGGGATCCCCGCGCCACGGAAAAGATCGTGAATGATCTACAGCGCTGGTGCGTAGATCATGACGTGATGCGACTACGCGATTTAACTGGCGGATTGATTGTGGAGTAGGTTGATCGTGGAGTGGCCGGTCTTGGCCTGCCCGGTCTTGGCCTGCCCAGCCCCAAGAGGGGCGTACGAATCCAAGGAATTTACGGCGTCGCTAAGATAAGGTTGCGAAGAAACTGGTTTTACCGGACAGGCGCTTCCTCAGCGGCTGAAGCCGCTATTGGAAACGGAGTATTTCTCGCAAGCGGTGAACCGCTGCGCCACCCAAAATCAATATCATGATCGAGTTTTTCCGCAACCTCTCGGGCGATGCCCTGATGCGAAGACTTGAGTTTTTCAGCGGAATATTCAGTCGTTGCGGAATACGGCTGCAGTGAAGTGGAGTCACCGAAGCTACCGCCCGTGCGAGTACCAGATCGATCCGGGAGAGCTGTAATTACGCCCTTCGCCCCACACCACGTGCGTATTTTCCAGGTTGTCGATGGCAATGGAAAACAAGTTGCCAAAGGGGAAGATAAAACCGTCGGGTAGGATGTAGTCGTATCCGCGCACCGGCCCGGAAAGTTGCGATTCCGAGAGCCATGTCGCGCCACCATTGGTGGAGGCGCGGTAAAAGGTATTCCAGAGGGGGCGATTCTGCGCGTCAACCTCTCTCGTGTCCATCCATGCGATGCGAACATCGCCGGCCGTGCCGGCGGTGATAGCCGGGAAGCAGTGTTCCACTCCCGCGGGCGCGTTTGAAACGTCGACCTTGGCCGACCAGCTGTCCCCTTGATTTGTGGAGGAAGAGAAATAAATGCGCTGCGGTCCACCCGCCGCCGAACCGGAGTTCCATAAGGCATAGACGCTTCCGGCATCGTCAGAAACCATTGCCATCTGGCTGGCTAGAAAGCCAGCCGAACAGTTCTGGGCCGGGCAACCGGGCGCTGCGCTGGAAACATCCATGGGCGTGGCGTTCCAGGAATGGCCACCATCTGCTGACCGGCTAACGAACAACTCCACCGGCTGCGTGAGAGTATTGGTTCGCGGGTAGGCCGTCCAGGAAAAATAGACGTTGCCCAGGGAATCGACAGTAGCTCCCGCCGCCAGCGACCAGCCCGGGGCAGCGCCAGGATTCAGAACGGTGGAAGAAAAATTCTGCGCGTAATCATGCGACGCCGCGACAGAGAGTGTCTGATCGTGGTTAAAGCTTACGTAAATATTGGCGCCACGAACCGCGAGCACCGGCTTGTCGATGAGTACGTCAGGAGAGTGTTCCGCGTAAGCAAAGTACCAGGAGCGGCCAAAGTCTTGCGACCGCGCCACGATAATGTCGTGCCTGCCCTGCATCCAGGAGGCATAGAGCGTTTGCCGGTCAACCGGGTCAACCTTAATTTGGGCGTCAAACTGTCCCACGGTCGAGGTCAGCAGGGGTTTCGGTGGTTCCCAGGAGGCTCCGTTGTCGCTGCTGACCACCAGCGCCATTGTCGGTGAGGTGCAGGCCGGGCAACCGCCTACGGTGCCATATTGGGGAAACAGAATGTAGATGTGCCCGTGGCCATCCGCCGTGAGCGCGGGTTCCCATTGATCGCCGGTGAAGTAGCCGACCCGCTGCTGCGGGCTGAAATTCGCCGCGGCGAAGGCCGCCTGCGCGCACGCCAGCATCAAAAGCAGTCCGATAAAGACAAGCTTTTGAACACCTTTGACCCGGCTGGACCTCAAACCCACACACCTCTCCTGTGCACAGCGCCTGCAAAAGCCTTGTCGAACTTTATCCTGTATTCTTCCGCTGGGTCAATTCCCCAGATGGGCCAGTTGTGACTAAAGAGTATCGAGTAGCGAGTACCGAGCCAACCCAATTTTCTCGGTACCCAACACTCAGTACTTATGCGTGGTGAGGCCGTTCCTTTCCTACGGCTGGATCATCTAATATTCTGTATAGGTTCGTACTGAGAGTCTCAAATCCGGGGATTCACTCCCAACTGGAGCAATTTCTAAGATGCAAAAAGCTACATTTGCAGCAGGATGTTTTTGGGGAGTAGAAGCCACTTTCCGGCAAATGCCGGGAGTGCTGGCCACCCGCGTAGGTTATATTGGCGGGAATACTGAAAACCCCACCTATAAAGAAGTCTGCACCGACCGCACGGGCCATGCCGAAGCCGTGGAAGTGGAATTCGATCCCGCGCGGGTTCGCTATGAAGACCTGCTGAAGGTTTTTTGGGAAAATCACGATCCCACGCAGCTCAACCGCCAGGGCCCGGACTGGGGAACACAGTACCGCACCGCCATCTTCTTCCATAGCCCCGAGCAGCAGGCTATTGCGCAGGCCTCGAAGGAAACGCTCGAGAAAGCCGGACGCTACTCCAAGCCGATCGTCACCCAGATCGTTCCAGCAGCGACCTTCTATCCCGCGGAGGACTATCACCAGCAGTATCTGGAGAAGCGGGGCCTGGCAAGTTGCCACATCAAAGCATAAAGACGCATATATCGCCTTAGATTGCGGAAGAAAGGGCCGACCCGAGCTCGGCCCTGCTTCAACATTCCGCGCCTTAGAACAATCCGTCAACAATTTTGTAGATTAGGCTGATCGAATTATTCGCCGCTTGGCCAGTGGCATAGGTGAAGGTCGCAGATTGATCGGGCAGAGTAATCGTCTGCGAGGTCAACACCGCCCTGCCGCCTGAGGTGAAAACCTGCACCAGGTAGATGCCGGGCAGCACATTGATCGCTTGCTCCGCACCCGCGCTTGCCGTCACCGAGTACGTCTTCGGGTCAGGCACGCCCACTTGAGTCAGCGTCGCTTCCAGCGTGCCCGCCTCGGCCGCCTGCCCGAATACAAAGCGAGCAGAGCCAGCGGTGATCGCTGCAAGATCGTTGGTAAATTGCAGCAGAGCGGGCTGGGCGCCGTTGATTGTCGCCACTGCGGTCACGCTGCTTCTGGCGCTCAACGTCACTTGCTCGTCGATGACCGCTGGATTGGTGCATGGCGCCAGTGTATTCGACTCGCTGATCTGCATGTCATAAGTTCCCGGAGCAAAGCTGTAGGGTCCGCCAGTGGTTCCGAACCCGAGATTCCTGGGCACGCACTGGCCGCCGATCAAAACGTCGACGGGATAAGCCGGGCTGGCGGTTTTCGCAAGATCCCGCCCCGGGATGCCATTCGCAATGTAAAGGTAAGCGTTGTCGGCGGCAAAGCTGGATGCTGCCAAGGCCAAGCACAGAGTTGCAAGTTGCATAAAGACACGTGTGCGCAGTTTCATACAGTCTCCTTAAAATTTGTCGGTTTCGAAGCTGATGTTGGGGGGGTGAGCTGTTCGGGCCTGCCAGGACGCAGGTCAGAGCGGTTCACATTTCACTGCTGAGATCTCAACCGGGAAGCTGTCTGGCTTCGTTTGGATCAAACCCTCGACCTGCGTGGAAGTTTTGTGATGTGTAAAAAATTGTGCAGTTTTAGAAACAAGCTTTTGCAACGAAGATTTCACCGGGCGCATTTCGCAATGGCCTGGCGGCCGCGAAAAGCAACTTAGGTTCCCGTAATCTTCACCCGCAACTCTTC
>JBEKWW010000015.1:0-144448 GCA_049512655.1 Candidatus Sulfotelmatobacter sp. | reverse complement strand
ATCAAAAAATACAACTCTATGATCCATACGCAGTCCGCGGTCCACTGCATGGTCGAACTCGCCGGGCAGAACAAAATCGACCCCGACAAGGTTGTCTCGATTGAGGCAGATGTGTTCCAACTCGCATACGACTTCGCCGGCGGTGGTCTCTACGGCGTGGACAAAATCATCCGTACCAAGGAACAGGCAGATCACAGCCTGCCCTATCTGCTTGCGGTCGCCCTGCTTGACGGCAACGTGATGCCGGCGCAATTTAACCCGGAGCGCATCATCAAGCCGGATGTGCAGGCGTTGTTGAAGAAGGTTTCAGTCCGGCCGAACCACGAATTCACGGAACTATATCCCAAGAAGATGCCTGCCAAAATCATCGTGCGGTTGCAGGATGGAAAAATAATCGAGCACGAAGTCCAGGACTACCCGGGCCTCGCCTCCCGTCCGTTCACATGGGAGGACGCCGTCCAGAAGTTCGTCGCACTCGTGGCCGGTCGCGTCGACAAGGGGCTATCCGGCGAGATCAAGGATGCCGCCCGTTCGGTGGAAAACATCCAGGTGAGGGACTTGATGAAACTGCTCGGCTCCGTCAAGGTGGGCCAAGGGACGTCATCCTCACGGAAAGTAGCCTAATAAAACCGCAGAGACAGATCACAAACCGACAAGGAGAGATTCACATGGGAATTACATCCGACAGTGTTCGCGAAATCTTCAAGGGACTTGAAAATGGCGACGGAACTGCCTTCTTCGAGCACGTGGCTGACAACGTGGACTGGATTGTGGAAGGGACTTACCCACTCGCTGGTCACTACTTGAGCAAGAAGGCATTCATAGAGGGCACCTTCGCGAGCCAGCGGTGGGGCAAGACAGTCACTCGCTCTCGAACTCAAAGGGAGTCGCCGTGAGGTCTGAAGATTCGGCGATTTCCTCCGTAACTAACAAGTCCGTTCGTATACCCATCGCGCATCCAATCCTGAGTTTGAGAAGCTTCTCCAGAATATCCGGCTGGTTGGCTTCGATACAGGAGGATAAATGGCGCAGGTATGGTTAGTCACCGGCAGCTCTCGTGGTCTGGGTCGCGCAATTGTTGAAGCGGGCCTTGCTGCGGGCAATAAAGTGTTGGCGACAGCTCGGGACATTAAGTCGCTGGCTGATCTGTCGGAACGATATGGAGATCAGGTCAAGCTCTTCGCGTTGGATGTGACCGACGAAGCAGCAGCAGCAAACGCAGTCATGGCGGCGGTCAATGTATTTGGCTCGCTGGATGTGGTCATTAACAATGCGGGATATGGCAATCTTTCGTCCATCGAAGACACGCCTCTATCGGAATTCCGGGCACAGATCGAAACAAATCTTTTCGGAACGATTATTGTGACCAAGGCAGCGCTTAGGTATTTTCGCGAACAGAAAGCGGGTCACTTCATTCAGTTTTCATCGGTGGGAGGAAGGATCGGCCCTCCGGGACGTGGGCCTTATTCGGCGGCGAAGTGGGGTGTCGAAGGCTTCTCCGAAGTGCTTTCGCGCGAAGTGGCACCGCTCGGCATCAAGGTCACCATCGTGGAACCCGGTGGCTTTCGCACAGACTTCGCGGGCAGTTCCACCGAACTTCGCGAAGGTCATCCAGAATACGATTCGACGGTTGGAGCTACCGCAAGATTTCAGCGGAACTACAACGGCAAGCAGCCTGGTGACCCCAAAAAGGCGGCTCAGGCGATCGTCCAGTTGACGCAAGAACGGAACCCTCCGTTGCGACTCTTGCTGGGCAGCGATGCGTACGCCGCGGTGGAGAAGAATGATCTAGCGCGATTAGAGGAAGCACGAATTTGGAAGAAACTCAGCGTCTCCACCGACTTTGAGACGAAGTGAAGAAGCAGCAAACATTAAGCAAGAGAATCCGAACCGCGCGAAGGTGGCCAATGGTTCAACTTGGACTGGATTCTTTCCTTCCTTCTCGCATTTCGACCCCTCGTCCGCGGAGGCCTTGCCGCAGGAGACCTTTTCCGATAGTTACAAGTTACAAGCCAATGGCGAAACTCTTGTGCTGCAACACGTTCCTGCAGCGCATACGGATACGGACATCTACATTCATTTTCAAAATGTCAACGTGATTCAGATGGCGGACCTGTTTTTCAACGGGATGTATCCCTACATCGACCCCGGTACGGGCGGGAAAATCACCGGCGTGATTGCCGCCTCCGACAAAATTCTCTCGCTCGCCGACAATGACACAAAGATTGTTGCGGGGCACGGTCCACTCGGCAACAAATCGGACCTGACGAAAGCCCGCGACATGCTCATCACTTCTCGCGATCGCGTTCAGAAATTAAAGTCGGAGGGAAAATCCGCCCTGGAAGCCGTCGCGGAAAAGCCTTTCGCGGATCTCGACCCAGTCTGGGGCAAAGGCATCATCAACGGCGACCAGTGGGTGCAAATCGTCTATCTGACGCTCTGAGTCTGCGGCTGAGGATTGGTTGCAGGTCACAGCGCCGATTTCACCGCTGGCTCCTGAGAACTCCTTGAACTCGCTACTCAATTGAATCGGGAGACGAACATGGGTATTTCACGAGTATCTCGGACAGTTTCCGGCATTGTTCTTGGCTTAGCCACTTGCATCGGGATGTCGGGCCAAACTGCATCAACAACAAGAGGAGAGGCAACGCACATGAGCATTCAAGAAGTTCACGTCCAACGAGTCAACATCGTTACCACCGAACCCTTTGACACGGTGGTTTCCCGAATCGATGCACAGATCGGTCATCCCGATGTGACTGCATTCCACAAGAGCCTTTCAGCGGCGCAAAACGAAGCCGAAATGGAAAAAGTAGTGAATCGGGTAACTCAACCGAACGGGCTTATGGAGTTTACGAGGTTCGACCACGGTTCGGTTCTCCAGAAAGAGAATGGGACCGTCAAGCCAAGAATTCTCCGCATCGTTGCGGGCAATCCGTTGATCATGAAGGAAATGGTGAAGCATGTTGTTGATGCTGCCTCATATGCGCCGGTAACCATCCTCATTGAGGAGCGCCCAGATAGCGTGCGTATCTCGTATGACAGGATGGCCTCCTATCTTGCTCCCTATGGGAACAACGATGCTCTCAAAGTAGCGCGGGCACTTGATGCAAAGGTCGAAAGGATTCTGACGGCAGCTGCGAAATAACGTTGCGCTCTTTGGCTCAGGAAATGCGTACCTAAGAGGATTTATGTTTGAAGGACCGTGTCAACCCACGCATCTGCTGGTGATCTCGGAATCGCACGTCTGGTATTCGGCCCCAAGAAGCTTCCCGAACTCGACAAACGCATCCGAGAAGCTATCCGTGGCATCAAGTCAGCAATGAAAGAAAAAAAAGAGGAGAAAGCGGCCAACGGACCCATCGCCGCGGGAGAGCACAGCTGACCGACAAAGCCAAAACAAACGTCAACTCCGCCCGAGACATCACGGCCGCCGACAGCGCCAAGAACCTATTGTTCGAAGAGATTTAAATGGTAAGGAGGGTTTTATGATCGCGAACTACGTAAAGGCAGTCCTCATATGTCTCTGCGCTCTTGGAATATCCAACAACTCTGTCGCCCAAACATCGGACACGTCGATCAAGAACATCGTGCTGGTGCATGGAGCCTGGGCAGATGGTTCCGGCTGGAGAGGCGTCTATGACATGCTTGTCAAGGATGGCTACAACGTCAGCATCGTCCAAGAGCCGGAGACGTCCTTTAAAGATGACGTGGCTGCCACGAAGCGCACGCTAGCCCTGCAGGACGGACCATGCATTCTTGTCGCGCATAGCTATGGAGGAGCCGTCATTACGGAAGCGGGTACGGATCCATCGGTTGTCGGACTAGTGTACGTCGCAGCCCACATGCCGGATACCGGCGAGAAAGAGTCCGAGGACGGAAAGCGCTTTCCGAGCGACCTGGCCAAATCGGGCGCCATAAAGAAAACCCCGGACGGTTTTACCTATATCGACCCGACACAATTTCATGAATTGTTTGCCGCCGACCTTCCTGATGATCGGGCTGCATTCATGGCGCGCTCGCAGGTGTTCAACTTTGCGGACAATTTCTCCGCGACGATCACCACGGCTGCCTGGAGGACCAAACCAAGCTGGATGGTAGTGGCGGGGAGCGATCGAACTATCAACCCGGACCTTGAACGCTGGTACGCCAAACGAGCTGATAGTCACACGGTCGAAGTCGCAGGTGCCAGCCATTCAGTCTATGTATCGCATCCCAAGGAAGTCGCAGATGTAATCGAGAGTGCCGCACGTGCAGTCTCGAAATAGCTCGGACCCGCAAGGAATCCCGTCACCCGGAGGAAGCAAGTGAAACTTCTCGAGATTCAGTCGTCACCAAGAGGCGAGTTTTCCGATTCGATCAGCCTCACCCAATCGTTCATCCAGGCGTGCAAATCCGACGCCGGTTCGATGGTTGTGGATACGTTGAACGTGTGGAATGAATCGCTGCCGGAGTTCGACTACGAGGCGATTGGAGCGAAGTATAAAGCAGTGAAACACGAAACGATGACTGAGGCGGAGTCCCAGGTATGGGAGCGTATCCAATCGTTGATCCAACGCTTTCAGAACGTCGATCGAATCGTTTTAGGAACTCCGATGTGGAACTTCGGCCTGCCTTACAAGCTCAAACAATTGATTGATCTGGTGGCGCAGCGAAACTATCTATTTACTTACGATGGCAAACAGTACGGTCCGCTCTTGAAAGTGGAAAAGGCAATCGTCGTTTATACGCGCGGTTCACGCTACCTGGAGGGTACTCCAATACCGCCCTCGCGATTCGATTACCAAGCAACTTATTTGGACTTTTGGTTGCAGCTTGTTGGTGTTCGAAATCTTCGGAGCGTGATTGTTGACAACGCGTGGAATCGAGATCGTCAGGAATCAGAAGTGAGCCTGGCGAAGGGTAAAGCGACTCTGGAGCGACTGGTTCAGTGGTTTCTTAACTAATCTCGCTGGCATAAGGATAATCGACCGGAAGCCGGTGACTTCGATTCGCAAGTCAAGAAGGAGACATAAATGAAAGCCGGACCTCAACAACAAAATACTCGGTCCTGGACGACGCGCCGCGACGAGAAGAAGAGACGCCTGCAGCTCGTCTCATCTTTGATGGACGGCCCGCTACTGCCGCGAGAAAAGCTAGTGGAGTCTTTGGAAGCACTCATTGCGCCGGGTGACCGGATCGTGCTCGAAGGAGACAACCAGAAGCAGGCTGACTTCCTTTCACGTTCTTTGGTCAAGGTCGATCCCAAGAAATTGCACGACCTGCATTTGATCATCTCCAGCATCAGCCGGCCGGAGCAACTCACGCTGTTCGAGTTGGGAATCGCGAAGAAGATCGACTTTGCGTATGCAGGCCCTCAAAGCCTCCGGGTGGCGCAACTGCTCGAGGATGGTGTCCTGGAGATCGGAGCCATTCACACATACGTTGAACTCTACGCCCGCCTGCTTGTCGACCTGGCGCCAAATGTCGTGTTGGTGTGCGCGGAACAGGCCGATCGTGAGGGCAATTTGTACACCGGACCCAGCACGGAAGACACGCCGGTGATCGTTGAAGCTGCAGCATTTCACGATGCGATTGTCATCGTCCAAGTAAACGAAATCGTCAAAGAGCTTCCGCGGGTGGATATTCCGTCTTCATGGGTCGATGTGGTTGTCGAGGCTGACCGGCCCTTCGCAATCGAACCACTCTTCACTCGCGATCCGCGGCAAATCACTGATCTTCAGATTCTCATGGGAATGATGGTCATTCGCGGTATTTATGAGCGGCACCAGGTGCACTCGCTCAATCACGGAATTGGATTCGATACTGGGGCGATCGAACTTTTGCTGCCTACCTACGGCGAGTCGCTCGGACTGCGGGGCAAGATTTGTGAACATTGGGCGCTAAATCCGCACCCGACGCTGATTCCCGCAATCGAGAGTGGATGGGTCAAGAGCGTCCACTGTTTTGGAAGCGAAGTCGGAATGGAGGACTACACGCGCGCCCGTCCCGATGTTTTCTTCACCGGGCACGACGGCAGCCTGCGTTCAAACCGCGTCCTGTGCCAGCTTGCGGGCCAGTATGCCGTCGATGCATTCATTGGATCGACGCTGCAGATCGATGGCGATGCAAATTCATCGACGGTGACCTCGGGTCGAATTGCCGGATTCGGTGGCGCACCCAACATGGGACACGATCCTCACGGTCGCCGCCACGCGAGCCCGGCGTGGCTCGATCTAAAGACAGATCCGAGCCCGACCGCCAGAGGAAGAAAATTGGTGATTCAAACAGTGGAGACATTCCAAAAGGGCGGCGTGCCTGCCTTCGTCGAAACTCTGGATGCGGTCGAAGTTGGTAAGAAGGCAGGCATGCCGATCGCACCGGTCATGATCTACGGCGACGACGTGAGTCATGTAGTGACCGAGGAGGGCATCGCATACCTCTACAAAGCAGAGGGCATCGAGGAGCGTCGCCACGCTCTTGCCGCGGTGGCCGGGATCAGTCCGATTGGACTGCGCGCCAAACCTCAGGAGACAGCTCAGCTTCGAAAACGAGGCATCGTTGCTTATCCGGAGGACCTCGGGGTACAGCGCCTTCAGGCTACGCGTCCGCTACTAGCAGCGCGAAGTATGGAGGATCTGGTTGCATGGTCCGGTGGGCTCTACAAACCACCCGCGAAGTTCAGGAGTTGGTGAATGGGGACGAGTTTCCACGTTACAAATGACCTTTCCAGAATTTCCGATAGGAAGGATACGCGTTACTCATCGCGGGCGGCTGATCGATCCCGTTGGCTTGGCGCTCTTGCCTTCCAGGCATTGATCGCAGAGGTAGAGCTTACGCCGAAGCCAGGACTTGTCGACTGGCGTGGATCGGGTGCGCATCACGATTTGTCGCTCGACTTGATGAAGCTCTCTGCGACCGTTCTCGAGCCGTATTTCGTGGCAATGAGTTCAACGTCGGTGGGCCGGCGTGTGGATTCCAGGTTACGACAGGAGCTTGCGGCAATCGGACGCGATGCGGAAGCCATGATGTGCAAGGCCACCCGTGGAAGCAACACGCACAAGGGCGCCATCTGGAATCTTGGTCTTCTGGTCAGTGCCACATCCTGCAGCGAGGGACAAACTGCTGGAGAGATAGCAGCGCTGGCGGGCGCCATCGCGAGACTTCCAGATCGGGGACAGCCTGAGCTCATCACGCACGGTGACGTGGTACGGAACCGCTACGGCATTGCCGGCGCACGTGGGGAAGCGTCCGATGGTTTCCCGCATGTTATTGATGGGGGCCTTCCGACACTTCGCAAGCAACGAGAGGCTAAATGCTCAGAACGGATCTGCCATCTCGACGCGTTGATGTGCCTAATGGCTGAGGTCAATGACAGTTGCGTCCTGTATCGAGGCGGGAGGGAAGCCTTGAGTCTTGTGAAATCGGGAGCACGAGCCGTTCTCAGGGTGGGTGGATATGGCAACGCTCACGGAAGAAAGCTCATGCGCGAACTGGACCGTCAGCTGATCGCGAGACATATTTCGCCAGGCGGAAGTGCCGACTTGTTGGCCGCAACCATCTTTTTGGACGCAGTCGAGCGACAGCAAAATGAAATACGCAAGGACTATGAGCTAAGCAAACGGGAGGGGAGAGATGGAGCAGCTTAAATTCGATTATCCCTCGGCCAAGCGGCGCGTCGCGAAGAGGGCGCACATTGGAGTCGTCGGTTCTGGAGACATGGAAGTTCTCATGGAGCCCGCTGACACGGGTTTCGCTCATGTCTCGGTCTTAACGAGTGTGAATGGCTTTGGTAACAGCTGGAAGGCGGTGCTGGATCGTTTTTTCTCGAAGTATGACGGCGCCGTGCGTATTGAGATCAACGATGCGGGAGCTACGCCCGGCAGCGTGATGCTCCGGCTTGAACAGGCAGTGGAGGTAATCGAATCATGAGCTACGCAACGGTGGTTCCGGAATTTGTCCTGCGGCAGAGCTTTATCGAACTGGATGCTAGAGCTAGAGCCCAGAGTCTGATGGATGCAGGCTCATGGCGAGAATTAGTCGGGCCATTCGACCGTATTCAGTCTCCATGGTTGCCGATGCAGGACATCGCACCAGAATCCGATGATGGCTGCATTGTCCTCAAAGGGGCGATCGCCGGGAAGCCAGCTGTGGTCATCGCGCTCGAAGGAAAATTCCAGGCTGGCAGTATGGGCGAAGTGTCGGGCGCAAAGATGACCGCAGCCCTCGATCTTGCGGCGAAGGATTCGCAAAATGGCAAGGCGACAACCGCTGTGTTGCTGCTTGAAACGGGCGGTGTGCGCCTGCAGGAAGCCAACCTCGGACTTGCTGTGATTGCCGAAGTGATGGCATCCATGCTTGCCCTGCGTGAACATGCGCCGGTGATTACGGTGATTGCCGGCACGGTCGGATGTTTTGGGGGGATGGCCATAGCGGCAGCCCTTTCGAGCTACATCTTAATGACCCGAGAGGCCCGCCTTGGTTTGAACGGCCCTGAAGTGATCGAGCAAGAGTCTGGAATCGAGGAGTTTGATTCCTCCGACCACGCGCTGATCTGGGCGATCAACGGTGGTGAACAGCGTGTCGGCATGGGAGTCGCCGATGAGCTGGTCCTGGACGACGCGCCGACAATTGCGGCAGCGTTGCGGCGCTGCCTAACAACTGGTCTGCCGCAAGTCCATCGCAGCCAGCAGGTCAAGCTTTATCGTGACCGCATTGCGGCGCTCGACACGCTCCAGCAGATCGATCCATTCAGCCTGAGGAAGAGCTGGAAAAAAGGGACAGAGGAAGGAGTCACGCGATGAGTACGCAAATAGGAGTTCGGGGCAAGGCGTGGTTCCAGGCGTTCACTGGAAAAAATTCTCCGATGGCAGGAGATCCGGGCTCTGTGCTTACGGCGGATGCCCAGCTCGGTGAAGACATGGCGCGATTTCTTTGCGTAGTACCGAATCCAGGAGCTCGCTTCCCCTGTGCGCGGCGCGGAGAAGTCGGACTTGAAGAATCTTACACGCTGGCGACGCGTGTACGCGAAGCAATCGAGCAGGACAAGAACGGCAAGAAGCGTCCGATCGTCGCCATTGTGGACTTAAAGAGCCAGGCTTACGGACGCCGCGAGGAGACAGCCGCGATCTTTCTGGCCTGCGCGGCCGCTGCGGACGCTTATGCGACCGCGCGGATGAAAGGGCATCCCGTGATCGCGCTGGTGATGGGAAATGCTATCTCCGGAGGCTTTCTGACACATGGTTACCAAGCCAACCGCATCCTTGCCTTTGACGACGCCGACGTGATCATTCATGCCATGCACAAGGAAGCGGCTGCACGAATCACGCTGCGAACCGTCGCGGAATTGGACATCCTGGGGCGCAAGATACCACCGCTGTCATACGACATTCACGATTACGCGAAGCTCGGTCTGCTGCATAAGCTGCTTCACGTTCAAGATCCCGACAATCCCTCAAAGACCACCGTCTCCCAGGTGCAGAAGGAACTCATCGACGCTATCGCAGACGCACGCGCTGGAACGCGAGACCTCAGCAATCGGCTGACCTCCGAGGGTGCGCGTGAAATGCGTAAGGCAAGCCTGGCCGCACGCGCACACATGGAAGAGCAGTGGGTAAAAGGCTGAGGACATTGGAATGACAAAAGTTCTCGCAGACGCTTTGGTGCCGATCTTCGCCGGCTTGCTCCTTGGCTATTTCGCCGGACTCTGGCGCAGGATGGACAATCAAAACGTGCGAACGCTGATCACCTTTGTCATGAGCTTCGCTGTCCCTTGTTCGCTGTTTATGTCCATCGCCCAGACTCCGCGGGCGGAGTTGAGAGAACAAGCTGGAGCGGCCCTCGTGCTTACAATTGTCTACGGCGTTCTGTATGCACTCACCTTCTGGTGGGCTCGTTCTAGCCAAAAGCTGGGCACCTCAGAGAGTGCAGATCTGGCGCTGACGATCAGTTTTCCAAATTCTGCAGCCGTGGGGCTGGCATTACTCATCTCGGTCTTCGGGCCAAAATCCCTAGTCACGGTAGCAACCTCTATTGCTCTGGGTTCCATAACTGTTTCCGCGATCACCCTGGCGATCCTCGAAGCGGAACGGGATCCTTCCGGCGAGGGACTTTCATTTCGGCACTTCGCTGTTTCTCTGCTCCATTCTGGTAAAAACCCAATCGTCTGGGCCCCGCTCCTGGGGGTTGTGTTCTCTTGTGCCGGATTGCAGCTCCCTTCTTACTTGAATCGGTCTCTCGTAGTGATGGGATCGGCGTCGGCTGGCTCTGCTCTCGTACTCACCGGTCTGGTTGTTTCGGCTCAGAAGTTCGAATTCGGCAGCAACACGGTGGTTGCAGTTTTTCTCAAGAATCTGCTGCAACCGGGACTCGCTCTCGGGGCCGCGATGCTGATTCACCTTTCGTTGGACCAGACGCGTTACGTCACGCTGATCAGCGCCATACCCTGCGGATTCTTCGGAATCGTCTTCGGCAAGGGCTATAACACAAATCCGAAACTCGCAAGTTCTGGCCTGATCGCGTCGTATGTTTTTGGTGTGGCCACTCTGGCCGTATGGATCGTAGTGGTAAACCGTCTTTGACTGAAGTGCGTGATTGAAGTGAGTGACAGATGAATCTCTCCGAAATCGGCGACCCGCAGGTACATGATCTGCTTCGGATCGACCCGGATTTCGTCACGGCATGTTCCGAAGCTCAGCCATCCTGGGTGAGAGCGTCGCTCATTGCCTGCCCGTGGGTAGTTCTTCGCCGCACTCAAGCTCCTGTTGGCCAGCTGGCAGTCGGCATTCGAGGAGCCACTCGAAGCGAGCGCTGGGGAGGGTTCTGTGCGAAGAGAATGATCAGCGAAATCGTTCGGCCCGCGGAACTGCTCGTCCGCGCTCGATCCTCAACTCATATCCTGCGGCCACCCGCATTCGTTGCGTTACAACAGGTCATCGAAAGCTGGCGCGATCTCACCCTGCCATGGGGACCCACTGGAAGCGCTGGATTTGAGTTAGCCACCGGGCGCCCGGTCACAACCGAAGCAAGTGATCTTGATATCGCGATCTGGGCTCCGCAACGGATGGTCGTGGAGCAGGCGCGATTTTTATGGGACCGTGTGACAGGGCTGCAAACGAAGGTGGACGTTCGCGTGGAGACTTCAGAATGCGGTTTTTCCCTCGAAGAGTACGTTCGCACGTCGTCTAGCCGGATACTCCTGCGTTACCCAGAGGGCCCCAGGTTCGGCGATGATCCATGGGGCGTTAACCCATGGGGCGATGACCCACGGAATGAGCCGTCGAACTGTGAAGTGACCATCTTATGAGTGTGGCGTTTATCTTTCCTGGACAGGGCGCGCAGTCACCCGGAATGCTGCACCGCCTCCTCGATCATCCCGCGGTTGTCCGCACGCTCGACGAAATCAGCGAAGTACTTCATTCCGACGTGCGCAACCTCGACAGTGAACAAGCTCTCGAGTCTGATGTCTCTGTGCAGCTCGCACTGCTCGCGGCAGGAGTAGCTACGGCGCGCGCTCTCATGGAGCAACACCTCAATCCCGCGGCAGTTTCCGGTCTCTCCGTCGGAGCATTTGCCGCTGCTGTTACTGCTGGTGTCTTGTCGTTGCGGGATGCGGTTGAGTTGGTAAGGCTGCGGGCGGAGCAAATGATGAAACTCTATCCGGGCGGCTACGGTCTCTCCGCTATCGTAGGGCTGAATGAGTCCCAGCTCACGAAAATCGTGGGCGCTGTCACTTCGGTCCAGAACCCGGTCTTCGTTGGAAACATCAATGCGCCGCGCCAGATTGTGATTGCCGGTTCGAACGAGGGGATGGATCGTGCATTGGAGGAGGCTCGGCGCCAGGGCGCCAGCAAGGCAGTGCGTTTGCATGTTTCTGTGCCGTCGCACTGCCCTTTGCTTCAGCCGGTTGCGGATCTCCTGGAAAAGCGAATGTCCTCCGTGAATCTGACAATGCCGCGAATGATTTACATTGGAAATGTGAACGCGCGAGCCCTGCGCACCAAGGAGATGGTTGCTCGCGATCTGGTAACCAACGTTGCGCATGGCGTCCGCTGGCACGATGCGACAACAGTACTCAAGGAATTGGGCTGTAACCTTTTTCTTGAGATGCCCCCGGGACATACTCTCAGCGATCTCGCCGAAGAGAACCTCCCCGGCGTCAAATCCGTTCCCGTCGAGGCGAGTGTATTGTCCAAAGTTTTGCGTCTAGCCCACCAAGAGGAAGCCAGTACATTAGAGGCCACTCGCAACGGTTAAACGCTGAGGAGGGATCATGACCAGAACCGGCTGATCGGCTTGATCAGTGCGTCTAGCGCGCATGACCTGGTGCACAAAGAATTCCATCGTGCAAAAAAAACAGGTTGGTATTTCAAAATCGTCAGCATGTCCGGAAGTCCAAAGAGATATTTACGCAGGATTGGCCGATCGCGATGTTGGGCCTAGGGTACGAAGAGCTTCCCGCGTAGGGAAAAGATTCGTGGGGTGTCCAAAACCGGGTTTTAGGGATTCTTGACATTTTGAAAAACCGGCATTTATTGGGTTCATTGCTTTGAAACTCGCATGCTAGATTGTCGGCGCCCAGACACTGAAATTTAGAAGCAACCATTCGAACTTCATTACATCCTAAGCTCAAGGGTGACTTCTATGGCCAGTTCCGCTGCTTCGAATCCCGCTGTAGAACAGTGCATCGAAAAATGTCTGCAGTGTGTGCGCTGGTGTTCAGCGAGCGTTGAAGAGAGTCTTACTCACGATCCGACTAGCATGGCGGAATGCATCCGGCTCTGTCATGAGTGCGGTCCGCTATGCGGCGTATGCGTAACCCTGCTGTCGGGAAACTCGCAGTTTGAATATTCGCTTTGCGCCATTTGCGCGGACATGTGTGAAGCGTGTGCTAACGAGTGTGGGAAATATCCCAACATGGAAACTATGCGCGAATGCGCCGAGGCGTGCCGCCGCTGCGCCAAGACCTGCCGGGAGGTCGCTAAGTCCGGACCTGTTCAACAGGTTGCGTAACAAAAGCCAGCCAGTAATCCGATTGTGGAACGACAATCACCAAGTAGTTAAGTGAATTGATTCAACTTCCAGGGCCAGTGGCCATTAGCCTGAAGGTCGAACACTAACGGTTTGAGAAAACTAAGGAAGACAAGGACCATGAAATGAGCACAAAGAATGTGGCGCGCCCGAGCACTGCAAAAGTCGTTCCCATGACTGCCAGCGCACCCGATGTTAGCGCTCCTAGTGTTTCCGATGTTCTGCAGCAGTACGGGTATGGCGCGATGCCATTTATCGGGACGGAAAACGCTTTTTATGATCGGCACCTGGTTTTTGACCGAGCGATCGATCCGAAAGCAGCGAGTGCGCGTGAACGCTTTGAGGCGTTCTCCAGTTCCGTGCGAGACATTCTCGCTCACCGTTGGGTGCAGACCAAGAACACTTATGAGCGAGAGAACGCCAAACGGATCTACTACCTGTCCATGGAGTTTCTCATCGGACGTTCGCTGGCCAACAACATCACCAACCTGTTGCTGGATCCGCTTTTGCCGGATGCCGCACGAGAACATGGTCTCGACTGGCTGGAATTGATTGAGCAGGAACCAGATGCCGGGCTGGGCAATGGCGGCTTAGGCCGCCTCGCGGCGTGCTATCTCGACTCGATGGCGACCATGCAACTCCCAGGTACCGGCTATGGTCTGCGCTATGAGTACGGCATGTTCAAGCAGACGATTGTAGATGGCTGGCAAAAAGAGAATCCTGATAACTGGCTCCGCTACGGCGATCCGTGGGAGATTACTCGGCTTCACGAGAATGTGGAGGTCAGGCTGAACGTCTCATTCAAGTTGAAAGAAGGTAATTTCCAAGTCATCCCCGACCGGCCGTCAAGCCTGATCGGGATCCCGTTTGATCGTCCTGTGGTGGGCTATGGGGGAAAGACGATCAATACGCTGCGGCTCTGGGCCGCAGCTGCGCCCGATTATTTCGATTTTGAAAAGTTCGGCACCGGAGATTTCGTGGGCGCATTCGGCGAAACTCTGCAAGCGGAGTCGCTTACCCGCGTGTTGTATCCCGACGATTCGACGGCGAAGGGGCAGGGGCTGCGCTTTCTGCAGGAGTATTTCCTGGTGGCGTGTTCCATGGCCGATCTGGTACGCCGTTTCCAGCGCCACAACTCTGATTGGGAAAAATTTCCGGAGAAAGCCGCGATTCAGCTCAATGATACGCATCCCTCCATGTCTGTCGCTGAGCTGATGCGAATCCTGCTCGACGATGTGCACATGGGATGGGACCAGGCCTGGGACCTGACGAAGAAGACGTTGGGGTACACAAATCACACCTTGCTGCCTGAGGCTCTGGAGAAATGGCCGGTGGCGTGGTTTGAGACACTGCTTCCTCGCCATCTGGAGCTCATTTATGAAATTAACCGTCGGTTGCTTGATGAAGTTCGGGTTCGCTTCCCCGGCGACGAGGGGCGTGTACAGCGCATCAGCCTGGTGGAAGAAGGCAGCCCGCGCAAAATCCGGATGGCCAACCTTGCCATTGTCGGCTCGCATAGCACCAACGGAGTGTCCGCTGTTCACTCCAAGCTACTGCGAACCACGACGGTGAAGGATCTCGCGGAAATGTTTCCTGAGCGTTTTAGCAACAAAACAAACGGAGTGACACCCCGGCGCTGGTTGCTCGAGGCCAATCCCGCGCTGGCTCGCGAAATCACGCAAGTCATCGGAGACCGCTGGATCACCGATCTTAGCCTGCTCAAACAGCTCAAGCCATTCGCGGAGGACTCCAACGCTCGCGGCCGCTTCCTTAAGTCAAAGCGAGAGGCCAAAGCGCAGTTTGCCAATTGGCTCAAGTCAACGTCCGGACATGTTGTGGATCCGGATACCATCTTCGATTGCCACATCAAGCGTATTCACGAATATAAAAGGCAATTGATGAATGCGCTGCGGATTGTGATCCTTTATAACCGGCTGCGGGAAAATCCCGGCATGAAGATGGTGCCTCGGACATTTTTCTTTGCTGGTAAAGCGGCGCCAGCTTATAAATTGGCCAAGCTCATCATAAAGTTTATCAACAACCTGGCGGACACGATTGACGCCGACCCGGCGGCACGCGGCCGGCTCTGCGTCGTCTTTCTCCCTGAGTACAACGTTTCGTTGGCGGAGCGGCTCATTCCAGCCAGCGATGTCTCCAACCAGATTTCGACCGCCGGCTATGAGGCTAGCGGAACCAGTAATATGAAATTTATGATGAACGGAGCCTTAACCGTCGGAACCCGTGACGGTGCGACTATCGAGATGGCGGAGGAAGCTGGAGAAGAGAACATGTTCCTCTTCGGGCTCACCGTGGAGCAAGTCGAGAACAGCCGC
Source organism: Candidatus Sulfotelmatobacter sp. (assembly GCA_049512655.1). Taxonomy (GTDB): domain Bacteria; phylum Acidobacteriota; class Terriglobia; order Terriglobales; family Acidobacteriaceae; genus Sulfotelmatobacter. Next base: position 129,107 of record JBEKWW010000015.1, on the reverse strand, counting down.
GCTTGGTATGATCCGCACTGGCATTATGATAATGAGCCTGAGACGCGAGGCGCTCTGGACCTGATTTTTTCTGATCACTTTAGCCGCAACGAACCAGGAGTATTCGCTCCCTTGCGCGATACGCTTCTGACCCAGGGCGATCACTATATGAATCTGGCGGACCTGACCTCGTATTGCAACGCACAAGACCGGCTCGGCGCACTCTATGCCGAACCCGGCACATGGGCGCGGAAAGCAATCTTGAACGTCGCCAGCTCCGGAAAGTTTTCAAGCGATCGCTCGATTGCGGAATATGCAAGCGAGATTTGGAAGGTGCAACCATGCCCAGTACTCTAGAAAAACAACCTCTTACAGGTGAATTTATTTCGCCGCTGGCCGGCAAACCGGCGCCGAAAGACTTGCTGGTGGACGTAGCGCGCCTGCTGAAGGAATATTCCGAGCGGCGTCCCGATCTGGACGATCCCAACCAGCTAGTCAGCTTCGGCACCAGCGGACACCGTGGCTCGCCCCTGCGCGGCACATTTAACGAAGCGCACATTTTCGCAATTACCCAGGCGATCTGCGAATACCGGCGCGCGCAGGGAACCGACGGCCCGCTCTACATGGGGAAAGACACCCACGCAGTCTCGGAGCCCGCACAGCAAACCGCCCTCGAAGTGCTGGCGGCAAATGACGTGGAGACAATCATTCAGCAGGACGACGGGATAACTCCGACGCCGGTTATCTCGCGAGCGATTCTGGTATACAACCGAGGCCGCAAGGAACATCTGGCCGACGGCATCGTGATTACGCCATCGCACAATCCGCCGGAGGATGGAGGCTTCAAGTACAACCCGCCCAACGGCGGTCCGGCTGATACCGACGTGACCCGCTGGGTAGAGGATCGCGCGAACGAATTGTTGCGAGGAGGGAATGCAGGGGTCAAGCGTATTCCGTATGCTAAGGCGATCCGGTCCGCGACCACTCACCAGGAAGATTTCATCCTGCCATATGTTCGTGATCTCAAAAATGTCGTGGACATGGATGCGATTCGCGACGCCCACCTGAAACTTGGCGTTGACCCATTAGGAGGAGCTTCGCTGCCTTATTGGGAGCCGATTAACTCGATTTACGGGCTGGACATTGTCATCACCAATAAAATCGTCGACCCGACATTTTCGTTTATGACGGTGGACCACGACGGCAAAATTCGCATGGACTGCTCGAGTCCCTATGCGATGGCCCGATTGGTCGCCTTAAAAGATCAGTACCAGGTGGCTTTCGGGAACGATACCGACGCCGACCGGCACGGGATCGTAACTCCGGTTGCGGGATTGATGAATCCGAATCATTATCTTGCCGTTGCCATCCGGTACTTGCTGACGCACCGTCCCCAGTGGCGTGACACGGTTGCGGTGGGAAAGACGCTGGTAAGCAGCAGCATGATTGACCGGGTCGTCAAAAAGCTTGGACGCACGCTTCGCGAAGTGCCGGTAGGATTCAAGTGGTTTGTGCCGGGGTTAGTCGATGGTTCTTACTGTTTCGGCGGAGAAGAAAGCGCCGGAGCGAGTTTTCTTCGTCTTGACGGTACGGTATGGACAACGGATAAGGACGGACCAATCATGGACTTGCTGGCGGCGGAGATTACCGCGCGTACTGGTAAGAATCCCGGAGAACATTACCGCGAACTGACGGCGGAGTTCGGAAACCCGTACTACACGCGCATTGACGCACCCGCCACGCCCGAGCAGAAGGCAAAGTTGGCGAAACTCACTCCGGACGCGGTAAAGGAATCAGACTTGGCAGGCGAGCCGATCACTGCCAAGCTGACCAAAGCCCCGGGCAACGATGCCCCAATCGGCGGATTGAAAGTTGTGGCGGAGAACGGTTGGTTTGCGGCGCGACCTTCCGGTACCGAAAATATTTATAAGATCTACGCGGAGAGTTTCAAAAGCCAGAGCCATCTGAATGCGATTCTTAGTGAAGCTCAGGAGATGGTGAATAATGCTCTCGGCTCTGGAGTTCGATAATGACCGATAACGACGGGCACACGAGTGTTCCGCCGTTTCCGCCTGAATATCGTGCATCCGGCTTGCTGTTACACGTCACCTCACTGCCGTCTCGGTATGGCGTCGGCGATCTGGGACCCTCCGCGTTTTCATGGATTGATCGTCTCCACCATGCCGGCTTGGCATGGTGGCAGTCGCTTCCGCTTGGTCCGACCGGTTACGGGAACTCGCCCTATCAATCAATGTCGTCGTTTGCCGGCAACGAGTTGCTGATCAGTCCCGGTTCTCTTATTTCAGACGGGCTGTTACAGGCGAATGACAACGATAGCGATAGCGATTCTCGGTTTCCAGCAGACGCGGTGGATTACATATCCGTCATTCCGTTCAAACAGCGTTTGCTCGAAACAGCGTGGGATAACTTTAAAGCCGGGGAGTCCAGGGGCATAGACAAGGACCTGCGGCTTGCCTACGACGGGTTCTGCGCCGCCCAAGCGCATTGGCTGGAAGACTACGCTCTGTTCCGGGCACTGAAAGAAAAGTATCGCCAAGCTTATTATATGGAGTGGCCGACAGAGCTGGTGCAGCGCGACCCGAGTGCTCTCGCTGAGGCGCGGCGAGAGTTAGCAAATCAAATTGATCACGTTCGCTTCGCGCAATTCCTGGTGTTCCGCCAGTCCGATCAACTCAAGGAGCATGCCCATACGAAGGGCGTGAGTTTGATCGGCGATCTGCCCTTCTTCGTCTCCCCGGATTCCAGCGATGTTTGGGCGAACCCTGAGCTATTCCTGCTCGATGAGCAGCGCCGGCCACGCTTCGTCGCCGGTGTTCCTCCTGATTATTTCAGCGCGCAAGGTCAATTATGGGGCAATCCCGTTTACAACTGGGACGCACTGCGTTCGACTGGTTATCGGTGGTGCATCGATCGGCTACGCGCTCTATTGGCTCACGTCGATGTGATTCGCCTGGATCACTTCCGCGGCTTCGCGGCTGCGTGGCACATTCCGGCCGGAGCGCCAACGGCTCAATCCGGGCAGTGGGTAGCTGGTCCGGGAGCCAGCTTTTTTGAAGCGGTGCAAACCGAACTGGGCCGTCTACCGTTCATCGCGGAAGATTTGGGCATAATTACGGACGACGTGCGCGCCCTGCGGGACCAGTTTAGTCTGCCGGGGACGCGCGTGCTGCAATTCGCCTTCGATGGTCATGCGGACAATCCGTATCTGCCGCACAACTTTGTCCACAATACAGTTGTCTATACTGGCACGCATGACAATGCCACGACTCGGCAATGGTATGAGGAATTGCCCGACTACCAGCGGCAGAACTTCTGGGGCTACCTCAAGCGCGCGCCTGGATCCAGCGCGGATGCGGCTCCGGAGTTGATGCGGCTGGCATGGTCGTCATCAGCGGCGCTGGCGATTGCTCCGTTGCAGGATCTGCTCAACTTGGGAGGCGAAGCTCGTATGAATGTGCCGGGTCGTGCCGATGGGAACTGGCGTTGGCGCGTCCGAGAAGACATGCTATCCTCTCAGGCTTTTCAATGGCTACAGGATTTGACGGAGAGTTCCAAGCGTTCGGTTAGTTCTGCGACACACGTCAGGGTGTAAGCGGACCGAGCGAGTTCAAATCTGGAAGGCTCAAATCTAGAAACAGACTGGAGGTCTGCCTGCTGATTCAAATTGCCAAAAGTATTCTGCTCGTGGTGAGCGCTCTCTTTCCGATCGTGGATCCGATCGGAGGCGCTCCGGTCTTCCTCCTGCTCACGCGAGACTATGCGGCCGAGACACGACGAGTGGTGGCTCGCCGCATTGCGGTAGATAGTTTCATACTGCTTGTCGCGTCCTTTACCCTGGGGGCGCACGTGCTCTCCTTCTTTGGGATTTCCCTCCCGGTTGTGCAGGTCGGTGGTGGTTTGATCGTGATCGCAACGGGCTGGGTGATGCTGAATCAGAAAAATGAGTCTGACCGAGGTTCCGCCCGGCAAACCGTGGCTTGCGCTGATGCCCTGAGCCAGGCGTTCTACCCGTTGACGCTTCCTTTGACAGTTGGTCCCGGCTCCATCTCGGTGGCGATCACTTTGGGTGCAAATGCGCCACAGCACCTGGGTGCAAACCTCCTGGTAATTCTCGCGGCGGCGATCGGTTCCGCTTTCGTGGCGGTAACTATTTATCTCTGCTACGGCTACGCCGACCGGCTCGCGAGCAAGCTGGGTCCCACGGGAACGAACGTAATTTTAAAACTCACCGCGTTCCTGCTGGTGTGTATAGGAGTGCAAATATTTTGGAACGGCGCGAGCGTGTTGCTCGGTTCGTTGCCGCAGTTTGGCGGAGTTGCAGCGCTGCCCCATTGAGAGCTAAGCGATTGGTTGAAGCGAATAAAGAGAGGATGTGGGACAGTGAACAGTTCAAGTGTTGATGCGCCCGCCAAGATGGATGACCCAGCCAAGGCTGCCAACACCGTGGCGGTCCCACTCACGAAACGACCGACTTGGGAGCAGGCTGAGGGGAACCCTTTGCCGATTGGGGTCACTTGGATCGAAGAAGAGCAGGCATTCAATTTCGCGGTTCATTCCGAACATGCCGAGAGTGTCACTCTATTGCTCTATTCTCCGACCGATCTGGTAAATCCCGCCCTGACGTTTCCCTTTGATTTTCTGCACAACAAGTCGGGGCGGATTTGGCACTGCCGGATCCCGGTTACAAAGCTGGGTGACGCTCGTTATTACGCGTATTCCGTAGCAGGAGAGTCGATTCCTCAACTGCACAGTTTCGATCCACAGAAGGTCCTGCTCGATCCGTACGCGAAATGCATTTTCTTCCCGCCCGCCTTTGATCGCAACCTGGCCATGCGAGAAGGGTCTAATGCGGGGCACGCGCCTCTGGGAGTGCTGGCTGATCACCGGTCGACATTTGACTGGGCGGAAGATCGACCTACACATCATGAGTCAGATGCAGTCATCTACGAACTTCACGTGAAAGGTTTCACCAAGAACCCAAACTCAGGCATCGACCCATCGCGTGCCGGCACCTACGCCGGTGTCGTGGAAAAGATCCCGTATTTAAAGGAGCTTGGGATAACGGCTGTCGAACTGATGCCGGTTTTTCAGCGCGATCCTCAAGAAGGCGACTACTGGGGATACATGCCTTTAAACTTCTTCGCACCGCACGCGCAGTATGCAAGCAGTCGTCGCGCCGATCTGCAGCATATTGAGTTTAAGAATATGGTGAAGGCTTTTCATCAGGCTGATATCGGAGTAGTGCTGGATGTTGTATACAACCACACTTGCGAGGGCGATTACAAAGGGCCGATCTACAGCTTTAAGGGTCTCGACAGCGCCGGCTATTACATGCTTTCCTCCGATCAGGCAAACCCTTACCTGAACTATTCGGGTACCGGGAATACATTGAATTTCGGCCAGCCGCACGTGCGCAAGATGGTGATGGACAGCTTGCGCTATTGGAAGCGAAGTATGCACGTTGATGGTTTTCGCTTCGATCTGGCCTCAGTATTCAGCCGCAATGCGGATGGGTCGCTCAACTGGGGCGAAGCGCCCATCTTCAGTGAAATTGCCGCGGACCCGGAATTAGGACGCGTGCGTTTGATCGCGGAGCCCTGGGACACAGCGGCTTATCAACTGGGGCGCGGATTCCCAGGCCTCACCTGGCTGCAGTGGAACGGCCGGTTTCGCGATGACCTCCGTCGTTTTGTTAAAGGCGATCCAGGAATGGTTCCTGACCTGATGCGACGTATCTATGGCAGCGATGACCTGTTTCCGGACGACCGGTCCGACGCTTATCACGCTTTCCAGAGTGTGAATTATGTAACCTCCCATGACGGCTTCACGCTCTACGATCTCGTCTCTTATAACGGCAAGCACAATTGGCAAAACGGAAATAATAATCAGGACGGCACAGATGCGAACTACAGTTGGAATTGTGGGCAGGAGGGGGATGAAGGCGTACCTCCGGCGGTCCAAGCGCTGCGCCGGAAGCAGGTAAAGAATTTCTGCTGTCTGCTCTTGTTGTCTAACGGTACACCCATGTTTCGGGCCGGGGACGAGTTCCTCAACACGCAATTTGGCAACAACAATCCCTACAACCAGGACAATGAAATTGGATGGCTGGATTGGGACCGGCTCCGGGCGAATCAGGATATTTTCCGGTTCTTCAAGAATATGATTGCGTTTCGGAAAAGTCATCCCTCGCTAAGCCGGAGTAGGTTCTGGCGCGAGGACGTTTCGTGGTATGGCGTTGGCCCTGCGGTCGATTTATCTCGCGATTCCCATAGCGTGGCATTCTGCCTGCACGGCGCTTCTCAAAGCGATGATGACATCTACGTGATGATCAATGCGTACTGGGAAGAGTTGGAGTTCCATGTGCAGGAGGGAACAGCGCAGGAGTGGAAGAGAATTGTGGATACAGCTTTGCCGAGCCCAGATGATTTCTCGGACCGAGGAGTGCCTATGCAGCAGACTAAATGCAGAGTAGCTCCGAGATCGATCGTTGTCTTATGTCGGCCCAGGAATCGCGACCTATGAGAGCGAGTGGTCGGTAGCAGCGAGGTGCCAGTCAGTGGCTAGCTAATATAATTCTATTATTGACCCCTCTTAGTTGAGGTGTGATCGTGGTCGTACTCGGAAGTGGGTTTGGTGGTTCGCGGAGAATGGTAATGGCAGTCTCGAATCCTGCGGTTCCTAACCTCCACAGTGTGCCAGAGAATGCGGGTTTTTACGAGAAGCTCAATACCCGCTGGCATGAGCGTGGGCTGCAGATTTTCATGTTGATCGTGCTTGGGCATTGGGCGGAGCACCTTGTCCAGGCTTACCAGATTTATGTTATGGGGTGGCCTCGCCCGAAAGCTTTGGGCCTGCTCGGTTTGTGGTATCCCTGGCTGATCCAGACAGAGACACTGCACTACGGCTACGCTTTGGTCATGCTCATCGGGATTTGGGTCTTCCGGAAGGGTTTTACCGGGGTTTCTCACACGTGGTGGATGATCGCGTTCTGGATTCAGTTCTGGCATCACATCGAACATTTTCTGCTCATCTGGCAGGCTACTTTTCATCGCAATTTCTGGGGGAAGCCGGTACCGTGCAGCGTACTGCAGTTGGTCTTCCCACGGGTCGAATTGCATCTTTTTTACAACTCGATCGTATTCATCCCGATGGTCATCGGCATGTATTACCACATGTTTCCACCCGAGGACGAGCGCGGGAACCCGGCTTGCACGTGCGAGTGGGGCCGCCACGTTTCGGCGAAAGCTGCCTGATCATAAAATTTTGGATTTCTTCGGGGCACGCCAGAGGGCTGGTGGCATTCATCTGCATTGCAGCATTGTTCCAGGCCAGTTGTTCCCGGCCGGTTTCGCCCTCAGCTTCTGTCGCGATCGAGCATGAGATCTCTCCTGAACCAATCCGGGTCGGTTCGGCTACGCTTTCTCTTAAGTTGTCTGATGCGGGCGGTGAGCCAATTACTGGGGCGCAGATTGCGATTGAGACAGATATGTCGCACGCGGGTATGAGCCCAGGATTTGCTGACGCGAGAGAGGTAGAAGCCGGTCGTTACAAATCTCCGTTGGAGTTCCAGATGGCGGGTGATTGGGTTATCCTCCTCCATATCACGCTGCCTGGCGGGATGAAACTAGAACGTCAGATTGACGTGAGGGGCGTCCAACCCAAGTAGACAAGTTGTTGACTCCATCCTCCATTCCGGTCCCGGAGACTCCTGATTCGCCTCCGTTTGATTTGATGCGAGTGCCGGGCTTAGGCCATTTGTTCCGCTGGCGTTATGCCCGCCCGCTCCTTCAGGCACCGCTCTTTGTCATCAGCCTGGTAATGATTCTGCACGGTCTGCTTGGACCCTCTCTCGCACCAAAGAATCTGGCCACAACCCTGAGTTGGCTTCACTTCCGCGGGGTGCTGGTGCTGGTCCTGTTGTGTGCAGGAAATTTTTTCTGCCTTGCCTGCCCCTTCATGCTGGTGCGTCAGGCGGCGCGACGTTTCTTTAAGCCTCGATTTAATTGGCCGCGAGCACTGCGCAATAAATGGCTTTCGGTTGGACTGTTCGTCCTGATCCTTTTTACTTATGAGTTGTTCGATCTGTGGTCTTCGCCATGGTGGACGGCCTGGCTGATTGTGGCTTACTTTCTTTGCGTGTTGGTGGTTGACGGGTTTTTCAAACACGCTTCATTTTGCAAATATGTTTGTCCTATCGGACAGTTCAACTTTGTAGCGTCCACGCTTTCGCCGTTCGAGGTGAAAGTGCGTGAACAGGACGTTTGCACGCGCTGCCATACCAAGGACTGTATCCGTGGGAGGCGGGAGCCGGTTTCGGATCTGGTGACAATCCGCGGCTGCGAGTTGGCTCTGTTTCAACGCAGCAAAGTTGGAAACATGGATTGCACGTTCTGCCTGGACTGCGTTCATGCCTGTCCGCATGACAATATCGGCATCCTGAGCCGTCTGCCGGCGAGCGAATTGATGGTTGATCCAATACGGTCAGGGATTGGGTATTTCTCGCGGCGGAAGGATCTGGCCGCGTTGGTAATCGTGTTCACGTTTGGCGCGCTGCTGAATGCGTTCGGCATGGCGAGTCCGGTATATGCGGTGGAGACGTGGCTGGGAAGAATGCTGCATGTAAGCCACGAGGCCCCTGTGCTGGGATTGATCTTCACATTTTTCTTGATGGTGGAGCCGGTTCTCTTGCTGGGGCTAGCTGCATGGTTGACGCGTGTATGGACCCGCAGTCCACGCGCTCTTTTGCCGTTGGCAGTGCGATACACCTATGGACTCGTTCCGCTGGGCTTCGGAATGTGGTTGGCGCACTATTGCTTTCATTTCTTAACCGGGCTCTACACCCTCATTCCCGTTACTCAAAACGCGATCGCGAGTTTGGGCCGGCCATTGCTCGGAGAGCCCCGTTGGACCCTGACGGGATTGCCGGCAAACGTCGTGCAAGTCATCGAGATCGGATTTCTGGTGCTTGGATTTGCCGGCTCGCTGGTGGTGATTCATGGGCTGGCGGCAGACGACTCCCCGGAAAGACCACTGCGGGCGTTTCTCCCATGGGCAGCGGTTTGCCTCATTCTCTGGTGTGCGTCGCTGTGGCTGATGTTTCAGCCGATGGAAATGCGTGTCATGCTGATGAGCGGATAGCCGCCGTTTGTTGATTGACGATGCTGAATCGCTCTAAAAGTGTGGGAGTTTCGGTTGGTCTTTTGATTGTGCTCTTGCTGGTGTGGCCCACGCCAGTCGGTGCACATAGCGGCCCGCCGTTTCCTATTATTGAGAACAAGAAAGTTGGGCCTTGTATAGTTGCTCTCTGGACTCATCCTGACGTCGGCACCGGAGCTTTTTATGTGTTCGTGGACCCAGGGCCGGGCGGTACTATTCCGGACGATCTGAAGATCAAGATCGGCGTGCAACCCGTAACTGGACGGCTTCCTGAGAAGTTCTATGAAGCCGCGCACGTGAAATCGCGCGGGCAGGTGGAATACAACGCTCAGGCCGACTTCGACCGGCAGGAGTTGTGGCGTGTGCGTCTTGTGATTGAGAGTTCGCAAGGCGGCGGCGAGGCCACGGCCGAAGTACAAGTGACCCCGCCCGGGTTCGGCCGTTGGGATCTTTTGTTGTATCTTTTGCCGTTTCTTCTTGTCGCATTCTTATGGTTTCGCGGTATTACGCGCGCGAAGCAGCGCCGCAAGAGACAAGTACGGAAAGAGGCTGAGCCAGCAAATGCCATACAGACCGCAGGCAATGCGAACAGTCGCAAATAGCATCGTGATTCCGGAGAACGATGTCCTGAGATCAGGTGCGTTTCGACGTGTGACTTTGTTGCTGCTTCTCGGAAGCCTGGTAGCAGCATCCTCAGGATGCCATTCCGGCCCCAAACTGCCTGAGAAAGGATCGAAAGCTTACGCCGAGGTTGTATCAGCGTTTTACGTCGGATTGGCTGCGCTGCAGGTGGGCGATGATGTGCACGCCGAGAGCAAGCTCGCGGAAGTAACTCAGCTTGTCCCCGCTGAGCCTGCGGGATGGGCCAACTGGGGAGTGCTCGCTCTGCGTCAGCGAAATTACGACTTGGCCGCGCAGAGATTCGAACGAGCGCGCCATCTCGCGCCACAGAACGATCACATCTACGATCTATTGGGAATTCTTGAAAGCGATCGTGGCCATTCCCCGGAAGCGATCGCCGATCTGCGGAAAGCTGTTGACCTCAATCCGAAAAACCTTCGAGCAGCGTACGCACTCGCCGAAGAGATTGAACGACAAGGCGACGCTAACAGCGAAACTGAATTTCAGCAGGTGATTCAGAGGATTCTAGCGGCGCAGCCGGATAATCTTGCGGTGTTGCTCGAATTGAGCCGAGTGGCCGCGAAGCGCGGTGATGAAGACACGCTGAAATCGGCTGTCGCTCAGATTAGCGCCCGGTCGTCGTCTTGGCCTTCAGAAGTCCAACAGCAACTCGTAACAGTGCAGGCTGCAGCTGCCGGAACTGATTTGCGCGTGGCCGCTACGCGAACTACATTTCTGCGCAACGTGCTGATGCGCGTTCCAGAGTACCGGCAAAGTCTCTCGATCATCAAGGCACCGGCTGGAGAAGAAGCTCAGCCCTTCACTCACTTTGTGCGAATGGAATCGCCTGCCTTCAGGCCCGCGCCGGCAGACATGGCAATCAGATTCGCGGTACAGCCAGTCGCGGAGGCAAGCAATCGTCGCTGGAATTGGATTGGAGCCATCCAACTGGGAAGTGCAGGCGCTCCAGTTATCGCGGAAGCTGATGGCCACGAAGTGCATTTGTCGACCGGTGCAGCGCTTCTCTTTCCCGGTGGACCGTCCAATGTTCCGCCCTCGCCTGAGGGAATTTTGCAAATCGATTTCAACTACGATTTCAAAACCGACCTCGCGCTCGCGGGAGCGGGTGGCGTGCGCTTATTCCGCCAGGACAGTCCAAGCGCATTTACTGATGTAACCACGCAAACCAAATTGCCGAAATCTGTGATCAATGCTCCTTATACCGGAGCGTGGGCGGTGGACATTGAAGCGGATGGCGATCTCGATATCGTGCTGGGTGCAAGCGAAGGATTGCCCACAGTGCTGCGAAACAACGGTGACGACACGTTTCTGGCGATTCATCCTTTTGCGGGAATAGCGGGTATGCGCGGATTTGCCTGGGTTGATCTTGACGGTGACGGAAATCCCGACGCTGCCATCATCGACGGCGCCGGCCGGTTGCACGTTTTTATGAATGAGCGGCAAGGCCAGTTCCGCGAGCGTCCGCTCCCTGCGGGGTTGCCGATTATCAAAGCGATTGCGGTCGCCGATGCGAACAACGACGGAGTTCTCGATCTCTTGGCGGTGCAGGCTGACGGGGCAATCGTTCGGATTTCTGATAAGAACGAGGGAGAAAGCTGGGACATGGCCGAGATCGCCAGAGTCCCAGACGCCGCCAACAATCTAGCGGGCGATGTGCGACTCCACGTTGCTGATCTCGACAACAACGGAGCGCTTGATCTGTTTCTGGCTCCGACAAAACAAACGTCTGGTGCGGCCGGCGCGCTCATCTGGCTTGGCGACGATAAGGGCAACTTCGTGCTGCTGGACCATCCGGCAGGACCAGTTTTGGTGTTTGACGCCGCGGACTTGAATGGAGACGGCAAACTCGATCTCGTGGGCCTTTCCGCCGACGGAGTGCCCGTGCAGGCGATGAATCAGGGATCAAGAAACTATCACTGGCAGATAGTTCGGCCACACGCCGTGCAAGCTGTCGGCGACCAGCGCATCAATCCATTCGGGGTCGGCGGCGAAATTGAAATTCGTTCCGGGTTGCTGGTGCAGAAGCAACCGATCACTGGTCCGCAACTTCATTTCGGATTGGGAGAACAAACTGAGGCGGACATTGTGCAAGTGGTCTGGCCGAATGGAACCGTGCGCGCCGAATTTGGCGTGAAAGCGGACACGGAGATCGTAACCGAGCAGCGCCTGAAGGCGTCGTGTCCATTTTTATTTGCTTATAACGGAAAACAGATGGAGTTTGTGAAGGACGCGGTTCCCTGGGGCTCGGCCATCGGCCTGCGCATCAATACTCTTGGCTCCGCGCAAATCGCGGCGACCGGAGAATGGTACAAGATTGGCCGGGACCAACTCGTACCGCACGACGGCTACTACGACCTGCGGATCACAGCGGAGTTGTGGGAGGTTTATTACTACGATTATCTGGCGCTCATGGCCGTCGACCATCCGGTGGGCACGGAGGTTTTTGTCGATGAGCGTTTCGTAATTCCTCCGCTGAAGCTAGGCCTTACGACCGTTGCTACGCCGCACGAAATTGCGCGGGCCATCGACGACACAGGCCAGGACGTTACCGACATCGTCCGTACGCTCGACGGAAAAGCCCTGGCCAGTTTTGGACGCGGCCAGTATCAGGGCATCACGCGGGATCATTATCTTGAAGTTGACCTCGGCGGCGATGCTCCGAAAATCGGCCCCCTTTATCTGATCGCACAGGGCTCGATCCATGACACCGAGTCATCGGTGAACGTCGCCATCACGCAAGGCAGCCGCTGGCGCGCTCACGGATTGAGCCTGGAAGTCCCGGACGGCCACGGTGGCTGGATTACGGCGCAGGACAATCTGGGTTTTCCTGCGGGCCGGAAGAAAACGATTCTTTTCAATCTGACCAACGTTTTTCGGCCTGGCACTCCGCGCCGCGTGCGCATCCGAACTAATCTGGAAATCTACTGGGACGCCATTCATTGGGCGCAGGGTGCGCCAGAGACGCAACTGAAGACTGTGACTCTAAATCCCAGCGTGGCCGATCTGCATTATCGCGGATATTCTGTCATGCACATGCCGGGGGCTGCGCGAGCGCCCGAGGTCCCGGATTACAACCAGATTGAAGGAACCAAGCAGCGCTGGCGCGATCTGATCGGCTATTACACACGCTACGGCGACGTGCGCGAACTGGTCGGCCACATCGACGACCGTTACGTGATTGTGAATTCGGGAGATGAACTCTCTCTGCGTTTTCCGGAGCAACCGCCTCCGCCTGCCGGGTGGGTGCGCGACTTTGTGATCGTCGGCGACGGCTGGATCAAGGACGGCGACTACAACTCAACTTTTTCCAAGACCGTTTTGCCGTTGCCTTATTACGCCAAGAATGAATACACGGCGCGGCCAGGTCGGCTTGAAGATGAGTGGGTTTATCAACAGCACTCCGACGACTGGAAAAACTATCACACGCGTTATGTCACTCCCGATGTTTTCAAGAACGCATTGCGGGATGAGAACGGCAAATGACAGGGAACCGGGTAGCAAAGTTCTTTCTCGTTCTCTTCTTTATAGGGCTTTTGGCGACTCCTTTTGTTATTAAGCGGATTTCGGCTAGACGCGATGCCGACAGGTCGAAGGCCGACGCAAAGACCGCATTGGCACGTCACGGGTTCTATCTTCAAGAAGTTTCTCATGCCGCGGGCATCAATTTTGTCCATCAATCTCCGAAGCTTGATCCCAAATTAGATCCCATTATGCCCGAGGTCGCGTCGATGGGAGCATCGGTATCGATCGTCGATTTCGATCGCGATGGCTGGCCCGATATTTACGTCACGAACAGCGCGATCGGGAGTAAGAATGCTCTCTATCGCAACATGCATGACGGCACATTCAAAGATGTGGCCGAAGAAATGGGTATTGCCGATGTGAACCAATCTGGAACTGGAGTTTCAACCGGCGCGGTTTGGGGCGACTACGACAATGATGGGTACGAAGATTTGTTTTTGATCAAATGGGGTCGTCCGGAGTTGTTTCACAACGACCGCGGCCACGGATTCACACGCGTAACCGAGCAGGCGGGATTGCCGCCCTGGATCAATGCGAACACCGCCATCTGGCTCGATTACGACGGCGACGGACTCCTGGACCTTTTCGTTGGCGGCTACTATTCGGAAGACATTGATCTCTGGCACCTCACGACAACGCGCATCATGCCCGACAGCTTTGAATATGCCAAGAACGGTGGGCGAAAATATTTGTTTCACAATCTCGGCAACGGGAAATTTGAAGAAGTTAGCGCTCAGCTTGGCATCAACAGCCGGCGCTGGGCGTTGGCTGCTGCCGCGGCAGATCTGCGTGGAACCGGGCATCCTGATCTGTTTGTCGCGAATGATTACGGCGTGTCGGAGATTTATTTTAACGACGGCAAGCGGTTTCACGAGGTCGGCGAACAAACGGGTGTCGGTTTCGCCCCCAAGAGCGGCATGAATGCTGCCTTTGGCGACATCCTCAATCAGGGCAGATATGCTGTTTACGTTTCCAATATCTCGGAGGACGGCATTCTCATTCAAGGGAATAACTTGTGGGTGCCGAAGGAGGGTACTGCGGGCGATGCCATTAAATATCAAAATCTGGCGCGCGATTTCGGCGTCGAACTGGGCGGATGGAGTTTTGGCGCGCAGTTTGGCGATTTGAATAACGATGGAACGCTCGACCTATATCTTACGAATGGCTACATTTCTCTCGACCACAATCGGAGTTACTGGTACGACTTCTCCAAAGTAGCTGGCGGAAACAGCACCATCATTGGCGACGCCAAGAACTGGCCGGCATTTGAAGGGCGCAGCTTGTCAGGCTATCAGAGTAAGCGAGTGTGGCTGAATGACGGCGCCGGAAAATTTATCGATGTTGCCCAAGCCGTGGGCGCGACAGATACCTACGACGGACGTTCCGTGGCGCTGGTCGATTTGTGGAACCGCGGTGTACTCGACGTGGTGGTTGCCAATCAGGACGGGCCATTGTTGCTTTACAAGAATACGGTCGTACGGGAAAACCAATGGATCGAGTTCGAACTGGAAGGAAACGGCTCAAATCACAACGGCAGTAATCGCAGCGCGATCGGCGCCCAGGTGACGCTGTTTTGGAACGGCCAGCAGCAGGTACAAGAGGTTTCCGGCGGCAGCGGTTTTGCAGCGCAGAACGACCGGCGGTTGCATTTCGGCCTGGGCGGGAATCCGGACATTGAGAAGGCCGTCGTTCGCTGGCCATCGGGCAAAGTTCAGATCATCGACCAACCTGCCGCGAATCAGTTGCACAAGGTAAAGGAGCCGGCATGAGCGAGCAGGCGAGCGCGCCCGTTCTGCCCCCTCAGGCGGCAGCTCGGAAGACGCCCTTGTTTAGCCTCGACAATCGCTACATCGCTCCCGCATTCATTACGTGTATTCTGCTTGCCGGCCACTTGTCGTTCGGCATTCTGGAAAGCTACCAGAGGACGTTGCTGGCGATCGTTACAAGTATTGGGCTCGAATTGGTGCTTGGGCGAATTTTCTTTCACAAATGGGTGCACCCCGCTAGCGCTTATATCTCAGGTATCAGCGTTGGCATTCTGGTTCGTTCGCCGGCCTTCTGGCCGTACGCACTGTGTAGTGCGATCTCGATCACTTCCAAATATGTGTTACGCGTGAAGGGGCGACATATCTGGAATCCGTCCAACTTTGGTATTTCCGTGATGCTGTTTCTGGCTGCGGAAACCGTGGCTACACTGAGCATTCAGTGGGGTAACTACCTCTTGCCCATGCTCGTTATCTGGGCGCTGGGCTCGGTGATTATCTGGCGGCTGCGGCGCTTTCACATCACTGGCATTTATGTCGCGTCCTTTGTCGCATTTGCATTTATTCGAAGCTGGATGACCGGAAGCCCGTGGCAATCGGAGATTGCACCGATTACCGGCCCTATGTATCAACTGTTCATTTTCTTCATGATTACCGATCCCAAGACCACAGTTCGGTCCAAGAGAGGCCAATGCCTGGTCGTGTTTCTGGTGGCTGTAGTGGAAATGGTACTGCGCTTAGACCAGATTGTTTACGCACCTTTTTATGCGCTCTTCGTGGTAGGCCCGACGGCCATGCTGATTGAGATCTGGTTGGAGTCGCGCCACCCGAAGCCAACGAAACTAACGGTGAAGCAGTGACGGTTCGTAAAGTGGATTCTCGATCTCTGATGCTGCCACGCGGTCTCACTTGTTTTCTGCCGCTGGTTGCTCTGTTCATGTGGGCGGGCTGCAATCTAAAAGCATCGAACGAACCGAAAGCTGTTCCTAAGACCGCGGCGCAGACGCCCACATCAGTAGCGTTTCAACCCCAGCCTTCTGCGCCCGACTCGATCGCAAAGCCTTCTCGCTCTTCCGGTCCAATCGAGTTTACAGATGTTACCACCCAAGCGGGCATTCACTTCAAGCACAACAGCGGCGCTTTCGGAAAAAAATATCTTCCGGAAACGATGGGCAGCGGCGTGTGCTTTCTCGATTACGATAATGACGGATGGCAGGACATTCTGCTGGTCAATTCGATGGACTGGCCGGGACATAAGTCGGGTAAATCTTTCCCCGCGCTGTATCACAACAATAAGGACGGCACGTTTACCGATGTGACGCGGCAGGCTGGCCTCGCGGTTGAAATGTACGGGATGGCTTGTGCCGTCGGCGACTACGATAACGACGGCTACGTCGATATTTACATCACTACCGTCGGGTCCAATCATCTTTTTCACAATTTGGGCAATGGCAAGTTTGCCGACGTTACCGCGAAAGCCGGAGTAGGTGATCCGGGATTCTCCGCGAGCGCGGTATGGTTTGATTATGACAACGACGGCAAGCTCGATCTTTTCGTCGCGCATTACATCGACTGGTCCATCGAGACCGATCAATATTGTTCACTCGACAACAAGAACAAGTCGTACTGCACTCCGCAGAGGTATAAAGGGCAAAGCTCCACGCTATTTCATAACAGGGGCGATGGAACATTTGAGAACGTCACGCGGAAGGCTGGCCTCTATGATCCAACGAGCAAATCGCTCGGGGTCGCGCTGTTGGATTACGACAACGATGGCTGGCTCGACCTCTTCGTTTCCAACGACACCGAACCAAACAAGCTCTACCGCAACAACCACAACGGAACCTTCACGGAGGTCGCAGTCGCCGCTGGCGTGGCTTACAGCGAAGCGGGTACCGTGCGCGCCGGGATGGGCACGGACGCGGCCGACTACGACAACTCCGGCTGGCAGAGTCTGGTGATCGGTAACTTCACTAATGAAGGGATGGCGCTCTACCACAACGACGGCTCGGGCTTATTTACGGACGAAGCACCGGCTACGGGCATTGGCAGGATCTCGACGAAGTCGCTCACGTTCGGCACTTTCTTCTTTGACTACGATCTTGATGGACTGTCCGACATTCTCGCCGTCAACGGCCACGTCTCCGACGACATCAGTGTAATGCAGCCACAAGTTAAGTATGCGCAACCGCCGCATCTTTTCCACAACCTGGGCAAGAACAGGTTCGACGAAGTAACCACGAAACTCGGGGCCGCTCTGCAACGGCCGATTGTAGGCCGTGGCGCAGCCTATGGGGATTTCGATAACGACGGTGATTTGGATCTATTGATTACCTCCAACAACGGGCCAGCGCGGTTGCTGCGCAACGACAACGGCAACCACAACGACATGCTGCGCGTGAAAACCGTGGGGACACGATCGAACCGCGATGGCATCGGTGCAAAGGTTACCGTAAAGACAAACACCGGAACGCGCCTGTTTGCCATGGTGAAGACAGGTTCAAGCTATCTGTCGCAAAGCGAACTGCCGCTAACCTTCGGCTTGGGCAAACCGGAAGCGGGCAAGACTGCGAGCCTCGAGATTGTCTGGCCCAGCGGCCAGAAGGATACAATCCCGAACATAAAGCCCAATCAGTTCATTACGGTGAAAGAAGGAAAAGGTATTACTTCGGCACAGCCCATTGCGTTTTCCAAGACCAGCTCCGCACAGTCTTCGACAATGGCTCCCTCGCAAAAATAGTAAGCCAACTCTCGAGCGCCAATTACTTATTCAGTCGGGCGAGAATCTCTTTTTGATTTTTGATGATCGTGTTGAGGGCACGCTGGTTTTTGAGAATGCTCGCCTGATTCTTCAATAAAGTCTCCTGGTTCTTTTTGATCGTAGTCTGATTCGCCCGGAGTGCAGCCTGATTGGCAATGATGGTCTTCTGATTCTGGACAATCGTCTTCTGATTAGCGATCACATTGCTTTCCGACATTGTGTAAACGGCCTCCTGCCGCCGGCCTGCAATTACGGCAACGACAAGAATGCTAAAACAGGGATAACGACGAACACAAGCTTCGAGCGGAATCTTCAGCCCCATCCAGTCAGGTTGACATTCAAACCCCCGGAGCCGAAGTTCATCTTCGCCCTGCTAATTGTGTAATTTCATATTCCTTTATAAATCTTTTACGAAACGCTTAGCCTAGCTTGATGCTCCAAGTGGTGTACTAGTGTGTTTGCGGGCGGAGGCTCAGGGTTTGGACTGAGGGATGTCAACTAGTTGAATGCCGGCTGGGGAGCCTATTTTACTCGGGTGTTTTGGAGAAGACAGTTTATGAGGGTAAGAAGCGCAGGTCACGCCTTAAGGTTGTTGACGTTTTTCATTGTTACGGCTGGCGCGACGTGGGGCCAGTCTACACAAAACGGAGGCGGGTCTTCAGTCAACGCCAGCGCCGATGACGCTGCGAAAAACGCTCTGACTGAGCGTGACCAGCAGGATCAGCAGATCCGTGAGGAATTGAAAGCGCTGCGGGAGGAAGTGGAGCGTTTACGGGCGGAGGTTGAGCAGAATAAGAACAGCGCGGCTGCGGGCACGGTTGTCACCGGGGCTCCGTCTACGCCGGCCAAAGCAGGCGCGCCAAGCAGCGCCCCGGTCGCGGCACCGGCTGAAGCGGCAAAAGTACCATCAGTCACTCCTGCTGAGCAGCCGGCCCAGCAGTCGACACAGCAGCCAATCCAAACGGCGGAAGTTGGCACGCTTAACATTCAACCCGCCAAGAAAAAGAAGATCGATCCTTTTTCTGATTGGGACTGGACCTGGTTGAACGGCAATCCGCGCACCAAAGAGGCGGCTTTCGATTCGAAGTTCTTCACCCCTGAAATCCGGGCTGACGTTACTTATACCTACGATTTCAACAAACCGAAAGACAACTCAATAAGTGGGTCGAGTGAAATATTTCGTTCCAACGAAATTCAGTTGGAGCAGCTCGGTGTCGGCGGAGATTTTCATTACGACAATGTTCGCGCCCGATTCATGACACAGTTCGGCATGTACTCGGAAACCACTCCGCGCAACGATCCTAGTCCGGCTAAGGGCCAGTGGGATCTCGATACTGCCTACCGCTATCTGGCGGAGGCATATGGCGGCTACCACATCAACGCGTTAGACGGAATCAACGTTGACGCGGGAATTTTCCTCTCCTACATCGGCCTGTTCAGTTACTACAACTTCGATAACTGGGCTTACCAACCTTCGTTCGTTTCCTCGAACACTCCCTGGTTTTTCGAGGGATTGCGGGTACAGATCTTCCCCAACCCACATTTGAAGATTGAGCCGTGGCTCATTAATGGCTGGCAATCCTACGGTTCTGCCAACTCAAGGAAAGGACTGGGCGGGCAGATCAAGTGGACTCCATATCCTTGGATGAATGTCATTTCCAATAATTACGGGCTCGGCCATGATGATCTGTACATACCAAACAGGGGCCGCATTCATACTGACAACAGCCTCGAGATCAAGTATTACGACCATCCGGAAAGGTTCCTTGACAAGATGGCGCTCTCTTTTACCGGTGATTTGGGCTGCGAGTTTGGGCCCAGCACCACTACTTCCACGGGCACGTATCTGCAAGGCGTGAGTTGTCTCGGCGATAAAAAGGATCCGAAATCGGTAGGAGCAACTTCCTCTGATGAGCATTTTGCGCCGGGAATCGATCCCAAGCAGAGCTTTGTCGGCTACATGCTCTACAACCGCTTCTGGGTCAAGAAAGACCGGTACGCATTTACCCTCGGCGGAGGCCAGATCAACAACCCTGGACGCTATCTGGTGCTCGATCCTCCTATCAACGGAGAAACGGCAGAGTCGGCCGCAATCAATGCGCCCTACTTTACCGGCAATCCTTCCGACCCGTTCAAGGCGTGGGATTCTTCGGTCACGTTTGACTACATGCCCAGCCAGTACATCACGTTTCGCTGGGAATATGATTACCGCCATGCCAGCGTGCCCTACTGGTCGGGCCGCGGTGGGGTAACGCCGCCGGGCCCAGGGGGTGTGCCATACACCAACAATGGATTTCCTGAATACTTTGCTTGCAATGACGGAAACTCATCCATGCAGGAAACCCTCACTGCCGCGCAAACGGCCTGCGGATCGCAAGGCAGCAGCGTTTGGTTCCCCGATCTGCGCCGCGACGAGCAGTTTATCGACATCGACCTCATGGTCAAGTTTTAGCGAAATTTTGCAAAGTGACAGTCTTCGGATGCGATGATGAAGAGCGATTCGAGCTTTGATCGGATGCAGGCGGGAGGGATTTAACATGCAGGACGCGGTCTTCCTTGCTGTGACGATTCTGTTCTTTATAGTTGCACTCGCCTATGTGTATTTTTGTGAGCGAGTACGTTGATATCCCTATGAGCGCTGGACCGATCATCATGCTGATTATTTGCGCGGGATTGCTGGTTTATCTCGTGTATGCGATGTTGCGGCCGGAGAAATTCTGATGACTGCCAACGGATGGCTCCAGATTTTTTTTGTGTTGCTGGTGGTTTTTCTAGTCACCAAACCCTTGGGTTTGTTCATGGCGCGTGTCTTTGCCCGCAAGCGCACGTGGCTGGATCCGGTGATGCGGCCGGTGGAGAAAATTCTCTACAAGCTTACCGGAGTGGACGAAAGCCATGAGATGGAATGGAAGGAGTATGCGCTGGCGCTGATTCTCTTCAGCGGGGTTTCCATGATCCTGCTCTATGTGTTGCAGCGCGCGCAAGCCTGGCTTCCGTGGAACCCTCAGAAACTTCCTGGTGTGGCTCCTGCGCTGGCGTTTAATACCGCCGCTTCGTTCACGACGAATACGAACTGGCAGAATTACGTGCCCGAATCCACCATGAGCTATACGACCCAGATGGTGGGTCTCGCCTATCACAACTGGGTTTCCGCGGCAGCCGGCCTGGCGCTTGCCATCGCATTCATTCGTGGCATCTCGCGCCGGGAGCAAAAGACGATTGGCAATTTCTGGGTCGATTTGGTTCGAGGCACGTTGTGGGTTCTGGCGCCGCTATGCCTGATCGGCGCGCTGCTGCTGGTCTCGCAAGGCGTGGTGCAGAACCTGAAACCCTACGATACGGTGCAGTTGCTCGATCCTTATGAGACTCCGCAACTGGGCGCCGATGGCAAGCCGGTGAACGGCCCTGACGGTAAGCCGGTAATGCAGACGGTGAGTCAGCAGGTGATTGCGCAGGGGCCGACCGCTTCGCAGGAGATTATCAAAGAGCTGGGCACCAACGGTGGAGGATTCTTCAACGCGAACAGTGCACATCCCTTTGAGAATCCCACGCCATTTACGAACTTTCTCGAGATCTTCTGCATTTTGGCGATCCCATCTGCCCTGACCTATACCTTAGGGACGGCGACAGGCTCCCGCCGCCATGGGTGGGCGATCTGGTCGGCCATGGCGTTGCTCTTCCTGGCTGGAGTAACTACGGCTTACTGGGCGGAAGCGCGTGGGAATCCATTGGTAACAGCTGCGGCGCAGCACGGCGCAGGACAGTCGGCTTCAAGCATCCAACCCGCGGGCAACTTTGAAGGAAAGGAAGTGCGCTTCGGCATTGCGAATTCAGCGCTATTCGCAACCGTCACTACCGACACGAGTTGCGGCGCGGTGAACTCGATGCACGATTCCTTCACCCCGCTCGGTGGAATGGTTCCGCTGATCAATCTCATGCTGGGTGAGGTCATCTTCGGCGGCGTGGGCGCGGGCATGTACGGCATGCTGGTTTTTGTCATTCTGTCGGTATTCATCGCCGGATTGATGGTCGGACGCACGCCGGAATATTTGGGAAAAAAGATTGAAGCTTATGACGTGAAGATGGCGATGCTGGTGATTTTGATCTTCCCGTTGGTGATTCTTGTATTTACGGCGATCTCGGTTCTATACACCTTCGGCACCTCTGCCATTGCAAATGCCGGACCGCACGGATTTACCGAAATCCTTTATGCCTTTACTTCCTCCGTGGCCAACAACGGTTCGGCTTTTAACGGATTAAGCGGAAATACGGTCTGGTATAACACCTCGCTCGGTATGGCCATGCTGCTTGGGCGTTTCATGATGGTCTTGCCGGTGCTGGCCATTGCGGGGAACCTGGCGAGGAAAAAACAAGCTCCGGCTACGCTGGGCACGTTCCCGGTGACCGGTCCTTTGTTTACCGTTCTGCTGATCGGTGTGGTGGTGATTGTAGGCGCGCTGACATTTTTCCCGGCGCTGAGCTTAGGTCCGGTACTAGAACACTTGTTGATGCTCGCAGGAAAGACGTTTTAGCTAAGTTGTGTGCAGTCTCAAGTAAATATGGCAAGCCAAAAATCAAAACGCAGTTTGTGGGACTTGAAGATCGTGCGGCGTGCGTCCTGGGATTCCATTATCAAGTTGCATCCCGTGACCATGATGCGCAACCCGGTGATGTTCGTAGTGGAAGTGGGCAGCGTAGTGACTACCGTGCTGCTGGTTCTAGAGAGGGTAAACGGCCGGGCCGGATTCGCATTCAATTTGCAGATCACGCTGTGGCTTTGGTTTACGGTCTTGTTCGCTAATTTCGCGGAAGCCATGGCGGAAGGGCGCGGCAAGGCGCAGGCGGACGCATTGCGCAAAGCCAAGGCGGAAACGATGGCAAACCGCCTGCTGCCTAATGAAAAAATAGAACAGATTCCGGGATCGAAGTTGCGATCCGGAGACTTGGTGCTGGTCGAGGCGGGCGAGTTTGTCCCCGGCGATGGCGAGATTGTGGAAGGAGTCGCATCGGTGGACGAGTCGGCGATCACGGGCGAATCGGCTCCGGTGATTCGCGAGGCTGGCGGTGATCGCTCGGCGGTTACCGGCGGAACCCGGGTTCTTTCCGATTGGGTGAAAGTAAAGATCACTTCCAATCCCGGCGAAACTTTTCTGGATCGCATGATCGCCCTGGTGGAAGGGGCAGAGCGCCAGAAAACGCCGAATGAGATTGCGCTAAACATCCTGCTGGCGGGGTTGACAATCGTATTTCTGTTGGCCGTTGTCACTTTACAGCCCTTCGCGATTTACGCTGGCGTGCCGCAAACCGTTTTCGTGCTGGTCTCTCTGCTCGTGTGCCTGATTCCCACTACGATCGGCGGATTGCTTTCGGCGATCGGCATCGCCGGCATGGACCGACTGGTGCAGCATAATGTCCTCGCAATGTCGGGCCGAGCGGTAGAAGCTGCGGGTGATGTGAACACACTGCTGCTGGATAAGACGGGAACGATTACTCTTGGCAATCGCCAAGCCACGGAGTTCCTAACTGCTCCCGGCGTGAGCGAGGCCACGCTGGCGGATTCCGCACAACTTTCATCTCTGGCCGATGAAACTCCTGAAGGCCGCTCCATCGTGGTTTTGGCCAAGGAGAAATATGGCCTACGTGGGCGCGAAGTGAGCTCGCAGGGGGTGGAGTTTATTCCATTTAGCGCAACCACGCGCATGTCTGGAGTGAACCTTGATGGCCGTGTAGTGCGCAAAGGGGCCACTGACGCAATCGCTAAATATCTCGAAGAGCAGGGTAGCGTGCTTCCTCCGGAAGTTCGCGAAGCCGTAGAAACTATCTCCCGTTCGGGTGGGACGCCGCTGGTTGTCGCCGAGAATGGCCGCGCGCTTGGAGTGATTCACCTTAAGGATATTGTGAAAGGTGGAATGCGACAGCGCTTCGATCAGTTGCGCGCGATGGGTATTAAAACCGTCATGATTACGGGCGACAATCCTTTGACGGCTGCCGCCATTGCCAACGAAGCCGGAGTGGACGATTTTCTTGCGCAGGCTACGCCCAAAGAAAAGCTCGATCTTATTCGACGGGAGCAGGGCGAAGGGAAGCTGGTGGCCATGACCGGCGATGGCACTAACGATGCGCCGGCTCTGGCGCAGGCGGACGTCGGCGTTGCCATGAACACGGGCACACAGGCGGCCAAAGAAGCCGGCAACATGGTCGATCTTGACTCGAACCCGACGAAATTAATTGAAATTGTCGAAATCGGAAAACAGTTGCTCATGACACGAGGAGCGCTGACGACGTTTTCGATCGCCAACGATGTGGCGAAATATTTTGCCATCATTCCGGCCATGTTTGCCGGGACCTTCCCGGTTTTACAGGCGCTCAACATCATGCATTTGGCGACCCCGCAATCTGCCATCTTGTCGGCGGTCATTTTCAACGCGCTTATTATCGTCGCTCTGATTCCTCTGGCCTTGCGCGGCGTGAAGTACGTACCGCAGGGTGCGGCCCTTCTGTTGCGGAGAAATTTGCTGGTATACGGGCTGGGCGGTGTCATCGTCCCATTTATTGGCATCAAGCTGATTGATCTGCTGATTGTGCGGATGGGTTTGGCGTAGGAAATTTTGGCATAGGCAGCTTTGACCTAGAGAGAACTATGAAGAAGAATCTAATCACTTCTGTGCTCATGACGCTGGTGACAACGGTGCTATGTGGTCTGCTGTTTCCCCTGGCGATAACAGGCCTGGCACAGCTTTTATTCCCGAAACAGGCGAATGGACAATTGTTGACGCGGAATGGCCAGGTGGTGGGGTCGCGGCTCATCGGGCAAACATTCTCGTCGGCGAAGTACTTTCACTCGCGGCCATCGAGCGCAGGAGCCGGTTACGACGCTAGTAATTCTGGCGGTTCGAATCTCGGTCCAACCAATCAAACTCTCATTGCCCGAGTACAGGCCGACGCCGATCGTCTGCACGCTGAGAACCCCGGTGTCGCGATTCCCATGGATCTGCTCACTACTTCGGGATCAGGTCTTGATCCACACATCTCCCCAGAGGCCGCGGAGTTTCAGGTGCCTCGCATCGCGCGGGAACGTGGCATGAGCGAGGATGCAGTTCGCCAGACAGTGGGGTTGCATACCGAATCGCGGCAGTTTGGCTTTCTAGGTGAGCCCCGAGTGAATGTATTGGAGTTGAATCTCGCTTTGGATGAGATTCGTCCGAATGTGGGCCAGTAGAGATGATGAAGAGGGACACCTAGCGCTCCGACTGTCACTTCTTAATTGCTAGACCGTTTCGATGTTCTACTCGCAAGACTTGTAGGTTTGCGGTCTTGCGAACCCGCCGCAGGTTAGTGCCATTAAATCTTAAAGTTCCATCCCGCTGCGCCGATCTGGCCCTTGGATGGCAAGCAATCTTGCCAAGTCGCATTGCAGAGAGAATCAATTCTGAGGAGAGACTTATGTCGACAGCAGCGGTTTCCAGCAGTTCGTTGAATCAGCAGATTGACCAGTATTTTCAAACCCGGCGCAGCGATCTGCAACAACTCGGGCAGGCCCTGACCAGCGGCGACGTGGCCACAGCCCAAACCGAATTCAACAACATTACTACTCTGGGGCAAAACGGCCCGTTCTCCGGCGGAAATGCGTTTGCGTATGCAAACCGGGAGCAGGACTTCAACGCCATAGGAACAGCTCTGCAATCGGGAGACTTGGCGGGAGCACAGCAGGCGTTTGCCACGCTACAGAGCACCTTTCAGCGTTCCGGCCTCACTACGTTGCCCAGCGTGCCCCCAAACAGCCCCGCCACTCCGGCACCGGTGATAACCTCTACGCCAACATCGACTTCGGCGGCCAGCTCTCCTGGACCGGAGATCGTCATTAACCTCAGCAGCGCCAGCGACTCGAGCGCAGGTTCAACTTCTGCTTCTACGTCAGGCACGAGCACAGGCGCGACCGGGCCGGAGATCGTACTGAACCTGGGCAGCGGAAGCAGTTCGAATCCGGAGCAGATTACGATCAATCTGGGCAGTGAATCGAGCAGCGGAGAGGAACAACTCTCTATTAGTGTGGGCACTCAACAGAGCCCGAATGCACAGGAAGTGACGCTCAATCTAAACGCTAACAACAATGAACAAATCGTGCTGAATCTGTTGGGCGCCACCAGCACTTCCTCAAGCACGCCATCGACGGCAAGCACCAGCGCTGGTCTCAGCGTCTCTGCATAAGATGGCGGCGACCGGCACGATGAGCGGAACGCCCTCCCTTCGCTCATTGTGCCGGCGCGGATGTGTCAATTAAGAGAGACTTGTTTCCTAAAGTGCTCCGCTAAAGACCAGCCAATCTCCAGATAAAAAACTTCTTTGGGCCCGATTCGTAGAAATCAAGCCTGGCTCATTCCTGTGGCCGACCATTTCAACCTCAGAATTCTTCCTGCAGCCCAACTGGTGAGGGGGAAGCCCGAGAACTAGTCAATTGCCCACCCAAACGGCACTGCGGAGTACAGTAAATACCCTACGGAATCCCTGGTGTTCTTTTGATTACAATCTCTAGGTTAAAGCTGATGTTTACCTCGGCCCACACGGGTCGCCAGCCCTTTAATTTGTGTAGAACATGATGTGCATCACTGCGCGTCCAAGAGACGAGTTGCAGGGTGAGTTTTACATTTTGGGGGAGTAATGAAGAGAAATAACCAAACCTCAGGTGCTGCCGTAGAAAACGGCACGAGTAAAGAGCGCGATGACAATCGCGCTAACGGGAACTCTTCTTCGGAACATGCTCCGGACGATCTCAGCGTCATTTTGTCTGCTCTCCAAACCATGAGGAATGGCGATTTCTCAGTACGCCTTCCTGGATCTTGGACGGGCCTCGAAGGCAAAATCGCCGACACCTTCAATTCCATCGTCGCGGCCAACCAGCAAATGGCACACGAATTGAAGAGGGTTGGGAATGTGATTGGAAAGGAAGGAAGAACCCGAGAGCGCACGCGTTTCCAGGAATCGCTGGGAGCGTGGGGCGATATGGAGGTATCGGTTAACACTCTCGTCGAGGATTTACTCCGTCCTACGGCGGAAATGACGCGCGCTATCGCAGCGGTGGCCCAGGGCAATCTTACCCAAACCGTGAGAATGGACGTCGACGGCCGACCACTGGAGGGCGAGTTCCTTCGGTCGGCAAGCATTGTAAACACCATGATCCAGCAGCTCGGCGTTTTTACGGCGGAAGTGACGCGCGTTGCGCGCGAAGTAGGGACAGACGGAAAACTAGGCGGTCAGGCGCAAGTGCCGGGTGTGGCTGGGACGTGGAAGGACCTCACCGACTCTGTGAATTCGATGGCCAGTAATCTTACCGGCCAGGTTAGAAACATCGCTGAGGTTGCAACGGCGGTGGCGAGCGGCGATCTATCCCGCAAAATCACGGTCGATGTTCGGGGCGAAATTCTCCAGTTGAAAGAAGCCATCAACACCATGGTGGATCAGCTCCGCTCTTTCGCATCGGAAGTAACCCGTGTGGCTCGCGAAGTGGGTACTGACGGAAAGCTGGGTGGTCAGGCGGTGGTAGTTGGCGTGGCGGGCACGTGGAAAGATCTTACCGACTCTGTGA
Source organism: Candidatus Sulfotelmatobacter sp. (assembly GCA_049512655.1). GTDB lineage: Bacteria > Acidobacteriota > Terriglobia > Terriglobales > Acidobacteriaceae > Sulfotelmatobacter. The sequence goes on along the minus strand of JBEKWW010000015.1, from coordinate 101,680 downwards.
ATGCGATGGCCGGAAATCTGACCGCGCAGGTTCGAAACATTGCCGAGGTGACCACCGCCGTGGCGCGCGGCGACTTGTCCCGCAAAATCACGGTAGACGTAAAAGGTGAGATTCTCGAATTGAAAGACACCATCAATACCATGGTGGATCAGTTAAACGCTTTCGCCGGCGAAGTGACGCGCGTGGCGCGTGAAGTAGGAACGGAAGGCAAGTTGGGCGGCCAGGCGCAGGTGCCTGGCGTCGGCGGGACGTGGAAGGATCTTACCGACAACGTCAACTTCATGGCCAGCAACCTTACCGGCCAGGTTCGGAACATCGCTGAAGTGGCCACTGCGATCGCGACCGGCGATTTGTCGCGCAAAATCACGGTAGACGTTCGGGGCGAGATTCTTCAGCTCAAAGAAACGCTGAACACCATGGTGGATCAGCTTAACCGTTTTGCTGGAGAAGTTACCCGCGTGGCTCGCGAAGTCGGGACCGAAGGACGTCTGGGTGGCCAAGCGAACGTACCTGGAGTCGCAGGAACCTGGAAAGATCTCACGGATTCAGTGAATTCAATGGCCGGAAACTTGACTGGCCAAGTGCGTAACATAGCCGAAGTAACAACTGCAGTTGCGAGAGGCGACTTATCTCGCAAGATCACGGTCGACGTAAAGGGCGAGATTCTCGAACTAAAAAACACCATCAATACGATGGTCGATCAGTTAAACGCTTTTGCCGGAGAAGTGACGCGTGTGGCCCGCGAAGTAGGAACAGAAGGGAAGCTTGGCGGCCAAGCGCAAGTGCCGGGCGTGGCTGGTACCTGGAAGGATCTTACCGACAACGTGAATTTCATGGCCAGCAACCTTACTGGTCAGGTACGAAACATCGCCGAGGTCGCGACCGCAGTGGCCCGCGGCGACTTGTCTCGCAAGATCACGGTAGACGTAAAAGGTGAAATTCTAGAATTGAAAGACACCATCAATACGATGGTGGACCAGTTGCGTTCGTTTGCTTCAGAAGTGACGCGCGTAGCTCGAGAAGTTGGAACTGACGGAAAACTTGGCGGCCAGGCGCAGGTGCCCGGCGTGGCCGGAACCTGGAAAGATCTTACCGACTCGGTAAATTCCATGGCCAGCAATCTTACCGGCCAGGTGCGAAATATCGCCGAGGTTTCAACTGCCATCGCGAGCGGCGACCTTTCCAAGAAGATCACGGTGAACGTCAGCGGAGAAATTCTGCTGCTTAAAGAAACGATTAACACAACAGTGGACCAGCTTAACGCTTTTGCCGGTGAGGTCACCCGCGTAGCTCGTGAAGTAGGCACCGAAGGGCGTTTGGGCGGCCAAGCAAATGTGCCGGGAGTTGCTGGAACGTGGAAGGATCTAACGGACTCGGTAAACTCTATGGCCGGAAACCTCACCGGCCAGGTTCGGAACATCGCGGAAGTCACCACAGCCGTGGCCAGAGGCGACTTGTCGCGCAAGATCACTGTCGACGTAAAAGGCGAGATTCTTGAATTAAAGAACACCATCAACACGATGGTGGATCAATTGAACGCCTTTGCCGGCGAAGTAACGCGCGTGGCTCGCGAGGTAGGAACGGAAGGAAAACTCGGCGGTCAGGCGCAAGTGCCGGGGGTGGGCGGTACCTGGAAAGATCTCACGGATAACGTGAACTTCATGGCCAGTAACCTTACCGGCCAGGTGCGAAATATCGCCGAGGTTGCGACTGCTATTGCTAACGGCGATCTTTCCAAAAAAATCACGGTAGACGTTCGCGGCGAGATTTTGCAGTTGAAAGAAACTCTCAACACCATGGTGGAGCAGTTGCGATCCTTTGCGGCTGAAGTAACGCGAGTCGCGAGGGAAGTGGGCAGCGAGGGCCGGCTTGGCGGGCAGGCTAACGTTTCTGGCGTGGCTGGCACTTGGAAAGATCTTACCGATTCGGTCAACGCTATGGCCGGCAACCTGACCGCCCAGGTCCGAAACATTGCCGAAGTGACCACAGCCGTGGCCCGCGGCGACTTGTCCCGCAAGATCACGGTTGACGTAAAGGGCGAAATCCTTGAGCTAAAGAACACGATCAACACGATGGTTGACCAGCTCAATGCTTTTGCGGCTGAAGTAACTCGTGTTGCGCGCGAAGTCGGCACCGAAGGAAAGCTCGGCGGCCAGGCGCAGGTACCGGGAGTCGCAGGTACGTGGAAGGATTTGACTGATAACGTGAACGTGATGGCCGCAAACCTAACTGAGCAGGTGCGCGGCATCGTGAAGGTGGTTACGGCTGTAGCCAACGGTGAACTCACTCAAAAGCTCACGGTGAATGCCAAGGGCGAGGTGGCGGCTCTTGCCGAGACCATCAATAACATGACCGACACGCTCGCCACTTTTGCGGACCAGGTTACAACGGTAGCTCGCGAAGTGGGCGTGGAAGGCCGGTTGGGAGGGCAGGCGAATGTTCCGGGCGCAGCGGGAACATGGAAAGATCTTACCGGAAACGTGAATCTTCTCGCCGACAATTTAACCAATCAGGTGCGTGCCATTGCTGAAGTTGCTACTGCCGTTACAAAAGGCGATTTGACCCGTTCGATTCAGGTGGAAGCCAGTGGTGAAGTGGCAGAGTTGAAAGACAACATCAACACCATGATCGATAATCTCCGGCTGACCACGGATCGTAATACCGAGCAGGACTGGCTCAAAACCAACCTCGCGCGGTTTACCGGAATGTTGCAAGGTCAACGCGACCTGACCACGGTAGGACGGATGCTTCTGTCAGAACTTGCACCGTTGGTGAGTGCCCACCAGGGTGTGATTTATCAGATGAGGGGCGAGGAATCCGCGGAAATGGTGATGTTATCGGCTTTCGCTGGCGACGGCGAAGACGGGCACTTGCGGCGGCTGAAAATTGGCGAAGGGTTAGTGGGGCAGTGCGCAGCAGAGAAGCGCAGGATTCTGATCTCCGATCTGCCGCCGAATACGATCTCGATCCGCTCCGGTCTGTTCGAAGCTGTTCCGCGAAATGTCATTGTGCTCCCGGTGCTGTTTGAAGATCGGGTGAAGGCGGTGATTGAATTAGGGTCCTTGGGCCACTTCACGGCGTCTCACTTAGCTTTTCTGGAGCAACTCACTGCCAGCATTGGAATCGTGCTGAATAGTATCGAAGCCACAATGCAGACCGAAGGCCTCCTGCAACAGTCGCAGCAGTTGGCTACCGAACTTCAGGTTCAACAAAAGGAGTTGCAACAAACGAACGAGCAACTTGCGCAGAAAGCGCAGCAGCTTGCCGAACAGAACGTCGAAGTCGAACGCAAGAATCAGGAAATCGAACAAGCCCGCCGAGCATTAGAGGACAAGGCAAAAGAACTGGCTTTGACCTCGAAATACAAATCCGAGTTCCTGGCCAACATGTCTCACGAGTTGCGCACACCGCTCAACAGCATTCTGGTTCTTGGCCAGCAACTCAGCGACAATCCGGACGCGAATCTTACTCCAAAGCAAGTTGAGTTTGCCCGCACCATTCATGGAGCGGGAACAGACTTGCTGAACTTGATCACCGATATTCTGGATCTCTCGAAAATCGAATCGGGAACGGTATCGGTAGAAGCCGAGGAAGTATTCTTTGCCAGCCTGCTGGATGCCGTGGGACGTCCTTTCCGCCATGAGGCTGAGAACCGCCGGTTGAGTTTCGAGGTACATTCCGATCCGCACCTTGCCCGCAGCGTGGTCACCGACTCGAAGCGCTTGCAGCAAGTTTTAAAGAATCTGCTCTCCAATGCATTTAAATTCACAGAAATTGGAGGAGTCCGGATGTCCGTTTCTCTGGCGAGGAGCGGCTGGAGCGAAGATCATCCGATCCTGGCGAAAGCCGCTTCTGTGATCGCGTTTGAAGTTTCCGACACCGGCATTGGAATCCCATTCGAAAAGCAGAGAATCATCTTCGAGGCCTTCCAGCAGGCAGACGCAGGTACTAGTCGCAAGTACGGCGGAACTGGTTTGGGATTGGCCATCAGCCGTGAACTAGCCAGTCTGCTCGGTGGAGAGATTCAGTTGCGTAGCGCGCCTGGGCGTGGCAGCACGTTCACGCTCTATCTGCCCCAAACATACGTGGGCCCCTCGGCGCAGAGCGTTTCGTCGGTGGAGGCGCGTGTGTCCTCCACAATGTCAGCACCTGCGTTGGTCGCTGGAGGAGTCACCGAGCACTCAGTTGAGAAGATCGACGACGACCGCCACAACCTTCAGGCGGAAGACACCACATTGCTGATAGTCGAGGATGATCCGCATTACGCTCGGGTCTTGTGCGACCTGGCTCGCGACAAGGGATTCAAAGTCTTAATAGCCAATCGCGGGGCAGAGGCACTCGCGCTGGCCCATGAGTATCAACCTTCGGCAGTATCTCTCGATGTCTTTTTACCGGACATGCTGGGATGGACGGTGCTTAACCATCTAAAACAGGATCCGGCGACCCGGCACATTCCGGTGCAGATGCTAACCCTGGATGAAGATCGCCATCATGGACTTGCTCGGGGAGCATTCGCTTTCGTGACGAAGCCGACTACTACGGAGGGATTGGATTCGGCGTTGTCACGGATTAAGGAATACGCTACATCACCCAGGAAGCGGCTGTTAGTGGTGGAGGATAATCCCGGGGAACAACTCAGCATCACGGAACTGCTGTCTTACAAGGATATTGAAGTTACAGTAGTTTCGACCGGCGCCGACGCCCTAAGGGCAGTTACTGAACAGTCTTTCGATTGCGTTGTGTTGGACTTGCGCCTTCCGGATATTTCAGGCTTCGAAGTGCTGGAGCAGTTCGCGGAAATTCCCAACTTGAGCGACTTGCCGGTTGTGGTGTTTACCGGCAAGGAACTTTCTCCCGACGAGGACGCGCGGCTACACTCTCTAGCGCGCAGCGTAGTCGTGAAGGGTGTGGAATCTCCGGAGCGGCTTCTGGATGAGACCGCTCTGTTTCTTCATAGAGTAGTTGCTGAACTGCCAGTGGAGAAACAGAGGCTGCTGGACCGGCTGCATCGCTCCGACGATGCGCTGGTCGGGAAAAAAGTGCTGGTGGTTGACGATGACGTTCGCAACATCTTTGCATTGAGCAGCGTCATTGAGCGGCGCGGTATGACGGTGTTGACGGCCGGAACGGGGCGAGAAGCCATCGCCAAGCTCGAATCAACTCCGGATATTGCGATTGTTTTGATGGACATCATGATGCCAGAAATGGATGGCTACCAAACCATGCAGGTGATTCGACAGAACGCTGCTTTCCGCCGATTACCCATCATCGCCTTGACGGCGAAAGCAATGAAGGGTGACCGCGAAAAATGTCTTGAGGCTGGGGCCTCCGAGTATTTGGCGAAACCGGTCAATACGGAACAGCTTCTCTCTTCACTGCGCATGTGGCTTCACCGGTAATTTTGATCCATCACTCTCACGTTGGGAGGACGACAATGACGAAGGACGAGAGAGTTAACATTCTCATGGTAGATGATCAGCCGGGGAAGCTGCTCAGCTATGAGGTGATGCTCGCGGATCTTGGAGAAACCTTGATCAAGGCCAACTCCGCGAAGGAGGCTCTCGAGATCCTGCTGAAGACAGATGTAGCAATCGTTCTGATGGATGTAAGCATGCCGGAACTGGACGGCTTTGAATTAGCGGCCATGATTCGCCAGCATCCGCGCTTTCAACGAACAGCAATCATTTTTGTCTCCGCGGTACATCTGACCGATGTCGATCAACTTAAGGGATATGAGCACGGGGCCGTGGATTATATTTCCGTGCCTGTGGTTCCGGAACTTCTTCGCGCCAAAGTGAGGGTGTTCGCCGACCTGCACCGCAAGACGCGACAACTGGAATCGCTAAACCGGGAACTCGAGGAACGTGTGCTTCAGCGCACGGAGGAATTGGGTCGAAAAGCGGAATTACTATTGCAGGTAAACACCGAGCTGATGCACAAGAACCAGGAGCTGGATGCAATTTTCGGAACTGCCCCGGACATTATTTTCAGCAGCATCGGAAACGGGTGTTACGAATACGTGAGCGACCGGTTCCGCGAGTACACGGGAATATCTGACTCATCCGGTATTTCTATTCACTGGTTGGATTGGGTGCATGCCGATGACATTTCTCGAGTTGCGGCGGAGTGGAAAAAATCGGTAGCTTCGGGCGCTAACCACGAATCCGAATACCGATTGCGCTCAAAAGATGGTGTCTACCGTTGGTTTCGTTCCCGCGCAGTTCCCATCCGGGACGAGTCCGGCTCGGTCATGAAATGGTATGGGACATGTTCCGATATCCATGACAGTAAGCTTGTCGAACAATCGATCCGCGATAATGCCGCCGATCTGGAAAAAATGGTGCAAAGCCGGACAGAGGAACTTCATCGCCTCTCGATCCGATTGATGAGCCTTCAAGACCAGGAACGGCGGCGCCTGGCGCGGGACTTGCACGATGGTTTGGGACAAGAACTTGCGGCGGCAAAATTGGTGCTGGATCTAAATGCTTCCAAGACCGCTCCTGACAAGGCAGCCTGGATGGAGGCCAGCAGCATTGTTGATCGAGCCATTCAGCAGGTTCGAACAATGTCACACCTCCTGCATCCGCCGCTTCTCGATGAAGTTGGTCTGCTCTCCAGCCTTTCCTGGTACGTAGAAGGGCTGACCAAGCGCAGCGGGATTCAAGCTTCGCTTGACGTACAACCGCGGAATTTTCCGAGACTACCTTCCGATGTTGAGACAGCGGTGTTCCGGATCATCCAGGAAGCACTTACGAACGTTTTCCGTCACGCCGAGGCTGAAAGTGTCTGGATCACGTTGCTGTACAAAGAAGAAATGATCACGGTATCGGTACGCGACAATGGCAAAGGAATCGGTAAAAAGGTAGCTGACTTATCCCCCGAGAGTTTGGGCGTTGGTATCGGAGGCATGAAACAGCGTGTCCGCGAACTGGGAGGGGTGCTGCGTATGGTGAATACTGCGCCCGGAACTTTGGTGGAACTCGCAATTCCTTGCGCTTCGAATCCAGAATTGATTTCCGTCGTAGAAAACTACATCTCTAACCGAATGATTTAACGGATTGAGGCTGACGTGAGAACTTCTTGCGACGCCTCTTCACTACCGAAAGTTTGCGTCTACGGCTTTAGCTTGGATTGATTCTTTGCCCCTTTTCTTGCAGCAGGCAAGCCTGTCAAGGATTCCTGCTGCTCGAGCGGTCCGAGGGAGACCATCGTGAAGGTGTTGTCGTGGTCCATCCAGAAGAGTTGTTCGCCGCTGGCCTGATAGATGACCATGTCGAACTTGAGCCCGGGCGTGGTGTCGATATCCGCCACAAGCGTGTCTTTTCCCGTAAGCATCGTGTAGCGGCCCAGATTGATTGGATCCGCAATCGGGGTACCCACAAACGTATCTGAGGAGCTTGTCGCGTCAGGCGTACCCAGAGAGGAAAAGGGATCACTTACAAGGCCGGTCAGACTCAAGGTTCCGTTCTCCATGGTTCCCTCCGCGGCCATGTCGAACTCGCTTCCGGCGTTGAAGTTCTGCCATCCTGCAGCATAGCTGTTTGCAAAATCGGTAGCGGTCGAGTCAGTTTGCGGAATGATAACTCCCGAGCCTCCCGGAAGCGCGATGCCGGTATTCGCACCAGCATCTAGATCTACCACCAGCGCACCACCTCCGCCGGTTGTATTGTTGGGATCGTTCAGATTCAGCGCCGGATCGGTCATGTAAACTCCCAAGGTAGTGATGTCGCCAAGCCCCTGAAAGTTGGCATTCGTCTTGAATGCAAGGTTGCCATATCCGTTGCTGCCAATGGAATAGGTACCCGAAATTTTGGCAGTCACCGGCGAAAGAACACCATTTTCCGGTTCACTGTCGTCCCCGACTCCCAGGAAGTCGGCTGGCGTGGACGAAGCATTGCTGGTAGTGAACTGGCCGAGCGCGTCGTACTGAGAAAGTACATTCCCGGCGATAGCGAACACCGAAGGTCCAAGAGAAGCGTTGCTGAAAGTTCCGGTTCCCTGGCCGAAGGCGGATCCTGCCGCGGAATCGGCCTTATCGACGTCAATCAAGCGAATTGCCTCCGGTCCGACAATGTAGTAATTCAGGGTAACTGAGGTGCCAGCGATCTTGAGCCCCTTGATTGTGCCTCGGCCATAGGAATCCGGAGATGCGATCGTCGCGGTGAAAGCTGTCCCCGTTGTCACTCCCAAATTCTCCCCATCGTTGATGTCGATCGTGCCATTCGAGATGGTACCGCCACTGATCGCGAACACCCCTCCGTAGGAAACTGGTGTAAAGGACGAATCGAATCCAGAGACGGCGAACGCGTACGACCCACTGAGTGTGGTTGGCAAAGTCTGCAGATCCATACTGCCGCTGGAGGTCGCGAATCCGTCGAATTGCATGATCAGCGCATGGCTTGGATTTACAAACTGAACTCCGAATGCTTCGGCGCCGTTGGCGTTTAAGCCCAAACTATTGTTGTTTGTATTCAAAGTGAGCGTCGCCTGTCCAGGAGGGGCGCCGGAGGGAAATGTCAGCGCTCCTCCGGTAATCTGGTCACCTTTTGGCTCGGGAGAGAAGTAAGTGCCGCCGTCGTTATAGTCCTGCTCACCCCCGAGGACGTTGCCATTGCCATCAATCAGCACCGACCCTGCAAGAGCATAATAACCACCGCTGCCATCTTCGCCGCTCATGAAGAACGAATAAGGGGTCACGGGTATGTTGGTTAGACTGAAGGTCACAGGGGATTTTGCTCCTGAGACGGTTGCCGCTATCGTATAAGTCCCGCCGACCGTATTCGCGGTGAACGTAGAAGACGTGGCGACGCCGAGTTCGCTGGTTAAGTCAGTCTCTGTGTTCGTTCCATTTGCGAAAGTGCCGCTGGCGCCAGAGGCGGGAGCGGTGAACGTAACTTTTTCCCCGCTCATATTCGCTCCGCTCACAGTTACCGTCGCCGTGAGAGGGGCTTTAAATGTTTTGCCGCTTGCCGCGCTTTGCGACGAACCACTGCTCGCTGCAATCGCCACTGTCTCCGAGTAGGGCGTGGAAGAAGGTGCCGCGCTCGAACTGCCGTTACCATTGCTTCCGCATCCGGTCAGAAATCCCAGGGTCAGGCAAATGAAAGCAAAGATCAGTGCAGAAATCTTGTGAGGCATAACAAATATCCTTTCAGCATGGGGCGGGGAGAATGGATTTTTGGCCGGCAACTATCGATTGGGCTTGAATCGCATCGCTAGGGTAGCAGCCATTTGTTAAAAGGAGATGAATGGACAGCCATTGGTACTGTCTGAAAAGTGCGTTGATGTGGAAATCCTCAGATATCACAGACAGGGAAGGAAAAACAGTAGAGGATGGTATGAGAGCGGCAAGACGGGATAATGAGATAATTTGACCGATGGCCGACAAGGATGCCGCCCTCGCTATTTTACAGGCAGCAATTGCGCTGGCAGGCCTTTTACTGGTATTTGCCGGGTTCCTTCTTGCCCGCGCTGAGCAGTTTCCGAATGAGCGAGCACGAAGGTCGCTGAAGCGACTCGCAAAGTTCGCCCTCGTGCCGCTTCTGGCCGCTATTGGCTGTACCTGGTTGGCAGTGTGGGCTGCTCAGGGCGCAAATTGGAGTCAACAGCACCTATATTCATGCTTCCAAATAATCCTTGTAATTTCTGCCCTTTACGCGATAATCGCACTTCTGAAAGCGTAGGAGGGCAGCACTTGTGGCATTAACGGAATCGAAGATAAAGGACCTGGAGGACAAGGCATTCGAAGAGCTTTACGACAACAACGAAGAGGAATGGATGGAAACCACCGAGAACGCATTCGTGGCTGCGAAGGATTGGATTTGCGGCGGCAAGAGGCCCCGCCCCGACGATGTCCTAAAAATGCTTCTGCCGATGCTGGAACCAAACGAGAAGATACGCCGCCATCAAGAGGCGGTGCGCGCCCGCTTTAAGCACTATCGAGAGGCATTCGGGGAATACTTGGTTGACAAATATTTTATTGCGAATCCGGAGGATGAATAATGAGCGAAGAGGAAAAACTAGAAATCGCCAAACAATATGTCGATAAACAGCTTGAGACAATGAAGCAACACGGCTCCGAGCCTAAGGACATGTCCGATCAGGAATATAAAGGGCTGATTCGCGAAGTTGCGGAGAATTTTAATACGTAATTAGCTCCGCAATCGTCCAGACGTGATCTGCAATTTCAGCTTCCATTGCAGGCGTGACGCGAAGGCTGGAATGCACGCGGCAGAAATTGTAGTAAGCGAAGTGCAACGCCACAGCCGCCGTAAGATGTGAAACCTTCTTGCTGAATCCAAGCGTGAGCCGCGTAAAACGGCGCATCTGCTGGCGCATCGTTAGATTCTGCCTCTCTACGAACGAAGTGCTAATGTGCTTCGGGTCGGGCCTACCGTCGATAACCTTGGATATAACCTCCGTGAGTCCCGATGGGGAGTACCTCGCATCGGGGCCGTCGTGCTGCCCGTAATCCCCGAAAAGCTTTACCAGTTGCGCGAAGTGGCAACGTCCCGCGAATACGCTTTGGATGGAGCGGTAGAAGTGATAGCCGTCCGTCGTGATCTGGAAAGCGTCATCGGTTAAGCACCATTTCAAGTTGTTGAGGAATTGCAGCGTCGTTTCCTTTGTTTGCTTGCCGATTTCGAAACACGGCACTAACTTTGTTTGTTCGTCCAGCGCAACGAATACCCACTGATCTCCAAAGTCCGGCGAATCGCTAGTGCGAACGCGACGCTGTTTCTTTTGGCAGAAAGTCCAACGCACTGGAGATAATTCAAGCGAAGCCCGCGCATCTTTTCGTACATCAATTTCTGGCAACGATCTCCAGCGAGTAGAAGAATCCGCATGATTGTATTGCGATCTAACTGCGTGATTCGCTCGGTGCTCCGAATCGAATTGCCCTCTAAGAGCAATTGCAGAGCAAGGTTGGCCCGCTCTTGAGATGTGTACAGTGTTCCTAGGGTCCGCTCATGCGCTTCGGTGTAAGTCTTTTTGCAGATAGGGCAGCGGAAGCGAGCTAGGCCATTCCTGTGTTTACCGAAGCGTTGACAGTTGGACTTGCAAGCTTCGCAGGTCATAGCCTTAGCGGGTTGTTGTTGGGCTAACACGAGTACAACATTACAGCAAGCGCTTGCTGTTGTAAAGTACAAAGTGATATGAAATAATCCAATCGCGGGTGTAAAAGCCCGCCGTCATTGGGGTGACGGACGGGCTCCCTGAGATATTTTTCGTGCGTAGTGGTGGCGGGCGTGCTAGTATCAACACGAAGCCGCGCACCGTGTAAACGGTGAACATTTTCGACTCCTCAAAGGTTGATTGTGGCTTTTACTAACCGTCTGAGTTCGCGCTCAGACGGTTAATCTTTTTCGACTAAAGTTAGTTTTCCTTCCGCGTCCTCCGTCATTCTCCCAGCATCTTTTTCCCGCCTAACCACCCAATAAATACCGCTTCTGCTGACTGCCAGTTTCAGAAGTTCGATAAGCTCAGGAACGCTTATCGGCTTGCCAGCTAATTTAATCGCTTGACGGACTATCTCTGTTTTAGTGACTGGCTTTTCGGTCCACACAGGCGGCAACAGTGCGTTCTTGCGTTCCATCTCAAGTACTTCTTGCCACTTCTCTAAGTCGCGCTCCGCATCGTCCAAAGCGGTCTGAGCATGTTCGATACGCGCACGCGCCTGCCTACAACGATCTTCCAACATTGAGATGAAGTCGGTGCCCACGAAGCAATACTACCCTAATCGTGGGGTGTGTGTCCAACGTTGAATAATTTAAATCATGCATTGGACGGCTTAACTTTCGGATTTGGGTCTGCCTCCAGCCCTAGTTTTACGCTTCGCGGACAATTGGCGGAAGTACTCGCTACCCTTCATGGCTGTAGATGTTCCACCCTTGCGCCCGATGATAGCTGCTGGCGCTTGCGTGGCTTGGGATAGCAGATCGTCGGTTAGGGCTAGCGCAGCCTTGAGGAGTTCGCGGCACCGCGCAGTGCGATTCTCAGGCAGTTCCGTAGTGGAGAGGATTAGATCAGTTTCCGAGAGGAGATTTTTAAGGCTTGCAAGTTCAGTGCGATTCGATGGCATGAGTTCAACATACTTTGCGCCAGAGGCAGAAGCAAGCACTTGCTGTTGGGCTTCAACGCAGAATGCAGACACTACCACAGCTATTTTGCGTCCTAAGAACTGTGCGCCGGGCTCGGCTATAAACGCAGGAGTTGATTGTTATTTTGCCAATTATCAAAACAAAGGAGTTGGTTGGCCTTTGGTGACAATTGCAAAATATTCTTTAAGTAATACGGATTGTCATGTAATTATCTATCGCAAAACAGTAAAGGCACTCCTCAACTGCCCAGAGAATTACTGAACAACCGGTACGCATTCCCTGATGCGGCACATCGCGGATGGCGAGAGGGAAAGCCCTCCTTCGCATGGTTGTGACTCCATGAAGACGATCAGTGAGCGATTCAGCGTTTTCGATTAATAATCGCAGCTTCCAGGGAACGAGCAAGTCCGTGCAGACGACAAGTCTTCGATCACATCCAGAAACCAGGAACTTGTTGCTGTATTCAGCACATCCACATATAACCTACCCCGGATGGAATCGACCGCTAGGTTACTTGGCTGGCTGTCGGCACCGAGCAAGAAACTGGTAAGCTTTTTCCCTGCCTCGTTGTACACATCGATAGAGTTTCCAGGGCGGTTCACGACATACACATGTCCTAGCGCGTTGTTCACGCCTATGGCGGCTGGAGTATAGGTCAGCGTGACCGTTTTTGTGACCGCGTCAGTGTAGCCAGAGATAATTTGCAAGTTATCGCCTGAAGTAGCAAACAACTTGCCATTGACCGAATCGATGGCAAGCACGGTTCCGAATTTTGTGTTCGACACCGCGAATGTGGTTGGATCGATCTCCTTGGAGATTCCGCCCGATGTTACGTACAGCTTTTCTCCGTCCGGATTCGCCATGGGCGGCTGCGTGATCGTGCCCCCAGAAGGGATGGGGCCGTCAATGAGTTTGAGAGTCTTGGCTTCGAACACCCACAGAGGATCGTTTCCACTACCGCACTGCGAAGCCACCCACATACGGCCCCTGCAATCAAAGGACACGGCCGCCGGGCAAGACCCAACGTTTGCGGAGGAGATCTCCACGTTGTTGACGCCGGAATATACCACCACGTCGCTGGAAGTGAAGTCGCCGGTCCAGAGGTTGTCACTTTTCATATCCACACTCCCTCCCGCCGCCGGAGTGATAGTTGTCGTCACGTTGAAGGTAACCCCGTTGATCACCGTGAGACTCCCATCTGCCTTGGGGCCCCCGCTCGCGTAGACGACATTAAGCGCAGGATTCACGGCCACTTGGCCGGCCGAAGCAGTTGGGATCGGTACGGAAGAAATAATGTTCTGACTAGCCGCCAGCCCGGAGAATAAACAAACCAGAGTGAAGGCCGAGCCTTGAGCCTTCCGGTAAATTAACTTCATAAACCCCTCCTTGATGAATGTCCGGCATTCGCTTGCTTTCTCTCTTCCCCGGATGTCTGCGATGTACTTAGACGCGCTTCAATATTAGGCAGTTCGACACCACAACCCAATAACAGGGTTTCACCGTGAAATGCTTTAGAAATCCCCTAAACGAGGTATTTTCACGAGACAAGGACCAGGTTTCCCGTAACACGAGACGGATTTGACATGAGAAGAACTCAATTGGAGTGCGATCTTCCGCAAAAGGCAGGGCAGCCAGAGGCTTTGGTTGCGAACACCCTCTTGGGCTGCTATGTTAAGCAGCAAATAGATGGCGAGTTTTGGCTCGACGCTTGGCTTTTTGTCTAACCAGGATTCGATTACTTTGGTAATCTAACATTCTCGATGGGCATATAACCCGTTCTGCTGGCGGATCTCGCTTGAATTGAGATAGAGTCGACCTACCCGTAGACGATTGGGCCTAATGATTAACCTAAGCGGCACAGACTCTTTTCCTTTTGTGCGGAACGATGTAATGTAGCTACGTAGAATTTTCTCCCCTTTTGAGTGCGGGATTAAACGTTAAGGACGCCGCGCTTAACTCATGCTGGGCGATGCTCGCTGAAAGTGGAATAGTTACATGCAATGCCTGTCGAGCGCTATCCGTGGGGACCACTGTGTCTCGGTTGGTCGCGCCCACGGTTTAGTGATGTCGATAAAACAGATTCGAGGAACGAGGGCAGAGTTCTGTTTCTGCGGAATGCTGGGCAATTTAACTGCCATGCGTAAGCTGAGGCAGATGCAATAAGCTCAGGCAGGTTTGGTATTTTGCTATGCCCACATGGGCAACCGGCTGAGAGGGTTGTAGTACCCGAGCCTCGCAGTTGCACAGGAGAGTGCATGAAAAAAGTGGCAAGCCTGGCGTGCATGATTCTGCTGATGTGCGTGAGCATTGGCGCGTGGGCCCAGAGTGGCGTGAAGGAGGCGACGTCTGCCAATCCGCCTGCTTCCGGAAGTGGCGCGTCTGGAGTCGAGCTTCCCTCCGATTATGTGATCGGAGCCGACGATACTTTGCACATCTCGGTGTGGAAAGAGCCCGACTTGACCGCCACGCTGCCAGTAAGGCCAGATGGAAAAATCTCTCTGCCGCTGCTCAACGACCTTCCGGCAGCCGGCCTTACGCCTATGCAACTGGCAGCGTCGATCACGGAGAAGTTAAGGAAGTATATTGCGGATCCGCGGGTTACGGTGGTTGTGGCTGCAATGAATAGCCGCAGAGTTTTCGTGACTGGCGAAGTAGTGCATCCTGGCGCGATGGCACTGCTCCCTCACATGACCATGCTGCAGGCGATTTCAAGCGCGGGCTTTACGCAATTCGCCAACCCGAAGCGGATTTACTTATTGCGCATGGAGAATGGCAAGCAGGTAAAGCTGCCATTCAACTACAAGGAAATCGTAAAAGGGAAAAATCCAGAGCAAAATATTATGTTGCAGCCGGGCGATACCATAGTGGTTCCGTAGCGAACATGATTAAACTTCGAAGCCTTTCGATTTTGATGATTCTAGCCGTGAAGCTTAGCCTCGCCTGGGGTCAGGAAACTTCGAATCCACAGGAGCCGAGTAACATGCCACAGGGTGGACAAAGTGAGCAGTCGGCGACCGCGAATGGATCAGGCAATCAGGCACCAGATAATCAATCTGCAGGTACCCAGGCAGTGAGCATCGAGAACCCGCCGATCTCAGGATTGGATCTGCCGAATCTAGAGCCGCATGGCGCACCCTTGAGCTATGTGCAGCCCGGTGCTTTTTTCAGCGAGTCGGTGGATTCAAATGTCGAGGACACGCTGGGCGGATCGACTGTGGCATCCGTCTCGCGGGCGGAGGGTGGTTTGGATTTACACCGCCTCTGGAGTAGTTATGATCTTTCGCTCAGTTATTTGGGAGGAATTGGATATTACGACGCGAAAGGCATCGGGCTTAAGCAGGTCGAAGAGCTGGGAGTTTATCAGAAAGTAACATGGAAGCGCGGAGAGCTGGGAGTTCGGGACGCTTTTAGCTACCAGCCCGAAGGCACCTTTGGGAGCTCCTACGGATCGGTGGAGCAGGGGGGCGCCGGCCTGAATGGAGTGGGTGTTTTCTTCGGCGGTACGGAATTGGGATCGCTAGGCCAAGTTCCGAGGGTCATGAATCTCAGTTTGGTGGATGCAGTCGAAACTCTGACTCCTAAATCTTCCATCACCGCTACCATTGGGTATGGGTTCGTCCATTTTTTGCAAAAGGAACCCGACAGCAATAACTCATTTATAGGAAGCAGCCAATTTTCCGGCCAGCTAGGCTATAGCCGAATACTCGGGCCGCATGATCAGGGCGCCATCGTATACGGGTATCAGGGGTTTCAGTTTTCTACGGGTGTGACGCTACATAGTAATATCGTCCAATTGATGTGGGGGCACCGCATCACAGGCCGCATGGATTTCTTGGTGGGGGTCGGACCGCAATTCGTGCAATACAACCATTTGCTTGAGCCAGTGAGCGTTGTTACTCCGACTGACACCTTTCCCCCTTGCGTTTTCGGAAACGGAACCATTGACTGTCCTACCAATGAGTTTCATACCTCCGCGGCCGGGCGCGCTTTGCTGCGCTACCGATTTCCGAAAGTCAGTCTGTCCGCGTCTTTTGAGCACTATCTTACTAGTGGGGCCGGTTTTTTTGCCGGCGCGGAAAGCTCGATCGCCACGTTGAGTGCGAGCCGGCCGTTGGGCCGTGTGTGGAACGGCTTTACTGACATCGGATACTCCTACAATAGCCGTGCCACGCCAGACGTATGCGCTGCTGGCGCGCAGAATTGTCCGGGAGTGAGCGCCGACATTTACCAGTATGGATTCTTTGGCGGGGGCGTGCGTAGATCGTTTGGGCGCGATTTTAAGGCGTTCGCCAGCTATCAATTCAACGAATTGGCGTTTGATCACACTTATTGCGGATCGATCAGCGTGTGCGGTCGTATTTCGAATCGGGAAGTAGGAACCATTGGATTGGATTGGACTCCACGGCCGATTCGGCTCGACTAATCTACGGGCTGGCGTGAGGCTGGCAGGAACGGGTATTTGAAGATGGAAAATCGCGAATTGACAATGGACGATTATCTGGCCATGGTACGTCGCCGGATGAAAGTGCTTCTGATTCCGGCGCTGCTTGCGCCTCTGGCCGGATTTGGGGTCTCCTATTTTTTCTCCTCCAAGTACACCTCGCAGGCTCTCGTCTTAGTGGAGGGGCAGAAGGTTCCGGAAGGGATCGTTCAGCCTGTGGTGACACAGGATCTCACAGAACGCATCGCAACGCTCCAACAGCAGGTATTGAGCCAGAGCCGGTTGCAACCGATGATCGAGCGGGTAGGCTTAGTGAAGCCTGGGCAGAACGTCGATGACGTGGTGGAAGCGATCCGCAGCAACATGACGGTTGAGCCTGTGGTTACAGACCTATCGGACATCGGCGCAAAGAAAAAACCGGGTTCGCAATCCAGCCCGGTACCCGGTTTCTACATCAACTACAGGGCCTCAAACGCCCGCGAAGCACAGCAGATCTGCAACGAACTAACTTCCCTGATGTTGGAAGAAAATCTAAAGGCTCGCGAGGACGTGGCCCGCGGCACTACCAATTTTCTAGGGAAGCAGGTGGAAGACACAAAGCGCAATCTTGACGAGCTTGACACCAAGCTGGCGGCTTTCCAGAAGCAGTACATGGGGCAGCTTCCCGGAGATGAAGAAAATAACTTAAAGATTTTGATGGGACTGAACTCGCAGCTCGACGCAAATACTCAAACTTTAAGCCGCGCGCAACAGGACAAAGCGTATACCGAATCGTTGTTGGCGCAGCAGGTCGCGGCCTGGAAAGCGTCTCAATCGGCGAGCAATCCGCAAACGCTGCAGCAGCAACTTGCGCAGTTGCAGGCGCAGCTGATCGACTTGCAGGCGCGCTATACCGCGGATCATCCCGATGTGATCAAGACGCAAGCCGATATCGCGCAGGTCAAAAAGAGACTCGACGAGATCAATCATGCGACCAATGATGCGACGAATGGTACCACTGACAAGGAATCAGGTTCGGAGCCGCCTGAGATTCGACAGTTGCGCTTGCAAGTCCACCAGTATGAGGATCTGATTTCACAGGCCACTCGGGATCAGAAAAAACTTGAGCAGCAAATCTCTGTCTATCAGAGCCGTGTGGCTTTAAGCCCAGCCATTGAAGAGCAGTACAAGCAATTGGCCCGGGACTATGACAACACACAGAAGGTATATCAGGGCCTGTTGGCGGATAAGAGTAAGTCCGACATAGCTCTCAACATGGAGCAGCAACAGGAAGGCGAGCAAATGCGCTTGTTGAATCCAGCGAGCGTACCCGATGCGCCAAGCTTCCCGAACCGTCTTTTTTTTGCCGGCGGTGGGCTGGGAGCCGGGTTGGCGTTGGGAGCCGGCCTGGCGTTGTGGCTTGAGTTCCGCGATAAGTCGATTCGCACGCAGGCGGATGCGGAAGCCGCGCTGGAATTGCCCATGCTGGTGGCCATGCCGTGGATTGCTGAGACAGAATCGAACGGCAACAGCCATTTCTGGAAGCGTAACAAGCGGGAGGAAACTGAAAGAGGAAACGTGCGAGTCTAAGATGGCCTGGAGCCATACGTCGAGCAAAGGCTATGTACAAGGAATTTTACGGTCTCCGCGCCAATCCGTTTAACGTCAACCCGGACCCGCGTTATCTTTTCCTGACACGGCACACCGAAGAGGCGTTGGCATGTCTCACCTATGGCATCCAGAGCCGGAAGGGCTTTGTGTTGCTTACCGGGGAAGTTGGCACCGGAAAAACGACGCTCATCAATAAGTTGTTGGAGTGGCTGCGGCTCCAGCAGGTGGCCACGGCCTTCGTCTTCAATTCCCGCCTAAATACAACCCAGTTCCTCGACTATATGATGGCGGATTTTGGGATACCCTGTGATTCCAAATCGAAGAGCCAGATTTTGTTGCGGCTCTACAACTGGTTGCTGGATCGCTATCGAGCAGGTGAAACTGCTGTGCTGATCGTGGACGAGGCCCAGAATCTTACCGATGAAGTGCTGGAAGAAATTCGCATGCTCACCAATCTGGAAACCTTCACGGAGAAGTTGCTGCAAATCGTTCTGGTGGGGCAGCCAGAACTCGAACAAAAGTTGAAGCAGCCGCAATTGCGGCAATTGCGGCAAAGATTGACATTGCGGGCCAGGACTCATTCTCTCTCGCTGGAAGAAACGAAAGCCTACATTGAACAGCGCCTTCGAATTGCGGGCGCAAATGGCGAGCAGATTTTTGATCCTCAGGCCGTTGTTGAGATTCACCGCTGCGCAAATGGCATCCCACGGGTCATTAACCTGTTATGCGAGCACTGTCTGGTAAGCGCCTTCGTGGATCAGCAGAGGCTGATTGGGCCAGGGGTCGTAGAAACGGTGGCACGAGATTTCGATCTGGGGGACAATTTGATCGCAGCGTCCGTGGCTGCTCCAGAGCGGGAAAAGCTCGATTTGGTGGAGACATTACGGTCGCTTGCGAGCTTAGCTAACCGCTTGCAGGAAGAAGAGAAGAGCCCTCCCAATGAAAGGAAGTTATGAGCAGAATTCACGAAGCCTTAAAAAAGGCTGAACAGGAACGGGCGGCGCAGGGAGGAGGAACTGGCGAACCTGAATACCAGGCTGTCGTGATGTCAGCCGCGTCAGCGCCCGTCGCGGCAGAACCAGTGCTTAGCGGAGTTGCCGAGAATCTTTCAAGTGGCGGCGTTCCGCTGACCTCTGCAATGCCGTTGTTCACAAGCCCTTTCAATCTTGATACTCTGATGGCCCGATCCATTCAGCAGAGCTGGGTGCCGGACGAAACAACAATGCTCTTTTTGAACGGCGAGGACGGTGTGCGAGGCACTGAAGAATTCCGCACTCTTCGTTCTCGGCTTTACGCGCTGCGAGACAAAATGGCGCTAAAAAAAATCCTAGTCACTAGCGCGCTGCCGAAAGAAGGAAAATCGTTCACTTCGGCGAACCTTGCCCAAGTCTTAGCACGGCAGCATGGGCGACGTGTGTTGTTGATTGATGCCGATCTACGAAATCCGCGTTTGCACATCATGTTGGGTACTACGTCGGCGCCCGGCCTCACGAATTATTTGCTGGGTGGAAGCGACGAATTTTCAATCATGCAGCGGGGGAAGATGGAAAACCTGTTCTTCATTCCGAGTGGGCAGGAACTCTCCAATCCCGCCGAGCTGGTCGCCAGCGGAAGATTGAAACTTCTGTTACAGCGAGTGGAGAGTTTATTCGATTGGATCATTGTTGATTCTCCCCCTGCCGTACCGGTTTCCGACTCCAGTGTTTTGGCTAAAGCCTGCGATGGGGTGCTCATGGTGGTGCGCTCGAACTCGACGCCGGTTGACATGGCTCGGCGTGCGCGGCAGGAATTTCCGGATGAAACACTGGTGGGAATCGTGCTGAACGGCACCAATCCGGACATATTGCCATACACACGCTACTACTACGATCAAGATCAGAGCAGTACGAACGAGTCCAAGACGTAGGAAGACAGGGAACCAGTGATCCGGCTGTTCAAAGTTTACTACCCGCTGCGCACGCTAATATTGCTGGCGGGCGAGGCTTTGATCGTTTGGATTTCCTTCGTGTTGGGTACGATGCTGAGGAGCCAAGACAGTTGGTTGCTCCTCAACGTAGAGGGCGGATACCTTAAGATCCTTGCTGTTACCTTCGTAGTGCTCCTGCTTTCCCACTGGTTGGATCTTTACGACACCGCCAGCCTCGAAAAAAATTGGGAGCAAGGCGCCAGAATTCTTCTGGTAATGGGATCGGTCGCGCTCGTGCTGTCAGCAGTCGGCTTCTTGTTTCCGGCATTTATGCCGGGAAACGGTTCGGCTCTGTTCGGACTAGTCATTCTCACCTTCACATTATTCTGCTGGCGCGGCGCCTATAGTTGGATGGCGAAGCAGCCATTCCTGCGTGAGCGGGTGTATGTGTTGGGTACCGGCGAGCGGGCGGAGAGATTGGTCAATGGTCTGCGGCAGAGGGTAACTCTGGGCATTGAGGTTGTAGGGTGGACGGGAAATGTGCAGGGAGAACTGACCCGCGGATCGGTGGCATCCGATTTGGTGGGAGTGGCGAGAGGGCGAGGTGTACATCGTGTGATCGTTGCCATGCCGGACCGCCGGGGCACATTGCCAGTGGAAGAACTACTGGAATTGCGACTGGGAGGGTTAAGGGTCGAAGAGGCGACTTCCTGGCTGGAAAAAATCTCAGGCAGAATTGAAGTTGAGCAGCTTTATCCGAGCTGGCTAATTTTTGCGGAAGGATTTCGCTTTAGCGTATTTTTTCGCTTGCTGAGGCGACTGCTAAATTTTTTCGTTGCACTTGTAGCACTCCTGCTTTCTCTCCCTTTAATTCCACTGATCGTGCTTGCTGTCAAGCTGGGCTCTCCCGGACCGGCCCTCTACCGTCAGCAACGCGTAGGGCGTCGAGGGAAGATTTTCTACTGCTATAAATTTCGCACGATGCGCCAGGATGCGGAGGCCGATACTGGTGCAACCTGGGCAGCCGACAGCGATCCTCGCATCACGCGGATTGGGCGGTTTCTGAGGTCGTCGCGTCTCGATGAAATTCCGCAGTTGTGGTGCGTTCTGAAGGGAGATATGCATTTTGTAGGTCCGCGACCCGAGCGGCCCGAGTTCGTTGAATGGTTGCGCAAGGAGATTCCTTACTATGGAGTGCGCCACGTGGTCCGGCCCGGAATAACCGGCTGGGCGCAGGTGCAATACAAGTATGGCAATACTCTGGAAGACGCCCGGGAAAAGCTGCAGTACGATCTCTTTTATATCAAGAACGCATCGCTTGGGCTGGATCTGCTCATTATGTTCCAAACTATTAAGATCGTCGTTTTGGGGCGTGGCGCCAAGTAGATTTGAGAGTGAAATCTTAGAATGCACGAGAAGGCCATCAAAAGGAATTGCCGGTGAGGCGTTTATGCCAGCGCAAATAACTCGGGCTAAAGGCAGGGATCGCTCTCCCGGTTGGATAAAGCAGACGCAGGAGGTCGCTTCCTTGCGGCGCCGTCCCTTCGTTTTTGGCGCGATCGTGGTATTTCTTGGTCTCTATTACTACAGGCCGGAGGATTTTATCCAGCCCCTAGCTTACATTCCGATGGCGAAGGTCGTGGGCATTATTGGCTTTGGGGCGCTGATTATTGGGATCATGGGAGGCGGCAAAGTCCAGATACCGAAAGCGATCAAAATCCTTTTGTTGCTCCTCCTTCACATGACCCTCTGCATTCCATTTGCCCTGTGGAAGGGGGGTGCTTTCAACACGGTTTGGGGGAAATTTTCGAAAGGCGTGGTCGTCGCGATGCTTATTAGCATGGCAGTAGTCACGCTCAAAGAAGTGCGAAAGCTGGTTTGGATTCAGCTAAGTGCGGTTGCGCTAGTGACAATTTTGTCCATCGCGCTGCACAATTACAATCCTGGTGGACGGCTTGCCGGTATTCAAAATAGCATCTTGTCGAATCCAAATGACCTTGCCATTAACATCGCGATCACGTTTCCCTTGGGCTTGGCGTTCCTATTGCAGGGCCGAGGTTTTAAAAGGCTATTATGGGTTCCAGCACTGGCGTTCATGTGCCTCGGCGTGGTACTGACCTCCTCCCGAAGCGGGTTACTGGCCCTTATCATCAGTGTCGGCATTTGCGTGTGGGAATACGGAATTAAAGGAAAGCGGCCCCGGCTTGTCCTGGTCACCGTTCTGGCCTTGGTGCTGGGCCTCGGTTTAGCCTTTTCGAGTGCACATTACCGAGCGCGCGTTGAAAGTATTGTGATGGGAGATATTGAAGGTTCAGGAGATAAAGGCTCGCGCGCAGCACGGCTGGGACTGCTGAAGAAGAGTGTTGTTGTAGCGTTGATGCATCCCATTTTTGGCGTAGGTCCCGGTTGCTTCCCTCTCGTCGACGCCCAGTGGGTAGTGGCGCATAATGCCTACACTGAGCTAGCCGCCGAAGCGGGCCTGCCCGCGCTAGCATTGTTCCTTATGGCGATGTTTGCCGCGTTTCAGAATCTTGCCGTGGTTCGGAAGTCGCAACGATATAAGGAAGACGCGGAATTGAGGCTTCTCACTCAAGCCCTCTGGGCGGGGCTTGTGGCGTATCTTGCGGGCTCGTTCTTCGCCTCAACTGAATACAATATGTATCCGTATTTCATAATCGGCTACACGTCGGCCTTCGTAAAAATCGTAAGTGTACCTTTCGTGCCGGCCGACAACGACAAAGATCAGGATCCGGGTTTGAAGAGCTCTGCCTACCTACGGGCTCACAAGCCTCAGATGCTCTGGAGCTAAGCTGTGATCTGCGCTGTTCCGTCCGGCGGGGCCAGTTACGGAAACGGCTGGTTCGACGGTGAGAAATAGCCGCAGAACCGTACCTGCATCGCAGAATCGGGATGCTGACTCAGGGGTGTGGAGGATGATGATTGAGAAAGGCGCGAGTAATGGGGGCAGCCATTGGTTGAACTAGCTGAGAAAGTTCTAGCGATTTTGCGTTGTCTAAGCTGCCAAGGCAGGCTTGCGCCACGGGAGGGCGGCCTGCTCTGTGGTGTCTGCGGCAGAAAGTATCCCTTGGTGGACGGAGTTGTGCGCTTCGTCGATGAGCAGCAATACACCGGGAGTTTTGGTTTCCAGTGGCACGTGCATGCTCGGACGCAATTGGACACCGCGGAAAATCACCGCTCGGAACGTGCTTTCCGGCGTCGTACCGGTTTCCATCCCGCTGATCTTGTCGGCAAGCTGGTGCTGGATGTGGGATGTGGCATGGGACGATTCGCCGACGTGGCAACTCGCTGGGGGGCACATGTAGTGGGAGTTGATTTGAGCCTGGCGGCGGAAGTTGCTGCGCGTAACCTTGTGGGCCGCGAGGCGACGATATTCCAGGCCGATGTCTTCCAGCTCCCTTTCGTACCGGAGAGCTTTGACGTTATTTACAGTATTGGAGTTCTGCACCATACCCCGGATTGCGAGCGAGCTTTCAAAGCACTACCTCGACTGCTGAAGCCGGGCGGGCGAATCGCAATCTGGCTGTACAGCAAATACAATTCCTGGTATCGCATGAGCGACATTTACCGCAAGATGACCAGGCGTATGCCTGCACCTGTGCTATATCGCCTGTGCTATGGGGTGGTTCCGCTTTACGGAATCCATAAGGTGCTCAGGTGGATTCCTCTGCTTGGGCGGCCGGCCAGCGGTGCACTGGCATACCTGGTGCCCATGGCTTTTCATCCCGATCGCAAATGGCGCATTCTTGACACATTTGATTGGTATTCCCCCTGGTATCAGTCGAAGCATACATACGAGGAAGTATTTCGATGGTTTGAAAGCTGCGGACTGGAAGACCTGAGAGTGATTGAGCAGCCCATCGCTGTACAGGGACGGCGTCCGCTGTCCGGTCAACCAGGTGCTGCTCGCGATGCGGCGGAGGTCAGCCAGTGTGTGGAATAGCTGGCGCGGCTGGCCGGCGCGGCGACGTCATCGATGCAGCTGAGGTGCATCGCATGTGCCAAACGATCATCCATCGCGGGCCGGATGACGAAGGCATATATGCTCGAGGGCCGATCGGCCTTGGCATGCGCCGACTGAGCATCATTGATTTATCCTCTGGGCATCAGCCAATTCACAACGAAGACCAGACGGTCTGGCTAGTTTTCAACGGCGAAATCTATAATTTCCCCGAACTGCGGGCAGAACTCGAGGGCAGGGGACACCAATTCTACACGCGCAGCGACACCGAAGTGATCGTTCATCTTTATGAAGAGATGGGAGCGGATTGCGTACAGAAGCTGCGGGGAATGTTTGCCATCGCGTTATACGATCAACGGCAGGGCACGCTTCTTTTGGCTCGCGACCGGCTCGGGAAAAAGCCGTTGCACTATGCGGTGCACGGCGACCGCATTCTTTTTGGTTCCGAGATCAAAACCATTCTTGCAGTCGCGCCAGAACTGGCGGAATTGAGCCAGGAAGGGATTCTGCAGTATTTCTATTTCGGTTATATTGCCGACCCGCTTACGGCATTTCAAAGAATTCATAAGTTGCCGCCGGGTTGTTTGCTGGAGTACGTGGACGGAAAGATCGATGTACGTCAATATTGGGATCTGCCTTCCTTTGGATCCCAGAGCTCGCTTTCGGAAGAGGAGTTCCTTCATGAGTTGGAGCACCGGCTTGCGGAAGCGGTCAAAATCCGGCTGATCAGCGACGTTCCTTTAGGCGCTCTTTTGAGCGGGGGAGTAGATTCGTCAATTGTGGTGGCTCTGATGGCGCGGGCGAACGGTGCGCCAGTGAAAACTTTTTCCATCGGCTTCCGCGATGAGCAGTTCGATGAAACGAAATATGCACGAATGGTTGCGGAGAGGTTCGGCACAGATCATCACGAACTGATTGTCGACCCCGATATCGAACAGACCCTTGAGTCTCTTTCCGCAATGCTAGAAGAGCCATTTGGGGACTCTTCGATGTTGCCCACCTATCACGTTTGCCGAATCGCGCGCAAGCACGTGACGGTTGCGCTTTCCGGAGACGGCGGTGACGAATTGTTTGCCGGGTATGACCGGTATTCGATTGCCATGAATCGGCGGGAGTTGAATTGGATGCCACGAAGTGTAGCGAACTTCTATCGCGTGAATATTCACTCCCGCTTACCCTTCGGCATGTATGGGCGCAACCGCGCGTGGAACGCTCTACTCACCGCCCGTGATCGCTATCTCGACGATGTTTCTTATTTGCCCGCGTTGCACCGTGAGCGCTCTGTTTTCTCGGACGAGTTTCTGGAAACGGCTGCGGGTCTGGCTGATCCATTGGCGGCATTTCAGAAGTACTATGATGACGCCCCGGCCAGCGATACTCTCAGCCGCCTGATGTATCTAGATGTAAAGACCTATCTGGCCGGAGATATCCTTACGAAAGTCGACCGTATGAGCATGGCGACCTCGCTCGAAGTAAGAGTTCCCTTGCTCGACCACGTTTTCGTGGAGTGGGCAACAGCGATGCCTGTGGAGTGGAAGTTCCGCAACAGCACCAAGAAATACATTCTGAAGAAGCTGGCCGAACGGCTTGGTATCCCTTCGGAGGTGCTGCACCGGCGAAAACAGGGGTTTCAGCTTCCCCTCGTAGATTGGATGCGTAACGAACTGAAAGAACAATTCCTAGCAATACTGCTTGAGCCGCGGACTCTGCAACGGGGTTATTTCAGACCGGAGGCCGTGCGCTCGCTACTGAAGGAGCATATGTCGAAACGGCGTAATCGTTCCGGAATTTTATGGCGCATGCTTATCCTGGAACTCTGGCACAGGAATTTTCTCGAATCCGGAAAGTTCGGGGATCTAACCCTGCGCGGAAATGCTTGCGGTCCGCGAGAGTCGAGAGCCGATGGTTTAATAACCGCCAAGGTGAAGCAGTAACAACCACACTTCATGCAAAAGGCGATACAGCGTCCCGTGCCTGATGCGTCTGCGCTCAGCGGATCCAGATCCACATCTCCCGTTTTCGTTGTCGGTTGCCCACGCTCCGGGACTACCTATCTTTATCACATACTGCTTTCCGCCGGGAATTTTGCCATTTACCGCGCGGAATCTGAGGTTTTCCACTTGCTCGAGCCGCGTTTCGGCAATCTTAGCAACCCGGCGAATAAGAAGAGCTTGCTTGCAGAGTGGTTCAACAGCCGCCTATTTACCGCCACGGGCCTGGATGCAAAGACACTCGAAAAGCAAATCATGCAGCGCTGCACCAATGGTGGGGACTTTCTGCGCATCGTGATGGAAGGGATGGCGCGCGATCAGGGAGTAAAGCGCTGGGCCGAGTGCACCCCGGATCACATTTTGTATTTGCCCCGCATTCACAGTACGCTGCCGGATGCGCTGGTGATTCACATCATTCGGGACGGGAGAGATGTAGCTCTATCGATGGAAAAGCAAGGATGGCCGAAGCAACTTCCCTGGGACAAAAAAGAGCGGCGTATGGCCGGTGGGTTGTACTGGGAGTGGATGATCCGAAGAGGACGCAGAGACGGAGCAAAGTTAGGACCCAAGTACGTCGAAGTGAGGTATGAGGACCTGGTCAGCAAGCCCCGAGAAGTGCTGGAGCGATTGAGCTCATTCATAGACCAAGAACTCGATTACGATGAAATTCAAAAAAGAGCGATCGGCTCGGTGGGCCAACCGAATACATCTTTTGCAGAGGAAAGCGGCTTCATTCCCGTCGAGCGTTGGAAAAAATTCTATTCGTCCGAGCAAACGGCGATGTTCGAAGAATTGACAGGCGAGAGTCTTGAAGAGTTGGGCTATCAACGATTGAACAAAGCCAGGAAAGCAAGTCCAGCGGTCAGCTTTTTTCGCGCACAATATGTTGCCACGTTCGAGACGAAGTTTTATCTTCGGACGAAGACGCCGCTGGGAAGATTATTTGTGGATTCCGATCTCTCGAAGATGTAGCGCGGCGAGAAAACGATGCGAAGTCAAGGGTTTTCATACGGCGTGAAAGCGATCGGTCGTCTGGCGCAATACTGCGGAGAAAGCCAGCGCAATTTCAGACCAGTCGTAGCGCGCCGCCAGGGCCGACGCGGCTTGCTCGTAGTTTTGCCGGAGATCTGGATTTCGCAAGAGTGAGGCAATGTTGGTGGCGAAGGCCTCAGGAGCATCGGCGATAAGCACATCTCGTCCATCGACAACGTCCAGGCCTTCTGCGCCGATTGAGGTTGAGACCACAGCCTTACCCATCGCCATGGCCTCGAAGATTTTCAGACGTGTTCCGCCGCCGATTCGCAAGGGAACAACCACAATCGTCGCCGCCTGCAAGTATTCGATTACGGAGGGGACCATTCCGGTTACTTCCACCGAGGTACTGTGCAGCCGTTTCACCCGAGGGTGCGGATTGCGGCCTACGATTTGAAAACGCGCGCTTGGGAAATTGGTGAGAATGGACGGCCAGATCTGTCGGCAAAAATATTCCACGGCATCAATATTAGGCTCCCAGTCCATGGAGCCGGTGAACACCAGGAGTGGGGGTTCGTTGGAAGCGGAGGGCGCTGCCCGGTATTGCTCGGTATCTACCCCGGTGGGTACAACGGAAATTTGACAATGCGGATCCATTTTCCACATCTCGTCACGATCGCGCATGGAAACCGCTATCACGTGATGAAAGTGCCGGATCGCGCTGTTTTCGTAGCGCGCCATCTTTGCGGCTTCGATACAGTATGCAATTTTCCGTACCGGATGATTCTCGGTTTCAGCCATACGCCGCCACAAAACGCTCTCGACGTTGTGTTGAAAGAGAATAGATGGCATGGTCAGCCGCGCGGGAAAATTCAGAGAGGCGGATAGGAAATCACATACCGCGACATCGAAGCTTTTTTCATCGAGCCATCGCGCTAGCATGCGCCGCACCTCTGAATGGGTGAACTTCGTGACGGCATACGGAGCACGGGAACTCAGCCGCAAAATGTAATCTAGATACTGGGACAGAGTACCTTCAGAAGCCGGAATATGAATGATTTGAGCTCCCGGCAGGTGCTCGAGCAGGGAACTTTCATAGGAAAGATCACGGCGGCCACTGTAATAGGATAAGTAGGTGAGTTCGTGCTTTTTCGCCAGATGGCGGACGATGTTATAGGAGCGTATCTTCCCGCCGGTATCGACTGGTAATAGCTTGCCTCCCTTCACCCAAAGTATTTTCATGCTCGTGGATGCGGCAGGCGCAATCTGCTATACGCCCAGCTTATAGCAGACCAGCCCCCGGTAAGACTCCGGTCGATGGGCGCAAGTACTTGTGTTTCAGTTAGATAAGGAGTCATTGTAGGACGATGAAGGCAAGCGGATGCAATGTGCCGAACCATAAAGATATAAAATCCTAGCACGAAATGATTGAAGGAATGAGATAGCACGATCAGTGGGGGAGGCCAACGTTTTGCGTCAGGACGTGATACAACAGCAAGCCATATCAAGGGGAACTGCACCAGTTTTCATCGTCGGTTGTCCGCGTTCAGGTACAACGCTGCTTTATAACATGTTGCTATCCTCAGGCGGCTTCGCGGTATATCTGGCGGAGTCGAATGTTTTCAACTTGCTGGTGCCGCGCTTTGGCGATTTGAGCGTTCGCGCAAACCGGGAAAAGCTCATGAACGCCTGGCTGGATAGCAAGTTGTTCCGAGCGTCCTTCCTGGATGCCCGAGACATTCGCGAGAAAGTGACGTCGGAGTGCCAAAACGGAGGTGATTTTATTCGAATTGTGATGGGAGAAATGGCCCTAACGCAGGGGGCACGCCGATGGGCTGATAATTCTCCCGAAGAGTTGCTACATGCTTCGGCAATCAAAAAGGTCTTGCCGGATGCCTTGTTCATCCACATGATTCGTGACGGTCGGGATGTTTCATTGTCGCTGGATGCTCGTCCCCACAAATGGGTTCGGCCGTTTCCATGGGACCGCAAAGATAGCTTGCTGGTGACGGCGGTTTCATGGGAATGGACGGTACTAGAAGGCAGGAAGCAGGGCAAAATCTTGGGTCGCGACTACCTGGAGGTGCGATTCGAGGATCTGCAAGCGGACCCTCGTGCCACATTGGCGAGGATCGGCAGTTTTATTGAGCATGACCTGGATTATGACCGCATTCTGAAAATAGGGATCGGCTCGGTAAGCAAACCGAACACTTCTTTCAAGGGCGATCCAGGAAGTCCGGTGGGACGATGGAAGAAAAAGATGAGCCCGGAGAAGTTGGCCAGCGTTGAAGGATTGGTGGGCCCGACTTTGGAGAACTTGGGCTATGCATTGGCCAGTCCCCGCGCCAAGATTGGTACCATGAATGCTTGGAGATTAAAAGTTTTCTACAGGTCTTATTTTTATACAAAGTTTCGGTTCAAGAATTCATTCTTTGGAAGATCCTACCTCGGCCCGATGTCGGGACCACAGATTGACGATACAGTCATCGCCATCGATCCGGCAGCAACTTTGAAATCGTAAGCCGGCAAGAACAATCTGCCAAAATCTCTTCTCCGGGGAAGCTTTCTCGTGAACAATTGCAGAGAGTTCAAAGCCTGCGTTCCAGCACGAAACTTCGCAACCGGTCATAAACCGCATTCCCCAAAATCTTATGCGAACTTGTTCGCAAGAAATTTCGAAGCTGACGCTGCTTCAGTCCGCGGCCGCGACAGAGTTTCTGAAAAGCGCTTAGCGGCAGGTCGCGCATTACTACTACACGCGAGAGCTGAAAAGGGTCCGTTTGGGGATGATTTGCAGCAATTCGGCTGGTGGTGACGCTGTGATAACCAGCCTGGCGGGCGACGGCAGCAACGCTCGGACTCCAGCGTCCGCCTGGGCACGAAAAATGATGCACGGGACGGCCAATTATCTCTTCAAGCTTGCTCTTGGCTTCAGCAATTTCCCGATCAAGATCGGAATCGGCTAGATCACTGAGGTAAGGATGGGTCATCGAGTGACAGCCGATGTCAAATCCTGCGTCGCTGAGTTCGCGTACCTGGCGGGGAACCAAATAACCAGGCCGGCCGAGGAAGCCCAGGGTAATGTAAAAAGTGGCTCCGAAATTCATTTGTCGCAGAATCGGTGCGGCGACAGTTAAATCGGTTTCGCAGCCATCGTCGAAGGTGATGACGATTCCGCCAGCCAGTTTCTTGTCGAGCAGGTCTGAGACTGACCGTCCTATTATCCCGCTGCTGTGCAGCCAATTCATCTGTTCACGAAAATTAGGTTCGCGCACGATGTAACGCACGTAGCCCTGTTCGCTTTGACAAAGGGGACGCCCCTCGACTTCAAGCTCGTGGTACATCAGGTAGATTGCGGCATCATCGCGCATGAGGTGTTTTCAGAATGTTCATCGCAAGTGCGAGTTGAGGAGTTGTGACGAGGGGTTTTGGCACGCTGGGGATTCTCACGTTAAATAGCGTTCCCGCACCTGCAGGACGAACTGAATCCAGTCGCCAAGTTCAGGCAGAGGATCCTCCCACATGAAATTATCATGGAAGGTACCCGATCGTGGAGTGAGTTCGGCCAGAAGCGTGGGCAGCCGACGAGGGAACTTGCCCGGATATCCGGGCGGGCAGCCTTTCCACACTTCCAACAAGTGACGGAAGTCGCCTACCAACCACCGGCACCTGACGCCGATCTTGCTAGTGGGCGGGGCGACGTCTCCGAATTCCGCCATGTGGGCCAGAAGGGCGGGGAAGTCCACTCCGGCGTAGCAGGCGAGCGGCAAGGAATGCCAGAATCTTCCGTTGACCTCAAGGAACACGGGAACATTGTCGGCGCGAAGACGAAATTCCACCATGGCTACGCCGTGCCAATTTAGCGCGCGCAGCAGAGCGAGGCTGGTTTCGCGAATTTTCGGATGCGGCAGAATACTCTCACGCAAGACACTACCGGAGCCGGTGGGATGTAGATCGCGAAGCCGGCGGTGAGCAAATTCGGCTCGAAGCTCCCCATGCCTCATGAGCACGAAGTATCCAGTGCCGGTACCCTCCACGAACTCCTGCACGAGCACGGCCGAACAGTTGCGTAGTATTTCAATGAGGGCTTTCCTCATCTCGTGGGCATCGCGGGCGTATTGGGGACGCCCCGTCATCTGCATCGCACCTTCAGCAGACTGCTCATTCGAAGTTTTTGGTTTGAGGACGACGGGAAAACGAATGTGCGGGGCAATCACTGTTGCTTCATCGAGGCTGGTTACCAGATGTGTTTCCGGAATGGCGATTCCAACGGATCGTGCGAGCTCCGTGGTTTGGCTCTTATCGACGGCGCGGAGCAGATCGGCATGATCCGGCAACACCAATCGCGCGCCTACAGTAGCAAACCGTTCTCGATTAGCGGAGATCAATAGACTCGTGGTTTCGGTCATTGGCAAAAGCAGAGTTCCGCTCTCTTTTGCGGCTTCAGCCAACAAATCCGACAGAAACTTCTGGGGGTCGGTTCGAGGGGAGGCATATTGAAAACTGCCGGAACAATACCGTGACCAGCCAGCTTTCGACCAGCCATCTGCCTCTCCAGCCCAGACGACATGGCCATGTCTTGCAAGCGACCGCACACAAGCGACCGCCTGATTCTGATTGCCATCGAGAACCAGAATCTTCATGAGTTCCGATTTCCCATGCGATTTTCCACGCGAAACAAAATGCGCAACCGATATGTTCAAGGCGAAACGAGGCTGGGTCAAGGAGATGAGATCGCACCGGTAAGACTGAAACCTATGCCTTCCCCCGACTTTGCTCTATTCTACAACTGCGAATTCGCCGACTAGTTTGCGGGAGAGTTTCGTATCCAGTCTCATCAGAGGGAGATTCTTAAGTTGTTTCAATTTGCTTCAATTGGTGGTCCGGGACCATTGGGAGAAAAGTCCAACTGCCGATTGGGCGTCTTCCTGATGACAAATACTCTGGAGGTAGGGGGAAGTGAGCGACAGTTTGCGACAGTCGTTGATTCGCTGGATCGTGATCGGTTTGATGTTTACCCGGCGTGCCTGCGACGCGTTGGCGGCCTCTCGGCTAGGCTAGGCGCAATTCCGGAGTTCCCTCCTGGAGGAAGAGTGGTTGGTTTCCGGTCGCAGCGGGCGCAATTGGCGATCATGCGCAGCCTGAATCAACATGACATTGCCGTGGCGCATGCCTTCGATTTTTATACCAACCTCATGCTCGTTCCGTCCGCGCGTCTAGCTGGGGTCCCGGTAATAGGGAGCCATCGGCAACTTGGGGATCTGCTCACGAAGGCTCAGTTCAAAGTGCAGTCCTGGGTATTCCAGCTTTGCAATCGCGTAGTGTGCAATTCGCGGGCGGCGGCGGAAAGCTTGCGGGCAGTTGGATTACCCGAACGGAAATTAATCGTCATCCCTAACGGGTTGCCCGAGCAGGCATTCGCTGAGTGCGTGCCTGCCATACCACGAAAACCGGGCATTGTGCGGTTGGGCATGATTGCAAGAATGAACAACTCGGTTAAAGATTATCCGGCGTTCCTGCGCGCGGCAGCGAAGCTGTCTGGAAAAATTCCGGCGGTCGAATTTGTGCTGGTAGGGGATGGTCCACTTCGTCCGGGACTGGAGAAGATGGCGAGGGAGTTGGGAATTGAAGAGAAAGTCTTCTTCGCCGGCGAGCGCCACGACATTCCTGCGGTACTAGCGAGTCTGGACGTTAGCGTTCTCATCTCATCATCGGAAAGTCTTTCGAATGTAATTCTGGAGTCGATGGCGGCGGGAGTTCCGGTGGTGGCTACGGATGTAGGCGGTAACCCGGAATTGGTGGCGAATGGGGAGACCGGTTTACTTGTGCCGTCGGGAGATGAAGCGAAGCTCGTGGAATCTCTGGTTCGCCTGGTGAGTGATTCTCTATTGCGAGCACAATACGCCGTCCGGAGCCGGGAGTTCGCACGATCTCACTTCCATATTCAGGAGGTTTGCCGCCGATTCGAGGAGCTTTACCTCGAAGTTACTGAGAACAAAGCACGGACTTAATGCGAGAATCTAACCGATGGGTGGTCGATTGCCCAGTTGGTCGAGCTCTATCCGGGAGGGAATTGCTCGACCGTGGCGCACCGCCTGATACACCCAAGCGAAAAGCGCTGAGTTGATCATGCAGAAGTAGAATGGAAGCCGAAGAACTTTGGGACGAAGGCTCATACGAGCGCCCAAGGCGGCGAGCCCATAGAAGATTAGTTGCCCAAGCAGCAGCCAGTTATAAGGGAATTGCCCCAGTAGCACGAGATTCGCTACCAGCGCTCCAATCATGAAGACCGGCACCAGCAAACGCCCCGTCTTGTGAGACAGCAGGCAGAACAGAGCGAATGGCCGCGGCGGCCACAGCAGGCCCTTGATCTCGCGAAGTTGCTCTATATTTCCCGCGGTAATCCGTACTCGGCGCGAGAAACCTTCCATCTCGTGAGCTTCTTCGTAAGCTACGGCTGCCGGTTCGTAGGCTACGCGGTAACCGCGCCCCAGAATGCGCATCGGGATCGTAAAATCGTCATTAATTGTGTTTGCCGAAGGAAACGGATACAACTCACGGCGAATGGCATAGAGTGACCCGTGCGCGCCGGTGAACGCGCCCAACTTCGCCTCTTGGACCTTCAAGAAGGTTTCATACTTCCAGTAAAGATCCTCTTGCGATCCCATACGAGCCTGATCCTGCTTAAGGAGGCGGTAGACTCCGCTGGCCGCGCCAACACGCGGATCACTGAAGCTTTGTACGAGGGTGCGAACGGAATCGGGGGCCAACATGCTTGAGGAGTCAGAAAATGCCACGATGTCGCTTCGCAACTCCTTAATCACATCGTTCAGAACTTGCGTCTTGCCACGATTCTTGCTGAAGTCGAAAAGGCGAATGCGTCCGGGCTCAGCCGCGGAGAAGGATCGAACGATATCTGCCGTTGCATCCTTTGATCCGTCAGACGCGATGACCACTTGCAGTTTCTCCGCCGGATAGTCGAGCGTAAGACTATTGCGGATTTTTTCTCCTATGACTGCGGCTTCGTTGTATGCGGCGACGAGCAAGGAGATAGAAGGTTCAACCGGCTGCTTGCGCGAAGAAGCCCGAAAAAGAAATTGCAGTGCGCAGAGCAGTATGGGATAGCCGATGTAAACGTAGACGACGAATGCAACCGAGATCCAGAACAGGAACTTGGCCATTGCTTTACACCGTCTTGGAGCGGAGGCAATGCAACTGTCCCAATATGTCGTAGGACTCCGTACGGAAGCCTGCTTTTTGCAAATAATCTTCTACTTGCGCCCGATGCCAGAAATAAACCGGGCAGCCGGCTGCTTTGAGGCGTACCGTGCGAATAGCGGCTCGCGAAGTACCGGCGCGCGGCCAAGCGGATAGAAAAGTCGTTTTCGTAAGTCCACGAATAACCTTCAATCTGGGCAGCGGATCCGCGACATAATCCCAAAACCCGATGGCAATGACCAGATCAAACTTTTCCTGCGTTTTCCAATCCAACACATCGCTGAGCACAAATTTACAGCGGTCAGCGACACCTTCTTTTTCCGCCAGTTGCGCACCCAGTTTCAGCATCTCGGGCGCGAAATCGACACCGGTGACATGCGCGCCGCGCTGGGCCAGGCTTGCCACAAAGCGGCCAGATCCGCATCCAACGTCGCAGATCTTCATACCGCTTACGTCCCCGGCTTGTTTCATCACCCATTCAAATCGCTGATAGATATCACGGCGCAACCAGCGATCCAAGGCGCGCGCAACCGGGTTCTTGTTGCCGGTGTAGATGGCATCAAATTGATTCGCGATGTTGTTCCAGTATTCCGCGATTTGCTGCGATTCGTCAGTTTTTACTTCGGTTCCAGGCATAGAAGTCAAAATCCTTGGCTGAATTGGCCAGTCCGCTTTCGCGGAAACTGGTATACGTACCGGTTTGCAACACGCTTCGAAAGCGCTCTAATGTCTGGGACAGATTTGTGTAGTGCCGGAGACGGGAACTCAATCGTCCCGCAAGGCGTGGCTGTTCGGGATCAATCTCCCACGGGTGAATATAGATTACTACGGGTAAGCCTTCCCTTTGCACCCGTTGCAATCCTAAACGCGTATACACACGCGGCAGTAAGCGAAGATACCCGCCGCCGCCCACCGGGAGATTGTGTCCGGCCACACGAAATGTGGTTATGGGAAACTCTGTCATTGGACCGGAAGGCGTCTGAAAACGAAACGGGGCCCGGGGGGCGTCCGGCATTCCATAGCGGTCATGGCGTATGGGGAAAATGCTCGAATCGTAAGAGAATCCCAACTCCGTCAGAATCTCCAGTGCCCAGACGGAGCGGTCAATTACCGAATAAGTAGGCGCACGATAACCGTAGACTGCCTGGCCCGAAATGTCTTCGATCACGCTCTTGGCTCGATGCGTGTCTTCCCGAAACTCCGTCGGATCCAGTTTGTAAATTAAGCGATGCCAGTAGGAATGGCAGCCCAGTTCGTGCCCGCATGCGGCAATCTCTCGGACAAGGCCGGGGAAGCGGTCAGCGACCCAACCCAGGATGAAGAAGGTGCCGTGAATATCGAGCTCAGCCAGTAATTCCAGAAGACGACGGGTATTCGCCTCGACCCGGCTGGAATGACTGTCCCAATTGGCGCGGTCCACAACTTCGGAAAAAGATTCCGCGTGGAAATAGTCCTCCACGTCCACAGACACTACTCCGGTTGGCTTTTTCTCTGGCATTTCCCGAGGGATAGACCGCTGAAGGACCTCGTCCAGTATCGCTCAGTTGTCGTCTCTTTGAAAGTTATTTTTCTTCTGCACCAGTCAGGATTTTTACTGTACCCTTAACTGGGCTACGGCTGAAAGAGCCCACCCGACGGGCATTTTGGCAGCATCTCTATCGACGCGGGAACTTTCAGCGTTCCAAGGTTTTGCCCTACATATGACGAGCGCACTACAGAGCTTGAGGTCAGTGGTTAGGTCACAGACCTGGCTTAAACCTGTTTTCAAGACGATCGGCAACGCTCGTTGCCGGGCTTGGGACGTAATCCATCGCGTGGATACCTGTGGCGACGTCCCGCTGTTCGGTCTCAATTTCGAGAGTAAACATAAGACCCCAGGTCTTGAGTACCAGTCCCATCATCCCGCGATTATTCGAGCTGGGCTGAGGGCGCTGGAGATCCGTTACGAAGATTACAGTTTTGTCGATTTTGGGTGCGGCAAAGGCCGGGTGCTGCTCGTGGCGTCAGAATTTCCATTTCGAAAGATTGTCGGCATAGAATTTGCGCCCCAGTTGGCGGCATCTGCGAGACAAAATCTGAAGAGGTACCGCGCCAAAGCCCAGAGGTGTTCCGAGATAGAAGCCGTTACTGCGGATGCGACCGAATATGAACTGGCGCCCGAGGCCCAGGTGCTCTATTTCTATAGTCCATTCGCCCGTAGCGTTATGGATCTGGTGGTACAGAATATTGAGCAATCGCTGCAAAAATCGCCGAGAGACATGCTGGTATTGTTTTCCGGGATTCTTGGTATGCGGGATAGCGGCTTTGGTTCGCGGCCGCAATATGAGCGGTTACAGCGCGGCCGATACTTCGATGTTTATCGTCATCGTTCCTGATACTTGATACTGGGATTCAGCGAGCTACAGAAGCAAATAGAAAAATTGCGATGAAGAGCCGGCAAGAGATTCTCGAGAAATTGTGGAAAATGGATCGGGACGAACTGCTGGAGCGTAGTCGCCAGGAATTCGGCAAACGCTCAGATACTTTGCTCGCGCGTTTTGGATTTGATTTTGTTGGAAGAGAGCCCCGAGGCCAAGATGCGCCGCCGGGCTCTTTTTTTTTCGGCAGCGATCAGATTGAGGGCTTGCTTCAGCTTATTCGCCAGCGCCTGCCTCAGCAGGTGGATAATATTATTGCTCGAGCCAATAAAATCTGTGCCCACCGGTTTGACTTATTGGGATACCACGACCTTGACTATGGCGAATCGATAGACTGGCACCTCGACCAGGTCCACGGGATATCCGCGCCGCGAAAGCCCTTTTACCGAGTCAAGTACCTCGATTTTGAAGAGGTTGGCGACAGCAAGGTGACGTGGGAACTCAACCGGCACCAGCATCTAGTTATCCTCGCCAAAGCGTACCGCCTGACCGGGGACGAGCGCTATGCGAATGAGATCCATTTGCAATGGCGGGATTGGCACTCGGCAAATCCGTACCCCCTAGGTATCAACTGGGCCAGCAGCCTCGAACTTGCATTTCGAAGCCTCTCATGGATTTGGGTGTATCAGCTATTGAATGGCACTCCCTTTATGACCGGAGACTTCCGGCGGGAGTGGCATCGGGCGCAAGCGCTTAATGGACGCCATATCGAGCGATACCTTTCCACGTACTTTTCCGCCAACACTCATTTGCTTGGGGAAGCAGTTGCGCTGTTCTTTCTGGGGACCCTGTGCGGAGAACTCTCCGGTGCTCCGCGATGGAAGGCGCTGGGATGGCGAATAATCCTGGAACAGGCGCGTCGACAGGTGAATCCGGATGGTCTGCATTTCGAGCGGTCCATCTATTATCACGTTTACACGCTCGACATGCTTCTTCATGCGGCTATCCTTCACTCGGCCAATGGACAGAGCTTCCCGCAGGAACTGACGGAAACGCTCGAACGCATGTTAAACGCTCTGTTCCAGTTGAGCCGCTTGGGCCCACCGCCTCGTTTTGGAGACGATGATGGCGGGCGGCTCTTCGATCCCAGCCGGAATCGCGCCTTGCACCTGCTCGATCCTCTGGCTGCCGGTGCCGTTCTCTTCCGTCGTGGAGATTTCAAACATCTGGCAAATGGCTTGCGAGAAGAGACGATCTGGCTCTTGGGCCAGACGGGGGTTGAAATATGGGACACTCTGGAGGCTCGATCAACCGCGGCGAGGTCTGAGGCCTTTGAGGGCGCTGGAATATACGTGCTTGCTGCCGACTGCCACCAATTGATGATCAACGGTGCGCCCTCGGCCCCCCAGAGCTATGGCCATGCTCATGCCGACGCCCTGAGTCTCTGTCTGCAAAGCGAGTGGGGAGATTTGTTAATCGATTCAGGCACCTGCGAATACGTGGGGGAAGGCAATCTGCGCGGTTTGTTTCGAGGCACCGCCATGCATAACACTCTGCAGGTCGACGGTAAAGATCAAGCGGATCAAACCGGACCATTCTCGTGGAAACGCCCTATTTTCGGCCATGCTGAGCAGTGGATCGCTGGCGAGAGTTTCAGCCTATTTGTGGGAACGCAGGAAGGCTATCAGCGCTTGCAATCTCCAGTATTGCATCGACGATGGGTTGTAGCTCTGAAGCCCGGAATCTTTCTTGTCCGGGACTTGGCGGTCGGGCAGGGGGAGCATCGTTTAGATGTTAGCTGGCATCTGGGGCCAGAACTCCAACGGGAGCGGGGGCATCTTTTCAGAATTAGGAACCTAGGACAAGGCGTGGCCATTCTGCCGGTTCAAGAGCACGGTTGGTCCGAGGAAGTCCGTTCAACCGCATGTTCTCCTGTTTATGGAAAGCAACTGCAAACGGCTGTCTTAAGTTTCGCAGCCAGCATCTCTCTGCCAGCCGAATTCGCCACCTTGCTGGTGACGGTAGGATCCGACGGTACTTCGTGCACCTTCGACAATCCGGGTAGGTTCACGAACATCACAAGGCCAGATGGTGATTCAGTTGTTTGGGCTTACCGCTATAAAAGTCCTCAAGCCGACTATCGTTTCTTCTTCGGGCGTAAGGAAAAGCCTTGGAAATTGGAGGAAGTCCGCAGCGACGCGGAATTCTTATGCATGGCTGGGCATGTAGGTACAAAAGAGGTAGATGTAATATTCAGCAACGGGAGTTTTGCCGAGATAGACGGAAGGCTTATCTTGCGCACGAAGCGCAAAGTTAGCTGGTGTGAAATGGTCCGGGGTCGAGTCGTCTGTTCGGATGCAGACAAGATCGTTTACCCGCTCGCGGCGTGTCCAGTGGGGTGATTTAATTCGACAAGCGCCCGGGCCTTGAGCGTAGTTAGCTCATGTTGACAACGTCGGGTTGCTGGCCGTTTCTTTCGACTGATCCGAAGCCACTGGCAGGACGTGCGAACATAACCAGGTCTGAAAGATGCTGTACCGAGGAATTTAGGGGGATTATGGGAGTTGAGCCAACGTCTGGGAACGGCGAAATGATGAAAGAGCTGACCGCCTATATCGCCGAAAAAGTGGTGAAGGGCAAAAGTGAAATCACGGAGGACACGCCGCTTGTGTCGTCGGGTTTAATTGACTCTTTCGCTTTGATCGAGATTTTCCTGGAGCTTCAAAAGATCGCGGGCTGCAAGGTTCCCGCGAGTAAAGTTCAACCGCAAGATATGGACACTGTTCGCCTGATGTTTGCCACCGCGGAGAGGTTTGGTAAGCCTATCAAGAAGTGATGGCGTATTGGGCAGAATCCATTTCTAACATCCGCCTACCCTGCCTTCGAAAGAATCTCGGTGATTTTTCCCCGATCTATTTTTCCGTTCACGTTTAGCGGAATACGCGGGAGGTGATAAATCCTGTTGGGAACCATGTAGCGCGGAAGCCTGAGTTTGCAAGCCTCTATGATCTGCCTGTCGAGCGCGGGGTCGCACTCGGAGAGAACTCCAACGATGCCAGACGCCGAACCGTTCGAGAGGGGCCAAGGAACTGCGACGGCTAATTCGGTGCCTGCCGCTTCGCGCAGCACAAGGTCAATCTCCTGCAGTTCCACACGATATCCGTTGACTTTCACCTGAAAATCGCGTCGTCCTAAATAAAAAAGGCATCCTCGCGTATCTTGGCGCACCAGATCGCCTGTGCGATACCACACTTGATCTTCGGCATGCCTCAGCCGGACGAAACTTTGTGCTGTTTTCTCCGGATCGTTCCAATAGCCGCAAGTTACCTGCGACCCACCCAGGCAAAGCTCACCAGCCTCCCCAAGAGGCACCGGCTCAAGATCCTCGTTTACCGCGCATACCCGTTGCCCATCGAATGGCCAACCAATCGGCACCAGCCCGCGAAAACACTCCGCAGGCGAAGTCGACGGATCCCAGCGGTACTGCGTGATTGCGATGGTCGCCTCGGTTGGTCCATACAAGTTTTCTAGTACGGAATTGTTCGCCGCCGCCTGCCACGCTGCAGCCAGGCTGGAAGAAAGCGCTTCTCCACAAAAGAGGCTCCAGCGCAATGTGGGGAACGTTCCCGGCTGCAACAACCCGAGCTTCGACGCGAACATGGCCACCGAAGGCACGGAGAACCAGACTGTGAGCCTCATTTCGTCGATGAGCGTGGCCGGGGTAAGTGTTTTTTCCGCGTACGGACAGAGTGCCGCTCCCCCGTCCCAGCAGGTAAACAGATCATGCACACTAAGATCGAAAGTCAGGTCGAAGTTTTGCGAACAGCGATCTTCGCTGTGAATGCCAAAGCGCTGCGCGGCATACTCCATGTACGCGACGGCATTCGATTGGCTGACAGCGACTCCTTTTGGTACGCCCGTGCTGCCCGAAGTAAACAGCAGATAGGCCGTGTCGCCGGACGCCACTTCTGGATGGTAGGGATCGGCTATTTTCAACAACTGCCGTGACGTGATGAAATGGTGAGGCGCTGAAAGCGCCCCATCTGGCTGCCAATCGGAGTCGGGAAGAATCAATCGGAACGGGGTGTCCAGGTGCAGGAGTAACGAATTCAGAATCGCCAGGCACTCTTCTCCTACCACCAGGGTTTTGCAGCCGGACGCTCGCAGCATCACTAGCGTTCTTTCGAGAGGAAACTTCGGATTGAGAGGAACGTACCCTCGTCCGCTGCCAAGCACTCCTAAAATGCCGCCGTATGCTCCGACGCTTCGATCAGCCAGGACGGCGACCACCTTCTCAGAAGGATCTAAAGTATTTTTGAGACAGGCTGCGATTCTTCCTGCATAATCCCAGAGCCCCTCGTAGCTCAGCGTACGACTGCCCAGCTCAAGTGCTGGACTGTCTGGATTCTCTTCCAGCGCTCGAAGAAAGCCACTGATCAGACTTCGGGATTGTTGCGGGGGGCACATGGTTCACCTTGAGTCATTTTAATGGTTCGCTTCGACCGAGTTTATTGCATTGCATGGTGGCTTACCATGGGCGATTTGCTCCTGGAATTTTATTTTCTGCTGCAACTCAGGCACCCAAGGTTAGAACAGAGCATACATGACCGGACCGGTCTCTGAGTTTCCGGGATGGAAGATCACACTTAAATAGAGCCCCAATACCAAAATCACGGGCGTAATCCAAACCCATCGCTCATCAGCAACAATGCCGAGCCATTTGCCGATGGAGCCCGTTGCTCTGAGCTGCGCAGAGGCCCCCAGCCGATCAAGTAGTTCGCCGGCGCCGATGACCGCAAAATACCCGGCCGCCGCCAGCATTGTCATTAAGTAAATGCTGCGGTCAAGGGTCATATGGCGATACGAACTAAATGTCGCTATCGCCTTCAACATGGACCATGCCTGCCCAATCGTCTCGGAACGGAAGAAAACATAACCAATGCAGACTGCGCAAAATGTCAGCAGCCAGGAGATTCCAGTTGCCCAGGCGCCTGACCATGCAATGCCCATCCGCTTGCGAAATTCCTGCCATTGCCGGTGCAGTAGCAGCAGAATGCCTTGGTAAACGCCCCAGATCATGAACAAACGTGTACCGCCGTGCCACAGTCCGAAAACAAACATGGCAATCACTAGCGAAAGATTGCGCCACCATAGATCCCGCCGCATGGTAGCCAGAGGCAGGAAAAGAAAGTCCCGGATCCAGAACGACAGCGACATATGCCATCTTGTCCAAAATACAGATATGGTTGTTGATAGATAAGGCCGATTAAAGTTCTCATGCAGCCGGATGCCAAACAGGCGAGCCGCCCCGATCACAATGTGGCAGAACCCGCAGAAATTAAAGTAAAGCTGGAATGCGTAACCGATAAGCAAACACCACGCATCGATCCCGCTCAGTGTGGCACTGGTGTGATTGAAAGCCGCATCAATTCCCGCCCCGGCGTACAGCCCTCCACTCATGATCGCGGCAAGAACGAGCATGAGGATGCCGATACCAAGCCGGCGAACTCCGGTTTTAAGATCGTCTTCGGTTACGGACCAATCCTGTCTGAACTGGGGGAGCATGCCTGACATCCGGCAGATCGGACCCTGCAAGACGGTGGGCCAAAAAGCCATGTAAAGGCAAAATTCCCGCAAGTTTGGATCTAAGTCTTCCTCTCGGTACAGCTCAAACAGATAACTTAATGCCTGGAACGTCCAGAACGATATTCCCAGGGGGAAAACTATCCGCTTCAGCTGCGAAAAAGGCGAAGTAGAAGGTGCGACGTTTCCAAGGAGAGGAAGGTATTTGAAAACGCTCAAAAGCGCAACATTGAAAAGGATTCCTGTCCAAAGGCGGCCGGAAGAGGTTCTTTTTCTCAGCCACTCGCCCAATGCGTAGTTCATGAGCGAGCTGAACAGTAGCACGACAATCAGCCACGATCCCCAACTGAAGTAGAAAAGCCAACTGGCAATTAAGTACAGCCATTGGCGGGCAGCAATCGAACGCAGCCGCATGGCCACCAGCCAAACAACCAACACACCAATGCCATACCCGAAAAATTCGATTGTCATTCGCAGCTTTTGGAGATTCTTTGGACGCCTAACAATGGCACTTGCAAGTAATTCATGGTCTCGTGCTGAACGCAGCTTGTCAACCTGACAATAACGCGCGATTCCGGAGTGAGCTGCGGTCCGCATGTATTG
This sequence comes from Candidatus Sulfotelmatobacter sp., assembly GCA_049512655.1. GTDB lineage: Bacteria > Acidobacteriota > Terriglobia > Terriglobales > Acidobacteriaceae > Sulfotelmatobacter. The sequence continues at coordinate 58,939 of JBEKWW010000015.1, read as the reverse complement.
CATCGTCCCGAAATCCGCGCTGGTAGTGCTTTCTATCGTAACCTAACGAAAGATTCGCTGATCGGTACCTCCTGAACAGGAGTGGGAACATGCCCGATGAAACTTCGGTAGATGTCCTTTTTCACTGAAACGTTTAAGCCCTTCGTGACCTTCAGGGATTTGATCATTCTCGTTACAGTTTGGGAACGCGGAGGCCCATAAACGGGTCCTCAAACTGAAACCGAGGTCAGTTCCTTGCAACAATCATCCCCCAGCACTTCGCGCTTCGTATTATCTTTGCAACGAATCGCAATCCTTGTTTCTACTTGTGAAGTCTTGATCGTCGCGCTCGGATGCGGTTCGGGGCAAAGCCAGAGTTCCAGCCTGGCGGCAGTTCAGCATGCATCCCTGGCGATTGAAGCTCCAAGTCTGGGTGCCGCGCTTCTCAATACGGCCTACAGTGCCGGGCTCGTCGCAACTGGCGGGATCCCGCCTTATAAATGGACGATTTCGGGAGGTTTGCTCCCATCTGGCATACAGTTGCAAGCTACAACAGGTACGCTCGCCGGGAGCGCCACCCACTCCGGGCAATATTCTTTCACCGCAAAGGTGACTGATGCGGCATCGCATGCTGCTACGCAGACTCTGGCGTTGACAGTGACTCCCCCCACGCCCCCCTCCACAACCAGCAATTTCGACGGGCCTGCCGAGTTGCCCCGCGTTTACCTGAGCACTACCATGGCCGATACTCCCGCCCCTGGTTCAACAATCACGGTGCCTGCCGGCGGCGATTTTCAAGCGGCACTGAACAATGCGAAATGCGGAGACACGATCGAGCTACAAGCGGGCGCAACTTTTTCCGCTGGGCAGTACACCTTGCCTGCGAAGGCATGCGATGACCAGGACTGGATCATTATTCGGACCAGCGCTCCGGACTCTTCTTTGCCCGCAGAGGGCACACGCATGACCCCCTGCTACGCCGGGGTTGCATCGCTGCCCGGACGCCCGGCATTTACTTGCCCTAAACCCCAAAAGCTCCTGGCCACCATCGCTTATCCCGGAACAGGGGACGGGCCGATTATTTTCGCGAACGGCGCCAACCACTATCGTCTTCTGGGGCTCGAAATTACGCGCGTACCAAACGACGGGAAGTCGGTGGTTGGGCTTATGGTGCGTGAAAAAGGTCAGGCCATGAGCCAGATCGTGTTGGATCGACTCTACATTCACGGCACGCCCACCGATGAAACGCGCCATGGCGTCGACCTGAGCGGTGGAACCAGCATCGCGGTGCAGGACTCTTATATCTCCGACTTCCACTGTTCCGTCAAGGGTGGTTGTGTCGACTCCCAAGCGGTCTCCGGCGGTGTCGGGGACGTTCCGATGGGGCCCTACAAGATCGACGATAATTTCCTGGAAGCCGCAGGAGAAAACATCCTCTTCGGAGGAGACAACGCTACTCAAACGCCCACTGATATAGAGATTCGCTTCAACCATTTGTTCAAGCCCATGTCCTGGTTGGAGGGTCAACCCGGCTTCACCGCTCCAGCTTTCATCGTGAAGAATCATTTCGAATTGAAAAACGCTCAGCGCGTTCTGTTCGATTCAAACATTCTGGAGGATAACTGGGGCGGTTTTACGCAACACGGCTATTCCATCCTCCTGACCCCCAAAAATCAGGACATCGGCGGTGTCAGCGTCTGCCCGCTCTGCCAGGTAACGGATGTGACCGTGCGATATGTGACCATCAGCCATGTAGCCGGGGGCATCGTGATGGGCAACGGGGAGACGCCAGCTGGTGGTGTTCCGCTAGCGGGGGAACGGTACAGCGTGCATGATGTAATTGTGGACGACCTGAATGGGCCAGCGTACCAGGGGCGCGGCACCTTCGCCCAGATTGGTACGGTCGCGAAACCTCTGCTGCAAGATGTGGCAATCAATCACGTTACAGCCTTTCCGAATCACACGATGTTCAATATCGGAGGGCCCAATACCGTTCAAATACCGGGGTTCGTTTTCACCAACAGCATTGTGGCTGCGGGTGAATATCCAGTCTGGTCTACTGGTTCGATGGGCGCCGCCGATTGTGCCTATTACGACAGGCCTATCAAAACGATCAATTTGTGCTTTACGGGATACGCCTTCTCTTCCAATGCGATTCTGGAATCTCCTTACATCCCCTCCTGGTGGCCCAGTGGCAATTTTTTTTACACGAGCGCCAACATCGGATTCGTGAATTACAACAACGGAAACGGTGGCGACTATCACCTGCTGCCCTCAAGTCCAGCGGTTGGCGCGGCCAGCGACGGCACGAACCTTGGAGCCGATGTGGACGCCGTCCTCAGCGCGGTCAACGGCGTGCAATAACTCCCAAAAATCTAATAGGAACCAGACTATGAAATACCCAAGGCACCGAATCGGACTGGAGTAAATGACTATGTTCGAACATTGTTCGGCCGACTTTCACAAGGTGAGCTAAGGCGATCAGCAGAAGAATCGGCTGGCATTTGACTATGAATTTGTGAGCGGTAGTTTCTCTACTACTGCGGCAAACTGGGCCGCAATCAAGTTTCCGACGCAAGTGCGTAAATATCGGCCGCAGGCACGGGTTCGATCGAGATCACTGTTGTAAGGATCCGGGATTTCACGGTAACGCGAGGAACCTTCGGCGTAAGCGCTCATCATGTATATCTTCGCTTCTGCCTCTGGGTAGAGCGTCAGCAACTCGGCCTTATTCTGAAAATCCATGGCGAAAATACAGTCGGCCCGTTCTACCATTTCGCGAATGAGCGGCTTGGACCGATGGTCGGCAAGCGAGACTCCAAGGTCTGCAGCGGCTTCTTGTGCCCAGGGATGAGCCTCGCGCCCGGCAGGAGTGTGAAGTCCGGCCGACATGATGCACAAGGAGTTTGCGCGTTCCGGTGCGTTTTCCAAGGCCATCTTTCTCATTAGGAACTCCGCCATGGCACTGCGCATGATATTTCCGAAACATACGAAAAGAAAAGATCGTGCGCCAGCGGGCACGACGCGCCTATTCACGCCGCGAAACCCAAGAGAATCCAATAGGCGCAATTTAGCGTAGATCCAACCCGCCTGAGCGCCAAGCCGGACCACAATGCTCCTTTGTTGCAGCAAAAAATTGGGAACGAACTTCCGTAGCACTGGTTTAATCATTGTGGGTGACATCTTCCACTCATGAGGATTTATTTCGGAGGGCCATCACGGAGTCCGCATTACGAATCGACACCAACTCATATCCCAGGTTGTGCATCAGGCCGCCCCACGCCGACTCTATCGTCGCAACCGATTCTTGATCTAGCTGCGACTTCCAGTTACCCGCAACCGCTGAGCGTACAAAGGGCTTATCGCTGCGTGTGCCCCTCGTAAGAATCCAGCGATTGGATTCCTGCTTCTCGAGTGCGCGCATCCTCTCGGGAGAACTCAGCTCGATTGCCCGTTGTATAGCATTGGGGCTGGAATCGAACTCGCGGAATGAGCACCGCTTAAGAAACGTTACAACACTCTCGAGTACGGTAACCGGGTTGACCTTCATATCCTCATAGCGAAGCATCAAGAACCGCGGATCGCCGGTTCGGAGCGCCGTCCAGCTTAGCACGTTGTCGCGCCATGAACCGAATTTGGGATCAAACTCGCCTGCCATGAAGCGGCGCACAAACTTGCTGATGGAATAGTCGTCGGAGATGTTCCGCGCCTTCACATTATGGTGGTAATAGGAGATTGCGACATCACGCGGATCGCGGACTACGTAGATCACGCGCGGGTAATGCGGCTGAAAACACTCGTGACTTTTCAGTATGCGCGGCCGCGGGAGTCGCCGTAGGAACCTGTCTGGATTGAAATAAATCTCTGGAATTTTGGATTCGATGTTCGTAAACGTGATTGGATCTTTCTGGTAGATCAGATTTCCTAAAAGAAACCTTGTCCAGGTATTGCCAGACCGGGGATAGGACACGAGAAATATGTCGTCCGGAAAGACGGTTACGCCACGACCAGCAGGCTGCCTCCCGGTAAGCACTCGGCTTGCCTGCCAAACGGCTCCAACCGACTGTTGCAGGATTCCCTGGACTAGTGGCATGGGTTGGCTCAGCCCCGCGCTACACAGCGTTCCGATTTGGTCTGCATCGAAAGATCGTAACCCAATTCCTTCATCATCGCACCCGCGCCTGGAAGGCCAGCCAACCGTCTCATCTCCCATGCGGTATCAACGCTCCCCTTTGCCGAGAGCGTGCCGGAGTTTCTCCTGCAGAGGGGTGGGCATCCGGCGCAATGCGGTACGGGCAGTGTCTTCAATGATCTCGCGCATGTCATGCTTGCGAAGCAGTGTACGGTCCAGGCGATAGCGAAGCACGGGAACTATAGTTCCACCAAATCGCGTGAGAAATGGATGAGCGCCGCCGAGGGAATGCCGGCGCATTCCCGCGCCGCAGGCCCACTCGATTCCTTTCCATTGCAACAAATCGTTCGGTTTAAGATGCAGGAACTCGTGCAAAGAAAAATTTGCTGCGGATTCGAATAGCCCACCTGGATGGAAGCGAAAAGTGTTAATGGCAATTGTCTTCCCCGAAAATTCCGCCATGAACAATCGGCGATTATTTCTCAGCTTTTGGCCGGTTTCAAAATTTTCGAATGTGCGGGGCTTACCCTTCACTCTGTTCGATCCAGCTCTGGTCCAGGCGAGATATATTTCGTAAGCGCGGAGAAAGTCCTCATTATTCTCCCCGAGTCGCACGGTCACGCCCTGCTTCTCGGCAAATCGGATATTCCGCCGGCGATCTTTCGGAAACTGCTGGAAGATAGCGTCCGCCCCCTGAGTCAGGTCCAATACGACGTTGCCGCGCAATTGCCGGCGACGGAATCCCCGAGCGGTGAAAGGTGGGAGTTCCGAATGAGGCCAGGTATAAACTGTCAGCGTTTTTGCCCGCCCCGCCTCCGCGAACAGACCATCAAGCAGGGCCTTGAGAGCGGCGCTTACATCCGACTTAGGATCAACCGAAATCTGTGGCCGGGCCGGCAAACCGCAGATTACGTGGTCAGCCTCATGGATTCCTGTAAGAACCGCCACGACGCGGTCGTGATCGAATGCAAGGACGGCGAAAGCTTGCTTGCCGGTCCAAAAAGGTTCCAGGAAGAACTCTGGAGCATCGTAGTGCGAAGGCAACTCTAGCCGATGCAAAAAGTCACGCCAAAGTGCTTCAATTTGAAGAGCAGGGAACTGGTGCAAGATTTCGTATCTCATGGTTTAGTTAGTGCAGTTCTTATCATCAGGGGCAAACGTTTCATACCTCGGCTATGGCAGCCTTAGCAGGAAGTTTTGAGCCTCGCATCCTTCTGGCAATGCGTAGAAAATTCTTTGCTCTCTCCTGGTGCAAAAGGACGATTGCGGCAATATAGACCACTGCTCCGATCACGATCTCCAGAAACAACCGCGGCCAGCCTGTCAGGTCGGGAGGTAATATCCATTTGAGACCGCAAACGCCGAGAACCATGGCAACAGAGCCGTCCAGCGCCGGACGCAATGCGCGCACGTAGTCCGACACCTTCATCTCGATGGTTGTCATGGTCTTCCAATATTCCGCAACTGCGATTAACGGATAGGCAGCCACCCAGCCGTAAGCAATGCCCCGAATACCCCAATGGCTGCCAATCCAGAACGCTATGGGCATCAGCACAAGTCCAGAAACCTCCGTCCGCATTACGAATCGAGCCTTACCGACCGTGGTCAAAACCTTCGGCAGAATGGCGACAATGGAGCGAACAGTCGCGTAAACACAGAGCACTTGCAGCGGTGCGATCATTCCGTTCCATTTGCGCCCCATTATGAGCGGCACGGCTTCGCCCGCAACCAAAGCCAACCCAAGCGTGGCTGGGAATGTGACTAAAGCAATTGCTTCGGTGAGAGACCTGACGTAGCCGCGCAAGGCTGCCAAATCGGTTTGCACACGGGAGAGATAGGCTGGAACGAGCGTAGTTACCAGCGAAACAATCTTTTCCAGTGGCGTATTGGCCAGCGTCCAGGCCATGCCATAGAGACCGAGGGCAGTTTGCCCAAGAACGCGCCCAGCGGTTACGTTGTCCAGCGTGTTGTAAGTTGACCAGGCAAAGCCTGAAACCAATACCCGCCACCCAAAGATCAGTGGTTCTCGAATGGTTATCATGCGTGGCCATGCAAAGCGGTATGGGCGAATCATGACGATAATCGCACAGCGCACAATGTCCGATAGTAAATTTCCCAAAACCAGAGCCCAGTACCGGAATCCCCACCACGCCAGCAGGACCGTAACTATGGCGCTCAAAATGTCGCGAAAAGCATCAAAAAACGACAGCGACTTGAGTCGCATGTCCAGATTCAGGAGGCCCTCTGGAACGCTCCGAAGGCCAAGCGGAATCAGGGCGATACAGGTGACGATTGCCACCGGAACCATGCGGGGATTCTTGAAGAATAGCGCTGCAGGCCATGCGAAAAGGCAGGCCAAGATAAATGATCCGACCCCGAAGACCACGCCCATGGTATTTAATTGGGCGAGCGCTTCCGGGCTAAGTTCTCTATGGCGAATCACGGTGGCAGTGATTCCGAACTGACCTACAAACTTCAAGTACCAATAAAGAATTACGGACATCCCCACGAGGCCGAAGTCGGATGGGGAGAGAAGGCGAACGATGACGACCAATGCGCCCCAGGAGACCAATTGGCTCGTCCAGTTGGCTGCTGCACGCCATGCGAAATTCGTCGCTAGCGATGTCCCTTTGCCCGGCACGGCCGCCTGTAGGGCGCTTGATTCGGTGCCCGGGTTGTCGGCGACGCCTAGCTTCGGATTCACCAATCTGCTTCTCCTCAGAGTGCGTGATTCTGTTGATGATCAAGCGGAGCGGTGGCGATTGCATTGTGACCGAAAATATCGTGATCGGACACATTGTGATCGGGTAATGCCGATGCGTTTCTAAAAATCGTGCTGTTTTGTGGAAACGCGGAAGGACCAACTAGGCTTTGGGTACGGGTTCCCGGACATTTGCCATGTTTCCTGACAAGTCTGGGATTCCGACCAGTTCGTAACCCAGCCTCACCATGAGTTCTCCCCATGCAGATTCAATCTGCGCCACGCACGACCCCGGAAGACTTTTCCGCCACCCGCCAGCTTGCGCAACACCCACGAAAGGTATGTCCTTGCGATGCTTCTTGGTAGCTACCCATTGATCTTCTTCCAGTTTCTCCATTTCACGCATTCGGTCCGCCGAACATCGATTGATTACATACTGCAATCGGTCTGAAGACGCTTCGATGCCGAGATGGCGGGCTATCCGAGCCAATTCCCGCCTAGTCTCCGCAATCATATCCTCATAGCGAAGCAACAGGAAATCTGTTGAATCGCTGCGGGTGTAAACCCAACTCGCCACATTTTCACCCCAGGTTCCCCAATCTGCCGATATCAGATTCCCGCGGACAAAGTCGTCTACTGAAGTTTCCAGAGGATAGTCATCCGGAATCTGGCGGTATTTACGCTGAAAGTTGTACAGGGAAAGCGCGACATCGCGCGGATCACGGACGATGTAGATCATTTTCCGGTATCGGTGATCAAAATACTGATGAGTTTTAATAATCCGCGGACGCGGCGTACGTTTGAGAGCGCGATTGGATTGCGAAGAAGTGTCTGGGATCAGGTTCTCGATATTGGCGAAGCTCACGTTTTCTCGAGGGTACATCAAATTAGCAATCAGAAAGCGGGTCCAGGTATTTCCAGATCGCGGGTACGACACTACAAAAACATCGTCAGGCAAAACCGCGAAATTGCGTTCCGCCTTATCCGTGCCGAGAAGATATTTGAGGACAACCCTAAGGCCGTAGATCATTCGCTTGGACTCACAAACTCAATTCAGCGGTCTTTACAGCACACCTCGATACTTTGGTTAGGTTTGTTTGACGCTTGAATCTTCCGGCGAGCCATCGTGAAATCCGTGTGCGCCTTTCGGGCCTCGGGATCAACCCTCTTGTTGAGCCGTTTCAGCCGCGCGCGATTTCGCCGGCCGAGGGCCTTTACATACAGGGGATAGATCGTCGAAAAAGGCCGTGGTAGCACGCGTAAAGCAAAAATTAGCGCGCGCACCTTCCGAGTATCGAATATGTTCTTCGCCGCCCTTGCGGATTCCAGGGCCTGAGCCAATTGGCCGGCGAGCACAAATTTCTTGCAAAGCGCCAGCTGCAGATCGGCTTGCGCACTTGCTTCCTTGCCGGAAAGCAATTGCTTCTGTGTATGAGTAAGAGGCAACCGCATCAGCTTCTGGTAAACGGCGACCAGAGAACGCTTCATGGACTCTGCATCGGAAGAGAGACCATCAGGGGCCACACAATGCACGATCTGAATCTCGCGGGAATAGTCGATACGAAATCCGCAATGCGCAATCCTTGCCCAAAAGTCGAAATCCTCGCAGCGGTGGAAGCGCTCATCGAAAAGACCGGCGTGCAGCAGGGCCTGCCGCGCTGCAACGACCGCCGAAGTAACCACGCTGCAGTTTTCGCCGACCAGGGATTCAAATGTTACCGGACCGGCCTGCGGGCTATTCTGAAAACATCTCCGTACGGGTGCGCCCTCTATCGTCAGAATGCCGTCCGCATAAACCAGACTCAATGAAGGATCTTTTTCCAATAATCGAAGCTGTGCTTCGAGATGGCACGGCAGCCATAGGTCATCGCTGTCGAGAAACGCCACATATTTTCCGCGGGCTTCAAGAATACCCACGTTCCGAGCAGCGCTGGGCCCTCGATTTTCTTGCTTTATGTAGCGGATGTGATCCAGATAGGGCGCGATCGCCCGCTCCAGTTGCGGGGTATCGGGAGAGCCGTCGTTAACCAGGATGATCTCGTAATCACCGAACGTCTGACCCCGAACCGACTCTATGGTTTCACCGATATAATTCGCTGAATTGTAGGCTGGAATCACCACACTGATCAGAATCGCCTGTGGCCCCCGATGAGATGGAGTAGGACTATTCATGAGGGTCACTGTATCCTTGCGGATACCATACATCGGCGGGGCTGCAGCGAGTGGACATTGATATACCGAGCCCTCGAAGATTCTATGACGTCCGGTGCTGAACGAGCCATTCCCCTGAAACGACCAATCTAGGTGGACGTATTTGAGGTCTCTGCGGTTCTGAGTCCACCAGCTTTCTGTACGATGAACTCTAAATCACAATTGTGAGGTCAAAGAGAGCTGGACCTCGCCTCTCTCGCCACAGGTAACGCAAGCTGACGTAGGATCGCATAGACTCTGGGATTTGTCTACGACGCTACGGCTCTCTGGCGGCTGGATCCCGCGCCCAGCGGGCTAATCGCCGGTGTTAGAGGCCGATATCAAGCGGAATATTGCACGCAGTTGAGCCTTGACTTTCGTCCCATAAACGGTATTCTTGAGGGGCGTCGGCCCCCCCGTCTGGCCGTCGGATAAGGTCGTAGACATCCGTTTCTCTTCAAACTTGTTGCGGTTCAGATTCCTCAATTCTTTAAAGATCAAAAGTTGTTGCCTGTGAAGGTACACAACCAGCGAAGGGAAAGCACTGCATGAGAATCTGCAATTTCACACTCATTATGCTGCTGGCATCGGCTTCCAGCGCGAGTACGCTGACTTCAACCACGACCACTCTCTCTTCTTCGGTGAATCCCTCCACATACGGGCAGGCAGTAACCTTTACAGCAGTCGTCAATTCTTCGCTTGGGCATCCGCCCAATGGGGAAATCGTTACCTTTAAGGAAGGATCAACCGTGCTTGGGACGGGCAAGCTGAGTGGTGGCACGGCTACCGTCACTACCTCGACGCTGTCGAAAACGAGCGGTGGAACCGAGACAATCAAAGCCACATACGCTGGGGACTCTAGCTTTGCGACTAGCACGTCAGCAGGCCTTGGCCAGGCTGTGAATGCCGCCAGCACGACCACTACTCTGGCTTCGTCGACGAATCCTGCCAATTTTGGTCAGGGTGTGACTTTTACGGCTAAAGTGACGCCTAAGTATAGCGGCACAGTCACCGGGAGTGTGGCATTTTACAATGGCAGCACGAAGTTGGGCGCGGCAACGCTTTCCAGCGGGGTCGCCAACTACACGACTACAAAGTTGCCCGCGGGCTCGGACCAGATTACGGCCGTTTATAACGGGATTAGCACCTTTCTCACAAGTACGTCAGCAGTCCTAGGCCAATCAGTGGAGAACGGAACCACGCTTAATTCCACGATGACTTGGGATGGCGTCACGCGCTACTACCAGGTCTATGTGCCAGCGGTTCTTCCGGCGAATCCGCCCATGCTGGTTATGCTGCACGGCACGCACTACGACGTTCCTCCTAACAATCCCAGCACGTTGAATTGGAGCTGGCAAAGCGTCGCCAATCAGTATGAATTCATCGAAGTGCAACCCGCCTCCACCTACAACGCAAATTCAGGCCAGTGGAACTGGAACGCGTATTTCCTGGATGCCGTTTTTACCGCGGCCGAAGTTGGGTCGTGCACCTCGCCGCCCGCGACATCCTGCCCTGACGACGCCGGTTTCTTGCGACAGCTTATCGTTAATCTGTCGCGTCAATACAATGTGAACTCCAATATGGTTTACGTTACTGGGTTTTCTACGGGTTCCCAGATGACGCAACGCGTCGGGGTCGAACTCTCGGACGTAGTGGCAGCGATTGCTCCCGTCTCAGAACAGCTGGAGTCTCAAGCATCTGCTCCGCCGCCGGTGCTGGTGCCCGGCAATGCAGTCGCGCCGATTTCGGTGCAGGAGTGGCATGGCACGGAAGATACAGTAGAGCCACCTTGCAACTATGGCACGAGCTCTTTTTCCGGTGTTAACTACTATATGGACACCGTCGATGACACCTTCAACTATTGGGTGCAACAGAATCAGTGCTCTACGCTTGCGACCACCCAGACGTTGTGCACGGACGAGAAGCCCACTCCAGGATTGGCCGGAAACACCGCCACGGGCTGCACAGACGGCCAGGTGGTTCAATTCATATGGGAGTCAGGCGTCGGGCATCAGTGGGAGCCTGGAAATAATACGACTCGCTGGCTATTCCTCGCCGCTCATCCGAAACCATAGGAATAGTACGGGCAAGGCGCAAAAGACCGCGCAAAGATAATCGAGGCGGGAAAGGTAGCGGGAACTGTAACTAGCGGTTAAGAGTGAAACAATGCGGCTTCCGTAAGAACGCTTTGTTTCACTCGATTGCCTCTGCCTATCCTACTTCCCAACGCTTGTCACGACATCTGAAGAGCCGGGTGAGTCTTTACTTTCCAGCAGATCGAAGAGCCGGTCCGCCATAATCTGGTTGCCCTTGGGCTTCATGTGTGAAATGCCGAGGTAGAGCGAATCTTTCTGGTCGTCTACCGTGTCTGCGAGATTATAAAAATTTGGGCGCTTGACCTCAGCGCTTCGGCGGTAGACCTCCTGATACAGCGACTGCAGGCCCGGAAACTCCTCATCGGTGAAGCGCAATACTTGTTGCTCGTATGGGGTCAACCGCTTCTGCCCGACCGCTAAATTAGGGTACCAGGCGAAGATTGCGCGGAAGCCGTATTGTTTTGCAAGCAAGTTGATGAGGTCCATGTTCTGTACATAGTTTTCAATGACTTCTCCGGACAGCGTTCCTGCGTTCGATAATCCTTTGGGTTTCTCGCTCGGCTCGGAATGAAACGGCGCCTTGGCGGCAATCTTTTGCAAAAGGTGATAGGTGTTGGTTTCGCGGAGGTAGGCAAACCCCGCCTGGTGCTTATTTGACCAATTTTCCAGAAAATTCTTGAAAGACCGGAAATTGCTGTGTGTATCCGCTTGGCCGCTCTGGTAGGCTGTAAATGCTTCGCTACCGCCGTCGTAGAAAAGTACAATGTCCGGTTTCTGCTCGGCATGCTTCAACAACTCGATGAGCGCAATCATCTCCTGCGTGTTGAACCAGCCCTTCTCGCCGTAGTTCACGATACAAGCGGGCGTGCCTGCTTTCTCATAATCTTCCGCTATTAACGATGGAATAGTGCCTGCGTCGGGAGCGCCGAAACCCCACGTCACAGAATCTCCAAATATCCAAATGGTCTTGTTCTTGCCACTGCACTGCGTATGTAATGTCTGCCGGACCCCGTCGCTATTGATGGAAATTAATTTTCCTTGATAAGAAGCTTTGCGCCAGAGCACATACTGTTTGTAAACCACTTTGTCCGACTGATCGAATTCTTTCCAATATTCGCGGTCCTCAACGTTACCGCTTTCGGCTAGGTCCACCTTCACAGCGGGTTCCATTACATCCGCGTGGCGATCATGACGATAACGTTCATAGGAATACAGCTCGACCATAGCCAGCAAAATCACACCCAGGGTGACAGCGATACAGAGGCGGACAGCGAAGAATTTCAGTAGAGAACCATACTGCATCATGGGCACAGTTCCACTCTTCACGATACGGTCATTTGCAGTTACTGCCACAAAATGTAGCCTCCACGTGCCTCTGCCAAGTCGTGACAAGGCGCTACTGATTCTAAACTTCGCGGTAACTCCACGCTAGCAATTCTCCACTTTCGGATCAAACAGTGCGTGCATAGCCAGGCGGCTTCACAGGGACCGGGCTGGAGGATTACCGTCAGGTAAAATTGTTCATTGCGTGCTACGGATAGAAAAAGGAGCCGCCGAAGCCGCTAGCCGTAGACTCGCCAAATTCACCCATCATGGCCAACATGTGGATCAAGAAATCGCTGATCAATACCGGAACCTTGCGCTTTGGTTCGCGTTGGGCTCGGCCGGGAGTGGCGATCATCATGTATCACTCCGTGATGGATGACCCGTCTGCGGCCCAATTGACCTTGGGGGGTATCGTTCACTCAAGCGAGGTTTTCCGCTCGCAGATGGAGGTTTTAGCCCGCGATTTCCATCCCGTGAGTCTTGACGACGTGGCGTTGTTCTTGCAGGATAAAAAACAACTGCCCGCCAGATCTGTAGTGGTCACTTTTGACGATGGCTATGCCGACAATTATCAGGTCGCGGCAAATATCCTCAACTCGTTGCGCATCCCGGCCGTTTTTTACGTGACGGTCGCTTGCGTCGATAAGCAGCGGTTGCCTTGGCCTAGTCTGCTACGGTATGCGTTTCTCACCTCGGCGAAAGATCGCTGGGTTGACCCTGACGGAGTGGTACAGCGTTTCTCGACGACAGAACAGCGCATCCAGGCGTTTGATCGGGCAGCGGGATATTGCAGCAAACTGTCGGGAACTTCACAAGATCAATTCGTGGTCTCGGTGCAGCAACAGTTAGAAACTGAACTTCCTCAACTATCTCCTCCGCCCATGATGACATGGGACGAAGTGCGTGGACTGCTGCGCAAGGGCTACACGGTAGGTTCGCACACGATGACTCATCCGAATTTGGCGCAGATACCGGAAAGCGAGATGCGAACAGAGTTGGTGGAAGCGAAACGCAAACTCGAACAGGAGCTTGCCGCTCCCGTACTTCATTTTTCTTATCCTTGCCCTGCGCTGCAGCCCCATTGGGTCGATCGCACCGTGAGTGCGAGCCGGGAGGCGGGGTATAAGACGGCGGTTACGACCACCAGGGGGTTGGTGCGAGCGCTCGACGATCCCCTCACTCTCCGCCGTATTCGCCCCACCAAAACAGTTGACGGTTTTCGCTGGAACCTGGAGCGCGCTTTTCTAAGGCGTACGGTTTAGGCACACGGTTTGAGGTTGGGTTTAGCGCCTGACGACTCAGCGTACCCCTTTGGTTGCCTGGTCAATCGCGTCAAGATCAGCGCCGGGCTCTTTCTGATCAGACGTTGTATCTTTGAACTTGCTGTTCTTTGACAGACGGTAGTCTCCTCCCTTCCCATCTGCATAATTAGTAAAGCCAACATCCGCGGCGTGCTTGGGCGTTTGATTATCCTTCGGCCAGCCTCCCCCTCCATCGATAATTACATTGTGCTCAAAACGAAATGAAGAGAAGCATTCGTGGAAAATAACGTCCACGGTTTTGCTATGCGGCATTGCCGCGCAATTTTTCTCCGGGCCGCCACCGGTCGTATTCACAATCATCCGGCCAGGAGTGAAAATGCTATTGGTAATCGAGATTCCGGACATCCTCGGATCATTACGCGGGCCGCCGATGATGAATGCGCTCTTGGATGGAAATGCGGTGACGTGATTGATGGCTACATCATGAAGCCGTGGCGCGGCCGAATCCCCTGTTTCGGTGGAAATCTGCGCAAAGGTGCCAAAACCGTTATAAAAATCGTCCTGAATGTCGTCAATCACCACGTCGTGAATACTGTACCGTCCACCATCTTTTGCGGCGCCCCCATTAGTCGTCGCTCCGTTTCCCATGAGCAAACCGCTGCCGACGTGGCTGACCGTACAATTGCGGATCGTGATGTCGGTGACCTGGCAATTGGGGCAAGCGCTCCCGGTTCGCGTTTGCTGATTCTTCGGAGTCAATAAAATTCCATACCCGGTCTGGCTGAATCCGCCCCAGCTGTGCTCCAGAATGTTGCCTTCGAATACGACACGTTGGGCGTTTTTGATCTCAAACAGATTCTTGACGATAAACGGGCTGCCATCGGCGCCTCCCACAAAGTCAGGCTGGCCTTTCATCCAGGTCATAGGCTTGAACAGATGATTGTGGCGAACTTCGATATCGGCGGGAGTGGCTGTTGCCTCCGCACCGCCGAATATGATGTTTTCGCCGGCTGCCTCGAGAAAGTTGTTCACGATCTTAAAGGGGCCCATCGGGTCGTCTCCACTGCCTCCAGCAATCGCCTGCGAGTCTACGCAGATGCCGGTTCTGGCAATGCAATGGAAGTCGGAGAAATAGGAGTCCACAATTGCCGCGTACCGGACGTGACTAAGCATGACGCCTCGGACAGTTTCGTTGTGGGTGGTCCCATGAACCCACACGCGGTCGAAGAAGATGTGGTCGGCTGCTCCCTTGTCGCGGTCGGGACCCGCTAAGTTATAAATCACTGCGGCCGATTCCGGACGCGTAATCTCCAATCCGATTAAGCGATAATGGTTCGCTCCCGGGGCAAAGTGGACTGGGCCGTTGCCCGAGCGCGCCTTGAATTCGATCTTGGCAAGTACGTTTTCCGTGGAGGCGCACTGCAACGCAGGTCGGCCGGGAAGGGACGAAACTCCAGCGTAGCAAGGAGTCAGGCGAGTGCCCTCAGGAGGCAATTTTGCATCCGGGGCGCTAGTCCGGATGATGATCCAATGCGAATCGTCGCACTTCTTCGCCGAAAGGACCAGGTCATCGAAGGTCGCTCCGGCCTGCAGCTGAATCGTGTCGCCACACGAGGCCTGTGATATAGCCTCAGAAGGATCCTCGCCCGCTCTCACCACTACTGTTTTTCCCGGAGCGGGCGTGGCATGCAGGGAACTGTCTATGTAGATTCTCGGCAATTCCGCAGGACCATCGAAACGCCCGGCGGGTTGTACTGGCGACGAATGCGCATCGGATGCCTGGTTCGATGCTTTAGTCTCGGCTTGGCCCGCAGAAAGATGAAATGGCGCAATGAAGACAACGAGCGCAGCCACTAACATTCGCGCAATCTGCTTAGAAGAAAGCATATATTTCCGTATCCTTGCGCGGATTTAGGAGTGGTCTTGGCCAGGCTCAAGGAAGATAACTAATTCCGCGTTACGCCGTTCAGTCTATCAGAGTCATGCGCCGCATTCATTCCCGCTTGCCGCTGAATGCCGCGCCAGAACGGGCTTTCAAGCCGGGGAAATTGTTTTTCACGCGCCTTGAGGTAGACTTTACTCTGAACTTTATGTGTGGAATCTGCGGAATCTTCTTTTCGAGTCGCGACTGGCACGTGAACGGCCACACGTTGGCGGCGATGAACGACCGCATCGTGCATCGCGGGCCGGATGACGACGGTTTTTTTGTCGAGGAAAACGTCGGCTTGGCCATGAGGCGGCTGAGCATTATCGATGTCAAAACCGGCCATCAGCCGCTCGCCAACGAAACTCAGGACGTCTGGATCGTTTACAACGGCGAAATCTACAACCACACTGAACTGCGAGCAGGACTTGAGGCCAGAGGACACCGCTACCGCACTCGCAGCGACACCGAAACCATCGTCCATTTGTATGAAGAATATGGTCGCGACTGTGTCGCCCATCTGCGCGGAATGTTCGCGTTCGTGATCTGGGACCGGCGCAAGAGGTTGCTTTTTGCGGCGAGGGATCGGTTGGGCATCAAGCCTTTCTACTACCGGTGGGATGGCAAAACTTTTCTCTTCGGGTCAGAGATTAAAACCATTTTGGCGTACCCGGAGGTGGAGGCGGAATTCAACCGCAGTACTCTGGCGGAGTACCTTGCGTACGGTTATGTCACGGGTCCAGAAACCATGTTTGCCGGAATCACGAAGCTGATGCCGGGGCATACCCTCGAACTCCGCGAGGGGAGCGAACCCAGGATTGAGCGCTATTGGGATTTAACCACACAGGTGGATCATGAACCGCAATCGCACGAGTATTACGTCAAGACCTACAGGCGATTGCTCGAAGATGCGGTGCAATCCCATTTGATGAGCGATGTACCTTTGGGAGTTTTCTTGAGCGGCGGGCTGGATTCGAGCGCAGTCGCCGCACTGACCGCAAAAATTCGAGGCGATCAGATCCATACTTTCGCGGTTGGCTATGGCGAGGAGAAGTTCAGCGAACTCTCGTATGCGCGGCAGGTGGCTACCCATATTCGATCGGACCATCATGAAGTTCGCCTGAGCCGGGAAGAGTTCTTCAGCACTTTGCCGCAATTAATCTGGCACGAAGACGAGCCCATTGCTTGGCCGTCGAGCGTTGCATTGTATTATGTCGCCCGGCTCGCGCGAGAGCGGGTCACGGTGGTGCTCACGGGTGAAGGGAGCGACGAGACGTTGGCCGGTTACGGCCGCTATGCCTGGACACTCCTGAACTCAAGAGCGGACCGCATGTATCGCGCTGTTTTGCCGTCGTTTCTGCGAACATCGTTACGCGCTGCCGTTTGCGCCGCGCCACTGTCGGCCAGTTTTCACCGCAAGCTAGAGCACACTTTTCTGGTGCGGAACGGAGACGACTGGTCGTCGTTCTACTTCGACAATTTCTATTCGGCCTTCTCCTCAAGCGAGTTTCCGCAACTGCTCACACCGGAAGCGCTCGAGGTTGGCGGGGATGCCTGCGATAGGGCGATGCAAGTTTGGGAGCGATCCTCGTCCAACTATGGGGGCGATTTGCTGCATCGGCTGCTCTATACCGATATCAATAGTTATCTTATCGAGCTCTTGATGAAGCAAGATCAGATGAGTATGGCAGCTTCAATCGAAAGTCGCGTTCCTTTTCTCGATCATCCGCTGGTGGAGTTCACGGCTCGAATTCCCGCCGCCCAACAAATCAAAGGGCTCGCGGGCAAGTTCATTCTTAAGGAAGCGGTCGCCGACCTTTTGCCTCGGGAAATTGTTTACCGGCAGAAAATGGGATTTCCCACCCCCTGGGCATACTGGCTCGCAGGGCCCCAACTGGAAGAAATCGAACGCCTGCTCTTGGAATCACAAAGCCTGGAGCGGCATCTCTTTCGGCCAGAAACAATCCGGCGCATTTTTGCTGAGCATCGAGCGGGACATCGCGATCATGGCAACCGCATCTGGCGGTTGCTAAATCTCGAACTCTGGCAAAGGGTGTTTCTGGACCGAGAGACCATTGCTTCCCCCGGTGCTTTCCAAAATCTTGCCGTTGCACGCTAACGATGCTCCCAGCCTCAAATTTGTGGAAGCCACCGATAATGCAAGTGCGAGGACTGCGAGCTTAAAGCCAGTACTTTTTAGATAATAAAGATGCGAAGAAAGCTAAAGCTCGCCTCACTCGACTTGATCAAGCGTGCCGGCCTTTTCGAGCGCGTGGCGAACAGCCATTGGCGGCAGCAGAGATTGCTGATTCTCTGCTATCACGGTATCTCGCTGGAGGATGAGCACCTCTGGAGGCCATTTCTCTATATTCAGCCAGCGCTGCTTGAAAAGCGGCTGGAAGCGCTCCACGCCATGCGCTGCACCGTGTTGCCGTTGGCGGAAGCACTCAGCCGGCTGCAATCTGCCGATCTTCCGCCGCGCAGTGTCGCCATTACTTTTGATGATGGCACTTTTGATTTCTACAAACAGGCTTACCCCCGGTTGAAGCAGCGCGGCTTTCCTGTGACGGTATATCAAACAACGTACTACACCGACCACCAGATGCCCGTTTTCAACTTGATCTGCTCCTACATGCTTTGGAAGCGACGGCTGGAACGCTCAATCGATGCACGCGATCTTGGATTATCGGAATCCATGGATCTGCGCACAGAACTGGGACGTCACCGCTTTGTGCGCGGACTTATTGATCTTTCCGAACGTGAAAACTTAACTGGCCGGCAAAAGAACGATCTCGCTGCACGGTTGGCTGCGATTCTCGGAATCGACTATGCTCAGCTTGTCTCCAGACGCATTTTGCAACTTATGAATCCGCAAGAATTGGCGGAGGCCTCCGCCAACGGAGTCGACGTGCAGCTCCACACGCATCGCCACTGCAGTCCGGAGGAGGAAATATCTTTCCGCCGGGAAATCTCGGAGAACCGCGACAGAATTCGAGCTCTCACCGGCCGACAGGCCAGCCATTTCTGCTATCCGAGCGGAATCTATCGCACGGAATTTGTTGGATGGCTGGAAAAAGAGAAAGTAATCTCCGCCACGACCTGTGATGCCGGACTCGTCGGCCGGCAAAACAATCCTTACCTTCTTCCGAGAGTGGTAGATACTTCAGGCCGGCAGCAAGTGGAATTCGAAAGCTGGCTTTGTGGGGTGGGAGATCTTGTTGCTTTGCGCAGAGCGGCGCCTCAGCGATACATCTTGCCAAGGGACTAAGCGGCCTGATTCCTCTGAAGGTCGAAACCGACTTGGCATTGCGACCGGCCACGACGAAGGATCGAACGAAAAGTAATTCCTGGAACGCAGCGTGATTAATCAGAAAATCAGGCGGGTCGCGAATTGGCGAGAATACTGGTTTTAGACGGACATAGCGGAGCAGCGCTGGCGGCGGCCAGGGCCGCTGGAATGGCCGGGCATTGGGTCACAGTGGGTGCAAATCGCGGCCTGTTCGCCGCTGCAAAACTCTCGCGCTATTGCCGCCTCGGATTCGACTATCCGGTTTCTACCGAAGACACCAATGCGTTCGTCGATTCGATTGTCGAGTTCGTGAGAGCACACACGATCGATCTCGTTATTCCAGTCACTGATTGGACCCTCGGGCCAATTTCGCAACAGCGACACCGCTTCGCTGGTCTCTGCCGCGTCGCCATGCCCTCACAAGCTGCACTCGATGCGGTTTCGGATAAATATGGCACGATCAGGTTAGCCGGTTCTCTCGGAATCAGCGTGCCCAGAACGATGTTAGCTAAATCGACAGAAGATCTTGAAAAGTGGGAAACACCGCAGTTTCCACTCGTCGTAAAAGATCGATTTTCGGTCCGCTGGATAAAGGGCAACGCGGTATTTGGATCGGTAGCGTATGCCTACTCGGCTGAAGATTTGCGGAAGCTCGTCGCTCAGCGATTACAACTGGCCGGAGACGTATTGATCCAGGAGTTCGTGTCAGGTGTCGGGATAGGCGTCTCGTGTTTTGTCGCTGGAGAGAAGACATACCTGCCATTTCAATGGCAGAGAATCAGAGAAATTGATCCCCGTGGTTCGGGCAGTAGTGCTAGAAAATCAATTCCGTTAAGCCCTCCTCTAGTTTCTCTCAGTGCGAAGTTAATCACGACTATGGGCTTCGAAGGCCTGGCGATGGTCGAGTATAAAAAAGCAAACGATGGACGTCTGATACTCATGGAGATCAATGGGCGGCCCTGGGGATCGATCGGCCTACCCATAGCCTGTGGCATTGACTATTTCCGCCATTTAATCGATTGGTGCCTCGAGGAAAAGTTGCCTCCCGATGTCAGTTCTTATCGTGAAAATATTATCTGCCGTCGTGCCGTTGCAGAGTTAACTCATTTGAGTGCTCTCCGCACTGGACGCCCTGCCAATTGGCCAATCCCATATCCCAATTTCTGGACTAGCCTGGTCGCCATGTCAGTTCCGTGGCATCCGGGTATGTGTTACGACGACGTCTGGTTGTCGGATATGAGACCGGGGATTGCCGGCATCACCAACTGGTTTCAATCCCGGATAAAGAAAAAGTTTCTAGCTCGGCGCTGATCTGCTTTCGCTTGCCCTGGATCGATGGAGCAGAAACAACCAGTCGGCCAACATCTAGACTCCATCGCTCACCGCGCGTTTTGGAAAGCCCTCGCATTCTGGCAGGTCTTATGGACGGGTCGCCGATTTACGGGTGGTCGTGACGGGAGCGATGGCTTTATCGCCTCGCACTTTAACCAAGCCAGTTTGAGGGGAGGAAGTGGCTCGAACAAGTTAGCTGTTGCTAGAATGCTCTGGCGTTCTGTTTGCTGTCCAATCAGGCTGACACCTTTGTTTCGCCGACCCGGTAACCTGCAATCCCGGTCGGACATCAGGAGATTTTCTGTTCGTCCGCTGCGAGATCAAATCACCAAGATGGTTCACGCTGGCGTTCGCCTCCATTTTTGTTGCTTTGACGCTGCCGGTGTTAGGGCAATCGACGAGTGCTTACCGCTGCCCTCGTCCCGCCGAAGGCAGCGTAGTTACATCGCCGCATGAGATCAGAAGCCATCGCGGAGTTTTGCGCGTTGCGCTCGCGCTGCGCAGTTCGGTCGAATCCAGTGGCGAGGTTCGTTACTGCTACGTAGATGAGAACGGGAACCAGTCTCCTACATTGCGTTTGGCGCCAGGCGATCTGCTCGTTCTGAGATTGAAAAACGAACTCCCAAATCTCGATCGTTCCAGTTCCATGAATCCAGGCGGTGACAAGCACAATAACTGTGCCGCGAATATGGCTGCGATGGACCTGCAGGGTGCCGTTACTAATTTGCACTTTCACGGACTAACAATCGCACCATCATGTCACCAGGACGATGTGCTTCATACCGCCCTCTCGGCTGGCGCGAAGGCTTTTGAATATCGCTTCCGCATACCCGTATCGCAGCCTCCCGGTCTTTATTGGTACCACCCTCATCCCCACGGTCACAGTGAGGAGCAGGTCTTGGGTGGAGCTTCGGGAGTTTTGGTCGTCGAAGGCGCCGAGCGATTCAACCATCTGCTGGCTGGTTTACCGGAGCGGATTCTCGTAATTCGCGATCAGGTAAGAACTAGCACGGAAGTCTCTCGGGTAAATCCAAAACCACCTTCCAAAGATCTATCGGTAAATTTTGTTCCCGTTCCTTATCCGAATTACCCGCCCGCAATAATTGAGACCAAACCTTCGCAACGTCAGCTTTGGCGAGTGTTGAACGCCTCGGCCGATACTTTCGTGGAATTACACATGCTGATGAAAGGCAAGTGGCAATCTATGGGTTTGGTGTCGGTCGATGGCGTTCCCTTTGGCTACCCAGTCAGCAATAGCGAAAACATCGAATGGAGGCAAGATATTCCCATACCTCCAGGAGGGCGAGCGGAGTTCTTGTTTGATACTCCACCGCAGGGAAGCGGGGCGTCGTTGTTGACCTCCGGGGTAGATACAGTGCCGCCTCAGCAGGATGATGACGATCTCAATTTACTCGCTCCCGGATCCAATCCGATCGTTGATAACGACGATTACACCCCGCCTCGTTGGATCGCCAAAGTTGTTTCCTCTATGGATGCCGCCGAACCCGCGGCCGTCACTCCACGATCGACTGTCCTGATTGCAAAACAAACCAGACCTGCCCTCATGGGCGTGAAACCGGTCCGGGAGCGAAAGCTATATTTTTCCGAAAAAATTATCGATGCAAAAAGTCCCCGCACCTCGACTGCCTTCTACATAACCGAAGAAGGCCATGAGCCTGCTGTGTTCGATCCGGCAGCCGCTCCCAACATCACCGTCCGATCGGGAGACGTGGAAGACTGGATCATCGAAAACAGGTCCCAGGAAATTCATACTTTTCACATTCACCAGACTCACTTCATTCTGCTTGAACGCGATAACACAGCCGTTGACGAGTTGTATCTCCGCGACAGCGTCACCCTGCCTTACTGGGATGGAATTTCCAAATACCCCAGCATCAAACTGAGAATGGACTTCCGTGACCCCGCCATCGTGGGAACCTTTCCGTATCATTGCCACATTCTGCAACACGAAGACGGAGGGATGATGGGAACGATTCGAGTTGAAGCGCGTTCACTGAGGGGAATTTGGCCCAAGTCTTAAAGCCGCGAGCGACGGAACCTGGTGACGAAACCGATGTTCAACCCCTGTCCCAATTGCTTAGGAGCGCAAAACTTTATCACTAGACAGAGGAAATATTACCCAAAAATTCATATTTTCGGCGAACGCTCGCGGCCATTTACGAGTATACTTTCGCTCTGAAGCTCACCTCCTGGGGGAAGTTCCGTGATGAAATCGACCTTCATTGTCGCCGCGTTTACAGTTACTTTGTTAGCTGCGTTCTCATCGTCCGCTCAACAGCTTTACATTACGAATGAGGGCCACGCGGACATTCAGTTGCTCAATTTGAACACTTCTGCGCTCTCCGTCATTTATACGATAGGCGTGGGTAAGGATTTCAATCCGGACGACTTGACCCTGAACGCGGCGGGCCAGCTGATTTACTCGGTCCCGGTTACGGGAAATGTCAACCTATACGATCCCAAGGCCGGAACCAACACCTTGTTGACGAATGTGCGCGGGGCTCGTGATTTGGAAATCGAGCCCGGCGGCGCGACGATGCTAATTGCTGGAAACGCCGCTCCGGCTGAGATTGTTCGCTATACCTTTGCCACCGGTCAGACCAGTGTGCTGTTTCCCAAGACCAAGGGGATCACGAACATGAACGGCATTTCCTATGACAATTTTGGGAACCTTTACGCAATCATGAACCGCAATACGGTCGTCCAGCTCAATCCCACTACGGGTGCGGTCATCAGCACACTCGTTCTTGAGCCACTTGACGGTGTGAATGGGGGCGACGGCCTCACATTTGACACCTACACGGGCGCACTGTGGGCTTCCCACGACGGCAAGAACTTGGGAACCGGCCTGATTGAGATACCGGTTCAGGCATCTGGGTTCACCCCGTCCGGTTATTATTTTTACCCGCTCCCCGCTATTGGGAATGTCGATGGCATAAAGTCTGATGGCAAGGGCAACCTGTACGTCGCTGCCATTCACACGACCTTGGAGTACAACATCCCAACCCAGAAGATGACTCGTAATCTCGTCACAGACGGGGCAGATGGAGTCTCTCTCGTGCCTGGGACTTACTGAGACGTGAGTTTTGCTTCTATCGCGGATTCCTGGTGCACCGGGTGATTAAGTCGTTTTCGGCCAAGCCCGGTGCATGTACTACACTTAAGGGTAATTTCTTAGCCGTGCTAGACTGAAACGGCATTGCTGGAGCCATTCTGCTCTACAAGCACTCGGTTCATCTTCCACGATGTTCCGAGCGCTAAGACCTGGGACCCATGACCCTGATTTCTCCCCCTGCTTCAATCCAAGATACCTCCGCAAGACTTGATCGGAGCATTGAATTCGCCGCCCTTTCCCGGACTCGACATTTTCTGCTGCTGTGCCTCTCGCTGGCCCTGGTGACTGCCGTCCTGTTACACGGAATCCAAAAAGGAGAATTCAGCGAAAATGTGGACGAAACGGTGCATGCTGCAACCGGACTTTATGTAGCCTCGTTCCTGCACGACCTTCCGTTGCGCCATCCCATCCAATACACTTACCGCTATTATGCTCAATATCCAAGCCTTGGCGTGGTCATGTACCCGCCGGCCCTATACATTGCCGAAGGAATTGCATTTCTCGTCCTGGGCCCCTCGGTTGTAACCGCTCGTTTGACCATTATCTTATTGGCGCTCGTTGGCCTGTATTGTTGGTTCAAGCTGGTTAGTGAACTCGAAAACGATTACACCGCTGCCATCTCAACGGTGCTATTGGCTTTCCTGCCCTCAGTTCTCCTTTACGAGAAGACCGTCATGCTCGATATTCCGCTGATGTCCTTCTGCATAGCGGCGAGCTATTTCTGGATCCTCTACCTCCGGCGGGGTCTGAATCGTCACCTTTACTGGTTTGCCGGGTTCTTGTGCCTGGCTTTTCTCACCAAGCACCACGCAATCTATCTTGTCCTTTGGTGCTTAGCCACGCTGGTCGCCGAAAAAAGATGGGATCGAGTTCTTAACCGGAGGGCGGCAGGCGCGGCTGCCATATGCTTCGTGGTGATCGCCCCTGTTTATATTCTTCAGATTTTCATGAACCGCTCCCTTGCTCTTAATGTCGAGGGAACGTCGGCCAATTCGACCATGCAATGGGGCTATTACTGGTCCGTGCTTCCCGAACTCCTTGGCTGGGGAGTACTCGTCCTAAGCATCGTTGGCATACTCGCTTCCTTATGGTGGGCAAAGCGGGAAAATACTATCGTGATGCTCGCCTGGATTTTGTCCTGTTATGTCATCTTCACTCTCATTCGCCATAAGGAGGCCCGCTATATTATTTATTGGGTCCCCGCCCTCGTCTACTTCGCAGTTGCCCCGTTTACGCGTAAAAATGCCTCGACATGGCTTCGCGCATGCGGTCTCGCGGTGGTTGTGGGGGTCCTGGCTTTCTATAGCGTGCGTGCCTGTTCTTACCAGCGGCCCTATGTCTCCGGTTACGCCCAATTGGCGGAACAGTTAACCCGCCATGAAGGGGGATGCGTGCTGGTGGATATGGATTTGCCGGGCAATTTCACCTTTTTCATGCGCGCCTTCGATCCGGCGCGGCGCTTTGTCATTCTCCGGAAGGCGCTCTATGAGGTTCGGACTGTACGCGAATGGGGCGCGTCCGAGTTCGCTCACAACCGGAGTGATGTGGAGCAAACCCTCAAGCAGGACAGCGTTCGATACGTGGTGGTAGAGAAGAATATGCCTCTGCACTTTTCTTCTCAGGAACTGCTGCGCGACATTCTCGATCATTCGGGTCAATACAAGTTGGTATCAACCGTCCCCATTGAAAGCAACCTCCCCGGCTGGCAGGGAAGGAGCCTGGATCTCTACGAAGCGAACAACCCTGTCGTTCCTCCGCACGGGATTTTACATATCAAAATGTCGAATTTGCCTCACGACATCAACATCCCGTTTGACGAGTTGACTGGTAAATAGCCGTTTTTGCCGACCGGCCTAGGAGAACCGCCCCGGGGTTTAGCCGGCGATCCTTTAATCGCGATCCCTCACTCCGACCACCATAAGCGAACTTCCAAACGGGAGAGAAAGAACGCTTAGCGTTTTCTGTTCGATCCTCGATGTCCAGAACAGCAGCTCGTTGACGGCCCACGGCGGCACTTGCGCTGGCTTCGGCTGAGAATGAAAAAGTCGCTCGCGCATTCCGATGGCCAGCTTTACTGGGCAAGTCCAATGGTACAGATAGCGCTGTTCCTGAATTCGCAGGCCGGCTTTTTGCGCTACCTGCCGGAAACTTGATTTCGTATAACGGAGGAAGTGATGATTCAGAACGTCGTGGTTGGTCCAAAGCGCCATAAAGGCTGGCACGGTTGCAATAAACATTCCGTCCGGCTCGAGGAGATTAAGGGCATGCCGCAGCGCACCAACTGCGTTTTCCAGATGCTCCAAAACGTCCAACATTAGGATCAATGAGTAGCGCTTTCCCGGCTGAAAGCTCTCGTCAAAAGGACAGATTTGAATATGCTCTCGGTACGGATTGTGCGGATTCACTAACTCGCCAAACGGCTCCACGCCCTCGACCTCTCCAAACTGCGACAACTCCGGGAAAAACAGCCCGTCGCCGCAGCCGATATCGAGAATATTTTTCCATCCTTGCTGCGGTTGCAGGCGCCGCAATACGTCGACAATCAGGCGCGTTCGGGCGCGCCACCACCAATGTCTTTCAAAGAGATCGCGATATCTTTCGCCGTACTTGGGATCCATTCTGCGAGTTCGGAATCTTCGTATGAATTGCGCGAAACAGAGCGGTCACTTTAAAACAGTTCGAGGCATCACTTCACCCACGGTGGCCGCCGTCACGGAATGCGATCAATTCCGCGGATGCGGAAGGTTCACCTCACAGCATCGCTTCCTCAGCGAGAGATTTGGGCTGTTCCCAATCCTCGGTCCCATTCTCAAGAATCGCGCGCTCTCCGCGGGGGTTGTGATGGCCTACGATTCTTCCAATGATGTAGTGGGGCCGGGCCTTGGTTTCCTCATAAATGCGCCCTATGTACTCTCCAATGATCCCAAGAAAAAAAAGATTTACCCCTGACAGAAACGTAACGATCAGAATGATCGTCGTGAAGCCTTGGGGCGAGTGCAGGAAGAATCTTGCGTAGAGAGCATAAAGGGAATACAAAACCGAGAGCCCAATCGCGGTTAATCCTAGAATGGCGGCGGCTCGAAGCGGAACCGTAGAAAAGGCAAAAATGCCGTCGAATGCCAGCATCAGCAACTTGAGCGGATTGTATTTGGTCCGGCCCGCCTGGCGCGCCGAACGCTCAATCGGAATGCCGATCTGGCGGAAGCCAACCCATGTGCGCATGCCGCGCAAATAACGCTGGTGCTCCGGCATCTTGCGGATCTCCTGAATTACTCGGCGCGACATCAGGCCGAAATCTCCTGAGTCCAGGGGAAGTTGAGTCGAGGAAAGCGCGGCCAGCAGCCGATAGAACAAGTAATAGCAGCCGCGCAGCCACCAGGATTCTTTGCGGTTTATGCGCCTTACATAAACCACATCATAGCCTTGCTGGTAAGCCTCCAGCAGAGTGGGTATCGCCTCCGGGGGATCCTGTAAATCCCCGTCCATTAGGACCGCGACATCACCGGTTACGTGGTCAAGCGCCGCCGTCAGCGCCGTCTGGTGCCCAAAATTTCGGGACAGAGCGATCACCACGAGGCGGTCGTCTTCTTGGGCGGCTCTGTGCAGGAGTTCCATGGTTCGGTCCGAACTACCATCATCGGCCAGAACAATCTCGTGAGGCCCCCCGGGAATGCTATCGAGTACTGCTTTCGTCCGGCGCAGCAACTCCGGCAACACCGCCTCCTCGTTGTAGACCGGAATGGCAAGGGAAACTCGCGGATGTGTATTCACTTCCAAAGATCTCCTTCAACTTAACCAAACTGCGAGGCCGGGAAAGGCTGCGTAGCAAGGGCTTTCGAGCCTTGCGACTGGACCACTTTATCAGCAATCCCCCATTATTCAAACATCGAAAGTGCCGATGCAGCCATGCAAGACCTCGCGAAATTCGAACCTATGTACCCTTAGATAGGGGCCGGATGTGCGGAGCTTCTAAATCGCAAGAAGTCTCGTTTCTCGCTTAGAGTTTCCCGCAAATTAAAATTTTTGCGGCTCCCGAAGGTCGCGGCTGTGGGATTATGAGGTGTGTGATTTGCTGGCCATTTTTCCCTGGCATTGGGAGTAGAAACTCGGGGAGTTCGACCTTGACCAAGGGGCGCGTTGCCGTGCCGGTGTATGCTGGCCGAGAGGTTTGCGTCGCCCTCGACGTTCGTGCTTTTTGGCACGAGCTATGTTTTGAATGGAATTAAGATTTCTGATGGGTAACTAGAAGCCATGCCGCACCCAAGAATCGCTGTCCTAATCCCTTGCTACAACGAAGAGCTTACGATTGGAGAGGTCGTCCGCGATTTCCGATCGGAGATTCCGCAAGCGGAGATTTATGTTTTTGATAACAATTCCACAGATCGAACCGCGGAGCTTGCCCGAGCCTCTGGAGCACGGGTTGCCTCGGAACGACGCCAGGGCAAGGGATTTGTGGTTCAGTCCATGTTTTGCCAAGTGGAAGCGGACGTTTATGTTCTGGTGGACGGTGACGGTACCTATCCACCAAGTGAAATCCATAAACTTATTCAGCCTATTCTTCTTGGCGAAGCCGACATGGTGGTCGGTTCTCGTTTAATGGGCGCTTCGGGCAGCGAATTCCGGTTTCTCAACAAAGTTGGGAATAGTTTTTTCCTGAAAGTCATCAATCTTATTTTCAAGGTGAAGCTTACCGATGTTCTTTCCGGCTATCGTGCTTTCAATCGGGAGTTCGTGAAAGGTGTCCCGATTTTCGGAGGCGGTTTTGAGACGGAAGTGGAATTGACCATCAAGGCCCTCGCTCGCGGCTATCGCATTGTGGAATTACCTGTTCGTTTGACCTCGCGGCCGGAGGGGAGTTTCTCAAAAATCCGCATTGTTCAAGACGGATTTCTGATCCTGAATACAATCCTTACTCTCTTCCGCGACTACAAGCCGCTTACTTTTTTCGGAGTAATGGGGTTGTTTCTTATCGTGCTTGGTCTTGTGCCCGGCGGGATTGTCATTTTTGAATTTATCCAAACCGGCATGGTTCCCAAGTTGCCATCTGCCGTTCTGGCGGTTGGCTTGGTGCTCTCGGGCATGCTGCTGTTGGTCATTGGATTGGTCTTGCATACCATCACTCGCAGGTTCCAGGAATTGGAGCACCAGTTGAAACTTCGCGACAAAGAGCCGGACATTGAGCACATTTTGCAGACAAGGTGAGATTGTGTCCACTCGATGCGGCCCGTTTTAACTAATTCGAGCGCGAAGAATGTGGTCGGCCCAGAGCAATGCACTTTGCGCAACTGCACTGGTAAAGGGGTTGTTCCGGAATTACCACGTGCGCGCACCTCGCGCATAAAAACCATTGCCCCTCAGAACGCGGTGTCATCATGCTGAAGTCGTCCCCCTCCACGCAGTACGGGCATTGGATGACCTGTAGCATGTTCATCCCTCCTGCTTGCCTTGCCATCTCACTGCACCGTGATGGTGGCTGTGGATGTGACTGATCCTAAAGTCGCGGTTATGGTGGATGTTCCGCTGGCTAGGCCTGAGATAAGTCCAGTCTGGTATCCAACCGTGGCCATGGCCGCGTTCGAAGAAGACCAATTTACCAATGTAGTGAAATCCTGAGTCGCGCCGTCAACATAGGTCGCGGTAGCCTTGAGTTGTGTCGTAGCCCCGGCCGCCACCGATGCCGTGGCTGGAGTTACCGCAAGCGAAATCTGTGCGGGAGAAACCACCAGCAACGAAGCGGTTCCGCTTATCTGACCCAACTTCGCAGTAATGGCGCCTGCGCCCACGCCTTGGCCTGTCGCCACGCCGGCCGAGACTGTAGCTGTAACCGCCGAAGACGACCAACTGGTTAACGCACTGAGGTCCTGCGTGGAACCATCGCTGAAGGTCCCAATAGCCGAATAAGTAAGATTTCCTCCCGGCGTGATGAATGCGGTGGCTGGGTTTACCGCAATGGACTGGAGCGTCGCGGACGTGATTGCAGCCGCCGCCGATCCCGAGACGGAGCCGAGATTTGCCAGGCTGGCTGCGGTCACTGTGATCGACCCGGCAGTAGTGCCCTTGACTACTCCTTTGCTTACCGAGGCCGCTCCCGAACCGCCAAGGACGGACCACCTCACGATGCTGGTGAGATCCTGAGTGCTTCCGTCGCTGAACGTTCCAACCGCGCTATAAGTGAGCTTGGTGCCGGGTGCGATGGAAGCGTTAGATGGGGATACCGCGATGGATTGCAGCGTTGCATCCGACACGCTCAGCGTAATCGAAGCAGTTTGTGTGCTGAGAGTTCCGAACGACGCCGTAATCGTAGCCGTGGCCGGCGCCGATGTAGTTGCCGCGCTGAAAACATTCGGCAAGACTCCAAAATTGCTTGCCACCGTATCATCCGAAGAAACCCATGTGGCGATACTGGTGACGTCGCGGGTGCTGCCATCACTAAATGTACCAATGGCAGAAAGGGTCGATGGCGTATTGTTCGCGATTGTAGGATTTGCCGGTAGAATTGCCACCGAAACGAGATTGGACAGGTCCACATTGAGGGTCGGTGGGATCGTCAATGTAGACGTAGATTGTCCACCGAACGATGCGTTAACGTCGAACGAAGTTCCTACACTGCTTCCAATTGCCAAGCCGCTATACGCACTAATAAAAGGCCCGGATGGAGCGATAGTCCAGTTCGCGAGGTTAGTCACATCCTGCGTCGACGTATCGCTAAACGTTGCTATGGCCTTGTATTGCTGCTGGTTTTCAAATCCGATGGTTGCGCTAGCCGGAGTGATGGCAAGAGAAGATACGGTTGCTCCGGTGACCGTCAGTTGCGCACTATTCGAAACATTTCCCAAGGATGCGCTGATCACCACGGTTCCAGCCGATATACCGGTGGCCAGACCTTGAGTCGGCGAGCTGCTGCTGACCGTTGCCAGGTTGGGAAGCAGGCAGGACCACTGGGCTGTTGCCGTTAAATCTTTTGTGCTTCCATCCGAATAGCTTCCGGTTGCGGTGAATGCCTGCGTGGTCGCTTGTGCGATGGTGGCGCTGCCGGGAGTGATTGCGATGGACTGCAATGTTGCCGGCCCGCTCGGCGTGGTAGGCGAGGTCGTGGTTGAACCGGAATTTCCGCCGCAACTCGCAAGCATTAGCAAACCTGCTAGCACCGGCACAAACAACAACCTTCGCATCGTGTTTCACCTCTGGAAATAGAGAAGAGGGAACTATAGCCTGCGCCGGTCATTTCCCTGATGAATCTTAGGTTAAAAAATATGAAACCGATGACGTTCGGCGCGATAGGAAGGGATGTCTATGCGCAGCAATTCTCGGGGCCGCGTACTTGAAATTCATCTATTTTTAACCCAGCCGTAACAACCGAGTCACAAGCGAACGGCTACACTACTTCACTCAAACCAGAACGCTTAAGCGCGCGCTCATCATTTTCCGCCGCGTTTATCGGCGAATTCTATTTTCAAGGTTATTTTGATTTCGGGGAGATCTGTGAGAACTCTCGCTACAGCATCGCTTGCCGTACTGACGCTGATATTCACCGCCTGTAGTAGCGGATCTCCCGCGATCATAACCCTCAGCGGCCCACTCAGCGGTAATTGGCAGATTAATCTGTTGCAGCAATATCCGACTCAGACTCCACTTTCGGCTTCCGGCTTTATCAGTCAGGCAAAGGCGGCTCTCACCGGCAGCATCCAGGTGGCTCCCGTTGGCTCCAAGTCTTCCTGCGGAGGCGTCTCTGCTCTGACCGGAACAGTCAGCGGACAGAGCGTGACTTTCTCTTTGAATGACGGCGGCACGGTAGTCAACTACACCGGGACTCTCTCCTCCGACAGCCAAACAATGTCGGGAGACTATCAGGCCGTGGGCGGCGCGTGTTTTAGCGCGGGAACCTCCGGCACATGGAACGCCGTCCTCATCCCAGCCTTGAATGGCAACTTTACGGGCACGCTCTCCGGTTCGACCTACATGAGTGCGCTAACCGGCCAGAGCGATGCTCCTCCGATCGCAGTGTCGGGAAGCTTCAGTCAAAGCTCCAATGCAAACGGGAGCAATGCGACCCTCACCGGAACCATCACTGCGGTGGGCTATCCTTGCTTTACCACGGCGTCGCTGACTGGCACCATCAGCGGACAGAATGTCTATCTGGATGTTTTTGGCTACAACGGCGCGCAGATAGGAACACTGGGAATTCCGGGTGTTCCTAGTGAAGGAGCTACTTCTACTCCAGCGACCTTGATTAGCTCGTCAACTGGTCTTTCACTGGTAGGTAGCGGCGAAGGCGGTCTTGCCTTAGGACAAGGGTTAGCGGGTCCGTGTCCTGCTATTTTCATCAACGGTTCTTCCACCACGGGCGACGTCACCAATGTAGCGTTGACTTTCAAAAGCCCAACCGCAAACTAGGGTTCACTTCAGAAAGTCCATATCCATGGAGCGCTGTTTTGCGCTCAAGCGATAAGACCCCGCTTTCCCCAGTACCTCGGTTGCAGCAGGTTTTTTCAGGGAATTGTGGTTCGTCGCAATCGTTGCCAGCCAGACTGAACAAACCGTGCCTCAAGTTACGAAGCAGTGCAATGGGAAAAGCAGGGCGTGGCAGCCGGTAAGATTCGGGAGCAGAGAAGGCGCCGAGCCGGCGCACCAATCTTTGCAGGTTGCTAGAAACTAAACTTAAGCGCCAACTGCAAAGTGCGTGGACGATGAGCATCCACGGGATGCAGAAACGAATTGCCGGTCAGGCAATCGGTGGCGCCGGGGAAGTAAAACCCTGCCGAATATTCGGGTCCGCCATAGCAGTTAATCGTATTGCTTCCGGTATTGCCAAGATCGGAATTATAGATCCTGAACTGTGTGTGATTGAAAACATTGAACGCCTCAGCTCGGAACTCCACTTCACTGCCTTCGCGAATCGGAAAGTGTTTCAGTAGGGACATATCGAAATTCAAGCGGCTTGGATTATTCAAGAAGTTCCGGCCCGCATCTCCGAAGGTAAGCCCTCGAGGCGCCACAAACTCGTTGGGATTTCCCAACAAAGGGCCAAAGCTTTCTGCGTTCGTTGTCAACGCAGGGCGTTGCGCGTTCGTGGCTATATCGGGATAAGAGTATGCCGGTGTTCCGTTTTCCGTGCTGTATCCATTGGCCACGCCGGCATTATCAATCACACCGATGCCGCTGCTCCCGCCGTTATTGATGACACTAAACGGCGTCCCCGATTGGTAGGTTGTGATTCCCGATATTTGCCAGCCTTCACCAATCAGTTTCATCAACAGCGAAGGATCCCCGGACTTGGGCTGCTCGTTTTTATCGTCGCCCGCGTCTTCGACAGGGTCAACCAGATCCCGCTGCAACGCCCGGCTAAAATTGGGGAAACTGTAGAGATAGCTGACGTTGACCAGATGTCTCTGATCGAAATTAGAGCTTGCCTTGTTCGAGCGCAGATCGAGAGAGTTCACAAACGTGGGATCCGTGCGGTCTGAGGAGTCGTCGATCGAATGACTGTAAGAATAAGCCACGCCCGCTGTTAATGGTCCTCTGGTGCGGCGAATCGTAGTCTGGAATCCATGATAGGAAGAGTCTGCGCCGTTTTGCAGAGAGAAGATGTCCCCCAGCCCGGGATATGGTCTGAAAGCATTTGCCACGGCGATTGGATTCGTTGATTGTCCTTGACATGCCACCTGCATGTTGACGGACGCTGGATTCTGCGAACTGATGGTCGTGCCATTCTGCAGTGAGAAAATCGGTGCCGCAACTGTTCCGACGTTGTCGCAATCCGCGACGCTTGCTCCCGGCACCGCCAGAAGAAACGGCTCGTGCAACGCAAACGGATTCAACGCCGGTGAAACCGGTTGCAGCTGATTCAACTGGCGCTCAACCGTTAAATGTGTGCCCTTGCTGCCCACATAAGCGAAGGTTGCCACAAAGTCTTTTGGCAGCTCTCGTTGTACGCTCAAGCTCCATTGTTGCGAGTAAGAGTACTTGGTGTTGACCGGGATGGAAGTGACGTTGATCGGGAATGCTCCCGGCAGAGTTGCTCTTCCATTACCGGATATGTTGCAAGCCGTCCCAAAATCTCCGATGCAAGCATACCCTGCGGGAAACGGTTGCGTAACGCTCAAAACATCCGGAGCACTCGCCTCCAGAGATCCTGTATTGGCTTCGTCCCCGGTGCCGTGCTCGAAAAAGATTCCATAGCCGGCGCGCACGGAAGTCTTGCCATTCCCCTGCGGATCCCACGCGAAGCCGACCCGTGGCGCCGGGTTAAATACATGGCTGTTGACGCAACCTTCAGGAACACCGTTCGGGCCACATTCAACAATTCCGTTGGTGATGCGCGGATCCAGATTAGTCAAATCCAGCGGCACTGGCTTGGTGCCGGGCAAACTGATGAGCTCTCCCGAGTTAGGATCAACTTGGATTTGCGACGCCAGCGTTTTGCTGTAGGCTTGCGGTTCCCAGTTAAAGGCGCGCAGATATTTCTCGTGGTAGTTTCCGAACAAGCTCACACGCAATCCCAAGTTTACGGTTAAGCGTGTATTCACCCTCCAGTCATCCTGGAAGAAGGGTTCGCCGATCTGATAGCGGTTGTAATAACGGAGTTGAGCGCTGTCCTGCGTATAGCTGCGGATGGCATTGCCGCCCCCGAGAATATTCAGTCCGCCCTTACTTTCGTAGCCCTCGTTATAAAGCAAGTTGGCGAAGGCATTCCCCGTACTGAATTCGCCCCCATTCACATTGCTGAAAGTCAGCAATCCCTGGGTATCTCCAGTCGCCGCTCCCAACGCTCCGTTGGTTTCGTTTTTCTGCGCCAGCACATACTGCACGCCAAACTGCAAAGTATGCTTGCCTTTTACTTTGCTCAAGTCATCGCGGAAATTGTAAGTGGGATTGGTGTGCTCCCATGGCATATAGGAGGGATCGACGCTGAAACCCGCGCCGCCGTAAGCTTGGTTATCGCCCGTGAGCACCACTCCCGGCACTTTTCCGCCAAAACCGTTGTTGAAGAAGTAGCCCATGGGAGCATCTTCAACGCCCGTTGCCGGAGGCGTTCCCGGTGCCGGACAATTCGTGCAGGTGCCCACGTCGTCGGGATTTCCGAGTCCCGCAGGACGCTGAAAATTTGCACCGCCCGGCCCATTCACATTCGCTAGCGTAATGTGGGCGTCCGTATAGCTGAAAACCGTCTCGTTCAACAAGGAAGGCGTGATGGTCTGCGTCAGACGCACCATCATGTCAATTCCGGGGCCGACAAATTTGTTTTGAACCGTGGGAAAAGTATTTTTCACCGTGCCCCAGTTCGGAGTGGGCGTAACCGTGTTCCACGAATCGTGAATGTAATGGAACGTCGCCAGGAGTTTGGGGCTGAAGTGGTGGTCGATGCGAAACAGTTCCTCCCGCCAGTGTGTCGGCTCGGAAATGATCGCATCGTAGCAGGGCATGATCGGCTGCAACGTAGTGTGGTCGACTTGTCCCACCAGGCTCGAGTTGCATCCTGAAAAGGCATTCGGCAAAGGGATGAGATTGGAATGCAGGATTGCTAAAGCATTCGGGTCGAGACCGGCGTTCGCTGGCGTGCTGCCTCCTGTACCTCCGATAAGCGTGTTGTAGTTGAAAGTGCCATTGTTCTCGTTTTCGAAGAGAGTTCGATAGCCGGGCGTTTGCACAGCGCTCGGAACGCCCGGACAATCCGGGAAAGAGGCGATTGGGAAAAGGAAGGGCCCACCAGGATTTCCGGTTGTGTTTCTCAGCGTCTTCGCATCTTGCGGATCATATGGATTCGGACAGACGTCGCTGAAGTTTCCCTCCCGCTCTGCCAGCGTGGGCACGGCCTGATTGAAGTTCGGCTGCAACTCGCTGGGAGATTTCTCAATCCGAAATTCCTCGGAGAAAAATACAAACGTCTTCTGCTTGTTCTGGTTGTAAACGTTCGGAATCCACAGCGGGCCACCCAGCGTGTACCCGAAATCATTTCTGCGGTAGAGCGGCGCGTGCAGCGTCTGGTCGAAGTAGTTGCGGGCGTTCATGTCCTCGTTACGGAAAAACTCATACGCATTTCCGTGCCACTGGCTCCCGCCCGATTTCGTCGTTACTTGCACCGTTCCAGAGGCGGTTCTTCCATACTGCGCGCCGTAGTTCGACGTAAGAACTTTCACTTCCTGAATCGCATCCAGGCTGGGATAAACCACCAGCGTGCTCTCCGCCCCGCTCAGTCCGGCGTTGAGCACGTCGCTGCCATCCACTTCGAACGAGTTGTATTCCACGCGGCCGCCGTTCACGCTGTACTTAACGCTGCCGTTCACGCCGACTTTCGCTTCATCCTGCCCCGTCTGGTTGCTCACACCCGGAGTCAGCGTGATCAACTGCGTGAAGTTGCGGCCGTTCAGGCCGAGGTTGATCACTTCTTTTTGCGTGATGGTTCCGGAAACTTCCGCGTTCTCCGTTTCCACCTGCGCCGCTCCGCCGGCGGTTACGTTGACTTCTTGTTTTTCTCCGCCGGTCTCGAGCATCGCGTCCATCGGCATTACATCGCCCGCAGCCAAAGCAATTCCTGAGGTCTGAAAAGCCTTAAAGCTTGGCGCGGTCACCGCCATGTCATACGTTCCCGGAGGCAATCCGCTTACCGTGTAAACGCCCTGCGCGTTCGTTGTCCCAGTCTGCTTGAATCCGGAGGCGCTCGATACCGTCACCGTCGCTCCGGTCAACACTGCGCCCGTCTGATCGGTCACGCTGCCGGTAACGCTTGCGGTCGTTCCGCCGTTGTTGGTTTTTTCTGTCACCGCGGCCGGCGCTTTTTCCACCGTCGCTTGTATGGTGCTCGGCGCTTTCGCGCCCTGCGGTGCCGGAGGCACCACCGGTTCAACATACATCCAACTCGGCGCCGCGCTCTGCGCTTGCGCCGTTTCTGCCGCCGTGCCCTGAGTCGCCTGGGTGGAAGTCTGCGCGCCCTGCGTTGCGGTTGCGGGAGTTGCGGCCGCCGCGGCGCTTGGGTTCGCTCCCGCCGTCGCGGCAGGAGCAGTCGCCGATTCGTCCGGCGGTGGCTCTTCCATAACGCCAGGCTCCATCAGCACATCCAGAGGCACCGAATCGCCAGCCGCCAGAGGTATATCCGCCACTTCAAAGTTCTTGAAACCCTTCACGCGCACCGAAATCGTATACGTTCCCGCCGCCAGCCCGCCAATCCAGAACTTGCCTTTGCTGTCTGTCCTAGCCGATTGCTTCACTC
This sequence comes from Candidatus Sulfotelmatobacter sp., assembly GCA_049512655.1. Classification (GTDB taxonomy): domain Bacteria; phylum Acidobacteriota; class Terriglobia; order Terriglobales; family Acidobacteriaceae; genus Sulfotelmatobacter. The sequence continues at coordinate 22,365 of JBEKWW010000015.1, read as the reverse complement.
CTGCGGCACTCTTCACCGTCACCGTTGCTCCAGGTACTGGTTTGCTCGATCCATCCGCCACCGTTCCACTGACTGACGCAATGTTATCCGGCAGGCCGTCCTGTTGTAGCATTGCTTCCGCCAACGCCCCATTCACTACCCGCATTCCAAAAATGCCGGCTCGGCCGCGCGCCGCAGCCGGTCCGCTCACGACACAAACCAATATCAATGTGAATATGAATCCGCAAAAAATAACTCTGGGAAATCTCACGATTCCTGCACCCTTTCGCGGCATCAACCGCTCTCAGCTTTTTTGGACTCTGGTCTCGCCCCTACTACTTGCCCCAACTGGCAGGCGTTTCCCACTGCGGACAGACACAACTCAACCGCCGGATCACACGCAATTTATTGCTTGCAACGAGAAATCAGGTTCTCGCATCGATCTCCGCCCCGCCACGACCGCTCGCCCCTAACGAGATGTGTCACAGATAGCAGACAACCTGGAAATCAACAGAGTCCAATAGACTTACACGGGACTTGTTACGGAGGCATGACGAAATGATTAATTTAAGGTTACAACTGGACAAGGATGCAGTGGCCAGTGAGCAGTTGCCAGTGGGCACTCACGATTGATCTCTGCCCGTGCCCGCGCGTTTACCTATCACTGATTACCCACTCACTGATCACCCACGACGATTACCCACGACCCGCGATCTATCACCCATCACCAACTACCAAGCGCCGACCACAAGCCATTGCCCGCTGGTTTCTCTTCCTATCCATTCGCATTAATTCGCCGCACCCTTTCCCACAACCTGGGGCTGGAAATTCGCACAAATTTAATAATTGAGTCATGCACGCGTAACACGCCTCCCGCATAGTTGCAGCGACCGATGGAGCGGGTGCGCCGTTGGTCCCTCCGAGTAAACGCAAAAATCAACTTTTTGGTGGGTTCCAATCTTGGCGCGAGGATGAGTGTGATCTGCCCGCACGAGTGTGGCGCCCAGCACCACGTCCACAGTTGTTCAACCTTGTTTCAGGAGAATGAGAACAATGACACGATTCAAATCCCTCTTCGCGGCTGCGGTAGCCTCCGCGATTGTTGCCGTAGCACCGGCGGCCAGTGCGCAGACGTTCCACTTCGTCGGCGCAGGCTCCTCGGCCCAGTTCACCATGGCGGCGGTCGCGACGGACGAAGCTGCCTGCATCATGACCGGACAGCCTGGCACTTGCAGTTCCACCGGCGGCACCAGCACGATCCTTCACTGGACGGCTAAGAACGCCGCGCAGGCGGCCGACAACCGTGACTCCCTCAACCGAATTCTTCCCGAAGTCGGCAACATCTCGATCGTGTGGCTCCAGAACGGCGGCGGAACCATTACCGACGTCTGGGCCGTGCTCAGCGTCGATTCCACCGTTGGCGTTCGCACCTTCTCGGCCGTGCAGCCCAGCGGCGTACAGGGCGCATACCTTCAGATCGTAGTCCCGGCTAATACGCCGTCTGGCGACGCAGTTGGACCCGCCAACGGCTCGCTCTGGCCCGACAACACCGCTGATGTCGCTCTTCCCGCGAACGTCCTCGCAGCGTTCGGCGGCGAAGTCACCTCTGGTCAGGCGGGAGTTAACGTCGGACCGCAGATCAACGTCGGCCTCACCGACATCCGTCCTGAGGATGCGGCGGCTGCCACCAAGCGCTCCATGACGGCCCTCAACACCACCACCTGGGCTGGACTTGGCTACGTCGGCCCCACTGCTGACATCGGCGCTGGCATCTTCACCGATCAAGGTACCGGCACGGTAGCAACCCCGATCCAATTCGGTCTTTCCGGCAAGGAAGATCCGATCAGCAAAAAGACTGTAGCCGCTTACACCACCATTCCAATCGGCGCGGCTCCGGTGGTTTTCATCTACAACAACGCCGGCGATGCCAGCTACCCAATCGACGCAGTTACTGGCGTGACTCCCGATGCCCACGAAACCGGCCAGACCTATCCTTTGGCTGACCTGTTCAACGGCACCACCGCTTGCACCAACCTGAACCCCGCGTTCGACGCTTTTTACACGGGTGCTACCCCGGCTGCGCGCAACATCACCGTATTTCTGCGTGAGCCTCTCTCCGGCACCATGAACACCACCGAGTTCAGCCTGTTCCGTTCCGACGGTCAGGATGCGGCTAACCTGTACAACTCGCAGGAAGTCGGCGTCATCAACCCCACTCGTTCGCCTTACAACCCGTTGGGCTTGGCTTGCAAGAGCGGCGGCACGCGTGAGCGCGCCATCGGCACCGGTGAAGTGGTCGGCAAGGCTGCCACTTACGGCGTTCTCGGCAACCCCGGCTCCCTCGGCTATATCTTCTGGGGCTTCTCCAACGCTGGCAAGCTGGCTGGTACAAGCTTCAATTACCTGACCCTCGATGGCGTCGATCCGATTGGATTGCCTGCTACCCTCACCGGCAACGGCAAACAGAATCTGCCGAATTGCACCACCGCGACCTGCCCCGCCACTCTGTGGACGGGCAGCAACACTTTCCCCAACCTCCGCAACGGCACCTATAAAGCGTGGTCGATTTATCGTTGGCTCGCCGTTCCGGGAACCGACAGCAATCCCGCTGACCCGTACGGTCCGATCGGCGTTGCACAGTTGGCGCAGGATTACGTCGACCTGGACGTCACCGACTTCGTGCCCTTCCAGGCCTGCCCGTCCTTTGACACGGCAGCGGTTTGCTCCGGCAACACCAACTACGATGGCCTCTCGGTCTATCACTCCCACTTCACCCAAACCAACCCCGCCTCCAACGGATCGGCTACCACCGCGAGTGGCAACTTCGGCGGCAACACACTCGGCACCCAAGTTGATCAGAATGGTGCTGTGACTGGAACCGCGGAATCCGGTGGCGATGAAGGCGGCCTGATCGAAGGACCGTTCGGCATCACCGCTCCCTACGCTGGCTACGTCGAGTGGCACAATGCCACGGCGTTGCACGACGACGCCACTGTGGCTGAAGTGCAATGGAAGCAGGGTGCGAAATTCGCCGCTGGCGCAGGCTGGGTCGGCTGCACCATCAACCTCGGCAATCCCAACTCACCCACCTACTCGCAGACCATCGCTGGCTGCCCGGAGAAGGGCGTGAACAAGTGCAACCCCACCACCACGACTCTGTACGTGGGTGGAGCGAACCCGGCTGCTACCGAAACCATCGAAGTGCCTTATACGGTTTCGTGCGGCGGAACGGTTCAGGAGCAGACCTACCCGGCTGCGACGGCTCCTGGCGTAACTGCCAAGAAACAGTAGTTCGCTTCCTCAGGATGTACGAAGAAGCGGCTTAACCTCTGAGGCGGATTGCTTATGCAATCCGCCTCAGTTTTCGATGTTTAGGGGAGCAGCGGGCGCAAAGAGCGGTGCATTAGCAGCGTGGAAGAGCGGCCCTCTAAGAGTCTGCCCTGAGCCTGTCGAAGGGGCCGCGTAAGTGCGTGCAGGATATTCGGGCTTTAGCCCCCGTCGTCGCATCCACCGAACTTTTAACCAAAAAATCACAAATGAGAGTTTCGAATTCACGTATAAGAGGAGTCCGATGCGGAAGCTGTATTCATCTTGCAAAATGCCTCAAGTCATAATTTTGTTATTCGCCATAATTTGTGCGTTTTCGTTCTTTGTTCAAGCGCAGCAGTTGCCCGCGGCGGCCTCTGCGTCCCACGCCAGCGGAAATATCTCCAGCGATTCCTTGAAGCCAAAAATCACCGAGTCCTGGAGCACTCCCTCCCTCGAAGGCAGCGAATTAAAGCCCTTCGACGTACTTGCAGGAGACGTCGACACGATCGATGGCGTCTACACCCACGAAGTCACGCGCGTGCAATGGCGTCCCGCCGACCCCATTGACCTCTTCATCATCAAGCCCGTCGGCGTAAAAAATCCTCCCGTCATTCTTTATCTTTACAGCTACCCGTTTGAAACCGACCGTTTTCTGAATCACGATTTTTGCAAATTCCTGGTCCACAATGGCTATGCTGCCGTCGGCTTCGCTTCTTCCCTCACCGCCGGCCGCTACCACGATGTTCCCTTTAAGGAGTGGTTCGTCAGTGATCTTCCGCAATCGCTGACCCATACCGCGCATGACGTGCAGATGATTCTGAATTATTTGGCCACGCGAGGCGATGTCGATATGAACCGCGTGGGCATGTTTGGCGACGGCTCCGGCGCGAGTATTGCCATCCTTGCGGCTGCCGCCGATCCCCGCATCAAGACCCTCGACTTGCTCGACCCGTGGGGCGATTGGCCGGATTGGATTAAGGAATCAAACCGCATTCCAGAGAAAGAACGTCCCGATTATCTGAAGCCGGAATGGCTGGCCGACGTTGCGCCTCTTGATCCGGTGAAATGGCTTCCCGAGCTGAAAACGCAAACCGTCAGAATTCAGTTCATCAGGGACCTCAAAATCACGCCCGCCGATGTACAGCAGAAAATTGAGGCAGCCGTTCCGGTGAGCGCCAATGTGCAGGTTGTCCACTACGAAAACACCGATGCGTTCCGCGCCGCCATCGCCGGTGGCACTGGATTTGACTGGATCAAACAGAAGATGGAATTCAAAGTGGTGCCGGACTACGCTGCATCCGGGCCAAGCGCGCAAAGCGTTTCAAGCCAAAACCAGCGCAAGGGGCCATCGAGCAGCACCAGAGATGTCCAGCAGTAGGCTCTACCGCACATCAGTTCGAAACAATTTCAGGAGATTCGATGCAGACGCGGGGAAAAGATTTTCGCAACAGCGGAACAAAAATAGTTCGCCATATTGTGCTGTTCGCTATAACCGCCGCAGCCGTACTTCTATCGCAAAGCTGCGGTGGAGGCGCCAATCCCGCCGCCAACTTCGCTCCTACCACCAATAACCCCGCTCCGGGCACGACCCTTCAGTCTATCCAGATCACGCCCTCAACCTCTTTGATTGCGCTGGCGGAAAAACGGCAGCTCATCGCGACCGGTGTTTACAATGACGGCAGTACCGCAGTCATATCTTCGCAAGTGACCTGGGCGTCCAGCTCAGGCGCCAGCCTTACCGACTTTGTCTCCGTTAACCCCAGCGGCCTGGCCACTGGCGTGGCCATCGGCGCAACCATTGTGACTGCAACCCTTGGAAACGTAACCGGCGCCCTCCAGCTGACAGTCGATACCAACGGTTTCACCTCCGGCACCCTCGCCGTTCTGTCGGTCCCCTACAAGTCCTCCGCCATTGACGTTGCATATCTACCCGAGTCGTCCACCAAGATTCAGGGAACGTACGCTGTTCAGGAAGTCAACCTCGATGCCGATCAGTTTTCCGACGTACTTCCGGTGGAGGTCGCCCTGCTCAGTTCCGTGCCCATGCCGGCTGGCTTCGTGCCCAATGCAGCCATCGCCTTCCAATCCTCCTATGAGGTTGCGGTCATCAGCTATAGCTCTCCGGACGTGCAGATCATCGACGCCAGCAACATTAGTAGCGATCTGACCAGCAACTCTGTAGTGAATACGTTCGCTTCCCCTGTAACCCAGTCCGTGACCATAGACGGCGTCAAGTGCATGATTTGCGCTGCCGTAATCAACCCCTCGAACAACGCGTTGCTGCTGAGCACCGCGCAAGGCTATTACTCCATGAATTTGACCACCGGAGTGTTTACAGCTCTGCCTTTTACTCCGGCCCCAAATCCTTCTCGTAATTTCTCGCTCAATCCTCTCGGAGGCAATCCCTACATAGTTGCGTCCGATCCAGCCACCGGTGAAGTTCAGATCTTGAATTTGAAGACCAACGCCGCAACCACCATCAGCTCCGCCACCTCCGGCGTCACCACCCCGGGATCGGTTGTCGTTGATCTGCTCTCCGGCTACGCCGCCATCGTCGACGCCGAGACTAATAATGAGTCGATCGCCGATCTGGCAGCGCTTCAGACACCGGTATTCACTCCAATCGCGGATGTGGGAGTGTGTGGCTCATCCGCCACGCAAAACATGGCAGCAATAGGAATCACGGCGAATGCCAGTGCCAGCCAAATCGTCCATACTCTTATTACCAGCCAGACCTCGGGAAACTGCATAGCCTTCCAATCCCCCTGGCCTCAAAATTCCACCAACCCGCTGGTCGTCCCCGACATTAATTACGGCTATGGCAATATGCCCCCCACTCCGGATGGTCAGCCCTTCGTGAATGGCACCGATTCCAACACCATCACCGCTTTTAACGATGTGTATAAGGCTGCGAATTACGGCGTGCTGGTCGATGCCAATCAGCAGTGGATCGCCAGGATCAACTACGCCTCGCTTCTCGGCACTCTTTCCGCCGACAGTATTCTCCCTACCGGATCGGCCATTCTTCCGATTTATCTTTGCAGCGGGGGGGCCGGGTGCGCCGTGCCACCGCCATTCTTGTACCTGCCCACTCCCGCTACCGCCGTTATCACTTCCGTGACCAGCATTAGTTTTGGAAGTGTTGGCGTCGGCGTGCCCAGCCCAATAAGCCCGCTCACATTGTCCGATATTGGCCAGACGCAGATATTTCCGGTGATTTCTATTCAGGGTCCGGCTGCGGCGGATTACCTGCTGGATAACTCTTGCCCCCAATTGTTGCTGGAACAAACCAATTGCAGCCTGGGCGTGACCTTCACTCCCACCGCGACCGGAGCCCGAAATGCGACGCTCAGCATCACCTACAGCGGCGGGAATCCAATTTCCGTCCCCATCACGGGTAGCGGCGTCAGCCAATAATGTTCGCTGAAAACCGGGAGCTGACCGGCGGCAACCGGTAAAGAATATTTTTAGGTAAGTTCGAATGCTCCGCGTGGAAACTAACGCGGCATGCGTCTGGAGTCTTGCCGGAAATCCTACCCTGGGGATCCTACGATCCGATCGTAAACGTCGCTGTTCCTTTTCCATTGGCGACGCACGCTGAAGAAGCGCCTTTGCCCAATCCAATGTTGTTGTAGTCCCCGCTCACCGAGGAGCCATCAATTGAACTGATGCCAGAGATCTGTCCGATTTGAGTCCCATCCGCTTCGACCAGGTTCATCACCACGGCGGTGCCGCTGATTGAACCCACAATGTTCGCCGAAGAGTAGCAAAAACCGCCTCCGAATGTAACGCTCCCAGACAGTGGAGTGCTGCTCGCTCCGGCGTTGGTCCCCTGGCTCACTTTGCCGGTCACGCTGTAAGCCGCGCCCTGGCTGGAGGTAAATGTGCCCGTCATGTTGCCGCTCAACTGGGAAACCAGAGTTGCAGTCCACGTTCCACTGGAAGGAACAGTCTTTGCGTCGGCGCATCCCGTCGAGAGCGTGATGTAAGTTCCACCCATACACGCGTTGCTGCCGGAACAGGCTGAGCCAGATGTAGCGCCCATTGTTCCCGTCAGATTAATCTGGCTTCCAGTCGGATTCACAGCCAGCGAAACGTCGGTTCCGGTGACGGATCCTTGAACGTCGCCCACGCCAGAACAGGCGCTATCGTTAAAAAGCAAGCTCCCGGAGACGGTTTCGTTGTTTTGTAAAAGAGATCCCGATTGACTGATCGTAGCCTTGGTATCTCCAGCATCGACCAGGCTGATCTGCCAGTTGCCAGCAACCGACGCCGAAGACGAAGGCGTGCTTTTGCTGCCGCCACACGAGCTCACGAACAATGTTAATGCGACTACAAATGCGATCCTGCGATCCATAAACTTCATCACTCTTTGTCGGTGGAGTCCTTACGAGAAGCGTAAAGGGTAGCGCGTGCGGCATTACGTGAACGTTACCGGAAGATGAATGTTTCGTGAATTTCAGACTGTCCGCAGAGTGATTGCCCTGAACATTCAGGAAATTTGTTGTCGGAGATAGATCGCTCGATCTCGACCCTGCGGTCGGACCTCGTCAAGTTAATCGGACCTTTATGGTTGGCCAACAACTGGTGTATGATGGTCGGCATCTCTGAGCAATATAGAGAGATTCGGCTTAACGGTTTTATAAGGAGATGTGTCCAAACGGACTAGATATAGATACGGACTAGATATAGATAATGATGAGACCGTTTTCACTTCTTGAATTAAAGCCCCGGCTGGGGCCGCTGGAGCAGCAGGTGCTGCGCAAGCTGTGGACGTGTGGCAGCGCCACGGTTCGGGAACTGCTCGCTGACGGAGAGTTCCATCAGGCCTACACTACCGTGATGACAGCCGTCGACCGTCTCTACAAGAAGGGATTTGTGGACCGCGTTGCCGAAGGCAGGGCATTCCGCTTCACCCCGCGCCATACGTACGAAGAACTGCAACGGGTCACAGCGCTGGGCAGCATCCGGCAATTGCTCAAGTCCGGTGACCCATCTTCGCTCGCGCTCTCGTATCTGGTGGAAGCGGTCAGTAATCACGATGCGCAGTTGCTGGACGATTTGCAACTCCTGGTTGAACGCAAACGCCGCCAAATTAAAGGCCAGGAGAAAATTCGGGAAGAAGACTAATGTTTGCCTTGCGTGGAACCGCCGTTGCGCTCAGTTGCTTCGTGCTGCTCTACTGTCTGGCGTCGGCCGTGGTTGCGACGGCATGGCGTCCGGTGAAATCTCTGCGGGTCGCGCAACAGAGCGTGGCGACCATACTCTTCTTCTTGCGGGTTCTCCCGCTGGTACTTTCCGCGATCGTCACATTTGCTCTGGTCGTGCCGTCCTTTCGGTTGCTGGAGCCGCGATCGATGGGTGAAGGGTTGCGTGCTACTCCGCTGGCGCTTAGTTTTTGCGCTCTCCTTTTAATTACTTTTGGCTGCCTCCGCGTAATTGCATCGCAGGCCAGAACCACTCGAGTGGCGACCAGTTGGCTGGACGGCGCGCGCCCTTTGCAAACCAATCCAGAGTCCGCCGTAGCGTTTCAGTCTCGCCGCCAGACTCCTCCGCTTACCCTGGTTGGACTCTGCCATCCCAGAGTATTGGTTTCGGAATCTGCGATTGCTTTGTTAAGTCCTAACGAACTCCGCATCGCCCTCAAACACGAACTTGAGCACATGAAATCTCGCGACAATCTGAAGAAGCTTGTCTTCCGGGTTTGCCCCTTTCCGGGTATGGCCAAGCTGGAGCGTGCCTGGGCTCAATCGGCAGAACTCGCCGCCGACGATGCGGCCGTCTCGAATCAATGTGACGCCATCGATTTGGCGGCGGCGTTGGTTAAGCTTTCCCGGTTAGTTTCGGTTGAAGTCGCTCCGGTTTACTCCATGGAATTCGTATCTGGCTCCATCAGCCAGCGGGTGGCGCGTCTTCTTGCCTGGGATGAAGTGAGCAAGATCGGGCGTGTGCGAATTCGCACCTGGTTCGTAATTCCACCCGCCGTTGCCACAACATTATTAGTGACCATCGCTTATGGCCCAGTGTTGCGGCTTACTCATGAAGTCACCGCGTGGCTGGCCCGTTAAATCTGATCCGTCAAACCTCGTGACGTTGGTCCGCTCTGCCCGTTCTTCTGTGCAACGATGAAACGTTTCGACTATGGATCGCAAGGTCCGAGGTCACAATGGAGTGGATCAACGGGCAAACAGGAAGTTAAATTCCCCGCCTGTCGCAAAAGGCGCGACAAGAGCGGGGCAACCGCGCAGTTATTTTCCAGTGCGCGGGTCCCATACCGGCTGGCCTTTATCGTCGCGGAACATCAGCGTGTCGGTGCCCTTCACCAGTTCGCGAGCCAGGATCATGTCTGAGGTTTCCTGCTTGTACTTGAAACCGGTAACCGCGATCTCATCTCCCTTGGCGAAATTGATGCCCATCTCATCCTGAAATGGCTTGGGGCACACATAGATGTAGACGGTCTGATCTCCGCTCTTGAGCGTCAGCTGAGTAAAATCTTTTCGCGAGGCAAAGGAGAGCACTTTTATTTCGTCGACCGTGCCCTTCATCTTCGTTTCCGTGTGGACGTCGTATTTGGGGGGAGTGCTGTCATCGGGTTGCGACTTTTGAGAGATGGCGGGAAGGGCGCACCCCATAATAAGGATGGAGACAAGAGAAAGTTGCCTGATGGTTTTCCGGGGCGAGACGATTGTTTTCAGAGCGAGCATCCTGGCTCCTCCTTAATGGTGCTCCTGCAAACTCCACGAACGATTAGGCAGGTATGAAAGAAGAACGGGAGCATCGTACACCATCCCACCCATCCGGGACTCGGATTTCTTGCGGGAAGTTGTTTGCTTTCGGGGAACGGGATTCCGGCAGATGAGGGCTGTTGATTTCTGGCCAGAATAAATATGGAAATCTCCGGGATGCCCTGGGAGGGTGGGGCCGATTTGATGGGTGAATGGCTGGGGTACCCCCCTCCCCCCTTTTTTCAACGTCTTTGGAATCATCGTTGTAGCGAAAAGTTCTCCGCAACCTACCTCGGTCAAAGGACTTAGGTATCAAACTCTTTGAAACAAAGGGTTTCTGCCGGGGCGGTTTACTGGGAAGCGGACCGTCTTGGCCTCGATCATGATTGCTGATTTGAATTGCGAGGGCAAGGTTGGATGTCACACGAGGGAGTGGAAAAAGTACGGGGCTCGGCCCTAAAGGGCTTTTGAGTCCGAGGCTTGCCTGATAAAGCGATGGTTTCCGAAGCGGAGCGATAATTTTCGAAACAAAGCGATGGCTTGATGACGAAACCGAAGCGCTGGCTTGATACGAAAGGAAGCATGCGCTGATGTGAAAGGAAGCGAAGCGCCTGATACGCAAGGAAGCGGTGGCTTTCGAAACGAAGCGATAGCGCCTGATACGCGGCCGATACACCAAACATCGGTGATGATACTTTGCCCTCGCTACAAGAACAAGGCTTCGAGATTGGCTCGAAGGACAGCCGAGGCGGCTGTCCCCGCATAAGCAATCCGGCAGATTGCACCACCACCCAAACATGGGTATTGGTGCGGCACCACGCTCAAACATCAGGCTCCGTGCGCTTTCCAGGGTTCTGGTGTATATTGCACTGCACGAAATTGGGGGGCCGAAAAATGTACGAAGCTACGCGCAGTGTTTGCAAAAGCGCTGCCAGGACTATAGCCGGGAACGCCGTTTCACGGGGAGCGGCTGCCATTTTATTCTGCACTTTATTGGTTACGACACTGGGTATAAGCGCGGCGCAGGCGCAAGCGAATTTGCAAAGGTTGCACAGTCACGTTCGACCGGTGGTTACGAGCGGGGAAGCCGTTCCCGTGGGATTGCTGCCGGCCGCGCAGCGGCTGAATCTCGCCATTATGCTGCCGCTTCGCAATCAGGATGAGCTGACGAATTTGCTGGGCGAACTGAACGACCCCAACAGTCCGAATTACCGGCAGTTTCTTTCCGTGGCGCAGTTCACGGAACGCTTTGGTCCGACGCTCTCCGATTACCAGAGCGTGGTCGATTTTGCGCGGGCCCATGGATTCACCGTCACCCACACCCCGGCCAACCGTTTGATTGTGGACATCAACGGCTCAGTGGAACAGATTGAAAAGGCGTTTCATGTATCGATGAAGGTCTATGTCGATCTGAATCCCAAGCTGAAGGCGGGAGAGAATCGCACTTTTTATTCTCCGGACCGCGAACCTGCTATCGAGTTGAGCGTGCCGGTGAACCATATTGCGGGGCTGAATAATTTTTCGACCCCGCATTCGAATTTGAAAAAATCTCCCACGGGGCAAACGGAGCAAATGGTGCGCAGCAATTCCGGTTCGGGACCGGGAGGCGATTATCTGGCGGGCGACATGCGCGCGGCCTACTACGGGGGAACCACGCTGACCGGCAGCGGGCAGGCGGTGGGACTGGTGGAGTTTGACGGTTACAGCATGAGCGATGTGACGGCATCGTTCGATGGAGTTGCCTACAACGTGCCCATCAACAACGTGCTGGTGGCTGGCGGCAGCGCGGGCTCCGATGGAGACGATACCGAGCAAGTGGTGGATATTGTGCAGGCGATCGGCATGGCGCCGGGGATGACGCAGGTTCGCGTCTATATTGCGCCGATCACTACCCAAATTGGGGTGGGGGATACGGACATATTTAATGCGATGGCCACGGAGAACATTGCCAAGCAACTGAGTTGCTCATGGGGATGGGCTCCCGACGATCCTTCTTCGGACGATCCCATCTTCGAAGAGTTCGCGTTGCAGGGGCAAAATCTTTTTGTGGCTTCGGGCGACGCCGGAGCTTACACGGGAAGCAACAATACCGACCAAAGCTTTCCCGCCGACGATGTTTATGTGACGGCAGTAGGCGCAACCGATTTGACGACCAGCGGGCCGGGCGGGACGTGGGTTGCGGAAACCGCGTGGCCGGACAGCAGCGGCGGACCCTCGGATAACAAGTTCAAAATTCCCAGCTGGCAAGCCGGCATTGCCAATTCCTTGAATGACGCTTCCACAACCCTCCGCGATGTTCCGGATGTGGCGGCGGAAGGAAATTTTGACAACTACACCTGCTATGACGGCAAGTGCGCCGGAGGATGGGGCGGGACCAGCTTTGCCGCGCCGCGCTGGGCGGGCTTTCTGGCGCTGGTGAACCAGCAGGCGATGAGCGTTGGCTACAAAAATATCGGCTTCATCAATCCCGCGCTGTATGCACTGGCGGAAGGACCCAACTACGGCAGCGATCTCCACGACATCACCAGCGGAAACAATAATAATGGCGATGGAGAATCCTACAACGCGGTAGTGGGCTACGACATGGTCACGGGATGGGGCAGCCCGAACGGGCCAAAGCTGATCAATGCGCTGGCCGCGCCTTTTGGGGTGGATGCTTCGGACAAATTGATTTCCGTGATGCAGGGAAGCGAGGCGAACCAGACCATCACGGTCGAGAGCAATGGCAACTTTGACTCGGCAACCACGCTGAGCGTTGCGGGATTGCCGAGCGGCGTGAGCGCAACGTTCTCCAGCAACCCGGTGACCCCGGCGGCGGATGGCAGCGTGAACTCCACGCTTACCCTGAAGGCCGGCGCGGCGAGCCAGGGAACCACGCCGATTACGGTGACTGCAACCTCTGGTTCAAACACGGCGAATGTTACGTTCCAGTTAACCGTGGCGCACGGGATTCACATTCAAAAAGAGCCGTAAACCTGTGCGATTCTGAATCGCGCCAGGGGAAGATTCTCCGGCGCGGGAAAGTTCTGCTCGTGTCAAATTCGGCATCCAGCGCGGCATTTGTAAACTTTTCTATTGACACACAACATAACGCACGCGTATATATCAGGCCCGCTGCCGGACTTCCTCGTCAGCTACTCGCAGTTGGTTTACCGAAAACTTGGAGAACCCAGTCAAATGACACGAAAGCATTTGCTTCCCCTAGCAGTAGCTTTGACAGTTGTAGCCCTGTTGGTTTGTGCCGGACCACAAGCGCAAGCCGCAGAACCGCATCACCACTATCAGATCAAAGTAATGCCTCGGGCCGCCCGACCGGATGGAAAAGTCATTCACTCCAATCTGGCCAATGGCCTGTATTCCGCCGGAGCGGCCTTCGTCGGCACACCCTACAGCGACTCAGCCATCGCCGGCAACTCGGCCGGCGTGTTTAACGCCGACACGAGTGAAGTTTGGCCCTGCTTCGGCGGCTACGACGGCTCGACCGAAAGCACCGAGAACGCGGATTGCGAATACTTCGAGGATACCGGCTACACCCCGAAGAGTGTTCCTCTTCCCGCTGGCGCGGCCATTCTCGGCACGCCGTCCTATACTTGGTCCTTGGCGGATTGCGATGCCAGCGCCAGCACCGTTAACCCTTGCGGCCAGACCAACACCTGGTACGAGGATGACTCCAACGATAGCACCGACGAACTGCTCTACATCATCGAAGTCACGCAGGGAACCGCTGTGATTGCGGATTCCGGCACGGTGGATTTTGGCCCGAACGTTTACGGCGGGCTGAGTCCGGCGGCAGACGTTGTCATCTATGGCGACCAGAACTTCGGCACCATGGGCGAGACTGGCGAGAATAACGGCAACTGCGAAGCCAGCTTTGGTTATCCGCTGGCGACGAATGCAAATCCTGGATCGGTCTACACCGTCCAGGCCAACAAGACCTGCGTCGCTCCGGTTGCAGGATTGGCTAAGCTGACCGCCACCACCGAAATCGCTTCACCGGCCTACACCGCGCTCACGAGGGGCACCGGCGGGAATGGGCAGACTTGCACCAAGACTGCTCCCTGCTACGACGTGAAGTACACAGTTAAGTACAAACTGGCACAGTCGTGGGACATCAATTTGGAGTAAGGATTTAGCGACTTGCTACACTCCCCCGGGCTTGGGGTTAGATTTAGCGACTTGCTACACTCCCCCGGGCTTGGGGTTACTCCTGAGCCCGGGATTTTTTTGCGGCGGGGCGTAGAGGATGGAGTATTCGTTGACGATCGATCGCCGTGGCGGAGGTCCTTCGCTACGCTCAGGATGACAAGGCTGCATTTGATGACAAGGCTGCTATTGGATGACAAGGCTGCATTTGATGACAGGGCTGCTATTGGATGACGAGGTTGTTATTTGAAAGAGCGGGTGCGCTGGGATGACAAGGCGCTTGGGATGACAATCGATTAGACTGCTTGGGATTATGCCTCCAGTTACGCCAATCCATAAAACGAAGCGCGCGAAAATAGAGGCGGCAGGGCGCGCGGGCGGAAATGATTCCGCGCCCGGATTTGCGCCGCTGGTGTGGCTCCGCCGCCATTGGCAGACGGCGGCGGGCTGCGTGGCACTGTTTGCCGCGGTGCTGATTTTTTATAGTTCGGTGCGGCACAACGGGTTTGTGCCGTATGACGATCCGGGCTACATCCGGGAGAACAAGCATGTGATGGAAGGGCTCACGTGGAGGACGGTGAAGTGGGCGTTCCTGACGAACACGGAGGCGAACTGGCATCCGCTGACATGGTTGTCGCACGCGGTGGATGTGGATGTGTTTGGGCTGAATCCGGCAGGGCCGCACTGGGAGAACGTGGCGCTGCACGGGTTGAATGCGGTGCTGTTGTTTTTGCTGCTGCAGTATGCGACGGGATTCCGCTGGCGGAGCCTGATGGTGGCGGCGCTGTTCGCGCTGCACCCGATCAATGTGGAATCGGTGGCGTGGGCGGCGGAGCGGAAGAATGTGTTGAGCACGCTGTTTTTTATGCTGGCGCTGTGGGCCTACGTTTGGTACACGCGCAAGCCTGCGAGGGGAAGATATGCGGCGGTGGTGGGATTGTATTTTGTGGCGCTGCTGGCGAAGCCGCAGGTGATTACGTTTCCGTTTCTTCTGTTGCTCTTCGATTACTGGCCGCTGAAGCGGTTTGAGCTGGTGGATTTATTCGGGGGCGGCAGAGGCGAGATCAACCGGACGGAAGAAAAAAAATCCGGCGCGAAAGCGCGGAAGCAAAAAAGTAAATCGCGCGCCGGGGCGTTGGTAGGGGAAAAAGTTCCGCTGTTTGTGATGACGGCTGCCAGCGCGGTAGTGACGGTGCTGGCGCAGAAATCGGGCGGCGCGGTCAAGGATTTGGCATACGTGGGCGTGGGCCTGCGATTTGAAACCGCGGCGATTTCCTACCTGCGCTATCTGGGAAAACTTTTCTGGCCGGTGAAGCTGGTGGCGATCTATCCGCATCCGCTGCAACTTTATCCGGCGTGGGAGATTGCGGCGGCGGTTGGCGTGTTGCTGGGGATCACGGCGATGGTGTGCGGGCGGCTGCGGCAGCAAGGATACCTGGCGGTGGGATGGTTCTGGTTTTTGGGAAGCCTGGTGCCGATGATCGGATTGGTGCAGGTGGGCGAGCAGGCGCTGGCGGACCGGTATGCATACATTTCGTTCATCGGATTATTTTTCGCGACGGTGTGGCTGATCGCGGATGGAGCGGAAGCGCTGAAAATTTCCGGGCGATGGCTGGCTGCGCCCGCAGTAGTTTGTTTGCTGGCGCTGGGCGTGCTTACTTACCGCCAGGTGCGCTACTGGCACGACGCGGAAGGATTCTGGCGGGGGACGCTGGCGGCGACGCAGAACAACTACATTGCGAATCGCGATCTGGCGTCACTGTTGCACGAGCACGGGCGCGACGCGGAGGCGATTCCATATTTGCGGGAAGCGCTGGCGATCAATCCGCATGATTTGCTGTCGAATATGTACATGGGGGCGCATGAAGAGGCGCAGGGAAATCTGCCGGCGGCGCTGGATCGATTTCAGTTTGTGGCGCTGCATGCCGACCATCCGCGATTGCGCGCGCAAGCTTATTCGGAATTGGGATCGGCGTATCGAAGAATGGGTGATGTGGCTAAGGCGAAGGAGTGCTACGAAACGTCGCTGCAACTTGTGCACGGCCAGCCGGAGTTGATGGTGACGCTGGGAGTGATGGTGCAGAAGGGCGGCGATCTGGCGGAGGCGCTGCGGCAGTATGAACGCGCGGACGCGCTACAACACACCGATGTGCAGGAGTTGCTGGTGGCGCAGGCGTTGCAACTGGAAGGCAGAACGGAGCAGGCCAATGCGGTCTACAAACGCGTGGCGCAGAGGTCGCCGGATCTGGCGCAGGCGCAGAAGACCGTGGAGACGATTCTGCACGGGCGGTGAAAATTTATTGGTCGCAGTTGACGAATCTGGTTCCAGAGGTTTGAAGAAGAAAGTCCCCATCCTCAGATTGTAACGATTTGTAATTTCTTGTGTATTTATGGGGACTGCTTCGAAATCGGCGCGGGCTGCGCGGTTTCGGGGCGCGGGAAAAGATTGAGAGAAAAGTCAGCGGAAAATCAAAACGAAAGATTTCTCTTGACATCAGATTCCAGCTACCTGTAATGTTCAGCCCGCTTCAGAAAGCCTGCCTTACACATTGCGGTTGTGCGTTTCACATCTGTAAAAAATTAAATTTTTTGTGAGGAAAAGATCGATGAGATCTCTCTGCGCCCGTCTGTCCCTCCTGTCTGTTTTATTCTTCCTGGCCGCGTTTACAACCAACACATTTGCAAAATCCCCGGCCCCGGCACAGGCGGATAGTGGCGCCACAGTTACGGACCGCATCACGCAACCGATTGACGATGCCTATGGAGTGACGCTGGGGCGCAATACGCGTCCCGAAGCGAACGCCGCCAACGATCGCGGCGCGCTGCCCGAGGGTGTGGCCCTGGAGCACATGCTCCTGCTGCTGCAGCACTCTCCCGAGCAGGAAGCGGCAGTGAATAAATTGATTGACGAACAGAACGACCGGAACTCGCCGAACTTCCATAAGTGGCTGACCGCGGAAGAATATGGCGAGCGCTTCGGCGTTTCGGTGAACGACCTCAACACGGTTAAAGGCTGGCTCGAGTCGCAGGGCTTTCGCATTAACCAGGTCTACGCCAACCACATGGTGATCGATATCTCGGGAACGGCGGGCCAACTGCGCGACGCCTTCCATGTTTCCATGCACCAGTTGGAGGTGAACGGCCAGACGCATATCGCGAACATGAACGATCCGCGGATTCCGGCGGCATTGGCGCCGGTGGTGAAGGGCTTCGCTTCGTTGAACGACTTCAAGCCCCACGGCGACTACAAGCCAAAGACGGACTATACTTTTGCCGGTTGCGCGACATCTACGGGCGTTCCCACTGAGCCCGGCACCTGCTACGCGATCACGCCGCAGGATAACGCGGTTATTTACAACCTGAATCCACTCTGGTCCAACGGCATTACGGGCGCTGGCCAGACCATCGCTCTGCTTGAAGATACGGACACCTACGGCGGCGCGAATGACTGGAACTCTTACCGCACCGCATTCGGCTTGACCAGCTACGGCGGGACTTATACACAGCTGCATCCCGGCGGTTGTACCGATCCTGGCACCAACGCGGATGACGGCGAAGCCGCCATCGATGTGGAAATGGCGACCTCATTCGCTCCCGCCGCAGCCATTCAATTGATCTCCTGCCCTTCGGCCGCGACCACCTTCGGCGGCCTGATCGCTCTGACCAACCTGACCAATGGCGCCGGACCGTATCCCAACGTCGTGAGCATGAGCTACGGTGTGTGCGAAGCGTTCAACGGCAATGGCGGCAACGCCGCTTTCTATAATACTTTCCAGTTGGCCGCCACTGAAGGCATCTCGGTTTTTGCTTCGGCAGGCGATTCCGGTCCCTCCAGCTGCTCGGATGACTTTTCGGTGGGTACTGAATACGACGTTACCAGCCTGGGCGTCACCGGATGGGGTGAAACGCCTTACAACGTGACCGTCGGCGGAACTGATTTCGAGGACGTTTATAACGCGAAAGACGGCTATCCGAGCTCGACGCCTCTGAGCACCTACTGGAATGCCACCAATACTTCGACCTTCGGCTCGGCCAAGAGCTACATTCCGGAAATGCCGTGGAACGATTCCTGTGCCGATACGCTGATCTCCGAATACGCCAATGGCACATTCGTGACTTACGGCAGCACCGGAACTTGCAATAAGAGCACTTTCGATAAAAGCACTGAGTACCTAAGCACGGGTGCAGGGTCGGGCGGCGCGAGCAACTGCGCCACCGGAGCCGGAGGCACAAATGAGGGCGATTACGGCATCTCGTACCCCCAGTGCCAAGGATACGCGAAGCCTTCCTATCAGTCGGGATCGACTCTTTCGGGCGGCGCGGCAGTCTATGGACAGCCTAACGACGGCCTGCGCGATACTCCCGACGTTTCCATGTTCGCCGCCAACGGCGTGTGGGGACACTTTGAAACAGTTTGCTGGTCCGATCCAACTCAAACCTCGGGTGGTGCGGCGAGTTGCAGCGGTTCGCCCAGCACATGGTCCGGGTTCGGCGGGACCTCAGTTGCGTCTCCTTCCCTGGCAGGTATCCAAGCACTGGTGAATCAGCAGACGGGCGAGAGCTACTGGGGCAATCCCAATCCGATCTATTACCAGATCGCGCAGAACGAGTACGGGACTGCGGGCGGAAGTTTCCTTGGAAGTTCCTGCAATTCCAGCGGCACCGGCGGTCCAGCCGCGGGATGCGCCTTCAATGACGTAACCCAGGGCGATATCGACCTGGCATGTGAAAACAACGGCACTACCGAAGAAGCGCATTGCTACGACTATTCTTCGAGCTCCCGCCTCACGGGTGTGGATAGCACTGATAATGTGACCGCGGCCACGATTATCAACGGCGGCAGCGGCTACACCTCGGCGCCGACTTGCACCATCGCGGGACCGACCAACTCGAATCCTTACAAGGAGCCGAACGGAACGACTCTCTGGGCGGGTGGTACACAGGCGGCTTGCACGGCGGCATTCAACGCTGGCAGCAATACCGCCAAATGGACGGTTACGACGGCGAGCACCAGTGGAGTAGGCGACACCATTATCTTGACGACTCCTCCGGGAGCGGCTACGCCAGTCACCTGCGGTCCTTACACGCTGAGCGGATCGACCACCACCGCCATGGCATCGGGTCTGGTCACTTCGATCGGAACTGGATGCTCACTGGCCTCGGCGACCAGCTCAACTGATGTAGTGACACTCACCGCGAAGACGGCAGGCGCGGCGGGCAACTTCGTTACGGAGTTCGGTACCGCCACACTGTTTGACGATTTCTACGTTTACATCAGCAACACGACCCTGGGCGAAGGCCCGGGTTATGTCAGCGGCATCACCATTACGACCGCGGGCTCTGGCTATGCGCCGGAAACTCCGATCACGTTGACGGGCGGCGGCGGCACGGGCGCCATCGCGGTAGCCAATACCAGCATTGGAACGGCGGCGCAGTCTTACCAGCCGGCCTACGGAGCAGCGCCTGGCTACGACATGGCGACTGACATGGCGACTGGTCTTGGAACCGTCAACGCTTACTTCCTGGTGTGTAACACCGGGTGGGCTTCGAGCACTCCGTGCCCTCAGAGCATTACGTTCAGCACAGCACCTCCGGCCAGCGCGGCTTACGGCAGCAGCTTTACGGTGGTCGCCAACGCGTCTTCCGGCCTGGCAGTGAGTTACACCTCTTCGGGATCGTGCAGCAATTCAGGCGCGACCTACACCATCACCAGCGGCAGCGGGACTTGCTCAGTGATCGTCAACCAGTCGGGCAACGGCAGCTTCTCGGCCGCGCCCACGGTCACGGACACGGTGAACGCAACGCCGGGAGTGGTTACGGTTGCCGTAACCAGCGTGAACCCGTCGACGGAATCTTATGGACTGGATTTGGCGGTCACGATCACAGCGACGGTTTCGTGGACCGGCACCGGTTCGGCGCCTACGGCCAGCGATGTCACCATCGGCGGCAACGGGCCCAGCTCGTACGGACCGACCAGTTGCACGGCGGGTAGCGGCGACTCGCTGACCTGCAGCGCGATTTACACTCCGACCACCGCGGATGGTCCGGGCTCCTACAATGAGACGGCCAGCTTCAGCGGAGACGGCAATTACAGCGCTGCCAGCAGTTCGCAAACCAGCAACTTCTCCATCACTTCGGCCAGCGCGGGTACGGTGGTGACTTCCAGCGGCAGCCCCTCGACTTACGGGCAGCCGGTAACCTTCACCGCGACCATCAGCGGCCAAAACGGAAACGTGAAGAGCCGGATCAAACAGCACGTCGTAACCGGCACGGTGGCGTGGAGCGCAAACACGGGTTGTGGCACGACGACGGTATCATCGGGCAATCCGGGAGTTGCGACTTGCACCACGTCCACCCTGGCAGTTGGGACGGACAATGTGACCGCCAACTATTCGGGCGACAGCAACCACAGCGCAAGCTCCGGTAGCTTCAGCCAGAGCGTGAATCAGGCTACGAGCTCGATCTCGGTGAGCAGCGTGAGTCCGGCGGCGGAAGACTACGGCTCGACCGCGCCCGTCGCGATTACGGCGCAGTTGTCGTGGTCCGGCAGCGGTTCTGCACCTACGGCAAGCGATGTGAGCATCAGTGGCAGCGGGCTCAGTGGCAGCCTCGGCAGCACGACTTGCGGTTCGCCGAGCAGCGACACGTTGACGTGCAGCGCAACTTACACACCAAGCGGCACGGATGCGCCGGGCTCCTACACGTTCTCGGCAGCGTTCTCCGGGGACACCAACTACAGCAGTTCGAGCAGCTCACAAACCAGCAACTTCACCATCAACAGTGCGACCTCAACCACAGGCGTTACTTCCAGCCCGAATCCCTCGACCTACGCACAGCAAGTGGTGTTCACGGCGACGATTAACGGCGAGAACGGAAATGTAAAGGGCCGGATCACCAGGAATGGCGTGAAACAGCACGTCATTACCGGTACGGTTTCGTGGAGCGCGAATACGGGCTGCGGCACGACGGCGGTCACGTCGGGCAATCCGGGAGTTGCGACCTGCACCACGTCGTCAGCGACGCGGCTGCCGGTTGGAAACGACACCGTGACTGCGACTTACTCGGGCGACGCCAACCACGGCGGCAGTCAGGGAAGCGAAGTGCAGACCGTGCAGGGTGGAATTCCGACCACGATTTCGGTGACGAGCGTGAGCCCGTCGTCGGAAGATTTCGCAGCGGACGCGCCGGTCACGATCAGTGCTGAGCTGACCTGGACAGGCAGTGGCAAGGCGCCCACGGCAAGCGATGTGACCATCAGCGGCAACGGGAATGGCACCTACGGAGCCACCACTTGCGCAGCGCGATCGGGAGATACGATCACCTGCCAGGCAACCTATACACCGACGAACGCAGATGTGGCTGGCTCTTACAATGAGACGGCTGCATTCTCGGGCGATGCCAACTACGCGGCTTCAAACAGCACGCAGACCGGCAACTTCACCATCAATGCGGCGACCTCAACAACAGCGGTTGGCTCCAGCAGCAGCCCATCAACCTACGGACAGTCGGTAACGTTCACGGCGACGATCAACGGCGAGAACGGAGATGTGAAGGGTGCAGTCAGCAAGCGTGGCGTGAAGCGGAATGACGTGACCGGGTCGGTGACCTGGAGCGGCAATACGGGTTGCGGCACGACGCCAGTCACGTCGGGCAATCCGGGAATCGCGAGCTGCACCACCAGCAGTCTGGCGGGCGGGACGGATAGCGTCACCGCAACTTACTCGGGTGACAGCAACCACGGCGGAAGCGCTGGAAGCTTTAGCCAGACGGTGAATGCGGCGAGCCAGACGGTGACGTTCACCACGAACGCACCGGCGAGCGCAGCCTACAACAGTACCTTCACGGTAACCGCGAGCGCTTCTTCGGGCCTGCCGATAACGTACGGTTCTTCCGGATCGTGCAGCAATTCGGGAGCGACCTATACCATGACCAGCGGCACAGGCTCATGCTCGGTGACGGCAACGCAGACGGGTAATAACGATTACTCGTCGGCATCGGCTACGCCGCAAAGCGTGACCGCGAAACCGGCGAGCCAGAGCATCACGGTGACGACGCCGGCGCCACCGACGGCGACGCTGAAGAGCAGCTTCACGGTAGTGGCGACGGCAACGTCGGGACTGCCGGTAGCGTTCGCGAGCGCGGGCGGCTGCACCAACTCGGGATCGACCTACACGATGGTCAGCACGGGGAAGGTGGCCTGCACGGTGAC
>JBEKWW010000014.1:0-118310 GCA_049512655.1 Candidatus Sulfotelmatobacter sp. | reverse complement strand
GAATGAAAGGCGAAAAGGCTTATGATGCCGGCAGCATCGTTCCCGCCCTTGCACAGAACGCAAGAGCGGGGCACCCACTTTTCGTTTTGTGCCCGCGATTTCAAAGGCTGGGCCACCCGTCCCGTCGGCTTAAACGGGTCTTATCATTTTGTCAAACGCAGGTGGTGCCCCTTCGCATAAACTTCCACTGTTGTGCTCGCTCACAGCATTATCGTGGTCTTGATTGCAGCCCTCATCGTCGAGGTGCTGTTTTGCCGATGGCTCGCGAAGAAGTGGAGAGCGGCATCGACCCCAATCACCATAGCAGCCGGAATCGCTTCTCTTGTTGGCCCTGCCTGCGCTGTCCTTCCTTACACGGACTATATGCCAGACTTTCCGGGTTTTCTGACGGGCGTGTGGCTATTGGCAGTGATCGGGGTCATCGGCATTGGGATCGGCGTTTTTGCGTTCAGCACAGGCAGCAAGGTCGCGGGTACAATTTGCGTGCTGACCAATATCCCCGTCCTCGCTTACTGGGGATTCGTAGGCTGCCTTTTTCTCCATGGGTGGATCGGTGTGAACCATACCGCCGCAGAACGGCAATCCAAACAGGCAGGATGCGAGCGTAACTGTTGAAACATCTTACTTCACTCAAATTACGATCACTTTCAAAAGCCCCGGATGTAGGCTGAATCGAAAGAGTTCGAAATTTGAGTGCTATCGCCTGGTTACGCCAGTTGACTATTGCAGCTTCGCGTATTCGACTTTGGCTTGTTTCAGGACGGGGATGTCAGAGTCGGCGTCTTTCCAGAGAGTCAGGAAGTCTATATATGCTGCGAGCGCCCTCACGCGCGCAGCATCGGCGTCGGCGCCGGTTGAATTCTTTGCTTCAAGCGCATTCGCCCGCGCCTTTCCCAGATGCGCCAGCGCTCCCGTCCAGCAGTTCCAAACGATGCCGCTGCGATCGAGAATTTTTTGGAACTCAACCGCAGCTTCTTTACCCTGACCAGCCGCCAGATACGCCTGGCCGCGAATGTAGGTCGGATACAGGCACGATTGGTTGATCAGAGACGTAAACGCCCCGTACTCGATTGGCGGCGAGGCAGGTTGGAGGGCGGTGATCGCCGCCACGGGATTCTTCCGGTTGAGTTCGAGTTGTGCCTGGATTGCGGGCAGCAACAGAGATTGCATCTGCGTATCCAGCGGGTAGCGCTTTTTCAGGTCTTGCGCCAGCAATTCGGCTCGTTCCCCTTCTCCCGCCATCGCCAGCGCAAGTGTGGCTTCCACCTCGACTGCCTGACTGCCGGGAACCAGCTTCAGTCCTTCTTCTGCCGATTGTTTTGCCTGCGTGAGGTTGCCATCGGCGGCTTCGCGTATCGCCGAATTCTCCAGCCAGGTCGCGCCCGTTTCCTTGCTGTCTTCATGGATGGCGGAATCCAGCGACCGCCGGGTCAATTCCCGCGCTTTGCCGAGGTGACCCGCGTAGGCTTCGGTGTCGGAAGCGAGTGAAAGAGGAATGTTCTCTCCCGGTTTGCCGGCAACCGTCTGCTGCAGTGCGGCCATGCCGCTGGCATCGCCGCGAAGAAAATCCACGGCATAAAGAGCAGTTTCCGAAGGCAAGACGTACATCTTGAGCGCGTGCATCTGATCAACCGTCTGCCGCACTTCATCGAAACGCTGCAACCCCATGAGAGACGAGGTGAGATTGGCGTATCCGGCGGGCTGATCCGGAGCCAGACGGATGGTCTCACGCTGCGCTTCCACGCCTTTCTCGTATAGCCCCTCGCTGAGGTACACGACGCCCAGGGTGTTGTACGCCTGCCAATCGCGCGGGTAGCTCGCGATCCACTCCTGAAAGGTCAGCGCAGCTTTGCCCAGTTCCCCGGTCACATTCTGGTAATACATCGACTCGATCAAAAGCTTCTCCCGCTCGCTGGCATGTTCCCGCAACTGGAATGCCTTGGTGAAATACTCTGCGCCACGAGCAATCTGGTTGATTGCTAAGTAATCAACTCCAATTTCCGCGTATCCCATGGCAAAATTCGGGTCGAGTTCAATGGCATGTTGATCGTAAGGCAACGACGCCTGGGTACCCCCATCCCGCGCGACCTTCCAGCCCATGCTGATCGCCTGCAGCGCTTCAAGAGACGACGTGGTGGCCTGCCGGATCGGAACATCGAGCTTCTGCACTGAGGCCAGCGATTCGCCCAACTCACCGCGCAGCCTCGACGCTGCCTCGCCCAGCGCGTCCAGCACCTTTTCCTTTGACTCCACTGTCATCTGCTGGTCGGCAAGCGAGTCCCCGCTCTGGCAATTCACCACCTTCAACTCCAGCACATACTTGCTCCCCAAGCTGCCGATCGCTCCCGCAACGTAAGCCTTGCTGTCCACTCGTTGGCATAGTTCGCGGGCCAACTCCGGCGTGAGCCGGGCCGTAGAGGACTTCGTCATCTGCTTCAGGGTTTCAGCGACTTTGTCGTCGGAGACCACATTCAAAAATGGCGACTCGTTCAAAGAAACGGTAAGCGCCGTCTTAAGCGCCTCATCGAAAACGGCATCGCCTGTGCTGTTGGCAAAATCGGCTAGAACGATAGTGTCTTTTTCCGTCAGCCGCTTCGCATGATGCGACCGGTAATAAAACCCGCCGGCAATAAGCGCCACGAGCACGAGGGCTGACACAGCTGCCGCCCACGTACGGGTGTTCACTTTCGTCCGGCCAGTCGAGCGTGGCGCGACGGCTGTGGGTGACGACGATTGTGCAATCTGGCTCGATTCCGAGCGCCCCGCTTCGCTCGGGGGACCGACGAATTCGTTTGTCCTGATTTGATCTGAGCTTGCGGCTCGGACTCGCCCGGTCTCCGAGTCGCGCTTCAGCCGCTGGAGGTCGGTCCGCATGTCCGCCGCGCCCTGATACCGTAGATTCCGATCTTTCTCAAGAGCTTTCTCGATCACCTCTTCCAGTTTGGGCAGAATCTCGC
The DNA here is from genome assembly GCA_049512655.1 of Candidatus Sulfotelmatobacter sp. Classification (GTDB taxonomy): domain Bacteria; phylum Acidobacteriota; class Terriglobia; order Terriglobales; family Acidobacteriaceae; genus Sulfotelmatobacter. The sequence continues at coordinate 115,353 of JBEKWW010000014.1, read as the reverse complement.
GATTGAAGCGAATCGCTGCGGGGGGATCCGAATGCAATACCGCGTCAAAGATCAGCGCCGTCGTGTCGCCCGAGAACGGCAGCACTCCCGTCGCCATCTCGTACATCACCGCGCCAAAGGAAAATAGATCGGTCCGCGCATCCAGTTCCTTGCCCCTGGCCTGCTCCGGCGACATGTAAGCCACTGTCCCAAGCGTCGATCCAGGACTGGTCAGGTGGTCCGGCTCAACCGCAGTCTGCGTCTCAAGCGATGCCATCTTGCTCGAAGAGCTGCCGGTCAAACCAATCTTCGCCAGCCCGAAGTCGAGAATCTTGGCGCGCCCGCGCTTCGTGACAAAAATATTTCCCGGCTTGATGTCCCGGTGAATAATGCCTTCGGCGTGCGCCGCATCAAGCGCATCCGCAATCTCGATGGCGAGAGATAACATCGTCTCCATTTCGAGCGGACGGTTGCCGATCCTATGCTTCAGCGTCATGCCATCGAGAAACTCCATGGCAATGAACGCTTCGCCGTGCTGATCGTCGATCTCGTAGATCGTGCAGATGTTGGGATGATTGAGCGCGGAAGCCGCCTTCGCCTCGCGTTGAAAACGCGCCAATGCCTGCGGGTCTTTGGCTACCTCGTCAGGCAAGAATTTTAGAGCGACAAAGCGGCCGAGCTTCAAATCTTCGGCTTTGTAGACAACGCCCATCCCGCCCCCGCCGAGTCTCTCGACAATGCGGTAATGCGAAATGGTCTGGCCGATCATTAAGCCGAAATCTTAGGGTGTGACGATCGACAAGTCAATGAAAGTGCAAAGGGTTGCACCACTGCCATCGTGCCAGTTGGCGAAAAATCCCCTTTACGCTCAAAACCCCCGAAAAAGGCGAACGAAAAGCGCACGCTTGTGCAATCGCCCGCTTTCGTCATCTGTCGTGGTTCGGAGTAAACTTCCAGCCATGATACGGTACAGCCCCACGGTCTTGACGAGAACGTGGAGCCTATTCGCCGTCTTTGTCATTCTTGGGCTGGTAGTGTCGGGCATTCTATTGTCAGAGCCGGGGCGCGCTGTAGCATCGGTTCTCTGCATACCTCTCCTGATCCAGTCATGGGTAATTCAGCGCAAATATGCGCGGAGCCGTGAACGACTGGTGTTGCTCTCGCTTGTCTTGAGTCTCCCGGCCTTGGCTGCATTTTGGCTCGGGCTAAATGTACTGCGGTTCTACTTGTACGATCCAGAGTCTCCGGCACAACTCTACTCAGCAGTGGTCCGCTTACAAGAGGTCGTTCAGAACTTGGCGCTTGCGCTCGGCCTCGTTGTTATCTTCTGGGCGATAGTTGACCTAGCTTGCTTTCTTGCAGGACGGATTTCCACAAAGCTGGTGGGGCGCAGAAAAACATGGTGGAACCGACGTTTCAAAGGAACTTGGCTGTTGGGTAGTCCGATCGGTTTTGCTCTTGCCGCTTTGATCAGTTCTAGCCTGCTCCGGTGGCTAGTCGTTGTACTCAGCGTGTGGGGGTGTATCTTCGCGCTGGTTTTTCGGCTTTCGCGACCTCATATGGGGAGATTCATGAGCCCGGACCCGAGCGGAATGGGCGCTGCAAGTCTCGGTAATCCTCAAAGCTTAAACCTGTACAGCTATGTCTTGAATAATCCGCTGAGAAATACCGATCCAGATGGTCGCGAGTGCGTCTGGGATGATGGCAGCTTCGACTCAAAGGATGACGCAGGCACGGGAAGCTAGAGGACGCTGTTACCAGTTGAACCTAAGAGTGAAAGAGGCTGGCTCCTTAGTTGCTGTTCATCTTCGCGTTCACCGACAAAATGAGGGGAAACTACGTTGGTAGCTTGCATCGTTTTTTTGATCAGAAGCCATTCTCCGGCTTGCTCCCCTAACACCATACCCAGGAGTCCGATCAGCGCGACAATAGGCGGAGCAGGGCTCTTCACCCGGATAAGACCGTATGCAACACCTACAAGCAGACCGACCACGAACGAGATGAGGAGTCCTTTCATTTCCAGCCTCCCTGAGCCGCTATAATGCTTACCTTCACCGGATCCTCGTTGTCCGATGCATCAGTCGAAACTGAGCACCTGTTTTGCCTTCGCCTCTCTGGCCGCCACTCGCGTATATGCGTCCACGGCTTTTTCAAACGGAACGATCTCAATCGGCGGTGGTTTCAAAGCCCCTGTTTCAAAACCGATTTGGAGTTCGCCAAGGATTTGCGCGACCTGTTGCTGCGCCAGTCCATAACTGTCAACTCCCATGAGTGTGGAGAAATTGTGGTAGAACTCGACTAGGTTAAAACTGACGCGGGGATCTCTCGAACTTGAGATGACTACCTGTCGCCCCCTGAACGCGAGCGATTGCATGGCCGGCTCGAACAATGCGCCGCCCACCGTATTAAAAACAGCATTCACGCCTTTTCCCGCCGTCAGTTGCAGCACTTTCTCACGAAGGTCCTCGCTCTTGGTATTAACGACCGATTCCGTACTGGGAATAGGATCGGAAGTGGTATCCGCGCCAATCACGCGTAACTTTTTCCAGTTAGCTATCTGCGCGGCTGCTTGTCCGACCGCGCCCGCGGCCCCAATTATTAGAATGGTTTCGCCAGCGTGGATTTGAGCTGCATTCACTATCGACGCCCACGCCGTGATGTAGGGGATTCCAATCGTCGCCGCTTGCGCCATGCTCAGCGACTTAGGCTTAGGCGATAGCGTCTCGGACGGGATAACGACATATTCCGCGTGAGAGCCGTCGCGGACGATACCGAGCGTCGGGCCACTCCCCCAGACCTCTTCGCCTTCGTACTGCTTACCTTTTACAATAACGCCCGCAAAGTCGCGGCCGGGGATTCGTGGCAGTGTCGTTTTCTTGAATTGTCCCGCGACATTCACGATGTCGCTGGGATTGATCGCTGCCGCCTTTACACGAACCAGCGTTTCCCCTTCTCCCGGCTTCGGAATCGCGACTTCTTCAATTCGCAATACTGACGGAGGTCCGAACTCAGCAAAACGCAGCGCTTTCATTGTGTGGTTAGTCATGTTGTTTAGTAGGACTTGAATGCATTGTGTGTTGGTTACTAATTTTCTTTGCCCAGTTATTACAGCGCCGCTGGCTCGCACGCGTCGCACGCATCATCTTTCTGCTTGCGCGCAGTGTGTTCTCCGGACCCGCAAGACCTCCGCTGCCATAAGCAGATGGCGCCGCACCCTCGATCTTCTTCGCTTCAGGCGCACTAGAGTGCTGCGGGAACTGCATCCGCGAGGCCGTGACGAGCTGATGCTGCCGTCGAAGCCGGGACCCAAATCTCCAGAAATGGCACCAATCATTTTCTCTGACAGGTTAAACCTAAGGCACTTCAGATTCCAATCACACATCCATAAGCTAACTGCGTATTTCAGCCGCATGGTCGAGTACGAAGTTAGGCTCGCTCACTGATAGTCAGGTAAGCGTCAAATGGCGGACATCCTGTCGATAACAACCTGTCCGCATTTGGACAGGTTTCGGATATAACGGGCAACCCCGAATTCCGTGGAGCGGGATCGGAGTTTTGCCGGCGCATGTCATGGATAGCGCCGCAAACATCGGGTGGTGCGGAAGGCGCGATTGGCGACGCTTCACCCAAGAAAGTTACTAAACGCTTTGGCAACGGCAGAAGCTTCGCGGGGGATAGGGCATCGCAGCATGCAAAGCCGATCTGTATGTAAGAAGCTGTGAACTAAAAATGTGGTGAGCGCTCACCGATCTCAACTCTCGACTTTGGCACGCGTAGTGCAATCGCGGTGAGTAGAAAAGCGAGACAAGCGGAGACGCATGATGAATAACGCAATATCGCCGCCGAACTCGATCAGGAATGCCGCCCTCCCCGGCGTACCCGATGACGGCGTGGTTCACGCTGACCAATTGGCTAAAGATCCGCTCGTCATTCGAATCGCGAAGGTGGTGCCGGATGGCGAAGGGACTGCCGTGTGGTGGATGGGCGACGACCGAATTACGTTCCAGGTGCTGAGCCAGGATACCGACGGCGCATACGCGTTCTGGGTCGATGAACCGGAGCCGCAGGAGGGTCCTCCCAAGCATGTTCATAGCCGCGAAGAAGAGGGTTTCTACGTTCTGTCTGGAGAAGCAACTTTTCAGGCGGGGCACGTGCGTGCCGCCATCGGTCCGGGATCGTTCATTGCACTTCCGGTGGGCGTGCCACACAAGTGGGTAAATACGTCAAAAGAGCGCGCCAAGCTCATCACCTTCACCGCTCCCGGCGGCAATGAAGGCTTCTTTCTGGCTTTGGGAGAGCCCGGGGAAGGACCCGCGAAGCCCAAGAAGACAATGGCTGTAACCGAGATCAACAAGCACACGCCACGCTTTGGTGCGACGTATATGGAGACGACCGACAATCCCATGGACGGGGCGCTGATCATTGGCGCTGGCCGAAGTCCCACGATCATGATGCCGGGCGAAGGGGATGCGCGCTACTCCGCTAATTGCGTTTACACCATCAAAGCATCTGGGGCCGTGACTGCGAACACCTATACGCTCATGGAGATAGAACTGAGGAAAGGTGGCGTGATGCCCTCTCACCGCCACGCCGCCTTTGAAGAGGGGATTTACGTTCTCGAAGGGATCCTTGCCGCCGAACTCGAGGGCTCGCGCGTGACGATAGAGGCTGGCGGATTCCTCAATGTTCCCTGGGGCACAAAGCACGAATTCAAGAACCTGGACTCTTCCAACTTGAGGATACTCAGCCTCAGTGTACCCGGCGGAATCGAGGACTACTACCGTGCGGCTTGTCACGTAACGGCGCATGAGTCCGGGGATGCAGCAACCGATGTTGAACGCATGATCGAAATCGGAAAACGCTTCGGCGTCTTCTAGAACGGTTGAACAGACGACAAGGAGGGTGATTTGAAATGAGCAAAGCGAACGGGAACGCCTATCAATTGGTTGCGGTAGACAAGCTGGGCAGTGGCCTGGAGTTCGTTGATCCGTCAACCAAGAAGTCAATCAAACGTCTATCTCTGCCAGCGCGTCCCCACGAAATCGTAGTTAGCGCTGACAAAAAACTTGCGTACGTCACGATATATGGCGATGGCATCTACGGCAACAATACACACCGGGGCCATCAGCTCGCCGTTATCGATCTAACTAGGCGGGAAAAAGTAGGCGAAATTGAGTTGAATCCGTTCCAGGCGCCGCACGGGCTGGCAATCGATGGCCAAGGCATCCTCTGGGCTTCCTGCGACAAAAGTCAAACAGTTGTTGCGGTCGATCCAAAGACAGGAAAAATTCTCGATGCCATCAACACGGGCACAGACGGCTGCCACTGGATTGTTCCGGTGGCTGGCGGCTCAAAACTTTATACGTCCAATAAAGATACCTGGTTTGTTGGCGTGATTGACACAAAGCAGCGCACCCTGACAAAGCGGATCGAGGTTCCGAACGGTACCGAAGGCATCTGCTGCTCGCCAGATGGCAAGACGGTCTACGCAAGCGATCACAAGCTTCCGAAGCTGTTGACCTTCGACACCGCCAAGGATGAGGTCACGCAGACGGTCGATCTTTGCGGTTACGGCGAGATTCCCATGTATGAGGATCACGAAATGCGGGTGCGCACAACCTTAGACGGAAGATATGTGATGATTTCCGGCTACAAGTGGAATGTCGCCGTCATCGTGAATGCGGCGAATCAGACGGAACAAACGCTTTTGAAGACGAAAGTCGGGCCGATGGGCTGGGGTTTTCCGCCTTTCGATACGAACTTGGTTTATCTAGCGGATCACGATTCCAGCTCCATCTCGATCATTGATCTAACGAAGAAAGAGTTTGTCGACAGTTTTCCATGCGGCAAGGGCGTGGAAGTCATCGAGTTTATCCCCGCAGCTTAGGAGTACAGCATGGAGTTTATCGAGAAATCATGCGTGCTGCGTAACTTTGAGTTCGCCTCAAAGGAGCGAATGTCCGAGCTCAAGATCGGTTACAGGATAGTCGGCACACCAAAACAAGAGAACGGCTCGACGATCAATGCAGTGCTGATGCTGCATGGAACTACAGGCAGCGGGAAGCAATTTACGCAGCCTTCTACCTCAGATTTTCTCTTCGGCAAGGGCCAGCCACTGGATGTGGAAAAATATTTCATCATTCTGCCGGACGCGATCGGACATGGCGCTTCAAGCAAACCGAGCGATGGTTTGCGGTCGAGTTTTCCCCGATACTGCTATGGCGACATCGTTAAGGCGCAATACCAACTGGTCAGCGAGGAACTGGCCATTTCACGACTCCTCCTAATTATTGGAACTTCTATGGGCGGCATGCAAGCCTGGATGTGGGCATCCCAGTTTCCAGAGATGATGCGGGCCGCAATTCCGATCGCGAGCCTTCCCGAGAAAGTGAGCGGTAGAAACCTTCTCTGGCGAAGAATTCTAATCGATATGATTCGCTCCGATCCTGGCTATAGCGATGGCCGTTACACATCTCAGCCGGCAGCGCTTGCCGACGCGTGGGAGCTTTTCAACCTGATGGTGGATTCGCCCGCTCACCTGAGGGACGCATTCGATGGCCCGGAGAGCGCAGATCGACATATAAAAGATTTGAAGGCAAGTGCTCTTCAAGCTGAAGATGCGAATGACGTAATGTGGGAATTCGACGCTTCACGTGACTATGATCCTTCGCCTGAAAAAGTGGTTGCTCCATTACTCGCCATCAATTTTGCCGATGATGAGATAAATCCCGAAAAACTTGGCGTTTTGCAATCGACAATCCGAAAGGTGAAGCGAGGCCAAGCGGTTACCGTGCCGGTTGGACCGAAGAGCAGGGGACATCAAAGCCTGCGGGTTGCCGAGATCTGGGCACCATATGTCCAACGCTTCATGGAGGAGGTTTTCGGAAAGTGAGATTGTCCAGAACGGACCCACTGCCTTCCCGTTATTGTCTCGTGCCGACGTGGCCGGCCGAAAACCTTATCACTGATCATGGACGCCAACTTCCAATCCCATAATCCGATCGATTCCTCTGAGAAATCAATCGCGGCTGCGGTTGCCCATGTCGATCCGTACCAGGCCGGTTCTCGGCTGTTGCGCTCGATGGCGGTTCCAGCGTAACGGATCTGTTGACTTTGATCGCAGCCTGTTCCGCAGTGAGCCAAGAGTCATCGAAGCGCGCACGAGGTGTCCGACTTTTAAAGGTCCCGCTATCCGCACCTTTTGTACTCGATGCAAGCCGCTCGAAATCATGCAGCCACACTGGCTGCAGTCCGGCGTGCCGCCGAAAATACAAGGTTCTACCCGAGTGATTAAATCAGCTGAGTAGTTCGTTGACATTTTCGAGAATAAACATTCTTCGGGGCTTCGAGGGGGCGACACAAACGCCTCTGCGATTTCTGGACTTATCAAAAGCTTCGGATAGCTTTCGCGCAGACCAGAAAGCTCGCTGCCGACGCGCCGCCGTTCTTCGGCACTCAGCATCTCAGTGCTGTGTTCGCCCACCTGTGGACTATAGAGGCTGACCCAAATACGGTTGATTTCAGGCCGCGACTGCCAGAATGCGACATACTCTTCCAAATAGCCAGGGCGTTTCAGCATGGGGCCGGTGATCGTCCAGTGAACGTTGACCTGGCGGTCGCGGATGTTCTGCAGGATGCGCTCATAAGTTGCTGGCTTGCGACGTTCATCGTGGTGCTCGGGCAATCCGTCTACGGAGACAGCGACGCGACAACGCCGCAATTGCATCCACTCCGCCGGAATCGGAATCACTCCGCTGGTCACGACCAGAGTGAACACACCCTGACGACTGAGTTCCGGTAGTATGCGACTGAGTTCGCGATGTCGAACTAGCGGCTCTCCTCCGACCAACGAAACATGCAAAGGCTTATGTTTGCTGACCAGCGATAACACGCCCTTAAACAACGCGTCTCCGCGCAAGTCAGAGAGTTCGCGCAATGTAGTTCCGCCTCCCAAATGGGAATCGCCATACGCGTAACAACCCGGGCAACTCAGGGGACATTCACGCGTCACCTCAATGGACAGCATAGGAGCCTGGCCGCTCAGGATATTGCCCCAGGCGGCAAACAGTTGGCCCAGAGTTAATCCAGGACGGTATTTCGACTGCATGAGTTACGAACCTCCGCTCGCTAGTTCCTTTAACCCTAAATCTTGACTTTCGACGCGTGCCGTACCGGACGGACGGGATCTTCTGCCCACAGCCCCTGGCTACTGGCGGGAAGCTAAGAAGTGCCTGCCAGTGGGATCGCGACGGTAGACAATGTCGGTTAATAAAATGTGATGTCGTTAATTTTTGTTCGGTTGCACTGGAATTAGAATTGATTCCTGCTAATTCACGGTGGACCATATTCGGGTTGGGATGAGCCGCTTCTTGAAAAGCCAACTGACTCAGGCGAGCTAAACCCTGGACCTGCCGGCGCAATCGATTTTACGTCGTGGGACGGAGTAGCCGCACTCGTTGCTGGCTGGGCGGTTCCGCTGTTTGTCGCCGCCATCCGAGCTTCCACGGATGGAATCGAAGACGGTGCCGAGACATTCGGAATGGTTTGGATGCCAGACGCGTTCGGCATCTAGACCGACATCAAGTAAAGAGGAAGCGGAGGGCTGCCTGACGGGCATCCGGCAGAGTAGTTCTAGACTTCGATGGCGTGTTCGCTGACTACTGGCAGTTGCGCTTCCTGCCAGGCGTCGAAGCCGCCGTTAACATTCACTACGTTGCCGAAGCCAGCCCGCTGAAGAACACTGCACGCAATCGCGCTGCGATATCCGCTCTTACAGTGCACGGCGATGAGCGCATCATGTTCAAAGGGAAGGGCGGCGCTCGTGAGTCCATCCAGTGGAATCCAATGAGCGTCGGGTATGTGCCCCGCCTGGAACTCCGCTTCACGGCGAACGTCAATCACGGGAACGTTGGAAGCCTGTCGCCAGCGGCTTAGTGTTTGGATCGAGATTTGTTGATAGCCTTCAAGATCGAATCCCGCGCGCTTCCATCCTTCGATCCCATCTTTTAAGTAACCGCGCACGTCTTCAATTCCGACTCGCGTGAGGCGGAGCCGAGCTTCTAACAATTGTTCATCAGAGTCCGCAATTAATACCGGCCGGGAAGACAATCCCAGGACAATTCCCGCCCAGGACGCGAACTGGCCGGAGAGCGCAATATTGATCGACCGCGGCACATGCCCGGCTGCGAAAATGTCGCTTGGGCGCACGTCTAGCGCGTAGGCACCATTCTCCAGTTCCGCAGCCAGTTCCTGAGCCGAGATCGGGCGCAGCGCAGGCAATTCCGAAAGCGGAGTCGCCCCCTGGCGGTTGAGTTCCGCGTCCTGCAAGAAATATTCCGGCCGCCTAGGCATGTTCGCCGTCAACTCAGCGATAAATTCTTCCCGACTATTGATCTGAAGGGCATAATTCGTCAAACGCTCAATTCCGATAGTCGAGGAACGCTCAGCCCGCATGTTACGTCCGCAAAGCGATCCGGCTCCGTGGGCCGGATACACCAAAACATCGTCAGGAAGCTTCAAGATCTTTTCATGCAAGCTGTCATACAGCAGGCCGGCGAGTTCCTGTGGCGTGTGCGTCGTCGAAAGATCGGGGCGTCCCACGTCGCCCAGAAACAGAGTATCTCCAGTAAACAGAGCCCACGGCTTTGGCGACTTTTCTTCATCCGTAATCAGAAGGCAAATACCTTCAGGAGTGTGCCCCGGAGTTTCCAAAACCTGCAGGCGTACCGAGCCGGCGCGAATCTCAAATCCATCCCGTACTCCAATATGAGGGAAAGTGGCGTTGGCGCGAACTCCGATATAAATATTCGCGCCCGTTCGCGCGGCGAGTTCTTTATGTCCGGAGACGAAGTCGGCGTGCAGGTGAGTCTCAAAGATGTGACGAATCCTGGCTCCTTGCGTGGACGCGATCTCGCAATACATCTCGATATCCCGTTGCGGATCGACAACGACCGCTTCTCCCTGCGATATCAGAATGTAGGAGGCGTGCGCCAGGCAACCAAGGTAGCACTGCTCGAAATAGGTGGTCCCATCCTTCGGAACCGATTGCGCGATTGGTGTTGGGACATGCAGCGGCTTGGTATTGGCGGATGCCGCGGTCTGACGCTCAACGCTTGAGATCAAGTGCAAAGCGAGGCGCGAAGCCTGCCCGCGAATTTCCGGTACCGCGATTGTCTCCCATAGAGAGCCCTTGCGAAGAGGACCGATCGTGTACATAAGATTGCTCGGTGCTCCATCGTTGCCGATTAAAGCTCCATCTTCGGCAGTTTCCAGCCCCAACGATAGTGCGTCTGGCCGCACCAAGTTTCGACTCAGCAAATCTTTCAACAGAGGATCGTTAATCCGGCGAATGTCCGCGTCTGGTCCAGTACAGTTGATGACACGATCGACGGATAGTTTTTTCAACTGATTGCTGTGTCGTTCGCAGTAAGACACTTCGACGCAATCATCGCTTTCGTGATATTCGGTGATCCGTCCGGCATGGGTTTCGATTTGCCCTTCAGCCATTTCCCTCGTCAGCATTCTTCCTATCTGCGGAGCTACGCGATGCCGATGCGTGTCCCAATAAGCCCGCAGGTGACGAAGAAATCGCTTTCGTTCCTTCAACGGAAGAGAACTCCAGATCTTTTGAGCAAACGGCCGTAGAGAATCGATGACAGCACGCCAATCACTATTCTGCCGAGCCGCATTGCGAACCTGTCCTCGAATCAACCGCAACATGCCAACAGCCGTACGGGGAGATTTGTCATTCCAAAAGGCTGGCCATGGGTCCGTGGGTTTATGTTGTTGCGGCAGCAAGCCGTGACGCGAAAGCATATGGACTTTGCCATCAAATCCTCGCTCGCGCAAGGCAATTGCCACATCCACGCTGGTCAGGCCCGATCCGATGAGTAAGACGTCCTTGCCTTTTTCCGGGCCATTAAGTTCCAGGCCATCAAGGGCATTGGCCACCCAGGGATTGGACACATAATGTGAGCTTGATTCCGTCCGTCCAGGAAATTTCGGATCGGCTGGGGGGAAATTACCGAGAGCCAGAACAACCTTATCCGCTACAACTTTATCTCCGCCGCCGAGAGAGATTTCTGCCTTGCCATCAATCGGCCTTATTGCGATTGCCTCATCCCGTTTCCATTCTAACCTGCCGGGATTTGATTCGTCGGCCTCTCGAAGCATCCATTCCACATATTGGCCGTACACGCGTCGAGGCACATAATCGCCGGGCTGAACATCGGCGGCATAATTTTGCTGCGCCCACCGCAAGAAGTGCAAAGGATCTTCCGCTCGCCCACTCATGTTCTGTGCGCGCACATTTAATAGATGCCCGCCGCAACGTGTGCTATAAGCCACACCGTGGCCCGGATTCCCCTGGCGTTCGATCAAGATCACTGACGGCGATAGCTCTCCAGTCGCCAGCAACTGCGCCGCCAATGCGGCGCCACTGAACCCGCCTCCAACGATGGCAATATTACAAAAAGCCTCTTTACCAGTCCCTGGCTGCTTCATGACAAATCCAGTCCAAAACCAATAGACCTCTATTCATTCTATAGGCATGCAATTGGAAGTCCAACTGATGAAGCGGGAAGGCCTTTTAACTCAGTACTTCCCAGTCAAGGCGATTTTCATCGCCCATGGAAAGGTGAAAGGACCTTCGACTTTTGGCTTTTCAGAGACCGCAGCCAAAACACTTGAAGTGGTCTCAGCACAAAACACCTCATCGGAGCGGCGCTTTACGCTTGACCCGGTTTACAAACATGCCCGCGAGGGCCAAGCCCAACATGGCTCCGAAAACTGATGCTGTGAGTATGACTCCCGGTGACGAACGGCCTGTGCCCAGGTCAAACCTGGCGAAAAGGAAGGAAATGTAGGCCATTGCCCCAGTCCAAAAAGTGATCCGGAGATACATTGCAGCGACCTCAGTCGAGACTTTACCATAAATTTCCCCTATCGATAAGGCTTGCAGTGGCTTGATGCAAATTTCGTTCGCTGCTTTCGGTGCCTCAGGTGCCTCGCGGATTGCGCCCAGAGATCAGCGATAGGGCGAAGATGGAACGGGAGCAAACTCTTGGAGTATCGAAGGCGCAATCCAAAAAGGTGGCTACGGTTGCATTGCTTCTAGCGGTGGGAGTGTTTCCGGACAGCAATAAGTGAGACCTGCTCCAAGCCGGGGAATTGATCTTTTTTGTCCGGTTTGCGCTCTGTCGGCGCGATTTGCTGGATGATGGTCCGTGCGGGCGACACGGGGCCAAAGTATTCGGGGTATACCTCATCGAAAATCGACATGTCAGACAAGTCGTCCAGGTAGACATTTGTGGCCACAACTTCGTCGAGGGTCATGTCTGCTTCTTCGAGGTTGTCCAGAAGATTGCGCATGCTCTGCCGAAGTTGATGCTGCGTGGTGGTCGCATAGATACCGCCGTGCGGGCCCGGAATAAAACCGTCTTTGGCGGAGCAATACAAAGTGTCTCCAGCAAAAACGCAGGGACTGGCGGTGGGGCTCGGCGGCATGTTTTTGGGACGAACAGCTTTTCGCTGTGCGAGATCGCGTACGGCCACGCCCGTGTACTCGATGTGCGCGCCGCCAGGCAAGCTGGTTACATCGATCGTAGCGCGAGCTGGCGTGTTGCCAAACTCAAAGCGCCGGGCGTAGTGCTCATTCATGACGTGCATCGGGATTTCTGACGTCAGATAAGGATTGACGAAGACCATATTGCTGAGTTCGAGCCCAGCTGCCTTTACGATCTCTTGCAAACGGTCAAGCGCCAGATCGACTTGCATTGCGGGGTCATCCGGAACCTTGCCCGTGACGGGATCACTGCCAGTCACACTGGAGATGAAAAGCCGATCGTGAGTAAGAATACCGGGCGAAGCTGACTCGTTATGGTTATAGTTGGGCGGGAAGATAGCACGCCGATCGGCGAAATTACGAACCGCCACCGCACTGATCTCGATCGGCGAATCGGGAACGCGAGCAACACCCAACACAGCTCGTGCTGGTGGAGTCTTGGGGAAATATTCGGCGAAGACTGCGTTCATCTCATCGTACTTGCCGATGTCCTCCAAGTAAACCTGGGTGTACACAATGTGATTCATGGTTAGCCCGGCGGATTCGACGATTGCCTTGATCTTGTCGAGTGCCTGGCGAACCTGCGCGGGAAAAGTCGGTGGGGTGGCGCCATCCGGGGCACGTGGCCCCTGTCCGGAGATGTACACATAGTCTCCCGCATCCACGGCAGGTGAATAGAAACGATTTGCAGGACCGGAGGCGGTTGCAGGGATGACGGCCTGCACTTGCCCTTGCGTCACAAGTGCCGTCGTAAGCAGGATGATGAATAAGAGCAGTTGTGCTTCGAATTTCCGGAGGACTCTTCTCAAAGCAGTTTCCTGTTCCCGGTGTCTACGCGGCCGATTTTTTTCGGGCAGCGCTTAGAACGCCGCGCAGTCTCTGTCCGACGATGATTTCCTCGCCGGGCTTGATTGTCATCGAAACTAACTCAATGCGGTCAGGCTCTTTGCGTTCCTTTCGGTTCGGATTTCCTTCACGAACCGCCGTAACCAGACTGGGATTATCCGGCCCAAGCACTTCAATGACTGGATTATTGGAACGCAACTGCTGTACGCAATCGGAAGCGCTAAATCTCCAGGCCTCTGTATCCCACGAGACCCTAAGCGTGGGATAACGGTTTCCGTCGTCGGGAACGTAGATCTCCGTCTTTACTCCAGGGACTGTTTCTACAAGTTTTCGAATGCGGTCCACGCGACCGTTCCATTCGGCGTAGAGGGATTTCTCATCCAGATTCAGCCAAGTCTCGAGCGCCGTCAGGCAGCCGATAATTTCTTCTTTGCCGACTTTCATCGGCCGGCACACCGCGCCCTCGCGCGGATTGCAATTCATGAGGGCCGCCTCGATCAGATCTTTTCGACCCAGCAGCAATCCGCTGCACTGCGGTCCGCATAGCCCCTTGCCGCCGGAAAAGCAGTAGAGATCGATGCCCATCTTTGCGTATAGCTTGGCATTATCGGCAGGCGGAATGCCTGCGGCATCATCCAGCAACATAGGAACCCGATGGTCTTTTGCGATCGTCAACTCTTGCTGCAGTTTATCGCCCAGATCCGTGGTGTAGATCATCGCGGTGTTGTCATTGATAGCGTTGACGAGCTCTTCCGGGGAATAGACCAGAATCAGCTTCGCTCCGACCAACCGGATCGCGCTATCGAAAGCGCTACGGCCTCCCACCATGATTACTTCATGCTTCAAGCCAGTGGTGTCGGGGAGCTGCCAAATATATTTATCGTTGCTGCCCGCGATACACGCCGCCGTTGCCGCGGACATCGCACCGGCCGAGCCAGAAGTCACGATGCCGGATTCCGCGCCGGTCAACTCAGACAAACGCCGGCCTACTCCGCGCTGCAAGTCAAACATATTGACGAAATACTCGGACGCTTCTAGTTGCGCTTGACGGACCTCCGGAAATTCAAGTGATCCACTCAGATACGTCCAGGTTCCTCTGCAGTTGATGACCGTTTTTACCCCGAGCCGCGTAAAAATATTTTGCCTGGGATCTTTGCCAACGGCCGCAGCGGCTTGGGCGTAAAGCTCGCGTACTGCGATCTGGCCGAGCAACGGAGCGGCCGCCACTAGTTTGACGAATGTTCGCCGGCTCGAATTCTGCATACGCATTAAGATCCCTCCTCGACTATCATTGATCGCCTAAAGCAAACTCGCCCGTGAAACTCGTAGGACTTTGGAAGCTGACAAATTCTAATCTCCATCCAGAGACAGAGGAATTCGCGATCGCACCGCGAGGATGTGTGCCTTGGCTCCCGGCCTTTTCTGGTTATAAAAGCCCACCGTGCAGTTGGGGCGGAAATAATACGCGTCTCCCGCTTTTGCCGGATGCCGGCCTTCGATTCCGTCCGTTCCGCCCCCAGCTACCATTACACCATCGCCGTCGAGCACGAGATAGATTTCCTCGGCACTCTGGTGATGATGGGGAAAGTTTGTGCCGCCCGGCGCAAAGTCCATCCAGAACAAGCTGGTCACAACGTAGGCATCGTCGATGGAGTCGGGCTTGCCAGTACGAGGACCAACGAGAAGCTTGTAAAGAACCGATGTGGGGTGACCTTCAACAGTTTCCTCTTTCACATCCTGAAGGTTCACAATCTTCGGTCGCGATAACGACGACGGCGTCATTGATATTGAGGCGGGAATCTTGAAACCCATAACCAATACGCGCACCGAGTGTTCAGAACTGTTGCCAATCGAGTGTTTTGCCCCTGGAGGCAAGTATGTGAAATCATTGGTCCGCATCTGATATGTCTGATCGCTGTAATGCAGATCAGCTTTGCCTTCCAGAACGAAATAGATCTGTTCTTCCCGATCATTGAGTGTGCTCTGGCAATTGCCATGGGGTGCGAGCGTGACTTCTTCGAAACGAGCCACGCTGATCATATTTCGACTTTCTGTGTCGCCTTCGCCGAAGATCGGTTTGTGGCGGCAAGGCATCGCCGACAGATCGCCTCCCTGATTTAGCGCGGGGACGTAACGATGCAACCAAGTGGGATCAACTTTCCACTCCTGAGAAAACAGGTTGATCGAGAGCAGCGCTAACAAAACCAAGTGCTTCAAGAGCATTCTCAGATCAGATAGGGTGAACAGCGTTTTGCCCACTTGGTATACCACAGAATGTGCTTGACGCAAATCGAAATCTTTCGTTTTATTGTTTTTTATTTCTTTTTGAAGAAAACTGAACAGACGATGCCAATACGCTCAATCTTGGGTCGTACGTGCTATCGTCAACCGCGGCAGACTTTTCGAAAGGATTTATGAGATTTCATCTTGCGAGTGGGACACGGATGCGACATTTCTCCCTGAGTATTCTGGTTATCTCCATTGGTCTGAACCTAATTCCTGTCAGGGCGTTGGCTCAGGCAAATCCGCAGTCGACCCCGGAATGTCGCGTTGAAGCCCTGGATTACAAGGGCTGGCATGCGCAGCAACTCTCAAATAAATGGGTGCAATTGATTGTCGTCCCGCAAAATGGTGGCCGTTTGATGCAGGTCACTTTTGCTGGCCATCCATATTTGTTCGTCAATCCTACTCTCGCCGGCAAATATCAGCTGCCGACTGCAGGGCAATGGTTCAACTATGGCGGTGACAAGTTATGGCTCCTGCCCGAAGGAAACGATGACGAACAACACTGGGTCGGAGACTCCGATTTATTGGATGACGGTGCATTTGCCTTTCGAAAGCTTTCGGAAGGCAAACAGTGCGAAATAGAATTGACCGGACCGTCGGATCCGCAGACTGGCATCCAGTTTCAGCGTACGATTCGACTGGATTCGGATTCCGCACGAATCCGCTTTCGCGCCTCGATGAAAAATGTGACAGGGCATGCGATAGAGTGGTCGATGCAGTCCGTCTCGCAATACAACACCGCCGATTCGTCGTCAATCTCAGGGTTCAACCACAACTTCTGGACGTTCACTCCGGCGAACCCGGCCAGTAGCTACCTCAACCGCTATCACGTCCGCTTTGGTCCGGCAGAGAATTCCGCGGTGGCGGTGAGAGACGATGGCTTTTTTGCGGTTCATTACGTACACATGGCAGCGGAGCTTTGGCTGGACTCAACGGATGGTTGGCTGGCGGTGGTTGACGGCAGCAGTCAATATGCCATGGTTGAACGCTTCCAGTACGACGAGAGCAAGCCGTATCCTGGCAAGGCATCAGTTATCTTCTGGACGAACGGTCCTGAAATGCGGTTGAGCAGCGACGGTGTGCCTTCCATAAGCGCAGATGCAGACGCCAGCCGTACCTACCTTGAAGCTGAGATCAACAGCCCGATGTGCCGGTTGCGGCCAGGCGAAAGTTGTGATCTCGACACGGAATGGTTCCCGACGCGGGGAGGAAGCGAGTTCCATGGAGTGAGAGATGCTGGCATCGTGATACATCCTCTTCAAACCACTCTCCTGGAGGATGGAAAGATCAGGCTTTCAGGTTCGTTTGGCGTATTTTGTTCGGGCCATTTGATTGCGCGCTTTTATAACGAACATGGTTCTCAACTCGGTAGCATGCCGATATCCAGAGTGGATCCGACAGAAACCGTCCTGCTCGACACAGAAGTTGTTGCGCCTGGAAAACCGTCGCGAGTCTCTCTCCACGTGGAAGATGATTACGGAGTAGACTGCGGTTCTCTTCAGGAGATACAAGTGGGCGGGAGCCGCTGACATGCGACAGAGTAGCAAGGCTTCACCCAGTAAAGCATTCGCCGTGCTCTTCGCCGCCTTCTGCGCCTTGTTGTCCGCGAAAGCGCAACAGGCGATATCTCCGGCTAACGTTGCCACCGACCTGAGCGACCAAGAATTGCTTGTGCAGCCAACTGGCGCCAACTGGACTTCGTACAACGGCGACTACACTGGCCGGCGTTTTAGCGGTCTGCGTGAAATCAATATCGCAAATGTTGCGAAGCTGCGGGCGGCCTGGGTGTTCCATCCCGGCAACTCTCAGACTCTCGAAGCCACTCCTGTCGTCATCAACGGCATGATGTACGTGACTTCCTCGAATGATGTATTTGCTCTCGACGCACGAACTGGCCGCGGTGTGTGGCACTATCAACGGCCGGTGAGTTCAGGTCTGCTCGATGATGCCGCTGCTCATAAAAACAGAGGCGTGGCCGTATGGCAGCATTTCGTTTATGTGGAGACCGATGACGCCCATCTACTCTGCCTTGATGCTCGCTCGGGCGGCTTGCGATGGGACATTGAATATGCCGACAAGAACAAGCACTATGGCGCGACCGGCGCTCCACTCGTCGTCAAAGGAGCCGTAGTCGTCGGTACTTCGGGTGGTGACTCCGGAGTTCGGGGATTCCTTGCGGCCTACGAAGCGATGACTGGAAAATTGAAGTGGAAATTCTGGACGATTCCAGGGCCGGGAGAATTTGGATCCTCGAGTTGGCCGGGTTACGCGTATCTCCATGGCGGCGGAACAACCTGGATGCCAGGCACATACGATCCTGAACTCAACACGCTCTATTGGACGACCAGCAACCCTGCCCCCGACTTTGTCGGTGATCCTCGCCCTGGCGACGATCTGTATACGGATTGCGTTTTGGCACTTGATCCAGACACTGGAAGGTTGAAGTGGTATTTCCAGTTCACACCTCACGATCTGTTCGACTACGACGCCGTCGAGACGCCGATACTTGCAGACGAACAAGAAAGCGGCACGACTCGTCACTTATTATTGCAGGCGAATCGAAATGGATTCTTTTACGTTCTCGATCGCACCAATGGCAAGTTTCTGCACGCCACTCCTTTCCTCGATAAGTTGAATTGGGCAAAAGAAGTGGATTCAGCGGGTCGACCAATCGTCTCGGGCCGAATTCCGGCAGCGCAAGGCGAGTTAATTTGTCCCGGGATCGACGGCGCTACCAACTGGTTCTCACCTTCTTATAATCCTGAGACACGACTCTTTTACGTGATGGCTCTCGAGAGCTGCAATCTTTATTTTGCAAAGCCCGAGGCGTTTGCAAAAGGACAAACTTATTACGATACCGGTACAAAGCTTGCTCCCGATGAGCACGCCCACAAGAATCTGCTGGCGCTTTCCATCGAAGATGGAAAACCGGCATGGCGTTACGCGCAGGTGGGGCAGGGCGATTCGTGGGGCGGGACATTGACCACCGCGGGCGGCCTGGTATTCTTCGGGGACGATGCCGGATCTTTAGAAGCGGTGGATGCAGCAAGTGGCCGCTTGGACTGGCACTTCAACACTGGCCAGAAAATGCGAGCGTCTCCCATGACATATGCCGTCGAAGGTATTCAGTATGTAGCCGTCGCTGCGGGAGGAGACGTCTTCAGCTTCGCGCTCCCGCAGTGAGACAACTGAATATCTCAGTGGGCAAGGTAGGGAACGTATCCCTGAGCTTTCGTTTTCAGCCGATACACCGAAGTAGTTGCCGTGATGTAAAGCGTGCGATAGTCCTTATCGCCCCAGGCAAGGTTTGCCGGTTGTTCCGGAGTGACGATTGTGCCGAGGTGCTTTCCTTTGGCGTCCCACACCCAGATGCCCTTCGGGCCCACAACAAACAGGTTGCCGTTCTTATCAACTTTCATGCCGTCGGGCACGCCATCGTCTTTCCCGCCCGGTTCCTCGCCGAAGATTCGGCCGTTTGTGAGCGTGCCGTGTGAGTCTGCATCGTACACGCGGATATTTCTTTGTTCGCTATCGTCGACGTAGAAGCGCTTGCCGTCTGGAGAAAATGCGAGACCGTTGGGTTGCGTTAAATCCTTGGTAACTAACTGCAAGTTTCCTTTGCCGTCAAGCCGGTACACGCCCTGGAAGGGAGTTTCCTGCTTTGCTCCCGCCACAAAATCCATGGTTGGATCGGTGAAGTACAGCGCGCCATCTGGCCCGGCGACTACATCATTAGGGGTGTTAAGTTTCTTGCCTTGATAATGATCGGCCAGGATCTTGTATTTCCCGTCCGGAGTTACTTCAATGACGGCGCGCAACACACTCGCGCAATCAATGAGCCGATGCTGGCGGTCGTACGTGTTCCCGTCCGGGTCGCCGAGAGCGATCAACTCCTCCTTCCTGCCGTCAGGATAAAGCTTGTAAATCTTGTTAATGGTCTCGTCGCTGACGTAAAGGAACCCGGCTTCATCCCACACCGGACCCTCAGTAAATCCGAAACCGGTGCCCATCACACTGAGTTTTGCTTCATGATCAATCAGATCCCAGAACTGCGGTGATTCGGCTTGGAGTTGAAATTCCCGACGCGCGTGCTGAGCCGCAAGGTTTGACGCTCCAATCGCTAACAGAAAAGAGCTGGCCACAATGCGCAGAATTCGTAACCTGTAAATCATAGAAGACAATTTTTTCCTTTCGAAGAAAGTACACGGCCTCCGGCGATTCATCGGTTGTGAAACTATTGCTCCAAGTCATCAACTTTCGCGGGAACTGCAGGTCCGTTCGCATTGCCCACACTCATCAAGTAACTAACGATATCGTTTACTTCTTGCGGGGCAAGCTTCGAGCCATAATCGGAGGGCATAAGCGGTTGCGGATTGGGCTGGAGCTCATCGATATCCGATTTAGACAGGAAGTGAAAGGCTCCGTCCAGCGTCTGCAACTGAACCGAGAAATTATCCTCATCGCGTATTCTCCCCACATATTTCACGCCGCCATGAAGCGTTGCCGTCACAAGTCGCGCCTGTCGATTGTTGCTCGCCGGGTTGAGGATCGTTTCTCGAATTTGCGCCACCGTATGAATGTGCGCATATTCGGACAAATCCGAGGCGATGAAGCCACCTTCACCGGCAACCATGTGACACTGGAAGCATCCCGCCTTGCCGAAAAATATCGTCTTTCCCTGTTCCGGATTTCCCGGCAAAGCCGTAGTTTTATTTCTCCCCTGAAGCGTGCGGAGGTAAACGACAAGCGTCCGAAGCTGAGAGTTTTGAAGAGAATGAAAGGCGGGCATCCCAGTCCCCGGGACTCCATTTTCAATAATGCCGTAAATCTGCGAGTCGGAAAGCCGTTGCACCGCAGGCCTGTCCGCGATGTTGGGGGCTCTCTCGCTGCCTTTCCCATCCAGCCCGTGGCACTGGGCGCAAGTTGAGGCAAAGCTCCGCTTACCCTCGGAGCTTTTCGGGCCCGTATTCCGCGAGACCGATTGCGACTGGCCGACGCATGCGCGACTAGCGCACAGGAGCAGCGGCATCAGTGCAAACAAATGCGTAAATCTGCGAATGAAGAGCATTCCGGATATTTAGAAAATCAATTTTAGGGCGAGCTGCATGATGCGTGGATTCAGCGCTGAGGTCACGTACCCGAAACCGCCTGCGCCTGAGTTGTCGAAATTTCCCGAGGGATTGTTGAACTGGGCATGATTGAAAATATTGAACGCTTCTGCGCGGAATTGAAGCTGAGTGCTCTCTGTGATTTGGGTATCTTTCAGCAAAGCCATATCAAAGTTGTTAATTCCCGGGCCAATGAAAAACCGGCGCATTACGTTCCCCACCTGCCCAAGTGGCTCTGCCACGAAGTAATTAGGGTTGAAATATGGCTGCCCGGCCTGATTGCGCGGATTGCGATTTACAAATAGAGGGCTACCATTGTTCGCGTAGCTAGGCTCGTCAATTGTGTCAGCGAACGTTCCGCTGAGAGAGAGATCATCGGATGGTTCACTGATCTGGATAGGCTCCCCTTTGGCGAATATCGCTATACCAGAAATCGCCCACCCTGAGGTCAGTCTCTTTGGCGCCCCGCCAGCGAATTTGTCGAAGGGCAACTGGACGGTGTAG
Organism: Candidatus Sulfotelmatobacter sp.; assembly: GCA_049512655.1. Taxonomy (GTDB): domain Bacteria; phylum Acidobacteriota; class Terriglobia; order Terriglobales; family Acidobacteriaceae; genus Sulfotelmatobacter. Next base: position 94,068 of record JBEKWW010000014.1, on the reverse strand, counting down.
CTGACTGTTAAGTCTTGCGGAACATCGAAAACAGACAGGGCGCGGCTTGCCCTGGGGTTAAAAGGATTGGTCGCGTCAAACGAAGTCGAACCGTTGTCTATTGATTTTTCATAAGTGTAGGCGACGAGGAAATTGGCATATTTCTGGGCATGTTTCAGGCTGGCCTGCAACGAGTTGAAACTTGAACTGACAGCCGTGATCATGTAGGGATTGCTGCCGAAGTTAATTCCAAAGGTAGGACGCGTACCATTGACCGTAGTTCCGTTTGCCAGCGTGTAGACGTTGTCTTCCCCATACGGCCCGCACGGGCTTTGTCCCGGCGCCAGGACCGCAGCCGTCAAGGAAAGACAGAGCGCGGCATTTGCGGGATTGGAATCTTCAAAGGTCAGGAGGTGTCGGCCAACCGTTCCCACGTAACTCACACTGGCGACCGTGGACGATCCTATCTGGCGCTGTACTGAAAATTCAAATTGCTGCACCTGCGGGATTTTGTCGTGCGGGTAGAGGTAATCAGCCCCGGAAATGGGCGTGGCTTGTGCCCAATTGAAGGCGGTGTCTGGATTCCTGGGCGATGCGTTCGTGGGAGGAAAAGTAAAGGGGAACTTCGGCCCCGCACTGACCTCACTAAACCCCGTACCACGATCAATAAATGGAGAAGCCAGGAGAGTGGGTTCCGGAGAAGAATAATACAAACCATAGGGAGCATCCCCAACTTCAACAAAACCGGTTGCATCCTCAATTGCGCTGTAGAAAATGCCGTAGCCGGCACGAATACTGGTCTTGCCCGGACCGCCAACCAGTTTGCCGAGCAGGCCTTCTGAAGTGTCCGGCGAATAAGCGAATCCAATTCTGGGCGCAAAATTGTGGTACTGAATCGGGGCCAGGGTTCGCGGCACGCCGGGATCACCCGGAACCACCAATCCTTCGGGCGCGGTTGGGAAAACTCGAGACTGTTCCCCGGGGATGACGGTTTCCAGTTTGTTCTGCGTGTCGTACCAGGGCGTCATGATCTCATAACGAAGGCCATAATTGATGGTCAGAGTTTGTCGTGCGCGCCAGCTATCTTGGACATAAAGTCCGAAGTATTTATCGCGTGAGTCGAGCAATTGCTGGCTGGCCTGCGTGAAATTATCGGGAGCGCCAATCAGGAAATCGGCAAAATCGAGACCGGTCTCTCCGCCGCCAAAGGTATATGCCCCATTCGCGTCATCGTAGTTTCGTTCGTTAATCTGATCGTAATGAAAATCTCCTCCGAACTGTAGGCTGTGGGTTCCTATAACTTTCGTGAAGTTGTCAATAATCTGATAAGTATTGTTGTATTGCTTCAGGGCGTCCTGCGGAAGTCCGAAGGAATAGTTATTGAAGACGAAGGACGGAACTCCTTCCAGCGCCGGAGTGATAGGTGCGATTCCTCCGGGTGTAACAGGGGTATTGAAGCCTAGCGAGGTCAATGGTACGCCCGTACCACCAATTGGGATTCCTCCGTAATAGCGGTCCCTCAAATAGACAAGGCGAACATCATTTACCGTGGAGTTGTTGATCGTAGTCGTCAAGCCGAGGTTGATCATTTCTGAGCGACCTTGCACGCTACTGTCGAAACCCGGAAAACTGATTCCCTGAGCATAGGGAGTGGTCACGTCGAATTGGTCGAAAAAGTAGTATCCGAACAAAGTACCGTAGTGAGTATTGGTATCCAGGCGGATTCCGAACTTGTCATCCCGCAAGTGCTGGTTATACGCCGAAGCTTGATAATTGGCGCCTGACGCTAGGTTCGCATTGGGTGCCGGAATGTATTTCAGAGTAGCCTTCGCGACCGGAGACCACGCCGACATCGGAATGACTGCGTTCGGGAAAACGCAAGCAGTGTTGCTGGTGCATCCCGGAGTGTAATACGGCTCTCCCGGCGTCACCGTGTATCCCAATTCCTTCGAAAGGATATACGCCCAACCGCCGAAGGGATATCCGGCGGATGGAGCAGCTGAGGTTCCTTCCACGGAACCGGTGAGCGCGCCTGCTTCGTCCATCAAATTTCCCGTGCGATCTGCGTCAGTGGGGACGGCGAAGGACTGGGTCTGACCGAGGATTTGTCTGTTTCCTTGATAGTCACCAAAAAAGAAAACCTTGTCTTTTTTGATTGGCCCGCCGACGGTTCCGCCGAACTGATTCTGCTTGAAATCTCCCCGAGCTCCTCCAGCGAAATAGTTGGCGGCGTCGAAATCGGTATTGCGGAGAAAATCGAAAAGGTCCCCGTGAAATCCATTGGTTCCAGATTTTGTGACGACATTAATTTGGCCGCCGCTGAAGTTTCCATATTCCGCGTTGAAATTGTTGGTGATGATGCGAAATTCGGAGATGGAGTCTAGGTTGGGAATGATAGCGGCGCCGTTGTGGACACCTTCTTGGGCATCTGCTCCATTCACCATGAAACCGTTCGATCCCATCCGGCCGCCATTTACGGACTGAGTTCCGTTCGTTTGATCGCCGGATACCGTTGTTTCATCCGCGCCAATTCCCTGGGTGGTGTCATTGCAATTGTTTGAAGTGCATTGGTAGGGCGAAACTCCAGGCTGTAAAGCTAGTAGATCGATAAAGGACCGTCCATTCAGTGGAACGGAGGTTATTTTCGAGCCCTCGATGACCTCTCCCATTTGCGTACTCTGCGTTTCCACGTGAACTACGTCCGAACTCACTTCCATCTTTTCGCTGATTGTGCCAATCTCTAGGATGGCGTCGGCACGAAGCGCTGAATTGGCGTCGATGACCAAGCCGGTTTTGCGAAAAGTCTTGAATCCGACCTGCGTGATCTCCAAATCGTACGTAGCGACGGCAAGCGCTGGAAGGCTGTAAAAGCCCTTTGCGTCGGTTTTGGCTGTCGTCCTGATTCCCGTCTGCGTATCGATGGCGACCACTGAGGCGCCGGGAACCACGGCTCCCGACTTATCCGTGACCACGCCGGAGACACTGCCGGTGATACTCGCCAGACTGACCGCTACTGCCAAAATCACGAATGCGACTATCGCAAAAAAACCGTTACATCCACGTTCACGCATAGCTGATCTCCTGGCCGTGAAGGCTTATCGCGTCTAAGCGGGTCCAGTTTTATACTTTCACCCAGTGAAAGTTATTCCCGATTTCTGAGAAAGCAATCGGAATCACGGTTTATCGCAATATGGGTGCAGGTGTCAACCAGTTTTCAGGGTTGACACCTACAATTCCTCCCGGTCTCAAGAGAGCGGGCATTTTTCCGTCGTGAACAGAACATTTTTATTTCTGCCTTACAGCAATTGCCGATATCTCAATGCGCGCATTATTAACCAGAGCTGCAGCTTGAATGGTCGCACGGGCCGGTTTTGGATCGGGCATCATGCCTTTGTAGACTTTGTTCATTTCTGGAAAGTCATGAATGTCGGCGAGATAGACCGTTACACTCACTACATCTTTCATTTCGAATCCGGCGGCCTTTACGATCTTCTGGATGTTACCGAGCGTAGCGCTGGTTTCGGGACCGATGCCACCGCTGGCCAGTTTGCCGGAATCGTCGCTGCCCTCCTGCCCTGCGATGTAGAGAGTATTGCCGGCAATGATTGCATCGCTGAAGGGAAGTCCGCTGGCAGAAGATAAATTCACGGCTTTCCGCTCTTGGCTCTCCGCGCGATGTGAAATGAGACCGATAATAATCGCGACCACAGCGACAGACAGCATAGTTCGTGCAGTTTTCAAGTGCATTTTCATTTTCATTTTTTCTCCTCCGATCCTTCTGATAGATTGGCTCTTCCACGCAGCAAAAACAATTTAGAGTTCGCGCACATATATACATCCAGGAGGCGAAATGAACAAGCTTCGCGCTTTTTTGAAATTGCGCTCAATCTCGGTCTTCTTCTTATTGGCGTCAACGTTTGGGCTCCTTTTGTACGCCACTCGATCTTTGCGAGCCGAGGCTGCCGCGCAAAACTCATCGCATCCGGAAGGCAGTCTGATAGTCGATTTTCGACACGTGGAAGTCGCTTCCGTTTCGGATGCTCTAGAGCAGTTGACCGGCAAGCGCATGTATATGAGTCATCGCATGCATCCCCTCTTCACGACCAAATTTGCCGGCTTTGCGCGAACGGTGCTGCTCAAGAAAGACGAAGGTAATACTGACCCCGCCGCTTTGAATGGGATGCTGCAAGCCATCGACGACGGTTCCACCGATTCCGTTTACGTGATGGTGGTCGAAGATGGCGAGGACATCGCCGGAATGGGCGGACTGATGGGTACAGCAATGGCCGCGCGCGGATATGCCGGAGCTGTAATCGATGGAGGTGTGCGGGACGTCGCGTATCTCCGCAAGATCGGTTTTCCGGTTTACGCGACTGGAATTGTCCCTTCGACATCGGTGCACCACTATCGTTTCGGAGGATCCCAGCTTCCGGTAACTTGCGACGGCGTAATCGTCACTGCTGGCGACATTATTGTGGCGGACAGCGATGGCGTGGCAGTTGTCCCTCGAGCCCGAGCGGCGGAAGTACTAGCGCTTGCCCAACAAATGGACTTCAAAGAGCACTCGATGTATGCCGTGATTGAACAAATGAAGTCGATTGTGGAGGCAGTTAAAAAATTTGGCAGATTATAGGCGAAGGCTATTGCGTAAATTTCATTTTCATCAGATAATCCGCACTTTCATTTCGTAAATATTTTTTTGCCTTGCCGCGTATCCCAGATATGCACAAACGAACGTACAACATCACGGCCCTGCAGCGTGGCTTACGACTTCTGCAATTATTTAGCGAATCTTTTCAAGGCCTAACAGCAAAGCAAGTGGCGGACCGCTCTCATTTGCCAGTAAGTACGGTTCATCGTTTTCTGGCGAATTTGGAAGCTGCAGGATTCTTGAATTGCAGCGGAAATGTATACCACCTCGGAATCGCGTGCTTTGCTGTCGGGCAGGCCGCTCTGGCTCAGCTCGATATTCGCCGTGTGAGCCTACCCTACTTACAGGAATTGAATCGGCAAACGCGGGAGACGGTTCACTTGACGGTCCGGCATGGCTCAACCGTGGTGTATGTCGAAAAGCTGGATTCAACCGAGCAGTTGCGCATTTACTCACGCATCGGAGCTGCCGTCCCGCTTTATTGCACGGCTGTTGGTAAAGTCATGTTGGCATATATGCCTGAGGACCAGCAAAAACAATTGCTCCCGCAGCTCACGCTAAAACGTTTTACCCCAAACACAGTCGGCAATCTGCAGGAATTAGAGTCCGAGCTCCAGCGCATTCGGAAGAACGGTTATGCCTGCGATCTGGAAGAGCACGAGCTCCATATTCGATGTGTGGCAGCGCCCATTTGGGATCATGCAGGCATGGTAAATGCGAGTCTTAGCATTACCGCGCCAATCGTTCGAATGGCGATAAGCCGTCTACGACAACTCGCCCCGTTGATTCAGGCTGCCGGGCTGCAAATCTCACATGAGCTGGGATATCCCTCAAATAGCATCCGCTTGCAGCCGCGGAAGAACGGCACCGGGGAGGCTGCAGTTGCGAAATCAATTTAGAGGCAATCGCGCAAATAGTTTTGAACGAGCGGGCTCTCGCGGCCTGGAGCGGAAGACTCCATTCGCACGAATCTCGATTTCTATCACCCTTGCCTTCGTCCTTCTTGCTAGCTCCGCAGTTATCGGCGAAGACGAACCATTAGGCGCTTTGACGACGAAAATCAATGTCCAATCGCAAGACCTCTTAGCCCAGCCTTCCACAAATTGGCCTGCCTATAACGGTGATTATTCCGGAAGGCGTTATAGCGCCCTTTCGCTGATTAATCCAGCCAATGTCGCTGGCTTGCAGGCGCAGTGGGTTTTTCATGTAAGCAATACGAGCCGGCTCGAAGTTACTCCGTTGGTAGTGAATGGAATGATGTTCGTTACTGCTGCAAACGATGCGATTGCACTAGACGCGAGTACTGGGCGAGTGGTGTGGCGCCACTCATGGCCGATCTCTGAAGGATTGATTGACGATGCATCGGGGCACATCAATCGCGGCGTCGGGATCTGGCACGACCGGCTCTACATGGAGACCGATAATGCGCATCTTCTCTGCCTTGATGCGCGCTCGGGCAATCTCATCTGGAACGTGGCGTATGCGGACTGGAACAAGAACTACGGCGCAACCAGCGCTCCACTTATCGTAAAAGATAAAGTTCTGGTCGGGACCTCTGGCGGCGACGATGGGGTCCGAGGTTTCCTGGCGGCTTACGATGCTCTAACGGGCAAGCTTGCCTGGCGATTCTGGACGATTCCTGCGCCAGGCGAATCCGGATCGGAAAGTTGGCCCGGCAAACTTTATCTCCACGGAGGCGGAACGACATGGATGCCAGGGACGTACGATCCCAAACTCGATACGATTTACTGGGGTACGAGCAATCCCGCACCTGATTTCGAAGGCGGCGTGCGTCCGGGAGACGACCTCTACACAGACTGCATCTTAGCTCTTGAACCGGATACGGGGAAATTGAAATGGTATTTTCAGTTCACGCCGCATGACCTGTTCGACTATGACGCCGTGGAGACTCCGATTCTGGTCGATGCGGTCTATCGCGGTGCAGCGCGGAAACTCCTGGTGCAGGCGAATCGGAATGGCTATATCTACGTTCTCGATCGCACGAACGGAAAATTCCTTTCCGCAGCGCCATTCGTGGAAAAATTGAACTGGGCAAAGGGGATCAACTCAGAAGGTAGGCCTGAGCTGACCGGTATTCAGCCTACCGCCGCAGGCAGTCGGATTTGTCCCGGCTATTCGGGGGCAACAAACTGGTTCGCGCCGTCTTATAGCGAATCGACACATACCGTTTACTTCATGGCGCTCGAGGAATGCGAAACATATTTCTTTAAGTCGCAAAGCTTTCATGAAGGGCAGGGTTATTACTCGACCGGGGTAAAGCATATCCCTACCGAGAGCTCGCAGAAAGTGCTGGTCGCGTTCAGCCTCGATACAGGGTCAATCGTTTGGAGGTATCCGCAGAATGGTACAGGCCGCTCTTCGGGCGGGACCGTAACGACTGCTGGAGGATTGGTGTTCTTCGGCGACGATGCCGGTTCATTCGAGGCGGTGGAAGCGCAAAGTGGCAGGGCGTTGTGGCATTTCAATACCGGCCAACAGATCAGTGCGTCGCCAATGAGCTACGCAATCGGAGACAAGCAGTATGTGGCAATTGCCGCCGGCAGTAATGTTTTCAGCTTTGCATTGCCTTAATTTCATGGGAACGTCGAAACCTAAACGGAAAGGATCGTCATGAATTCCATCTTGACTCGCAGAACGTTTGCAACTCGCTTTGCCTCTATGCTGTCGGCTCTTGGGGTCAGCTCGGTCATGTTGTCCGGAAGCGGGCTCGCGCAGAGTGCAGGCCCAAAGGGTACAAACGCCATCCGAAAGCTGAATGACGAAGGTAAACCGGCCAGCGAAAAAGAAGTCATTATGCCGATTGTCGAATACAACGGATTACTCTACATCTCCGGACAAGGCGCGCACGACACGCGCGATTCGAAGGAATGGACGATCGAATCTCACACCACCAACGTGATGGACAAAATAAAAAAGCTGGTTGAAGCCGGTGGCGGATCGATGGACAGCGTTCTCCAGGCAAATGTCTTTTTAGTGAATATTGAACACTGGGACGGGATGCACAAAATCTTCGCTACGTATTTTCCTCATGGCGGCCCGGCGCGCACAACCGTCGCGGTGGCCGCGCTGCCTGGGAATTCTCTGCTGGAAATTAACTGCATTGCGGCGGTAAGTGGAAAGTAAATCTTAAGGAGCGTCATGCGGCTCAACTCGAAGTGGAATCGGCGTGGTTTTCTCGGCACCATAGGCATGATTGCTAGCGCGGTACTAGTGCCACAGAAATTATTTTCTTTCAATCGCGCGCCGGCAAGTGCGAACACGAAGGTAAGCGGCTTCGGGCAGACTGGGAATCCATACGAGGAACTCGGCGTCACAACCGTTATCAATTGTGAAGGCACGATGACCATGCTCGGGGGTTCGCTTCCTCATCCGGAGCTCGAGGCTGTCATGACCATGGCCGGGCGTCACTTTGTAAGTATTCCAGAGCTTGAAGTCGCGGCCGGCAATCGCATTGCGCAGATGCTCAAATTGCCGGAGGGTTACACAGCACTAGTGACTTCAGGCGCCGCCGCGGCTATACAGTCAGGATTAGCGGGAATTCTGACGGGCGGAAATGAGGCTTTGATTCGGCAATTACCTGATCTCACAGGCATGAAGTCGGAGGTGATTATTCAGAAGTCGCATCGCAACCCATTCGATCATCAACTAAGATCGACGGGGATCAAGCTTGTCGTGATCGAAACCGCGGAGGAATTGCGAACCGCCGTGAATGAACGCACCGCAATGATGCACTTCGCGAACTTCGCCAATGCGGCCGGACAGATCAAAGTGGATGAATGGGTAAGGTTAGCGAAACAATATAACGTTCCGTGCATGAACGATGCTGCAGCCGATACGCCTCCCGTGTCTCATCTGTGGGATTACACGAATATGGGTTACGACCTTGTGACTTTCAGCGGGGGCAAAGCAATCCGTGGCCCGCAGTGCGCGGGACTGCTGATCGGGCGCAAACAGATGGTTGCCAATGCGCTACTTAATAACAGCCCCCACGAAGATACAATCGGCCGGAGTCAGAAAGTTGGTAAGGAAGAAATCGTTGGGATGGTGAAGGCGCTAGACCTTTTTCTAGCGGAAGATCATGAGGCTCTTGCAAAAGAATGGCAAGACAGATTGGAGCTAATCTCGCGCGAAATCACCAAAGTTCATGGCGTGAGCACGTCGTTCTTCGTGCCGGACATTGCCAATCATGTGCCGCACATGCGCATTACGTGGGACGAGGCACACATTGCATTGACGCCGGAGCAAGCGTCTAAGCTGTTGCGCAGTTCAACGCCTTCAATTGTGATCGGCAGCGGTGAGGAACAACCGGGACTGTCCATGAACTCGTTTATGCTGCAGCCAGGCGAGGATAAACTCGTCGCAGCAAGGCTCTCGCAGTTCCTGCGCGAACACGCAGCCTAGTAGGGGCGACGAATCCCGGGTACGAAGCAGATTCAGGAAAATTGTGCAACGGTCGAACACAGTGCTTTCAACGTGAAATCGCACGCTCTTAGCGTTCCGGCATCCGCAGCATTGATCCCTTTTTCTCGAGCCAGGTGTTGAATTGTTTAATCATTTCGGATGTCCATTGGGCGTCGATCTGTCCAGGCGTGTACTTTCCTTCCCGCAGCATCATGTGTCCCCACTCGTCGATCAGGTGATCCATTTCTGTATCGTCGGCCACTTTGGCGGCAAGCTGAGGGGGGACAAAAGTTATGCCCTCAGCATCGCCGATTACTATGTCACCCGGCATTACAGTTGCGTCTCCGATTCGAATGGGAGCGTTGACTCCCATCAGCATCACATTCTCAAGCGCGGAAGGATCGACGCCGCGCGTATACACCTGAAATCCAGGGATCTCCTGAATGCCGGTGACATCGCGAACCGCTCCATTCACAATCAATCCGTTGTGACTCTTGGCATAGATGGCGGTTGCGAGATTGTCCCCGATGATCGTGCCGTAGCGGATTTTCCCAAACAGATCGACAACCAGAACGTCTCCCGGCTTCAGTATGTCGATAATCCAGGAGTTTTCGTCTCCGATGCGATTTTCTTTCCTGCCGTTGGCTCGAATCATGGAATCCACGTCGGGGCGTTGCGGCATGAAAACAGCAGTGACAACGCGGCCCACGAGCCGTTCTCCGGAATTGATCAGCTTCCAGCCGCCTTCAAACTGATTCTTGTAGCCGGTATCCTGCAGAACGTCCCACGCCTCATCGGCGGTGACATCTTTCAGGCGCGCCAGCACAGAATCGGGCACATTCGGTCGGCCATCGGGAAAACGATCGCCGTGCCACTCAGGAGTGAACTCAATTCGTTGTTCTTTGGAGAAAAGATCAAGTTGCGCATGCGCCGGTGCCGCCAGCGTCAATCCCAAACAACTCATGAGTGCAACCAGAGACAGAGCTTTGTTCATAGGACTCCAGGAAGAATCGTACTAATGAGAATTGCCTTCATCGCGGACGCAAAAATATCACATGCGCTGCGGCTCGACAATCGGGGCGCGCCGGCGACCCAATGCGTGCTACGAAGATTTTCTCCTCCCAATGCAAAAAGGAGTCAGAAATGACAAGCACCGGAACGAGCCGTGTACGACAATTTCTGGTTTTCTGGTTGTTTGTTCTCAGCGCTGTCTCTTATTTGGATCGCGTAAACATTTCGATTGCAGGAGGTTTTCTTGCGGACGCTTACCATCTTAGCGATGTGCAACTGGGCAAAGTCTTCAGCTCGATGTTATTGGGTTATGCCATCTTCCAAACGTTGGCGGGAAGGCTCGCGGATCGCTATGGAGCTCGTCGGGTGATTACTGCAGGCGCGATCTGGTGGGGAGTTTTTACGGCTTTAACGGCACTCGTTCCCACAAATATTTCCGGCGCGCTCTTGATGTTCATCGTTGTACGCTTTCTTTTAGGCGCAGGCGAGGCGGTTATTTATCCCTCGGCAAATCAATTCGTAGCGCGCTGGATTCCGATTGGTGAGCGCGGCATCGCCAATGGATGGATTTTTGCGGGAGTCGGCGCCGGCGCTGGGCTCACCCCTCCTCTTATTACCTACATCATGATCCACTATGGCTGGCGCTGCTCATTCCTTGTCTGCTCGATTATCGGCTTCGTGGCAGGAGGGATTTGGTTTCTAGCCGCACGCGACACGCCAGCACAACACCCGCGGGTGTCGGCGACCGAATTGGCGACGATTGAATCCGGATTGACTTCGTCCTCGTTCGGCACACCGATAGCGACGAAGAGGAATTCGTCGACAGAGGGGATCGTCCCCCGCATCCTGCTGCCTTGGAAACGAATACTGGGCAGCAAGGAAATTTGCGCTGTTACGGTGAGCTACTTCTGTTACGGCTATGTGGCGTGGATTTTCTTCAGTTGGTTCTATCGCTATCTCGCGAAAGTACGTGGACTCGATCTGAAGACCAGCGCTTTTTATTCGATGCTTCCATTCCTCGCGATGCTGGCGGGTTGTCTTGTGGGAGGAGTGATCAACGATCGCCTTACAAAATGGAAGGATGCGCGCCTGGGCCGCTGTTTTCTCGCTGCGTTTGCGATCGCTTTAGCCGGCGTCTTCATTGCATGTGGATCGCAGGTTCAAAGTGCGAAACTAGCCAGCATCGTACTTGCAGGTGGAGCTGGCGCGCTTTATCTTTCGCAGAGTTCCTTCTGGTCGCTGACCGCAGACGTGGCAGGGCCTTCGTCCGGCTCTGTTTCAGGCTTCATGAATACCGGAAATCAGATTGGCGCAGCACTCACTGCATCACTTACGCCCTGGATCGCAGCTCGCTATGGCTGGACTGCTTCATTCCTGGTCGCGGCGGCGCTTTGCTTTTTGGGTGCAGCATGTTGGCTAATCGTTGATCCAGCGAAGTCGCTCGTTCTCGGGAACGTGCGGCCGCTGGAGTCGGGCTCGTCCACGGTCGCTGTTAGAAGACAAGCAGTGGAACGTTAATATTGCGGGAAACGTCGAGCGTACGATCGGTGGCCGCGGATCTCTCACCTGAAGTGGCGTTATAAACGCCTGGAAGCGAGAGCGCCAAAGGATCGACTACCGCGTCCACGACGACGGGTCCACTCTTGTGGGCCAGGGCTTCCGCGAGTCCATCTCGAACGTCGCCGGGCTCTTCGATGCGGATTCCTGCTGACGACGGGGAGTCGCAAGTCCTGCCGACGGCAGCCTGTGCGGTGCATGAGGCGCCAATAATTGGTGCATGAGGCGCCAATAATTAAAGATAGGTTTGGTCGCCACTTTAAAGCGCTTCCGCCCCATTCGGTGATTATCCTGTGGCTCGGTGCAGCGCGGTTTGCACTGATCTTTGCCTATTCATATTCGAGGGCGAGAGTATATGCACTGTAATAACCACGGCGGGAATCAGATACGCAAACGTCACCCATACCCACATCAAGGCGCCTGCACACTCCTGATCTTGGAGAGGAGAGAAACTGAACAGTTGAGTTGTGGACAGATAGACCCCGTAGACGGGGCGGCCGCAGAAGACAAGGAATGCGGAAAGAACGTCACAGGGCAACGTCGCGAGAAAGAGGTACAAAGCCATAGACCAGGACCAGCGAGGCAACCTATTCGCACTTGACGATTCCAGGACGGGTCCCCAGAACAAAAGACCGGCCACCAGAAAAGACAAATCCTCCAAGTCATGTACCCAGGGGGAACGCATGCCCAACTGAAACGCAGCGGGGAGATGCCATCCGATTACGGCCGCAGTGCCAACCAGCCAACACAGCACGGGATGCATAAAATAGCGTTCCAGCCGTCGTGTCGCTAGACTGCCGAGCGGGGGATAGCTCTTGATGAAGACCTTCGGTAAACCGCATATCAAGGGGAACACGGGCGCACCCACTAGGACAAGTGGTGCAGCTACCGTCATCAAGAGAAGGTGTTTCATCATATGAATCGTTAGCGATTGATGATCGAGTGTGGCGAGCGGAGTAGCAACGGCTGTCCATACGGAGGCGAGTCCGATCATAAACGCGGCGAGCCGCCAGCTGCCGATGAGGTCTGGAAAGGGACTACGAAGAGAAAGCCAGCCGCGCACGTACACCAATGCCGTGGCAGCGAGCGCGAAAGTGACGGCGAGCGAGAAGGACCACGACTGCATGTCAAGAGACTCGGACATGGATAGGCTTACCGTGGCGAGATCTCGTTTGCGCCGAGCGTCATTACTTGGGAAGCATCGCGGGCTGGTTTTTGATTTGCCGGGTGTAGGGTTTCGAGGAATGCCACCAGTGCAGTTGTCTCCGCCGGATTTAGATTTTTCCCGTACGCCGGCATATTTCCCCCTCCCTGGATCACTTGGCGAATGAGTTGATCTTCGGTGAGGACTAGAGCAACACGATCCAGCGCCGGACCACGCTGCCCGCCCTCGCCATCCAGGGAATGGCAGTTGTGGCATTGCTTGGCTTGAAAAACCAGAGCCCCTTGGCGCTCCAGTGCGGTGCGGCCCTCCAGAAATTCAGCCGGAATCGGCTCGCCGCTCCACGCATCCATCACGGGACTCCAGGGAGTGTGTTCAGCCAAGTGGGTCAGTGTGCCGAGGCTAACCGCGACCAGCAGAATCGTAAGCACGGCAATCGGCCTCCGCTTCCAGCTCTTCTCACCCTCACCCGCTACAAATGGAAGCGCCAAGAGGACGACAATTCCGATGGTAGGGCCAATCAACAAAATGGGCGTCTCGGCTGATGGAGGCAAAAACGAGAGCAGAGCGTACAGCCATAAAAAGAAAAAGTCGGGGCGCGGAGCGGTCTGAATAATCGTCGGGTCCGGCGGGCCGCTGGGACCGAAAGGGCCAAAATGAAGTGCGCAAACAGCAATCGCAATAAGGATGAAACCGGAGAAGAAAATGTCCTTCCACACCGCACCCGGCACGAACGGTATGCCGTCCTTATGCTTGAACTCGTTATATTCCTGTAAATAGGTGGCGCGCCGAACAACGCGTCCGGGCATCGGCCATTCATTGATTCCTAGTTTGAGCACCATGAGCAGGTGCAAGCTGACAAAAGCAATCAGTAGCCCAGGAACGACAAATACGTGTAGCGCGAAGAATCGTGAAAGCGTCGCCCCGGCAATGATCGGTCCGCCGAGCATCAGGTTTACAGCCCACGGTCCGATTACCGGGACTCGGCTTGCGATGGATGCGCCAATGCCTAATCCCCAGTAGGCATCCTGGTCGAATCGCAGCACCTGGCCCGTAAACCCCATAGCGAGCGTCACCAGTAAAAGGAGAACGCCAACGATCCAAGTCAGTTCTCTAGGAAACTTGTAGGCTCCAAACAGGAAAACCTGCACCATATGGATCAGGACAATCGCGATCATGAAGTTCGAGCCCCATCCGTGCAATGCCCGGATGAACCAGCCCAGAGAGATGCACTGATTGAGCGTCTGAAGGCTGTTCCACGCCTCACCCGCCGAAGGTACATAGATCAGGGCAAGCAGAATGCCGGTTACAATCTGAAGCATGAAACAGGTGAGCGCGGCACTGCCGAAAACATAGAACCAACTCGCAGTCTCGCGCGGAACCGGATGCTCCAGCGTTTCACGAATCGGCGTTGCAAGCTGCAGCCGTAGATCGAACCAGCCACCGAGCTTTGAGATCAGGCGCATGTCGCCTTCCCTCCTGCGTTATTTGCTACGGGCTGACCGGGTGTCGGCATTTCCCCAGCTTTGATGAGAAGTTTTCCATCCTCAACCTTGTAGTGATATTGGAATAATCCACGCTCCGGAGGCCCAGAAGCCCGCGAACCATCCTGGTAATACGCTCCGCCGTGGCAGGGGCACATGAAGAGGTTTGACTGGGGAAACCAGCGGACCGGGCAGCCAAGGTGCGCACAATTTACAGCGAAGACCTGGAACGTCTGATCATCAACATTCCGGACCCAGCATGCGATGTCGCTGGTTTCGCCGTCCCAGGCATTGGTTACGGGATTCTTGTAAGTTGCGAGCCGAGTCTGACCAGAAGGGAATTGTTCCAGACCGCCTAGAGAAAGCCAGGACTCGTAATTGATTTTTTTCCCCCGTGTCACAGGCGACAGGAGATAACGCACGATCGGTACGGCCAAGGCGATGCCTACAATACCGTTAAGAAACAGCCCTAACTTCGCAAGAGCTGCACGTCTGGAGATTCCGTTGTCTGCAGTCATCGAAGCCCTCCGTAGGCTGGGTTCATCGAAGCAGTCGGGTAAGGCCGGCCCGGAAATTTTGGCCGTTGACTGGAAAGCCATGCCACGACGTCGGAAACTTCCTGCGCCGACATGGGCCGGCCCGCGACATCACCGCGCCAATCCGGCGAACCCAGCTCAAACCAGCCTGCAATCACAATCGTTCGAAGTTGTTGGTCGCTTACGAGAGCAAGGTATGAACCATCTACGATCGAACTGGCTTTGGGTCCCCCGCGGCCGTTTGTTCCGTGACATGAGGAGCAATACGTGCCATAAGCATCGGCGCCGCGTTGCGGATCTCCAGGAATCGGCGCTGTATAAGTTGGCGGAGTTTGATCGCCGACAGCATTGGGTTCTGCCCATGACCGAATCCCACTCACTATCGCGTCAATCTGTTTTTCGGTAAGCATCCCGCCAGCGCTCTGCGCAAAGGCCGGCATCGGAGTGCCGGGCACTCCGTTTGCGGCCGTGCGGCGAATCGCGGCGTCGTCTGCAATTGCGAGGAAAACAGGATTGGCCAGGGCTGTGGCCGCTCCGCCCTTGCCCTCCACACCGTGGCACCCTGCGCAGTTCTGCCCATAGAGAACGTTGAAATCGAGGACCTCGTTCGGCGGCACCACTTCCAACTCAACTCGCGGGACGGCGCGTGAACGGGCACAGCCGGCGCACGCGAGGAACGCGCCGACCGCAACGATCTGGAGCGCAACTCGATGCGTCATTGCCGATCCCCGTCTACTTTTTTGCCGTCCGCAGCTCCCGCCACTTCTATTCCGGCGCGGACAGCAAAGGGCAGATACTGCCATGTGCGCACTCGCTCTTGCCTCGAGACTGTAATGCCGGCGACGATGCCGAATCCGATCTGAGAAAGGACAAACCACGGCCAGTCGATCCGCTGGTTGAGAACGGGATCAACCGCGTCGAGCATACTGTGAATCAGACCGGACCATAAGACGGGAATGATCAGACCGCCAAACAAAATCGGATGGCGCGGAAACATCGGAAGCGCGACGCCATAGAGAAGCCCGACCAGCATAGAACAGATCAGGTGGATCATCGTGGCGATGATCAAAGCGTCCCAATGGAAGGCCGCGATTTGCGGGATGGTGGTTCTCGCCGGAAAGAATCCAGCAGATAAGAGGTTGATTGGATACCACATGCCGTGGCCGCTGATGATTCCGTAAAGCACTGCCAGAATGGCCATGGCTACACTTCCTGCCAGACCGCCTTTGACCCCTGCCGAAATCGGATAGATTTCCAGCGGCAGTCGTGCCCGGTTCAGTTCTTGAGCCATCCATCGGACGCGAGCCACTTGCGGGCGGCGGGTGGCGACAGCCCCAACTATCTCTGCCACCGGCAGAGATTCCTGCTTTTCGTGCGGCAGGACATCACGGAACCATCCAACGCATCCACCGAGAGCGAAGATCGCACCTAGAATGCTAACGGAGGCGCTGGTAACCAATCCAGTGAAGACTAATGCGAGGCCGAACGCCAGAATGATTGGCCACGCTGTGGGCGCCGGCATTTCGATCATTCGTTCCTGGCTGTGAGCTCGCGTAAGTATGCTTGTACTCATATTGTGTTCCGGTCAGCGACCAATTACGTAAACGACAGTGAAGACCACAATCCAAACCGCGTCCACGAAATGCCAATAGAGAGATAGGACATCGATGCGCTCGGCATGCTCTTGCTTCACCGCTCCGAAAAGCGTGAATGCCATGACGGTGGATAGGCAGATCAGGCCCACCACCACATGAAATCCGTGGAGCCCGACGAGTGAGTAATAAGTGGTTCCAAAGAGGTTCGTGCTGACGGTCAGACCCTTCCTGTAAATCAGTCGATGCCATTCCGAGGCCGTTCTGTAAAGGAAGAGTGCGCCGAGTGTGATCGTCAGAAGCCACCACCCCCCAAAGCTTCGGAAGTTCGACCGGCGGAGAGACCTGTTTGCGAAGTGAATCGTCAAACTGCTGGAAAGCAGACAAAATGTGTAAAAGTAGGGCGGCGAGAGCACCTCTCTCGGCGTGGGCCCCGATAGGCTTTTGCCAACATAAAAGAGATAGGCCACTACAAAGATGGTGAAGATCGCAGACTCGGCAGCGATCAGGGCGGACATTCCTACTCGCCCCCGGCTGGGAAGCCTCCACTCTAATTCCGTCAGGGGTGTCGTCAAGGATGTTGTGCTCATGGCTCGTATTCCTTCATTCGTATCTCCAGTCGGGATCATCCGGATGCTTGAGATCCCAGAGCGGACGACGGCTCTTGATCGTGGGAATGGTCGCGAAGTTGTATTCTGGTGGCGGCGAATTCGTGGACCATTCAAGAGTCCACGCATCCCACGGATCGCTCCCGGCAATCTCGCCGCGGAAGTAAGACCAGATAAGATTTCCCAGGAAGATCAGGATTCCGGCGGCCTGGAAGAAAACGCCGATGGTCACGATGAAGTTCCAAGTGTCCCAACCGCGCCCCGGTTCATAGGTGTAGATCCTTCGTGGCATGCCTAACAATCCTGGGACGTGCATGAAATCAAAGGTCATGTGGAAGCCGATTATGAAAAGCCAGAAATGTAACTTGCCAAGCGCCTCGTTGTACATCTTCCCCGTTATTTTCGGGAACCAGTAGTAAAAGGCTCCAAACAGCGTGAAGAGGATGGCGCCGACGATTACATAGTGAAAATGCGCTACCACGAAATATGAATTTCCTAAGTGCCAGTCGAAGGGGGCCGAAGCCAGCATGATGCCGGTGAGACCAGCGATCAAGAACTGGAAAACAAAAGCGACGCAGAACAGCATGGGGGTCTTGAATTCGATTTTTCCGCCCCACATGGTTCCCAGCCAGTTGAAGATCTTGATGCCAGTCGGAACAGCGATGGTCATGCTCGAGATCACGAAAAAGGTGTTTATGTTTGCGCCCATGCCGACTGTGAACATGTGGTGAGCCCACACGCTCATACTGATGAACCCAATCGCGACGCTCGCCCCCACCATCACGGGGTAACCGAAGATCGGCTTCCGGGAGAATACCGGGATGATCTCCGAGGCGAAACCGAAGGCTGGGAGGACAAGGATATAGACTTCCGGATGGCCGAAAACCCAAAAGAAATGCATCCAGATCACCGCTGAGCCTCCGGCCTGGGTATCAAAGAAATGGCCGCCGAGATAGCGATCGATCAGCAGCATGATCTGAGCCGCCGTTAACGGACTGACCGCAAGTATCACTAAGCCGGCCATTATGAGGTTGAGCCACACGAACAACGGCATTTTGGCGAGTGTCATTCCAGGGCAACGCATGCAGAGGATGGTAGCCACGATATTGATCGCCGTGCCAATGCTTCCAAAACCGGAGACCAGCAGCGCCAGCGTCCAGAAATCGGTGCTGTGGCCAACTGAAAAGGGTCTGCGAAGTCAGCGGCGCGTAGGCAAACCACCCCACGTCGGGCGCGTTACCCGCACCGTACAATCCGTTGGCTCCTATCAGGCTGAAATAGAGAAGCAGGCCGCCGAAAGCAGTCATCCAGAAGCTGAAAGCATTCAGACGTGGAAAGGCCATGTCCCGCGCCCCAACCATGAGTGGAATCAGATAGTTTGCGAATCCGAACAAGACAGGCATGACCATGAAGAAGATCATCGTGGTTCCGTGCATGGTGAACATCCGATTGAACACTTGAGGCGAAACAAAGTCGTTGTGCGGGCGGATCAACTGGATGCGGATAATCGTTGCCTCGATCCCGCCGATCACAAGAAAAATCAGGGCGTAGACGATGTACATAATGCCCAATCGCTTGTGATCCACTGTCGTTACCCATTCGTGGAGGTGATCGACGAATGAAGGAGACACGGCGGTCGCGCTCGGCCATGCGATGGATTCAGTCGACATGGAAACTGCTCCTCATGGGATTAACGAAGTGTCTCCAGGTAAACGGTAAGCGCGTCCAATTCCGGATCGCTCAATTGCATCGCTGGCATCAGCGAGCCTGGTTTGATACCCGCCGGATTCAGAATCCATTGACGCAGGTTTTCTGGTGTGTTCTTTGCTGCGCCGGCGGCAATCGTGTCACGGCTCATCAGGTGCGTGAGATCTGGCCCAAATCTCCCATTGGCCAAGGTTCCCGCCACCTTGTGACAGTTGACGCAAGCGGTCGTTTCGAATATTCGCTGCCCCTGAGTAATTTCATTACGGGTGATTGCGGGTTGGCGTTGCTCCTGAATCCAGCGAGCAAACTCATCCGGCGACTGAACATAGACTCGCAGCAACATCTTGGCGTGCTGCGTCCCGCAATATTGGGCGCACTGACCCAGGTAGAGCCCGGTCTCATGAGGATCAATCCACATGCTGTTCGGGTGGTTGGGAATTAGGTCAGTTTTGCCCGCGAGGCGCGGAATCCAGAAACTGTGGTCCGTATCTGCCGACCATAACTGGATAAAGGTCGGAGTTGGGCGATTGTCATCGCTGACCGGCACATGCAGTTCGTTTGCGGTCACGACTCCTAGTGCGGGATAGCGATACTCCCACCAGAACTGATGGCCAATGGCGATAACTTCGATCGCATTGTCAGGTCGTGGAACCTTCTGGATTCCGGCAATCACGCGCGCCGTTGCCATGAACAGCGCCACCACAATCAGGACTGGAATTACGGTCCAAGCAAGTTCTACCTGATTGCTGCCGAATACCTGGGGTGGCTCACGCCCATCGTCGTTCTTTCTCTTCCTGAACTTGACAACGGAGTAAAGTAACAAGGCGAAAACGACTATAAAGATGCCGCCTGTTACCGTGAGTACAAACAGAGACAATCCGAAAATCAATCTCGCTGGGGTCGATGCCGGCGCAAAAATGTTTGTCGGACTCAAAGGCTGGGTTGGATCTGCAAGTGCAGCCATTGCACTGCCGAGACAAACGAAAATCTGTGATCCCAGAATGCGCCACTTAGTTGAGCCGCGTGATCGCAATTTGTCTCCTCGTTTCACTTGTGTGATAGCGAACCGAATCTCGCTCGAGTCAGGGCTTATGCCTCGGAGTGCGGGAATTAAGTGTCGAAATCATCGCCCGGGCTGCTGGCGGGATAGCAATCCGTCCGGACAGAACGATTCGCCTTGCCGGTATTTCCCGTCCGTAAATCTTCCGATTGGCGCCATTGTCGGGACGAATTGTTGATCCTTCGAGTGACACGCCCACAAACGCACCGCGGGCACGGGAATAACTCAAAATGTCTGCACGTAAGGTAACGTCCGTTTCCGCTGAGGCAGTTCGGCCGACCGGCCCTGCCGCAACTGACGCATCTGCTCCAAGCTTCACTTTGCTAGCCAGAATTCCGCTCGCGCCCCGCTCATTCATTACCAGCAGCACGAAGTCCGTTGCCTCGCCTCCTATTTGGAAGCCAAAGCTGCCGCCTTCAAGCGCCATCATCGTAGGTGCTCCCCATGATCCTCTGAAATTTTCACCCCTGCGACAGGACATTGCGCCTCGGCCGTAGCTCCCGCCAACAATAAAGGCGGCTTTCAAAACCGATGGAAAGACAACCACACAATCGGCTTTGTCGAGCAAGTCGTGGGGGATGTCGTCGGGAACATCGAGAACTTCTTTCAGCACAGTGCCGCTGTTCTTTAAACGATCTTCATCTTTTTCCTGATCAGCTGCGGAGGCTGAAGGGCAGAGGATGGACAAAACTACGAGTAACGTACTCAGGAGATAGGTGCTTGATTTCTTCATGACTTTTCTCCTTCTGCGGTTTTAAAGGCTCGATGAGATTGTTCGCCTTTGGCTCTGCTGAAGCCGTTTGAGCGAGCTACAGGCCCTGCCCCACGTTCTTGTTCACCAGAACTTTGATATCGACGTGACGATTGAGCTCGCGGTCATAGGGATCTTTGTTGCTGACAGCGGGATGGGTGGCTCCATAGCCGACCGGCGCGAGAATGCGACGAAGAGGGATGTCCTTCGCTTCCCGGAGGTACTGCGCTACGACTGCCGCCCGTTCTTCGCTGAGCTTCTGATCCGTCGCGTTGCTTAAAGTGTTGGAACTGTACCCCGCGACTTCGATTAGGTAGCCATCAAGCGACTTCGCAATGTCAGCGAGATTGTCGAGATCCTTCTTGGCTTTTTCGTCCAATACAGCTGAATCCCGAGCAAAGAAGACGTCAACCTGGAACTCGTTTTTGTAGTCGTCCGACTCCGACGTGCGTTTGTTCAGCATCCCTATGCCAACAGCATCTGCTACACCGATGGTGCCTGCGGTTTGTGCGTCCGCATCAGCTTGACTCGCTGAGGCTGCTGCCTGATCTGCCGAGGATTGTGCCTGCCGCGCAGTAGCAATGCCTTGCTGGGCCGCAGTGGCGGCTTCTTTAGTGTTACTTTTGTTCGCAGCGACCTCTTGCTGTTCCGCGATTGCAACCGCGAATTCGTCGGGATTGAAAGATATTTTTTCAGCATCGAGGTGGCCCTTTGCATCGCCTGTACCTTCTGCGTCAATCGTCAACCCTGGCAGCATCGCGGTCACATCCATCTCGGTGTGTCGATAGAACGGCAGCCGGCCTTGCGTGCGTTCAATCTTGGTGTTTCCTGTGATGTTCACGACAACGATCTCACCGGACTTTTTCTCCTTGACCCGGATGGTGTCGCCATTGCGCGACAGAATCAAGCCAGTGACTTTGACCTTCGCACCTTGGGAGATGCCTGAAGTGCCTAACGGAGCCGCGTAGAGCAGTGTTCCGAGTAGTACGATAGAAATTGCGCAGAACAGCCTGGAACTCTTAAACTTCGTAATCTTTTTCACTGAGCATCCTCCTGAATCGAATTCCCTAGGCTGCGGCCCTAAAGACCGGCGTTGTTGTTTGCGCTGCATCTGAAACTTTTGTCATTTCGCTGATCTCCAGTGCATGCAAAGCGGTTGCCAAAGTGCGATTTGAATTCGACAAATGCTGGTAGGCGACTGAGCAGCTGCATCGCTTTAATCCAACCGTCCGATGAACAGTTGAAACCAGGCGCGTAGTAACGTTTGATAGCCGGCGTCCCTGTCGAGATAGGGCCGCTATGTCGGTTTGTAAGCTAACGGCGAGACGGTTATGAAACTACGACATCCTGGCCTGACATGGGCAACTGTCGGTGCTCGGCGAAAAGAATTGTTCCTGGTTGTGTGCTTCACAAATCTTCTCTTAGTGAATTGGCCCAGCTGGTTGCATTTGTTAATCGTGCGTCGAACCCGCTGAGAGAGCTTGCTCCCATACCGAGCGCCAATCCGTCAGGCATTGGCCTTGGCACTTGAATTCCATGCCGTGGCCGCCCATTCTTCCGCCGCACTCTGGGCACACGCAATTCAGAATGCCGGATATTACATCTAAACTCGTTCCGCTTGCCGTGTACTTCATGAACTGCATACCTACCTCCGAATAAATCGAAGCGTCGATTCTTCGCCGTCCGCGCCTCTGGGCACTGGTGAAGTTTGTGATTTCCGAGCACGTCTCGCCCACAGAAAAACTGAACCGCAAACTGGTGATTGCATTTTGTATTCCAAAATGCGAATCAGCGATAGCCTGCGAGCTTTAAATGCGTATCGTCATCTGAGTCAATACGTGGATGGTCGGTGTCGATATGTTGACAGACCCTTGATCGGTATGGCGAAACTGAACTGCTCGATCCGCAAGGTGCAGAAAATAGCACAACCCCTGACCGGTTGAAACCCGATCTGGCATCGCAAGTGCTGTGAGGCGATTGGTATCGCGGATGCCACCACACTCGAATTTCTGGAGAAGTTAAACATGCATGTCATATACCCATTTGATTAACCCTGCTGCGGTCAGCCGATGGCGAACAGTGGATGTTTTGAAGACGCTGGATCAACCGAGGAACTGTTCGTCCACAACTGTCCATCCAGCTAAAGGAGTGATGAAGTTGATCGTCATATTCTGGCCACGTACACAAAGACCGTGAGATCGCAATGCAGGAACTCAAACCTGCATCGGCTACTTGGCGTATCGAAGCGACTGCGGGCGGATTCACTTTGGTGCTGAATGAGTGTTCGCCTGGCAATTCCGTGCCTGGTTCTGCTCATTGTTGGGCGTGTGTGCGCCCAAAGTGCTCCCGCTTCGTCCAATCATCCGTGGCATTCGTCCGATGAACAGAAAATAGAAGAACTTGCGCGTTACCACCCTCAACCTGGATGGGGCGTTGATTCGGGCAGATTCTACTCATTGGCTCTCATACTTCGGCTTGCAAGTAGCCTTGGCTTTCTATCTGATCAACCTGCAGGAGTTTGCGATCCAGACGTCGCTCGCGGTGGCAAGGGACCGCGTGGTTGGGGTTCTGGTCGGACTGTTCGTGATGTGGCTTGTTTTTGACCAACTCTGGGGACCTTCCGCCGCGGCTGAAATGAAGCACGCATTTATCTCTACCCTACGATTGCTTAGTCAATTCATAAGGGAACCGCTTTCAAAAGACCTCATAGTTGCCGTTGAACGGAGCTTTTCACTTCGTGAGACGATCAACAACAGCTTCGACCAGGTGAGAGCGCTCGCTGACGGCGTACTGTTCGAATTCGGTCCTTCACGGCAACATGACCTGGCATTGCGCAGTCGCATCTACCGTTTGCAGCCGCTACTGCGCACGCTCTTCTTCTTGACCCGGACTGCCTTGTGGAAATACCGCGCGCAGCTTCCTGGTTTTACATTGCCGCAGGCCGTTGCCGTGGCTCAGCTGGAGTTTGACCGCCAGCTGGCCACGACCCTGGAGAGCATGGCAAGCAGATTGGAAGGCAACACACCGGAAGGAAAAGGCTCTTTTGAAAATGCATCTGAACGGCTGGAAGATACAGTACGAAATTGTTGTGCCGAAAGACCGCTGGGATCGGAAACCGAGCGATTGCAGACTTTCCTTACGCTCTCCCGCAGTGTGGCCAACCTGACTGCGTCTCTGGAACGAGAGATCTGAGCGCCTCGAAACTTCGCTTAGCGAAGAGGACAACCCAGAGACTTGAAGACTTACGAAGCAAGCTCTAGATTCATTGATTGAAGATACCCGCGATAATAATGATCTATCGCCGCGCTTATGTGTTGGGGGAGCGGTGGTGTGTTCATCTGTTCCAGCGTGTCTTCAAGAAGCGAAGCAAATATATGCACCGCGCGAGCCGCAAGCGGATACCATTGACCAATCCATCTGTTAATCGTGTCCTTGTTGCGGACATCATCTTCCATCGCCATTCGGACCAGGCACTTACTCCATTGCCGGTGCCACTGGCAGTCCTCATTTAGCGAATAAAATACCTGCCCGAGTAAGTAGTCGTCGGCGCCAAGAGCCAGATCGCTCAAATACTTCATGAATAACTCGTCGACGAGAGGTTTGAGCACCAAGTTTAAACCCACGAAAGACTCTGCCCAATCATACGTGACAAGCAGTCTTTCAACGACCTCACGCAGAGGTCGCCATAGCGAGTCCGTTTCCCACAAGGTTCTGCTGTCGGCCGCAAATCCAGGATAGATCAGCTGAAGTTGCCGGATACGATAAGCGATTCGCTGAATGCGGCGCATTTCGTCGGCCGATTGAAGCGCCGCAGCAATCGTAATGCGCCCGCTGGGAGCCATTTGGCCGATGTAGGAAGCGATCATCTGAAAGCCATGCCCCGGGTACCGGAACGGCGCAATCACTCTTGGAAACATGTGCAGCCATGCAGGACGAAGGTAGACGTCGTATCCGGTAAGCTCGATTTCATCTAGGATCCCGTCCACGAAGACCTCTTTCTCTCTCTGCAAATCCGTATACTTCGTGTAGGTCGTTTCTCGTGGGTCGCGAAACTTTTCCCACGAGCTGCACACCAATAGGGATTCTTCCTGATATCGGCGGTACCAATCTTTCAGGGGAACATCTAGCTCGAACCGCTTTCCTGTGAAGCCCTCGCCGGTATAGCAAAGAAGTTTTGATGTGACGATTTCGTATTCAGTTGGCATCCGCTTTTGCTGCAAAAGATGCCAGTACGTTTTCTGTTGAGACATCTCCGCTCCTCAAGAACTGCAACACTCGTCGTTTGTTCAACTAGAATTGCGAGTCCGCTCCGCAAATCGCCAGGCCGCATCGTTCTGGTTCAGTTGCAGCGAGCCCTTGAATGCCGACATCACTGTCTCCAATTCGCCCGGGAAACGAAACGGGCGTCCCAAGTGCTTTTCGATTGCCGATCGGGTGACAACACAGCATCGCGGAACAAGCACTCTTATGTATGCACCCCGATCTAGGACCATTACGTTCTGGTTCAAATCTTTAATCGCCGCAATAATGGCATTCGTTACGGTTCCTACTTGGAGAACAGGACCAACTCGGTCATAGACTCCCGCTGCCTCTTCGGTCATCATTCCTTCTCTCCGCCCATGCCGCCTCCTAAGCTCTTACCGTCATCTACGTCGAGAAGGATGTACTCTCCATCAACTTTAATGGGAAATAGCTTTAGACACGTGTTCCGGGGATTTACGCCAGATCCGGCGCAAACATCGAATTCCCAATGATGCCTCCCACAACGGAGAATCTTATCTGTCAGAATGCCGTCACTTAGACGACTCTTCTGATGAGGGCAGATATCCGCGTAGGCGTATATACGGTTATCAACGTTGACCAGCAAAATGGCTTCCCCATTCACTTCCAGACCCATCATTTCGCCACTCCAAAGGTTTTCTATCTTCGCGACCCTTTGAAACGCCATCGCTTCTATCCTGGGATCACATCAAACCGATCCAATGCCTGCAACCCAGCCTGAGCGACTGTCTTTGCCGGATCAATGATTTTGTCGTTGAAAACGACCTGAACTAGGTTTCTGCCCGCGACCCGAAGGCTGGCTGCATCCTGAAGCTTTCGAGCAAGCGTTTGGAGCGTTTCGGTCTCTTCAGTCAGAATCAGAAGACCGACCGTGTCACCTTGAAGGAAGCCGTACAGAGGAATGGGCATGCACTTTTTCCCAGGAAGCTAAGCGGCAGGGATTTTTCGAGCCCTTAGCCACTCGTAATCCCCATGATGAACGTCTGTGCCCCATGTCTCAGGGGTAAGATTGAAATACTCCATCAGCAAATTGGGTAACTGCGTCGGGGCCTCTCCTGAGAGAACGCGCTTCACGACATTGGTATGGTTGGCATACCTTTCAGGCTCGCGTAAAAAAATCCACTCGCAGGGCTTCGAGCAGAAAATGTACTTGCGCCCGTCGTGGACCAGCACCCTGGCAGCATTCTTACGCGGCGTACCGGCGCTCAGCGGCAACTGACACAGATCGCAAAAAGTTGGCAGGGCAGTTCCATGCACGGCCAATTCGTTCTCCGCTCCGGGCCCCACGGTTCTCCAGCGTTCGCTGATTTGTTCCCACACGGCATCCATGTCATCCCAATATTTAGGATATTTTTGACGCAGCCATTTCCTTTCAGTCGGACCTGGTACGACGAAATTGAACCACAATGTCGCGCGGTAACTGTAAGCACTGGCGTAGATCATGTGATGGTAGATCTCGAGTTCGTCAAGCAGAAGATTCCAATACCATGGCTTCTCGAGTCCGAATTCGTCCAAGGTACGGAGAAACTGATCGATAATCCACTCTTCCATGAACTCTTTGAATGAATAAGGACGTTGATCGGGTGCGGTTAAATAGTCGATCGAGAGTCCGGTCAAAATCGAGAACATGCGCCAGTTTCGCCAGAACCATTTGTCCACTAGGTATTGCGCGTATTGAGGGTCGTGCTTCATGACCATCGCTAGCACGGGGTGCCCAACCTGTGCGTGCCGAGCCTCGTCCGTCTGAATGCTGGTGACCATCCTTTCAAACATGTGGTCACTCGACTCGCGAGCGAGCGAGGCGAGTCCGACGAATTGTAAATTCGTGAAACCAGTTTCGAAAACGACGTTGGTGGCGATATGGAATTCAATCGCGTTTTGTCCGAGGATTAGCTCATCGACGAAGTGCCTTGCGGCGACTGCGAACCAATTGTTGGTGTGGTAAAACTTATGCGCCCAATCGAACTGGGAATCTAAGCGCAGTAATGGATGAAACAGAAGCAACGGAATTTGAGTATGGCGATATTCATCGAGAGCCCCAAAAGTCGCCATGGTTCGCCAGGCACTATCGCGGCCAAACCTCGCACCCCGCAGATTGCCGATGACGCCGGTAAACTCCGCCAGCGGCAATGCCGCCGCGTGTACCTTCAGACTGTTCAACCAAGGCAGTGCCAACTTCTGAACATTTTCTATCCGCCCTACGGCATCGTGCACGGCCTGTACCGCCATATCTTTTTCATATTGGTTATCGACATATTCACGATACGAAGTCTTGAATGACTCTTCCCAGTCCTTCCATTCTGAATGAGGGAGCCAGGGCCTTCCGCTTATTACTTCTGGGAAAACTTCCTCTTCTCGCACATAGGAGTAATCCCAATCGAGCTTGCGGGCGAGTGGCAACCATTCTTCCCGGTCGAGCATGTCTTCTCCTGACCGCATGGCCACGCTACTTGCATACCACGTGACGTGCCATTGCTCGGTGCATGCGGCCTAAATTTGGATTGAAATTAAATAAGGACGGCTATTTGCGGGAGATACTACGCTCGACGAGCAAAGACGTCAATACGACCATCGTCCTAGATAGGACGGCCCCGATTTCTTATAAAATATCGACTCATTTCTTTCTACTCCCAAACTTAGGTGTCATGTCACCGCAAAAGGGGGCACATCAGATGCAACATCCACGATCCAGCGTTGATGAGACTTCTGTTCGGGCCGAAGACGGGCAAGGCAAACCGTCACTCGTCCCCGAAATCCCCGACGATCGAGAGCGGCGTGAAC
Source organism: Candidatus Sulfotelmatobacter sp. (assembly GCA_049512655.1). GTDB lineage: Bacteria > Acidobacteriota > Terriglobia > Terriglobales > Acidobacteriaceae > Sulfotelmatobacter. The sequence goes on along the minus strand of JBEKWW010000014.1, from coordinate 66,486 downwards.
TTCCTTTGCGCGACGTGATGGACACGATTCCGGGATTAGTCTGGAGCGCCCTTCCCAATGGCGACGTCGAATTCTGCAACCAAAGATGGCTCGACTACACGGGGATGGGTTTCAATGAAATCAAGGGGTGGGGATGGGCGGCGGCGATTCACCCTCAAGATATGAGCGATTTGCGAGAGAGATGGCGAATAGCTTTAATAGGGGCGACCTCATTCGAAGCCGAAGCGCGTATGCGGCGGGCGGACGGACGCTATCGCTGGTTCTTGTTTCAGGCTGTGCCTTTACGCGACTCGAGCGGGCGGATTATTCGCTGGTACGGAACGAACACAGATGTAGAAGAGCTAAAGCTTGCACAAGTGGAACTCCAGAAGCAGACTTCTCGTTTGGAGCAGTTGTTTGAACAAGCTCCGGAGGGGGTTGCGATCCTGAACATGGAAGATCGCATCGTCCGCGTCAACAAGGAATTTACACGCATGTTTGGTTATGAGCAGGACGAGTTGTTCGAACGCGCGATTCAGGATCTTATCGTTCCGGAGGAACTTCTAGAGGAATCCAAAGAATATGTGAGTCAAGTGAGGAGCGGCCGACTAGAAGTCGAAACCATTCGTAAGCGCAAGGATGGGACTAATGTTCAAGTATCTCTTCTCGCCGTCCCGGTCACTACGACTTCTGGCGAGCACGTCGCGAATTTCGCCATATACCGCGACATCACCGAGCGGAAGCTTGCGGAAGAACGCCTGCGTGAAAGCGAAGCACGGTTTCAGATGATGGCGGATACGGCGCCTGTCTTGATTTGGATGACCGGGACCGACGGCCTCTGCACTTATTTCAATAAGCCCTGGCTTGAGTTCACCGGCCGAACCATGGAGCAGGAAGTAGGCACGGGATGGATGGAGGGCGTGCATCCTGACGATGTACAAAGTTGCTTCGATGGTTTCCTGCCTGCCTACCATTCGCGAAAGCCTTTCAGCATGGAGTATCGACTTAGACGAGCGAATGGCGAATACCGTTGGATGATTGAGAGTGGCATTCCGCGATATACGGGAGTGGGAGAATTCGCCGGCTATATCGGTTCAAACATTGACATTACCGACCTTAAGCACGCAGAAGCGGAACGCCAAAGATTGCGCCAAGTCGAAGCGGACCTCGCCCACATCAACCGTGTGAGCATGATGGGAGAACTAGCTGCCTCACTGGCTCATGAGATCAAACAGCCAATCAGCGCCGCCCTAATGGACGCCAGAAGCTGCGTACGGTGGCTGCGACGCGACACTCCTGATGTCGCTGAGGGTTGCGAGGCGGCACTAAGGATGATCAATGACGCAACTCGCGCGGCCGAGGTGATCGACCGGGTTCGCTCGCTTTACAGGCGAGATACATCCGACCGGAAGTTGCTTGATGTAAATGAAATTATTCAAGAAATGATTATTCTGCTGCACGACAAGACGGATCTCAATTCCATTTCAATCCGCACCGAACTCGCCTCAGATCTGCCACTGGTCACAGCGGATCGCGTACAGTTGCAACAGGTTTTAATGAACCTGATCCTCAACGGCATCGAAGCGATGAAAGATGCAAAGGGTGAGCTGAGTATCACATCGAAAAGGGTCGACGATGGTCAATTGCTGGTTTCAGTAAGCGATTCGGGCATCGGGCTTCCCGGCGGGGAGGCTGACCGGATTTTCGAGGCATTCTTCACCACTAAAGCGCAGGGCACCGGTATGGGACTTTCTATTAGCCGGAGAATTATCGAGTCTCACGGAGGCTCTTTGTGGGCGTCCGCCAATCCAGGACGCGGCGCGACATTTCAGTTCACACTGCCCTCCGATATGGCCAGGTCCGCCATTCCGGCTGCCTAACGGTGGATCGTCTTCCTGCGGCGCGAGTCCCGTCAACGCATGTCCCTATTTCGACATGGCTGTCAGTGATTGGTCAGGTGGAATGACGTAAATCCAACCTAAGAGCGGACGAATTAAGAGAGAAAGCTCTTCTATCGCATGGCCGCACAATTGCCTGCCCCAAGGGGGAGCGAGCTCATGGGCGCAAGAATCATAAACCGGATTATCATGACGATCCAAGTTATTAGCTGGGCGGCAATCACAGTCGTCATGGGACTACTTGCCACAATCATCGCAGCCAGCATCTATGGTTCGCTTCGTCTTCCCAACTGATTCGTGGTGCGTTCCTCTTGTCCTATTCGGCTTTAGCCACCCGCCTTCTTCTAAAACGCCGAAAGCCCAATTAGAGGCGGAAACAATCGCATTCCAGTGCGTCAACCGGCTCCCAGTCGTCGGCCCTCGCGAACAATTTCTCCATCAATCGCTGTGGAACATGTGGCAATAGATTTGCAATAACTCGAGCTGGCTGCGGGAGCGATCATTGAGGCCAAGGGCGCGGAACAAAAAAATACGCTGGAAGAAAAATCGATTGACTCGTTTCTTGCGGCTTTTTGCTCTTCTCGAAGTCGACAAGTTGTTTGCTAGCTCGTGATGGTGCTGAACCCGTGGCGGCTGCCCGCCCATAGTGCCGGAATGTTGCGAGGGCCGATTGGGAGCTATAAGGAAGTTAAGCGCAACAAACAGGGACATATGGTGCTGAGCGTGAATTCGGTTTCATCGGCGGAAGGCGATCCAATTCAGCCAGACTGTCGCATTTTAAAAGTAATTCAAGTTTTGAAAGAAGACCCATCTCGCACGCTCCTAGAACTTGCAACTAGCTGCCGGATGAGCATGTCAAGGCTAAGCCATCTGTTCAAACGTGAAGTAGGAACCAACGTAAAGAACTATCGAATGGATTGCCGCCTACAAGTAGCGGCTGCGCTGTTGCTATCTCCCGGCGCGTCAATCAAGGAGATTGCATATATGGCCGGCTATCAACATACCTCCAGCTTTGTGCGTGCGTTTAAATCTCGCTTCGGATTTTCACCTGCTAGTTACCGCAGGAAACACTGGGCAAAATTGGATAGCAGCTTCGGCTAACAAATAGCAGGAGTTGCTAATGCAAACTCGTTGACAAGCATGGGATGAAGAACAATTCTATGCGGAGTCAAGACACTAACGGAGGATGCGGTTTCGTCAGTAGTTAACCGGTGTTAGCAACCTCGGGCGGCTCTCTCTCCGAATAGCGGAACAGATACGTCCATTTCTTCAGGAAAATGCTGGCTTTCGCATCGGAGTGAGGCTAGCAGCGCGTGATCCACGGTCGGCGTTCCGGAATCTAGTCTTTCTAGGCAACGAACGACGCCGTCCATAGTATCCACCCCAAGTTTCCACGCGAAAGGGAAATTTATGACTCGCCTAAGGTTAAAAATAGCATCAGTCGCCTTTCTTTATGCGATGGCGATAACCATCTCCTTACCCGCAACAAAGTCGTTCGCCCAGAGTCCGGCACCCTCCGCACCGGTCTATAATCCGTACCCGCCTGGGATCCTACCTTCTGATTTGGATTCGGAACTCGCCAGGGTACTGCGCGAAATCGATGGCATCGAACACGAAGCCATTAAACAGTGGAAAGCCCTACCGCCTCCGGTCGTGTCTGGCCAACCACCCATATTTCAAAATACCGGGGTTGCCTCAGTCGAAATTTTGGGCAAGCTTATGAACTACGACAAGACCATCTCGCCCAACGAAAACGAGGCGTGCGCGTCTTGTCACATGCCATACGCCGCTTTCAGCGGACCGATTCCAACTGTAAATCTTGACGAAATCGCATATCCCTCATCGACTCGCCAGCGGGCGGCTAAGCGCACCGCACAGAGGTATACGTATTCCAGCTATTTCCCTCCGCTGCAATATAACGCGACCCAGGGGCTTTTTTTCGGCGGAAACTTCTGGGATTCGCGTGCGACCGGATATTTAACCAGGGCTCCCGACGCCGAGCAGGCGCAGTTTCCTCCTGTCGACCCCGACGAAATGGATAATCCCGACACTGCTTGCATCGCGTACAAGCTTTCCCTGGCGCCGTACGCATCCCTCTTCGAGGAAATTTGGGGGGCCGGCTCATTGAGCGGCATCACTTGGCCGGCTGATGTCGCGCAAATCTGCGCTCTTCCGGAAGGAGATTCCACGTTCGGCTCGAACAGTCAGCCTCTCGCCTTGAGTCCGGCCGATCGCACTCTGGCAACTAACGACTACGATCATTGGGGGGAGTCCATCAGCGCATTCGAACACAGCCTGTCGGTTAGCCCATTCACCTCGAAGTTTGACGCTTACCTCGCGGGCAACGCGAAGCTGAACGCCGATGAAGCCGCCGGCTACGCCTTGTTCCGTGGCAAGGGAAACTGCAACTCCTGCCATCTCGACGGAAGATCGACCGCACCCACGCCCCCGCCTCCAGACGGAACGGATCCAAACGGCCAGGATACGGGAAAAGCCGCCGACGTAACTCCTGTTTTCACCTGCTTCGGTTCGGCCAATGAGGGTCTGCCGAAGAATCCCCGAGTCGCTTTCTATTATGAGGCCACTCCGGATTCCTATGGATTTACTCCGAATCCAGAAGGCTATGAATACACCGACTACGGATTAGGCAGCTTCCTTCGAAGCGGTTTCGGCTCTGCACCCAACCCCAACTCGAGTTGGACTCAGTACGCCGCGAGTGTAGACGGCCAAATGCAGGTGGCTACGGCGCGCGATGTCGCCATGGCGCCGGCACAGTGCCCAACCACTGAGGCGCCTGGTCCCTACTTCCAAAAGGAGTTCTTTCACAACGGCTACATCAAGAGCCTGAAACAACTCGTCCATTTCTACAACACACGCGATGTATACCCCTATGCCGTCCAGTCCGGGGAGTGTCCGGCAGGAACCGTAGAAAAGGTAACCTGCTGGCCCACGCCTGAAGTCAACTCGAACGTGGATATGACGACCGGTATGCTGGGCCTGACGGATAAAGAGGAGGATCAGATCGTCGCCTTCCTCCAAACCCTCACTGACGGATACACCACGCCTTACCCCGATTACAACACCTACACAGGCACTTGCATGTCGGGCGGTAACGCGTCAACCCAAGGCAACTCAACCATAATTTCCGCTGCAAAGCTCCAGGAGTTTGCGCACAAACCCTAGATAGCCGGAGAGACAGGGCGCATGGGTTCACTCATGCGCCTTGATCGATTTTCGAAAATCAAAGCCAAGTCCAATGATTTTTCTGTGAAATTTTCTTGTAGGAGGGTCTAGCCGTGAATAGGGTCCGTGCGAAGCTGTTGATAATGGTAGCCGCTGGCAGCCTGATCTTCTCAAACTCCATCGTCGCGCAAGTTAGCCCTTACGCTCCCAAACCGATAGCCCCTCCCGCGCCCAGAGCCGCGCACGTAGGGATCTCGCAGGGGCCAGAGCTGGAAATCACAAGAGGCAGCCTCGCGATTATCAGGTGGACAACCAACAATCCAGGCGGCACGGATGTGCATTTCGGAATCGTGCATTACGGCACCAATCCGAATGATCTTAACCAGATGGCAAAGAATCCCATCCACATCAACCACAGCCATCCCGACACGACTTTTCGCGTGCGTATTGATGGCCTCAGTCCGCAGACTACTTACTACTACACGGTCGCCTCCGAGGAGGCCACTGGCACAAATGACGGGGTAAAGAGCAGCGTCAAGAAATTCAGCACCCAGTGATTTCGCCAAAGGATCATCGTCTGTGACGAATCGCGAGAAATCCTTAAATTCGATTTACAGGACAACGTTGAAGAATTCCAATCGGGGAGGATCTCGTAAGCTCTCCGCGCCCTCTAGCCTGCGGGTTTGTGAGGAGCGGCATTCAGCATTTTAGCGCTCAGTGACACGGACTGGGGCTGGCCTCGACCAATACTAGTCTGCCTGCGATAGTGAACCCGGTTCTTGTGGCCCCGAACTGATCGCACTTGGAGAGCGTTGCTGGGAGGATCGGCAGATCCCCAGCTTCTGCATTCGATGAATCAGTGTAGTGCGCTTCAAACCAAGTTTCGCGGCTGCTCCTTTCGAACCACCGACTACCCAATCGACCGATTCAAGCGTGCGCAGGATTAAAACGCGTTCGGAATCCTTTAGAGTTGTCGCGGGCGGAGAGTCGGGAATGCTCATAGTTCCTAACGCTTGCAGAGGATTCGAAAGCACGCCATCATCGGACAGGATCACGGCACGTTCTATCAGGTTCTGCAGTTCGCGGATGTTGCCAGGCCAATGGTATGCCGTAAGGGCAGACATCGTTGCCTGAGGAATATGATCGATCTGGCGACTCATGCGTCGGCCGTAGATCTCGACGAAGTGTGCCACGAGTGCCGGAATATCTTCTGAGCGCTCGCGCAGAGGCGGCAATAGGACAGGGAATACATTCAGTCGGTAATACAGATCGTTGCGAAACGTCCCTCGGTTAGCCATCTCCCCCAGATTGCGATTTGTGGCGGCAACCAGCCGAACGTCCACGTGATGAGTTCGAGCGCTGCCCAACCGCTCGAACTCTTGTTCCTGGAGAACTCGCAGCAACTTCGGCTGTAACGGTGGAGGAATATCACCTACTTCATCCAGGAAAAGAGTACCCTTGTCGGCAAGTTCGAAGCGGCCAATTTTCTGTGCGATCGCTCCCGTGAACGCGCCCCTTTCGTGGCCAAAGAGTTCACTCTCCAGCAGGTCCAAAGGGATTGCCGCGCAATTCAGCCTGATGAACGGTTTTCCGCATCGCGAACTGAGGTTATGGATTGCATGCGCAATCAATTCTTTGCCGGTTCCGGTTTCCCCCTGTATGAGAACGGTCGAGTCCGTGGGAGCTACCCGCTCCACTTGTTCGAGCACCGATTCCAAGGCAGAACTATTGCCTATCACCTGTTCGAATCTGCGCTCATAATCACCACGTTCAAATCTTTGGAAAGTCCCCACAGAGAACCCCCTGGCGCGCGCTGTTGTCGGCCTTATCCCTCAAGAGCTGCTCGAACACTCTCGAGCAGAACTTCATCATCGAACGGCTTGGCCAGGAATTCCGCCGCTCCTGCTCTTAGCGCCTGCATCCGCAATTTTGTGTCACCGTGCGCTGTAATAAAGATGGTCGGAATTCTGCAGTGTTCAGCGTTCAGTTTGGCCTGCAGTTCCAGACCGGACATTCCCGGCATGCGGATGTCCGTAATAAGGCATGCCGCAAGTTGGTGCTGGCCGGACTTGAGAAATTCTTCCGCGGAGGCAAATGCCTGTGAAGGCAATCCGACGGATTTGAGCATGCCCTGCAGAGCGCTCCTCATCAACTCATCATCATCAACAATAGCGACCATTTTTCCTATCCTCGGGACAGCCATGGTCGAAAACTATCGTTCAGGCGACGACCTCGCAATCATGCTTTAGGAGGCGGCAATAATACCTTAGTATGAGGTCTGCAATGGCTCCTTAACCAGATCGCGAGGATTTATTGTCGTGCCTTACCTTTGGCGGGAAACGCGAAATAAAAACTCGCGCCAGGGAGAAGTTCCCACGTTATAAAATCAGCGTAAAACTGAAGCAAGCGAGCTAATGACTGCCGGGTGGAAGCTCAAGCTTCGCTGCCATTCTCACCAGTTCCGCCAGCGATTCGGCCTGCATCTTACGCATCATCCGCCCGCGTTGGATTTTCACCGTGACTTCGCTGGTCCCGAGCTTAGAAGCCACCTGCTTATTAAGCATGCCTGAAACCACCAGTCTCATAACCTCGCTCTCCCGCGTGGTCAGTGATTCGTAGCGCTTTCGCAATTCCATAATTTCGCTTAACTGTTGACGCGTCACTCGATCACGGTTTAAAGCCTGCTGGATCGCATCCAATAAATCCTGGTCGCGAAAAGGCTTCGTAAGGAACTCCACCGCACCCGATTTCATGGCCTGGACTGACATTGGAATATCTCCATGCCCTGTGATGAAGATGATGGGAATCTGTATACCTGCTTTCGCCAACTGGCGCTGAAACTCCAGCCCATTAATGCCAGGAAGTCTCACGTCCAGAATAAGGCAGCTTGATTCGTCCCTCCGCTTGTTGTGCAGGAATTCTTCCGGCGTCGCGAAGGTTTCGGAACGAACGCCAACTGACTTCAACATGCCTTCAATTGCCGCCCGCACTAAGGGATCATCGTCAATAACGAACACGGTGGATGCGTCTGCTGGCATCATTTACGCGCCTCGACTCTTACAGGAGCGGTAAGGCTCAGGCAGGGCTGCGAGAATGCCCGGCATGGTGCCTGCGTACCAAAACGTGACAGCGATCGCACAAAGCGCAAGTGCTGCGGCAGATGGAAGTACAGAAATGTGTATGCTAGAGAAGTCGCTGCTGCGACCGAGACCAAGGCTAATTTGTAGCGCAAAGCGCCAAGGATTGCTGGCCGTGCAATCCATCTTTTCGTGCCAGGAGCGCCCATCTTCAAGAGTATTTCCCTCTCCGGATGGAATCAATTGAAGCGAAGTGAATATTGAGTCAGGTAACGTTAGCTCGGTTTCATGGCCATTACAATCGATTGCTTCGTGACCGCCCTTGCTCCCAGATTTCACGCCAATCTCTAAGACATCCGCCCTAAACTTGAGCTCTTTGCCGCCGGCTTCCCACGCTGATTCCGGCATACTTAATGTAAACATAAGTAATGCATTTTCAATTCCATAGTACGGCAGACAGTGGCGCGGGAAATGAGCGGGCTGAAGAACAACTTCGTTTGCCTTCATGCAGATCCATACGTCGCTTTTGCAGATGTGCAGTTTACCCTCCAACGAAGGGCGCAGGCGAATCTCCATACGGAGAAGCAGCATGTCTTGTTGAGATCTAAGCCCAGTCGAAATCCCGACATTCTGTCAACCGCTGGACTCTGTTCCATACCACAGGCCATCCCGGCCTTCGCATTCGCCCCAAATCCACACGGAAAACTAGGGTTAGACTTAGCGACGTGGATTGGAACGCAACGTGCCTCCTCCCGCCTATCTCTGGAGGAAAGAACATGCAAAGGGCGTATACCGAAAATGAACCGGGCCTCAATCTCCGTAAGTGCCAAGCGATAGACGAAGAAATGAACAAGACTCTCCTGCGTCACCGGCCGCTGTTCCTCAGAAGAGCTTATCGCTTCCTGGAGAATGCGGCCGATGCGGAGGATGCGGTTCAAGATGCACTCCTATCCGCTTACAAGCACATCGACCAGTTCAGGGGCGAGGCTCAAATCTCCACATGGTTGACCGCAATCGTGTCCAACTGTGCTCGCATGCATTTGCGCAAGCGACCGCGCCGGATTCACGTGTCGCTGGACGAACCGGTTGGCGAGGAGAAGGACCATTCCATCTTGGAACTATTGGCGGACCGCAGCCCGAGTCCTGAGCACGAATGTCAAAATTCCCAGTTGCGTGCGCGCGTAAAAGATCTTGCGAGGCAACTCTCGCCTTCGATGCGGAAAGCGTTCGAGTTGCGCGCTTTGGATGGCCTGAGCACAAGTGAGGCAGCACAAGTTCTGGGCGTCCCCCAGGGAACGGTGAAAGCCCAGCTTGCTAGAGCGCGTATCCAGATTAAGCGACTTCTACGTCGGAACCACAGCCCACGAAGTCTTGCAGGCGGGACCTATACGATTCCGAAAACATCTGGAAAATAGTTCAACCTGGAAACGCGCTCAAGAATTGTTTTGGCATAAAACATGCATTTCCTTCGAAGGGTTATTCAAAACATGCCGACAACAACAAAAAATGCTGCAGACGGGAACTCTATCTCAGGGGTAGAGGTGCCTAACAGCAAACTTGCTCGCGAAGCCACGGAGCTGGTGCGCGACACAGAGCCTTCATTGCTGTTCAACCACTCGACTCGTGTGTATCATTTCGCTTCGCTCGCAGGAAAAAGGCGGAAGGTTCAGTTCAATCCCGAACTACTTTACATTGCCGCGATGTTTCATGACATGGGGCTGACTCCGCGGTATAGCAGCAAGTCGGACCGGTTCGAGGTCGATGGTGCGAACGCCGCAAGGGAGTTTTTGCGACGGCACAATATTCCTCAGTTGGAGCTCGACACTGTTTGGACGGCGATCGCACTGCACACTACACCAGGAATTCCGCAGTACATGCACCCCGTGATTGCGCTGTTGACGACGGGGGTCGAAATGGACGTTCTCGGAATTGCCTACTCCGAATTTTCTGACGCCGATCGGGAGGCGATCGTCGCCGCACATCCACGTACCGAGCACTTTAAAGAGGACATCATCCAGGCTTTTTACGACGGCATCAAGCACAAGCCGGAGACGACATTCGGCAATGTAAAGGCAGATGTGCTGGCGGACAAAGATCCAAAATTCCAGCGCATCAACTTCTGCAGTGTCATCCGCGGTTCCCAGTGGAAGGGGTAGAAACCCTCGTCTGGCATCGATGACTTTGTTCATGTCTGGCTCTAAAGTGCGTAACAGTTCAAGACAGGAGGAACATATGAGCGACCGACGAGAACAACAACGACCCTTAACCACAACCGCCGCCGGCAGCCCCGCACCGAGCGACGAGTACTCGCTCACAGTCGGTGCCGGCGGCCCCAATCTCCTGCAAGATCGGTACCTGACGGAAAAGCTGGCTCACTTCGTCCGCGAGCGCATCCCCGATCGGGTATACCACGTCAAGGGCGGCGGCGCCTTCGGCTACTTCGAGGTGACCGCCGACGTAACCCAGTGGACCAAGGCCGCCTTCCTCAACAAAGTTGGCAAGCGCACGCCGTTATTCCTGCGCTTCTCGATAGTCGCTGCCGACGAAGGCGCCCCGGACACGGACCGCGACGTGCGCGGCGTCGGCATCAAGTTCTATACCGAGGAGGGCAACTACGACATGGTCGGCAATAACACGCCGGTCTTCTTTGTTCGCGACCCCATGAAGTTTCCCGACTTTATCCACTCGCAGTTGCGTCTGCCCGACACCGGCATCCGCAGCAACAACATGCAGTGGGATTTCTGGACTCTCTCACCTGAGTCTGCCCACCAGGTAACCTATCTGATGAGCGACCGCGGCACGCCGCGCACCTGGCGGAACATGAATGCCTACTCCAGTAGCACTTATATGTGGGAGAACGCCGCGGGCAAAAAATTCTGGGTTAAGTACCACTTCAAGGCTGAGCAGGGCGTTCAGAACTTCACCGACGCAGAGGCTAGAGCCGTGTTCGCGGAAGACCTCGACTACCACCGGCGCGACCTATGGAATGCGATTGCCCGCAAGGACTATCCGGCTTGGCGCCTGGAGATGCAGATCATGCCGTTCGAGGATGCAGCCAACTATCGGTTCAACCCCTTCGATATCACCAAGGTCTGGCCGCACAAGGACTACCCATTAATTCCGATCGGCCGGATGGTGCTCGACCGCAATCCCGATAACTTCTTCGCCCAGGTCACGCAGGTCGCGTTCGAGGTCTCAAACTTCGTCCCGGGCATCGGGCCCAGCCCCGATCGGATGGTGCTGGGGCGAATGTTCGCCTACGGCGACTCGGCCCGCTATCGCGTGGGCACCAACTATGATCAGGTGCCGATCAACAAGCCAGTGAACCAAGTGCATACTTATCACAAAGACGGGCCGATGGCTTTCCACCACAATGGGAACCAGCCTGTCTATGCGCCGAACAGCTACGGCGGTCCGCGAGCCGACACGCAACGCTACCGCGATCCGAGCTGGTTTGTGGAAGCCGCCGAGATCATGCGCACTGCCTATCAGGCGCACAAGGACGACAACGACTTCATCCAACCCGGCGCGCTCTACCGTCAGGTGATGTCGCCGACCCAGCGGGACCATCTGGTAGGCAACATCGTCGGGCATCTGAGCCAGGGGGTTGAGCATTTCATTCAGGAGCGCGCGGTGAAAAGCTACTTCTACCCGATCGATCCCGACCTGGGAATGCGGATAGCCAAAGGCCTTGGTTTGGAATCACGCCTGAATGAACTGTTGGCAGCATAGAGAGTCTACCGAGATATGGAATCTACCAACAATGGTTCGCGTCCCGAATTATTGCGGATCTAGCCAGTTGAAACGATAGCTCATGGCGGCGTCCGACGACTCAGAGAGAAGCATCGTGACGCCGTCGCTATTAGCCGTCGAGGAGAATCAGCTGTGAAGTTCATAAAGCAGAATGTGGCGCTTTTAGTTTCATGTTGCCTGCTATTCACTACTGCACCGGGGGTGGGTGCCGCGCAGGTGGAGCAATCCTCCACCCCACCTCCGCCGATTCAAGCGGCGAAACAATCGCCGAAACAGTTGCAGCAGCTCGTAGCGCCGATCGCATTGTATCCAGATGCGCTGGTGGCACAGATCCTAGCTGCGTCTACTTACCCCGAACAAGTTGTAGAAGCAGACCGGTGGATGGACAAGCATAAGCATCTCAAGGGCGAGAAACTCGGAAAAGAAGTCGATAAGCAGCCGTGGGATCCCAGCGTGAAAGCCCTCACCGAGTTTCCTTCGGTGCTTGCCAACATGGACAAGAATCTCGCTTGGACCTCGTCTCTTGGTGATGCTTACGTCAACCAACAGAAGGACGTGACGAACGCTGTACAGGTATTGCGTCAGCGGGCCGAGAAATCGGGAAACTTAAAGAGCAACTCGCAGGAAACGGTAACCACAGAGGGGTCAGACATCGTGATCGCACCCGCTGACCCGGAGGTGGTTTACGTGCCCGAATACGATCCTTGGCTCGTCTACGGAGCGCCCATCGGAATCTGGCCGGGCTGGTATGGCTATCCTGGACTTTACCTCGGAGTTCCTGGAATCGCGTTTGGCTTGGGCTTTGGGATTGGCTTCTTTGGTGGGTTTGGCTGGGGCTGGGGACACTGGGGATACGGTTGGCATGGCCCCGGGGTCATGTTCAACCATGGCGCCTGGGCATCTCACGGCTGGGCTTTCGCCAATCGAGGCTTCAATCACCCCGGCTTTCGTGGCGGTGGGTTCCACGGTGGAGGATTTCACGGCGGCGGGTTTCATGGAGATGGCGGATTTCATGGAGCGGGAGGGTTTCACGGCGGCACTCATTCTGGAGCGTTCAGCGGCTTCAATCATGGAGGGTTTGCCAGGGGCTTTTCTGCTCGCGGCGCGTCGAGTTTCGGCGGAGGATTTCACGGGGGTTTCCACGGCGGCGGAGGTGGTCGAAGGTAATTCGCCTCGATAACTAGACGGATGACTAGACAAGAGACTGACATACCAGTCATTTGGAGAGAACTCATGCGCGTTAACAATATGGGGCTGGAAAACAATAAACAATTTATCGCGACCCGTGCCCGTCGATTCGTATCCGGTACTTTTTCCCCATTCTCCTTGGCCTTGCTGCTCGTAATGGGCTCAGCTTCAACGATCTTTGCCCAGGATTCACAACCCAGAACGTTCGCCTCTCCCGGAGAAGCCAGTAACGCTCTTTTTCAGGCTGCGCAAGAAAAAAATGAGCCGGCTTTGGAAGCCATTCTAGGAGCAGGGAAGGACGTCACTTCTTCGGGCGACGAAGATGAAGACAAGCTGGAGCGCGAGCAGTTTACCGAGAAATATCAGGAGATGCACCGCTTGGTCCGGGAAGCCGATGGCACCACCGTTCTTTACATCGGAGCGGAAAATTGGCCTTTCCCGATTCCCCTAGTATCGAAGGACGGCAAATGGTATTTCGATTCCGCTCGTGGCAAGCAGGAGATCCTGTTCCGTAGAATCGGAGAAAACGAGGCTACTGCGATTGACGTGTGCGAGGAGTTCGCAATAGCAAAGAACGCAAGTGCCGCGAAAGAATCTGGCTTCGATCCAATCGTCCAATTCGTCGACAGCCTGGTCTCTGGCAGCGCGGCAAATGCCAACGACAACGGCAACAACAAAGACTCGACCCTTTTCCACGGGTACTACTTTCGAATCGTGAGCGAGAGTTCCGCATCCGGGCCGAGTGACCAAGGTGAAAAGACGGGAAGCTTAAGACTGGTCGCGTATCCCGCGGAATACAGATCCTCCGGAGTCATGACTTTTCTAGTTAAGCGCGGTGGGATTGTGTATCAAAAGGATCTAGGACCTAGTACAACAACTCTCGCTCCCCAAATAAAAACCCGGCCTGATTCGAGTTGGCATCCGGCGGCATAAATCGAAGCACCGCACGGGTGCTCCTGGCAGTAGGGATTGCCACGTTTCGTGCATTCCTTAACGGAAGGAAATAATGGCAAAAATTGTTTTTCTTCCCGCGCTGACACTATCCGAGCCACTGCGGGTTCTGGTAGGTACCGTCGAAATTGTGACTGGTCTTGTACAGCTCAAACTCTCCGGATTGGGCAGCCTTTGCGGTTTTTGCTAACAGGGCGCCTACCTCTTGTTTCCCCATCGGTCGGAAACTGCGCGCCGCATTCAAAGCTTGCTGCAGGATCTCAAGGGAGTCGCATCCTGTAATGACCACGCTGGTCGGCAGGTTCATGGCGTAGTGGAGACATTCGACTGCCGTGGCAGTTTTGCTCTGAAGAATGAAGTGATCGCCCATTGGCTTCATTCCCAACACCCCGATGTTCTGTTTCGTTAAAACCGGAAGCACTTTGGCCTCAAAGCTGTCGAAGTGGTGGTCCATCACGTTAAGAGGCATCTGCACCGCGTCAAAGGTGAATTGATGAGTCGACGCGGTGGCCAGCATCTTCAAATGGATATCTGGGCTCTTGTGACCGGTGAACCCGACGTACTGGACTTTTCCCGCTTTTCTTGCCTCCAGCGCTGCTTCAATGGCGCCTCCTGCGGCGAAGATGCGGTCCGGGTCGCTATCGCGGATCACCTCATGAAACTGCAAGAGATCAATCCGGTCGGTCTGAAGCCGCTGCAGTGAGTCATTGATCTGTTTTGCCGCGGTTACGCGGTCTCGGCCATCGATCTTTGTCATCAGGAATGCTTTTTGCCGATAGCCGTCGCGCAGCGCTCTACCCATGCGGAGTTCACTTTCTCCACCGTTGTAATCCCAGCAGTTGTCGAGAAAGTTGATGCCTTCACTCAGCGCGGTACGGATGATGCGAATGCTTTCTTCCGCAGTCTGATCAGGCTTCCCCAGGTGATAGCCGCCAATTCCCACCATCGAGACTTTTTCGCCAGTGCGTCCGAGCGATCGATACGGAATTCCGTTCTTCGTCTCCGTGCCGAACGCTTGTGGGCCCAAACCGGCAGTAAATATGCTTGCCGCCGTAAACTCGAGAAATGTTCGCCTTGTAGCCATTGTTGCGCTGCTCCGATTGAACCCCGCGATATCCGCGAGCAATGTTTGCACCAAGTTCATTTCACAACATGCTATCCGTTCTTAATGCGCAATACACTCCGGACAACATCAAACAACTCATAGGCAATCTCGTAGAGCATGGATCTTCACCCGAGAGCATTTCATATTCAGCGATCAGGGTGAAACGGCATGCCGGGATGCCCCGCGCTGGCGGGTTCCGGAGTGCGCAGATCCAAATTGACTACAATCGGATCCTGTCTGTCCCTCACAACCACAGCTTCGCAGATCTCGTTTGGGCTGGCGTTAATCTCCTGATGCGGTACGTAAGGGGGAACGTATATAAAGTCGCCCGCCCTTGCTTCCTCGTTGAATTCCAGTTCATCGCCCCATCGCATTCGAACTTGGCCCTTTACCACGTAAAGGACCGTCTCTAGTTCTCCATGGTGGTGGGGTCCGGTTTTGGCATCTGGCTGAACCAGCATTGTGCCGGCCCACAACTTGCTTGCTCCAGTTCTCGCATGGGTAATGGCGGCGGCACGTGTCATGCCCGGTGTCTGTGGTGTGTTCAAGTCAAGTTCATCCGAATGCACGATCTTGACGCCATGTTTTTCCCAATCCATTTAGCAAGCCCCCATCAAGTCTGCATTTTTATTGCCGCGAAGCTCTGCTCGGAGCGATACGTAGCAAACCGATGATCTAACGCTCCATTTTGATTTGACTGCCTGCTCAGCGTCATTCATACGGTCGTCAGAACGCAACCTGCTACTTGATCTGATTCCAAGTGTCAATCGGCTGACACCACCAAATGCTCGATAGACAATTTTTTTCCCATTCGACCTGAGCCCACTAGCATTGTCAATCGTAAGCCTTAGGTTCGCCGTGCTTTATGTTTCTCACACATGCTGGACTGACGATGGCAGGCTGGGTGCATAACTCGAACGCAGCCCGGGATAGTTCATTGGTGGATCGATCGCTGCGTCGGGTTTGGTTTAAAGGAACTCCATGTGGATTGTTCGACTAGCGCTGCGCCGGCCCTACACCTTCGCGGTAATGGCCATTCTCATCTTGGTCATGGGGTTGATTGCGATTTCTCGCACGCCTACGGACATATTTCCCAACATCGATATTCCGGTTGTAAGCATCATCTGGAACTATGCCGGCCTTGTCCCCGCGGAGATGAATGACCGCATCATTAACGTTACGGAGCGGGCTCTCACCACCACGGTCGACAACATTGAACACATCGAATCGCAGTCGCTCTATGGAGTGGCGGTGGTGAAGGTTTTCCTGCAACCCACCGCGAACGTAGAACGGGGCATCGCGCAGATCACAGCCATTTCGCAAACCCAACTTCACCAATTGCCAACGGGGACCACTCCGCCGCTCATTTTGGCGTATAGCGCATCCAGCGTGCCGGTATTACAGCTGGCTCTTTCGGGTCAGGGACTTTCCGAGCAGCAACTTAACGACTATGCCCTAAATTTTATCCGCACACAGCTCATCACTGTTCCCGGAGCATCGGTGCCTTACCCCTATGGCGGTAAGCAGCGCCAGGTGCAGGTCGACTTGAATCCGGATGAACTGCAATCGAAAGGTCTTTCTGCACTCGATGTGGTGAACGCAATTGCGCTGCAGAATCTGATCCTGCCGACAGGCACATCGAAAATCGGCAGCAAAGAATATGACGTAGACGTGCCGAACGCAGCGCCGCAAACTATCGGTGAACTCAACCGCATCCCGATAAAAACCATTGGCAGCACCACGATCTACGTAGGAGACGTTGCCTGGGTGCGGGATGGTTTTCCTCCGCAAACCAACATCGTTCGGGTGAATGGACAGCGCTCAGTACTGCTCACCATTCAAAAAGCCGGAGACGCTTCCACCTTGAAAGTGATTGCCGGCATCAAGTCGCTGCTTCCGCAGATTGCCACCACGCTTCCGGCACAGTTGAAGATGGAACCACTGGCCGATCAATCCATCTTTGTTCTGGGAGCAATTAAGGGAGTGGTCCGCGAAGCTCTCATCGCCGCTTGTCTGACTGCGGTGATGATTTTGATTTTTTTGGGAAATTGGCGCAGCACGCTCATTATTGCGACCTCAATCCCGTTGGCTATCCTCACCTCGCTCATTGTCCTAAGCGTGATCGGCGAGACCATCAACATCATGACGCTGGGCGGATTGGCGCTCGCCGTCGGCATTCTCGTGGATGATGCCACCGTGGAGGTCGAGAATATTAACCGCAACCGTGAGGCCGAGCCAGACAAGGACATGGATGAAGTGGTCCTCGACAGCGCAATGCAGATCGCCACTCCGGCGTTCGTTGCGACGCTTTCGATCTGCATTGTCTTCGCTCCTATGTTTTTGCTTTCCGGCGTCGCGCGATATCTTTTCCTGCCGCTGGCGGAGGCGGTCGTTTTCGCTATGCTCGCTTCGTATCTTCTGTCGCGAACTATTGTTCCGACCATGGCGAAATATCTGTTGCGAAACCAGAAAATAGGTGGGCATGGTCAAAGCAGCCGCAACCCGCTGGTTCAGATGCAGCAACGGTTCGATGCCGCCTTCGAGAACTTTCGCGAGGCCTACCACCGGCTTCTCGATCGCTGCCTGCATCATCGAAGAGTTTTTCTCGGCGGCTTTTTTGTGGCGTGCCTGGGATCGTTAGCGATTGTGATCCCCTGGTTAGGGCAAGATTTTTTCCCAACGGTCGACGCCGGCAGCTTCAAGCTTCATCTGCGCGCGCCCACCGGGATGCGCATCGAAGATACCGCCTTCCTGTGCGATTTGGTGGAAGATTCAATCCGCAAGCAAATTCCGGCCGATGAACTCTATAACATCATTGACAATATCGGCCTGCCTTACAGCGGCATTAACCTTTCCTACAGCAACTCGGCGCCGGTGGGAACTTCCGATGCCGATGTACTGGTTACATTGTCACCGAACCATCATCCGACAGGAGGGTATGTCGACAAGTTACGCCTGAGCTTGCCGCAACACTTTCCCGGCGTGATGTTTGCCTTCCTTCCTGCGGACATGGTTACGCAGATTCTGAACTTTGGACTGCCCGCTCCAATCGACATTCAAGTGATCGGCAATAACCTTGAAGGCAACCGCGAGTGGGCGAGCGAGTTGATGCAGAAAATCAGATATGTGCCGGGGACGGCTGACTTACGCATCCAGCAGCCCTTCGATGAACCCTATCTGCATCTCAGGATCGAACGCACCAAGGCTCAGGAACTCGGCTACTCCGGATCAGATATCGCGCAAAACCTGCTGATTTCCCTGGGCGGAAGTTTCCAGACTTCGCCGACGTTCTGGGTGGACCCAAAGACCGGCGTCAGTTACTCCATCGCAACCCAGACTCCGCAATATCGTGCAGATACTCTGCAGGACCTGGTAAACATTCCAGTCACGAGCACGACGGGAGCAGCCGCGCCGTCACTGATGGCGAGTCTGGTATCCCTGAAGCGGGGAACCGGCATGGCCGTGGAGTCCCACTACAACATCGCCCCGGTAATCGATATCTACGGTTCAGTTTCGGGCCGCGATCTCGGCGGAGTTGCGCGCGACATTAATAAGAATATCGACGCCCTCCGTTCGCAACTCCCACGCGGTTCGCAGGTAATCGTTCGCGGACAGGTCCAGACGATGCGTTCTTCCTATGTAGGTCTTCTGAGTGGACTCGTTTTTGCGATCCTTCTCGATTACCTCCTCATCGTAGTGAACTTTCAATCCTGGCTTGATCCCCTCATTATGATTTCCGCGTTTCCCGCTGCCCTCGCAGGAATTGCATGGTTCCTCTTTATTACCCACACAACGTTGAGCATTCCCGCCCTGATGGGAACCATCATGTGTATGGGAGTCGCTACGTCCAACAGCATTCTGGTCGTTAGTTTTGCCACAGAGCAGATGGCGGATGGAAAGGATCCTATTTCCGCGGCGCTGGAGGCGGGCTTCACGCGTTTTCGTCCCGTGTTAATGACCGCTCTCGCCATGATTATCGGCATGGTGCCGATGGCATTAGGCTTAGGCGATGGTGGCGAACAGAACGCCCCTCTGGGGCGTGCCGTGATCGGCGGTCTGCTCTTTGCCACTTTCTCAACCCTGCTCTTCGTTCCTACATTCTTCAGCGTGCTGCATGGTCGGCACGGAAAGCAGAGATTACCGGAAGAAAAGCCGTTGGACAAAACGCCCGGGGAATAATATGGCGCAAGACGAGGCGAATAAACAAAACGGAATGCCGGTGCTCGGTGCGCGAGACCAAGCAAACCAGCGCAACGGCCCCCTCCGACGCTGGTTAACGCCCGTTGTCATCATCTTGATCCTGGCCGGCATCTTGATCTCCGGAATCCGGTCTCGGCTCAAGGCCGAGACAAATCTCCGTGCAGTCACCATGCAGATGGCGGTAGCCTCAGTTTCTGTTGTCGTGCCCAAAGAAACCGCGCCGGCTCAGGAAATCATTCTGCCAGGAAACATACAACCATTTATTTCCTCGCCAATTTACGCCCGTACGGATGGTTATTTGCAGAAATGGTATTTCGATATTGGGGCGCACGTAAAAGCCGGCGACCTGCTTGCCATCATTCAGACGCCGGAAGTTGATGAGCAGCTGGCGCAGGCTCGCAGTACGCTTGCGACCGCGCAAGCGAATCTTGAATTGGCTCAGATTACGAGAGACCGTTACCAGGCGCTGCTGAAGAAGCATGCCGTCCCTCAGCAATCTGTGGACAATGCCGTCGGTACCTACTCCGCAAATAAGGCCATCGTAGATGCGGATGAAGCAAATGTGCGTCATTATGCAGCCCTCGTCTCTTTTGAAAAAGTGTATGCACCGTTCGATGGAGTCATTATTGCGCGTAACACAGATATCGGGGACCTCATTAATTCGGGCAGTAACACCGCCCCCAGAACCGATCTATTCGACATGGTTCAGGCAAGCACTTTGCGTGTCTACGTGAATGTTCCGGAGGAATACTCGCAAGGGGTGAAGGTAAATCAGACCCAGGCGGACATCGTTCTCGGGGAGTTCCCTGACAGAAGATTCCCCGGCAAATTAGTGCGCACGGCCGATGCGATCAACGCAACCACTCGCACCTTGCTGGTGGAGGTCGATGTTGCCAACCCTTCCGGAACTCTTTTTTCGGGATCGTTTGCCGAAGTGCATTTAAAGATTCCAGGGCAAGGCTCCACTTTCTTAATTCCAGTCAACACCCTGATTTTTCGCAGCGAGAAGCTCCAGGTAGGGGTTGTGAAGAATGGAAGGGTGACTGTCACCGATGTTACCCCAGGCCATGATTTCGGGAATGAGATCGAGATTGTGGCCGGACTGAACGCCAATGACCAAATCGTTCTCAACCCACCGGATTCGCTCGTCTCCGGAGAACAAGTCGAAGTTGTGAACGCGGCGCTGCCGGGAGATTCGAAATGAAAGCTTCGCAAGCCGCCGAAGAGTCGCGTGCGCGATGGAGTTTTCTTCTGATCGCGTGCGTGCTTCCGGTTGCCGGCTGCGCGGTGGGACCCAAATATAAGGGCGCTCCGCCGGTTTCAGCGCCTCCGGCCTACAAAGAGATCGGGAACTGGAAAACCGCCCAACCGAACGAACAGAACCTGGGCGGAAATTGGTGGGAGATATTTCAAGATCCGCAACTCAATTCCTTGGAGCAGCAAATCAACGTCTCCAACCAGAACCTGAAGCAAGCTGTGGCGAACTACCAGCAATCCCGAGCCGCTTTGCGCTACACGCGCGCCGATTACTATCCCACAGTTAGTTTGTCACCTTCGGACACGCGAGAACGGTATTCCAATCATCGCCCGCCGCCTCCGATTTCGATTTTTGACGGACGGACTTTTTATGATTACTTAGTATCGGGTAATTTGTCTTACCAGACAAACGCCTGGGGCCGGATTAGCCGCAACGTGGAGTCTTATCGTGAACAGGCGCAGGCTAGTGCCGCCGATCTGGCCGTAATCAACCTGAGCATGCACGCTTTGCTCGCCGTAGATTACTTCGCGGGGCGCAGCCTGGATGCCGAAGAGAAATTGCTGAAGGACACGGTCGCGCAATACGAACAGGCCTACCACCTGAATGAAGACCTGTACGACGGAGGACTCGCTTCTGAAGTGGAAGTGGAGCAGGCGCGGACGATTCTAGAAACCACGCGCGCACAAATGATCGATGTGGATGTTGCGCGGGCGCAATACGAGCATGCCGTCGCGGTCTTGATTGGCAAGCCTCCGGCGGATTTCACTTTGCCTCCGCTACCGCTTACCGCGCCTCCTCCGCCTATACCTGTGGCCTTACCTTCGGACCTGCTGGAACGGCGCCCCGATATTGCTGAAGCCGAACGCCAGGTGGCTTCGGCGAATGCCCAAGTTGGGCTTGCCAAAACTGCTTATTACCCGTTGGTAAACATCATGGCTTCTGGAGGATTCGAAAGCGGGAGTATCACTACGCTATTCCAAGGACCGAGCACCCTGTGGGCTGCCGGGGCGTCTGCGGCGGTGACCCTTTTTGATGTCGGTCGGCGGCGCGCGCTAAACGATGAAGCAAAAGCCGGATACGATTCTTCAGTCGCTTCTTATCGGCAGACTGTCCTTTCAGCTTTTCAACAGGTTGAAGATAACCTGGCCAGCTTGCGAGTTCTGGAGCAGGAGGCGGGAGTGCAGGCGACCGCCGTGCAGGCTGCGGAAAGCTCGCTAGCCCTTTCGAACATGCGTTATGAAGGTGGCGTCACAAGCTATCTCGAAGTGATTACCGCCCAGAATGCCGCGCTGGGGGATGAGGTTACAGCCGTTAACATCCTCGGTCGACGCATGGCCAGCGCAGTGTTGTTAATTCAAGCCCTTGGCGGTGGATGGGACAGGAAAGACTTACCGAACCGGCCCGAGTGCTGCGGGAAGCTAATTCGCAGTTCTAACTGATCTCAAACCTCGTCCCTATACATCGTCTAAGTCAAAGCCCGTCCATAGGCGCCCTCGTCGGTACAGTCCGCATGCGGACAGTAAGTCAGCAGATCGACGCTGCCAGATTTGTCTGCTATTGAATTTTCAGGGTGACGAATTCGTAAAACTCTCCACTAGAACGTAAGAAGCTCCTTTCTGAGTACGCATGGTATTTGGCGATGCACATGCATTCCCCACGTCCGAAAAGGAGATTCCAATGAAGCCCATACACCGTGCCATGCTCTGCTCAATATTTGTCCTCCTCATGCTGGGATGCGCATTCGCGCAACAGATAAGAACCGACTTCGATCATCAAGCTAATTTCTCTCAGTACAAAACCTACTCCTGGCAGCAAATCATGCCCGCGAATTCACTCTGGGACGCGCGAATCAAGAACGCGGTCGATGCCGAGTTAACAACCAAGGGTTGGACTCAAGTAGCCAGCGGTGGCGATGTAGCGATTGTGGCGATTAAGACCACCCAGACACAGAGAACACTTCAGACGTTTTATGACGGATTTGGCGGGGGTTGGGGCTGGCGAAGATTCGGGGGCGGGGAGTTCGGCGAATCCGAGACCACCGAGCAAGACTACAAAGAGGGAACCCTGGTCATCGACATGTATGACGCAAAAAACAAGCAGTTGATCTGGCGCAGCAGCGCCGAGGACGCCTTGTCCAGCAAGCCTGAGAAAAATGAAAAAAATCTCGAAAAGGGTGTCGCCAAAATGTTCAAGAAGTTCCCTCCAGAGTCGGCCAAGGGCTAATACCACCCTCTAGGCCGGAGTCGAGCGGAGGACATTGTTCTGGAAATATAAATTGTAAATAAGGAGAGCTTATGCAATTGCAAAAGACAGGAAGAATCGAAGCGCTGTCGTTATTCGTCGCCTTGATTTTTGCTCAAACGATGTATCCGACAAAAACACACGCCCAAATTGTAGGGACGCTTGAAGCAAACATCCCGTTTCAGTTTCACGTCGGAGGCGCCAAACTTCCCCCTGGCAAGTACACCATCAAGGTGCTGGACAATACTGACCTGACTGTCATGGAGATCAGTGCCGCGGATGGGTCTAGTTCCGCCCTCTTCGAGGTCCGTGATGCCCAGGCTAAGTCTTCACCGCATATCAGCGAATTGATTTTCAACAAGTACGGAAATCGCTATTTCCTTGAGGATTTGTTCGACGAATCCAATCCGAGGGGTAGCGCGGTGGTCAAGTCCGGCTACGAAAAACTGATCGGCGAAGCGACTGCTGAAGGACAGGAACATGTGCCAGCACAACATCCAAGGAGCTAGCCGGTCGAGTAGCAAGGAGGGGATTTGGAATTTAAATTTTGACGCGCCGCACGTCAGCGAAATCCCGTTCGGCTTCGGATTTGGCAAGGTGTTGAA
The DNA here is from genome assembly GCA_049512655.1 of Candidatus Sulfotelmatobacter sp. Taxonomy (GTDB): domain Bacteria; phylum Acidobacteriota; class Terriglobia; order Terriglobales; family Acidobacteriaceae; genus Sulfotelmatobacter. The sequence continues at coordinate 43,048 of JBEKWW010000014.1, read as the reverse complement.
ATTGCAGCGCGGCGTGATATGAATTTCTGCCTTGAACCCCAAGATTCCGTCTACCAGCACGGAAATAGTTCGCCCATATGGCAGTTCCTCACTGGCGTCTGCATTTTGTTTCCCACCAAACAAAGATTCAAGGTCGCTGAAACCAGGGGCGGCCACTAGAGGGAAATCCGCACGGCCAGGGAACCAATGAGCTACGACTGACCTACAACCTGCGACATGTGGCATGCGGCTTGCACTCGCAAGAACACGAGGTGACAATGGCCGGCGATTGTTCAACTAATAATCAACGGATGATGCCGCCGTTGAGCAGAGTCTCTTGCCGCGTTTTTCTGGTGGGACTACTTCTGCTGTCCGAGACGTGCTTGGCGCAGTCCTGGGGTTCTGTCGGGGCCGGCTACATCTATCAGACCTCGGAAGGTCCCGATGGCGCTTGGGCGAGCTCAAACGGCTGGTACGTGCTCCCAGCTTTCAACATCAACAAGCAGGTTGGCGTTTCCGCTGACTTCGCGAACTTTTACAGCAAGGGCCAAAATATCCACGTTGACCTTTTTGGCTTTTCTCACGCGTTCGGCAACAAAACCAGGCTTACACCTTTCATCTTTACCGGTGTCGGTCGGATCCGGGATTCAAAATTGGATACCGTTAGAAATTCATTTGCATGGTATGCGGGCGCGGGTATGTTGATCCGCTTAACGCGCTGGGTATCGTTTCAGACGATACCCAGCGAGTATGTGATGAATACGGCGGGCTGGAACGTAGGGAACAATTTTGTTGCCAGGGCCGGATTTGCACTTACGATCCCGAAGTAACCGAGGCAACCCGATCATCATGCTGAGGAAGTAGGTATACCTGCTACGCGAGATGTAGCTTGCATTTTCTCTCCACGAGTTCGCCATGCACTGAGCTGCAGCGCCGAGAAGCAAAGACCATCTCTTGACAGCATGTCAACGGAAGGACAGGGCTTGGCGCGATCCATTAGTAATTTCTTTCACAAGTTCTAAACGATTGCCATATCAGCGCCTGTCACGAGTTTGGCAGGGGTCTTGCATTAGGACGCGAGGTGACCGCATGGGTGCATCCGATCATCTCTGGCATCCACCGACCGATCCTCCTAATAAACGAAAGGTAAAAACGATGACTGACCATTCAAGAGAAAGATCCATGGCGGAGCATCCCTCCCGGAGAAGCTTCCTGGGCATGAGTTCGGTAGCGCTGGCGACCGCTGCTTTTGCCGGCCTAACCGCCAATGCGCAAGACAAAGCTAGCACGCAAAAAGCGGAGCAGGACCATTCCTCCAGCGATCCTGGGCCGGAGAACAAGCCTCTTCTGGACGAGAACCCAAATTCCAACACTCCGCCTCCGACCGATCACGGCGACGTGGTGCCCCTCTGGTACTCGTTCGATCTGGTAAAGAAGCGTGTCGAAGAAGGCGGATGGACCCACGAAGTGACTACGCGCGTCCTTCCTTCTTCCAAGGACATTGCCGGCGTCAACATGCGGCTTACCGCGGGCAGTTATCGCGAGATGCACTGGCACACCGCGGACGAATGGGCTTATGTGCTTTATGGCAATGCCCGCGTCACAGTTATGCAGCCCGACGGCGATATGTTCATCGGCGACGTAAGCGAAGGCGATCTTTGGATCTTTCCCGCAGGTTACCCACACTCCATTCAAGGGCTTGGTCCGGACGGAACGGAGTTTTTGTTGGTCTTCAACCAGGGAATGTTCTCTGAAGACGGGACGATGCTTCTCTCGGAGTGGATAGCGCACACGCCTCCCGAGGTATTGGCCAAGAATACAGGCCTGGATAAAAGTGTCTTTGCTCAAACGCCAGGCGCGCCACTCTACATCTTCCCCGGCAACCTGCCCAGCAACTCGGTCGAACAGGACAAGGCGGAGATCGGCGGCGAGCGAGTCGCAGCGAAACAACAGTACACTTTCCGGCTCCGGGCGATGGCGCCGACGAAAGCCAGCGACGCAGGGGAAGTTCGCATCGTCGACTCACGCAACTTTCCCGTCTCCAAGCATATTTCCGCGGCCTTAGTCATCCTTAAGCCTGGGCACATGCGCGAGCTGCACTGGCACCCGGACGCCTCCGAATGGCAGTACTGGATCGCCGGCCGGGGGCGCATGACCGTATTTTTCCCAGTCGATAATGCCCGCACCATGGACTTCAACAGCAACGATATCGGGTTCGTTCCCAACAACGCACCTCACTATATCGAAAACACGGGAAATGCCGACGTCGTGTTTCTAGAGATGTTTGCAACTGACCGGTTCTCGGACGTCTCCTTGAATCAGTGGCTCAGGCGCGTTCCCAGTGAAATGCTGAAGGCGCACTTGAACATCGATAAGGAGATGGCTATGAAGATCCCGTCGGAGAAGCTGGAAATCATCTAGCAGAGTGTCCGCCGGAGAAACTGACGGTTCATTTTGAAAAAAGCAAAAATCAGCTGCGTGCATGAATCGTGCACGCAGCTCCTTCTAATCCGGCGATTGACTGTGTATCTTTACAGACCATAAAAAGTGCTCCATTTTAAGAGCTGCGAGAGGTCCGGGCTGTAAATCTGCGGCATCCGATCGGGTGCATTTTCTGTATACTTCACTCCGGCATTCCAATTCACTCTGGAGGAGATTCAATGTCCTACAATAAGCTCGCTCTCCTTGCCGCGTTGCTTTGCGCCACCGCTGCATTGGGGCAAGGCACGCCAAAGTCGGCACACGCGGATATCGTCAATGCACAAGGCCAGAAAATCGGGACTGCCAGATTTTTGGCCGCAAAATCGGGCGTTAAGATTGAAGTCAATGTTTCGCAACTCTCGCCTGGAACCCACGGCATTCACATTCACAACATCGGCAAGTGCGAAGGGCCGGATTTCACGAGTGCTGGTCCGCACTTAAATCCTGAGGCGAAGCATCACGGCAAAGACAATCCTGAAGGGCCGCACGCGGGTGATCTTTTGAATATCGAGGTAAAGCCGGACGGAACAGGGAAAGCGACTCTCCACGATGCGATGGTAACGCTCGGTGAGGGGACCAATTCACTATTCCACGACGGCGGGACCGCCATCGTGATCCACGCTAAAGAGGACGATTACAAAACCGATCCGGCAGGAAACTCCGGCCCGCGAATTGCCTGCGGCGTTATTCAGAAATAGTGATCAGTTAGACTGCCCGGAGCGGAGATCAGCAGGCGGTGCGAAGTTTCTGAAGCGCGGCAAAACCTTTCGCAAACATCGCCGACGCTAACGCTTGTACGTCGGGATCCGTGGATCCGATAGCCCGGAGCAATTCCTCGCCCGCCTCTTGCTGCCCAAACTTGCACCACATCACTCCGCAGAGAAACACATAGTTGCTTTTCATATCAGACTCCTCTTTAATTGTTTTATGAAATCGATGGCGTTCCACCATATTCAAAACGACTTCTTCTGCTAAAGTGCAATCCGGCTGCCAATGACAGCCCCAATCTAAACGGCCCTTCTCCCTCAGATTTGTCCCACGGTAGCGTCTGCCGGTTGACAGTCTGTCAGACGCTCTGATCTCGCACGGTACTGCGCTCACTAAATTCAATCGCTGGACGAGAGCATCGATTGCGGGCCGGATTGTAGCCGCCTACTTGAACAAGATCTTAGCCATCATTCCCTTGTCCTCATGATTCAACAGATGACAATGGAATACCGCCATGCCTTTGATGACCGGATTGGTGAAGTCCAGAATGACGTCCACGGAACCGCCATACGGAACATTGACCGTGTCCAGCCACGAGGGGTGCGCGAGAGGCGTGCCGTTTTCCGCATAAGCCAGGAAGTGAACTTGGTGGATGTGGAAAGGATGTAGTTCGGTGCTTAGATTGAGAATGCGCCAATGCTCGTAAGTACCGACACGTGCGGTTTTCATCGGACTCGCATCCACCGCAAATTTTTGACCGTTGATGTAGAAGCCATCCTTGTCCTCTGTGAAGGCAACAACGAAGTCTGGCGCAGTTTTTTCCAGAGGCGCAACGTTAAATGTCTTGTAAACCGCCGGACGGTCATCGGTACCGTGTGATTGCTTTGCTATTCGACCTTTGGTGGATTGTGCGGATCCGGATTCCACGAGATCTACCAAGACCATCCCGGGATTTGGATCCCCGGCCGGACCCGTATCGACGCAAAGCGTACGCAGAGCTCGATGCACTCCAGAAGGTCGGCCAGTAACAATCGCTTCCAGCCTTCCCGCAGGCGCGAGCAGTAAATGGTTTGCTATGCGTGTCTGACGCTCAGGCTCGTGGAACGCGAGTGGCATACCATCGAGCGCTACAATTTCAAAGGCCTCTCCATCGATCTGCAGGTCAAGATAGCGATCCGCGGAGGCATTCACGATGCGCCAGAACTGCCTCTCATTAGGCGCGATCTCAATTTGAGGGCGCAACACACTGTTTACAGTAAAGATCTCGCTGGCTGGCGTTGTTGTACTCCCACATGGCTCAAGCGGGATTTCGGCACGAACCTTGAGTGCGGTCGCGCTCGCGTCGTCCGCCAGGGCGCGGCCGCGAACAACAAGTACCCGCTCCCGAAGGCCTTTTATCGCAGGGGCGTAACGTTCCATGCCCTCAATGACGATGGCTCCTGACATTCCATCTAACACCTGCCGCTCGCTCTCGCCGTGCGGATGAGTGTGATACCAGAACAGGCCGGGCTCATGATCACGCGGAATCTCAACCCTGTAGTGCAAAACCTCGCCAGGCTTGGCCAGCATAGTTAGCACGTCATCTTGTGGGGCGTTCGGTGAGACGGTGAGCCCATGGAAGTGCAAGTTTGTCATATCCATGCAGGGATTGATGGCACACGTCTCTGCCGACTTGGAAGGAAGATCGTTGATATAAGTTATTTTTAGAACGTCACCTGGGGAAGCGCGGATGACTGGAGCGATTGCCTGACCATTGAAAAGGAAAGCATCCCGACCGTTTACATTCACCGCATGTAGAGTAAGGGATACGACATGATTCGTCGCTCGCACCTGCGGGGGCTCTGGCAAAGGGACGTTCTGTGCCCACGTAAGAGTTATGAAAATTATCTGGGTGGCTATTAGCAGCAGTGTGACGGGGACGCACTTGCTCATATTGTGATTGGTCAAAGACGATTTCACATACTCTCCGTTTTCAATCCTTTGCAAAACCCGCCTCATTTTGCCGGGCAGCTACCTGTCGAAGCAGTCAACGTTATTACCGAGGGTTATGCAAGGGACGTTCCAAAGTCATGCTCAGGGTTCGTGCACTCGTAGTTGTCGGGTAAATGCACATTGCAAAAAGTAAAAAATCCAGTTGTTGGATTTTTATATGCCTCTGCCCGTTATTTCGACAGGATGTCGGGCATCAATCTGACCGCCGACTGCATTGCGGCAACCATCGTGTCTGTCCAGGGGGCCGCCCCACCCGGAGGTTGTTGTGAACGCCAATGGCTTGACTGGATCGAAAAATCGAGCCTCATAAATTAAAAAAGGATCAATTCCCCCGATATATATCGAATCTGACGAAAGGCAAGCTCGTAAAAAGGCCTCACCGCGTTTAGAATATCTACAATACCCATAAGGCCGACTCGGACGGCAGAGTGACCGAAAGAGCTGTATATGAATCCTTTTCCGTCTCCCGAAATCTATTTGGGACAGCGATAGAGGGATCCCCCTTCGCTGGCGTGGCAAACACTTGACAGTTGTTTTGTTTAGAGAGTTTCGTTTACAGACCTTCGTCTACAAATCTGGGAGAACATATGGTGAAACGGCTGATTCTAACGCTGGTGGTGATGGCGGCTATTCTGGGCGGACTTGGGTTTGTGAAGTTCCGACAGGTGGAGACTGCAATCGCCCAGGGCGCATCCTTCCAGATGCCGCCCACAGCGGTTACGACAGTGGTGGCCCAACGGGAAGTATGGCCTTCGACGCTAACCGTGATCGGTACCGCAGCCGCGGTCCAGGGAGTGACTGTGAGCGCCGATTTGCCCGGCACTATCGACAAAATTCACTTTGAATCAGGCCAAGCGGTGCACGATGGCGACATTTTGGTGGAGTTGGACACTCGCCAGGAGCGGGCGCAGCTGGCCAATGTCGAAGCGCAGCGCGACCTGGCTCAGATTAATTACAATCGCGCGCAGGAACTGGTAAAAGCGGGAGTCATCTCTCGCTCAGAGTACGACAATGCCAGTGCCCAGCAAAAGGCCACCGAAGCCCAGGTAGGCGATATTAAGGCGGCCATCGCCCGCAAGACGATTCATGCTCCCTTCACCGGCGTGCTTGGTATCCGCCAGGTAAGTCTGGGCCAGTATCTTGCGGCAGGCCAGGCGATCGTGTCGTTGCAATCAGTGGATCCTATTTATGTCAACTTCGGCGTTCCGCAGCAACAGGCGGGAGAATTGAAGGCAGGACGGCCTTTGCGGGTCACCAACGGCGATCTGCCAGGTATGGCTTTCAGCGGGAAGATCACCGCGCTTGACTCTGTGATCAATGAGCAAACCAGAAACATCCAGATACAGGCGACGCTTAGCAATAAAGGAAACAAGCTGCGGCCTGGGATGTTTGTACAAGTCGAACTGCCCTTGGGCGCGCCTCGTCAAGTTGTGCCGTTGCCAGCCTCTGCAATCAACTATGCGCCGTACGGCGATTCCGTTTACATCATCACCGACATGAAGGATACGAAGGGGAACACCTATCGCGGAGTACGCCAGCAGGTGGTGAAAATTGAAGGCTCTCGCGGCGATCAGGTCGCCGTAACGTCCGGCTTGAATCCGGGCGATGAGGTAGTGAGCGCCGGGGTCTTCCGCCTTCGCAATGGCGCCCCGGTGCTGGTGAACAATAGTGTCAAGCCCGGAGATAATCCGAATCCAAAGCCCGAGGACAGCTAACCCGAGCGTCGCTAATAATAATAATAATGACGACAGCTGATAAAGAAAGCGAAGAAGGAACAGACGGCTACCTTCCCGGCCACGAGCACCTGAGGAGAAGCTCATGAAGTTCACCGACCTATTTGTTAAGCGTCCCGTGCTGGCGGTTGTTGTAAACCTGGTGATTCTCATCGCTGGTTTGCAGGCGATCCGCTCTCTCAGTGTGCGGCAGTATCCGCGCAGCGACATTGCTGTGATACAGGTCACTACGGTATATGTAGGTGCCAGTGCCGATCTGGTTCGCGGCTTCGTAACCACGCCAATCGAGCGGGTTATCGCGAGTGCGGATGGCATCGACTACATGGAGTCGACCAGTGCTCAGGGATTGAGCACGATTTCGGTCCACCTGAAGATCAACTATGACACTACGGCTGCACTCACCCAGATTCAGGCCAAGGTAGCGCAGGTTCGTAACGACCTTCCTCCCGACGCTCAGATCCCGGTTATCGATCTCGAAACTGCGGATAATGAGTTTGCCGCGATTTATATTGGATTTTCTTCCTCCGACCTCGATCAAAACCAAATTACCGATTACCTTACCCGTGTCGTTCAACCCAAGCTCAGTGCGGTTAGCGGTGTGCAGCGCGCCGACATTCTTGGTGATCGAACCTTCGCGATGCGTTTATGGTTGAGACCGCAAGACATGGCTGCTCGCGGCGTTTCACCCTCTGACGTGCACGATGCTTTGGCGAAGAATAATTATCTGTCGGCTTTAGGAGCCACCAAGGGCTCTATGGTTTCCGTCAATCTGATAGCAAACACAGATCTCCGCACGCCCGACGATTTTCGTCAGATGGTGGTGAAGCAGCAAAATGGCGTGGTGGTGCGGTTGGGTGAAATCGCAGACGTGCAACTGGGCGCCGAAAATTACGATCAGGATGTTCGCTTCAACGGAGAAACCGCCACCTTCATGGGCATCTGGGTACTGCCCACCGCTAATTCGCTGGAGGTGATCCGCAACGTACGGAAGGAGTTGCCGGCGATTCAGGCGCAGTTGCCCACAGGGATGCACGTCGGTGTCCCGTACGATTCCACGGAATATATTCAGGACGCGATTGACGAAGTGCTGCACACGCTGGTTGAAACTCTAGTCATCGTCATCGTCGTCATATTCCTGTTCCTGGGATCGTTCCGCTCTGTATTGATTCCGGTTATCGCCATCCCGATCTCGTTAATTGGCGCAGTTTTCCTCATGCTTCTGGCTGGGTTCACCATCAATCTTCTGACTTTGCTGGCGATTGTGCTTTCGGTCGGATTGGTCGTGGACGATGCCATTGTGATGGTGGAGAACGTAGAGCGGCATCTGCACATGGGCAAGTCTCCGTTCCAGGCTGCGAGAGACGCGGCCCGCGAACTGGTGGGACCAATCATCGCCATGACGATCACCCTCGCCGCGGTGTACGCTCCCATCGGAATTCAAGGTGGATTAACGGGAGCGCTGTTCCGGGAATTTGCCTTCACTTTGGCGGGCGCGGTGATCGTTTCAGGTGTTGTCGCACTTACCTTGTCTCCCATGATGGGCTCCAAGCTGCTTCGCGCAGGGGATACTGATCGCGGTTTTGCGGGCATCGTCAACCGGCGCTTTGAAAGCATCAGGAGTCTGTACGTGCGCTCGCTCACTGGCACGTTGAAGTATCGTCCGGTGGTGCTCACAGTTTGGGTGGTCGTCGCGCTACTCATGGTTCCCTTGTATATGTTTTCCCAGCATGAGCTTGCGCCTTCCGAGGATCAAGGGGTGGTCTTTGGCGTGATTCAATCTTCCGCGAACTCCACTCTCGACCAGACCAACCTGTTTACTCAGCAGGTTTACGACGTGTATCACTCGTTTCCCGAGAGTGGGAGCATTTTTCAGATCACAAATCCAAGCGGCGGATTCGGCGGCATGGTCACCAAGCCCTGGAGCCAGCGGAAGAAAACGACGCAACAACTTCTGGTGGAATCGGCTGGCCCGCTGTCGAAAATTGCCGGTATTCGCGTAATTCCCCTGACTCCTCCGCCGTTGCCCGGGGGCGGAAACTTCCCCGTCGATTTTGCCGTCGTGTCCGCGGCTGAACCTGAGCAGGTCAGCAGGTTCGCTGAACAGCTCGTGCAAAAAGCCATGGCTAGCGGTTTGTTCATCTACGCCGATACGGATGTTAAATTCGACCAGCCGCAGACGGAAGTTGTTTTCGACCGCGACAAGCTTCGTTCTCAAGGAGTGGATTTGAGCGAGGCAGGCGCCGATCTTTCCACCATGTTGGGCGGGAACTACGTCAATCGCTTTAGCATTCAGGGACGAAGCTATAAGGTCATTCCACAGGTAAGGCGAATCGACCGGCTCACGCCGGAGCAGCTTTCACAGATATATGTGAAAGGCTCCTCCAACCAACTGGTTCCGCTTTCGACATTCGCTACCCTTAAGACGACGACTGAACCGAGATCGCTGAACAAATTTCAGCAGTTGAATGCCGTGCGCATTCAGGGCGTGATTCCGCCCAATGTTCCTCTTGATAAAGCTTTGACTTTTCTTGAAGACCAAGCCAAGCAGATTCTGCCTCAGGGATTTACCGTCGATTACGCGGGAGAGTCTCGGCAACTCCGCGTGGAGGGAAGCAAATTCCTGGGTACATTCCTGCTATCTGCGGTCCTGATCTATCTAGTTCTCGCTGCACAATTTGAGAGCTTCCGCGATCCGTTTATCGTTCTGGCAGGTTCCGTGCCGTTAGCCATCTCCGGCGCGTTAGTCTTTTCGTTCCTGAACTTCACCACTCTGAATATCTACAGCGAAGTCGGCCTGATCACCCTGGTCGGCCTCATCGCGAAGAACGGAATTCTGATTGTCGAGTTTGCCAACCAATTGCAGGAAAGCGGCATGAGCAAACTCGAGGCGATTATCGGCGCTGCTGGCACGCGGTTGCGTCCCATCCTGATGACCACGGCGGCCACCGTTTGCGGCCATTTCCCGCTTGTCCTTGCCAAAGGCCCCGGCGCGGGTGCGAGAAACAGTATTGGCATCATGCTGGTTAGCGGCATGATTATCGGCACTATATTCACGCTGTTTGTCGTGCCATCGATTTACATGCTGGTGGCGAAGACCCACAAGCGAATTGAGAGCGAGGAAGAAGTCGCGACGGCGGAGCCGGCTGAAGTCATGGCTTAGGTTTGGCTTGGAGAGGCGAATATCGCTGGCCCCTTTTATTATTCGAGGCCGCACATTGCGGCCTCGAAAATGGATATGCCGCATACTGTGGTAGCTGCTTTCCTGATAATTTTCCTTTCTGATTAGCATGCGACCCCCCACCCCCGCCCATTGAACGTCCCGAGCCCCGCGAAATTTGCATCCACCGCATCGAAATTGTGAGTTGTACTTGCTCCTTCCGAAGGCTTATCAAATAGGTTACGGATTAGCTCGGCGGAGTGTGGGCTGCGCCCGCAGCTCTTAACTTGTGTCCCGAACAGCTAGTGCTGCTGCAAGCAAATCCTGGGAGACCGCGATGTCCCGCTTAACCGGTGTCAATGGAGTCCCGTCTGCGCAAGGTCTATACGACCCTGCGCAGGAGCATGATGCCTGCGGGATCGGTTTTGTGGCCAGCGTCCGCGGGGAAAAAAGTCATGCCATTGTCCGCGACGGAATCCAGGTGTTGCTGAACCTGGCGCACCGTGGCGCTTGTGGTTGCGACGCCGAGACCGGCGATGGGGCCGGCATTCTCATTCAGATTCCGCACAAATTCTACGCGCGCGAGTGCGCGAAACTGGGATTCGATCTACCCGCGCCAGGCGCCTACGGCGTTGGCATGACGTTCCTGCCGGTGGAGAAGCACGCACGGCTGCAATGCGAAGGAATTCTCGAGCGAATCGTTCGCGAGGAGGGACTGTCACTTCTCGGCTGGAGAGACATGCCCGTCTATGCTTCGGCTACAGGTCGTGTGGCTAGAGCGTCACAGCCCTACATCCAACAGATTTTTATTGGCCGCAGCGCGGGTTTCGACGAAGACGCCTTCGAGCGCAAGTTATATGTCGTTCGCAAGCGCGCGGAAAACGAAATGCGCACCTCCGACATTGAGGACGCCGCGACGTTTTATATTCCTTCGCTTTCCTGTCGGACCGTGGTCTACAAGGGATTGCTGCTGGCTTCTCAGCTCACCAATTTTTATCGCGAGCTTTCCGATCCCGATGTAGCCAGCGCGCTTTGTCTGGTGCACCAGCGTTTTTCTACTAATACTTTCCCCAGCTGGCAACGCGCCCATCCGTATCGTTACATTGCGCACAATGGAGAAATCAATACCGTCCGCGGTAATGTCAATTGGATGCATGCGCGGCAGTCGTTACTGGCTTCACCTCTCTTTGGCGATGATCTCAAGAAATTGTTCCCCATCATCGACCCGGAAGGCAGCGACTCCGCCAATTTTGATAATGCTTTAGAGCTTCTGTTACAGGCCGGTCGCAGCCTGCCTCATGCCATGGCGATGCTGATTCCAGAAGCTTGGGCCGGAAACCCGCACATGAAGCCGGAGAAGCGCGCTTTTTACGAATATCACGCCTGCCTCATGGAGCCCTGGGATGGTCCGGCTGCGGTAGCATTCACCGACGGCCGCGTCATCGGGGCCACGCTCGACCGCAATGGTCTGCGTCCCGGAAGATATCTGGTCACTCACGACGATGTCGTAATTATGGCCTCCGAAGCCGGAGTGCTCGATGTTCCGCCGGACAAAGTAAAGCTGAAGGGCCGCCTTCAGCCGGGAAAAATGTTTTTAGTTGACACGGTCGAGGGCCGCATCGTTTCGGATAAAGAAATTAAGCGTGCTCTGGCCTCGCGGCAGCCCTATTCCGAATGGCTCAAGGAGCACCAGATTATCATGAGCCAGTTGCCGGAGCCTGCGCGAACGCATCCTCCCAACCCGGAGACCCTGCTTCGGCGCCAGCGTGCCTTCGGTTACACCGATGAAGATTTGAAGATGATCCTCGGTCCTATGGCTTCACTCGGGGAAGAGCCGATTGGCTCGATGGGGACCGACACGCCCCTGGCATGTCTCTCGGATCGTCCTCAGCCACTATTCAATTACTTCAAACAATTGTTCGCACAAGTGACGAATCCGCCAATCGATTCCATTCGCGAAGAAATGGTGATGTCGCTCATCAGCTACATTGGCAGCGAGCGCAACATTCTCCAGGCAGGCCCGGAGAATTGCCACATGTTGAAGCTGGAGCACCCCCTGCTGACCAATCGCGAGTTGGAAAAGTTGCGTCGCGTGTCGGCTGGAGATCTGCTTGCTACCACGCTGCCCGCGCTCTTCCGCGCAAGCGAGGGAGAAGCCGGACTGAAGCGCGCGCTTGATGAACTGCGCCAGCGAGCGTCGTTGTCGGTGAGAGCGGGATATAGTTTGCTGATTCTTTCCGATCGCGGTGTCGATAAAGACTACGCCCCCATCCCATGTCTCCTGGCGCTTGCCGCGGTGCACAACCTGCTGGTCCGGGAAGAAACGCGCACTCAGGTTGCGCTCATCACCGAATCTGGAGAGCCGCGCGAGGTAATGCATTTTGCCCTGCTTAGCGGATATGGAGCCAGTGCGATCAACCCGTATCTCGCCATGGAGACCATTGAAAATCTGGCATGGCGCGGCGAGTTGGCAGATGGCATCACGCCGGAAGTCGGCGTCAAGAATTTCATGAAGTCCGTAAAAAAAGGGTTGCTGAAGACTTTCGCGAAGATGGGCATCTCTACCCTGCAAAGCTACCAGGGAGCGCAGGTCTTCGAGGCGATCGGACTTAATAAGGATCTGGTGGAAAGCTATTTTTCAGGCACAACTTCCCGTCTGGAAGGTCTTGGCCTAGACGTTCTCGCCCGCGAAGCTCAAATCAAACATGAGCATTCCCTGCATCCGGTCACTGAGTTCGAAACCGAGCTGACCGTTGGCGGCAATTATCACCAGCGAACCGATGGCGAGTATCACCTGCTGAATCCCCTCACCATCAGTAAACTACAGCACGCGGTGCGGCAGGAAAGCTTTCAGACCTTCCAGGAATACAGCCAGTTGATCGACCAGCAGAACACGAATCTATGTACCCTGCGCGGCTTGATGAAGTTCAGGAAGAGCGACAAGGCTGTTCTCATCGAAGACGTTGAATCCGCAAAAGAAATTGTGAAGCGTTTTAACACCGGCGCGATGTCATTCGGTTCGATCAGCAAAGAGGCGCATGAAACCCTCGCCCTCGCCATGAACCGCATCGGAGGCAAGTCGAACACTGGCGAAGGCGGAGAAGACGAAGAGCGCTTCACGCCGGATGCAAACGGGGATCTGCGGCGCAGCGCGGTTAAGCAGGTGGCTTCGGCGCGTTTCGGCGTAACCGCAAATTATCTGGTGAACTCGGACGAGTTGCAGATCAAGATGGCGCAAGGCGCCAAGCCTGGGGAGGGCGGCCAACTTCCCGGCCACAAAGTCGACGAAGTCATTGCGCGACTGCGGCACTCCATCGCAGGGGTCGGACTGATCTCTCCTCCGCCGCATCACGATATTTATTCCATTGAAGATCTCGCTCAACTCATCTACGACCTGAAAAACGTGAACCCGCAGGCTCGCATTTCCGTGAAGCTCGTGGCGGAAGCGGGGGTCGGAACCGTGGCTGCGGGCGTGGCGAAGGCTCATGCCGATGTCGTCCTTATCAGCGGCGACAGCGGAGGGACAGGGGCTTCGCCGCTAAGCTCCATCAAGCACGCTGGCGTTCCTTGGGAGTTAGGTCTGGCTGAGACCCAGCAAGTGCTCTTGCTAAACGATCTTCGCAGCCGCATACGCGTGCAAACCGACGGCAAGTTGCAGACCGGCCGTGATGTTGTGGTCGCGACATTGCTCGGGGCGGAAGAGTTCGGCTTTGCGACCACTCCTTTGATTGCGATGGGTTGCGTCATGATGCGTAAGTGCCATCTCAATACTTGCTCGGTCGGTATCGCCACCCAGGATCCCGCGCTGCGCAAGCAGTTCCAGGGACAACCCGAGCATGTAATCAATTTCTTTTTCTTTCTTGCCGAGCAGGTGCGCCAGTATATGGCGGAGTTGGGATTCCGCAGTTTCGACGAAATGGTCGGACGTGTCGACATGCTGGACGTTGCACCCGCCGTCGATCACTGGAAGGCCCGGGGCATCGACCTTTCAGCAATTCTTTATAGCCCTCCACTTCCGTCGCGCGTCGCACGCCGCTGCGTGCAGGCGCAGGATCACGGCTTGCAGGATGCGCTCGATCACACGATCATTGACGCGTGTAGGGCAGCCATCGACACGCTGGTCCCTATTGAAATTAATCTGCCGGTGCGCAACATCCATCGTGCTGTGGGTACAATGCTCAGCGGAGAGATCGCCCGCAAATACGGCTCCGCGGGATTGCCTGACGACACTATTCAAATTCGCTTGAGCGGAGCGGCAGGTCAGAGCCTGGGTGCATTTCTGGCGAATGGGGTCACGCTCACACTTGAGGGAGAAGCCAACGATTATGTCGGCAAGGGCATGTCTGGTGGGCGCCTTGTCGTTTATCCGCCGCGCACTTCGAGATTTGCTCCCGAGGAAAACATTCTGATTGGAAATGTCGCACTCTACGGGGCGACCAGCGGAGAAGCATTCTTCAACGGCGTAGCCGGGGAACGTTTTGCGGTACGCAACTCCGGCGCAACAGCCGTAGTGGAAGGCGTTGGTGATCACGGTTGCGAGTACATGACCAAAGGCTTAGTGCTGGTTCTCGGGCAGTGTGGAAGAAATTTCGCTGCTGGCATGAGTGGCGGAATCGCCTATGTGTTCGACGAACGTGGCAACTTTACGGAACAGCGATGCAACCTCGGCTCCGTCGATGTCGAACCTCTGTCAGATTCTCCCGACGCGGAGATCGTCAAGAATCTCGTCACCCGCCATATGAAATTGACTGGAAGCCGCCGTGCAAAATGGATCCTGGAAAATTGGCAGGAGGCGTTGCCTCGCTTCATCAAAGTTTTCCCGCATGAATTCAAGCGCGTGCTGGGAGTGAGCCGCAGGCGCCAGCTTGATGGTTTGACCCAGCCCTTGGTGGCACTGGGACTTGCCGGGCAGGTGCAACAGGCGGGAGCACAGAATGGGTAAGACAACCGGATTTCTGGAGTACTCCCGCGAGCATGCTCCTCGCCGTCCCGTAACCCAGCGTGTGAATGACTGGTTCGAAATTTATCTCGACCTTCCCGAAGAAACTTTAAAGAAACAAGGCGCACGCTGCATGGATTGCGGCGTGCCGTTCTGCCAGACCGGGTGTCCCGTGAATAACCTCATTCCCGACTGGAACGATCTGGTGTACCGAGGGCAGTGGAAGGATGCATTGAGGCGGTTGCATGCGACCAATAACTTTCCGGAATTCACCGGCCGCATTTGCCCCGCGCCTTGTGAAGCGTCTTGCGTGCTAGGCATCAATCAGCCCGCGGTCACGATCAAGCAAAACGAAAAGAGTATCGTCGAACGCGGATTTAACGAAGGTTGGATCCGCCCCGAGCCGCCGAGACGCCGCACTGGAAAGAAGGTGGCAATTGTAGGCTCCGGCCCGGCGGGTCTGGCGGCGGCTCAGCAACTATGTCGCATCGGTCATGGTGTCGTCGTATACGAAAAATCAGATCGTATCGGCGGATTATTGCGTTACGGCATCCCGGAATTCAAGCTCGAGAAACAAATCATCGACCGCCGTCTGGAACAGATGTCTGCCGAAGGGGTGAAGTTTGTAACCTCTGCAGAGGTCGGAAGAAATGTTCCCGTGCAAGATCTCCGCCGCGATTTCGACGCCATCTTACTCGCGGGTGGTGCTGAACATCCGCGCGATCTCAAAGTTCCGGGACGCGAGTTAAAGGGAATTCATTTTGCCATGGAGTACCTGCCGCAGCAGAACCGCCGCTGCCTCGGAGACACAGTCGAACCCGATTCTGAAATTCTGGCTACGGGCAAACGAGTCGTCATCATCGGAGGCGGCGATACCGGAGCGGATTGCCTTGGAACCTGCCATCGGCAGAAGCCGCTCTCCGTGCACCAATTTGAGATCATGCCCAAGCCCCCGGATGAGCGATCGCCCCAAACCCCTTGGCCCTTGTGGCCAATGCAACTGCGCACGGAAGCGGCGCACGAGGAAGGTGGCATTCGCGACTGGAGCATCGCCACCGTAAAATTCAGCGGCGAGGCAGGAAGCGTAAAGCGCCTGCACGCAGCGCGCGTCGGTCCCCCGCCGAAGTTCGAGCCGATTTCCGGCAGCGATTTCACCATCGAAGCAGATTTAGTGCTAATCGCGATGGGTTTTTTGGGTCCGGTCCGCAGTGGGATGCTGGAACAATTTGGCGTCTCCCTTGATCCTCGCGGCAATGTGGCTACCGATCAAAACTACATGTCCTCGGTACTGGGAGTTTTCGCTGCGGGCGACATGCGGCGAGGCCAATCGCTGGTGGTGTGGGCCATATCCGAAGGCCGCAAAGCTGCCGTTGCTGTGGATACTTATCTCAGGACTGCTTTCATCCACCACGCTGCAACGATTCCCGCTGCTCAAGTCCTCCCTGTATCGTGACCAGTAGCGATCCCAAGTGTAAGCTGGCCGCTCGACCGCTATGATCGGAATCCGCGATATTCAAACCGCAATGGGCCGGATACGCGAAGCCATTCGCATTTCTCCGTGTACCTACTCGGAAGCCTTTTCCGCGCTCACGGGCAACGATATTTTCCTTAAACTCGATAATCGCCAGCGTACCGGCGCCTTCAAAGAGCGCGGCGCCCTGAACAAATTGCTCACACTTACTGCTGAAGAGCGCAGTCAGGGAGTGATTGCAGCATCGGCTGGAAACCATGCGCAGGGAGTCGCGTATCATGCGGGCAGGCACGGCATTCGAACCATCATCTATATGCCCCTGCCAACTCCGTTGACCAAGGTTTCTGCGACTCGTGCGTACGGAGCCGAAGTCGTGCTGCACGGCACCAACTACGATGAGGCTTACGAGAAAGCGGTCGAACAAAGCAAAAAGAATCACCTTACGCTGATTCACGCGTTCGACGACGATGCAGTGATTGCCGGGCAGGGAACCCTCGGGTTGGAAATTCTGGAACAGCAACCTGATATTGAAGCGATCGTTGCGCCCATCGGAGGCGGAGGTTTGATCGGCGGCATTGCCTGTGCGGTCAAGGAATTGAATCCGTCGATTCGAGTTTTTGGAGTTCAACCGGCCAAGCTACCTTCCATGAAAGCCGCGGTCGAGCAAGGGAAGCGCGTAACTCTTAAATCCGCTACCACAATTGCTGATGGAATTGCGGTGCGGCAGGCCGGAGAAAAGACTTTCCCCTTAGTTCAAAAATATGTGGACGACATTGTTACGGTCGAAGAAGAAGAAATCGCAAATGCGATTCTTCTCCTTCTTGAGCGCGAAAAAACGCTGGCGGAAGGCGCGGGAGCAGCCTCTATCGCCGCCGTGCTCAATCACAAGCTGCCGCTGAAGGGAAATCGGGTCGCGGTGCTGGTGTGCGGAGGCAACATCGACGTCACGCTGCTTTCGCGCATCATCGAGCGCGGACTGGTGAAAGATGGTAGGCTGGTTCGCCTGCGCGTGCATCTACCGGACTATCCAGGGGCCTTGCACCGGCTTACGGGAATTCTTGCCGAGCTCCGCGCCAACATTGTGGAAACTGCCTACGACCGCGCCTATCACGGCGTAAATCTCGGCGACACTGCCATCGATATCACTATGGAAACCCGAGGGCCCGCCCACATCGACGAACTACTCACTGCACTGTCGACAGCCGGGTATACTCACGAAAGAATTATGTAAGAGAATTATTGAGAAGATCGAAAAATGCCCAGGCACAATGCGCTTTTCAATTGGTCTCAACGCACACACCTGCGTGCAGCATTCTAGAACTCAAATCTCAATCCGAACTGGAAGTAACGCGGCAGGTATCCATTCGCATCGGATGAGATCGTGCCGAAAGCCGCATCTCCGAGTGCCGTATCCGGTTGCGCAAAACGAGGATGATTGAAGATATTGAACGCCTCAGCTCTCAGATCGATCGTCATCCCTTCCTTCGGAACGAATGACTTGTACAAATTCATATCGAAATTGTGAATCCCATTCACGCGTAAGCCAGGAAAGTATCGCGGAGCATTGCCAGGGTTCTGATCGCCAGGATCGGCGAAGCAGTTCGGGTTGATGAAAGATGCAACTGGCGCGCTCCCGTTTCCTTCCGCATTTGCGTTCGCCTCCCAATTCGTGGCGACATCCTTCATGCTGAGTCCCGTCCTGAGCTGGCCGCAAACCACATTGGGCCGCTGGCTCCCGTTCGCCAGCCGGGGATTGCTCATCCCGATCGAAATTGGCTGCCCTGATTGTTCCGTAACCAGCGTGGCCAGCGACCATCCGCCTACGACGGCATCGAGCCCTCGGTTCATGCCGCCGCCAATCCATTCGTTGCGGCCCACGGGCAAAGTCACGACCACCGCCGCAGCCAGGCGCTGCGGGGCGTCATTGGCGCTGATGCTGTGCTCTAGGTTTAAACGATCAAGCTGTTGCGGCAGCCCGTTCGCCAGCGATCCGACCCAGTTATTTCTTCCCGCTGAGGAATTGTCCGTCAATTTTGAGATCGTATAGTTGCCTTCAAAACTAACGTGATGCGTGGTCCGTTTCTGAAAGCGAACCTGCATCGAGTTGTACCAGGATGAAGCCTCCTCCAGCATGAGACCTTCAAAGTCTCCGGTGAACTGCGGGTAGGGATTCAGCAAATACCCCAGCGGAATTTGCGAGGTGCTGTATTGCGAATTGGGCTCGTTGAAGCAGGGCGAAGTGGGAGTCGATGCGCATCCCGGGCTGAACATTGGCAAGAAGGGGTTGTTCACCGGATTCTGAAGAAAATTACTTACGCAACTGTCCGCCTGACAGGTTGGATCGGTCGGAGTAACGGCCGCCGAAATCTTCGCAAGCAACGCCGATGAAATGAAATCTCGATTATTAGTTCCAGACCAGGGCAGATGCGTGCTGCGGTTCGCGGAGTAGTCGACGCCTAGAACGATCTGACTGGGCAACTCGCGCTGAACACCTACATTCCACTGATATAGGTCGGCATCGCGCGCGGCAGTTGTGCCCAGATCGTTGTTGTTCCCGTATCCCCAATCGGCGAACTGGCCGTATTGTTTGTCTTGCGGGCCAGTGAACCCGCTGGGGAAGGGATTTTCCAGCGTGGCATACTGCGACGAAAAATTGTTATCGGTGAATAAGATGGGGGCGGTTTTGCTGAAGGCTGTTCCCGGATACTGAAAGTTTGTCGCCGGGCTCATTCCAAAATAAATGCCTGCGCCGCCCCGTACCACCATCTTCGAATCGGGGGAATAGGCAAAACCAAACCGCGGACCAACATCATTGCGATATACAGGAACATGCCTCATGCTCGAAGTCGGAAACTCCGTGGTGCCGATCAGTTGCTCGGAAGCAGGATAATTCAACCCCACGGATGCCAGAGCAGCCTGCGCCGCGCTTAAATCGAGAGTCACTCCGGTAGGCGCGGTGAAATTGCTGAACTGGATGCGGTTGTAGCGTTCGTCGTAAGGAGTGCTCCATTCATAGCGCAGCCCAAGATTGATCGTCAGCTTGGCGTTGACCTTCCAATCGTCCTGAAAATAGAAGCCGGTCTCGATCGACTTGTTCGCCACCGAGGGCAAGACCTGCAACGATGTTGGCTCGGAGGGATAAGGATTCACATTGTCGGCATATCCAAAGAGCGTACTGGCAAAGGGATTCCCTGTGGCATTACCGTTTGCATCCACATCGCTGTTGGGAGTCGGCGAAGTGATGTAGTCGGTAAAGTTTAACGTTCCAGTTGGGTCCGAAGGCTGAAAGAAGTTGTTGTAGAAAAGCCTTTGCTCTCCGCCAAATTTCATCAGGTGCGAGCCTTTGGAAACCACAAACTGAGTGGAATAACTGTAGAGCGTGTGGGCAAACGTCGTGTCGACGCAGCATTGATCGTAAAGGTCCGTCCATGGCGCAGTCTGGCCGCCCGAAGACATGTAGATCGCGGGCATTCGGTCCAATCCGTTGGCCTGCTGAAAAATTGGCGATAACTGAACCCCGGCCGGCAACGTCGCGTTGAAACTGGAAATCGACGGAATGCCCGACGTGGCCTTTTCGTGCACCCGGTCAATGGCAAAGTGGGTCGTCCACACGATGCGCGAGTTCAAGCTGCGGGAATATTCGATCGAGCCGTTCTGCGCCAATGTTGGGCTGCCGGCAATTCCATCCCCGGAGCCGTTGTTGTCGAAGCCATCTCCGAAGATCGTGGGGGTGTGGTAATTCGACGATTCCCGGCTGTAGCGTCCGCTAATGTGGCTCTTGTCGTTAATCTGATGGTCAATTTTTATGTCGAACTGATAATCCGGTGCTTGTGCCGTCCCCCCGAAAATGTAGTTGTTAAATTCCCCGGCCAGGTTGGGTTGCGGATAAAGAGCGAGAATCGCTTTCCCGATAGGATCGATTTCGTTTGCCGGAATGACGTTCGGAGTGCCGTTAGATTCCGCCTGTGGCCGGCATAGGCCGCTGGCGCACGCAGTCAAAGGCAGCGTCGGGTCATAGATGTTTGTGGACGTCGCAGAGAAATTGCCCACGCGCTCGGCCGCGGTCGGAACGGTGGCCAGTGCGCTAAATGCGCTGTCGTTGCGAACTTTCTCAAAATCCGCGAAGAAAAATGTCCGGTTCTTTCGAATTGGACCGCCTATGGTGAACCCGGCCTGGTCGCGCTTGCTGTCGGGCTTTGGGTTGGGAGCCGGATTGAAGAAATCGCGCGCGTCCAGCTGCGACCGTTGAAGAAAATACCAGCCGCTGCCGTGGAAAGCATTGGTCCCGCTCTTCAGAACCATATTGACGACGGTGCCGCCGTTGTTGCCAAACTCCGCGGAAAAGCTGTTGTTCTGAACCTTGAATTCCTGCACGCCCTCCACCAGCGGCTCGTAGTAGACGTTGCTGTTCCCGCCCTCGCCCTGTTCCGGTGCGCTGATCAAGGCCCCGTCAATTCGTACTTCAGCGGTTGCATTGCGCTGCCCGTTGGAAACGAAGTTCGTCCCGGAGGGATAGTTATCCTGCGTGCCCGACCCCGCCGCTTCGGTCACACCGCCAGCCAGAAAGGTCAGCCCGAAGAAATCGCGGTTCACCAGCGGGAGTTCCTTCACATACTCCCCGGTCACATCAGTACCTAGGGTCGCGTCGCCGGTATCGAGCAGCGGCGCGGTGGTTGTAACCTCAACCGACGACGATACGCCGGCCAGATCCATCTTGAAATTCAAAGACGATTCCTGGTCCACCGCCAGAACCACGCCGGTACGTTCGAGCGGCCGAAAGCCTTTCGCCTCCGCCTTTACGGCATAAGTTGAAGGCCGAAGCCCGGTGAAAAAATAAGCGCCCTTGTCATCCGTCACCGATGACCGGGCAATGTTAGTGCCCACATCGCGAATGGTGACCGTCGCATTCGGCACGACCGCACCGCTCGCATCGGAGACCACCCCGCGCAGTTGTGCGTGATAGTTGCCTTGTGCAACCAGGAAGTTTGAACAGACTGCAAGCAGGGCGATCTGTAGAATCCAGAACCAGGCCAGCCGGGTGAGCCGCATGAAATCCTCCATTCGCAATTGTTGGTACCGCACTCGCTGGCGACTATGCTTGCGAATTGTTACGATTTCTTACGAAACCAACCTTTTACTGGCTGAGGGCCTTGCTTGTCAAGAGGAATGTCGTGCCGCGTCCATCACCCATTCCCCTCTCATCGTTCAATATGTCTTTGCAAAGTTAATTGTTTTGCAACCAGAAGACAGCGCCCTTGGAGATAGGCGGCAGCGTGAAAGTGACTTCTCCCTGGTTCGAGACCCCTTCTATCCGCTGAACGTTACCGAGAAATGGCAGAAAATAGGCCGAACGGCCCGTCCCCTGCCCCTCCGGCACGCGGATGGTAACAGTCTGCGGGGTTTGAATGGGATTCTTGCCGCCGACGAGCCCCGCGAAGTTCGCTAGAAAGACGTGTGTCCCGCCGCTCACGCTTGCAATCGAGGAGGCTACTTTGGTCGACGCCGAAACTTCAATGCCTTCACTGGGCGGAAGACTGTCGAGAAATGCCTGTTGCATCTGCGGAGCCGCCCGGTCAAAGTCTGCCTCCAATGACGCGATGTAGGCCTTTCCAGGGCAATCCGGAAATGTTCTGACATTTTCCCGACTGCCGGATTGGAGTGGATTGTTTCCAGTGATGATCAGCTTTTTACCCGTGCTGGCGTACTGTTCCAACCATGCGCGTTCATCCTCACTTAAGACACGAACATCCGGCAATACAAGAGCTTCACCGTGAAACTCATGCAGGGTTCGCGGTGTGACGATCTGGAATTCCCGATGCGACTGCATCAAAAGCAGTAGAACCCCGCGATACGAGCCGATGAAATCCGCTGAATAATAGTTCCTCGTCTCCGGCGAGAAATACACTCCGATCGGATGAATCGGCGTACGCGGCAAGTAAAAGGTCTTCTCGTTCTGCTTGATCCAGGAGAAAATCTCCTTCCGGGTGGTCGAATCGTTCGAACCCGCCATGGAATGTCCGGGCGCATCCCAAAAATTCGCTCCTGCCATAAGTTGTGACATCGCCAGATTCTTCATAGCCTCGCGTTTGTCGACCACCTTATCTCCATCCCAAGAGTAGTTCAGGATCCACGTCGCCTTCCCTTGGGCGAAGGCCCGGAATGTGTGCATACCCACCTGATAGTAAAACCAATTCAGCGGAGTGCGGGCGGACGCCATGTGATCCCCGCTGCCAAATTCGTATTCGTGCGCGATCGCGTCGACCACTGAATAAAGGCTGTAGACGTCGGCTCCCACCCGCACCGATTCGGACTCGATGCCAGGATAAATTTCTGGGATCGTTTTGATCCTCGGATTCACCGCTTTCGCGTTCTGGTCGATCTCTCGCATAAACTCAGTAATCGTCTGAATACGAAAATCGACCCACTTGCGAAAATTCGGATCGGAAAAATCTCCGAGTTTTAAATCTTTTTTCGCGTCCAATCCAATCTGTTTCTTGAAAGCGGCAACCGTGTAGTCGTCAAAGCTGGCCCAGGTATCTTCCCAGCCATCGAAGTGTGTCATCCAGTACGGAATATCGACATAGATTCCATCGATTCCAGTTCCGGCAATTTGCCGGATGTGCTCCATGTAAGTCTTTCGCCACTCGGGAGCATAAGGACTGACCCAAACATCTTCGTCGCCCGGAGCAATCCAAAATGCCTTTCCACCGCCGAAGATCGCGGGCTCGCCCGTGATCTTGCGCTGCAGCCAATCGGGATGATCCTTTGCCAGCGTGTGAGCAACCTTATCGCCGTGGGCCGTGATGCATTCGGTTCCCGCAATGTAAACGAAAGCATAATTACCTACCGAGTGTGCCTTTTCCGCCACGGCACGAATCGCTCGTAGCTTGGACGTCGGATCGACAAAGCTTTCGTAGCGTCCTTCTATGTCGTTATCGACCTCGATGCCAAATACATCTGTCTTCTGAGCGTCGGCAACAATCTTGTCCGCGTCATTTCCTTTAAGCCCGTACGCGCCGATGCGCACGTAATTGGTCCAATCCTGTTCGACGGAAGCAGGAGAAGCCGCCGCAACCAGAAAAAAAACAAGAGCGGAAGAGAATGCAATCTTATGCATAAGAAGTCTCGGGTCGATATTTCGTTTTGTTGTGAAGCATGTTTGTATTGATTGCGATTTCTTTCGCTAGCGCTCAGAGTTTAATACAGGATTGCGCTAAACGGAAGAGTCCTGCGGAATTTCATTGCGGATGCAGCCTGATCTCTAGACGTTAAGAGTTTTTTCCTCAAAAACCAGGCTATATACTGCGTTCTTGCCGATATTGTCGGTGCTGTTCCCGGCCCCTAGGATTAGTATTCATCGAATGAAATTGAAGACTGAGTTCGGAAAGCGATTCGGGGGTGAATGCAATATTTTTAGAGCTCCAGGCCGGGTGAATTTAATCGGCGAGCACACCGACTACAACGACGGATATGTGATGCCTGTCGCCATTGAGTTCGACACCAGCGTGGCCTATGCGCCGACCGCCACCAACAAGCTTTCGATTCAATCATTGCAGGAGCCGAATGCCGCGGAATTTGCCCTTCGTGAAGCAGAGCCGCGGCCGTTACACAACTGGACAGATTACGTTCGGGGTGTTCTGCTCCAGTTGGAGCGGGCTGGTTGCGCGCTCCGTGGTGTCAATCTGCTGGTTGACGGCCGCGTTCCCATCGGTGCAGGTCTTAGTTCCTCTGCCGCGCTGGAAGTGGCCACAGCTTTGGCCCTGCTCGCAGTGTTGGGGCAGGCCATGGAGCAAACCGCAATCGCAAAGCTGTGCCAGCGCGCGGAGAATGAATTCGTGGGCTCGCGCTGCGGCATCATGGATCAGTTCGCGTCATTGTATGGTCGCGCTGGGAAAGCGCTCCTGCTCGACTGCCGCTCGCTCCATGTTCGTTTCATTCCAATTCCCAAAGACGCGAGCCTTGTGATCTGCAACACCATGGTGAAGCATTCGATCGCGACCGGCGAGTACAACCTTCGTCGTGCCGAATGCGAGGCCGCCGTGGAATATTTCGCACAACATCGTCCGGCGGTCAAAGCTTTGCGTGACGTAACTGAAGGCGACCTGCTGCGGCACCGCAGTGGACTCAACGATGTATTATTCCGCCGCAGTCGCCATATTGTCACAGAAAACGCGCGAGTCCTCGCCGCGGCAGATGCACTCGAATCAGGCGATCTAAGCGCATTCGGCCAGTTAATGTATGCGTCGCATCACAGCCTCAAAAATGATTTTGAAGTGAGTTGCCCGGAACTCGATATCATGGTCGAACTTGCTGGTAAGATCCCGGGGAACTACGGTTCTAGAATGACGGGCGGCGGATTCGGCGGCTGCACCATCAATGTGGTTGCAAAAGAAACAGCGGAGAAATTTGCCGATCAAATCGCCGATGATTATCAGCATGCAACTCAGATTCGTCCGACGATTTACATCACCAACGCCGCAAATGGCGCTGGCCCGGCAATTTCATAGAACCAATCCTGCCCGAATGCTATAAGGTTTAAGCGTTGGCCTGACTATGCTGCCTCTCGCAGACTCTTCTCATCGGCGTCTTAATATGCTCACTGGTGAATGGGTCCTGGTTTCTCCCCATCGCACAGAGCGGCCCTGGCAGGGGGCCGTAGAGGATTCGCATGAACACCACGAGCCGCCTTACGACCCCTCTTGTTATCTTTGCCCTGGAAACACTCGCGCCAAGGGTGAGCGTAATCCGACTTACTCGTCCACTTTTGTTTTTGACAATGACTATCCTGCAATCCGGCCTGAGCCGCTTGAAAAAGACATCATTCCAGTTGAGACAGATATCGCTAAGAAGCGACTGATCGTATCCGAGCCCGAGCGCGGAATCTGCCGCGTTGGTTGCTTCTCGCCGCGGCACGACCTAAGTTTTTCGGGAATGACTGCGGTAGAAATCGTTGCGGTGATTGAAATGTGGCGCGCACAATTCGTCGATCTCGGAACGCGTGACTCCATCAATTATGTGCAGATTTTCGAGAATCGAGGCGCGATGATGGGCGCCAGCAACCCTCATCCGCACTGCCAAATTTGGGGAACCAGCTCTCTGCCGAATGAGCCGGCTAAAGAGCAATACTCCCTGCGCAATCACTTGGAATCGCAGCACAAATGCCTGCTCTGCGAGTATGCCAACACGGAAAAATCCTTGGGCGGACGCGTGGTATTTGAGAACGAGGGGTTTATTGTTCTCGTGCCTTTCTGGGCAGTATGGCCATTCGAGACTATGATTCTGCCGCTCAAACATCTGCCGGATCTTTCTGTGCTGAATAGAGACCAAATCGTGCAGCTAGCTGAAGTTGTTAAAAAGCTTACAGCTTCCTACGACCGGTTGTTCAACACTCCATTTCCCTATTCCATGGGTTTTCATCAGCGACCCACGGACGGGAAAGATCATCCGGAATGGCATTTACACGCGCATTTCTTTCCGCCCTTGCTGCGATCGGCAAGCGTCCGAAAGTTTATGGTTGGCTTCGAACTGCTGGGGACGCCGCAGCGCGATATTACTCCCGAACTAGCGGCCCAGCGGCTGCGCGAGCTCTAATGCGAGAACTCTTTGGTGACGTTTTGCATTTCTGTCAGAGGGGACTCTCCTGAACGTGTTTCCGCAGCGGGATGCATCAACGCTCGAAGATTTTCGTCGAGAACTTTTCTGTTGGGCTCAGGCAGGTCGATGAAACGGAAGGGCTGCAGCCATCCCTGCGTGGCCCACATGGGAAACATCATCTCGACTGTTTCGCGGATGGTGGTCTCTCCCAGATGGAAGATCAATTCGAGTCGTAACTTTTCATCGAGTGGCTTCTCCACATTCAACAAGCCGCCGGTTGTAGAAATCTGATGCAGCTTACCGCGCACCATGCGGCGGTTCGGAAGCCGTAGGAGTGCCAGAATAGACCCTCGTACTTTGACCCGAAAAGGCCGCGAAACTCGGCCCGGTAGGCTCATCTCGGTAGTTGGTGGAGTGCCCGATTCTGGCTTTTCCGGCATCGTGGCTGCAGTATGCCACTCCCGCAAGCACGAAAGGAGATTACGAAAGAGCAATCTGGGAACGAAAAAATCCTATTTCAGTCTGAGCTTATTCTCAAGACAGTCGCGTCAGGTACGGATGAGACCTCGCGTGCTAGCGGATAGTTTTGCGAGCTGACTGGGGCTCGTTCACTGGGATCTGTGATCTGCTTTTTGCCCCTGCTAAGATTGCCTCTCATTGGTGAATCGCATAGCGCAAACCTCCGCCAGCACTCGCGAATGGAATCTGCTGTTGGCTGCCCTATCCGTGTGTTTGCGGCAGTGCAACGGTGCTGGGGTGCTTCGCATTCCGCAAGAACCGGTCGATTGGAATTCTCTTCTTCCACTTGCCGATCGACACGGAGTTTCCTCCTTGCTGAACCGGGTGTTAGCGCCGCATAAGGATATGGTTCCTGGGGTTGTGTTGAACTCGCTGCACCGTTCTCATGAACAGAACGTCCACCAGTCGCTTTTC
Organism: Candidatus Sulfotelmatobacter sp.; assembly: GCA_049512655.1. Classification (GTDB taxonomy): domain Bacteria; phylum Acidobacteriota; class Terriglobia; order Terriglobales; family Acidobacteriaceae; genus Sulfotelmatobacter. The sequence goes on along the minus strand of JBEKWW010000014.1, from coordinate 16,061 downwards.
CTCGCGAGGGAGTTGATCCGCATACTGGATTGTTTGGACGCGCGCGGAATTGAGGCGATCGCTTACAAGGGCATTGTCCTCTCGGAAATCTGTTACGGCGACCTGGCGATGCGCCAATCCGGGGACATTGATTTATTCGTTCACGCCGAAGATGCTGCAGGGATCAGGGAAGCAGTTTGGGATCTCGGGTTCACTCCGCGAACTCGAATTCCGCGGAATGCGGAGGTTGCGTATCTCGCTTCGGGATATGAATGTACTTTTGATAGTGCGGCGGGGAAGAACCTGCTGGAGCTGCAATGGGCCTTGCAGCCTCGATTCTATGCTGTCGATTTCGACATGGAGGGCTTGTTCAAGCGCTGCGTAAATGTGACGGTAGTCGGTCGCAATATGAAAACGCCTTCAGTCGAAGACTCGCTCATTGTGCTGTCGCTACACGCGGCGAAGCACGCGTGGGAAAAGCTGATCTGGTTGTGCGACATTGCGCAAATCATGAAGCGTGAAACCGTCAATTGGAATAAGGTTCAATCGCAAGCGCGCGAGCTTGGAATCGAACGGATTCTGGGCGTCACACTTTTGTTGATCGATCGCTTTTTCGCCTGCGAGCTTCCATTGTCGATGCGGAATGCAATCGCTGCGGATCGGTCAGCACACATCTTCGCCGAACAGATTGCCTCGTCAATTTCACGGGGCGTTTCTTATGAGCCTGAGACTTTGCCTTATTTCCGGCTGATGATGCGGCTGCGCGAGCGTCCAATCGATCGCGCGCGGTTCCTGTGGCGTTTGACGTTTACCCCTGGGCCGGGGGAGTGGGACGTCGTTCATCTTCCGAAACCTTTATTTCCGCTTTATCGAGTTGTGCGTCTGGCGCGGCTGGCGTCGAGACTTGCGCAGCGGTAATCCAAAGACTTCGCCTCGCTGCTAACGACTGGCTAATCCTCCGGCGATTTCGCCGCCGTCGAGCGTGTAAACATGTCCAGTGGCGTAGGCTGCGTCGTCGGAGGCAAGATAGGCGAACAGTGCGGCGATCTCTTCTGGTTTCGCGTGGCGGCGGAGCGGAATCTTTTGGTTCACTTCGTCGAGCATCGCATCGGTGTATTCGGCGCGCTGCATGGGCGTGAGCACGTATCCGGGGGCGACGGCGCAGACGCGAACCTTCGGCGCGAGTTCCAGGGCCATGGAGCGCGTGAGTTCGATCACGGCGGCTTTGGTCGCATTGTAATCCGCATAATACGGATAGCCCATGATGCCGTTCGTCGATGCAGTTTGCAGGATCACTCCGCTGCCAGCTTCTTTCCTAAAACGCTGCATCATGTGGCGCGCGGCGGTCTGCGCCACGTAAAAAACGCCGGTGAGATTGACGGCGATCACCTGGTCCCATTCCTCGGGAGTGATGTCGAGGAATTTGTGGCGGATGCTGATGCCGGCGTTGTTGATGAGCACGTCGACTCCGTCCATGACGCGGACGGCGTCGGCCAGCGCGGCTTCCACCTGCATCAGGTCGGTGACGTCGGCGATGATGGCCTCGGAAATTCCCGGCAGTTGCTGGCGAATGGCGGCGCAGGCCTGGGCATCGCGGTCGAGGATGCAGACGCGCGCGCCTTCTTCGAGAAAACGCGCGGCGGTTGCGGCGCCGATTCCGCTGGCGCCTCCGGTGATGAGGACTCGTTTGCCGGTCAGGCCGCGCATGGTTCGCTGATGTCTCTTGCTGGCATCGGAGGATGCTGAATTCTATCAGGGGCTCGCCTGGCGATTTATGGCTTGCCGCATTGCGATGATCTGTGGAATTCACCTGGAAAATAAATTTTCCCGGTGGTGGCGCCGAGACCGCGAAGTTGGTGTTTTCGGGTACCCCCCTCCCCCCAGCCCGACTCTGAAAGTCCTGCGCAGCGCGGGTTTCGCAAAAATGGTCTGCAAAAGGTTCATGGCAAAGATCTTAGATACCAAAGTCTTGATAACAAAGGGCTTGGGAGGGCGTGATTTGAAATCCCGCGACCGTCACTGCCTCGACTAGGATTGCGCGATTTTTTTGTGGGCGCAAGGTTGGATGTCACAGGGTGGGTGTGGAAAATCCTTCCTTCTGGCGTTTCGCGCCGTCGATGAGAAGCCAGAAACCTTCATGATGACAGCTTGGTGAGGGTGTGGGCTTTTGCGGCACGATTGAAGTTGTGCCGTTCCCGGCGCATTCTCTAGTTGGGAGCAGTGGTGGCGCGGGCGGGCAGCACGGCGCGGCTGAAGACGCCGGTCTTCAAGAACACTTCGGGGATGGGGTTCTCCCTTATCCGTATTGGGTGAGTTCATCGTTGGACAGCCGAGGGCGGCTGTCCCTACATGAGCGAAATCCTAGATGGGTTTGCCGCGGAAGAAATAAATCAACTCGATGATCAGAATGATGACGACCATTAGTTCGAGCACGAAGGCGCGGGATTGGTTGAATTCATCGACCATGAAGCGGTAGAGCTCTTCGGCGGTCTGGAGTTTTTGTTGGACGAGGTTTTTGTAGTCGGGGACACCGACTTTGTTGGCGGCGAGTTTGTAGAGACGGGCGGAGAACATGTCGCTGAGGAATTTGATGGCGTTGTCGGCGCGTTCGGTGAGCTCGCTGACGTCGAGCAGGACGGTGTGGAGTTTGGAGGCGGCGCGGGCGGTGCGCCAGCGCGACCAGAGGCCGCGGCCTCCGCTATCGAGAAAGTCGTACACCACTTCGAGTTGTTTGGTGAGCAGGTCGTCGTAGTGGCGGAACTCGAGCAGCTGCGAGTTGGCGTATTGCAGGAGCTGGATGGCGGTTTCGGCGCCGGAGGGACTGTCGTAGATGAAGGCGGCATTCCATCCGATGACCGCGAGGTCGTTGGGATAGTAGGAAATGCGCGACTGGAGAATCTCCTGGCGTTCGCCATCGGAGAGTGGCTGGTTCTCGCCGCGAACCACTTGTGAGATGCCGTCGCCGTGGGTGGCGAGGAGATCGGAGGCGGTGGGCGAACCGGCGATCTCGCGCAGGTGGAAGATGAAATAGTCTTCCTTGAGCCACTCGGCCGTGTAGGGCTTGACGATGGCGGCGGCGGCGCGCTCGAGCTTTTCTTTGACGATGCGGGTGGCGAGGGCCTCGAAATTGGTGTCCCAAACCCAGCGGCTGGAGAGTTGGACGAGTTTGTCCCAATCGCCGGAGAATGGAAGCTCGAAGACCACGCTGATGACGCCGTAGTCGAAGTATTTGATGTCGCCTTGCAGGCGCTCGCCGCTTTCGAGGACCAGAGGTTCGAGGGCTTCTTCGACGGGGGGACGCTGGAAGCGGACGTATCCGGGAGCAAGGTGCTTGAAGCTGGTATCGGCGGTGCGCGCGCCCAGAATGTGGCGGAGTTCGTCGAGGCGAATCTCTTCGCAGACGTCGAATTGAATCAGAACCAGGACGGAGCCGCAGAGTGGGGCGCTGGGCGGCTTGGCCGCGACCAGAGTGGGCAGGGCTTCTACGGGAACTTTGCCGATGGCTGGCGCGCTGGTTAGGGTTTCGTTTTGCATGGCGGCGAACCTGCCGGATAAGAGAGAAAGCTAATGAGAGTTCTATTGTTTCAGAACAGGGGGAATTTGGCGAGGGATAGGGTTCGCCAGTGACTATAAAACCAAGCTAATATATTTATAATCAGCGACTTGCGGGAGTGGCTTCTGGATGGAGTGCCATGCCCAGTCGGCGGGGGCTTGGCGGATGGCAGGGAGGAGTTCGAGTTCGCCGATGGCGATGGAGATATCGTATTTGTCGCGCTCGAAGCCGAAGGAGCCGGCCATGCCGCAGCAACCGGGAGCGGGCGATTGGAAGTCGATGCCGATGCGGCGGAGAATGGATTCTTCCGCAGTCATCTTCATAAGAGATTTTTGGTGGCAGTGGCCGTGGAGGATGGCTTTGCGATTTAGTTGGCGCGGGGCGAAATTCGGGGCGTAGGTTTCCAGGAATTCGCTGAGCAGGAAAGTCTGGCGGGATAGGGCCTGGGCTCGTTTGTCGTCAGGAAATAAGTTGAGCAATTCGTCGCGAAAGACGGCTACACAGCTGGGTTCGAGGCCGACGACTGGGATGCCAGCTTCGATTTCGGGTGTGAGTTCGTTCAGGATTTGGAGCAGTAAATTTTGCGCGCGGTCGAGCATGCCGTGGTCGTAGAGCGGGCGTCCGCAGCAGAGGTGGGCTTTGGGAATGATGACACGGAAGCCGGCGGCCTCGAGGACTTCGACTGCCGCTATGGCTGTGGCGGGATGGAAGTAGTTATTGAAAGTGTCGGGCCAGAGGAGGACGGGCTTTCCCTCTGGGGCTAAAGCCCCTGCATTTTCAGCGTTCAAGGGCACGACTAAAGTCGTGCCCTTCCCGAGCCCGCCCTGCGCCGAGTTTCCGGCGGAGTCATCTCTCTGTTTCTCGAATTCTCTTTTTTTGAACCAGGCTTTAAAGGTTTCGGGAGCGAAAGCCGGAATGGTTCGCTGGTGCGGGATTCCGGCGATGAGTTTCGAGATGTCTCGCAGTATTGGGAGCTGCGTGGCTAGATTAACCAGGCTGGGGGCGTGCGAGGCGAGACGTGCCCAGCGGTCGATGTGGCCGAAGGCGTAGGCGCTGCGCGGGCGCAGGCGGCCGTTGTAGTAGTGGGAGAGGAATTCGGATTTGTAAGTTGCGACGTCCACGCCGACCGGGCATTCGCTTTTGCAGCCTTTGCAGGCGAGGCAAAGATCGAGGGATTCTTTTACCTCTTCGCTGCGCCAGCCGTCGCGAATAAGGCCATCATTTTTGTTTTGACCCTGTTGGTTCTGGCCCTGGGTCATCTCAAAGAGCAGGTGGGCGCGGCCGCGGGTGGAGTGTTCTTCTTCGCGGGTGGCGCGGTAGCTGGGGCACATCAGGCCGCCATCTTCGCGACGGCATTTGCCCACGCCGACGCATCGGAGCGTGGCTTGGGCGAGGCTGCCGTGGTCGGTTGGAAATTTGAAAATTGTCTGTGGCTGCCAGGGAGAATAGTTCGCGCCGAGGCGCAAGTTTTCGTCGAGCTTGTAGGGCTCGACCACTTTTCCGGGATTCATCTTCCAATCGGGATCCCACGCAGATTTAAATTCGCGGAAGGCCTGGACGAGCTCGGGGCCAAACATTTTCGGAAGCAGTTCGGCGCGGGCCTGGCCGTCGCCGTGTTCGCCGGAGATGGAGCCGCCATAGCCGACGACGAGGTCGGCGGCTGCTTCCATGAACTCACGGAATTTTGCGATACCATCTTTCGATTGCAGGTCGAAGTTGATGCGGGTGTGAACGCAGCCGTGGCCGAAGTGGCCGTAGAACGAGCCGGAGTAACCATAGCTGGCCATCAGCTTGCGCAGGTCGCGAAGATAGGCCCCGAGTTTTTCCGGGGCGACGGCGGAGTCTTCCCAGCCTTCCCACTTCAAGGTTTCGCCATGCACGTGCGAAGTTACGCCTAGAGCGGATTCGCGAACTTCCCAAACCAGTTTGGCTTGATTTCGATCGGGGAAAACTCGCATGTCTGGAGGAGATGGTCCGCGGGCTAGCGCCTGCATCATGCCTGCAGCTTGCGATTCAGCTTCATTGAGCGTTGAAGCGCCAAACTCTACCATGAGCCATCCTTGGCCATCGGGCAGGAGCGCGAGGCCTTCGGAGTTGATCCCTTTCGAGCGGGTGTTGCCGACCAGAATATCGTCGAAGCCCTCGAGGCCGATTGGCTTATGCGTCATGATTTCCGGCACGTGATCGGCGCATTGATATATGTCCGCGTAGCCGAGCACGATCAGCACGCGTTCGGGTGGGCTTTCGACGAGGCGGCAGGTTGCTTCGAGAATTGTTACGCAGGTGCCTTCGGAGCCGACGAGGGCGCGGGCGACGTGGAAATTATTTTCGGGAAGAAGGTAGTTGAGGTTGTAGCCGGAGACGCGGCGCGGAATGTTGGGGAAGCGTTGGCGCACGAGCGGGGCGTAGGTGGCGGCGATTTGCTTTAGTGTGGCGTGGAGTTGGGTGGCGCGGTGGGAGCCACTGCTGGAGCCACTGCGGCCCGATACTTCCTGGCCGCTGGGCTGCCGAGGGCGGCTGTCCCTACGTGAGGCTTCTTCCCAGGGCTCGATCAGATTCTGGCCGACTCGCAGGCGAAGGCCATCGTAGGTGAGGACATCGAGTTCCTCGATGTTGTCATCGGTCTTTCCCGCCATGATGGAGTGCACGCCGCAGGAGTTGTTGCCGATCATGCCTCCAAGGGTGCAGCGGTTATGCGTGGCGGGATCGGGACCGAAGGTGAGATGGTGTTTTTCGGCGGCGGCGCGGAGGTGGTCGAGCACCACTCCGGGTTGAACGCGCGCGATGCGGCGGGTGGGATCGATCTCCAGGATACCCGCCATGTATTTGGAAAAATCGAGAATTACGGCGACGTTACAGCACTGGCCGGCAAGAGATGTGCCGCCGCCACGGCAGAGAAGCGGAGCGCCAAACTCACGGCAGAGCGCGACGGCGGCGATCACGTCTTCGACATCGCGGGGAAGAACAACTCCGATGGGGACTTGCCGGTAGTTCGAGCCGTCGGTGGCGTAGAGGGCGCGAGAGCTAGAGTCGAAATGGACTTCGCCGCGAACGTTCTTTCGGAGAGCGCCGGCCAGACTGGGAGCGTCTACTACAACCGATTTTGCGGCGCGGGCGAGTTCTCGAAAGCTGTCTGGCATGCCGCTGGTTATTGTAGTTGGAGTAGAAGTGTTCTACTTGTGGGTCACGTTGCTGATCTGCAGTTTTGTTTTATCGCCCTCCGCCTTGATATTGATGGTGACGATATTGTGGCGGTCGTTGGAAACGATAGTGCAGCGGCCAGAATCAGAAGTGGTGACGACCGGGTTGGGAAACTTTGCCTTGTAAAAGCCGCAAACTTTGTCGACCGGGTCTGAACTTTCGGCTGTGAGCGATGCCGTGTGAACGCCGCCGAAACTGGCTGAAGTAGAACCGTTTTGTTGAACTTCCGCGCCCGGATAAAGATCCACTCCGAGATTGCGGGCGGCTTCCGCGGGGTCTTTGCTGGTTTCAACGCTGCCGAAAGGCGAGTCCACCTTCATGTTGTCGCCATCCTGGCGAACATGCGCATGGTGGGCGTAGCGGAGCGCGAAGAAGGCGAGCGACGCGAGGCTGATGGCACCGAGAAGAACGATGACACCGACGGCAATCAGAATGATTTTGAGGGCACCACCTCCCTGCGGAGCAGCGGCTTGAGCAGGCACAGGGACGGTTGTGGGAGTGGGCGGGACCGCGCCGACACCAGTGGGCGGAAGCGTGGAAGCCAGAATGGGCGCGCCGCATTTGTTGCAGAAGCGTCCCCCCGGCGTGATGGTGGTGCCACAGGAATTGCAAAATGCCATAAAAACCTCGTGCTTATCGGAGCGAAATCCAGAGCAAATTGATTGATTGGCGCGAGTATACCGCAGATTGCGGGGACATGAATGGGGTATTGAGCTTGACGCAGCTCAATTTGTGCTGGCGGGGGCGCGCTTTGCGCGGCTGGACAGCCGGGAGCCTGCCCTGAGCTTGTCGAAGGGGCGGCTGTCCCTACATGATTCGTTTTAGCTCCAGAGGCGGCTGGCGTAGTCGGTCATGGTTAGGCCCAGCAGCAGGGCTAGAAAAAAAAGAGCTCCGATGATGACTAGCTTGGTGAGCTTCTCGCTGGCATGCCAGACGTGCATGAAGAAGAGAGCGACCAGCGTCGCCTTGATTGTGGCGATGGCGAGCGCAACGGCGGCATTGAAGGGATCGAGATCGATGAACGCGACCCGGTAGGTGACGAACGTGAGAATCAGAAGCGTTGCCCAGATGCCGAAGTACATTTTTAGCGGCGACGATTTTGCGTGGTCGGACATAACGTTCCTCAGATCCAGTCTCAAGTAAAACTACGGGTGGCGATCGATCAGATAGAGCAAGGGAAATAAATAGATCCAGATGATGTCGACGAAATGCCAGTAGAGGCCGCCGATTTCAACGGGAGTATGCCACTCCGGGGTAAAGCGGTCTTTCCAGGCAAGGACCAGCAGCCAGGTGAAAATGCCCAGGCCGATGATCATGTGCAGCGCGTGGATGCCGGTCATGACGAAGTAAAGCGCGAAAAAGATTTGCGCGTGGCGCGGGTTGGCGTATTCTCCGGGATGTCCGGGTACGGGCACATTGTCGAAGCTGAAAGAAGCGCCGGGGACGTGATGCTCCTCGAATTTGTCCTTATACTCCTTGCCCTTGATGCCGAGGAAGGCGAGGCCGAAGAGCATGGTAAGGATCAGCATGCCGATCAGCAGCGTGCGGCGGGCGGTCTGCGCGGCCCAGACTGCGAGTACGACAGTCAAGCTGCTGCAGATGAGCACGGCGGTGTTGGTGGCGCCAAGGCCGGCGTCCATGGATTTGCTGGCTGCGGCGAATGAGGGAAAATACCAGCGGCGATAAATCAGATAGGCGCAGAACAAGCCGCCGAAGAACATGATTTCCGTGGCCAGAAAAACCCACATGCCCAGGCTGGCGGAATTGCGCTGCTGATCCGGCGTGGCGAAGTGGTGCAGCAAGGCCGGATTGTGCGCGGCGTGAGCTTCGCCGTGATGCTCATGAACGGCGGTTCCAGCATTCACACTATCTTGCAACCGGCACCCCCTGTGTATGAGGCGCGTCCAACTCCTCGTAATTGTAAGCTTCCCAGGTGACGACCGGCTCCTGATCGAAGTTGAAAGTCGGCGGCGGAGAAGTTGTTTTCCATTCCAGCCCGGCGGCATTCCAGGGATTGTCAGAAGCGGGCTTGCCGTAGCGCATCGACCACAAAAGATAAATCATGGGCAGCAAATAACCGACGCCGAGGACGGTGGCACCCGCAGTGGAGAACACGTTCAGAATTTGGAATTCCGGCATGTGGCTGTAATCGTAGTAGCGGCGCGGCATCCCCATGTATCCGAGGATGAATTGCGGAAAGAAGGTGAGATTGAAGCCGATGAAAACGATCAGAGCGGACAAGCGCGCCCAGCCCTCGGGATAAAGGCGTCCGGATATTTTCGGCCACCAGAAATGGATTCCACCGAGATAGCCCATGACGGCGCCTCCCACCATGATGTAGTGGAAGTGGGCGACGACGAAATAAGTATCGGTGACGTGGACATCGATGCCAAGGGCGGCGAGGAACAGTCCGGTGAGGCCCCCGATGGTGAAGAGTCCGAGGAAGCCAAAGGCGTAAAGCATGGGCGCATCGTAGTGGATCGACCCTTTGTACAGAGTGGCGGTCCAGTTGAAGACTTTGATGGCTGAGGGCAATGCCACGGCGTAGCTCAAGAAAGAAAATACCAGAGCGGAGTAGACGGAGATTCCGGCTACGAACATGTGATGGGCCCAGACCAGGAATCCGAAGACCGCGATGGCGATGGAAGAGAACGCCACGAACGAATAGCCAAAGATGCGCTTGCGCGAGAAGCAGGCGATGATTTCTGTGATTACGCCCATCGAGGGCAGAATCATGATGTAGACGGCGGGATGGGAATAGAACCAGAAAAGATGCTGGAAGAGGAGCGGATCGCCGCCAAGTTTGGGATCGAAGATGCCGAGATGCAATGCGCGCTCCGAGGCGACGAGCACGATGGTGATGGCGATGACGGGCGTGCCGAGAAGCTGAATGATGCTGGTGGCGTAATGCGCCCAGATAAAGAGCGGCAAGCGCGACCAGGTCATGCCGGGGGCACGCATGCGATGAATGGTGACGACAAAGTTGAGCCCGGTGAGGATGGAGGAAAATCCGGCGATGAAGATTGCGATGCCGGCTTCGATAATGTTGGTGTTGGTGAATTCCGTGCTGAAGGGCGTGTAGAAGGTCCAGCCGGTATCGACGCCGCCGGTCAACATGCAATGCAGCATCAGCGCGCCGCCGATGATGTAGAGATACCAGCTGAGCAGGTTGATACGGGGAAAGGCGAGGTCTTTCGCGCCGATCATCAGAGGGACGAGGAAATTTCCCAGCACGGCGGGGATCGACGGGATCAGAAAGAAGAACACCATCACCATGCCGTGCATGGTGAACAGCTTGTTATAAGTATCGGCCTGAACCAGATCGCCGGCGGGGGTGAGCAATTCGAGGCGGATGAGCAGCGCGAAAAAGCCGCCGATAAAGAAAAAGAACGTGATTGAGAGCAGGTACAGGAGCGCGATGCGTTTATGGTCGGTGGTGAGCAGCCATGACCAGGCTCCATACTCTTCGTTCAAGTAGTTCTTGCGTTCTACCGGGACGGGAGTTGAGGGTTGAGGGACGGCGGACTGAGGAATCGCGGGTTGCATACTTATTGCACCTTACTTCCGCTCGGTAGCGGCGGGGTCTGCCCCTCGGTTTGGGATGTGTCTCCTGAAACGGCCCGGCTGGCGCTGGTCTTCACGGCATCCAAGGGCTTCGACGTTGAAATAGCTTTGATGTAGGCGACCAAATCGTTTACCTGCTCTTCGCTGACCAGGCCCTGAAATGTGGGCATGATCGGCTGGAATCCCTTTACGCGCTTCGAGTTAGGATCGAGAATACATTCGCGAAGATAATTTTCGTCGGCCGTTACGGTGCGGCCATCTTCGAGTTGAACCGGTTTGCCGTAAACTCCCTGCAAGTTTGGCCCGCGGCCCTGGGCGTCAGAGCGGTGGCAGGTGGCGCAGCCGAGTTCGGAAAAAATCTTCTCGCCGCTGGCGGAGAGCGGACCGGTGGAAGAGCCGTTCATCCAGGCTGCATATTGCGCCGGCTCCTGCACCACGATGTTGCCGACCATGCCGGAATGCTGGGTGCCGCAATATTCGGCGCAGAATAAATGATAGACCCCAGGCTTGGTCGCGTGGAACCACTCGACCGTGTAGCGGCCGGGTAGAACGTCCTGCTTAATGCGGAAGGCGGGAATGTAAAAGCTGTGAATCACGTCCTGGGAGGTCATGATGAGTTTCACGTCGCGGCCTACGGGGACATGAAGTTCGTTGATCTCGCGCTGCCCCTCGGCGTGCTCGATCTTCCACATCCACTGTTTGGCGACGACGTAAACTTCAGCGGCATCGGTGGGCGGAGTGCGCTCCTGGAAGAAGACGTATGCGCCCCAGCCGAAGATCACCATGAAAACCAGGAACGGGATGGCGCTCCAGGTAATTTCGAGAGGGTTCGAACCTTCAATCTGTTCCGCGTGAATGCCCGGACGATGACGGTAGCGGGCGGCGAAGAAAATGATGCAGCCAAAAACCAGCAGCGCCATCGCGCCGGTGACAAGGAGCAGGAAAATGTAGAGCGCATCCACGTGGCGTGCCATGGTGGATGCCTGCTCCGGCCATAATGGAAAATTAGTGGGCATACCGTGTCTTCGTTGCCGTCTTCCGGCTTACCGAGCGATCCAGCCTCCATAGAGTGAAAATCAAACCGCCGAGCAGAAGAATGGTAGCGGCTCCGGCGAGTTTAAGAATGTTCGCCACCATCGCGCCATATTTTCCGGTCTGCGGGTCGTAGTGATAGCAGTACAGCAGCACCGCGTCGACGGCATTGCCGATTTTGTTTTGCGACGCCTCTACCAGGCCCATGCGCAAATCTTTGGGAGGAAAATCCACTCCGTAGAAGTAGCGGGAGATGCGGCCCTGCGGCGTGAGCAGCATGATAGCGGTGGCGTGGGCGAATTGATTGCTCTTTTCGTCGTATTGATACTGGAAGCCGACAGTCCTGGCGAGAACGTCAATGGATTGCGCCGATCCGGTGAGAAAGTGCCATCCGGCGGCGGCGTTGGGACGTCCGTAGCGCTTCACGTAATCGGCCTTCTTGACCGCGGCCATCTGCGGAGTGTCGCGCGGATCGAAGCTGACGGTGACGACATCAAACTCGTTGCCCACATCGAACTTGACTAATCTCATAGCGCTGGAAAGTCCGGCCAGGGCTTCGCCGCAAAGCATGGTGCAGTTGTAGTAGACGAGATTGAGAATGAGGGGCTTGCGGCCAAAGTAATCGCCCAGCTTTACGGCCTTGCCGGATTCATCCACGAAAGCGAGATCGGGAGGGACCTGCGCGTCGAGGTGCTGGTCGATGCCGACATTCTGCAAGCGCGGGGGGCGAGTGTTGGCCGGCGGAGACATGACGCCGTTGTTCAACTGCGCGACTGCGGACGATGCTGCGAAAAACGAGAGCAGCGCCAGCGAAAGAAGGCGCGCCTTGAAAAACGAATTGTGTTGGGTGCTGCTCACTTCATTTCACCTGGTTTGCCGGTTGGAGCTCGATCGGTTCCATTTGCTTTGGAGGCCGCTGGGTTCATTGCCTGATCCGGAGCGCCGTCTTCATCATCACTCGCTGCATTCGCTGCGTCTTGCGGGCGCACCGGCAGTCTACGTTGCACCAATAAATCCATGGCGCGATCGATGGGAATGCGGACGGTGCCGGCTTTTTCATCGACCCAGCCGTAGCTGTAGAGTGTGTCGTCCTGCTCTTGGCGGATGCTGGTTAGTTGGCCGCGCTCGTCTTCCTCGAGCCTGGGGCTGGGGAAAGCGGTCTGCGGGTATCCGGCAGGGATGTGAAGAGTATCCTTGGGAACGCTCGTGACCAACGGATTGACTGCGGGCTGCGATTCGCGGACACGGTATTCCAGAAATGCATAGACGCCTTTGAGTCCGACCATGCAGAGGGCAGTAATCGCGAGCAGGGCGAGCAAGAAATAGACAATACTCTTCGGCCCCAGGTCCTGGTGCTCGTAATCGCCGTGGCCGAAAGGACCGTCTGGCGCTGCCTTCCCGGATTTTGTGATCTCGTCAGTCATTTCTATTTCTATTCAGCAAGTCTGGTTACGCAAAACCCCTTCAGCAAAACCTTCCTAGTGATGCTCTTGCGCGGGCTCCAGAACCTCATGCGCGTCCGTGTCATAGGCCGGAAGCAGAGGCAGTGAAGCCAGGTTGCGGAAAAAATACCAAAGCCAGATTCCGCCGATGGCGATGGGTACAACGACGTCGGATATGGTCACAGCAAAATTTTGCGAGAAATTCGGTTCGATGATCCAGAAGAGATCCACGTAGACCATGAACAGCAGCAGCACGGCAACCCACACCAGCTTTCGGATATTGCGCTTGAGCGGGCGCGACAGCAGCGTGGCAAAGGGAAAGGCGAAGTGAAATAAAACCAGGCACAGCGCCACGTATCCCCAGCCGTTATTGATCCGTTTGAGATAGAACGTGATTTCTTCCGGCAGGTCGCCAGCCCAGATGATGAGCCATTGCGAAAACGAGAAGTACGCCCACACCATGGTGAAGGTGAGCATCCACTTGCCATGATCGTGGACAAAGGATGGCTTCAACAACTCCGACATCGGTTGGTAGTCGAAGAGGATGCGTTCGACGACTACAGCCAGGCACATGGCGGAGAGCAGTTCGCCGATGAGGATGATGAGACCGAACATGGTCGAGATCCAGGTGGGATCGAGCGACATGACCCAGTCAATGCCCGCGAAGGTGATGGTGAAGGCGTAGAGAATCAGGCCGGGACCGCTGATCGCTTTGAAACGCTGGCTGTTGTCGGGCGTGTTCGGACTATCGGTCTGCTTGGAAAATTTGGAGAGCAGGAACGAGAGAACGTTCCAGATGACCAGATAGATGATGGCGCGAATCAGAAATCCGTGAAAGTTCAGGTAGCTCTGGGTGACAAAAGGATTCTTGGCCAGATGCTCGCGGATGTGCGCATCCTGAACGGAGGCGAGCGGCATGGCCCAGGGATAAATCTGATGCTGCGCCACTGCGATGATGATGGGGATGAACAGGACGGCGAGCAGAGGCAAGGTACGCATGGCCGCGCCGAGAATTCGGCGAATCACTGTGCCCCAGCCGCCGCCGGTGAGATGGCGGATCATGACAATGGCCATGGAGCCCAGCGAAACGCCCAGCCAGCACATGAAGCCCAGCAGGTAGGCGCGGTAGAACTCATCGGGATGACTGAATGCCAGAGCGACCGATCCCAGGGCGAAGACGATACCGATGACCAGCGACCTCTGGCCGATCGTTTTAACGATCGGGGGCGCCGAGAGATCGAGATGTTGCCTATCGGCGCTCATGGCTGGTCCTCTGATTTCGCGGCTGGCGCGATCGCAGGGAGAGTTGCGCCGGAAGCGTCGACACCGATGAGCTTGGGCGGTTGCGATGGAATCGCCTGCCCGGCGGGAACGTCGGCACGCGTTGCGTTCTGGCTCAACTGCAAGGCGCGAATATAGGCAACGATGGCCCAACGGTCGCGGGGCGAAACCTGAGAAGAATAGTCGAGCATGATGCCGTAGCCGTTGGTCATCACATCAAAGAAATAACCGAGCGGAGCTTTCTTCAGACGCGGAATGTGATAGGACGGCGGCCTGCGGGAAAATCCACGGGACGGGATGAATCCGTTGCCATCCCCCAGCGGCGAATGGCAAGGAGAGCAGTAGATGTTGTAGCGCTGGCGGCCGCGTTCCAATACTTCCCTGGTTACGGGAAACGGCATGTAGTCGCCGTCAGTGCTGCCGATTTTGCCGGTGTAGAAGTATGTGTCGGCGCGCAATTCGCCGCGCGCGACGGTGCCTTCCACCAGCGGACGCGCGCCGCGGTGGTCGGAAAAAAAGCTGCTGTCGGATAGCGGTTCGACGCGCGGTTGTATCTGCATATCGAGCCGGCATGCGGAGAGCAGGCCGACGCATGCGAGCAGTACGGCGACGGAGATTGGGCGAAGGCGCGGCATTCTAGCTGGGCACCTCCGAAACGGAACGCGGCGCCAATGCCTCAAGGAAGCTGCGCGTGGCAACCGGATCGTACTTGGGATCGGAAGAGAATACGATCAGAAAAAAACGGTCTTTCGAGGCCATGGCGAAGCGCGGCACGTTGAACACCGGGTGATACGGCATGGGCAAACCGTTTAGCGCGAGCATGCCGAGGACGGCGGAGAGCCCGGCAAAGAGAATGGTCATTTCGAAAGTGATGACGATAAATGCGGGCCAGGAATGAGTCGGTTTGCCGCCAATGTTCAAAGGATAGTCGACGACGGAAATCCAATACTGCATCAGATAGCCGCTGAGCCCGCCGATAATTCCGCCGATCAGAACCACGAGGGGAACGGCGTTGCGATGAAAGCCAATCTCCTCGGCCAGGCCCTCGATGGGAAACGGGCTGTAGGCATCGATTTTCTGATAACCGGCTTGATGGGTGGTTCGGGCTGCATCGACCAGATGCTGCGCGGTATCGAACTCCGCCATGATGCCGTAGATGGGCTCGCGTTTCATGACTACTCTTTGACCTCCGCTTCGGGCAGGAGGGTACGCATTTCAAAGATGGAGATTGCGGGCAGAAGCCGCAGGAACAGGAACATCAAAGCCAGGAACATGCCGATGGTTCCGATGTAAGTCATCCAGTCCCAACGGGTGGGATAGTACATGCCCCAGGATGAAGTGAGGAAATCGCGATGCAGGCTGACCACGACGATAATAAAGCGCTCCAGCCACATCCCGATCAGCACCACAAATGACACGAAAAAGAGAGCTGCCGGGCTGGTGCGCAGCTTGCGAATCCACAGAACCTGCGGAATAAAAATGTTGCAGGCGAGCAGCGAGTAGTAGAAAAAGGCGTAGGGGCCATGCAGGCGATTCCAGATGGTAAAGGCGTCATAGCGGTCGCCGCTGTACCAGCTCATGAAGGCTTCAACGCCGTAGCCGTAGGCCACAATCAGGCCTGTGGCGAGCATTACTTTGGCGGAATTTTGCAGGTGACGCTCAGTGATGAAGTCTTCCAAGCCGTAAATTTTGCGGATGGGAATCGCCAGCATGAGAACCATGGCGAAGCCGGAATAGATGGCGCCGGCGACGAAGTAGGGCGGGAAAATTGTGGTGTGCCATCCCGGAACGATGCCCACGGCGAAATCGAAGCTGACCACGGTATGAACCGAGAGCACCAGGGGCGTGGCGAGACCAGCCAGGAGAAGATAGGCGGTTTCGTAGCGATGCCAGTGGCGCGCCGATCCACGCCAGCCCATGGCCAAGGTGCCGTAAATGAGCCGGGCGGCGGGATGAGTGGCGCGATCACGCAGTGTTCCTAAATCCGGGATGAGTCCAATGAACCAGAA
>JBEKWW010000013.1:0-110939 GCA_049512655.1 Candidatus Sulfotelmatobacter sp. | reverse complement strand
CCCATCGGCACCGGCCGTCCCGGCTGGCACCTCGAGTGCTCCGTCATGTCCATGGAGCAACTCGGCGAAACCTTCGATCTCCACGCTGGCGGCGAAGACCTGGTCTTTCCTCACCATGAAAATGAAATCGCGCAGTCCGAATCCCTCACCGGAAAAACTTTTGCCCGCTTCTGGTTCCACGTTCGCTTTCTTCTCGTCGAAGGCGAGAAGATGTCGAAGAGTCTGGGCAATTTCTATACCCTGCGCGATCTTGTGCTGAAAGGCCACAAGCCTTCCTCTATCCGGTATTTGCTCACCTCAGTCCCATATCGCAACCAACTGAACTTCACCTTCGATGGCCTCAAGCAAGCCGCCGTCTCCGTCGATCGACTCCGCAACTTCCGGCAGCGCCTCACCTCAGGACAATTCCCCGCAGACGCGAATGCCGAAATGCAATCGCTCGCCACTGAAACTATCGATCGCATGAAAGCCTCCCTGGATGACGATCTCAACACCGCGCAAGCGCAAGCAGCGATCTTCGAAATGGTGCGCCGCGCCAACGCCGCTCTCGATGCCAACGCCGTCAAGCAAGATGACATCCCGCCGCTGCTCTGTGCCCTGGAACAATTCGACGAGATTTTCGCCGTCATCAACGACGACGATGGCCCCAAAATGAAGCAAGTTTTCGATTGGGCGCAGAAAGAAGGTAAAGAAAAAGACATCAGCGCAGAACTGCGCGACGCGGTTCAATCCAATCAACTCTCCGACGGAGACATCGAAACCAAAATCGCTGAGATGGAAGCCGCCCGCCGTGCCCGCAACTTCAAATCGTCCGATGCCCTTCGCGCCGAACTCACCACCGCCGGTATCGTTATTGAAAACACAAAAGACGGCGTCCGCTGGAGAAGAAAATAGTTTGCGATGTTACCCTAAGCTCTGACAGCTAACCGCTGATAGTTCGCCATGAAGTCTCTCGACGAATTTCTCCTCGACGCCGAACAAGCCCACGGCCATCTTTGCGCCGGACAAGTACTCGGCGTCCGCCTCGCCATGCTGGGCTTGCACAAACTCGGCATAGACGACCCTCGCGGAAAAGACCGCAAACGCCTGGTCACCTTCGTCGAAATCGACCGCTGTGCCACTGACGCCGTTGCCGTGGTCACCGGCTGCCGTCTCGGCAAGCGCGCTCTAAAGTTCCGCGACTGGGGCAAGGTCGCAGCGACATTCGTCGACCTCACTAACGGCAACGCCATCCGCGTCGCCGCCAAAGAATCTTCGAAAGCTCTCGCCCGGCGAATGCATCCAGAAATCGCCGACAAGAATCAGCAGCAGATGCTTGCCTACCGCGAAATCACGGATGATGATCTTTTCACGCTGCAATGGGTAAAAGTTGATTTGCCGCCCGAAGAATTTCCCGGCTACAAAGGCGAAAGAGTAGTGTGTGAAATCTGCGGCGAGGGCATCAACTTCAAGCGCGAAGTTCGCCACGATGGAAAGTTACTGTGCCGTGGCTGCGCCGGCGATCAGTATTACAAACCGGTTTGAGATTAAGCAATCATCTAACTCGCCTGCTCATACGCATGCGCCACGCGCAGAATCGTTGCCTCATCAAAATGCTTCCCTAAAATCTGCAGTCCGATCGGCAACTTCTCTTTGGTCTCGCCGCACGGAATTGAAATCCCAGGAATCCCCGCCAAATCCGCCGTCACCGTATAAATGTCAGCCAGATACATCGCCAGCGGATCGTCCGATTTCTCCCCCAAGCGAAACGCCGCGGTCGGACTGGTCGGGGTGACAATTGCATCCACCTTCTGAAATGCTTCCTCAAAATCCCGCGCCAGCAGGGTCCGAACTTTCTGCGCCTTTAAATAGTATGCATCGTAGTATCCCGCGCTTAGTGCATAAGTTCCCAGCATGATCCGCCGCTTCACCTCGGCCCCAAACCCCTCGTCGCGCGTGCGCCGGTACATTTCCGAGAGCGACTTCGCCCCCTCGGCGCGTTGCCCGTAGCGCACGCCGTCATACCGCGCCAAATTTGACGAAGCCTCCGCCGTCGCAATCAGGTAATAAGCCGGAATCGCATAGGGTGTATGCGGCAGCGACACCGGAACAACTTCACAACCCAACCCCTTCAGCCGATCGATGGCCGCTTCCACCGCTTGCCGAATTTCGCCATCCAAGCCTCCTCCAAAATATTCTTTCGCAACCCCCAGTTTGAGCCCGCGCACTGGTTTCTCCAGCTCGGCGACATAATCCGGCACTGGATTATCGGCTGAAGTGGAATCCATCGCATCTCGTCCCGCAATCGTACGCAGCACCGTCGCTGCGTCTTTCACTGTCTTCGTCAGCGGCCCGATGTGGTCGAGCGAAGACGCAAAGGCAATCAGACCATACCGTGACACGCGCCCGTAAGTCGGCATCAATCCCACCACGCCGCAAAATGCCGCCGGCTGCCGGATCGATCCACCCGTATCCGAACCCAGCGCACATACCGCCATGTCCGCCGCTACCGCCGCAGCAGATCCACCTGATGATCCTCCCGGAACCCGCGTCAAATCTCTCGGATTGTGCACCGGACGAAATGCTGAGTTCTCGTTCGAAGATCCCATGGCAAACTCATCGCAATTCGTCTTTCCCAGCACCACCGCTCCCGCCGCCTCCAGCCGCGCCACCGCCGTGCAATCGTAAGGAGGAATATAGTTTTCAAGACTCTTGGATCCCGCCGTCGTCCGCACCCCGCGCGTCGACATCACATCCTTGATCGCAACTGGCACCCCGCCCAGAGGCGGCAAAGTCTTCCCCTCCGCCGCCATGCGGTCCATGCGATCCGCCTGCTCCAGCGCGCGATCTTTGCACAGTGTCAGATAAGCCCCAATCCGCTCATCCTCTTGCTGAATCCGCGCATACTGCGCCTCAGCCAGCGCGAACGCAGTAACGTGCTTCTGCTGCACCGCCAAGCGCACCGTATCGATTGTTAGGGAATTCTTTTCCATGAATTAAATCAAATTCGCTCGGTGAGTGGTGGTCAGTAGTTTCGTGTTCAGAAATAAACCCGCACCCGCCAGGTCACTGGCCACTGAGCGCTAGCGACTGATCTTCTATCTCTCAATCACTTTCGGCACTCGGAAGAAAGTCCCGTCAGCATCGGGCGCATTCACCAATGCCGATTCCTGTGATAAAGATTTGCGCAGTCCCTCCGGCAAATCTTCGCGATAAGCGTACTCAAACCTCTCGCTGCCCTGTTTGGATTCGTCCACTCCGTAACAATCGAAAACCTGCGCCATCGGCTCCACATTCGATGTATCCAGTTCGTTCAGACGGTCGATGTAATCCAGAATCGAATTCAGATCTCGCACCATTCCCACTCGCTCCGCCGCGGTAAGCTCAAGGTTGGCAAGATCGGCCACGTGAGCAACATCATTTTCGGTGACTTTCATCTTCCGCGGCTTTCTTTTCCTTGCACTACGAACTCCACTCGCTCCACCCGCTGTCCCGCATATCGATTCAGCATAGCGACGTACCGCGCAGCCAGCGCCTGCAGCTCACGCTTCCATCCAGCATCGGGAACCTCAACTTTTAACACCGCCTCCGCAAACTCCACCGCGCGCGTCCGCTCCGCCACCGCCGACCCACAGACCAAAGGCCACGCCAGCATCGGCGCATCTCCCGGTGCCACACGCCGCAAGGAATTCACGACAATCTTCTCTAATCCTGAACCTGCCTGCTCCAAGCAAATCCTCGCATGACGTTTTGCAATTACTTAAAAAAGAATGCATTTGATTTTAGCAGGAGACCAACGAGCTCACGTTGCAGTAGCTTCACCGCGGAAACCTGCTCTCCACAAATCTCATCGCCGCCTCCCGCGACCTAAACTGTCCCTCCAACTGCCCATCCTCCACCGCTCCCAGAATCTCGCTGAATCGTGGCCCCGGTGCGTATCCTGCTTCTATCAAGTCGTTCCCCGTAATCAATGGCTGCGGCCGAAAATTCTCCACCGGAGTTTCCTTGAGCTTTTCCCGCAAAAACTCATAGGTCGTTAAAATCCCATGGCTCGCCAGACTGTCCGCCCGATGGAGTGCCAGATGTTCTTCGAACCCAGCCAGGCGCATAAACCTCTTCAAGGTCGATTCCTTCATCCGCGAGACGTGACCGAACCGCATGTGATTATCGATCAGCGCCAGCACCTGCTCCGCATCATGATTCGAAAATCGCAGCCGGGAACAAATCTCCTCCGCTATCTTCACCCCAACTTCAACATGCCCATCAAACCGAATTCGATCCGGAGCAACGCGAAATGTTGACGGCTTCCCCACATCATGCAGGAGAGTTCCCCACGCCAACGTTGCCGGACAAGGATGCGGCAAATAGTCGAGAGCAAGTAAAGTATGCGTAAATACATCCCCTTCAGGATGAAATTCTGCGGGTTGCTCAACATTCTTCATTCTGGAAACTTCCGGCAGGATTTCCTTCAACAAACCGGTCTCATCTAGCAACTGAAAAGCCCGTCGCGCACGCCCTTCCGTCAGCATCTTCGTCAGTTCTTCCCGCACTCGCTCACGGGAAACAACGCGAGTCTCCACTGCAAGCCGCTGTATCGCCGCCAGCGTCTCCGGTTCAATCGCATACTCGAAACGCGCGGCAAAACGAACCGCGCGCAGCATTCGCAGCTTGTCTTCTGCGAAGCGCTGCTCCGGATCGCCAATAGCGCGAATGATGCCCGCGTCCAGATCCGTTCGTCCACCGACATAATCGAGCACTTCCCCAGGCGCTTCTCGGCTACCCGGATCGAGCATCATCCCGTTGATCGTGAAATCTCTCCTCGCCACATCCTCACGCGGATCATTGCTGAATCGCACTTCGTCCGGATGCCGCCCGTCGGAATATCCATGATCGCTGCGAAACGTTGCCACTTCGATCGCATGCTTTTTAGAAACCACTTCCGTGTCTTCAACTAAGCTATCCCGGTCCGGTAACGGCACCAGCACCACTCCAAATTGCGCTCCCACGGCGTAGGTGTCCGGGAAGATCTCCATCACTTGCTCGGGCCTCGCGCTGGTCGCGACGTCAAAATCCGCCGGCGCACGCTGCAATAAAAGATCGCGCACACACCCTCCTGCCAGATAGGCCTGGAACCCATGCTGGCGGAGCGTTTGGACAATTGAGATGGCGAACGCCTTAGACATGAAAGCCCTGAAACTGAAAAGCAGCGCGAAAGGCCTGGCGACCTTTCATCATAACGTCCGCTGACTAGGTTGCCTTAACAATCAAATGTGTTGCCGTAACTATGTAATGCTGCGTTCAATGCCAGCTTCTTCATTATGAATTGTCTTCGTCGCCCACGCCATACGCGGAGTATTGTGAGCGATACCGAACTGCCCACGCGCGTTGAGCACAATAATGCCGCCATGCCCATTCAGCCGCTGCTGCAAATAATTCATCGCTTCCTTCGCCGCCCACTCCGGAAGATTTCCCGCCGATACACGATCCGCCGTCCACTTCGCCAAAACAAGCTTCATGATCGGCTCACCCCACCCCGTGGTTGAAACCGCGGCGCTATCATTATCCGCGTAGCAGCCACATCCAATCAGCGACGAATCGCCCAGGCGTCCGGGAGCCTTATTCAGCGTTCCTCCGGTGGAAGTCGCAGCTGCGATATTGCCCCCCCGATCCAGCGCGACCGCGCCCACAGTATCATGCGAAATCGTAGGCGCAAACAAATCCTTTCCCTCCTTGCCGGACTCTCCGGCCGCAGCCTCTCGTTGATACTTCCGCAAGTGTTCCACCTCTCGCGGAATAATTAGATCTTCATTGCGGCAAAGTTCAACGCCGTGCTCCACCGCAAATCGCTCCGCGCCTTCGCCCACAAAATATACATGCGGACTCTCACTTAAAATCTTGCGCGCCGCGCGTATAGGGTTGCGCAATCGCTCCACGCAGCCCACACCGCCGGCGCGAAGCGTGGCTCCGTCCATGATCAGCGCATCCAGTTGCACTTTGCCGTCGCGATTTAGAAAACTTCCCCGCCCCGCATCGAAGGTCTCGTCATCTTCCATGACGACAACCGCTTCCTCGATAGCGTCAAGCGCGGAACCGCCGCCCTCCAGCACGTGCCATCCCACAGCCAGCGCGTTGCGCACACCTCGCAAGTGCGCCTCAACCATGTCATCGGGCATGGCCCATGCGCCGCCGTGAACCACCAGAACAGGATCAATTGACAAAGCAAGTCCTCAACAATTGCTGAATGACTGGATAGTCTAGCATCGCATGGAGTGTGTGGAAGAAACTAGGCTGCCTGCCCGGCTTTCGCTGTGCCGGGAGCATCCTGCGTGCGGGTCCAGGTGTAGCGCATGCGGTGAATCACGGTAAGAGTGGAGAGCACCGCGATGACCCAAAGCACTGGCGCCATGCGGTTGAAGAGCGCGCCGATGATCACCAGGACCAAGCGCTCCGGGCGTTCCATAAACCCTACGCGACACGAACCGATCAGCGATTCGGCCCGGGCGCGGGTATAACTAACCATGATCGCGCTTACCATCACGAACGCGGTGAGCACTACATAGAAGAAGCGGTCCGCTCGTGCATAGAAGACCAGTAAACCCAGGAATTGAGATGCATCGCTGTAGCGATCAACCACCGAATCAAAGAACGCTCCGAAGCGGGTGACCCGGTTAGTGGCGCGGGCGACTTGGCCATCCACTAAATCGAAAAATCCGGAAAAGATAATGACCAAGCCAGCTTCGAAAAATAAATGGCGCTGCGTACTCCCAGAGGCTGAGCCGAACAGGATTGCGGCCCAGGTATTGACTACCAGGCCCATGAACGTGAGCACGTTCGGATTGATGCGGGAGAGGGCGAGCCAGCGCACGATGGTATCGAGCAGCACGCCGCAGGCGCGCCCGAATGCGCTAGTCCATGAGTGGGAGTGGGCGATAGACATCAGGCTTGCGCCTTCTCGTTTTCGGCCTCGTCGTGAACCGTAGTGAGCTTTAGGATTTCCAGTTCGCGCTTGCCGTTCGGAGTAATCACGGTAGCTTCGTCGCCCACTTTTTTGTTGAGCAGTGCGCGGCCGATCGGCGACGTTGTCGAAATCTTTCCTGACATAACGTCAGACTCTTCGCTGGTCACCAACTTGTATTCGATCTCTTCGTTCTTGGTGCTGTCATACACCTTGACCGTGGAACCCAAACCCACTTTGTCCTTAGGAATGTTGTTCATGTTGGTCAGAGAAAGATCGGCAAGGCGCTTACCCAGCTGGCGGAAGCGCGCTTTGACGAACTCCTGGCGCTGCTTGGCCATGTGATATTCGGCGTTCTCGCTGAGATCACCGAGAGCCGCGGCCCGCTTGATCTCCTTGGGCAATTCGTGAACTAATTCGTGCTCGAGCGCGTCGACTTCTTCCTGCAATTTCTTTCGGAGTTGATCAGTCATGCGTGAGATACAACCTCAAGTAGAGCTTTACAGATTATAAACCTGTTGTGAAGGGAGGGTACGGCAGGGACGACCTTCGGGGTAGGGCCGAATGGCACCAATGTTCCTAGTGGACATCCAGGGTGACGTGCTCTGTATGCACGCGCTGAAGCGGTCGAGGCGGGTGAAAAATCTGAACGTGGATAAGGGCTCTGGATTTCACAGGCGGGCCGGCAGCGCATAGTTTCCGCAGGCTTTGGAGGGGATTTGGGAGATGATTTAATATCCAGACGATTCAACGCGCGAGCGGCACGCGACCTCGGCATGGAACGATACGTACTAGGAATCGATGTCGGAACCGGTGGGACGAGGGCTCTGATTGCCGGCTTGTCAGGGCGTGTCATCGCCTCTGCGACTGAAGACCATACTCCATTCTCTTCTTCTCAAACCGGTTGGGCCGAACAACATCCGGACGACTGGTGGCGTGCCACACAAGGTGCCATTCACAAGACTCTTCACCGCGGAAGATTGAAGGGTGAACAGATTGCATGCGTCGGCTTTTCCGGGCAGATGCATGGCGCGGTAATGCTGGATGCGGAGGAGAGAGTGGTACGGCCCGCGCTGATCTGGTGCGACGTACGAACACAACGGCAATGCGATGAATTGAACGATTGGATTGGCGCGCCCAGGCTGATCCAACTCACATGCAACCCCGCGCTGCCAAATTTCACGTTGACAAAGTTGCTGTGGGTTCGGGAAAACGAGCCCCAAAATTGGGAACGCGTTCGATCGGCCATGCTGCCCAAGGATTATGTCAGGCTTCGACTGACGGGCGAAAAGGCCACCGATGTAGCGGATGCATCCGGCACGCTGATGTTGGACGTGGCCAATCGTCGCTGGTCGAGTGAGGTTCTGCAGGCGGCGGAAATCGAAAGTGCTCTCCTGCCGGGCCTATTTGAATCATCCGATACTTGCGGCAAGGTTTCGCCGGCGGCGGCGGAACTGACTGGGTTGGCGGCTGGTACGCCGGTGGTTGCCGGTGCTGGGGATCAAGCGGCAGGTGCGATCGGGATGGGGATTGTCACTCCGGGGGCGGTAAGTGCAACGATCGGAACTTCCGGTGTGGTGTTTGCCACGACGGACCATCCGGCGCCCGATCCCAAGGGACGGCTGCATACTTTTTGTCATGCGATTCGCGGGCGCTGGCATGTAATGGGAGTGACACAGGCGGCGGGACTTTCACTGCGTTGGTTTCGCGATCAATTCGGCGCAGTGGGCACGGCTGACCAGCGTGACCCTTACGAACATCTTTCGGAAGAAGCAGCAAAGGCCCCTGCTGGCTCGGATGGGCTGCTCTGGGCGCCGTACTTGATGGGCGAGCGGACACCACATCTCGATCCTCAAGCCCGCGGAATGCTGGCCGGCATTACCGCATCTCACACCCGCGGCCACATCGTGCGCTCAATTTTTGAGGGCGTGGCGTTCAGTCTGAACGATACGTTTCGCATCCTCGAAGAAATGAAAGTCCCGGTAAACACCATTCGACTGGGCGGCGGCGGGGCGCGCTCCGAGCTGTGGCGCCAGATTCAGGCCGATGTCTACGATCACGAAGTTGAGATTATGGAGGCGGAAGAGGGTGCAGCATACGGCGCAGCCATTCTGGCGGGGGTTGGAGTTGGGTTATGGCCGTCGGTGGATGCGGCTTGTGAGACGGCGGTACGGGTCGCGCAACGCATGCAGCCAATTTCGGGGAATGTTTCAATCCTGCGTTCGCAATATGACGCGTATACCCGGATCTATCCGGCAATGAGATCGATTCTCAACTACTGATTTTTTATTCAAGCATGCGTTTGTCGGCGTTCTTCCGGCGAAACGTCTATTTGTTTGCTAGCCAGCGGTGAATCCAGCGTTCATCTTTATATTTGAGACGCCGATATAGGCGCCAGGCGGCGGTTGGCAAGATGGAAAAGGCGATGCGCGGGGCAATTTCGCGAGCGCGTAGCAGCATGAACAGCAGGCGGTCCTTCGTTTGTTCCCAACGGCTGGGATGGACTGCGCCGGTCTCAGAAAAGCGCTCACTTAAGAGCCAGTGGTCTCCGGCTTCCGCCTTCCAAAGTGCCTGGTAACGATCGATCTTAGCGGCTAGTTCGTCTGGAAGTGCTGAATGGCGATCATTGCTCGCAACTATATTGTTTCCTCTGGCCAAGCTGTGATGAGCCCCTTCAAAGACGGCTGACGAGTCCACGGTTCGATCTAGAACTGTGATCGCGGGATCGTACGGCACTTGGAGAAACTCGCAAACGACCCGCATGGTGCCCGTGGTATCGCCGACGAGATCGCGATAATGAATCTGGTGAACCGAAGCTCCCATGCGCAGCAGCTTTCCGACTTGCTTCTTTAAAGTTGTGGAAGCCAATACCGACTGGTGGATTGTGCCCGATCTGGCGAACCAAAACCCCGACGGTCCGGAATGCGCTGCGGCATTGATCACGCTGCGGCAAATCTCTTCCGGGTCGCGCCAGACCACGATAAAACGCGCGCCGGGAAACTGTCGGGCAAGATAGTCGAGCCGGTCATGGTAGGAGGGTGATTTGCATCCCCAGATCTTCTTGCCTTTTTGACCGGCGTACTCCCGGCCCGCCACGGTCAAAGCGTCGGCCATGGAAGTCACAGGAACATTCAAGCGAACCGGATCGAGATCGTGGCGGCTAATGCTGGCATTCCAGTATTCCCACTTTTCCACCCACTTTTTTCGAGCCCAGGGAAGGCGAAACATGGGCCACAGCACGGGAAGGTCGCATTCAAAGAATAGACGAATATCAGGATGCTGATTGAGCAGCAAATACAAGAGCGTGGCGCCGCAGCGCCACACGCCCACGACGAAGACGGGCGGCGCGGAAACCGGTGGATGCTGGCTATTCTCCTGATCGTCAGCCAGAGTCCGCGGCTCTAGCGGTGCTTGCAAACTTGTCGGGTTCACCGGTGTTCCCTAGTCTTTCCGTGGAAATGCTCAACAGCCAACCAGTTGAATCAAAGAATCACTGAAGACCTTACGAATCAAACTCCGACCGCAATATCGCGAACGTGATTCGCTGCCTCTGCATCTAATAACGCTTCCGCGTTGAGTTCGGAGAGAAGCGGGTAGCCCATCCGGACCAGGGTCTCTCCCGCCCATTTCTCGATGAAACGCGCTTGCTCAGGAGTCAACTTCGAAACCCAGCCGCGCACGGCGCCCTGGCGCACGAAACGGCCACGAATCGATGCCCTTCCCGGCTCATTGTCTTCTTTTTCGCGCATCCTTTGGATGGTGTTGTTCTCGATGGCGCGCATGATCCTGTCTGCGTCCACTTCCATGCCGAGAAATTCGACCATTCGCGAAAAGCCCGCGAGAGGATCTTTGCGCAAATCTTCGAAGCGAAGAACAAGCAGGTTATCGGTTCCACCGATGGGCGAATCGAGCCAAGAGGAAACATGGCAGTGCCAAGGCCCCCATCCATGAATGGTCCCGCGGGTGAGAGACCTCTCGATGAAATGAGAGAGATCGTCGTGATAGATGTCGAGCGCGGTGAGAAATGCATATTCGGCCAGGACGATATCGCGCGCGTCCCGCACCAAATAGATCGCCTTACGATATTGCTTGCGATACTGTTCGTGGGTCGAGATGAGGCGGCGGCGGCCGGGCAGCAGTGGTAAAGCTTTGGAATGCTCACCGACTGGCGGCATCTGCGAATTCGTCTTCCTGAACCCAGCCGGGATGCCCGAGAGTATTTCGTACAGCACGAATCGTGACCAGGTATTCCCCGATTTTGGAAATGCGCCGAAAAACACATCCTCCGGCTCCAGGCCGCGATGGCGAAGCCATGTAAGCGGCGCCCGAAACCCGCTCTCTGCGAATTTTCTGCGTAGCTTCTTATACGCGGAACTGGGTTTTTTCTTATTGCCGTGGTTAATGGGATTGTATTTCTCTTCGGACATTGCGGGCTCCTTCACTTATGTAGCAATGAGCTACCAACCAAACCGATCTCTTTTTTCTTTGATCTTTTATGCCGCGGAGATCGGAGTCAGGGCTGCCAGATCTTGCGATTGGGGAGGGACCATTCGAGTAGCGGCTGATCCGGTGTGCATCTTCCAGGTGCCGAGCACTTTTTCAACAACCATAAGAGCGCCCGTCTGAGGACCGCCTTTCACCGGAACTTTATCTCGATCGCCATCCAGAATAATGTTGGAGCTGGCGAGCAGATTTCGTACGTGGGTGACCACCGCAATACTGTTCGACGAAGCTTCGGCTTCAGAGAGAAGAAGACGCAAGCGGTGGGCGTAGCGGCCATAAAACTGATAGAAGGATTCTCCGCTCGGGGCGGCGAGGTCGGGGTGCTGGTTCAGTAGAGTTAGAAACGGAATGATTTCACGGACACGCTGGCCGCAGAAAACTCCCAGATTCCACGGGCGCAGATCGCTGGTATGGGTTACGGCGGCTCCGGTTCTCCGGCGCAGAACCTCGCCAGTTTGCCGAGCTCGACGCAGGTCGGAGCAATAGATGGCGTCCACCTCGTGGTGTTCTCGGATAAAATCGGCGGTTTCAGCGGCCTCGGCGAGGCCTTCCTGATCGAGTGGAACATCGAGCCAGCCACGAAGGCGCTCGTCTCTTCCGGGTAGATTCAGGGATGTGTGTCCATGGCGAATGATCAGCAGTTTTCCCACTATTCCTCCAAAAATGATAGTCACCTCATAACTCTGCCAACGATTGAGGTGCTAGCGGGGGCTAGAGATGTCGCAGATTTAACTACGCAGCCCGAGGGGAGGAATGATGCACTACGCGTGATCGCGCTTCAACCAAAAGCAGCATAATGCAGCATCTATGTAATGTCAATCAAAATGATAGACATTCTTTAAAGAACGGATACTTTGGACGGGATCTGCACGGAGGAAAGGGTCTAAAGTTTAGGAAGGTCAGAGATCTAAAATCCCCGATCTGATTGCAGAGAATACGAAAAGCGATGGGGCACGCTAAGTCCTCCCTGATCCGCTCTTCCTCCCGATTCGGGAGCCACTGCCATAAATTGTTCCTGCGGAGATTCACAATAGCGGCCTCAGGCATACAGTCATCCTTATGCTTATGCTTTCAGGACGGATTACACACGCGGTAGTACGCGGGTTGGATTGGCTGGCTAAGCGCATTTTGCCCGAGGATGAAGCGCCGGACCATCAGAAGACTGGACGGCGAGGGGAAGAGGCGGCTTATTTTTACCTGAGGAGGTTGGGCTATACGATGGTGGCACGGAATTTTCGCTCGCCCCGCTGCCGTGGCGAGATTGATTTGATTGGATGGCACAAAGATGTGCTTTGCTTTATCGAGGTGAAGACGCGGACCACGCGGGACGTGAAGACGGCTGAAGCGGCGGTGGACCGGCACAAACGGCAGGAGATTGCGCTGGTGGTGAAGGATTATCTACGGCGATCTCCACCTTCGTGCCAGTGGAGGTTCGATGTTGTAAGCGTATACTATGGGCATCCAAAAGCCAGTCGGCCGCAGATTGAAGTGTTTCGCAATTCCTCCCTGACGGCTTAAATGCAGAGTTTTCTGACGAACTTCGAGGGCTGGCATTTGCCACCTCGAGGATAGGAGTGCACCGGGGTGCCTGAGCTGAGAAAAGATCCGATTGTGGGACGGTGGGTAATTATTTCGACGGACCGTGCCAAGCGGCCAACCGATTTTGCGCGGGAAAACGTGAAGCTGAAGGGTGGCTTCTGTCCGTTTTGTTACGGGAATGAGAGTAAGACCCCGCCGGAAATCCAGGCTTACCGGCCAGCGTCGAATGGCGGCCCGACTTCGCAGCGGGACACGCCAGGGTGGACGGTGCGGGTGGTGCCGAACAAGTTTCCCGCGCTGGGAATTGAAGGCATGCTCAACCGGCAAGCCGAGGGAATGTTCGACCGGATGAATGGGATTGGGGCGCACGAGGTGATTATTGAGACGCCGGATCACAATGCGAGCCTGGCGACGCTGCCCCCGAAGCGGATTGAAGATGTGCTGTGGATCTTTCGCGACCGGATTCTCGATCTCAAAAAAGACAAGCGCTTCAAATATATTTTGCTTTTTAAGAATCACGGAGAGGCGGCGGGAGCGTCGCTGGAGCATGCCCACTCACAACTGATTGCGCTGCCGATTTTGCCCATCAATGTTGTGCAGGAAATCGAAGGGGCAAAGCAATACTTTTTATATAAAGAGCGCTGCGTCTTTTGCGACATTATTCAGCAGGAGATTGAGAACGGCAGCCGGGTCGTGGACGAGAATGAAAACTTCTTGACGATTGCCCCGTATGCGCCACGTTTTCCGTTCGAGACGTGGATTCTGCCCAAACAGCACGAGTCGGCCTTCGAGAATTCTTCTTCGCACATGTTTGAAAATCTTGCCAAGGCGCTGAAAACCTTACTCACCAAGGCCGACCGCGTCCTGGATAATCCGCCCTACAACCTGGTCGTGCATACCTCGCCGGCGCAGGATCCGACCAACGATCACTATCACTGGCACATCGAGTTCATGCCGAAGCTCACCAAGACGGCGGGATTTGAGTGGGGAACGGGCTTCTACATTAATCCCACGCCGCCGGAAGAGGCTGCCAAGTTTTTGCGTGAGGCAGGGGTGGAGGAGCCGGTTGGCGCGGGGGCCTAGCCTCATCGGCTAAACAGTTGCTGAAAAAAACTTGCTAAACAGTTTGCTGAAGGAGATAAGGTTCGTAGCAGGGTATCGCTTTAGCGATGCCGTGGGCGCCTTGGATCCAACGCCTGTAGAGGGGCCAGGCACTCCCCGTAGGTACCCCGCCCTTGTCGCGTCTTCTGCGACCGGACGGGAACTTTGAATTCCTCTCCTAATTAAAGGATCTCTACCCGTTCATCCACTCCACATGTGACGTCTGACCTTGCCATCCACAGCCAAGTCACTCCATCATTGCCCAGCCCAGGAGCACACCGCGGGGCCGCGCCAAGCTCATATCGGCGAAAATACGGCCAGCAAGTACATGATTCAAAGGAACTAACCTCTAAGTTATTTAGAAAAGGGTGTTTGCCCGGAAAAAACCGCCACGGTAGTGATTCTAAATAATTTGCAGAATAGGGGGAGGAGCGGTACAGGTACAGACCGGGCGCATCCCTGAGAAAATCGACCGGGAGGGATGCTGAACACGGTGATCGATTTCCGCAGGCCTGTAGAAAGGCGGCTCACGCTGGAAAGCGGCGTGAAGGAAAAGAAGAAAAGAAAAAAGGTGCAGCGCTCTAACCTACGGTGCGGTCCTGGAATTCTTCGTGCCAGGCCATTTGGATGGCTTCCAGTTTGCCTTCGTTTGAAGTTTTGGGGTCGCCTTTGAAATCCGGGAGTTCGGTGACGTACCGATGCAAGTCTGTGAACCGCACGGTCAGCGGATCGAGTTCAGGGTGAGCTTCGCAGAGCAGGATGCCAAGATCTTCGGCGTCGTCCCAAGTAAGAGTTTTCGGCATGTTGGCGGTCCTCAGTTTGGCAGTTCTTAGTGATGTTCTTCCGAGATATAGTTCCGGTTCCAGGCGGGAATCTCGACGACTACTTTCCCCGGCTTCGTGATCTGCACCTGGCAGCCGAGACGAGAGTTTAACTGCAAATCAGCCGCCATGTCGAGGCGGTCGGCTTCGTCGTCATCCATGGGTGAGAGATTCTCGGCGCCTTCCTTGACCCAGACGTGACAGGTGGTGCAGGCGCAGTTTCCGCCGCAGGCGTGGTCAAGCGTGACGCCGTAGTTGAGCGCGATATCGAGGATCGATTCTTCTTTGCCATGATCTTCGTAGGGTAGCTTGCCATGCTCGAACTGAACGGTCTTACCTTCGGGCAGGAAGGTAACTTGCACCGTGTTCTCGCCAACCGTCTTTTCGCCAGGCGCGTCTTCAGTTGCGGTAGCGCCGCTGTGATTTTTTGTCTCTTCCATAAGTCTCCTCAAATATGTGTCGCCTACGAAATGCCGGCGCTATTCAAACTCAGCTTTCGCCAACGGATGCGGCGCAGTAGGGCCTTCGCCCATGTCAGCTTCGTCCATGGTCTTGCCTTTTAACGCGGTGGAGACAGCGCTGTCCATCATCAGTTCGGCCAGGCGCGTGGTGCCTTGATTCAGCTCCTCGATGGCTTTGCGGATAGCCTGATAATCTTCTTCGCCTTTTACCGCGTTCAGAGCTTTTTCCATCTTCGCGATTTTCTTTTTCTCGTCCGTGGTCAGATGACCCCAAGCCGCGCTCTTCTTCCCTTTGTCGAGCGCGGCGAGGATGGTATCGGCTTCGTTGCGGGCTTCGATGATTTGCCGTTGGCGGAAATCTTCTTCCGCGCTGTCAAACGAATCGAGAATCATGCTTTCAACTTGCTCGTCGGTAAGGCCGTAGCTGGGCTGCACCTGGATTTCGGATTCCTTGCCGCTGCGCTGCTCGCGCGCGGCGACGTGCAGGATGCCGTTAGCGTCGATAAGAAATTTGACTTCAATGCGCGCCATGCCCGCCGCCATGGCGGGAATGCCTTTGAGATCGAAACGAGCGAGCGAACGGCAGTCTTTCGCAAGTTCGCGTTCGCCTTGCAATACGTGAATGGCAACGTTGGCCTGGCCATCGACTTGGGTAGTGTAGTACTGCGTGGCCGACGCGGGAACGGTTGAGTTGCGAAGAATGATTTTGTCGGTGACGCCACCCGCGACTTCGATGCCAAGCGAGAGCGGTGTGACATCAAGCAGGAGCATATTTTCGGTGGCCTCCGAGCCACCGCCGAGAATGTTGGCTTGCACCGCCGCGCCAAGCGCGACGACTTCGTCGGGATTCAGGTCGATGTGCGGCTCGCGGTGGAAAAGCTCTTTTACCAAGGCTCGAACTTTGGGAATGCGCGTAGATCCGCCCACGAGGACAACTTCATCGATTTGTTCCGGCTTGAGGCCGGCGTCTCTGAGGGCCTGCTTGCAAGGCCCGACAGTACGGTCGATGATCGGTTGAATCAATTGCTCGTATTGCTCTCGGGTAATTTCGCGAAGGTAGCGCTGGCCGCCGGGAAGTTCGATGTCGAGTTGAATAGCAGGCTGCGAAGATAACGCAATCTTGGCTTCGATGACGGCTTTGCGGATAGCTTGCACAGCTTCGGGGTTGCGGCGTAAATCGAGACCGAGGTCGCCATGAATGTCGTCGAGTGCAATTGTGATTAGCAGATTATCGATATCATCGCCGCCGAGGTGGGTGTCGCCATTGGTGGCGATAACCTCGAAGATGCCATCGCGAAGTTTGAGAATGGAAACGTCGAAGGTGCCGCCGCCGAGGTCATAGACGGCGATGGTGCCGTTTTGCTTTTTGTCGAGGCCGTAGGCGAGCGAGGCGGCGGTGGGCTCGTTGACCAGGCGCAGAACTTCTAGTCCAGCGATTCGGCCAGCGTCTTTTGTGGCCTGGCGTTGGGCATCGTTGAAATAGGCTGGAACTGTGATCACTGCTTTCGTCACGGGTACACCGAAGAAACGCTCGGCGTTGCGCTTGAGCTGGCGCAGGATCAGCGCGGAAATTTCCGGCGGAGTGGAGGTCTTGTCGCCGAGTTTGATGCGGATGACTTCTCCGGGCTGCAAATCGTCAGCGAGTCGGAAGGGAAAGAGTTTTAATTCTTCCTGAATGTCGTCAACGCCGCGGCCCATAAGGCGTTTTATGGAGTAGACGGCTCGTTCGGGCGTTTCGGCAAGGTATTTGCGCGCGGCATTGCCGATGACGGGCTGATTTTTTTCGTCGAGAGCTACGACCGAGGGAACCAGATTTACGCCGTCCTCGCCGGGGATTACGACAGGGCTCTCCCCTTCCATGAAGGCCACGAGAGAGTTCGTGGTGCCCAGATCGATTCCGACGATACGGTCAGTTGACATGCGAATTCTGATTCAGCTTTCCAATACTTCGCTTACATCCCTCACTAAATTGCGAATGTAGTTGCGGCGGTTCAACAGGTCCACCATTTTGTCGCGCGCCTTTTTACGTTCGTCTTCCGAAACTGGTTGACCGTTCTGCTCATGATCGATCAGCGCGTCCCAGGTTTTCCAGTGAGTTCGCAACTCTTCCAGAAGAGCTTCGTTTTTTTCTTCGAGTTCAAGCTTCTGGCGGCCGATTTCTTCGATCAGAGCGGGATCGTCTTCGCCCATTTTCTTCTGCATGCGAAGCTCTTCGAGCTGCATGTTCAGTTCGAAAACTTCTTCCAGCAAATCCGGTGGAACGATCTGCTTCTTGATCTGCCCGCTAGAGCGTGCCTGCTCGGTGGCAGATTTCGACTGCTCTTCCAGTTCCACGCCTTCGAGTTGGAGAAGGTAGTGCGTGCGCTTGATAGGATCTTTCAACGTTCGGTAGGCGTCGTTCAGCAGCGAACTCTGTTGCAGGCTCCACTCCTGTTCCTGGCTGCCTGCGCGCGCATTCAGATCGGGGTGAAGCTTGCGGCTGAACTCATAGAAATCTTTTTCCAAAGTGGCCATGTCTACATTCAACTTCCGCGCAAGCCCGAAGAAGGTGAAGTAGTCGACTGGCATGGGCGGCTGGACCTTGCCGCATGATTCGCAAAACTGCGCGGCACGCATGGTGCCGCAGGACCAGCAGGATTGCGGCACTTGCAACGCTGACTTCGCGGTATTTGTGGTAAGAGACGAATCGCTCATGCTGGTTTATCTCTTCAAACGCATATCAAATACAAAGCTCCAACAACACTGCACCGATTCAAGCCCAGGGCGCGGATTGCTGGGCGAGGACGGTCGCGCCTGCCGAAGCTTCGCGGGCATGGGCGCCCGCGCCACACATTCCCTGCCTCACGCAGAGAATGAAGTCCCACAGCCGCACGACTTGGTGGCCTGCGGATTCACGAAGACGAAACCTTGCTGCATCAGCGTTTCCTGGTAATCGAGGATCATGCCGTTCAGATAGATAAA
Source organism: Candidatus Sulfotelmatobacter sp. (assembly GCA_049512655.1). Lineage (GTDB taxonomy): Bacteria > Acidobacteriota > Terriglobia > Terriglobales > Acidobacteriaceae > Sulfotelmatobacter. Next base: position 92,619 of record JBEKWW010000013.1, on the reverse strand, counting down.
CGACTTGGGGTCGACGAATACGCGCACATCGCCGAACTGGAAGATACGGTCTCGTTCCCGCGGCTGGGTGTCGAAGCGTACGTTATAACTCAGGCCGGAACAGCCGCCGCCCTGCACGCCAAGGCGCAGTCCTCCCTGTTCGGGCGAAATGCCTTCCTTAGCCATCGCACTCTTCACCTTGGCCAGGGCTTTGTCGGTAACTTGAATGCCCTTGGCAGGCGCGGTTGGCGATGATTGCGCGAGTTGTTCGGTAGCCGTTGTCATTCGTCGTTCGGTTCATGCTACAACCTCAGCGGCTAAAGCCGTTTGAGAGGCGTGCATTGCGGCACGACTAAAGTCGTGCCCGTCCCGTGCATCTTCCAAATCGCGAAACTACTCACAACTCGCGAAATTACTGGGCGACCGCAGCCGTGACCGGCTTCGCGCTCTCCTGCTTCTTCTTCCAGTCGCCGATTGCGGCGCGGATTGCGTCTTCGGCCAGTACGGAACAGTGAATCTTGACGGGCGGAAGCGAGAGTTCCTTCACGATATCCATGTTTTTGATGGCGAGAGCTTCGTCCACTGTTTTGCCCTTGACCCATTCCGTCGCCAGCGACGAAGAGGCAATGGCAGAGCCGCAGCCGAAGGTCTTGAACTTGGCTTCTTCAATCACGTTGGTGTCGCGATTGACCTTGATCTGCAGCTTCATGACGTCGCCGCACTCGGGTGCGCCGACCAGGCCGGTACCCACGTCTGTGCTGTTCTTATCCATGGAACCGACATTGCGGGGGTTGTTGTAGTGATCAATTACCTTATCGCTGTATGACATTTGCTCTCCTAAAGTCCGAATTTGCCTCAGGGCTAAAGGCCCCTTTGAACGAATCTTTTATTCGGCGTAGCTAAAAGCCTTGCCCTCTGAAAAGTTCTTAGTGTGCTTCACCCGCCCACTTTACATCCTTCAAATTGATGCCTTCTTTCGCCATTTCATATAGCGGTGAAAGCTCGCGAAGGCGCTCGACCGTTTCAACCAGACGATCCGCAACGTAGTCAACTTCGGCTTCGGTATTGAAGCGGCCGAGACCGAATCGAATCGAGCTGTGCGCCAGGTCGTCTCCCGTGCCAAGAGCCTTCAATACATAAGATGGTTCAAGCGTGGCGGAGGTGCATGCCGAACCGCTCGAAACTGCAATATCGTTGATGCCCATGAGCAGCGACTCGCCTTCGACATAGGCAAAGCTAATGTTCAGATTGCCGGGCAGGCGGTGTTCCATGCTGCCATTGATGTAGGTTTCGTCCAGGCGATTCATGATGCGGTCGCGCAGGCGATCGCGGAGACCGCTCAAGCGCGCGGCTTCGTGCGCCATTTCTTCCGAAGCAATGGCACAGGCTTTGCCCAATCCAACGATTCCGGGAACGTTGAGCGTACCGGAGCGCATACCGCGTTCGTGGCCGCCGCCATCAATAATGGCGGAAATTTGCACGCGAGGATTCTTGCGGCGAACATAAAGAGCGCCAACCCCCTTGGGGCCATACATCTTGTGCGCCGAGATCGAGAGCACATCGATATTCTGCTTATTCACGTCCACCGGAACTTTGCCAATTGCCTGGGTTGCGTCTGTGTGGAAGATGACACCACGCTCGTGACAGAGCTTGCCGATTTCCGTAACGGGCTGAAGTACGCCAATTTCGTTGTTCGCGTACATGATCGTCACCAGAATGGTCTTGTCATCCATGGCGCGCTTCAGATCGTCCATATCGATCAGGCCGTTTTTCTGAACCGGCAAGTAGGTGACGCGATATCCATATTTCTCCAGGCGCTTGCAGGTATCGAGCACTGCTTTGTGCTCGGTGACCGCGGTGATGATGTGGTTGCCCTTTTCGCGGTACATTTCGGCGACGCCCTTGATGGCGAGGTTGTCGCTTTCGGTGGCGCCGGAGGTAAAGATGATTTCCTTGGTGGTGGCACCGATCAGCTTGGCGATGCGCTCACGCGCCGTTTCCACCCCTTCTTCGGCAGCCCAACCGAACGAGTGATTGCGGCTGGCGGAGTTGCCGAATTTCTCGACGAAGAATGGCAGCATCTCCTCGAGAACCCGCGGATCCATGGGAGTGGTAGCGTGATTGTCCATGTAGATGGGCAACTTCACTCCCTGCGGAACGGGGTGCTGCGTGGAGGACAGGTCCTGGGGAATCTTTACTTCCGTGCTCATAATTGCTTTCTCCTACCTACCTTTGAGTAACTCAGTCTTAATTTCTATTCGTTTTTTTTATCGCTCAGACGATGGTGACCAACTCCGATCGCTTTGCGCTTTCACTTGCAGCCGGTTCCGGCTCTTCCCTCATATGTGAGATCTTGATGCGCCGCAGTACAGCCTCGATGCTGTCATTTACTTTGCGCAGCGGCTCGCGAATGTTGCAGCGGTCACTCTGCCCGCACTCCCCGCGAACAGTCACGCAGGATGTAATAAAGAGCGGACCGTCGATGGCCTGGATCACTTCAAAGGCCGAAATCGTGTGCGCAGCCCGAGCCAGCCGGTAGCCCCCATTGGTTCCGTGATGCGATTGAAGCAGCCCGGCTTTTGCGAGCCGTTGCAGGATTTTGGCTAAAGCTTCTTGCGGAATTCCAAACGAATCGGCAACATCCTTCGCGCTTGCGCTCCCTGGACCCTGCTGTGCTTGATCCGCCAGATGCTTCATCGCCATGAGAGCGTAATCCGCTTTTTTGGTGAGCTTAAGCATTTGAAACTAAGGCGTTCCGCGCCACGTAAGACCCGACTCGCAAATGCGACCTGAAAGATCGGATTTATCTCCGACCTTTTCCGTCGTACTTCATTCTACGTCCGAAGCGCAGAATGTTGCAAGGCTTAGCAGGCAGCGGCCGGAGCCCATCTTCGGATGGTAACCGGCGGCGGTTGAGCGGTAGGGAAGGTACGCCAGGCACCTCAAAATATCGCGATTCTAACGCTGCCTCTTCGATCAATCTTCGGAGTTCCAGCCAGAGTTTATAAAACAGGCGGTAATAATATACTTGACTGAATTAGAATCTTTTGCTATCTTGGGTGCATGAAAGGCCCACAGACTCTCCAACAAGCAATTCAGTTCTTCTCAGACTATGAGAACTGCCGCCAGTTTATGATCGCTGTGCGCTGGGCGGATGGTAAAGTGCGCTGCCCGAACTGCAATTCCGAGAAAGTCACCTATCTTGAAAAGGCGCGGCTGTATTTCTGTGGAGCGAAGCATCCCAAGCAGAAGTTCTCGCTCAAGATCGGCACCGTTTACGAGGATAGCCCGATTCCACTTGAGAAGTGGTTACCCGCTACTTGGCTGCTGGCAAACTCCCGCAATGGCATCTCCAGTTACGAGATTGGCCGCGCTCTGGGCGTAACTCAAAAGTCAGCTTGGTTTATGATGCATCGGATTCGGACTGCCATGCAGAGCGGTAGCTTCGCCAAGATGGGTGGGCCGGGACGTGAGATTGAATCGGATGAAACTTTTGTCGGCGGGAAAGCAAAGAACATGAGCGCGAAGCGTCGGGCACAATTCAAGATTGCTCGTGATACTTCGATGGGAGATGCGGCACTGGTGAATAAAACCGCAGTGTGGGGCGTGCTAGATCGTGAGCAACGTAAGGTTCGCGCTACTGTGGTTCCCAAGGTCAATCGCGCATCGTTGCAGACTGCGGTATTAGATCAGGTAGCGCCGGGTTCCAAGATTTTCACTGATGAAGCGCGGGTCTACCGCTCATTGCCGAATGACTACATTCACGAATTTGTGAACCACATGGAGAGCTATGTGCGCGGGAACGTGCATACCAACGGGCTGGAAAACTTTTGGAGTTTGCTCAAGCGCGGATTGAACGGCACCTACGTTGCAGTTGAGCCGTTCCATCTTCACCGCTACTTGGATGAGCAAATGTTCCGCTACAATAACCGCAAGGATGAGAATGGGCGCAAGCTGACCGATGCGGAACGATTCGGCCTAGCCTTATCGCAGATCGCGGGGAAGCGGTTAACCTTTGCGGAGGTGACTGGCAAGGTGGGAGTTTCGCCGTTCTAATCCTTGGCGCGGGAAGCGCGGTCGGAAGAAAGTTTCTTCAGTCGTTGCTTCGCTTGCTTCTCGGCGTCTAGTTTAGCTTTGATTTCCGAATGCGGCACAGCCACCAGTCGCCGCATAAAATCCGTGAACTTGCCGAAATCGCCCGTAACATTCTTGGCCGAAGCGTTGGGGCTTTTCGACATAGTTGAGAGCCTGCCGCATGGAGATTATACATCATGCGGAAATGCACACCTACGTTTATCGAACAGTTCTCTCGGCGCGTTCACCCACGAAAAGGCCCAAAGGAATTCTGCATGGTTGAAGCCTATATGGACGAAAGCGGCATCCATGATGGTGCTCACGTCTGCGTGATAGCTGGCTATTGGGGTTCCGAGAAAAAATGGAATCGGTTTGAAAAGCGCTGGCCCGCAATTCTTAAAGGTGCCAACGAACCGACTTTGAGGGAATTCCATAGCGTTAACTTCTGGAACTCGAAGGGAGAGCGGCACGGAGTGTTTGCTCGATGGAGTGATACGAAAGCCGATAAATTTATCGCGAACCTGATCGCTTGCATCGTCGAAACGAAAATATTCCCGACTTCTGCCATGCTTGTTATGGAAGAGTGGGGGAAACTCAATAAGGACGAGCGAAAATTCCTGACCGGGGGTTATTACAATCCGGTATTAAAAAAATGGGCTACGCCGGGAGCACCTAACAAGCCCTACTTTTGGCCCTTTAAGTTTGCGATTGCCAATCCAGCAATCCACTGCAAGCCTGGATTACATGTCCACTACACATTCGACCTTAACAAGCAGTTCAAGAATCACGCCGTCAATCTTTATGCTTTACTCAAGAACGATCCGAAATTGACGGTCCGCCATCGTCTCGGCGCACTAGACCTAGAGTGTAGCGAGAAAGCAGTCGGCTTGCAGGCTGCTGATCTATTGGCGTGGCAGACCTATCAGTTTGGCAAGCGGCGATTGCAATATACCGAGCCAAAGGCCCTCGACGAGGCCCCGATCATCTTGCAGAAATTGCTTACAAATAATCGGGGGGACGATGATTTCCCGATCTTCGACAGATACGGTCTAAACGTGGCACTGGACAATCTTCCACAATACTTACGAAGTCCCGGTTGGCCGAAGATTACTGTGCTTCCACGCATCCATCCTGTCTGAGGTATAATTCGCGGCGCTTATGAAACTATTGGCCGACATGGTTGGAGACACAATTCAAGGTTGCTGCAACGCCTAAGACCCTCGTCTGGTTTGTGCCGTTTTCGAAAATCGCTTGGATAGTGGGATCTGAGGACTATCCCTCGATTTCTGAGACAAAAATCGGGTTATAAAGTCCCTTGTCCGGCGCGGCATTTTTCTCCCGCTCACCATAATGGATTCCCCTGTCACGGCCTCTTTATCTTCCATTTTTCCACCCCATTCAGTCAAGTATATTATTACCAAACAGGCACTTGACAATAGGCAAGGCAAGATTAAAATGGCGGCAAATCCCCGCGAATGGATCCCTCCGTGCGCTACGAGGGCGACGCTTCCGGATTTATGACCTCCAAGCCGTTCTCCCCGCCACCTGACCCGAAAAACCAACCGTGCAAACATCCGCGCGTGCAAATTGTGAGCCGCGATGAGGACGCTGAATTTGTGGAGTGTCTCGAGTGCCGCGAAATCTTTGAGTCCAGTGAATTGCGCGACATGAGTATCGAGGAAAGCGCTGAAAGCGACTCGCAGGATTCCTGAACAACTGCTAGGCACTATGGTAACGCTTCAGCCCGTTTCTTTGTTGTTGCCGGCAAATCGTCGCTGCTAGTCTGAAATCCAACAGCGTGCATTCGTACGCCACAATCCAATGTCCAAAGTAGCGCTGGTCGTCGACGATTCGATGCTGATCCGCTACACTGTCTGCCGCTCGCTGGAAGAGCGCGGGTTCGCCGTTGAATCGGCAACCAACGGTGTGGAGGCGCTGCAGATTTTAGAACGCGTTCGGCCTGATGTAATCGTTACCGACATGCAGATGCCAAAAATGTCGGGCAGCGAACTAATCACTCATTTGAAGAAGAATTCGGAGACCGCCAGCATTCCGATCATTATCGTTGCGGGGCGCGCCAGCGGTTTCGATGAGAAAGAAAAGCGTGCCAACTTCGCAATCTACAAAGATATCGATATTCAGAGTCAGCTCAATAAGGCGCTGGACTCGATCATGGAGAAGAGTCAGGCTCGAGGTGCGAGCAAGTAGTCAGCTGTGGGTTTCTCTGCTTTTCATCTGAAAATTAGGCGCCAGTCCGGCATGCCCTTCTGCCGGCCGATTCCGACCTCTCCTCTCAGTCCATTAACAACACCACCCAATAGACGCCGGTAGGATATTTTTCCGTGCGCGCGTAGCAGGCACCGACCGAGAAGCTGCGCAGATTGTGGCTGGACAGGGCCTCGCCTGCGCTACCTGGCAATGTTTCTGGATGTAAGGTGGTATATGCCAGGACAGTGTAGCGTTGCGCGAGCTGATTAACTGGAGGGGTGCCGAGTTTGTCCGCTTGGGCCATGGAGCAAGCGGCGTCATCTGCATTTGCCAAATCGCGAGCTGGAAGCCCAGGTTGGTGTGCCGTTTGTCTTGCCTGTGCTACGGCGAGCACGATCTTTGCCTTGACCTCGATTACGGAATAGTTGGGGAGGGCCCTGCCGAAATCCTGCACGATATAGAGGCGGTCACCGCTGCGAATCACACCTAGGCCGACTAAGTTATACGCAGGGTTGAGCAGGTTCGCACGATGGGGAGGGGAAAGCATTAAATGTTGCTGGGCTCCAGCGGCATCGTAGTCAAGCGCAACGTTTTCCGCTTCCTGGTCGAGTTGCGCGCGAGTACAAGCCGCCAGGCGCTCGGCGAGAGAGGGCTCATCCGCAAACCGATGTGAAAGCTGGCGCGCGGCGAACATCGCTTCGGCGTGCGTGCGAGCTGCCTGGGTAAGCCCAGAATCGAGCGTTAAACTGGGCGCTCCAGCTTCCGCTCTGGCTTGATTTGCCAGCTCCAGTAGCTGGCCTTCGGTTTGGGAATCATACTCAATGAATGGAATGTCCGGAACCGAGGCCGAAGCTGGTTTTAGGGTGGCCTGTGAGCGGGACTTGTCGTCCGATCCGCCGCCGGAGAAGGCCAGGACTCGCTTCGAGAGCGGAGCCGGAGCTGCGCTCACCACAAGTAGCAACAGCAGTACAGCTCTTGCACGGCCGATTTTTAACGCCTCTAGCATTCGCTCTTGTCTACTCAATTCGACTTGCGGGGAGGGCGCGAACACAGGCTCAGATTTGCCGCTGGTGCTACGCTAGAGGGTCGAATTCCGCAGGAGAAGTTACCTTCGCTATGGAACTTGCAGTCAGTGGGGTCATTGGCCTGTTGTTTGGCAGCGTGATTGCTTGGCTCGGGTTGCGCTCGCGTACTGCGGGATTGAGCGCCCGGTTGACGTTCACGGAAAAGGAATTAGCGGCTGAAAAGGCTCGACTGGCAAGGCTTCAGCAGGATTCCACGGAGCTTCTAATCGGCAAAGCGCGGGCGGAATCCGCGCTGCAAGCGGAACGAAAGACCAGCACCGAAAAGATCGAGCTAGTCACGCGCGCCAGCGAAGAATTGCGGAATGCGTTCAAAGCTATGGCTTCGGACGCATTGAAGAGCAATAATTCGTCCTTTCTGGTAATCGCCCAGGAAACTCTGAAGCGCTTTCAAAGCGAAGCCCGCGGCGATCTGGAAGCGCGGCAGAAGGCTGTAGCGGATATGGTCGCGCCGGTGCGCGAATCGCTCACCAAAGTGGATGAAAAGATCCAGCAGATGGAAGTGGCGCGGGGAGACGCTTACGGAGCACTGCGCGCGCAGGTGCAATCACTGATCACCACGCAGAAGGAATTGCAATCGGAAACCGGAAATCTAGTGCGGGCGCTACGCACTCCCAATGTCCGCGGACGGTGGGGAGAGATTCAGTTACGCCGCGTGGTCGAGATCGCGGGCATGCTCTCCTACTGCGACTTCAGCGAGCAGGAATCCGTTAACACTGAGACTGGAAGGCTACGGCCTGATCTGGTGGTAAAACTGCCCGGAGGTAAGCATGTGGTTGTCGATGCCAAGACGCCGTTGCAGGCGTTCCTCGATGCTTTCGAAACTACTGACGAAGATGCGAGACGAGTTTGCCTAGCCAATCATGCGCGGCAGGTTCGCGATCACATGAATACTTTGAGCGGCAAGAAATACTGGGAGCAGTTCGATGCAACTCCCGAATTCGTGGTGATGTTTCTTCCCGGAGAAACTTTCTTCAGCGCTGCGCTGGAACAGGATTCCAGCCTGATAGAGCACGGAGTGCTGAACCGCGTTATCCCGGCCTCGCCGACTACGCTGATCGCTTTGCTCAAAGCCATCAACTACGGATGGAATCAGGAGAAACTGGCGCGCAATGCCAAGCAGATCAGCGACCTGGGTAAGGAGCTTCACGATCGACTGCGGAACCTCGCCCAACACATTTCTTCGGTCGGCACCGGGCTCGACCGCGCGGTAGAGTGCTACAACAAAGCCGTAGGCTCGCTCGAAAGCCGGGTGCTGGTTTCCGCGCGCAAGTTTGCGGAGCTGGGGGCGTCCGTCGCGGAAGACATTCCTGAACTTGAACCGATAGAGACTACAGCGCGAGCGCTATCATTCGACTGGGATGAAGACGATGCCGCTTCGGATGGTCTCCCCTCACCCATCGTGGACGATAAGAGAAAAGTCGGATAACCCTCTTAGAAAATCCCAATCGTAAGGCTTCAATAGATCAGAAGCTGACTTGCCCTACGAAACACGAATCCTAAGCTCCGCCGGAAGGACACTAAGCCTCCTGCACTTCCGTCTGCCTGGGGCATTAATCCACGCTGATCAAACCTAAAGCGAGCTCCGGCGCCGCCGATAGCCTAAGTAACGAGGCTGCCGGCGCACTCGCGGGCATCCGCGCTCGATCTCGCCTTTTGAGACATCGCCCGGGAGGATCCGACTAAATTGACGCATGCCACCGCATCGCGCCTCGCCAAGGCCGGCATCCTTGTTCTGCCTGCAGCCAGCTTGCTCTGGCTGCTTAACAAGGCCGGTGCGTTCTTAGGCGGGCCATCCTCGAACTACATGCCTCACGGCTACTGTTACATGTGGAATCCCGCTATCGTTTGGCTGCATGTGGTTTCTGACGGGTGGATCGCCCTCTCGTATTACACCATTCCTGCCATCCTGATCTATTTCATCCGAAAGAATCGGAATATTCCCTTCAACCGTGTTTTCTGGATGTTCGGGGGATTCATCCTCGCCTGCGGCACCACCCATGTTCTGGAGATTTGGAATGTCTGGCACGGCGACTATCTTCTGGCCGGAATCATGAAGAGTGCTACGGCTGCAATATCGGTGCTGACAGCGGCAATGCTCGTTCCCCTGGTGCCGAGGGTGATGTCGCTGCCCGACCTGTTTCATTTGCAGGAAGTAAATCGCAAGCTGGAACGTGAAATCAGCGAGCGCAGGCGGTTTGATGCGCTGATCGAGGCCCCGTTTCGGCGCAGGGTCACTCTCGGCTTCATCGTCGCCGTACTCTTGACGGTCTTCTTAGGCTTTGCGGCCTGGCGCGGCGCACGCCGAGCGGAGCAGGACGACTACTGGGTATCGCACACCCATGAGGTGATGGAAACGATCCAGCGCGTATCCAGACATGTGATTGAAGCGGAGACCAGCGCGCGGGCATTCGCCTTAAGCGGGCAAGAACCGCTGCTGGCGCACTACCAGGCCGCACGAGACAAGATCTACCGGGACGAGGACGCGTTGCGCCATTTAACCGCGGACAATCTCAGTCAACAACGGCGACTGGACATATTGGAGCCGCAGGTGACCACGGCGCTCGCATTCGCGGAGAGCATTATCGCCAAACGCCGCCAGATGCAAGTCAATTCCGGGGGCAGTGACGCTCTGGAGATCGAGCGGTACATCGATGTGGTGAGTGCAACCACTCGAGACATGCACGCTGAGGAAGCACGGTTATTGATCCAGCGCACTCAGAGAGCCGCGGCCGGGCAGCGGTTGACGAGGGTCATTGCGATCGCAGGTGCTTTTCTCGGAGTGGGCCTGTGGGTGCTGGCCAAGGTCACCGTCGATCGCGAGATTGATATTAGCTCACGAGCACAGGCGCAGGTCAACGCTCTGAACGCGGAACTGGAAGAGCGCGTGGCACAGCGCACGGCGGCCCTGGAGTCCGAGATCACCGAGCGCATGCGAATCGAGGAATCGGTAAAAGATAGCCTGGCAAAACGTGAGCAGGCGCTCAAGGAAGTGGCCGACCAAAAATACGCTCTCGACCAGCACGCCATCGTCGCCACTACCGACGTTCAAGGAACCATCACCTATGTCAACGACAAATTCTGTGCCCTCAGCAAATATTCCAAGGAGGAGCTGCTGGGCCAGAACCATCGCATCCTCAACTCGGGCCACCATCCCAAAGAGTTTTTCCAGCAGATGTACCATGCCATCGCCAACGGCCAGGTGTGGCGGGGCGAGATCTGCAACCGCGCCAAAGATGGCTGGATTTACTGGGTGGATACGACCATCGTCCCGTTTGCCGGTGAGGATGGCAAGCCGCGTCAATACGTTGCGATCCGCGCGGATATCACCGAGCGGAAAAGGACAGAGGAGGCACTGCGGGAGAGTCTCGGTACCAGCAAGCTCGCACTCAAGGAACTGGCCGATCAGAAGTTTGCTCTCGACCAGCATGCCATCGTCGCCACCACAGACGTTCAAGGGACCATCGCGTATGTGAATGACAAGTTTTGCGCCATCAGCAAGTATTCGCGACAAGAACTCGTGGGCCAGAACCACCGCATCCTCAACTCCGGCCACCACCCGAAGGAGTTTTTTCAGCAGATGTATCACACCATCGCCAACGGCAAGGTGTGGCGGGACGAGATCTGCAACCGCGCCAAAGATGGCTCGATTTACTGGGTGGATACCACCGTGGTCCCGTTCCTCGACGCCTACGGTAAACCCAGACAATACATGGCGATCCGGGCGGATATCACCGAGCGCAAGCAGGCCGAGCATGCGGTGCAAGAAAGTCTCGCCACGAGCGAAGAAGCGCTGAAGGAGCTGGCCGACCAGAAGTTTGCGCTCGACCAGCACGCCATCGTGGCCACTACCGACGTGCAGGGAACCATCAACTACGTCAACGACAAGTTCTGCGCCATCAGCAAGTACTCGCGGGAAGAATTAGTCGGCGCAAACCATCGCATCCTGAATTCCAGCCACCACTCCAAGGAATTCTTCCACGAGATGTATCACGCCATTGCCAACGGGAGGGTATGGCGCGGGGATATCTGCAATCGCGCCAAGGACGGCTCGCTCTATTGGGTGGATACCACCATCGTGCCTCTGTTGACGGAGGACGGGAAGCCACGGCAATACATGGCGATCCGCGCCGATATCACGGATCGCAAACGCGCCGAAGAGGTGCGCGAACGCTTGGCAGCTATCGTCGATTCTTCCGACGACGCCATCATCAGCAAAGATCTTAACGGCGCAATCACCGCCTGGAACGCCGGCGCCGAGAAAATATTTGGCTACTCGTCGGCAGAGGCTGTGGGTCAACCGATGCTGATGCTCTTTCCGCCGGAACACTTGGACGATGAGGCCGGAATTCTGGCGCAAATCCGCAAAGGCGAAAGCGTCCGCCATCTTGAGACCGTTCGCGTACGCAAAGATGGCACTACGGTTGACGTCTCAGCGACCATATCTCCGATTCGGGACAGCACCGGCGCCGTGATCGGGGCTTCCAAGATCGCCCGCGACATCACCGAACGCAAGCGGGCGGAAGAGGCGCTGCAAGAACAGGCGAAGATATTGGACCTGGCACAAGTGATGGTCCGCGACACCAGCGGCCGAATCACACAGTGGTCGAAAGGAGCGGAGAAGCTTTACGGCTACAGCCGGGAAAAGGCGCTGGGGCGCATGTCTCATGAACTGCTGAAAACCGAGTTTCCGGAGCCTCTGGAGAAGATCGAAAGACAACTGGCGCTCGAAGACGCATGGGCAGGGGAATTAATCCATCGCCGGCGGGATGGCAGCCGGGTGGTGGTGGCCAGCGTATGGGTCCTGCATCGTGACCCACAGGGCGAACCGCTACGGGTCCTGGAAGCGAACACAGATATCACCGAACGCAAGCGGGCGGAAGACCAGCTGGCTTCGCAGTCTGAGGAACTGTCGCGACAAGCGCGGAGTTTGGAGGAGTCACAACAGGCTCTCGAAGAGCAGACACGGATGCTGCAACTGGTCCTGGACAACATGGGCGAGGGATTGATTGCGGCGGACGCGGACGCCAATTTCCTCCTCTGGAATGAGGCGGCCAAGAGGCTGATGGGCCGCGAACGAGCCGACCTCCCCAGCGAACAATGGACGCCTTATTATCGCGTCTTTCTTCCGGACGGGATCACGCCGTTTCCGCCAGATGAGCTCCCATTGGTACGGGCGATTCGCGGGGAATCGGTGAATGTGGAACTGATGGTCGAGCAGCCCGAAGCCGAGCAAAGAGTTCTTCTTGAAATCGCCGCACGGCCCTTGAAAAATGCCGCCGGCAACCTGTGCGGCGGAGTCGCGGTGCTGCGGGACATTACCGAGCGCAAGCAGGCACAGCAAAAAATAGAAGAATTGAACCAGGAATTAGAAGCGCGAGTCGTGCAACGCACCGCGCAGCTACAAGTCGCCAACCAGGAACTGGAAGCCTTTACCTACTCCGTGTCTCACGATCTGCGCGCCCCCCTCCGGCACATCGGAGGATTCTCAAGAATCTTGATGGAAGATTTCGGATCGGAGATGAGTGCCGAAGCCCAGCGTCATTTGCAGCGCATCGAAGAGGGCGTTCGCCGCATGGGGCTTCTGGTGGATGAGCTCCTAAACCTCGCACGGGTGGGGCGGCACTCCCTCAAGCTTCAACCCACCGCGCTGAATACGGTCATCGAGGAAGTGGTCTCGCTCTTGCAGCCGGAAACTCAGGACCGGCAAGTGACCTGGAAAATTGCGCCCTTGCCGGAGGCGCAGTGCGATACGGTTCTTATCAAGCAGGTTTTTCAAAATCTGATCGCCAATGCACTCAAGTTCACGCGCCCTCGCGAGTGTGCGGTCATCGAGATCGACGGCAGGCAGGAAGAAGAAAAGCTCGTTGTCTGGATTCGCGACAACGGTGTCGGCTTCGATATGAAGTACAGCGACAAACTGTTCGGCGTCTTCCAGCGGCTGCACAAAGCTGAAGAGTTCGAAGGCACGGGCATCGGCCTGGCCACGGTGCAACGCATTATCAGCAAACATGGCGGCCGAGTTTGGGCGGAGTCCGAACTGGGCAAAGGCACAACCTTCTTCTTCGCCCTTGAACTTGCGAAAACTAATTCGCAGGAAAACGAGATTGAGAACAAAACTATTTCCGCGGGAGCGAGCTCATGAACTCAAACGAAATCGACATTCTGCTGGTGGATGACAGTCAGGACGATGTTGACCTTACTTTGCACGCCTTGCGCGCCGAGCGCCTGGCCAATCATGTATTCGTGGCGCATGACGGTGAAGAGGCGCTCGATTTCCTTTTCTGCTCGGGACCGCATTCTGACCGATCTTTCGACCATCCTCCCAAGCTTATCCTTCTTGATCTGAAACTCCCGAAAGTGGATGGCCTGCAGGTTCTCCAACGAATTAAGGAGGACGAGCGAACCCGGACCATTCCGGTGGTGCTGATGACTTCTTCCAAAGAAGAACGCGATCGCGTGCAGGGCTACGCACTGGGAGTAAACAGCTATCTGCAGAAGCCGGTGGACTTCGACGAGTTCCGAAAAATGGTCAAGCTGGCCGGGCTGTACTGGCTGGTGGTAAATCAGGCTCCAGTGGTCTCTGATACACCGCTGGCGGCGGAGGCGAAATGAACGCCACGGGAGTAAAGCTTCAGGCCGAAAGCAGAACCAAGCTGAAAGTCCAGCTGCGGGCTCTGCTGATCGAAGACAACCAACTGGACTCCGAACTGATTCTGCGCTCGCTGCGTAGCAACGGCTACGAGGTCGCGTCGGTTGTCGTGCAGGATGAAGCGGCCTTCACCAAGGCGCTCCATGCCCACCACCCCGACATCGTTTTGGCGGATTACAACCTGCCGACGTGGAAAGGGATGGAAGCGGTGGCCGTGCTGCACCGGGAGGGTTTGGATGTTCCGCTGATTTTAGTCTCGGGCGCGCTGGGAGATGTGACTGCGGTCGAATGCATCAAGCGCGGCGCCACCGATTACGTGCTGAAAGACGGATTGGCGCGTTTGCCGGAGGCCATTCGCCGAGCTCTGGAAGAAAAAGCAACGCGCCAGCTGCGGCTGCAAGCGGAACTCGATTTGTCCAGGAAAGCCACAGAATTGGAGCGCTCGAACGCCGATCTGGAACAGTTCGCCTATGTGGCTTCCCACGATTTGCAAGAACCGCTCCGCATGGTAACGGCTTATACCCAGTTGCTGGCGGAGCGCTATCTGGGGAAACTCGACGCCGATGCCGACAAATTCATCGGCTACGCCAGCGAGGGAGCGCAGCGCATGCAGGTGCTGATTCAGGATCTGCTGGCATTTTCACGGGTGGGCCGGAACGTCGCCCGCCGCGAGGTCGAATGCAACTCCATGATGCTGGAAGTGTTGCAGACTCTTTCTTCCTCCATTCAGGAAAGCGGGGCAGCAATTACGGCTGGTGCTTTACCCACGCTATGGGGCGATCGCACTCAACTGGCGCAAATTTTTCAGAACCTGATCGGAAATGCCATTAAATTCCGGCAAGAAAATGAGCCACTAATCATCGCCATCAGCGCTGAAAAGAATGATTTGGAATGGCGGTTCAATGTGATGGACAACGGGATCGGAATTGCACCTGAACATCTGGAGAACATTTTCGTAGTCTTCCAGCGTCTGCATGCCCGCACAGAATATCCGGGTAATGGAATCGGATTAGCGATTTGTAAGAAAATCGTCGAGGGCTGCGGCGGAAAAATCTGGGTCGAATCGGAAGTTGACCACGGTTCCAGCTTCATCTTTACCCTGCCGCTGGCAACTTGTAGCGCGCCCGAGACCCCGCAATCATGAGAATGGGCTTAGTTCTACTGGTGGTGGATGACAATCCCGCCGATGTAGTACTTGCGCGGGAAGCTTTGGCTGGAAGCTCGATTCCTACTGCAATCAGCGATTGCAAGGACGGCGAGGAAGCTATCGCCTTTCTGCGAAAAGAGGGCAGGTATGCAGAAATGGACGCTCCCGACCTGATGATTCTGGATCTGAATCTGCCTAGGAGAAACGGTTTGTCAGTACTGGCTGTAATGAAGTCGGATCCCCAACTGAAACATATACCGGTCGTGATTTTTAGCACTTCAAAGCTGGGCAAGGACATTTTGCGCAGCTACGAATTAGGAGCCAACTGCTACGTCTGCAAGCCCGGCAATCTGAAAGAGTATTTTTCCGCGATGAAGTCCATCCACGAATTTTGGTCCGGCACGGTATGTCTTCCGCCGCAAGGAGAATAGAAACCTATGCATGCTCGCACCACGCAGGTATTGCTGATTGAGGACAACCCGGGAGATGCGGATCTGGTGCGTCTGAGGCTGATGGAAGGAAAATCTCCCGTGAGCGTAAATTGCGTAAACCGTTTGGCCGACGGACTGGCCTCTTTGACCAGTGAAACTCCTTCTGTAATTCTGCTGGATCTCAATCTTCCCGATAGCCATGGAGCGGAGACTTTTCGGCGGGTCCGCGATCATTCGCCGAATGTGCCGATTGTGGTGCTATCCGGGCAGGACGATCAAGTGCTGGCCGAGAAAGCAGTTAACCAAGGCGTCCAGGATTACCTGGTCAAAGGCGATATTTCCAGCAAGCACCTGGAGCGGGCCATCCGCTATGCCGTCGAGCGACAGGCGTTGACGCTGTCGCTACAGATTGCCCAGAAGCAACAAATCGATTTCAAGAATCAATTTCTCGATCACGTATCTCATGAACTGCGGACTCCTCTGACCTGCATTCACCAGTATGTGACGCTCCTTCTGGACGGGATTGCGGGCCCTATGCTGCCTGATCAATGCGACCATTTGAAAACCGTCTTGAAGAGCGTGAATCAGCTGCATGCCATGTTGCGCGACCTGCTCGAAGCCACTCGCGCCGAGACGCGGAAGATGAGAATTGAACCGCGTTGCGTGCCTCTCGGTGAACTGATCCAGCAAACCACGGCCATGCTGCGGCCGACCGCCCAGGCAAAAAACGTTGGTCTGGAAGTTGGAGTTGACGTGAACCTGCCGCTGGTGCTCGCCGACCCGGATCGCGTGCTGGAGGTCCTTATTAACCTGACCGATAACGCTATTAAGTTCACGCCTCCGGGAGGCGCCATTATGCTGCAAGCCAATATTGTGGAAGCCGACCCAGGCATGATTTATGTATCGGTGAGCGATACCGGGCGGGGTATCAATCCCGAAACCAAAGCTTTAATCTTCGAGCGACTGTATCAAGACCCTGATGCAGTCGATAACAACCGTTCGGGATTGGGCTTGGGGCTGTTCATCAGCCGGGAAATCGTGCGGCTCCATGGCGGACGCATCTCCGTTTCCAGTGAGCCCGGACAAGGCAGCACCTTTACCTTCACGCTCCCAGTCTATTCCCTGGCCAAAATGCTCGCCCCGGTCATTACGCAGGCTGATTCCTTGCGGTCTTCGTTTGTACTGGTCCGGGTCCAATTGACCCCGCTATCGACTCCGCCGAGAGGAAATTGGAAGGAGACTGCACAGCAATGCCTGGAAATCTTACAGCGTTGTGTCTACCTCGATAAAGATCTGATTCTTCCTCCTATGGGGACTGCCGGCGCTGCGGAGACGTTCTTCATCGCAGCCTCTACAGACCTCGATAAATCGGGAATTATGACCATGCGTATACGTGAGCAACTGGAAAGAGTACCGGGTCTTAAAAGCAGATGTACCGTGATCATCATGGCGGCGCAAGTCGATCTTCCCATCGATCTTTCGAGCCAACCTCTCGACGATCAAGTGCTACGAGTCGCAAACATCTTCACTGAGATGATCAAGTCGAGTGTGGAACGAAAACAGTCGATGCGCGGAAACCAACCCTACAGTTCTAACTAACCGGCACTAAACTCCAAAGGAGAATTCCAATGCAAAAACCGAAAATCCTGGTAGTCGACGACGATCCCGATTTAGTGCGCGCCTTGCGCCTTCGTTTGCGCGCTAAGAATTACGAAGTGACCACGGCTACTGATGGCTACAGCGCAGTCGCGGCCGCGCAGAAAGAACATCCCGCGCTGATTGTACTGGATCTGGGATTACCGGTGGGCGACGGCTTTGTTGTTCTGGAGCGTCTGCAGAGCATCGACGCGCTGGCCAGCGTTCCGGTGATCGTGCTGAGTGCCCGCGATCCACAGAGCAACGAGCAGCGAGCCTTAAAGGCCGGAGCGGCGGCATTTTTCCAGAAGCCAGCCGATAATGACGAACTGATGAACGCGATTCAGCTCAATCTATCGCCGGGAGAGCCGCACACTGCGCACTGGCCGTCGTAGGAAGCCGGGACAAATGCCAGGCACTGCGGAGCACACGGGAAAGCATTCGGGATGCAACACTCCAGAAGAATCATGCGTGGCCTCACTGGTGCCTCTCTGCCGCTAGTCCCGGCGGCGCACTTTGCGAGGAGCCTCATGCGATGGAGAACAACCCTGATTGTACGCATGCCCCTCTAAGCCTTTGCTGGGCAGTTACATACAGAATTCCACAGCAACCTCCAGAAAGCTGTAACCCGCGTTCGAAAATCCGTCTATAATCCCGCAAGTGCGGCATTTGCTTCACTTAGCAATCTCGGAGCGGAAATTCACTTGGCAGCGAACTTGCTCATTCATGATCGGGGGAACGCGAGTCCCACCCCTGTCCAGCCCGTAAAGGGTTCTGGACCGCCGTCGAAGTCCATGAACCGCGAAAGCCAAGTCCGCTTTGTTGCCGTCCTTCTGTTCCTGCTGACCGTGGCTGCGGTGGTGTTTGCCGGTTTCAACTTCCAGTCTGAACTCAGGTCCGCCGTTCCCGATGACGGCGTGTGGTGGGTGGAACAAGGTGGCCGGCTTACGGCAGACCGGGTGGATCCGAATGGTCCCGGCGCCAGAAGCGGCATTAAGCCGGGGGATCAGCTTATTTCCGTGAATGGCCAGGAGGTACAGAACACCTCAGGGCTGGAGCGCCAGCTCTATCGCAACGGCGTGTGGTCAAAGGCTGCGTATTCCCTGTTGCGGCACTCCGTTCTGCTTGACTCAAGTGTGATCCTGGTGCCGGCGGAGCGTTCGCTTAACAATTGGCTGCGGCTGATTGCGCTTATCTATCTTGGCATCGGCCTTTATGTTTTGCTCCGGCGTTGGACGGCACCAGGTTCGACTCATTTCTACATCTTCTGTCTCGTCTCGTTCATCGCCTATTCATTCAAATACACGGGTAAGCTGAACGATTTCGATTGGACCATTTATTGGGGAAATATCGCCGCCGGAATCCTGCAGCCAGCCCTGTTTCTCCATTTCGTTTTGACCTTCCCAGAGAAACGCGAATTCGTAAAGAGACATCCGTGGAT
The DNA here is from genome assembly GCA_049512655.1 of Candidatus Sulfotelmatobacter sp. Taxonomy (GTDB): domain Bacteria; phylum Acidobacteriota; class Terriglobia; order Terriglobales; family Acidobacteriaceae; genus Sulfotelmatobacter. Next base: position 73,970 of record JBEKWW010000013.1, on the reverse strand, counting down.
GCTTTCGCTGGTTTACGTGCCGGGGGCGGTCTTGCTGGCCATCCATCTGGGCGCCATGCGCTGGTTGCAGGCCAGCGAGCGCTTGCGCTGGAATCTTGACCGCATGGAAATGTCGTATGGATCGCTGTTCTTCCTAGCAGCGGCCACAGTGCTGTGGTACAGCTACCGGCGCGCCAGCACTACGATTCTGCGGCAGCAATTAAAGTGGGTCACGCGCGGCACTATTCTTGCTGTCATTCCCTATTCCCTGCTTTACGTTCTTCCGTATTTAATGGGATCCCTTCCTGATGCGGCGATGAAGGTCTCCGCTCTCTCACTGGCGCTCTTGCCGCTCACTTTCGGTTACGCCATCTTCCGCTACCGCTTGATGGACGTGGATCTCATATTTAAGCGCGGCGTGGTTTACACACTGGCTGCCGCCATTGTTGTGGGAATGTATTTCGGGCTGGTTGCCGGAGTTGCCGAACTGGTGCAAATGCGTAAGCCGGGCACGGGGCCCGTGGGCCTGATTCTTGCCGTGGTCGTTACCGCGCTCCTGTTCGATCCAGTTCGCAAATGGATTCAAGACCGCGTCGATCAATACTTCTATCGTGCCCGTTATGACTATCGGCGCACGCTACTTGAATTTGGGCGCGAGTTAGGTTCCGAAACCGATCTGGACACAATGCTGTCATCATTGACGGACCGGCTCTCGCACACGCTGGCGGTTGACCGCATCGCGATTTTTCTTGCGGGCGGCGAGCCCGTGCAGTTTTCCCTGGCCAAGTCTGTTGGCCTACCCTCCATCGGCAACCTTGATCTTTCGTTCCTCAGTTCGCCACGGCCGGAAGATGCAGGCCACCTGTTCTTTGAGAATACACACCAAGTGCCGCGCGAGACTCCATCTGCCCAGCAGGCAATTGCGCGACTTGATTTGAATTACTACATTCCCTGCCGCGCGCAACAGAAGACTGTTGCGGTGCTCGGATTAGGTAAGACTTCGCAGGGCGATTTCCTTTCCAGCGAAGATATGGAATTGTTGGAGACGCTTGGCGGATATCTTGGCATTGCCATCCAGAACGGACAGCTCTATGCCTCTCTGCAGCAGAAGGCCGCCGAGTACGAACGCTTGAAGGATTTCAATGAGAACATCGTAGAATCCATCAATGTGGGCGTGATGGCGCTCGATATGGAAGATCGTGTCGAGAGCTGGAACGCGCAGATGGAAGTGATGTATGCGCTGCCTCGCTGGCAAACACTGACCCAGCCGCTGAAATCGATTTTCCCCGCTGAGTTCGTGGAAGAATTCAATCGCATACGGCAGATTCCCGGCATTCACAATCTTTATAAATTTCGCCTCAAAACGCCCGCTGCTGAAGTTCGCACGGTGAATGTCGCCATCGCTCCACTGGTCACGCGCAAGTTCCAGGTGATCGGCCGGCTAATCATCATGGACGACATTACGGAACGGATCGAACTGGAAGCTCAGCTTTCGCAATCGGACAAGCTCTCGTCCATCGGACTGCTCGCCGCTGGTGTGGCTCACGAAGTGAATACCCCCTTGGCCGTAATTTCCTCCTACACGCAGATGCTCTCGAAACAGCTGCAAGGCGATCCACAGAAATCCGGCCTGTTGGAAAAGATTACGCGGCAGACGTTCCGCGCCTCTGAGATCGTAAACAATCTCCTGAATTTTTCCCGCACTAGCGGCAGCGAAATCGGCGATGTCGATGTGAATAAAGTGATTGCCGACACCCTGGCGTTGCTTGAACATCAATTCAAGGTCGCCCGGGTAGAAGTCGAGAACTCACCCTCGCTCAAGCTTCCCGCCATACAAGGCAACGCTGGCCGACTGCAGCAGGTCTTTCTCAATCTGTTTCTGAATGCCAAAGACGCCATGCCGGGAGGCGGCAAGCTACGCGTAACCACGATGAATGGAGAAAGCGTCAGCGTACGCGTATCGGATAGTGGTTCCGGCATTGCGCCCGAACACATTCAGCGCATTTACGATCCTTTTTTCACGACCAAGAATTCTTTGCGGGAAGGCCAACCACGCGGAACCGGCCTCGGGCTTTCAGTTTCCTACGGAATCATTCAGGAGCACGCAGGGAAGATCCGTGTCGAGAGCCATCCTGGAGCAGGAACTACCTTTGTTTTGGATTTTCCGTTAAGCAAGAAACCAGTGCACGCATAGGGCTTCCTGTGCAAACCCGCATGCGGACGAAACATGCCAAACCGAAAATGTTCAAGCAGGAGAATTGAAACGGCGCTATCGTAACCGCGCTCGAGGATTTATATGTCTGAGGCAGCAGTGATTTCGAACGGAGCGATCAGCGAAAATTCCGGGATGGCGGGAGCGGTGCTCATCATTGACGATGAAGCCGAGATTCGCGAGTCCTTGCAGACTTTGCTGGAACTGGAGGGCTTTGCAGTGGAAACGGCGGCCACCGGAGAGGCGGGATTGCAGCGCATTGGGGAGCATCCCTTCGACCTTATATTGCTGGACCTCACTTTGCCGGGGCGCAACGGCATGGAAATTCTTGAGGAGATTCGCTCTCATGAAACCGGGCTGCCAGTCATCATGATTACAGCCTTCGGCACAGTAGAAAACGCGGTCCGTGCCATGCGCGGCGGCGCCACGAATTTCGTTCAGAAACCCTGGGATAATGAGAAACTTCTCGCCGACGTGCGGGCTGCGGTGGGATGGCGTCGCGCCGAAGCGGAAAACGTTCAACTCAAACGCGCTCTTAAGCAGCGCTACAATTTCGAAAACATCATCGGCAAAAGCGAACCGATGTTGAAGATTTTCGATTTGGTGGCGCAGGTTGCCAACAGCCGATCCACGGTACTTTTACAGGGAGAGAGTGGTACCGGCAAAGAGATTATCGCCAAAGCGTTGCACCTGAATTCTCCACGCCGCGACCATCCATTTGTCCCTGTCAATACCGGCTCGATGCCGACGGATTTGCTGGAATCGACCCTGTTCGGTCACATAAAGGGCGCCTTCACCAGCGCAATCGCGTCGAAAAAAGGTCTGTTCGAAATGGCGGATCGCGGCACGCTGTTTCTTGACGAGATTGCGACCATGAGCCTCGAAACCCAGGCAAAAATCCTGCGCGTGCTGCAGGACCGCCGCTTCATGCATCTCGGCGGAGTGCAGGAAGTTCAGGTCGATGTCCGGATCATCGCCGCCACTAACATCGATCTACGCCAACTCGTGCGCGAAGGCCGCTTCCGTGAAGACTTGTTTTACCGCCTGAATGTGATCACCATAGATCTTCCACCTCTGCGCCAGCGTAGAGAGGACATTCCTCTGTTGGTCCACTTTTTCCTGAGGAAGTACTCGGAAGAGAATGATCGTCCGGTCCGCCGCATCACTCCAGAGGCGTTGCGGCCGCTAATGTCTTATTCCTGGCCGGGAAATGTACGAGAACTGGAGAATGTCATCGAGCGTGCCGTTGTCTTATCCTCCGGCACCGACATTACCCTGGACCTGTTACCCGATAATATTCTGGGACGGGGGTCGTTATTAACTCTGCGCGATCCGCCGAGCGACGCGTCGCTTTTCGAAATTGTGGACGACGTTCAAAAGAGAATCATCAGCGACATGCTCGAAAAATGCAATTGGAACCAGACCGAAGCGGCCGAGCGCTTCAAAGTCCCACTATCCACTCTGAATCAGAAAATTCGACGCCTCAATATAGAAATTAAGAAAAAAACACGCGGATAATCCCCCCGCTCCCTTTATCATCTCTGAACCCGCGCTCTCTGCTATAGTTCGGAAAAGCGTGGTATGTTCTACCGCGCTTCGCTAAGAGCATGGAACTAATTTCGCCCACCGATCTCGCCAAGGAAAAAGTCCTGACGGTGCAGGATTACGTTCTATTCTGCGTGCATGCGCTCGCAAATCTCTTCCGTAAGCCTCTTTATTTCGCCGACATGATTCAACAAGCCGACGCGATCGGCGTTGGCTCTCTACCTATCGTCGTTCTTACCGGCTTCTTTACCGGTGCCGTTCTCGCTCTGCAGGCGTCGAATACGCTGGAACGCTTCGGATCGATTACGCTGGTCGGGCAACTCGTCTCGACATCGATGGTGCGCGAACTGGGTCCGGTGCTTACCAGTCTGATGGTCGCCGGAAGAAACTCCTCGGGCATGGCCAGCGAATTGGGATCCATGGTGGTGACCGAGCAGATCGACGCCATGCGTGCCCTGGGCACCGACCCAATGAAAAAGCTGGTGACGCCTCGGGTGGTCGCCACTGTCTTCATGTTGTTCTTTCTAACTATCATTTCCGATCTGGTAGGACTGGTCGGAGGATTGGCGATTGCAAAATTGCTGCTGCGACTTGACGCCCGCCAATACTGGTCGAACGCCTGGGAAACGCTAGTCTTCCAGGATGCATTCATGGGACTGATCAAGCCGGTCATCTTTGGCTTCATCATCGCCACCGTCGGCTGCTTCTATGGGATGAATGCCCGCGGAGGAACCCAGGGAGTGGGCCGCGCTACCACACAAGCCATGGTGGCTGCTTCGGTGCTGATTCTGATGATGGATTTGATCGTCACGCGATTTCTCATGGCTACGCTTTCTTACCATTGATTCCATGTCCGCCCCAGCCTTGCCTCTCGACTCCGCGGCCTTGAAAACGCAGGAGAATTCTGCACCGGCGGTTGTGTTCGAGAATATTGAATTAGCTTTCGGTGACAAGGAAGTGTTGCGCGGAATTTCTTTCCATCTGCGCGCAGGCGAAACGAAGGTTATTTTTGGCGTCGCGGGCTCCGGGAAAAGTCTGATCCTGAAGCTGTCGCTCGGATTGATTCGGCCGGATTCGGGCCGCATTATCGTGCTCGGAGAAGATATCAACCAGATGCGTGAGGAGCAATTGTTCGACTTGCGCCGGCGCATCGGAATGGTCTTTCAGGAAAGCGCTCTGTTTGACTCTCTCACAGTGCGGGAAAACGTAGCCTACCGTTTGACCGAGGAGCACGGCGTTTACGATGACGAAATTGACCGCAAAGTACGCGAAGCGTTGCGCTTCGTGGAACTCGAGCAAACGCTGGACCTATACCCTTCAGAGCTTTCCGGAGGAATGCGTCGGCGCGTGGCGATCGCCCGCGCACTTATTACCCAGCCCGAATTGCTGCTCTATGATTCGCCGACCGGCGGCCTCGATCCGGTCACTTCGAACACGATCATCGAATTAATTATGAAGCAACGGGATGTGAATAAGACCAGCGCCTTGCTGGTAACTCACCGCCTGCAGGATGCATTCACCCTGGCAACGCATGAGTTCGATCCGAAAAGCAATCGTATGGTTCAGTTGCCGCCGGGCAAACAATGCTCAGTGCCATTTACCTTTCTGATCCTGCGCGACGGCAAAGTAATCTTCGACGGCGACCTCTATCAACTGGCGCACACAGAAGACGAATACATCAAGGAATACATTTCATAAGCCACCATAGAACGAGCGAAAGGTCTTGATGCAGCATTTTCCGACATGCGTCAATCCATTAAGGACGCGGATCTGAATACAAATGGGTATTACTTCTGCCCGCTCGTTGCGCTCTGCTTCGCTTGCAGGTAGGAATCAACGTTGGTTTTATCGATGAGAGCGGAGCCAGTATCCACAAACGACGGGATCGGCGCAAAGCTATCTTTCGACCAATCAGTCTCAAGATTCGAGGGCTTGTGATGGTAAAGGTTATCCAGCATCTGCATACCTACAAAGGCCATCGTGTAAGGCTTTTGCGAGATGGTTGCGGCGATCGCGCCACTCCGAATCAGTTCTAACGTCTCCGGATCGGTATCCATCGCCATTACGACTTTGCCGACCACGTGGTAACTATTCAATACTCCGGCTACTTCCTTGCCGGATTGGGCTTCTAAGCATACAAACGCATCGACCTGATCTTTCTCCTTGCCGAGAATCTGCGTCGTTGTGTCAAAGGCAATTCTTGGGTCGCCTTGGATATCGACGACGCGAACGACCTTTATATTCGGTGTGCGCTCCAGCGCGTCGCGATAACCGTGCAGACGATCCTGCATGTTGTGCTGATCGGGCATAGTGAAAACTACGACATTGCCTTTGCCCTTTAGCTCCTGAGCTAGACGCAAACCGCCGGTTACTCCTACTTGATAGTTATTGGTCCCAAGAAAGAAAAGCCTTTTGCTCATTGGGGCATCGGAATCCATTGTGAGCACTGGAATTCCCGCGGCAACAGCCTTGTCGATGCTGTCCTTGAGCAAGCCGGGATCGGTGACGCCGAGCAGAATGCCGGTTGCTTTCTGCTGGACCGCCTGGTCGAGCGCGTCGCGCTCTGCTTTAGGATCGTAGGTATTCGGCCCCAGAAAATCGGTTCGCACTTTTAACTGGTTTCCCGCTTTTGTAAATCCCGCGCCCGCTGCCTGCCAATACGGCACCTGAAGGTTCGCCGCAACGAACACGAAGTACTCATTGGAATCGTGACCGCCGCAACTTAGAAGTGAAATGTAAAGGAACGCGAGTACAACGATGCAAGAAACCTTGCGCAAGTGGAGCATGGGATACTCCTTGAAACCGTCGATCGCTTTGCCGCTATATTCCGATCAGTTCGCCGGACCAGTGGATTTCGCGCATGCATTGTAAATGACCAACCCAACGAAAAGAAAGAGCTTCGGTCACACGCCTACGGGGAATGGTTTGGCATGCGATTCGGCGCTAAGCCTAGCTCCCGAGAAGCGACCCTGCAGCAATGACATCAATCCCGTATACCAGTAACCAACGACGAAGAGCAGAAGAAACGGGATAGTGACAAAATTCTCATTCTCGATCGCATATACAACCGTGAAGGCAAAATAGGTGCCGATCACCAGTTCAAGCCATGGCACCCAGCCGAGCCGCCTGCGGTATTTGGCGGTACGCACTTTGTCTTTTTTCGATTCAACGTGGTATTTAGGCGTCCGTGCGAAGGCGCTTTCTTTGCCAATGAGCGCTTCAATCACCGCCTTGGTGTTGGTAATTGTCAATCCAATGCCAAGCGCCATCAGGAATGGCAAATAGAGCAGCGCGCGCGGCCAGCTCTTCGGAAAAAGTTCGCGTTGCGAGACCAAATAAAAACTCGAAATTGAAAATGTGGAGGCCATGAACAGGGGCAAGTCGATGAATAACATCTGAAACCATCCCTGATAAAAACGGATGATCATGGCCGGCAGCATTAGCACGGATAACACGATCATCAGCGGATAGCTGAGATTTGCCGTCAGGTGATACCAAGCTTCGATCTTAGTGTGGAGGGGAGCATCACTGCGCATCACGCGGGGTAAGATTTTCTTGCCCGTTTGGATGAGCCCTTTGGCCCAGCGTGCCTGCTGAGTCTTGAATGCCGTCATCTCCACCGGCAACTCCGCAGGGCACTCCACGTCTTGAAGATAAATAAATTTCCATCCTTTAAGCTGTGCTCGGTAGGAAAGATCGGTGTCTTCGGTCAAGGTGTCATGCTGCCAGCCTCCTGCTTCTTCAATAGCTGCGCGCCGCCAGACCCCGGCGGTTCCGTTGAAATTGAAAAATACACCGCTACGAGCGCGGCCTGAGTGCTCAAGCACGAAGTGGCCATCGAGAAGGATTGCCTCCACTTGCGTCAGAAAAGAGTAATTCCGGTTGATGTGCGTCCATCGCGTCTGCACCATTCCAATCTTAGGCTCGGTAAAGTGATGAATCGTGCGCAGCAGGAAATCCTCCGGCGGAGTGAAGTCTGCGTCAAAAATCGCGACAAAGTCACCTTTGGCGGTCTTTAATCCTTCCGCCAGCGCCCCCGCTTTGAAACCTTCACGATTGGTGCGGTGATGATAGCTGATGGGATTTCCGAGTGCGGCATAGCGTTCGACCAAGTCGCGAGCCACGCCGACGGTTTCATCGGTAGAATCGTCGAGCACCTGGATATCGAGCTTCTCCCGTGGATATTGCAATTTGCAAATCGATTCCAGCAACCGTTCGACCACATACTGCTCGTTGAAGGTGGGCAACTGCACGGTAACGCGCGGCAATTCGTCAAACCATGCAGTCGGTTCGGTCGTTCTCTTTTCTTTGTGCTTGTAATAGAGATAAACCAGAATGTACCTGTGCATGCCGTAAGCGGCTAGCAGGATCAGAACAATGAAATACGGAACCAGCAGCGCGCGGTCAAAAGCATCCGTGTAATAGAGGCCCTGGAAAGTTTTATCCAGCAGGTGCTGGCGGAGGTAAGGGCCAATGCCTTTCGGCGCGGCCCAGCCTGCCAGAGAAGAAAACAAGATGAGATTGGAATCGTGCAAGTAGATCGGGTATAAGACTTCATTCTACTTGAATCTTAAAATCCGCACGAAACGAGCAGTTTTGGCAGAACTCGCCCCACGGAAATGGATTTACCAGGAAGCCGATTCTTCCCCGCTGTGGGTTCCCGCACTGCGCATTGCGAGCTGAGCGCAGTGTTCAGCTTTCTGCACGAGAAGTTCAAGATCGAGAGTGAAGTTTTTGCGAGCCTGAGCTTGCAAGCGCCATTGATCCTGCACAGCTGAACATACGCCGGGGAGAAGACCTTCAAATCGTTCCAGGGCGTGAGTGAAATAATCAAGATCTTTCTTCAACAAGCGCAGGAATTCCGTATCTGGCAGAGTGGACATGAAATACCTCCGTGTGAGCACCAGTGTCAAAGCAATTCACGTGCCAACCCTCAAAGGCGATCCACAAACGATGCAAAGTGCTGTGTTTTCAAATTGCTATCTAGCTCTGGCAAAAGTTTTGCGCACAGAGCACCCCTCTGGATTGTAAGAGTTGCGCGTGTAAGAATTTCTGCGACTCGCCACAACGAAATGGCCAGCGCCATTGACCACAAAATAACTGGAATGCCCTAATTATTTCGTCTAATCCAGACTTTATCTCAGCATGCTGTTTCCACTTCTAGTTTCGCTTCACCCAGGCTAGGCCGTCAGGTTCGTGCCCGACTTCGATACGCCCCGTCACTTCCAACGAACGCAGATCAATAACAGCAACATAACCATCGGGAGAGCATGATACGAATGCGCGTGCACCATCAGGCTGCATCACGATGCCAGCTGACCCATGCCCCACTGCAATTCGCTTGATTTTCTTTTTTGCCGCCGTGTCGATCACGGTTACGTCCGGATCGCGCAGAGTTGAGATAAATGCAACCTTTCCATCGGGCGTAAACTTCAGACGGTTGGCGGTAGGAACATCGGCGGCGAGAGTTTGCTTCACCTGCTTGCTTACCAGGTCGATAATAGAAATAGTCCCATCGCCGGCATTCGCAACCCAAATTTCTTTGCCGCCCGGGGTAACATCAAATCCCTCCGAACCGTTGCCCACCTTGACTATGGTTTCATTCCAATCCGCGATCATCTGACCGCCTGGGCCCGGATGGCCACTGGTCTTCTCGATAATGCTAACCGTACCGGAACTGACGTTGGTTGTAACAATCCGGTTCATGTCCGGTGAAACGTAAATCATATGCGTGCGGTTCTGTCCGGTTCCCAGAATCCAATCGACCTGCTTCGTCGCAACATCGTAGCTTGCAATGGCCTTGGCGGTTTCGGCGGTAAACCATACCTTTCCGTTAACGAAATCCAACCCGTGCGGTCCATATAAAGGTCCCAGGTCGATAAAGGACACACGCTTCTGCGCGACCAGATCCACTACCGCCAGCGTGTCGTACACACCGGATCCATAATTCGAGACATAGGCAGTCTTGCCATCGGAAGACGCGATCACCTCATGCGGATCGTTGCCTACCGGGATTCGCGCAATTACTTTCAGATTGGAGGGATCGACAATGGCAAGCATGCCGTCTTGTTTGGCAAGCACCAGCAGCGCGTTTGTGGGCGTATCCTCGGCGCCAGCAATGCCGCCCGCGAGGCTTGCCAATAGAACCAGAGAGGTGAGTATAAGTTTCATAATTCCAAAGCTTACGCCATCTTCATCAAAAGTGACTGATTAGGGTTCGTCCTCAGAAGCTGGAATCACTTTTAGTTTTGAAGCCGCCCGCTCTCCTTCTTTCGCGTGCAAGGCTCTTCCCTGCCCTTCATAAAGCTTGAGGAACTCTGGATCGAGATAAGCTTCCCCATCCATGCTTTCCCAAGCCAACAGGGTATAGTCACCGGGAGGCAGGCCGCGCAGCGTGAAGCGTCCGCTCTGGTCGGAGTTCGATTTGCGATAGCGCTCCGGATGATTGCGAAAACGCGCCTCAGGCACGGCGACCACGACGCTATCGGCTACGGCTTCGCCCTTCTGATTTGTCACCACGCCCTCGACTGCCGCCGCACGATCGCTCGCTACCACATCGAGCGCGATTGCACCTCCACTCACGTTGAAGCCGGATTCCAAAACATCGCGACCTCCAGCCGCTACGGATTTCAAAAACCACTCCGGCATTTCGCTGGCATCCGAGATCTGCACCGCATATCTTCCCGCCGAAACATTTCTCCACTCGAAGCTTCCATCAACGGTGCCCTGTACGAGCGTCGAAAATCCGTCTGCAAAATCAGATACGTTAATCCCATCGTCATCGTCTTCCACGGAACACAGCCGGAGAAACATTTGCCTTGGATCGGGCTGTTCGCTTCCGCTGAATTCCAAGCGCAAATGCGCACGAATCATGGCTCCGGCTTGCGGAGCCAGGCGAAGTCCCTCCACGTTGGCGGAAGTGATCTGCACCGGCTGCCGCGCCATCATCGGCGCCACGCCATTCTCCACTCTCGCCAGAATCGTGTAGCTTCCAGGAGCAACATCGTGAATCTCGAAGCTTCCGTCTTTGTGCATCTCCGCGCCATTCATAACGAGGCTATCTTTACCTTGCACCGTGATGCTCACAGTCGAGCTTGGCTGCAGATTCACTATCGTTCCACGAATGCTGAGTGCAGGGCTCGGCATGAGCGAGAAATTTACGGGGAAGTCGTCGCCCGCGTGCAACAGAATGGGTTCTGCCTGACCACGATCCCGCGTGCCGGGATAATAGGTGGTCTGGTAGGAGGTTGGTGTGGCATTCTCAGAGCTTGCAGGCGCTCGGTTGGCTGGGGAAGGCGCATTGCCATTCGCTTCAATCAGGCTTCTGAAATTGGGCGGTGGGCTCACGGATACAAAATAACTTCCCGGCCCAAGGCCTGCGATGCGGTATTCGCCTAAGTCATTCGTCCGTTCGGCGCCAACCTGCTCCCAATGACTATGCCCGGCCACATACGTCCGGCGTAGCACCGCGACCTGAGAATCCGGCATGGGATCTCCATCTTCGTCGCTGACGCGCCCGTCGACAACAGCCGCCGCTTGCAGATGAATGACAACGTCTTTCATCTCATTCCCGGCGCTCAGCGTAACCACACGGCCCTCGGCAGCGCGATGGTTTCTGGAAACTTCCCGATAGCCGGCGCGCTCGACAAACAACCGATATTGGCCCGGTGCAATGTTCTCTATTACAAATCTGCCGTCAGCGTCGGTGACGGCCGTATAGTTGCTGCCGTCGTTCTGACTTTCGGCAATTAGTTCAATCAGAGCTTTCTTTATCGGCTCGCTGGTTGGATCCTTCACCACAATTCCTTGCACAAGGCTCAAAGTAGCGTTCGATGAGCCGGACTGCCCTAGAACGGTCTGATTGGAAGCAGCTAAACTCCCAGCCGGACTCGCTGCGGCAGCAAGAAGAATCATGATTAGATATGCCGAACTGATTTTCATCTTGAGATCAAATGTCTCCAACTTGCGATTCACCTAAACAACTTTCGCTCAGAAGCGATTGGGGAAATGCAGGTGCAAGCCGTGGGGATGGGCTGGGCGAGATACGTGCTCATTCTATCCGGCTCCGATCCCCGGCCCAAGAAAAAAATGGCGTAGGTCTCGTGTACTTTGATCACTGTCATAAGACTTGAGTAGGTAATCCCAAGCTACTACCATCAGCAGAATTTCACTCAAGGAGGGAACACAGGTATGAAACTTGCGTGGCTATTGTTGCCGACGTTTCTTATAGCGGTGTCTTCCATGGGATCCGCTCAGGATATTGGCGGAGACTGGCAAGGCACGTTGCACGCCGGGGTAGCCGATTTGCACCTGGTGCTGCATATTATCAAGAATGACGCTGGCAGTTTCAGGGCGACTCTGGATAGCGTTGATCAAGCGGCCTACGGCATTCCAGTGAGTTCCATTTCTTTCAAGAATTCAACATTGACTTTGGGTGTGGACGCGGTTCATGGAAGTTACGAAGGCAAGCTTTCCAGTAATGGCAGCACGTTCACAGGAACTTGGTCGCAAGGCCAGCCGCTGCCGCTCGAGTTCAAACGCGCTGCCGCTCCGGTCAAACAGCACAACCCAGTCAAGCCTTCCGACATCGATGGCACATGGCTGGGCATGCTGGACACCGGGGCCATCAAGTTGCGCGTAGTCTTTCACATCGTGAATACAGATGCCGGCCTCCTGTCAACCTTGGACAGTCCGGATCAGGGTGCGAACGGTGTGCCAACTGCCAAAACCGCGCGCGACGGTAATACATTAAGTATCACCGTGCCGGCAGTCGGGGGAGTGTTCGAGGGCAAGATTGCCTCCGACATGAATTCTATTGACGGAACATGGAAGCAAGGTGGGAACAGCCTGCCGCTCGCGCTGCATCGCGTGAAGGATAAAGCCGAACTGGAACGGAAGCGTCCACAGAATCCCACCAGGCCCTACCCCTATCACGAAGAAGAAGTCTCTTACGAGAACAAAGTCCAGAATCTCACTTTGGCCGCGACGCTTACGGTTCCTACAGGCAAAGGACCATTTCCGGTTGTTGTCTTGATCACAGGCTCCGGCCCGCAAGATAGGGACGAAAGCCTGATGGGACATAAGCCGTTTCTGGTGCTCTCCGACTATCTCACGCGCAAAGGAATCGCAGTACTGCGCGCCGATGATCGCGGCACGGGCAAATCTACCGGAGACTTCAAGATCGCGACCACCGCCGACTTCGCCACGGATACTGAGGCTGGGATCGCTTATTTGAAGACACGACCAGAGATCAATGTGCACAAAATTGGACTGATTGGCCACAGCGAAGGCGGCATCATTGCACCCATGATTGCTGCGCGCGACCCGCATCTTGCTTTTATAGTAATGATGGCCGGCTCCGGCGTCCCCGGGGATCAAGTTCTACCGGCGCAATTGGAGGCGATTGAAGAAGCCGGTGGCAAGAGCCATGAAGAAGCCGCCAACGATGCCGCCCAGGAGCGAGCGCTGATTAAACTTGTCGAGAACGAAAAAGATCCTGCCCTACTTGAAAAGGAGCTGAAGGATAAAATGACAGGAGGCATGCCTGAGGCACAAATTAGGACGCAGCCCAAGGCGTTCACCTCGCCCTGGTTCCGCTATTTCATGACCTATGATCCAGCGACCGCGCTGCGCAAGGTTACATGCCCTGTGCTCGCGATCAACGGCGCAAAAGATAAGCAGGTCTTGCCGGAGCAAAATCTTCCGGCAATTCGCAAAGCGCTGGAACAGGCCGGCAACAAGCATTTCGTGGTGGAAGAATTACCGGAACTCAATCACTTGTTCCAAACCGCGACCACCGGCGCCCCCGGCGAATATGCGGAGATTGAAGAAACCATCTCGCCTGTAGTATTAGAGAAAATCGCGAACTGGATCCTGCAGCAGTAAACTCCACAGCAAAAGTTGCGGGCACCACTAATGCGTGTTCGCAAAAGAATCCACTTTGCTTTCTCGACTTGAACCCCAAGGCAATTCCAAAGGTTTTGTTTTAGCCTTAAGTTCTCCGAGAGGTAATCGGATGGTCACAGCGGCTCCGCCCTCCTGCAAGTTCTCCACTCTGATTTCCCCGCCGTGTTCCTTCACAATTCCGTGACAGATGCTTAGGCCAAGGCCCGTACCTTTTCCAACGGGCTTGGTCGTATAGAAAGGATCGAAGGCGCGACCCAGATCGCGGAAACCCGGGCCGGTATCCTCAACCACAATCGAAGCCCGATCACCACGCTGAAAAGACCGGATGGTGATTCGCTTTGGCTTGTTTCCGCTTTCAACCGCATCAATTGCATTGTTCAAGAGGTTCAGCAGAACCTGCTTGCATTGATCTTCATCCGCCACAATCGGAGGCAAGTCCGACTCAATTGCAACTACGACTTCAATATTTCGAGTTCGCAAATGGTACTCGCGCAGCGCCAGAACATCCTGCACAATCAGCGGCAGATCGATGGTCTGACGATACGATGCACTCTGGCGCGAGAAACGCAGAAGATTCTCCACGATCCTCTTCATGCGGCGACCTTCCCCCACCAGCTTTTCCAACCGTGTCCGGACCGGTCCCGAGTCTACTTCGTCCCCAAGCAACTCGCCATAGCCAATCACCGCTGTCAGAGGGTTGTTCAATTCGTGAGCGACGCCAGCCACAAGCTGCCCCAGAGCTGCCAGTTTTTCTGATTGTACGAGTTGACTTTGCAATGACTTCAATTCCAAGGCAACTGCCAAATCGGCGGCCAGCAATTCGATGCGCGAAAGTTGCTGGGCATTGACTTCTTCTACTTGTCTTGGATCGTCAAGGGCGATACATCCCAAATACCCGCCCTGCACCGAGCGCAAAGGTATCAGCAGTTCATCGCCACTGTTCCAATGCAAATTTTTTGGATAACTTCTTCCGCTTTTTACAGGATCGTACGTTGCCGCTAGATCCCGGGAGAGCAAGAAAGAGTTCGCTCCAATTCGATTTCCGCGGCTACAAAAATCTCTGATGTCTTCAGTAGTCCATTGCTTTGATTTGCTTTGGAGCTGCGACAATGCCGATGGTGAAAGCCCGCTCGCGCCGATCAGCCGGAGGCCATGCCCGGCGTTATCCAGATGAATGGCCGAGATCTGAAAGTTGCTCACTTCGGTGATGGCGTACGCTATCTCACCGCATAGGAAATCCACGTCGGCGCCACTCAGGAGCTGGGAAGTGATCGCCGAAAAGCGCTCCAGTTGGCGATTCAGCGCCCGCTCTTTAAGCTGCATCGCCTCGATGGACTCGGACTTATCTTCGACCATCGCCAGAATCATTCCAAAAGCCACGAACATTTTGGGAACATTCCAAAGTTCCGGAGGCACACTGAGAGTCGGCGCGAGGTGGTCCGTCAACATTCCAACAGGAAACACCGCTCCCCAGGAGATGAACCCGACAACTACGGTTAGAGTGCCGGGAGAGACGCGCCAATAATTTCGACAGACAAAAACACCAGGCAATGCGAAGCCCAGACCAAGAAGCGCCGTTAAGCCTTCGTCATACGATCCGTGTAATGCGGCGCGAAGAGCCCAAATGCAGGCAACTCCGATTACTGCCGCAGTAAGCCAGGAATAAAGAGAAGGCTTCTTTTGAGTTCGAAGAAAGAACAGGGCGCCGCCGCCAAAGCAGCAGATCAAGCAGAGGACAAAAGGCCAACGCACGTGCACGTCGTAACAATCCACAACACCGTAGAGCACAGAGGGTATGAGAGTCACCAGCAGCAAAACGTTCCGGTTAAAACGGTCTTCCACAACGGAAGAAACCGAGACTATAAAGATGACGGCGGAGGCTTGCAACGAACCTAAATCTAGCGCCAGCAAAAGCGGGCTGATGGTTCCACCAGCTGGTTCCACCATCTGCGCGACGAAGTGAATAAAAACCAGGGACCATGCAATCAGCCAGAGTTGCAAGCGGGCAGAGCGGCCATGCCGTTTAAGTCCCGCAAAAATGCCAACCAGAACAGCGACGGTTATGACGGTGGGTAGCTTCTCCAAAATGGTCATGACAATACCGGAGGCACAGCATAAGTCGTCCCTGCTGCAAAGCCAAGGTGCCGGAAGTAACTAAGGTAACCATGGCGGACAAAAGAACAGTTTCGAAGCTCGGGACATTAGGGCTAAAGCTTGTTTAGTCCATCCAAGGCTGCGACTTTGTAGGCTTCGGCCAATGTGGGATAGTTAAACACGGCGTCGCGAAAATACTCGATGGTTGCCCCCAGCGCGAGCACGGTCTGTCCAATGTGAACAATCTCCGCCGCCCGGTCGCCGATCACATGCACGCCCCATAGTTTCAGCGAATCCGGATCGAAGATCAGTTTCAGCAGACCTTGTTCGTCACCCAGCATTTGTCCCTTGGCCAGTTCTGCGTAACGGGCCAGCCCTACTTCGTAGGGAATCTTTTCTTGCGTCAACTGTTCCTCGGTGCGCCCCACCATCGATATCTCAGGTATGGTGTAAATCCCGTAAGGGATGAGATTGGGCGGCATCTTGCCGGGAGTTCCGAACATGTGGCAACTGGCGAGGCGTCCCTGTTCCATGGAAGTACTGGCCAGAGCGGGAAACCCAATCACGTCCCCGGCGGCGTAGATGTGGGGCACCGCAGTTTGAAAATGCTCATTGACTATGAGTTTGCCGCGCCCGTCTGACGATATTCCTGCCGCATCAAGGTTGAGCAGATCGCTGTTCGCCTGCCGCCCGATCGTGTAGAGAAGCCCCTGCCCGTGAACATTTTTTCCGCTTTCCAGTTTAGCGAATACGCGGTCTCGGGTCTCATCAAGCCCGATCGAAACTACTTTCTCTCCCAAGCGGAAGACAGTTCCCAACTGCCGTAATTGGAAGCAGAGACTCTCGACGATTTCACGATCCACGAAGTCCAGCAGTAGCGGGCGCTGATCGAGCAGAGTGACTTTTACTCCCAGCGCGGCAAACATCGAGGCATATTCCAGACCTATAATCCCGGCGCCCACAATGACCAGATCGCGCGGCACTTCTTCCAGACTGTGGACCTGGTCAGAATCGAAAATACGTTTGCCATCGATGGGGATATCTGCGCTATGCGCCGGCCGCGTGCCGCAGGCGATCATCACGTGATGACCGCGAACGAGTTGAGAACCGTCGTCGCTTTTGACTTCGATGCTGTGAGGATCGAGGAAGCGCGCGTCCCCCTCCAACGTCGTCACGTAATTGCGGCGAAGCTGCGCCTTGATGACTTCGACCTCTCGCAGCATGACCGATTGCGCGCGAAAGGTCAGATCAGCCATTGCAATGCGATCCTTGAGCACATAGCCGCGTCCATAAAACGTGCGCTGGCGAAAGCCGCTCAGGTACAGCACGGCCTCGCGCAGGGTCTTGCTGGGAATTGTGCCGGTATGAACGCACACACCGCCGATGGTTCGTTTGCGGTCAATGATGGCAACTTTCTTGCGCAACTTCGCCGCGCAGATGGCTGCCTTCTGGCCCGCCGGCCCGCTGCCAATTACCACCAAGTCGTATTCGTTGGCTTCCATTTTGAGGTCTAGGGAATTAAGAGAAGCTACCACTATGCTTCCGGTAACGGAAGGGGATTAAGGTAACAATTTGTTTTCACACTGGTGGTTAGAGGATCATGAGGAAGCGGAGCAGAAGCCGCTTCCCCTTCCCAAAAGGAAACTCTTGTTTCGCAAAATTGGGCCATGAACGTCAGATCGGTTCCGCACTGACCTAAGCTCCTGTCGTGGACCTGTGGTGTAATGGCAGCACAGGACCCCGTCAAGGTCCTAGGTGAGGGTTCGAGTCCCTCCAGATCCATTCCTTCTTTGCTGAAGGATTTGTCTCTCAGGGACAAGTGGAGGGTGCGCTGGACGGGGTGCTTCTCTCCTTAAAGTAACTTGATTTCCAGCAGTGTTGTCTTGATATTGAGAGTGACCTTGACGGGGTACCGATTTATCGGTTCTCGCGAACGGCCTCGGGATTTCCGGGGCCGTTTGCATTTTCAAACGGCAGGCCGTCGCACGGGCCAGCCCGCTGCGTGCTAGGGCTCGGACCAATGTAATAGCGAGTTTAATTCAGGAAGTACTGGCGATACAGCGTATCCCTCTGCGCAGGCCTAAATCCGGCATCCCGGATAATGCGGCGTAATTCTTCTTCAGTGGTGCAGTTGGTAACTCCCGCTGCGCGTACCACGTTTTCTTCCAGCATCACCGAGCCGACGTCGTTGCCACCGAAGCGGAGGCCCATCTGGCATACCTTGAGTCCCTGCGTGACCCAGCTCGATTGCACGTTGAGGAAGTTTGAGAGATAGAGGCGCGAGATAGCGAGGACTTTCAGGTATTCAACCGCCGTAGCTTCATCCCAGTGGCGGCCGCCGAGGGCGGTGTTTTGCGGCTGAAAGCTCCAGGGGATAAACGCGGTAAAGCCGCCGGTTTCTTCCTGCAGATCGTAGAGTTCCTGAAGATGGTTGATGCGGTGCTCGTAATTCTCCCCCACGCCGAACATCATAGTGGCGGTTGTGCGCAGGCCGATCTGGTGGGCGGTGCGATGGACATTAATCCAATCGCCGGTGAGGCATTTGAGGCGCGCGATTTTGTAGCGGACTTCGTCGTCGAGAATTTCAGCGCCGCCGCCGGGGATGGAATCGAGTCCGGCATCGCGCAGGCGAAGAATCGTGTCCCGGATGCTCAGGTTGCTGTACTCAGCAATAGCGATGATTTCTGAAGCCGAATAGCAATGCAGATGAATCTGCGGAAACCTCTGTTTGATCCCGCTCAGCATCTTCTCGTGCCAATCGATCTTCAGATCCGGATGCAGGCCGCCTTGCATGAGCACGCCGGTGCCGCCGAGTTCGACAGTCTCACGGATCTTTTCGTAGATTGTGTCGAAGTCGAGGATATAACCTTCCTTCGCCGCCGGTCCTTTTAGCGGACGATAGAAGGCGCAAAAGGTGCAGTACTCCGTGCAGAAGTTGGTGTAGTTAATGTTGCGGTCGATGATGTAAGTGACCGTGCCTTCGGAGTGCAACCGGCGGCGCACGGCATCGGCTTCCATACCGATGCCGATTAAGTCATCGGATTCGAACATCTCCAGCGCTTGCTGTTTGGTTAAGGACATGTCAGTTCACCACTAATTCTAGCGGAGAATGACGGCGAGCTCCAAGTTGCCGGATGCGACGCTGCTCTGGGTCACGATCACGCGGTCTTTTTCCGTAAGCGCAGGTATTGGACGATAGAGGTCGCCGTCCCGACTACTGCCAGGCCTATGAGTACGGCTAGTGCGGGCCGATAGTACTGCGAAAAGAAACGCAAAATGGCAGTGCCGTAATGAAAACCAAGGAAAGCGCCGATACTGTAGCGCACGCCCCTGCCGAGGAATAACGCCGCAAGAAATTTTCCTCGCGGATACTGCATGGCCCCGGCGGCCACGAGAAATGGCACGAAAGGAAATGGCGGAGGCAGAATCGCAGGAATGGCGACCCCGGCAAAGCCCCACCGTTCAAAAGCTCGGGAGACTTGCTTCGCGCGACGTTTCGAAAGCTTGCGTTCCATCGCTTCCTTGCCGCCTCTGTGTGCAATCGCGTAAGTGATGTAGCCGCCTATTAATGCGCCCAGCGTGGCCATGGCCGCATAGTAGGGCCACGGCTCCCGATGCCGGGCGGCCAGCCAGATCGTGAGAACGTCCATGCTTCCAGTAAGTGGAACAATGGAATTGTCCGCGATGCCTAAAAGCACCAAGCCCGGTCCGCCCATGCGGCGGAGATGCCGCCACACTGACATCGCTAATAAAGGATGGAAATGCAAGAGCATTTGTGTTGTAGAAGTGTACAGGCAGCTCGGGGATCAGGCTACACAGGGGTTAGGAGAATTCAGAAAGTCGATAGCGGAAACTGAAGGCAAGGCGCCGATTTCAGCCGCGTAGCGATAAAACAATTGCAGGCCCTCCAGGCAAGCAGGATCGAGCCGATACTGAATGTTCTCCGTTAGATAGGAACGAACGCTGGCTTCCGTAATGCCGATCCGCGGAGCCCACTCGCGGCAGATTTGATCGAGACTTGCGGGTGCAAGGCCATGATCCCGAGAATGCTGAAATAACCCCGCGAGATCCTGACATGCCGCCTCGGACGCGGCTTCGGCTCGAACCGCCCAAAACGCGAATACGAACGGCTTACCGGTGCACCGAATCCATTCTTCCGCGAGATCCAGTGTAAAGTAGCGTGAGCGATCCACTTGCAGAGCGGGGTCTCCGATCAAGAGTGCGGCATTGTAAGCGGTAAGCATCTGTTCAATGTTGGGAGACATCGAGGCATAAGCCTTCGCACCCCCGAGCCATTTTTCAAAAAGAACTTTCGTGAGTGCTACCGAGGTCATGGAAGAATCGTCAAGAGCCACAGTTCGAATCTCTTCGATCGGCACCTTACTGACCAACAAAATGGAGCGAACCGCGCGGCAAGAAGCAATCGCCACACCAGGCAAAACCCTCAGCCCCGGAATTTGCGTGTAAGCCGCAGCAGGAATAATGCCGATATCGGCCGCACCCGCCTGCAGGTCTCGAGCGCAGCCCGAAGGCAAGGTGTAAGAAATCTCGAACTCAGAGCCTGCCTCACCATGTTCAAAATCCCACATTAAAGGAGCGGTATTCAGGTAGGAGATCGCGGAAATATGCAGGCGCTTCATTCCTTTTTTGATTCTAACAAAGCCCGGGCAGGCGGTTTTTGTGACAACTTCCCTTGACACTCTGCCGCGCCAATTATTACAGTCCGCGAAGTCAGGCAGAGATTAGGGCTATCTGGAGCTAACCTTGTCGACCGCTGTCTCCGCCCAACCCGCAACCCACATTTTGGAATGGCTCGCCATCTCCTTGACGCAAGGTCTCGGCCCGACTAAAGCACGCAAGCTCGTGGAGCATTTCGGCAGCGTCGAAGTGGTTTTCCACGCCTCTCTCACCGAACTGGAAGCCTCCGGAATTCAAGCAGTTTCGGCACAATCCATCGCCACCGGGAAATCCGCCGAACTGGCGCGAGAAGAGATCGCACTGGCCGCCGCGGCTCAAGTAATCGTAATCTCCAACCAAGATCCGTGTTACCCGGCGCGGCTGAAAGAAATCTACGACCCTCCATTAGTCTTATATGTACGCGGCAACCCTGAAGTCCTGAGGCAGCCCGGAATCGCGGTGGTGGGTACTCGGCATCCTACGCCTTACGGTTCTGGAATGGCGGAGCGTTTATCCTGCGACCTCGCAGCGCAAGGATTGGTCATTATCAGCGGCATGGCCCGCGGAGTTGATACTGCTAGCCATCGCGGTGCGATCAGCGCCAAAGGCAAAACTATTGCGGTATTCGGGACAGGTGCCGATGTGATCTATCCCAAAGAGAATTCGCGATTATCCGAACAGATCCTGGCATTGGGCGGTGCCCTGATCTCCGAATTTCCCATGGGAACTTTTGCAGCGCCGCAGAATTTTCCAATCCGCAACCGGATTCTCAGCGGAATGTCCGTAGGTGTGCTAGTGGTCGAAGCGGCTGAGTACTCTGGAACGCGCATCACGGCGCGCTGCGCGCTGGAGCAAAATCGCGATGTCTTCGCGGTGCCCGGCAATGTCACAAACAAAAATTCCTGGGGGCCAAATACCCTCATCAAACAAGGCGCGAAGCTGGTCGCGACATGGGAAGATGTGTGGGAAGATCTGCCGCCGGAAGTGAAGCTAGCGCTAACCCCGCCACCCGCGCCTGAATCCGGCGACTCCTCTTCCGCATCTCTATTCCCGGATGGCGGGCTTCCTCCGCACGAGCAGAAAATCTTGACTCTGCTGAAAGCTGATGAAGCCACGCACATTGACGAACTGGTAGAAAGATTAGAAAACGAAATGTCCCCCTCGGAAATCTTCGCAGCCCTCTTCGAACTGGAGTTGACCGGTAAAGTCAGGCAGATGCCAGGAAAGAATTTCGTTAAAAGCTTCTAGACAGCGCCGATGAAAAAGCTGAGAACTGATAGCTAAGCAGCTGACCGTTTTCTCACAGTAACTTGTTACCTTCAACCCATTCGTGCTAGCTTCGAATCCAATCGTTAGGAAACTGAGGATACTTTGTTAAAAAGTTTAGTCATTGTCGAATCGCCAGCCAAGGCGAAGACCATCCAGAAATATCTGGGGAAGGGATTTACCGTCGAGGCCTCGCTTGGCCACGTCAAGGATCTGCCCAAGAGCACGCTTGGCGTCGACACGGATGACGATTTCGAGACCGACTACGTCGTCATCCCCGGAAAGGAAAAGGTTCTGGCCAAGTTGAAGAAGCTGGCCGGACCGATGGATGCAATCTACCTGGCGCCTGACCCGGATCGCGAAGGCGAGGCGATCGCGGCCCATCTCGCCTTTGAATTGGATACCAACGGCCACTCAAAGAAAAGCAAGGGTAAGAAGAAGAAAAAAGAAGATACGGACGCTCCGCCGCGCATTCAGCGTGTAACCTTCAACGAAATCACCAAGCGGGCAGTGCAGGCGGCGTTCGAGCATCCTCGCGCCATAGACCAAAATCTCGTGGATGCGCAGCAGGCTCGCCGAGTGCTCGACCGGTTGGTGGGGTACCAGGTATCCCCGCTTCTGTGGGATAAAGTGCGCCGCGGGCTTTCCGCCGGTCGCGTACAGACTGTCGCGCTACGTTTGATCGTTGAGCGCGAACGTGAAATTAAAGCGTTCGAGAAGAAAGAATATTGGACGATCGATGCTCACCTGGCCGCCAGCAAGCCGCCCGCATTCGACGCACGCTTTTTAGGTAAAGGCGAGGAAAAAATTGAAGTCACCAACGGCGAGGATGCGGAAAAGGTTCGCGCTGCTATCGAGCAAGCCGATTGGCTGGTTCGTTCCGTAGACAAAAAAGAACGCCGTCGCAATGCCGCTCCGCCTTTCACCACCAGCAAGCTACAGCAGGATTCCTCGCGCAAACTTCGCTTCAGTGTGAAGCGCACCATGATGATCGCGCAGCGCTTGTATGAAGGCGTAGAACTGGGCGAAGAAGGCCTGGTCGGCTTGATCACCTACATGCGTACCGATTCCACCCGAGTCGCGCCCGAAGCTATTCAGGAAGTGCGCGAGTATGTTGGAAAAGAATACGGCGCAGCCTACTTGCCGGAAACGCCCAACACATTTAAAGAAAAGAAAGAAGCGCAGGCGGCGCATGAAGCCATCCGTCCCACCGCGGCGATGCGCCATCCTGATCAGATCAAGCAGTATTTAAAAGAAGATGAGTATAAGGTCTACAAGCTGATCTGGCAGCGTTCCGTCGCTTCGCAGATCATGCCTGCGGTTTTCGACCAGACTACCGTCGACATCGATGCAAAATCTAAAAATGGCGATGTGTATTGGTTCCGCGTAACCGGATCAGTGTTGAAGTTCGACGGTTTCCTGCGAGTCTACGAGGAATCGAAAGAAGGCAAGGACGAGGAAGACGAAGAGCTCAAGCACAAACTCCCCGCGTTGGAAGCCGGACAAAAACTCACGCTGAAGGAACTGAAACCCGAGCAGCATTTCACCGAACCACCGCCGCGCTACAACGAAGCGTCGCTGGTGAAAGAGCTTGAAGAACGTGGCATTGGCCGCCCTTCGACCTATTCCGCCATTCTTTCCACGATTCAAGAGCGGCAATATGTGCAGAAGATTGGCGGCAAGTTTACACCGACCGAGATCGGATTGGTCGTAACCGATCTCCTCGTGGAAAACTTCCGCGATATTTTCGACATTGCTTACACTGCCCGCCTGGAAGAAGAACTCGACAACATCGAAGAAGGCAAAGAGAAGTGGACCGACGCGCTCGCCGACTTCTACAAGAAATTCCAGAAGGATCTCAAATATGCCGAAAAGCATATGGAGAA
The DNA here is from genome assembly GCA_049512655.1 of Candidatus Sulfotelmatobacter sp. Taxonomy (GTDB): domain Bacteria; phylum Acidobacteriota; class Terriglobia; order Terriglobales; family Acidobacteriaceae; genus Sulfotelmatobacter. The sequence goes on along the minus strand of JBEKWW010000013.1, from coordinate 50,405 downwards.
CATCAAGCGGATGGAGAAGCCCACGGACGAGAAGTGTGAGCGCTGTGGCGCGCCGCTGGTCATCAAGTGGGGCAAGCACGGGTCCTTCTATGCTTGCAGCACTTACGACAAAGAGGACAAAGATTCCTGCACGTTCACCAAAGAAAATCCCATTAACCTGCCCGATCTCGATTCCGCCGACGTGCAGGAAACCCAGCAGGAAGAGTATTGCGAAAACTGTGGGCGAGTGATGGTGCTCAAGCGCGGCCGTTTCGGCCAGTTCATGGCCTGTACCGGCTATCCCGATTGCAAAACCACCCGGCGGCTGGATCAAGGCAAAAAAGTTCCCGACATTCCGCTGGACGAACTCTGCCCCAAATGCGGCCGTAACATGATGATCCGCCACGGCCGCTTCGGCGAGTTCACCACCTGCAGCGGTTACCCGGAATGCAAGTACGTGAAGCAGAACTTTATCGGAGTGAAGTGCCCGGAATGCAAAGATGGAGAACTGGTCGAAAAGCGTGCGCGTAAGGGCAACACGTTCTATGGCTGCGGAAATTATCCCAACTGCAAATTCACTTCCGCGCACAAGCCAATTCCCGAGAAGTGCCCGACTTGCGGCAGCGAATACTTAGTCGAAAAAAACCTGAAAGCAGGGCCGGTCATCGCCTGCCCCAATAAAGAATGCGACTACGAAAGGCCAGCGCCTCCGCCGGAAGCGGCCGCAACTAGCGCCTGATACCCAAGCGCACCTTCTTAGAGTATTTACAAGAACTTTTGACGATATTCCGCGTCTTGAATTGGAGATAGAAAATGTCCAAGAAGCCGACTTCTACCGATGCTCAACTGATTCTCCAACTCTACGACCTGCGCCGCGAACCGGAAATGCGCAAGGCCCGGAGCTGGGTGCAAACCGAATTTTGGCCGCAGAGTGTGGAAGATTACCTCAAGATTTCATCAGCGATGGGCACGCAGCAGAACGCATGGTTGCGTCAGGTGGGCAGCTATTGGAGCATGGCTGCGGCTTTCGCGTTAAGCGGCGCTCTGAATGCCGACTTGTTCCTGCAACCTTCCATCAGTGGAGAAATGTACTTTCTGTTTGCCAAGGTTCAACCTCACCTGAAAGAACTACGTAAGAAGCTCGGCGACCCTAAGTTCTTTTCTAACATCGAAAAGCTCATCGCCAGCTCTAAAGAATCCCGCAATCGCCTTGACTTCACGCTTGAACGTATTCAGGCGCTGAGTCAGAAGAGAACCACCGCGAAAGTCAGTTGATCGCTATGCTTCTGTTATCCTAGTGCGTTGTGCGGATGATCTGGTGGTTCCTGATTCTTGGCGTGAGCACCTTGGTGGTAGTGTGCGTGGCCATCGCGCTCTTTATGCGGTTACGGCGGCATTTGCAGGCCGCCCAAGCAGCACAGGACGGATCCTCCAACGTAGTTGACGTGGAACATCGGCCGGATGCTGGTCTTTAAATTTCGCCTTATCTGATGATGCCTTTTGCAAAAGGCCCTGATACGGAGACTCTCTCATGGCAAAATCTGCAATCCAAACTGTAAACGCTGCGGAGCAGCATAGTTTTATTTCTGACCGCGCTCGACAAGTCGCGATGGTTGTGGGCGGCAGCTTTTTGGTGGCTCTATGCGCACACATTACCATCCCACTTCCATTTACCCCTGTACCATTAACGGTACAGAACTTTGGAGTGCTGCTAGTAGGGTTACTGCTTGGCAGCCGCCGCGGTTTTGCCGCCTTGGCCCTGTATCTGGCTGAGGGTGCAATGGGGCTGCCGGTTTTCAGTCCTGTAGGACCGGGCGGAATCGCTCAACTACTTGGGCCGACCGGGGGGTTCCTCATGGCGTACCCGCTCGTGGCGTGGCTAACGGGATACGTGATGGAACATGGGCGCAAATCCTTCGCGCGCGCTGCCGTGGGTGGTCTGCTCGGAGAGATTCTCCTCTTCACCGGCGGATTGGCATGGCTTACTGTCCTTACCCATTCCGTCGCGCAAGCCTTCCGCTGGGGTCTTTACTGGTTCTTGTTTGCGGAAATAATCAAGGTCCTGGTTACAGCTGGAATTGCATCGCGAACGGTGGCCAGGCACAACTCAAACAGTTAGTGGCGCGAATCTTTGCGTGACCACTCGGAGTCGAGACAATGACAGTAACTTCGGAGCAGCAAATAAGGCAATCCCATCCGAGCGATTCGCGGGTGCGCGAGATTTCCATCGCCCACAGCCCCGACTCCGATGATGCATTCATGTTCTATGGCCTGGCGACGAATAAGGTTCGCGTGCCGGGACTGCGTTTCACGCACACTCTCTGCGACATTGAGACGCTCAATCAGAAGGCGCGGGAAGCGGTTTACGATGTGACTGCAATTTCTTTTCACGCCTATCCTTATATTCAGGGTCTATATGCGCTCATGTCGTGCGGCGGCAGCGTGGGGGAAGGTTATGGTCCCATGATTGTTTCGACGCGCGCGTTCACCCAGAGTGAAATCAAGGAGAAACGCATCGCGGTTCCCGGCACGCTGACCACCGCGTACCTTGCCCTGCAGTTGTTTGCACCCGGTATTGAGACCGAAGTCGTGCCTTTCGATCAAATCATTCCCCAGGTGCTCGAAGGCAAATACGAAGCTGGCTTGATCATCCATGAAGGTCAGCTCACTTATGACAAAGCCGGCCTTCACCGCATCGTCGATCTCGGCCGCTGGTGGCAGAAGATGACCGGACTGCCGTTGCCGTTGGGAGGCAACGCGATCCGCCGCGCTCTCGGCCCGCAGACCATCTCTGCCGTCAATACGGCGCTGCGCGACAGCATTCAATACGCCCTCGAACATCGCGAAGAAGCTTTGTCCTACGCCATGCAATTCGCCCGCGATCTGGATAGCCAAACCGCAGACCGCTTCGTCGGAATGTACGTCAACGAGCGCACTCTTGACTACGGCCCGGAGGGCCGCGAAGGCGTCGCGCGCCTTCTGGACATGGGCCACAAGGCTGGGATTATTGGGCCGGAAGCGCACGTAGACTGGGTGGCGTAGGAATCTTTTAGCTACTAGCTGTTAGCCCTCATCTTGAATCAGTAGACTTCATCGAACCGGCATTTGAATGTTGAGGTCTGTTATTTTGTCTTAAAAAGACCCGCAATCGCTTCTGATTCGCGAAGAGCCAAAGGCTAAGAGGTAAGACTTTGCTCCCCCAAACTCTCCTCATCGACGCCGATGACACCCTCTGGGAAAATAACGTCTATTTCGAGCGCGCCATCGCCAAATTCATTTCCTTCCTCAATCATCACGAATTTTCTCCCGAGCAAGTTCGGGCAGTTCTGAATGATGTGGAGCGCGAATGCATCGTAACGCACGGCTACGGCCTGCACAGTTTTGCGCACGCTTTGGTAAATACCTTCAAGCGCCTCAGCACAAATCCGATCACGCCCGAACTGCACGCGCAAATCCAAAGCTTCACTCACGCCATTGCCGATCACCCCATGGAATTTCTACCAGATGTGCCGGAAACACTCGAATACCTCGCGGCCCGGCATAAACTGATTTTGATGACCAAGGGTGCCCTCGTGGAACAAACCGGAAAGATCGAGCGCTCCAATCTTAAAACGCACTTCGTGGCAACCGAAATCGTCGCTGAGAAAGACGCATCCGCGTACGAGAGAATCGTCGAAAAGTTCGGCCTCGAACACCGCTCCACCTGGATGATTGGCAACAGCCCAAAATCAGATATAAATCCCGCACTGGCCACTGGCCTGAACGCCATCTTTATCCCACATGGAAATACCTGGGTTCTGGAGCACGACGAGGTAAATGCGGCTCCGCCGCCGCAACGCCTTCTCATCGTCGGCCGCTTCGCGGAATTGCGTGAGCATTTCTAGCCGCAGACCGCGGAACGAATCTAACTTATAACCTTGCGTTTACCCGCGCCAGCATTGCACCAAACTAACCAACAAGTGATCGCCACCGCCCGAACCGCTGCATGGTACGCTCATTCTGCTTAGCTTTTTGCAAGCCACCGTGGCCGTGGAGACCAATCATTTCCGCAGGCTGTTGCGCACAGTGGAAGCTCTTTCCGATCTTGGACCGGAGCTGACATCCGAGCGCGAATTTTCACAAACATCGCGCCGCATGCTGTCCACGGTAATGGAAGCTGCAGGCGCGCGCGAAGGTGCGCTTTTTATTTTCAGCGAAAAGCCCACCATGCTCACCTCGGTATCGGCCGAGGGCTTCGCCATGCTGCCCGATCCGGCATTCATTCCGCTTCTGCCGAAACATGCTCACGCTCTCACCGCGGCTCGCGGCCCTATTGTTCTGAACGCATCCACCTACTCGGTGTTTCTCAGCTCCAATGGCAACGTTGCACCCGAATTGTTCAAGTGCATCGCTCCCCTCAAGTCAGGTGGAAAACTCGCCGGCATGATCGCCCTTGGCCGGCGCCCCGGTGATGAGCCCTACGTCGATGCGGAACTCGATGCCATGGCCATGCTGTGCAGTTATGTTGGGCTCGCTGTTCACAACCACACATTGACTCAGACTCTGGCGCAGCGCGTCACCGAAAATCTGCGCCTGATGGCTTCTCTGCACGGCTTCTATGACAGCGCGCTTGAGGCCTTCGCCACCGCGATCGATGTGAAACATGTAAACATCCACGGACATTCTCTGCGCGTAGGCCGTTACGCTGCCGCCATTGGCGAAGCTATGGGTGCGGAACCCGGCGAGGTTGCCGCGTTGCGCAGCGCAGGGTATTTGCACGACATCGGCAAAGTAGCCGTCGACCGGCGTTTGTTCGGCAAAGCGGAAGCACTCAATCCCGAGGAATTCCGCGAGATGGCTGATCACACCGTAGTGGGCCATCAGATCGTAAGCAGCGTGGAATTTCCCTGGCCGAAAATCCATGAGGCTGTCCGCTGGCATCACGAGCGCTGTGATGGCTCCGGTTACCCCGATAAAATCGCTGGCGACGATTTGCCCATGCCAGTGCGCATCATGGCTCTTGCCGACACATTCGATGCTATGACCAGCCTGCGTCCCTACCGCGAGCCACTTTCGCTGGGCGCGGCGCTCAGCGATCTGATTCGGTTAACCCCCCAAAAATACGACCCCGGTGCGGTCCAGGCTCTGCTCATCCAGGTTCGTCGCGATGCCGTGGGCAGCAATCGCACGCCTTTGCTCGCCGATCATATGTCCGTCAACATCGCCCCCACGGACGTTGACCACTTGGCTGCAACCCTGCAGCACAAAGTCTCACACGGAAAGATTTACCTGACTTAGTCAAGCTGAATTAGGTTCAGACTCAGCTAGACACGAACATTTGGCAATCGCCTTTCGTAACTACGGGCCGGAAACTTTTATATTTCTTCTGGGTTGATAATAGGAGCGCTGTCGTCTTCCCCCGATCCGGAGCCTTCGTGCCCATGGGACGCCTATCCAGATACGCAGTTCTTCTTCTTACCCTCCGCCTCGCGTGCGCGGTTCCGCCACTGCTGGCTAAGAAGAAAGATACGGATAATCCCGCGTCGACCGCCAGCGAACAAAAGCGCGCCGTGCATGCTCTCAACCGCCTCACCTTCGGTCCACGCCCCGGCGATGTGCAGCGAGTCATGGCAATCGGAGTCGACCAGTGGATCAATCTGCAACTGCACCCCGAAAAGATCGATGACAACGCCCTTGTAGCGCGCCTTGAAAATTTTCGTACTCTGCGCTTGAGCAGCAAAGAGCTTGCGGAAAACTTTCCTGATAATCAACTCATCAACCAGGTAAAGAACCGCAAGTGGCCCATGCCGTCGGACCCGTCGTTACGCATGATCTATAAAGTTCAGCTGGCTCGTCTGGAAGAAAAGAAAGAACGCAAGCAAGCAGCTCGTAGTGACGGCGCTGCTCTTCCCTCACCCAGCAACCCGGCTATGAATTCCAGCGTCGCCAATTCCAGCATGACGAATTCCAACATCGCGGGCGACGATGTTGCATCCACTGCAACCGCGAAAGCAGATTTCGACAATGACTCGATTGCTCCCTCTCCTGCGAAACTATCCGCGGAAGAGGGAGAGCAATCTCGTCTCCGCGAAGAGCATCAGTCTGCCGACCTCGAGGTTCGGCAACTGGCGAGCCTTCCGCCGGATGAGCGCTTTAAGAAGGTTCTGAGCCTGCCTCCCGCGACGCAACTCATATTCGCTGACGACATCCGCGGCGGCAAAGGGCAAGAGTTTCTCCAGGGCTTGAGTCCAAAGCAAAAAGAAACGCTGCTCGCCATGAACAATCCTACCGGCGTAGTCACCGGGGAATTGATGCAAGCCAAGCTGCTTCGCGCGATCTACAGTGAGCGGCAACTCGACGAGGTGATAACCGATTTCTGGTTCAACCACTTCAATGTCTTCGCCGATAAGGGCCTGGATAAGCTGATGGTAACCAGTTACGAGCGCGACGTGATTCGTCCGCACGCGCTCGGCAAATTCGAAGATCTGCTGGTGGCCACGGCAAAAAGTCCCGCGATGCTCTTCTACCTCGATAATTTCTTGAGCATCGGCCCGAACTCGGATGAGGCCCTGGGTATTCCTGCGAACCCTGGTGGATGGCGCAAGCAGTTGCGCCCCACTCTCCGCCCTAACAAAGGCAAGCGCCCCAAGGGTCTAAATGAGAACTACGGCCGCGAGCTGCTGGAACTGCACACCCTCAGCGTTAACGGTGGATATTCGCAGCGGGATGTAACCGAGGCTGCCAAAGTTTTCACCGGATGGACCATCGATAAACCCGCTGAAGGCGGCGGCTTTAAGTTTGATCCCCGCATGCACGAGCCCGGGCCCAAATTCGTGCTCGGCCACAAGATCAAGCCCAAAGGCGAAGCCGAAGGTCTGGAACTTTTGCACCGCCTCGCCACCAGTCCAAAAACGGCGCACTTTATTTCGCTCAAGCTTGCGGAGCGTTTCATCTCTGACGATCCCCCGCCCGCTCTGGTTGATCGCATGTCGACAACTTTCTTGAAAAAGAAAGGCGACATTCGCGAAGTACTGACGGTGCTCTTCCGTTCGCCAGAATTCTGGGACGGTGCGACTTACCGCGCCAAAGTAAGAACTCCGTTGGAATTCGTGGCCTCTGCAGTTCGGGCCATCGGCGCCGAAGTGGATGACGCCCAGCCGCTCGCTCGCCAGCTTGCGAACATGGGCATGCCGCTCTACGGTGCGCAGCCGCCCACCGGATATTCCATGAAAGCGGGAACCTGGGTTAGTTCCTCCGCCCTGCTCACCCGAATGAATTTTGCCCTGGCGCTCGCGAACGGAAAGATCAAAGGCACAAAGGTGGAGGTCGCTCCCTTGGCTGGTCCCGCCTTTCCGCCGCAAAATTCATCCGAGACGCTCGCAGGTTTAGAAAATAGTTTGCTCGACGGCGATGTCTCCAAGCAAACCACCGATTCAATCGCCGCCCAGCAAACGTCAGACAGCAAAACCATGGCAGGATTACTGTTAGGTTCGCCCGAGTTTCAGAGAAGATAGCTCTTTAGCTTTGAAGCATGTGGGCCAAGCAGAGGCTGTGAAGTTTCACGAAAGAGAAAGCTAAGAGCTAAAAGCTAGGAGCTGTTTCTTATGTCCATCACTCGTCGAGTTTTTCTTCGCAACAGCGCGCTGGCCGTGGTCGGTACCGCTGCAGTTCCAAGCTTTCTCGCCCGCGCCGCTGCCGGCGCGGTTGAACCCGGCACGCGAACCAAGCGGCTGGTCGTAATTTTTCAGCGCGGCGCAGCCGACGGCCTCAACATCGTTGTCCCTCATGCCGAACCGCAGTATTATGCCATGCGTCCGAGCATCAACATTCCGCGCCAGTCCGTGCTCGATCTCGATGGCTTCTTCGGCCTGCATCCCTCGCTCGCGTCCTTTCAGCCGCTCTGGCGGCAGCGCCAGCTCGCGATCGTGCACGCCACTGGATCGCCCGATCCCAACCGCTCCCACTTCGACGCGCAGGATTTCATGGAGTCCGGCACTCCCGGTGTAAAGTCCACGGAAGATGGATGGATGAACCGCGCCCTCCGCCATCTGCCACAATCCTCGCGCAAAACTCCCTTTGAGGCGATCTCCATGGGCCCATCGATTCCGCGTATCCTCAGCGGCCTTGAGCCTGCCATCGCCATCAACAACATCAACGATTTTTCCGTCGGCGGCCGCAATCAAAAAGCCTCTCCCGCGGCCAACGCCTTCGAGGCCATGTACGACCATTCCGTGGATACCGTAATGCATGGTACCGGCGAAGAAACTTTCGACGCAGTGAAGATGCTCAAGTCGGTCGATGCCTCGAAGTACAAACCTGCGCCCGGCGCCGACTATCCCAAGGGACGTTTCGGCGACAGCATGCGCCAACTCGCGCAACTCATCAAAGCCAACCTCGGAGTGCAAGTTGCCTTCGCCGATATCGGCGGCTGGGATCATCACGTGAACGAAGGTTCTACCGACGGCCAGATCGCCAATGTCCTGCGTGACTTCTCGCAATCCATCAGCGCCTTCTGGATTGATCTCGGCGATCTCGGCGAAGACACGGTCGTTGTCACCATGTCAGAATTCGGCCGGACCGCGCGCGAAAACGGCAACCGCGGCACCGATCACGGCCACGCCAATGTGATGTTCGTTCTGGGTGGTCCGGTAAAAGGCGGAAGAGTCTACGGCCGCTGGCCCGGCCTCGATCAATCGCAACTCTACGAAGGCCGTGACCTCGCGCTCACTACTGACTTCCGCCAAGTGCTCGGAGAAGCCGTCGCGAGGCACCTGCAGAATAAAAATCTAGCCGAAGTTTTTCCGGGATACGGTAATCAGCCGGGGAAATTCTTGCGATTGTTAGGGTAACGGCACGATTCGGCCAAGCCGCTCACTCAATCTCAACGAGTACGTTGCCATTTTCAATCTTCAGCGGATACACCGAAACCTTCATCTGCGAATTCTGTACCGCTGCTCCGGTCTGGGTATCCCAGGCCCACCCATGCCACGGACACACGATCTTGCTGCCCTCAACCATTCCCTGCCCCAGCGGCCCCCCGCGATGCGGACACACATTCTCCATCGCGCTATAACTCCCATTCGCATTAGCAAGGCAGATGGTTTTCCCATCGCAAGGAAATTCCTTAGCTTCGTCGATAGCAGGAAGTTCCGATTGCGTGGTCAGCGTAATAAATTGGCTCATCGAGGGTTTTCTGAGAACCGATATCCGTGCAAGAGAGATCCTTCGCTTCGCTCAGAGCCTGCCCTGAGCCTGTCGAAGGGATGACCGCAGCGGGCTCCCGCTTCGGTCGTTCTTAGCCTGCCCTGAGCAACCGAACGAAAGTGAGGGAGTCGAATGGGCCCGCTAAGCGCGGTCATTTCGGCTGCGCCGTCTGTGCAATCATTACCTGCCGCTTGAAGTTCTCCATCATATCCATATCGAGCCGTACTTCGGTGGGTTTCTTCGCCAAAGTCATCGTATCGATTTTGTCTTGGAGCTTCAGCAGCGCATAAAAAAGATTCTCCGGCCGCGGCGGGCAACCCGTCACATAAACGTCGGTCGGCACAATCTTGTCCACGCCCTGCAACACCGCGTACGTATTGAACGGCCCGCCCACCGACGAGCACGCGCCCATCGAAATCACCCACTTCGGGTCGGGCATCTGGTCATAAATCCGCTTCACCACCGGCGCCATCTTCAACGTCACCGTTCCCGCAACAATCATCAAATCGCTCTGCCGCGGACTAGGACGAAACACTTCCGATCCGAAACGCGCAATATCAAACCGAGCCGTCGACGACGCAATCATCTCGATCGCACAGCATGCCAGCCCAAACGTCATCGGCCATACTGCGGACTTCCGCGCCCAGTTGAACACGTAGTCCACCGTGCTGATCATGAAATTCTTTTCGAACTTATTTTGCAGCCAGCCCATTGGACGACCTCGGTCGTGGGGAGTTACGGAACCAATTATACGTTCAGTCAAGCGAGACCAACTATGCAAAGCACCTCAGTCTAGGCAGTCGGGACATACCTGTCAATTCTCTCCGTCATGCTTAGCAGCCGCAGTTGCCGACCGGTTGCACACTCAGCTACAAATAGAACCATCCATGCATTCCAGACCCGCCGTGGCCGTCCCCCACGAACGAAATCTCACCCGGCTTCTCCGCATGTGGAACCGCATCCGCGTTTCGCAATTCTGGATGGTCGCCATCGCGTTATTCCTCCGCATCGGCTGGATCATCATCGGCCACACCTACAAATTCAAACCCACTGACGACAATTTCGGCTTTGGCTGGGAAATGGGCCGCATCGGAGAAGCCATCGCCTCGGGCCGCGGCTTCAGCGATCCCTTCGGATCGATCACCGGCCCCACCGCCTGGGAACCACCCCTCTATCCCTATTTAATCGCCGGAGTATTCCACATATTCGGAATTTACTCGCGATCCTCGGCCTTCGTCCTGCTAAGCATCAACAGCGTTTTTTCTGCGCTTACCTGCATCCCGATTTTTCTGATCGCGCGTAGAATTTTTTCCGAAAAAGTTGCAGTTGGATCGGCTTGGACATGGGCCCTCCTTCCCTACGTCATGTACTGGTGCACGCGCTGGGTGTGGGAAACCAGTTTCTCTGCTCTGCTGCTCGCCACAATCTTTTGGCTCGCTCTAACCATGGAAGATCGCGACGGCCTACTGCCGTGGCTTGAATTCGGCCTGCTCTGGGGCATCGCCGCGCTGAACAGTACTATCCTGGTCGCATTCCTTCCCGCCTCCGGTCTGTGGGCCTGGTATCATCGCGCCAAGCGTAGCAAGCCATCCGTCGTAGGCGTCCTACTCGCATCTCTAATCTTCGTCGCCTGCATCACGCCCTGGACCTACCGCAATTACAAAGCCTTCGGCAAATTCATCTTCATCCGCGACAATTTCGGCGCCGAATTACGCCTCGGCAACGGCTTTGGCGCCGACGGCACCTGGATGCAATACATCCACCCTACGCAGGATGTCTATGCCATGCGCCAGTACACGCGCCTCGGCGAACTAGCTTATATCGAGAACCGCAAGCGCAGTGCCCTCGATTACATCGAGGCCGATTACGGCCGCTTCGCCGTCCTCTGCCTCAAACGCTTCATCTACTTCTGGGCCGGACCGCCACGTCTTTCGAAGATCGAGTGGCTTGCACAAACAAAAAATTCTCTCTTCCTCGCCTCGTCCGTAATCATGTTCTGGGGCCTAGGCCGCGCCCTCGGGCGGCATAAACCCGGTGCGTGGCTGCTGTTCTGGCTGATTCTTCTGTATCCCGGGATTTACTACATCGTCTATCCCGGCCAGCGCTACCGCCATCCCATCGAGCCGGAAATGACCATCCTGGGCGTTTATCTGCTGACAGAAGCCACTCGCAAACCCAAACCGGCCGACCGGACCGCTCCCCGCGCGTAATCTGCCAGAGGTCTGCAACAAAAATTCCGAGCTCTCTTGAACTCCCGCAAGCCGTTATTTACAAAGGCTATATATCCACGATGGAGAAAGGGGTCTGCCACTTTCGAAAAATTTCTCTTGACTTACTTATAGTGTTATAGTTAAGTATAACACTATAGTACTGACATGGAGGATTCAGCCATGGACCCACGCATCGGAGTTTCTCTTCTCTTCGCTCTCGTAGCCGTCACCGCCTTCGGCGGATCGGGCAAGCCCGCCACCCAGAACAACCCCCTCAGCACCTTTAACCATTCTGCGTATACCGGCATCACCAAAATCCTGCTCCGCGCCGCCGAGAAAATGCCGGAAGAAAACTATAGCTTCCGGCCGGCGGAGTCAGTTCGCACCTACGGCCAGATTATCGGCCACCTGGCCGACGCGCAGTACATGTTCTGTTCCATCGAATTCGGCGAAAAAGATCCCGAGCCGAAAATCGAGCAGACCAAAACTTCGAAGGCCGATCTCATCGCCGCGCTTCAGGAATCCTTCTCCTATTGCGACAAAGCCTATGACGGCTTGACCGACGCGTCCGCTGCTCAAACCGTCACCCTGTTCGGCGGGCCCACGCCAAGGATCGGCGTCCTCTCCGTGAACAATATGCACAACATGGAGCACTACGGCAATCTCGTCACCTATATGCGCATGAAGAACATCGTCCCGCCCACCAGCGAGGCAGGGTCCGAACCACAAATAAAGAACTGATTCGACAACCGGAAACTTAAGGAGAATGCACCATGAAATCACTTAGCAAATCGCTCCGAATCTCACTCACCAGAACACTTCTAACCGTACTATCAATTCTTGTTCTCGCCTCACTCTCGTCACTCGCTTACGCGCAGTCGGACGACATGTCCAATATGAAGTCCGCTCCTCTGTCCGACGCGCAAAAGTCTTTCGACAAACTGAAAACTCTCGAGGGTACCTGGGAAGGCCGTGTGACAGCCGTTCCCCCGAATCCCGAAATAGACAACAAGCTGGTCCATGCTTCGCTCCGCGTCACCTCCATGGGCAACGCCTTGATGCATGAGATGGCCGGAGCCGGAAGGCCTGACGATCCCATCACGATGGTTTATCTCGACAACGATCGCCTGGTCCTGACTCACTATTGCGACGCTGGAAACCGCCCCCGTATGACGGGAAAAATGTCGCCCGACGAGAAGACATTGGAATTCGCTTTTCTCGATGTTTCCGGCAGCACCCAGTACGGACACATGGACCACGCAGCGTTCAACATAATCGATGCCAACCATCACAGTGAAGACTGGTATTACATGGAGCCGGGAGACAAGCTGGTCCACGCGCACGTGGACCTGCAGCGGACCAAATGACGGGTCTTTTTGTGGGGACAGCCGCCCTCGGCTGTCCCTCGAAAGTCGAACCGCTTCTGCGGAACGATTGCACAACCGAGTTTGTGGACAGATAGATTTAAAGGAACAATTCCATGATTAAGAAACTCAAGTCCATGTTCCAACCAAACAACCGGTATGAAGGTGTCCGCAACATCAACATCTATCTCCTGCGCCTCCTCTATATTTTGATGTTCTTCGTGCTCGGTAAGATCACGTGGACGCAGATCCTCACCCACCAAGGGCCATGGAACCCGACGAATGCAGTAGCCTGGTGCGTCTGGACCGGATTCGCGACCTTGGCCGGCATCGGAATCATCCGCCCGGTGACAATGCTGCCCATCGTCCTGCTGGAAGTCTTCTACAAAGTGCTCTGGCTCGTCATTGTGGCGTACCCACTCTGGTCAAAAGGAACCCTGGCAGGTTCCCCGGCCGAAGAGATAACCTCGCAGTTCTTGTGGGTGATCTTACCCATCGTTGCTGTACCGTGGGGATACGTATTGGCAAATTATTTCTATCAACCCAAACAACTAGCAACGGCTCGTTGAGCCTTTTATCTTTACTGGAACCCATAATGGACCGTGAGTGGAACGACAATCAACCGATTTACCGCCAGCTTCGCGATCGCGTCGTCGCCATGATTCTCGACGGCGTGCTCAAGGAAGGCGATCCGCTCCCGTCCGTGCGCGTGGTTGCCGCGGAGTATCGGGTCAACCCGCTCACGGTCTTAAAGGGCTATCAACAACTGGTCGACGAGCAACTGGTCGAGAGTAAGAGAGGTCGCGGTATGTTCATCAATGCGGGCGCACGCGATCTGCTGATGCAAGGCGAGCGCCAGAAATTTCTTGCCGAAGAATGGCCCAGGGTCCACGCCGCCATTCAGCGGCTCGGCCTGAAGCCGGAAGAACTTCTGAGGGCCAACGGAGTGGGCAAGTCTGCACCGAATTCTCCCCCGTCAGATTCCCCAGGGTCAACTACAGCAGGATCAAATACAGCACAGGAGACGCCGAAATCATGACGCTCGAAGCTGCAACTTTCGAAGTAAAGAGTTCCTCGCAAACGCCAATCATTGAGGCCCGAGGCCTTCGCAAAACCTTCGGAACAACCGTCGCGCTGGATGGTATCGATTTACGTATCGAAGAAGGCCGCATTCTCGGGATCATCGGTCCCAACGGTGCCGGCAAGAGCACTGCGCTCAACGCCATTCTCGGCCTCACTGAGTATCACGGAGAGCTGAAGGTGTTGGGACGCGACCCCTGGAACGATCGCGATCAACTCATGCGCGATGTCTGCTTCATCGCCGATGTCGCCGTCCTCCCGCGCTGGATGCGAGTTTCACAAGCGCTCGATTACGTCGAGGGCGTGCATCCTCGCTTCGACCGAGCCAAAGCCGAAGGCTTTCTCGCGAAAACCTCTATCAAGCGCTCCAGCCGAGTGCGCGAGCTTTCCAAAGGCATGGTCGCCCAACTGCATCTCGCGCTAGTCATGGCTATCGATGCGCGATTGCTGGTGCTCGATGAGCCCACGCTCGGACTCGACATCCTCTACCGCAAACAGTTCTACGATTCCCTGCTGAGCGACTACTTCGACGGCCAACGCACGATTGTCGTCACCACTCATCAGGTCGAAGACGTCCAGAATGTTCTCACCGACCTCATGTTCATCAACCGCGGCCGCATCGTTCTCAGTTGCAGCATGGAAGATTTCGAATCGCGATATCTTGAGCTGAGCGTAAGTCCCGACCGGATCGCCGCAGCGCGCGCCCTCAAGCCGGTCCGTGAGCGCCAGGTGCTCGGCCGCAGCATTCTTCTCTTCGATCTGAAATCGAACGGTGTCGATCGTCAGCAACTTGCCGTACTTGGCGAAGTCCGCACCCCCAGCATCTCCGATCTCTTCGTCGCCGTCATGAGTAATTCTGCAGATGCTACACAAGGAGCGGCTCAATGAACACGCAATCCAATGCCATGCCCGAGACTAGTATCAGCGCGCAGGTAAGCGCGCCCGTCTCAAATTTTGAGACTCGGCCGCTGTACTGGTCGGTGCGGCGTGAACTCTGGGAGAACCGTTCCATCTATGTCGCGCCCCTGGCGGTTGCATCCATTTACTTGCTCGGCTTCATCGTCAGCCTGGTGTGGATGCCGCGCGCCATGCACGGAATGGCGCCCCCAGAGTCGACTCCTCTGCTCATCCGCCTCGCCATGCCCTACGCTCACGCCGGAATGCTGATCATGGTAACCGCCTTTATCGTGGGCGCTTTCTACTCGCTCGATTCCCTCCACGGCGAGCGTCGCGATCGCAGCATCCTCTTCTGGAAGTCGCTGCCAGTGTCCGACCGCACCACCGTGCTCTCCAAGGCCGCCATCCCTCTCGTAGTTCTGCCAGTTCTGGTATTCGCAATCACTGTCGCCCTGCAACTCGCCATGCTGCTACTAACATTTGTCAGCGTGTCGGCTAGCGGCGCAGGAACCGCCACGCCCTGGGCTCCTCCGGTGCTCGAAATACAAACCGAGTTCCTCTACAGCCTCATCGTGACCACACTCTGGTACGCGCCCATCTATGGCTGGTTCATCCTGGTGTCAGGGTGGCCCCGCCGTGCAACATTTCTCTGGGCTGTTTTGCCGCCCCTCGCCATCGCTGCCTTCGAAAAGATTGCCTTCAACACTTCGTACTTCGGCTCCATGCTCGGCAACCGCTTCGTTGGCTTCGCCGTCGAGGCCTACAATCTGACGGACAAGAACGGCGTACCCATCGACCCGCATTTTATTCCTCTGTCGGCGCTCACTCCCGGCAGATTCCTAAGCAGTCCGGCTTTGTGGCTCGGACTTGTATTTACCGCGATTTGTCTCGCGGCAGCCATGCGCCTGCGCCGTTACCAGGGCCCGATTTAAATCGCGCACTCCAAGGAGGAGACCAATGCGAACTTCGCCCGTATTGCTTCTTCACATTTGCTCCGGAACCATCGGCTGCCTATCCGGTTTCATCGCCGTATTCCTGCGCAAAGGTTCCCGGCGGCATGGCGCGGTTGGAAAAGTATTTGTCATTTCAATGCTAAGCCTGGCCATAACCGGCGCTTCCCTGGCCCTCATCAAGTCTCAGGTAACCAATGTTCTGGGTGGCGCTCTTACGTTCTATCTGGTCTCAACCGGATGGATAACAGTCAGGCGCAAAACCGGAGAACTGAGCACATTCGATTGGTTCGCTCTTTTACTTGCCGTGGCGGTGGGAGTTGTTGAAATCATCTTCGGCATGGAAGCAGCGCTTAGCCAAACTGGCATGAAGTACGGATATCCTCCAGCACCCTACTTTATTTTTGGAGTCGTGGCTTTGCTTGCCGCCGCAGGCGACGTTCGTATGCTCACCCGTGGCAGCATTTCAGGCTCACCGCGCCTCACTCGCCATCTTTGGCGCATGTGCTTTGCCTTGTTCATCGCCTCGGCATCTATCTTCCTGGCGCGCCCGCAACTCTTCCCCGCGATCTTAAAAACGACAGGCGTACTTGCTCTGCTCACTTTTTTGCCGCTGATCCTTATGATGTTTTGGCTGATCCGGGTTCGCTTCGCAAAGCCATACCGCCAGAAGATTTCCAGTCGCGTGCCCGTCGCTGCTATGCCTCTTGCGAGGAGAAGCGAATATGGAGGCACCTGAAATAACCGAACCCACCACTTCATCGATCCGTTTGCAGGCCAGAATCGCTGGTGTCCTATATCTATTCCTTATAGCCGGCGGAATATTCGCCGAACCCTTCGTTCGCCGCCGGCTCGTTGTTCACGGGCGACGCCGCGGCCACGGTGCACAACATCGCGGCCCACCAACTGCTTTATCGCCTGGGCTTCGCGGTCGAGATCCCCCCATCACCGTCGTCTTTGCAACTTGTTCAAAGTGGTGAACCGGAATTTCGCTTTGATGATGGTTACTCTCGACCTTGTGGTAAATACTCTTGAGAGCGTCAGTCTACTTTTTCATTTCGCGCCGCTACTTTTTCTAGGAAGTAGCCGCTATCTGAGCGTATTCACCCCGGATCAGCTACAGGCTGCGTCTTATCGTTCGATCGAATTGTTTGAGCATGGCTTTGCTATCTGCCTGGTAATCTTCGGATTCATTGTCTCGCGATGGCATCCCCCATAAGCAACAAATGGTGAGCAAAGCATTTACCTCGCACCTGTCAGAAACGCCAACTTATGGAACCGATTGCGCCCTACATCCGTAGAATCAATTAGAAGGAAAATAGCGCTGTAACCGTTTTCCGGATGCCTCGTCTAAACCTTTGTAACCGAGGAGTTCTTATGATTCGTCCGAACCATTTGCGTGCTCGTCTAGGAATTGTCGTAGCCACTTTTACGCTGTTCGGCATCGCTCAGGCCTCCTCCGCTCATAGCGGCGAGCTTACGGAGGAATTTCATCAAACTTACGCTCTGAATGCCGATGGGCGCGTTGAACTCGACAACATCAATGGCGATGTCCACATCTCCATTTGGGATCAAAATCAAGTCAAGGTGGACGCGATAAAATATGCCGGCACAAAAGAACGCCTTGCTGAAGCCCGCATCGAAATCGATTCACGCCAAGACCACCTTTCGATTCAGACGAAGTATCCTGACCACGATCTCAACTTTAATTGGGGATCGCGCAACAACCCCGCCGGCGTGGAATACACCCTCACTGTGCCGCGCAACGCGAGGCTCGACGAAATCAAACTGATCAATGGCAGCCTCGAGATTAGTAGTGTGAAGGGCGAAGTTCATGCCTCATGCATCAATGGCAGACTGGAGGCTCACGATCTCGCCGGCCCATCTGAACTTTCCACCGTCAACGGCCACCTCGATGTGAGATTCGAGCAGCTTCCGGCCTCATCGATCAAATTGGATTCAGTGAACGGATCGATCGACTTGACGATTCCCTCCGACTCACGAGCGGAGATCGAAGCCAGCACAGTCTCCGGAGGAATCGAAAACGACTTCGGCCTGCACGTGAATCGTCACACTTACGTCGGTCACGACCTGCGCGGCGAACTCGGCGATGGCGGCCCGCGCATTAAACTCGAAAACGTAAACGGCCGAATCGAAATTCGCCACGCCTCCGACGGCCGTGCCCTGAGCCCCGCAAAAGACCTAAGCCATCGTGATAAAGATGACGATGACGACAGCGAACTCTAAGCGCCAGCCTTACATCTTGTTCTCGATTTTCGCCGTTGGGTGGCGCAGCGGTTTCAGCTGCGATAGTCACAAAGATAAAGATTGGCTTTAGCCGCTCGGGGAACCTTTCTCCGCCCCAATGGTTTAATAAATAGCATACCCAGGCGCAGGCGTCCTTAAATCCGGCTTCGATGCCATCAGCAACAAAGCTCCCTCCCGCTTGAACGCCCGCAGATCTTCCAGATTATGAAACGACTTCGTCTTGTAGTCATCCGGCGTCGGCGTGTCATCCGGAATCCTGCACGCCTCAACATTCTCAAACGCATGTTTCTTCAGCAACTCCACATACTCCGCTTCGGACCGCACGTGCACCGGCACTTTCAACTTATCCACCCACTGCAACGAATAACGATTGTCTTTATATAGATTGATGAGGATGAATAACCTTCCTCGCGGCGCCATCACCCGAAACAACTCCATCAGCGCGCGATCCTGATCGGCATAGTAATAAAACGACTCAACCGATAAAACTTTGTCGAAGAAATTTTCCTCCCACGGAATCTTCTCCGCCGATCCCCAAACATAAAGCACGTTCTCAAAATCCTTCGACCCCGCGCGCGCCTCACGAACCATCTCATCCGAAACATCCACTCCTACGACTTGCCCGAACCCATCCGGCCCTTCGCCGACCACTCGCGCCAGCAGCCGCGTCGCCCATCCCGAACCGCAACCGAGATCGAGCACTCGTTCTCCGGGCCGTAAACTCATCCGCCGAATCGTCTTCGCCGTAATATCAAGATGGTGCTGCTCCATCTTCGGCCCTTCGCCGGCCGCAGCCCAGCGGTTGAATTCCTCTTGCAGCTTCTCGTCGGGGGTGGGTGATTTTTCTGGCATGGAAGGATTTTATCGCGTTGCCCATCGCTTAGGAGTAAGCTGCCTTTGCTGCCGCTATCCCGGCTCCCTCGCCTGTGCTACAGTTTCCCTCTTCATGGCAACCGGCCCTCAGAATCCACGACCCGATCCCAATAGCGGATCTTTCTACTGCCCCAACTGTGCCAAAGAAGTCAACGATCCCCTAACCTGTGGAGACTGTTCCGCGATCATCTGTCGACGCTGCGGCACGCCGCTCGAATCTCCGGACGAACTGGGCATCGGATAATGAATCCGACTTCGGCTGTGACTAACAACAAAGTTGATTCCGGGCGCAGGAGGGGGGAAGCCGCATCACCTACCCTCATTCGCGGTCTCAGCCTGCTCGATTCCGTGTTGCTCCTGGCCAGCGGCATCATCGGTTCCTCCATTTTTCTTACCGCAAAAGACATCGCCGGACCTTTACCTCAGCCGATGCTGTTCCTGGGAGTCTGGGTCATCGGCGGCGTGATTTCTCTATTCGGCTGCGTGGCCTTCGCGGAACTCGGCTCCATGTTTCCTGAGTCTGGCGGCCAATACGTTTATTTGCGCGAGGCCTACGGCGACTTAGTCGCCTTCCTCTACGGATGGATGTTGTTCGCCGTAGCCAATGGTGGCAGCATCGCCGCGCTCTCTGTCGCAGCCGCAGCCTACACGGGCCAGGTCTTCCCCGGCGTCTCGCAGGATCACATCGTGCTTTCGCTTGTGGGAATCACGATCACGCGCGCGCATCTGTTCGGCCTTCTGCTTATCGCCATTCTCACTTATGTAAATGTGATAGGCCTGCGCTGGGGCACGCTGCTGCAAAATCTCTCCACCTGGACCAAATTTGCCGCCATGGGCGCGTTTGTAATTCTCGGATTCGCCATCGGCAAAGGCGACTGGTCGCACTTCAGTTCGCATGGCGTCGGCGTCACAGTCGGACTTCATCCCGCGCAGTTGATTTCCGCCATGGGTATTGCCCTGATCGCCGTATTCTGGGCCTATGACGGATGGGTTTATATCACCTGGGTTGCAGGCGAAGTAAAGGAACCGCGACGCAACGTTCCGCTCGCCATGGTGCTGGGCGTGGTAGTGGTCGGCATCATTTATATGGCGATGAACGTCACTTACCTCTACGCTCTGCCGCTCGGCGAAATCGCGCAGCATGAAACTATCGCGCACGCCGCAGCCGCGGCAATGTTTTCGCCTCGCACCGCAATCTGGCTTTCGCTAATGATCGCCATCTCCTGCTTCGGCGCTGCCGCCACCTGTACTTTATCCGGCGCACGCGTTTATCTGGCCATGGCGCAGGACGGAGTCTTCTTCAAGCGCATGGCGGTAATCCATCCCAAGTGGCGCACCCCCGCATTCAGCCTTATAGGGCAAGGCGTCTGGGCGGCTCTGCTTACCCTCAGCGGCCGCTACGACCAGCTCTACACCTATGTGATTTACGGCATGGTGCTGTCTTACACGCTGACAGTAATCGGAATGTTTCTCCTGCGCTGGAAGCGTCCCGAGATTCCGCGCCCCTACCGCTGTACTGGATATCCATGGCTGCCCGCAATCTATGTGTTTATTGGCGCGGCCTGGACGCTCAACACGATCATTACTCGTCCCGCGGAGGCCTTCTGGGGAACGGCAATCGTGCTCGTCGGCATTCCTGGATATTTATACTGGAAACGGGCCGGGCGAAAACCTGTGGCGATCCGGTAGTCGATAAAATCGTTTTCCTTTTGTGAATCGGACCGTAAAAAATATTTGCCCGATGGTTTTCTAGTCGTATCGTGGCCTCCGCCATAGTTCCCTTCCTGATTATTTATTTAAGAGTACCCCCTCCCCCCCACCGATATACCGGAATCATAGGCTTAGCGAGCAAAACCTTAATGAACCCAGTGGAATCAGTAGCTTGCTGGTAAAATGCTCATAATAAATGGGTTGCGCGAAATCCCCAAAATGTCCATGTACCGCCTTCGCCTTGGCAAGAATGCGCTGATTCGTTCAAAGGCACAAGGTTAGACGTCACATGCAAACTATGCGCTGACTCGAAAATCCCCATTGCGATTGCGAGGAAGTTGCTCTTGAGCGAAAAACTTCGGAGCGGACCTATTCGGGAATTCTTGTTTGGTTTTCGTAACGAGCTTTAAAAAGCGCTTGCTTTGTTTTTTCCCGGCTGCTAAGTTTCAAAACATCTAACGGGCCAGCACCGATTTTGCGGAATCTGTCGAGGGCTCGACTCCTTTCCTGAGTGGAGTTTCAGAAAGTGCTCCTGCGGTAAAGCTGTTCGGCTTCTCCTTCTCGCCGTCTCTGTGAACACGGCTGAGCCTGCATCGAAGGGAGATCAGAACGATGTCTAACCAGCCTAATCCGAGAAATCCGCTGGCATTGGCCGGTAGCGATCGCGCTCCGCTCGCGGGTGCGCGGGAAGTTGGGCCGGCGAATCCCAACGAAACCGTGGACGCGACCATCCGCCTGCGGTCACGCGCGGGCAAGAAACCGATTATCGACCCCGAGGAATTCACCAAGCCGGTTGAAAAAAGAAAGCTTTATTCGCGTGAGCAATTTGCCCAGGAGCATGGCGCCAATCCCGCCGATATTGCCCGTGTTGAAAAATTCGCACAGGAATACAACCTCAAGGTGAAGGAAAAGAGCGCGCCGCGCCGTACGGTGATACTCTCCGGCACGGTCTCGGCTATGAATAAGGCGTTTGGAGTTGAGCTGAAACGGTACGACCATCCCGGTGGCGAGTATCGCGGGCGCACCGGCCAAATTCATCTACCGGCGGATTTACACGAGGTAGTCGAAGGAGTGTTTGGTCTGGATAACCGTCCGCAGGCCAAGCCGCATTTTCGTAGACGGCATGCGCGAGCCGGGGCTCGTGCCGCTACGGTGAATGTTTCCTACACGCCGGTGCAGGTCGCGACCCTATACGACTATCCTACGAGCGTGGATGGAACCGGAGAGTGCATTGCGCTGGTCGAGTTGGGCGGGGGCTTCAATCCCACCGACCTCAACAATTACTGGTCTCAACTGAATCTGTCGAAGACCCCAACGGTTTCCGCGGTTTCAGTGGGGAATGGAAGCAATAGTCCGACGGGAGATCCCAGCGGACCGGATGGCGAAGTGATGCTCGACATCGAAGTTGCTGGATCGATCGCCCCCGGGGCCAGGATCGTCGCGTATTTCGCCGAAAACACCGATGCCGGCTTTCTGAATGCGATCACGACCGCCGTGCACGACACCACCAACAATCCTTCCGTGCTTTCGATCAGCTGGGGCGGTCCCGAATCTTCGTGGACACAACAGGCGATGACTTCAATGGATGAGGCGTTCCAATCCGCGGCCGCGCTGGGAGTGACCGTGTGCGTGGCGGCTGGGGATAACGGCTCAAGCGACGGGGTAACGACGGACACTCTGAATCATGTCGATTTCCCGGCTTCGAGTCCGAACGTACTGGCCTGCGGCGGCACCACGCTGGAGGCCAGCGGGAATACCATCGCCAGCGAAGTAGTCTGGAACGAACTCGCCAATAATGAAGGCGCAACCGGGGGCGGGATCAGCGACGTGTTTCCACTGCCAAGCTATCAGGCTTCGGCAAACGTTCCACCGTCGGCAAACCCAGGCGGCCGGGTCGGTCGAGGAGTTCCCGATGTCGCCGGGGATGCCGATCCGAGCACCGGCTACGACACTCTGGTCGACGGCCAATCCGGTGTAATCGGTGGGACAAGCGCCGTGGCTCCGCTCTGGGCTGGATTGATTGCTCTCATCAACCAGGATATGGGCAAACCGGCGGGATTTATCAATCCGCTGCTGTACCAGAATGTCAGCGAGGATGAGACCAACGACATTACGCAGGGCAACAATGGCGCCTATTCGGCAGGGCACGGCTGGGACGCCTGCACCGGGCTGGGATCGCCGATCGGGACTGCAGTGGAGGCATCACTGTCGGGACAGCCCGCATTGAAAACCGGCACCGGCGACTAACCATGGCGGGGAGTGGCGCGGCATTAAGCTGCGCCACTCATTGTTCATCGTTTCATCCGCGATTTTCACCATCGCAGAATCCGCAAGAACTCCGCCCTCCGCTCTTCTTCCTCGCCCTTCCATCAAGGCATTCGCCGGATCGGTGTTACATTCGTAACGTCATTTTAACGCTCGGTTCCCGTACTTTAGTGTATTGTCCATACGTTCGATCTTTCATAAAGATTTAAGATGTAAGCGTCGCAATATCCGCAAATTTCTGGAGACAAGGTAAACCATGAGCCGCTCGGGGGTCGTACGCCTGTCTGTTATCGTTTTCGCCGTTGCTTTACTGTTGACTGGGTGTTCGCACGACCCAAACGTTCGCAAGCAAAAATATCTGGAAAGCGGTGACCGCTACTTCGCTAAAGGAAAGTACAGGGAGGCGGCCATTCAATACGCCAATGCGCTGCAGGTGGATACGCGTTTCGCGGCGGCGCACTATCAGCTTGGTGAAACTTATCTAAAACTGGGCGATAGCCAACGGGCATTTCAGGAACTTTCGCGAAGCGTCGATTTGGCTCCGGACAACTATCGAGCCCACATCGATCTTGCCAATCTGCTGGTTACGGCGCGCAATCCAGACGGCTCAGCGAATGAAGAGTACATGAAGCAGGCCAAGATTCACCTGGACTTGCTGAGCGACAAACAGCCGCAAAATCCCGAGGTCCTGGAAGCATGGGCGGACTACTATGCGGGAGAAAGTAATTTGGGAGCGGCCATGCAGGAGATGCAAAAAGCCATTGCCGCCGACCCCGCGCGATCGGAATCCTATCTGAATTTGGCTTTGCTGCAGTTGCGCTCCAACTTGACCGATCAAGCGGAGGCGAATTTTAAGAAAGCTTGCCAACTCGATCCAAAGGCGATGAACGCCGAGCTGGCGCTCGGCGGTTTCTACCAAGCTCGCAATCGCTTGGCGGAGGCGGAACAGCAGTTCAAGTACGCCATCGAAGTTGCTCCCAAGAACCCGGCGCCGCGCGAGGCGCTGGTGCGCTTGTATATGGCCGAAGGCAAGAGCGCCGATGCGGAAGCTTTACTGAAGCAAGCAAAGAAGGATCTATCAGATACTTCTGAAGGCTACCGCATCCTGGGAGATTATTATTACGCCAGCGGCGACCTCGATAAAGCCACCGAGGAATATGGTTGGCTGTATAGCGACCATCCCAAAGACCTGGTGGTGAAGAGGAATTACATACAGCTCCTGATCCTGAAGAATCAGCTCGACCTAGCGACAAAGCTGAATGATGAAGTGCTGAAAGCGAATCCCCATGATGTGAATGCGTTGGTTTATCGCGGTCAAATACGGCTTCGCAAGGCGGACGCGGAGGGCGCCGTGGACGCCCTCCAACAGGCATTAAAAAATGACAGCGGCAACGGCGTGGCTCACTATCAGCTGGGCATCGCGTTTGACATGCAACACAACGAGGAGCGCGCGGAATCGGAATGGCGGCAGGCGGTGGCGCTGCGCCCTGACCTGACAGATGCGCAACGCGCGCTGGCTGGACTGGAACTGCGGCGTGGCGATGTGGACGCGCTGGCCGCGACCGCTCAGCAGATTATCGTTGGCGCGCCCTATGCTCCCGACGGCTATTTGATGAAGGCCATGGCGGAAATGGCTCGCCAGAAGTATTCCGACGCCCAGCAGGATCTGACCAAAGCGATGGGCATCGCTCCGCGAAGTCCCGCTCCTTATGTACAAATGGGAAACCTGTACCAGTTAGAGAAGCAATATGGTGAGGCGGTAAAGTCGTACCAGCAGGCGCTCGATAAGGATCCATCGTCGACCGATGCACTGCAAGGCATGATGAACGTTTATCTGGTGCAAAAGGAGCAAGATCAGGCTATCGCTGCGGCACGCGCGCAAGTCGCGAAGTCTCCGAATACGGGTGGCTTCTACGATCTGCTGGGCACGGCACTGTTTCAGAAAAAGGATTTCGCAGGTGCGGAATCCGCCTTTCGCAAAGCGCTCGAACTGGACGGTAATAATTCGGACGCGTTGCTGAAACTGGGCGAAGTGCAGGTAGCGCAGGGATCTGTGGATCAGGCGTTGGCTTTATATCAGCAATCCATTAAGGATCATCCGCGGGAGATCGCGTTTTATATTCTTGCGGGAGAAATGTACGAGTCGCAAAAGAATTGGGAGCAGGCTAAGGCGATGTATCAGAAGGCACTCGCACTTCAGCCAGACAATCCGCGGGCTTCGAATAACCTTGCTTACCTGCTGCTGCAACAGGGCGGTAATGTGGATATGGCTCTGGCTATGGCTCGGACGGCGCGCCGGGGCATGCCCGATTCTTCCAATGCGGCCGATACGCTGGGCTGGGCGTACTTTCAAAAGGGCGTCTACCAATCCGCGATTCAGATGTTCCAGGAGTCGTTGCGTCTTAGTGAGAGGCGCGGCGGCGGCGACGATCCGACTGTCCACTACCACCTGGGGCTGGCTTATCAAAAGGTGAACCAATTAGGAGAAGCGCGCCAGCAACTGGAGCGGGCGCTGAAGATCAATCCTAATGACAGCGATGCCCGTAAGGCGCTATCGGAGTTGAGAGGGTAAGCGCACTAGACGCGTGAATGCTCCACACGCGGAATACATGGATCCTTCGGGCGGCGGAGGGCGTGGCCCTCAGGGTGACAGCGTGCAGAGTTCGGAGTAGACGTTAGTCGATGGCAACGATGGGTGGCACTTCCGCAGGTTGGGCCCGGCGCGCGGCGCGATTGGATGGGAGGCCAGCGTCGCGGATTTTGTAGAGCAGGGCGCGGTAGCTGATATTCAGGGCGCGGGCAGCCTGTTTGCGATTCCAATGGTGATGCTGCAAAACTTTTAGGATGATCTTGCGCTCCATCTCGTGGACGGCCTGGCGTGTCAGCTTCTTGAGAGAAATCGGGCCATCGACGTTGATATCGGCGTTGAAGAAATCCGGCTGGTGAGGGCGCAGGTCACTGGTGATGGCGTCCTCCGCGCCAAGAATTACATAACGCTTGATCAGATTTTCCAGCTCGCGGATGTTGCCCGGCCAGTGGTATTTGCGCAGCGTGTTCATTAAGTCGGTAGAGAGCGGCTTGGCGCGCGCATTGAATTTCCGGTTGTAGCTCTCGACGAAATAAGGGATCAGCTCGTTAAGATCGGAAGCGCGCTCGCGCAGCGGCGGCATGTAGAGATTCACTACATTGATGCGATAAAAGAGATCAGCCCGGAAGGTGCCGTTGGCGATTTCTTCTTCCAGCTTGCGATTGGTGGCGCAGACCACTCGCACTTCCACTTTCTTATCTTCCTGTGCGCCGATACGGCAAAATTGTCCATCCTGGAGAAGCTGCAGGAGCTTCGACTGGAGGCTCATGTCGAGTTCGGAAATTTCATCGAGAAAAAGGGTGCCACGGTGCGCCATTTCGACGCGGCCGGGCTTCATGCCGAAGGCTCCGGTGAACGCTCCCTTTTCATATCCGAAGAGTTCGCTCTCCAGCAGGGTTCCGGGAATAGCCGGGCAATTTACCTTTACCCACGGTCCAGTCTTCCACGGAGAAGAAGTATGGATCATGCGGGCGATAATGTCTTTGCCGGTGCCGCTCTCACCATGAATGAGGACAGGAACGTTTGCGCCGGCAATTTTAGTCAGGCGCTCGCGCAGCGCGCGCATGGCATGGGTGGAACCAAAAACCACCGATTCGGGAGGCATCTCCCCAAGAGGCTGGACCAGCGAACTCACCGAATGCGAAGTGGTCATATGACAGAAAGGACTCTACGCCAACAGTATTAGATGTGCATCCTGAGAACCAAACCTAGGGGAGGGAAAGGTACTGCAAAGAGGCTAGCTTATCTATTTGAGGAAAAGCAACTTACTAAAGATTTTAGAAGAGCTCCCTCAGGTCGGGGTGGGAGGAATAGTAATAATTGAGTAAATATTTTCACACAGAAGAAAGACGCTTCCGCTTTCGGGCCTTCGGAGAGTTTGAGATGGTCAGCGGTTGCGAGAACTTCAGGCCGACCAGATGAGAGCTCTGACCGAGTTGCGTACGCAGCACTTCAGCACGCAAGGTACGTATGGCGCTAGGCAATGGCTCCAGGGTGGCAATGGGTCCACTTGGAATTTCCAGTGAAATTTTCGCCGCGGCAGGAAGAAAATGGCGTAAAGCTAACAGCATGCCACCGGCGGAAACATTTAACGCCGTGGCGAACTCGAGAAATTCTTTATCCTGCTCAAGCGGGCTTCTAACAAAAACGGGAATGGCCAGAGGTAACCGCGGCCAGCGCCGACGCTCGACCGCCGGATTTTTTGTCTTCACGCCTGCCCTTTCATTGCGAAGTGACTTGAATACCAAGCACACCAGGGGCCATTTCAAGAATTTCAGGCAGAATCCCGGCAAACAAGCTGTCAAAAACCGGAAATGCCGGCGCAATTCCTCTCTACTAACCTGCAATAGCAGGCTAAGCCGTTTGGTTCGTGCATCATGCTTTGCCGTTAACGACGACCGCAGGTAAAGATCAAATGCTGATTGGAAGGCGGATCATGTGCAAGCTTTTGCTACACTTGGGTAATCAGCGTTCATTTTTCGTTGACAATGAAAAGTGCGCGGCTTACGATTTTGCAACGACCTTGTTCCTTTACCAATCAAGTGGTTCCCCCCTGTGGTTAGACCGAGATAAGTTTCATCGGCATCATAAAAGTTTGCGTCCATATGGCAACTGTGCAGAAGAACGTGTGTGCACCGGCACTGACTGAAACGGAATTATCTGAGTCTCGAGCTCCTGGAACGGGAATGCCGAGTGCGGCTGACCTCCCGCAGGCCTACTCCGAGTTGCAGCAGAAATTTCAGCGTACTACCAACGCGTTAGGTTCTGCCGCCCACGATTTGAAAACACCTCTGGCAATTCTGAACGGCTATGTGGAACTACTGCAAAGCGAAAAATTGGGTCCTGTGAGCCCGCGGCAGCGCGAAGTGCTGCGCGACATGCAGGCCAGCGGAAAACGCCTGCAACAGTTTATCCAGGATTTTTTGACTTTCAGCGCGCTTGAAACCGGCGGCCTGAAGATGCATTTCGCCCTCGGTAACATAAACGAGTGCCTCTCCGACGTTTGCCGCTTGTGGTCCACACGCTTTCAGGAAAAAGGATTGGCGCTTTATTTCCTGGCGAACGATAAGCTACCGGAGTTTGCCTTTGACTTGCCCAAGCTGGAACGCGTGATCTCGAATCTGCTGGAGAATTCCTTTAAGTTTGTTTCCTCGGGAGGAACCGTCTGGCTGCACGCCGAACCGTATATGTGGGAACGCCGTGGGACTGCCCAGTCGGCGTTGGGTACTGAGCGCAGGCGGCAAAGCACATTACAACCGAACTCTGTGAAGATTAGCGTGTCCGATACCGGTCCGGGAATTCCAGCGGAGTTTCATCAAGAAGTTTTCGACGACTTCTTCCGGCTTCCGGGAAATGAAAATCAGGAGGGAACGGGATTGGGTCTGGCAATTGTTCGGCGGCTGGTGCAAGGCATGGGAGGCAAGGTGTGGCTGGAAAGCGATCCTGGCGCGGGATGCAAGTTTTCGTTCCTGATTCCGTTTAATGCGGTTCCCAACGCCGCCGGCAAAGGCAAGACTGCGGGGAAAACTCTATGAGCCAAACCGCGAGGATTCTGCTGGTGGATGATGAACCCGCCATGCTCCGCTACATTAAGACTCTTCTCGAAGTCGATGACTACAAAGTAGAAACAGCGTGCACCGGAGAAGAGGCCTTGGCTCGCATCGACAAAGGGTTGGAGCCGGATCTGGTATTGCTCGATGTGCTGATGCCGGGAATCGACGGATTGGAAACGCTGGAGCAACTTCGGCAAAAACGTCCCGGGGCGAAAGTGGTCATGCTCTCCTGCGTTAGCGATACCAAGAAAGTTGTGCAGGCCATGCGACTGGGCGCGCACGACTATCTCACCAAGCCGTTTCAGAAAGCGGAACTGGATACGGTGGTCAGCCAATGCCTCGGGCAAGATAAAGGACCGGTGGGAGGCGAAGTCGAGGAAGTCGCGGACGATGTGTTCTTTATTGCAGCCAGTGTGGCCATGCGGAAAATTCGATCGCAAGCGGCGCTGGTGGCTCATGTGGATATCCCAGTTCTGTTGCTCGGCGAGAGCGGCACGGGTAAAGAAGTGCTGGCGCGGCTGATTCATAAGCTTTCTCCGAGAGCGCACCGAACATTTTTGAAGGTAAACTGCGCGGCGGTTCCCGCGGATTTGTTGGAGAGTGAATTGTTTGGCTACGAGCCTGGCGCTTTCACCGGCGCGACTCACGCCAAGCCCGGCAAGTTTGAATTGTGCAACAAGGGAACCATCCTGCTGGATGAGATTGGCGAAATGCCTCCAGCCTTGCAGGCCAAGCTGTTGCATGTGCTGCAAGACCAGCAATTCTCGCGGCTGGGCAGCCGGTCCATCATTAAGGTGGACGTTCGAATTCTGGCGGCCACGAATATCGATATTCCACAGGCTCTGGCTACCAAGCGGCTGCGCGAGGATCTCTATTACCGGCTGAACGCATTCACCCTTAATTTGCCGCCGCTGCGCGAACGGAAGGAAGAGATTCCGATCCTGTTAAAGCATTTCATGACGCGCATGGCGGAACAATATGCGCGGCCGCAGCTTCCGCTCTCACCGGCGTTGCTGGAAGCGTGCCAGCGGTATATGTGGCCGGGGAATCTGCGCGAGCTGAATAACTTCCTGAAGCGGTATTTAATTCTAGGAGATGAGAACCTGGCCGCCGCGGAACTGCAACCGCGCGATGGCTACGGCGGCGCAGGCGCCGACGGCGCGGGGCGCGGCAATGATTCCGTAGGGGGATTAAAGTCGCTGGCCCGCAACGCCAAAGATGAAGCTGAAGGCGAGGCCATAAGGCAGGCGCTGGAACAGACAAACTGGAATCGCAAGCAGGCGGCGGAACTGCTTCAGATCAGCTACAAAGCTCTACTCTATAAAATTCGGCAATATGGAATTGCCGAAGCCAAGAGTCATCACAAGCTCTCCGCTGGAGCTTAACCCCACATACTCTGCACATCCAGGCAGAGAGTTATCTTCCGTACGCCTTTTTCGTAGGAGCATCGGCTACTGCACAGTCAGCGTAATTCCGTAACTCTGGGTGTACGAACCTGAAGTCGCCGTAACCGTGATGGGATATGTTCCGGCTGGTGTTCCACTCACAATCGGCTGCTGCTTTGCCTTGCTGCACGCCGGCAGCAGCATGACCAACGAGAATAGCGTCAGCACACCCAGCCAGCCCAGCCATCGCCGCTTGCGTTTCCCAACACCCACAAACGCCATTCCCGGAAACATCAGCCAGAGCGCATAGAAGGGACTACGCCAGCCGATCGAACTGATCGTCGTGATCGGACGGGCCGTGGTGGTCAGGTTGAGCGTGCTCGACAAAGTCGACGGACCGTTGAAAGGCAGCGTAGCGGGGCTAAAGCCACAACTCGCCCCCACTGGAAGCGAACTGCAACTCAAAGAAACATTGTTTCCGTAGGTGATCTGCGGGACCACCTGCACCGAGAACGGTGCAACGTTCCCCGCCACGACCGTCTGGCTGGAGGGAAGCACCTGCATGGTGTAACTGGTGGCGGTAAAGGGGGCGGCAAGAGTAACGCTGGGGTTGGTGTTGTTGCTGTCATTGACCGTGGCCGTCACCGAATAATTACCGGCGACCGTGGGCGTCACGGAAAAAGCGACCAACGAAGTAGATCCGGATTGCAGCGAAGGGATGGTACAAGCCACATTCAATCCGGTGGCGGCACTGCACGTGCCGGAGCCCGCTGTAGCGGGACTTCCTGAACTGAACGCCGCACCTGATGTGACTGTGCCTGTAACCGTGATGTTCGAAGCGAGATCGGGGCCCTCATTGATGAGGGTAAATGTCACGGTGATGGCGTTGCCCGCACCAATCAATGGCGAGCCGCCTGTGGTGGTCGAACCAGTGGAATAAGTTGGGGGTATGGCATTAAGGCTGAGCAGGCTGGTGGGCAACAACTTAACAGCAAAAGCGTCCGGCAGCGGGCCCGCAATCGTGGGACACGGCGCTCCGCTGGCCGGATTAACCGGAGTGTCGATGCAGTTCTGCAGCGGTCCTCGCAGCGGAAAGGTTCCCGGAGCCGTTTGGGTGGATGTAGTTTGTCCCGCGAAGTAAATATCCAGGATGGGATCGATGGTGATGCTGGTTCCGCTATCAGTGCCGTTGCCGCCGTAATACGTGGCGTAGGATGCCACAGAACCGCTTCCGGCTACCGCCGTGGTATCGATGCGGGCAAAGAAGGCATTTTGAGGACCCGAAAGCACGCTTTGGATTGGGTTAAAGTTGGCGCTGGAAGTAACTGGAAAGCCTGTCGTCGGGCTGACTACGCCGATGGTTCCTGAGCTCGTCCATCCGGTAACCAACGCTCCGCTTGCAGTATCTACTGCAATCCCCAAACCTCCGTCGTTTCCGCTTCCTCCCAGATAAGAGAAGTAGCTCAAAATGACCTGATTGGTAGAAGTAGTAGTTGTGGTTGTGGTTGTAGTTGTACCGGTACCTGTGCCCGTGCTCGTGGCTTCGGTGGGATTGGTAAATTTTCCGACAAAGGCGTCGGTCGCAGCCGGCGTCGCGATGGTAGGACATGGTAGCGCCGTCGGATTTACAGGCGTATCCAAGCACTCCTGGAATGCACCGCT
Source organism: Candidatus Sulfotelmatobacter sp. (assembly GCA_049512655.1). GTDB lineage: Bacteria > Acidobacteriota > Terriglobia > Terriglobales > Acidobacteriaceae > Sulfotelmatobacter. The sequence continues at coordinate 18,939 of JBEKWW010000013.1, read as the reverse complement.
GCCAGTAGGAGGGACAAAATCCGGTGAGTCGGTCGTTCCGGTGATGTAGATGCCGGCGGCACCAGTATCAATGGTAAGTGCGGAGGAGGAATCGTCACCGCTGCCACCCAGGTACGTCGAAAAAAGCAGTTGTGCTCCCTGATTGGTTGAACTCGGGGGGTTCAGCTTGGCCACAAAAGCGTCGGTAGTGGGCGAAGTGGTTGCCGCACCGCAAGTCACAGGCGGCACAACAGCAGTCGACGGGTATGAATTCAGGCAGGCCTGGTAGGCGTTCAGGATGGGGAAATCACCCGTGGCCAAGCCACCGGTGCCATTCGTACCTTCCCCGCTGTTGTACATGTTCGTCGTTCCGCTGAAGTAAACAATCCCGCTGGTATCCACGGCAATGCCGCCGCCGATGTTATTCGCTAGAGCTTCGGCCGTTGTCCCCGTGGTGGCACCGCCGAAGTAAGTCGAGTAGGGAACGCTGTCTGGACCGATGATTCGAGTATTCACCTCGGTCACGAAGAACTGGATTGCGGCGCTCGACGACGGCGTTTGCTGGAATGGCACTGGCAAAGAGCTGGAAGGAAATCCCGTGGCTACATCAGTAGAGGTTGTAGTGCCCGTGACGAAGACATCCCCCTTCGTATCGATGGCTATGGCGCTCGCCACGTCCGTTCCATTTCCCGAAAGATAAGTCGAATAACTCAGCGTGGCAGTGGTGGGGGAGGGGGCGCTGATCTCACTGACAAACACATGGGAAGTACCCGCGCTGCCAGCCAGTGGCACAGACTGATAACCATTTGTCGTGGGAAAATTTGTCGAGGTGGTCGTTCCTCCGACATAAATGTTCCCGCCATTGTCCACAGCCAATCCTGCAGAACTGCTGTTCGTGTTAGGGGCGGGATTAGGAGTGGGAATGTTGCTCACGCTGCCCGCTAAGGAATCAGTGCCGTTTCCACCGAGGTAGGTAAGGTAAAGAAGACCGCGCGCTCCAAGGGTGGGATCCACCTTCAATACAAAAATGTTCTGCGTTCCCCTCAGCGATTCGGTCGTCGGCGCGGTGCCGCCTGTCAAAGTGAACGTCCCAACGGGAAGATTGGTCGAGGTAGTGGAACCGGCAAGGTAAATAAATCCGTCGCCGTTCACGGCGATGGAAGGAGCCGTCTCAGAACCGCTGCCGCCGAAATACGTGGAGTAGATGATAAACGGATCGATTACCAATTCCCTGCTGCGATCATAACGGCCAATCTCGAAGCCCACGCGATTTTCGGCGCGAAGCACAAAATGTCCTTCCACTTTCTGCTGTTTGCCTGCAACCATCTGATAAACGCGCGGAGCCTGCAAGCGAATACCACTGCCCTTTAGAACCAGGTCATCGCCCGCCAATTGCAATTTCGAGGCGCCCTCGAACTGCAATTCGGCCTGTGCCGGATTGGCACCCGGCGCGACCTTAAAGTCGTATTCGAGACGCCCTTGATTCCCATAGAAAACCAGATCGATTCCCGGATAAACACTCTGATAACGAACTCCCGCGAACTGCGCGACGCCAGTTTGCCATTTCTTTGGATCATTGCCGATGAAATAGTTGGTCTTGCCGGGAAGCGGCTCGGTGCCAGCCATCAATGCCGTGCGGTTCGCGCCTACCAGTGTCATCCGTACAAGATCGAGAGTTCTATCAGGGTGCGGCCGGCGCGGATCGGGCGTGGCCAGCACGGCGCCGGTCTGATCCAGAAAAAGGTTATAGCCAGGACCGCGCGAGACAAATTTCACAGCTGGATCGGCTTGCCCTTGGTTAGGCTCGAAGATCAGCGGAAGCTGGCCTAAAACACTTTGGGCGTCAGGCGTGCGGCTGGAGGGGGGTTCCAAAGACGGTTGATCGAGGGAAGACAGTCGGTGCAAAGCCGCGGGAGCCGGAGATACCGGCGAAGACACAGAAGATCGAGAAGCCGGAAGCTGGGTAGAAGCGGTGCGCGGGGAGCGGCGGAGCCCCATTCCAAGCGCCAGGCCGCCAGCGACGATAACAACAGAAAGCGCCGTGAAAACCCGGTACACTCTCGCGTTCCGCTCCATTTTTTTCACCGGGCTCACTCCTGGAAAGGTCTCTTCCGACAACCGTCTTCCCGACAACTTACGGCCATTTCCCATTACGCTTTTCCTCCGAAAATACCGGTCAATTTGGAGAGGGTAGAAACGACGCACAGGCTTTTTCCTGACGCCGGCGAAACCGCCGCTGCTGACATGTCACTTTTAGGGCTGGCGGAAAATAAACACTACTTAAACATCTGACAGATAGCCAAGTCAAGCGAACGCCGGCACCGCCCCCGACACCGGAGCGCTCCCGACCTGTCTGATGCGTTAATAGCTGAGGAAAGATGCCGCGCGATGGGCTTTGCCTAAAAATACAAGACGGCCGACTAAAACATCGGTCGGGCTCTATGGATCGCTCTCTTCGACTTGGAATTTCTGATAGTGGGAGGCTCGCTGCCGTCGCTCAACAAACGCAGCCTTGCCAGAGAGTTTGCCGGCGGCAACGATTCGCAGGTGTTCAATGTGTTGGGTGATCAAAACCCTAAGTTCGGACAATAGCAACCATGCGTCATCATCTTTCGTGACGGTCGCGAGAGCGCAAAGATGGCGAATCTTGTCTTCTAATCGTCGATTGAGCACGGTGTAGAGACGGGCGCTTGGCTGAGCCTACCAATACATTCGTAAGGAAAGCGTAAAGATTGGCGTGGCTCAATAATTACCGAATCCTGCCCGATACTGCAAACACGCATCTATGTCGTTCACCATAGCCCGCCGCGCACGGTGTGGCACAAAGGTGGTTGAAAGAATATGCATTCGCACCCATGCAGAACATTAACCGACTAAGTTCTACGAGCCTTTTTGCTCTTGCAAATCGTAAACAAATCTATAGAGTGAATACTAACTAAGCCCCTCCCCGAGATACGGGTCGTGACTTGGGCTTCCAGCCTGGCTGTTGATTCCGTGCGGCATTTGATTAAAAGTTGTCCCGGGGGAAAATGCTTTCGGAAAATACGGCACCGATGCAACCAAACGTTCAGGAACGGCGACTCATGCGACGTTTTGATATGCGACTGCCGGCAGTGGTCCGCCTCGATGTAGGCGCGGAGCGAAGCGATTCGGAAGAAAGTAGCTCGCAACCGGCTGGCATACAGCAAACCAACGAACTGCTAACCGAAACCCAGAACGTGAGCGCGAGGGGAGTCTACCTCTATCTTGACCGCGCAGTCCCCGCTGGAACCCGCTGCGAAGTCATCCTCACTTTTCCACCACACATCACTCTGACCGATGCGGTGCGCGTACGCTTCACCGCCCGCGTAATCCGGTCGGAGGCTCCGCTTCCCTCGGCAAAAGTCGGCACCGCAGCGATGATCGAAGATTACGAATTCCTGCGCTCCGGCGGGAATGGTGACTTTTTGAGCGCGTTGCAGAAGAGTTGGACGGACGCGAACTGAAAACCTGAAAGCAGCTTCCGGGTCGTTTCTACCTTCCCTTATCTGAATCCTTCATCTCCCTTCGCAGACGGCTGTAGCGCCGGGCAAGGCTGCCGAGATACAGCCCATGAATCAGCCAAGTGGCGATGTAGGCTGCGTAAAGGAATTTGATAGAATTCATGCGGTCCCCGTTCCGGATGGAGTTCTATTGATCGGCGATCCAGTTCTGGCTGAGCTTGGAGGTAACCCGTCGCCGAGCAGCGCCTCCAGCGCCTGAGCCTCATGCAGGTCACGCTGCATAATTTCCAGCCGATAGCGCAACCAGCAAACCAGAAACGCGAAACAGGAGAACGCCAGCCAATTCATCAGAAGAATGTGGAGCATGCGGGGATCGATCGATCCGCCTCCGCCAATCACTGGCTGGGGATGCTGGGTACGGAAAAACCAGATCGAAAAATAGACCAGCGGCACATCGAGCGCACCGAAGATCGCCAGCACCGCGGCCAGCTTCGGAGTCTGTGCGCTATCGGAAAACCTTCGCAAAACCAGATAGCTGACATAGATGAGCCATAAGACCAGCGTCAAGGTGAGGCGAAGATCCCACGTCCACCAGATCCCCCATACCGGCCGCGCCCACAGCGGACCAGTGACCAGCACAATCGAGCAGAAGATTACGCCGACTTCCGCTGCGGTGACCGCGAGAACGTCAAGGCTGCGTTCGATGAAAAATTTTCCGACAAGAAAATAGAGGACTGCAATCATTACCGCCGTGGTCGCAACCGAACTGGGATACAACCCCTCGGGCAATTGCTTTTGCACCTGCGGAATGTAGGGAGCAACTGCCCCGACGACGGCAATCGCGATCACCACCCAATTGATTACCCGCTTGGCGGACGGATTAGCGGTCGCGAGGTATTGCAGCGAAGCGAGGAAGTTGACGAAAAAAAGTAAGAACGCCGTCCATGCCGAAGGCACGTGATAGTAAAAGATGCGCTGCACGTCGCCCATGGTGCGCTCGGTGGGAGCGACCACCAGAGCCTGATAGGTGGCATAGCCCAGCAGCAGCGCCGTGAGAACCGCAAGGATAGGGAAGGCCCGCTTCATTACTTTCTACAACACTTTCTACCAGCGCTGCCTACAAAATCATTCCGCCTGCAAAATGGTTTCGAACAATGCCAGACAAGCAGTAGTAAACACCACATCGTAGGTGAGAAGCAAGACGATCCAGAAGCGCGCGGAAGCGTCCCCGGCAAGAATAATGCGGGTGGCTTCGACCATGGATTGCACCGCGGGGATCGAAATTGGAAACAACAGAAGTGGAAGCATGATTTCACGGCTGCGGGTACGCAAGGACATGGCTGCAAAAAATGTCCCGTTCACTACCAGCGCCCAGGTTCCGAGAATGGCCACAGGAATCAACTGCCACGCCGGGCCAAGCACGCGCAGGTTGTAGAAGATCATGAAGAGCGGCGCCATTAGCGCTTCCAGCAGGCTTACCAAAAGAAAGTTGCCCAATGCTTTAGCCACGAATAAGGCGCTCGCCGGAGCCGGCGAAACGCGATAGGCGTCGAGTACCTGATTACGCAATTCGCGCGCCCAAGTTTGATTCAGCGCCACGACGGCGGCGAACAGGAATGCGACCCAGATCAGCCCTCCGGCGATCTCGCGCGACTCTTCCGCGTTGGGATCGAAAGAGAAGCTGAAGATGACGACCACCAACAGCGAAAAGAAAAGCATGGAGTTGATGGCGTCACGGGATCGCCACTCCAGACGAATGTCCTTCGCCAGCGTGGCCACAGTAATCGAGCGCGGCGAACTCATCGCTTCCCCACGGCAGAAGAATCGCGATTGAACTCGGAGGTCCTGTCGATGATCTGCCCGGCCTGCATCCATATGAATTCGTCGGCCACGCCTTCCAGCAACGTCGCCTGATGAGTCACCGCAAAAATAGTTTTCCCGGCATCGCACATTTCCTTGAGCAAGCCGACGATCTCGTGCGCGGAGTGCACATCCACATTGGAGAACGGCTCGTCCAGCAGCAGAATCTTAGGGTCGTGCAGAATGGTCCGCGCCAGCGACATGCGCTGCCGCATGCCTTGCGAATACTGGCCGACCGGCCTCGCCAGTTCAGGATCGAGCCGAACCGACCGAATCACCTCCGCGCAACGCTCGTCACCAAGAATATCGCCAGGAATATCGTAGAGGTGCGCAAAGTAGCGCAAATTTTCTATTCCGCTCATCTCGTCATAAAGCAGGGACGGATGCGCCATATAGCCGAGATCGCGGCAGGCTTCTCGAGGCTTTTTGCCGAGAATTGAAATCGTGCCCCGCGTTGGCTGCGCCAGTCCTGCTAATGCGCGCAAGAGAGTGGTCTTCCCTGCCCCGTTGTCGCCCAGGATCACATGGAATTTGCCGGCGGCAAATTCCGCCGTCACCCCACGCAATGCGGCGAAGCGTCCGAATTGCTTGATCAGGCCGGCGACGGAGATGAGCGGAACTGCTTGTGCCGTAGTTTCAGTTTTTTTTTCGGCGTTCACAGGGCGACCTACAGTAGCAGGATAGCCGATGCGCGGACAATACCTGCGCCCATGACGGCGCCATGTTATCCCAAGCAAATAAATGCCGGGATCCAAACCAATTAGGACCCCGGCGAATGACCAACCGATTGTTATTCCCTACGGCTTTGCCGGACTCAATCGCAAGTGGTGCTTTGCCACACGCTTGGCGATCGCACTGGTGGCTGAAGGCGTACAAGTATCGCTTCCGGTCATCGAGTGGGTCACCGTGTTGTAGTAGGTATTAGTTCCGACGGTGTTGCCGCTGGCGTTGGGGCCGCTTAGCACTCCCGCGCAAGTGGCGCTGATGGTGTTAGAGGACACCGTGTTGCCGGTCGCGGCACCAAAGCAAGTGTCATCAATGTGAATACCAGACTCATCCGCCCCGGTGATCTTGTTGCCCGTGGCGGTAGCGTTGTTGGCGCATAGTTCAATGGCATCGTACAGGTGAGTCAGCGTGATCGTATTGCCGGTTACCATAGCCCCATCGCCGGCCCCGTCGCCGGTATAACCCTCGACCGCAATTCCGTATTGCGTGTTGCTGACCTGGTTAGTGCTAATGACTATATTTTCAGATCCATAACCGACCAGGATGCCAGCGGCGGCGTCGCCGGTGTCTCCGAAAACATCCGGAGCCCAGACGTCTGAGCCCACGGTGTTGCCCTTGACGCTTCCAGTGGCGCCGAACGCAATCTGAATCGAGTTCTGACCGGCCCCGTTCCATGGTCCCTGCCCAACTACAACGTTGTCGGAGATGGTCACGTCCGTACCTGTGGCGTTTCCCGTGATTCCGTTCTTCTGATAATTGGCTACATTGTTATAGGAGACGGTCACCGTGGATGTACCGGCCACAGAGGGGTTCGGCGGGCCACTTGTGGCACCGCTCTCAATGTAGATACCCAATCCGCTCTGGCAGCCTGTGAGACCACCGTCAGCAGTTGCGGAAAGAATATCGTTAATAACGGAGTTGCGAGTGATGGTGCCGGAAGCATTCTGATAGAAAATGCCGATCGGATAGCCAGCGCAACCCAGGCTTTCGAGGTTGCTTCCCGAGGCGTCCATCGTGAGATCCTGCACGGTGGCGGTGGTGTTTTGCACCAAAACCTGCGCCTCAATGGCGGGCCCTCCGTAGGTACTGGTCGCATTTGCCACCATGCCCCCGACCGGCGCTGTGATAATCGCCGCGCCCGAATTTCCGCTGGAGACGCCCTCGAGAGTAAGGCTGCCGGTGATCAAGACTTGTTCCGGGTAGGTGCCAGGGCAAACTCTTACTATTCTCGGTGTGGGAAGCAATTCTGCCGCGTTTACCGCAGCCTGGATGGTCGTATAGTGATTGCCCCCTGCCGAACAGAGGCCGGCAGCAGTGTTGCTTGTCGCAGAGGCCTTTCCGCTAAATCCTGCCGTAAAGAGCAACGCGAGACAGGCAAAGACAAAACTACGGGGAGTGTGCATTGGATGTTCTTTCTCCTTAAACTTTAAATTTGTTTTTGGTACAGGGGCCCAAGGACCAGCCATTTGCTGCAAAGGAAGGGGACGACGATGCGAAATGACCGCGCGCTCAAACTACGGCCATCGACCCGCCGTGTCAAGTAAATTTTGGGTTAGAAGAAGTTACTACAATTGATCGTTTTCCACTGGTTCACATGATTGGTAGGAAAGCGGAACAATAAACGGGTGGTCATCGTTATTCAGTTCAAGATTCAGTTCACGGCCGCAGTCTGAGCACCGGTACGCACCTGAGTCATGCTTTTGCTGGGTTCGGCCTGCATCTGATTGCCGGGCTTCTGAGGCGCATACTTGGACGCGCACTTAGCTTGCAGACCCTTCGCGTGGAAAACGCCGTCGCGGCCAAAACTGCCGTCAGCCAGCGCTTGCGAATCGTCCTTGAAAGTATCGGGAGGGGCTTCCGTTCCGCTGTAATCGACGTTGAGCAATTGATCTTGTTCCATCAAGACAAATTGAACATGGGTCCCGGTGCGCTTGATCGACCCTGGCTGGACGTTGCCTGCGACCCGCAGGCGCTTCGTGTAGGCGCCATCCCCCATCTTGTGCAGCTCGCCGATGGTGACGTAGTAGCTTTTGCTGTCCTGGACGCCCGTGTAAGCCAGGTACCCCAGCAGTAGCAGAATCACGACGGTGGCCCCGCCGAATTTCAGATAAGTTTTGGCTTGACTGGACATGTTGAACCACCCGAGATTACCGTTCTTTATGACTCTAATCTTCCCCGAGTACGGAATCAAGATTCCGAAAACATAGCGATAGCTTTTCCTTATGCGCATTCTTCTGATCGGCGGAAACGGCTTTATCGGGCGATTTGCCGCAGCAGAGTTAATCGGGCAAGGCCACGTGGTCGCTGTTTTCCACCGAGGCACCACGCCCGCCGCACCCGGCCCGGAGGAAATTCTCGGCGACCGCAACCAGTTGACCGCCAGCAGCCCGAAGATCAGGCGCTTTGCTCCCGATGTAGTGATCGATTTCGTTATCAGTTCGGCTCCGCAAGCGGAAGCGTTGATGAACTTTTTCCGCGGCGTGGCCCAACGCGTTGTCATGCTCAGCAGCATTGACGTCTACCGCGCGGTCGGCATTACGCACGGCACCGAGACCGGGCCCTTGCAAGCACTGCCGCTTACCGAAGAGTCGGAGCTGCGGCGGAATTTGCATCCCTACCCACCGGAGAATATGCGGATTTTGCGCAAGATCTTTTCCTGGGCCACCGATGACTACGACAAGATCCCGGCGGAGCGCATCGTCATGAACGAAGTTAACGACCACCGACTCGCCGGCACGGTGCTAAGGCTGCCCATGATCTATGGACCCGGCGATCCGCTGCATCGTTTCTTTCCGGTAGTGAAGCGTATCGCCGATAAGCGGCGCTACATCATTTTTCCCGAGACGCTGGCGGCTTGGCGCTCACCGCGCGGCTACGTGGAAAACGTTGCTGCTGCGATTGCGCTGGCTGCTACCGATAAACGCGCAGCGCAGCGCATCTACAACGTTTGCGAGGAACCATCCTTCGACGAACTGGCCTTCAGCGAACTGGAGTGGGCACGGAAGATCGCCGCGGCAATGCAGTGGGGTGGCGAATTCATCGTCCTGCCGGTTGAGCAAACGCCGGCACATTTGCTAAGGCCGGGCAACGCCGCGCAGCATTGGGCTGCAAGTTCCGCGCGTATTCGCCAGGAACTCGGCTACAAGGAACCAGTGGCAATCGAGGAAGCGATCCGCCGGACCATAAGCTGGGAACTAGAAAATCCGCCAGCCGAGACGGCTCTGGCGCAATTCGCCTACGCCGCCGAGGATGCAGCGGTAGAGTCGCACCATCTAAGAACTCAGACCTGAGACCTGAGAACTGAGAACTGAGAACTGCCTAAGCTACAATGAAACCTGTCCTAAATAACTTATGATCCATCCCTGGCACGACGTCACTCCCGGCGACAAACTCCCGCAGGAATTCGACTGCGTGATCGAAATCCCCTTTGGCTCAAGCGTGAAGTACGAACTGGATAAAACCAGCGGCCTTATCAAGCTGGATCGGATCCTCTATTCTGCCGTTTACTATCCCGCCAACTACGGTTTCATCCCGCAGACCTTTGCCGAAGACGATGATCCACTCGACGTGCTGGTGCTCTGCCAGGAAACCGTGGTCCCGCTTACCATCATTCATGCCCGCGCCATCGGCCTGATGACCATGATCGACGGCGGCAAGCCGGACCACAAGATCATTGCCGTTGCCACCGAAGATCCCGAGTTCAACTCCTATCACGAAGCGGACGAAATGCCACCCCACCGGCTGATTATGCTGCGCCGCTTTTTCCAGGACTACAAGCAATTGGAAGGGAAGGCAGTTGAAGTGGACGAAATACGGCCCGCCGGGGAGGCCTATCCCATCATCCTCGATGCGCTGCTCCGCTACAGCGAGCAGCGCCGCAAAGGCTTCAGACCAGGGGAAAAACACTAGCTAGCCGGCCTGCGTTGAGGTTGGATAACCTTGGTAACCTTCTTCTCTGCTCCCCGACCCGTAGAATTTTCAGCGAGTCTAAAGCCCAAGTTTTGGGTTCATTACTACGAAGTCAATTCTGCCGAGAGGTTTGAGGAAAACATGAAAATCGCACGACATTGCACCCTACTGGTGTGTCTGGTGGCACTCTTCGCCACGCTAGGCTTCGCCCAGGAACCGGGAATCCATCCCGCATACCTGCACGCCCTTACCGATTTGCGCGCCGCCCGCGCTCACCTGGAGAGCATGGCGCCTACCCATCACATGGATAAGGAAGAAGAGCACGCCATCAGCGAAATCGACAAAGCCATAGACGAAATCAAGCGCGCCGCCATCGACGACGGCAAGAATCTCTACGCTCACCCGCCGGTCGATGCGCGCCTGGATCGGGTTGGCCGCTTCCATCGCGCCATGCAGTTGCTGGATAAAGCTCACAATGACATCGCCCGCGAAGAGGACGATCCGCACGTCCGCGGCCTGCGAAATCGCGCCCTGCATCACATCGACGAAGCCCATCACATCGTCGATAATCTGGTCGTGCAGGCTGCCGCCAAGTATTAGAGATTAGGCGGGAACTGAGGAAAGGCTCGGCAATGCGCCGGGCCTTTTTATTTTGTGGCGGAAGCTCGGGCGGAAGCGAGTATAACTTTTGCTTGACTTAATGTACTATAACTATAGTACACTGGTACGCATGAGCGGTCTGGCTGCCAAGGCGAAAGGGTTTCGATTCGAGCTGGACTTGCGCAGCGGCGTCCCGGTGTATCGCCAGATCATCGATCGGGTGCGGACCGGCATTGCGACTGGAGCGCTCGCTGCAGGAGACCAACTTCCAACCGTGCGCCAGCTTGCGGTCGATCTGGCCATCAATCCAAACACCGTTATGCGCGCCTACCGCGAACTGGAACTCGGCGGCACGCTCGAAACCCACCAGGGAACCGGTACGTTTATCAGCAACCAGAGGATTATCCGGAAGAGTTCTGATCGGGAGCGGCAACTCGCGCAACTGGCCGGCGACTTTGCTGCCCGCGCGGGCGAGCTCGGATTCACCGTGGAAGAATTGCTGGATCATTTGCGCCAGTTAATTCCCCAATCTACACAAAGGAGATAGCCATGACCAAAATCGAAATCGGTCAGATCAGCGGCATCGGAAAACTGCTATTTGTCATCTGCCTGTTGGCCGGCGCAGTCGTCACTGCCGCCACCAAATATCCGGCAGGGATTGTTGTTGGCGCGCTGCTGGGTATTTATCTCTTGTTCGCAATCAAAGTAGTGCGCCAATGGGAAAAAGTCGCCGTATTGAGGCTGGGACGTTACGTCGGGCTGCGCGGCCCCGGAGTCTTCCACATCATTCCGATCGTCGAGACGCTCAGCCCCTATGTCGACCAGCGCGTCCGAGTTGCCAACGTCTCGGCTGAATCCACGCTCACCCGAGACACGGTTCCCGTCAATGTCGATGCGATCATTTTTTGGATGGTATGGAACGCAGAAAAATCCATTCTGGAAGTAGAGAACTTCATCGAAGCCATCAACATGAGCGCGCAAACGGCCTTGCGGGAATCGATTGGCCGGCACGAACTAGCGCAGATGATCACCGAGCGCGAGACGCTCGGCCGCGAATTGCAGCGCATCCTCGATGAGAAAACAAATCCATGGGGCATTACCGTACAATCGGTCGAAATTCGCGATGTCAGAATTCCGCAAGGGCTCGAAGATGCCATGTCCCGTCAGGCGCAGGCAGAACGTGAGAGGCAGGCACGAATCATTCTTGGGCAAGCGGAAACAGAAATCTCGAACAGCTTTGTGCAGGCTGCCGCGGCCTACGCGGAGAATCCAGTAGCCTTGCACTTGCGCGCCATGAACATGCTCTACGAGGCGATCAAGGAAAAAGGTTCGATGGTCATTGTGCCGTCTTCAGCGGTAGAAACCATGGGGCTAGGCGGAACGCTCGCGACCGCATCGCTAGGCGGAGCGAAGGCACGGTGACAAATGAATGGAAACAAATAGAAGGTCATGAGAGGCGAAAACCTATGAATTGGCTCAACACACATTTCGCAAGACTGAAGGACAGAGTGCGGAGCGTTGCGATACTTGCAGTCGTATCAACGATGTGCGCAGCACCACGGAGCACCGCACAGGCGATGCAACCAGGGATCAGGGTAGAACTGGCCCACACTAGCAGCGCCGTTCCCGCACCAGATGCGGACAGCCAAAACGCATTGATCGTCACCGTGACCGAAAGCGGGAAACTCTATTTGGGGATCGATCCGATTGCCCCCGATTCGTTGGCGGAAAAGTTTAAGGCGCTTCCGGCTCGCACGCAGAATCTTTATCTCAAGGCCGACGCCAGGGCTCCTTATGCGAGTGTGGTAAGGGTCCTGGATGCGGCGCATGCGGCCAATATCGCGAATATAACGCTGCTCACGAGTCAACCAAAGACGGCGCAAGGGGAAGCCGTAGTATTACCGGAAGGGATAGAAATCGAATTGGCTCGGCGCTCGCCTGCGGCGACGCATTAAAGCATCTGACTGCCCCGCTTGGTAGATCATCTTATGGGTCAAGTTGCCGGTGCCAGCGTTGGGCGCAACTAAGGAAAAGGCCACGCAGTCTGCGTGGCCTTTCCTCTTTTCCCCAAATCGCCGCGAGACCGAAATCCGCACGCTCTTCAGACGCACTATAATCAATTCTTACGATAGGAACGAGGCCTGATCATGACTTCCACGAACGGTTCGAACGGCAATGGCAGCAACAGAGACAGTGTCCCCAAGCCCCGCGCAGAATGGATTGCGCAGCGCAAGCGCAGGAACTCCACCGGCAACTTTTCTCAGATGCACTACGCGCGCCAAGGCGTGATCACCGAAGAGATGGGCTTTATCGCCCACAAGGAAAAGCTCACAGCGGAACTCGTCCGCGACGAAGTCGCTCGCGGCCGCATGATCATTCCCGCCAACATCAACCATCCCGAACTCGAGCCCATGGCCATCGGCGTCGCATCCCTGTGTAAGATCAACGCCAACATCGGCAACTCCGCCGTCACTTCCGAAATCAAGGAAGAGCTGAAAAAGCTGCACACCGCTGTCCACTACGGGGCCGACACCGTCATGGATCTCTCCACCGGCGGCGACATTCACGAAATCCGCGAAGCCATCCTGCGCCACTCTCCCGTGCCTATCGGCACCGTCCCAATTTACGAAGCCATCGCCCGCGTGAAGCGCGTCGAAGACCTGAATGCGGACGTCATGCTCGAAGTCATCGAAGAACAGGCCGCACAGGGCGTGGATTACATGACCATCCACGCCGGCGTCCTCATCCAGTATCTGCCCTTGATCTCCAAGCGCATCACCGGCATAGTCAGTCGTGGCGGAGCAATCCTGGCCCAGTGGATGGCCTACAACCACAAACAAAATTTTCTCTATGAACACTTCGACGACATCTGCAAGATTTTCAAAAAGTATGACGTCAGCTTCTCCCTCGGCGACGGACTCCGCCCCGGCTGCGTTGCCGACGCGAGCGATGAAGCCCAGTTCTCCGAACTAAAAACCCTCGGTGAGCTGACCAAGAAGGCATGGGAACACGATGTGCAGGTCATGATCGAGGGCCCCGGGCACGTCTCCATGGACAAGATTAAAGAGCAGGTCGAAAAAGAAATGGAGCTCTGCTACGAAGCTCCCTTCTATACGCTCGGCCCGCTGGTCACCGACATTGCCCCTGGCTACGACCACATCACGAGCGCCATCGGCGCGGCCATGATCGGATGGTACGGCGCAGCCATGCTCTGCTACGTCACCCCGAAGGAGCATCTTGGGTTACCTAATGAGAAAGACGTGAAGGACGGCATCATTGCCTATAAGATTTCTGCCCATGCCGCCGACATCGCCCGCGGACGTCCCGGCGCCCGTGACCGCGATGACGCTTTGAGTTATGCGCGGTACAAGTTTGACTGGGAAAAGCAGTTTGCTTTGTCTTTGGATCCTGAGACAGCCCGGTCCATGCACGACGAGACCCTTCCCGACGACTACTACAAAGAAGCCGCTTTCTGCTCTATGTGCGGTCCTAAATTCTGTTCGATGAATTACTCCTCGAAGGTAGATGAATACAACAAGCAGGTCCACGGCATCGAAAAGAAAGATTATTCGGAGTTAGTGGAGCGGCTGGTTTCGATCAAGTAAAACACGCACTTCAATCTACCCCTAGGCGAGGTCTATGGATCACCACGAGGCAGTCCGGAAATTTGAACATTTGATGTTGAAAGAGGCCGATCATGCGCGCGAAGTAGCCTCGGAACTGGAGGCTTTGGTGCCGGCCCTGACGACGGAGAACTCTCGACAGCTGGCGCAGGTGCAAATAAAGGCGAGCCACAAGCTATCCAAAGAGTTTCGCGAATTGGCGGAGAAGGTTAAAGAGAAGTAGGGCTGCATGCGGCCCGAAGTTTCCTTGATGATTTATGCGTTTCGTAGGGCGACAAAGCTGTGCATCCGGCGGAACAAGGGAACTATCCAACCAGCCGGTTCGCTGCGGCGCTCGCAACCGTGCAAAGATCCTGAAACACCCGCGCATTGAACGGACTATCCGCACCAGCCTGACGCAAAATATTCTTTAGCTCAGACCGCAGCGTTCGATAAATTTCCATCATGTCGGCGACCGTCGGATTTCTCCGGCCCCTCACAAATACATTGCACATCTCACGGAACACGCCCTGTATCGTTCCACCGTGAATGTAAGGATCGGTTCCATCCAGGTCGCTTAGTGACTTGTTAATCCGTCGCCGCATGGTTTCGCAAACTACCCACGCATGATTCGGAACCTTTGCGCTCTTCAGGGCCACCGTCAATCCCAGCTCAAATGGCATATTGAATCGCGGAGTGCACGGGATGGCCCGATCTAACTGCACTCGCGACAAATCATGGATGGAATACTCAGATTGCTCGATCAGAGAAAGAATCCGATCCAGCCGCCGATTGAAAGGGATTTCAAGCGTTGCCCGCGGAGTAAAACCAAACGCACTGATGGCGGCAATGTAGGCGAGCAGAAGATTCTCAAAGGCCGCGTCGTATGGAATGTTCAGAAAAACCGACTGAGCCGTACCCTCGAGCCTTCGCGCTCTTCGCCTTCGTCTTCGTTTTTGTTTTTGTCGAGCTCGTACCGGCATGGCGCCCAACCATCTTCTTTGCCGCAGTTTTTACGACCTTCTTCTTGCTGGGCCCGGTTGCTGAAACCTCAGTCGCCTTAGACCTTCTTTTTAGTATCCGGTCCGTCAGCCACTTAACACGCTCGACCAGCTCCTCCGTCCTGGATTTGGACACGCCCAGAATCCTGGCGGTATCGCGCACTGTGGCGAAACGGCTATCGACTTTGATCGGTTGATGCATCGTACTCAAATCTTAACACCCGCGCCTACGGCATCAGCACAGCTCGGGAAGGGCACGACTTCAGTCGTGCCGCAAACGTCGCCACGGAGAACTACGTGACCGAAAACGCGAAGTCCATCTCGTAGAGGCAGCCTCTGCTGCCCGGTCTGAAGTACTCCGTCTGCCGGTTTCGTATTCTCGACACGACAGGCGGTCGCTTGCGGCGCAGCCTCGAAAAGACCTCCCTGAGAGACTCAGTTAATCCGTCGGTCACTTCGTCCCTCTTGAGGTCCTTCGCGCCGATCCGGCACACTAACGTGGCCCCCTTCGAAAGTAGGGGCTCAATCCCTTGCCACACCTCCCTCAAGAATCCCCAGTACTTCACGGGATCCAAGTGCCGATCATCCTTGGAAATGGTGTTGTATGTCGGGCAAGGCTCATTGCCAAGAAACCAGAGCCTGAGCCACTGGTCCTCTTCGTAGTTTGTGACATTCAAATAAGGTGGGGACGTTAGGACCAGCTTCACTTTCCGGCGAGATCCCGGGAAGAGATCGGCGGAAGCCCTGGCATCCCCCAAGGCAACTTCGCCGGGGAGTCCGGGTACGTCCTCTTCGCGCAAGCGAAACTTCGCCCTCTTCCGGAGGAGGTCAAATACGTCCCTTTTCTTAGGCCACAGACCGTGCTCATCCCAGTACTCGACCGAGTAATCGGGCTTCGTACTGATTGTTCTCGGCATCTGATTGCTGAAGTACGAGCTCGACTTGTCCATTTCCCCATGCAGGGAACCTAGCACAAGCGCTGCTATGAATCGGTGGACCCGGGACTCCCTCCAGTTGAGCGCAGACCTCAGGAATAACAACTCACTCAACGTGCTGTGGTAAAAAGCCCTTCGGAAAAATGGAGGCAACAATGACCGCTCTCTTTCGTAAGAGCGCTCGCCAGCGTTTACGTAGCGGTTCCGCAAAAGTGTGATCTGCCGCATTACATCACTCAAAGCCGGAACATCCGCCTTTGCTGCCGAGATACAGTAAGCGACCGGATTAATATCAGTCGCGACCGCTTTCCGCCCCAGAAGCAACCCCTGCAGCAAAGCCGTGCCTCGACCGGAAAAGGGGTCGCAAATTAAGTCGCCTCGCGACGAATATCTCCGAATTTGTTCCTCTGCAAATTCCTCAGGAAACATCGCGAAATACGGACATAACGAGTGGAGACGGTTGCGCATTTTTCCTTAGGTGCCTCGCTGGCGCAGGCCGGCCAGCGCCCTGCGGGACCAGTCACAGTAACCTTCTCGGTTCTTGAACTCGGGATTATTTTGACTCCAGTATGCAATCCGGCAGCGATCAAAAATGATGCCTGCCCTTCGCGTTGTCGGTATCCATTTCTTCTTTGGCACACGGCAAGGAACAAAGAAGCCCACTCTCATTCCGTGGTTAAGGGAAGGGGGTTGATCGGAGAACCAGTCATTGAAAAATGCGAGATGATCGAGTTCCCGCTTCTTACCTTCCCAGTTTGCACCTGACGCGCACTGCCCGACTAAAATCAGCTTGCCCTCCGCGCCATCCGGAAAGTCCCGCCACGCCACAAGGTCGAGAGTATCGTCCTGGGCATTGACGCTTCCTTCAATCTCGCGGGCCTGCCCTTCACCAATAGCAATCGCGAGGTGCGTGAGCGCGTCTCTAAAGGGCCTAGGCAACGGCTCCGTCCGGGGCGCCCCGAAGCGGAGTGCCTTTCCGCCTACAAAAGCCTGAGCAGCATATTTTGAGAGATCCTCGAACATTCTGCGGGGGAAAGTTCTATTGCCCCTTCGCTGCTGCCATCCAAACCAAGACAGGCACAGGCAGAATATATAAGGGGCGAACTTGCTAGCATCGCCGTTGGTGACGATCCCGGCACTTTCAACAGCGAAGGGATAAGCGCCGCCTGCTGCGAGGGCTCGCCTCTTCATCTCGCCAAGGATCTCTCCGCAGGCAGCCTCCACCTTTGAGTTTTGCTGCATGGTAGTGCTCGCATCGTACGCTGAGAGCCGCTTTAAGTTTCGTTCCACTGCTGCGATACTGCAGCGTCCCTCGGGGGACACCAGAGCAACCAACTCCATCCAGTCCGCGCAATCTAGCGGATTATTGGTGTTCTCAGGGAATTTCAAGAGCTTCGTCTTCACGCCCGGGTCTTCGTCTTCTTTCCAGAGTGGACCTTGTGAACCTCTTCATCCACCCTTCCCGCAAGCCTAACGATCTCCTCCGAAACGGACAGTAACTCCGATTCGCCGTCATAGCCATTGATCACTGTCCCATTGGCCTGAACCAGATCCTCCTTCGCCCGGGTCATGGCTTCGCGGAAGCGTTGAGGGTCCCCGATTGAGATCTCATGTGCGCGGTCAAGGCTGTAACCTGCCCTTAAGGCTGAGATACCCTCTGGTGCCCTGAGCACTTCGCGCAGGGTGTTAAGATCCGGATTTTGGCTCTGGACCAAGGGCTCTTTTTTCCTTGCCTTGCTTCCATAGAACCACAGCATGAGTTCGCCAAGCTCCTTGAGTTTTCTCTTCGGCACTGGGTCTTTCCTTAAAGAGCCCTCGGCGTCGATACCTAAGAATCTTTGAAACTCATCCTGATCAACGGCCGTGTACAGGTGGGAGAAAAAGAACCGATACGCGTTCGCGTCACTCCGGTCGAACGCAGCCTGCGCTTCTGCCTGTCTAAGGAGTGTGAAGCCCCGATAAAGCCTTTTGACGGTCACATTCCGGTCACCGATTTGTTTCGCGATTTGATTGAGATCCACGCCCTGATCTTCATAAACGCGCGCCACGAACTGCGCCTTCCCAAGTGCATCCCATGGCTTCGGCCCGTTAATATGGCGGAACCCCAGGTACGCCCAGACCTGCTGTCGTTCTCGGTAGACACCGACCGGGAGTTGTTGGAGGTCCCGCGATAATTTCGGATCCACTGCAGGAATTTCCTTCGCTCCTATCTCCCGTTGTAAGTTTTGATCGAGAAGCAAGCGCACTGCAGCCAAGCGACGATTCCCTTCAACCACAACAAATTTATCCTTGCCTGGATCGGTTTTCTTGGGGTCCTTTGGAACCGCAATCAACGGTTCTTCCTTGAAAAATCCGTTTGCTGAAATCGAGTCTACGATCTCGTCAACGGCCATGTCGTGCCACAAAACCCGGAGCATGTCTTTGTCGGTCCTAATGTCCTGCCCCATAGTGAGGCGAGGATTCTCATAATCGAACAGTAGGTTTTCGAGCGGCATGTCGTGGAAGTCTGGCTTTACGAAGGCTGAATTGCCGTTCATTTTCATAGGCGCGACGCCCCAATGAATTAGTGGTTCGTCACAGGATACACCAGCAAACCCAACCACATTCAAAAGGGGCATAGCCTCAGCCATGCCCCTCTAGCTCAAATGCTCCGCCCAGCAACCTTCTAGCTGCACCCGCTCGTGCTTCCGCAGCTCCCGCAGCGGTAGCACGAACCGTTGCGGGTCATGATGCTGCCACAGAAGCTGCAACTGGGAGCGTCGCCGAGGTCGATGAGGTTAGCCAGGGCGTCGGCGGCGTGGATGGAACCGGCTCCGGGCTCGCGGGTTCCGGTCTCCGGACGACG